>NZ_JNXC01000018.1 GCF_000716595.1 Saccharothrix sp. NRRL B-16314
GATCACCTTGGCGTCACACGCGATCCGCCGCGCCTGCGCCGCACTCAGATAGCGGTCACCGTCGAGCACCGCGTGCCCCACACCCCGCCGCAACGTCTCCAGGTCGAGGGTGACGCTGATGTGCGGCCGTTCCCCGGCCTCCGACGGCAGATCACCCGACCGCGACGCCAGCGTGATCACGTCGGCGAACGCCTCACCGAACCGGTGTGCCCGGTCCTTCGGCCCCTCCGGACGCGGCGTCGCCAACGGCTCCAGCATCGCGGTGAACCGGGTGCCGGTCTCCGCCGACAACTCACCCCAGAACTCCACCCGCCCACCCGGCAGGTCCCGCACGTACAACACATCCCCGGGTTCGGCGGCGGGCTCGTCCAACTCGTCCACGGAATCCTGCTCGATCCGGTCGCGGATGCGGTCGGCGAGCTGACGGATCACCTTCGGCTCCACCGACCGCGCCGCCTCGACCAACGTCTCCTGCGACCAGTCGGGCAGCGGCAGGTACAACTCCACCTGCGCGATCCACTGCTTCACCTCCGCCGGGTTCGCCCGCACCAACCGCCGGTACGCGTCCAGGTCATACCCGCACCGCAACACCTGTGACAGCAACTCCAGCCGCCGCCGGTGCAACGCCCGCGCGGACGCCTCGACCGCGGCGACGGCGGCGAACACGTCGTCCTCGGTCAGCAGCGGCACGGGCGAAACATCCATGGCCCCAACGGTATTCGAACAGGCATTCCCGGATCATCACGCGACCGGGTATAACGCCTGATCAATCCACTCTGGGGGCACGACCTCGCTCACCACCGCCATGCCATCCGCCACCGCCGCCGCGGCGGCCTCGTCGGCCAGGCGGCGGACGACACCGGCCAGCTCGTCGGGCCGCAGGGTCAGCGCCTCACGGGTGAACTCCAGATCGACGGGCCTGCCGTGCAGGTCGACCACCACGGTCACCCCGGACGCCGACGCCTCCCGCCGGATGGCGTCCAACCGCTCACCGAGGCCCATCACACGATCCCCCATCACACCGAGCTCTTCCGTCACATCGAGTCCCATCACACCCGCCACGTCTCGGGAGTCGTGTCCTCGACCGACTCGGCCATCCGCGTCCCCACCGCCAGCCCCAGGGCACTCACGTCACCGAGGGAGCGGTGGACCCGGGCGTTCGCGCGGGCCGTGGCCGTGTCGACCAGGGCCAGGATCGCCTTCGCCAACCGGGTCTGCCCCAGCCGCAGCGACCGGGCGTCCAGCGTCAGGTCCCGCAGCCCACCACCGGGGCCGACCTCGACCGCGATCCCGGTGTCCGGGTCGTGCGCGCTGCCGGTGATCACGGGTGCACCCCTCCGTAGAACGTCGCCGAGCTGAGCTTGTGCGTGTTCCGCCGCACGCTGTCACCGGAGTTGCCCTCGATCAGCGTCACCGTGCCGTCGGAGACCTTCTCCACGATCCCGATGTGCTTGCTGGTCGCCGTGCTGCCCGGCCCGGTCCCGAACAGCAGCACGTCTCCCGGCCGCGCGGCGCTCAGGCTCGTGTACGCCTTCCCGTTCCGCTGCCCCCAGCGGAACACGTCACCGGTGAACGGCAGGACCGGGATGTCCACCCCGGCCTTGCGCCACATTGCCGTGGCGAACGACGAGCACCACGCCGCCGTCGGGCCGTACGGGTTGCGGTTGCTGCCGGGCGGGTTCTCGCGGGTGCCCAGCTCACGCCGGGCGGCCGAGATGATCGTGCGGGACCGACCCCGGTCGCGGGCGTGCGAAGGCTGGGTGCGACCGCGGCGTGATTCCGGTCGGCTGTCGGCGATGCCGTCGTGCTCGACTTCCTTCTCCAACGCACGCAGCTTGCGGGCGGCGTCCTCCATCTCGCCCCGCACGTGCCGGACGGTCGCCCTGGTCTCCTTGGTGTACCCCGGTTCCAGGTCGGCGGCTTCGGCCACGGCCTTGAGGAGCGCGGCCTGCGTGCCGACGGCCTTGCCCGCGTCGAGCAGCCCGCTCGCCCGGTCCAGGTACTCCTCGACGGCCCGCCGCGCCCGCGCGTGACCGGTGGTCAACGCGCTCGTCACCCCGGCGACGATCTCCTCCGCGTCACGGGCGGCGTCGGCGGTCACCCGCAGCTGCCTGCCCAGCCGGTTCGAGCGCTTCTCGAAACCCTCGGAGTTGTCGCCCTTCCAGTGCTCCAGCACCGTCTTGGCGGCCTTGGTCTGGTCCTCGTGCCGGTCGGTGAGGCCGGACGCGGTCCGGTTCAGCGCGTACTGCACCTTCACCGCGTCCTCCGCCTTGCCCGCCAACGAGTTCCGGTGGCCGATCATGCTCTCGGCGAAGTGCCGTGCCATCTCGCGGGTGTCCACTACGCCTCTCCTCCGCCGGTGACCGCGCGGGCCGTGTCCTCGTCCTGCTCCTGGTACGACCGGGCGGAACGGGAGGCGGACGTGGCCAGCGCGTCGGTGTTGCGCGCGACGCCCTTGACCTGCTTGCGCAGCGCCGCGCCGAAGTCGTCCAGCGCGGCGGCGAACCCGGACTGCCTGCCGATGCGCCCGAAGCTGTCCTCGGCGATCTCCCGCACCTCGCGGACGTGCCGCCGGCCGAGCGCGGTCAGGTCGTCGGCGGTGCCCTGCGTCCGCCGCGCGTAGTCGCGCAGCACGCCAACGTCGACCGAGAACCCGCCACCGCCGCGCGACCCGCCACCGCCCGAACCACCGCCGCCACCGCTCGCGCCGCCGCGCTTCATCGCGTCCACGCCCCGCCGCGCCTCGTCCAGGTGCCGCTTGTACGCCCCGCTCGTGTACGTCGTCCAAGGCGTCCAGGACTGCCCGTCACCGGAGATCCTGTTCGCCGCCCGCGCGTTCACCGCCGGGTCGAACAGCTCCCGGTTCGAGTCGAGCCCGAACTCGCGCCGCCGCGCCGGCCCCATCGCGCCGAGCATGTTGACCTGCCACAGGCCGTACGAGTCGTCCGGCGGGGTGGCGTTGTGCGCCCGCGGGTCACCGCCGGACTCGGCCAGCGCGACCGCCACCGCGATCGTCAGGTCCTGCCCGCGGAACCCCGCGTCGTGCGCGTGCCGGGCGACCTGCTCCGGACTCAGCTTGCTCATGCCGCCACCCTGCACCGCCCACGACCTGCGGCGGAACCGGCGTTGCACGCTCGGACAGCGGCTGTGCACAGGAGAGCTACAGTCGAACACGTGACCGAAAGGCTGTTCGACGAGGGTTTGTTCGGCGTCGACCCGGAGGAGAAGGCCGCCCGCATCGCCGCCAACGCGCCGCTGGCCGTGCGGCTGCGCCCGCGCACGCTGGAAGAGGTCGTGGGGCAGGACCACCTGCTCGGACCAGGCGCGCCGCTGCGCCGGCTGGTCGAGGGCTCGTCGCCCGCCTCGATCATGCTCTACGGCCCGCCCGGCACCGGCAAGACGACCCTCGCCACGCTCGTCTCCCAGGCCACCGGCCGGCGGTTCTCGGCCCTGTCGGCGCTGTCGGCGGGCGTGAAGGAGGTGCGCGCGGTCATCGAGGATGCACGTCGCCGCCTGGTCCGCTCCGGCGAGTCGACCGTGCTGTTCATCGACGAGGTGCACCGGTTCTCCAAGACCCAGCAGGACGCCCTGCTCGGCGCGGTGGAGGACCGGATCGTGCTGCTGGTCGCGGCGACCACGGAGAACCCGTTCTTCTCCGTCGTCTCGCCGCTGCTGTCGAGGTCGCTGGTGCTGCAACTGCGGCCGTTGTCCGACGACGCGGTGCGCGTGCTGGTCAGGCGGGCGGTCGAGGACGCACGCGGCCTGAACGGCTCGATCACGGTGGAGCCGGACGCCGAGGACCACCTGGTGCGGCTGGCCGGCGGTGACGCCCGGCGCGCGTTGACGGCGCTGGAGGCGGCGGCGGACTCGGTCGGCGCGGGCGGCGTGCTCGACCTGGCGACGCTGGAGGCGACGGTCGACAAGGCGGCCGTGCGCTACGACCGGCAGGGTGACCAGCACTACGACGTGACCAGCGCGTTCATCAAGTCGATCCGCGGTTCCGACGTGGACGCCGCGCTGCACTACCTGGCCCGGATGATCGAGGCGGGGGAGGACCCGAGGTTCATCGCGCGGCGGCTGGTGATCCACGCCAGCGAGGACGTCGGCATGGCCGACCCGACCGCCTTGCAGACGTGCGTGGCCGCGGCGCAGGCCGTGCAGCTCATCGGGCTGCCGGAGTGCGCGCTGAACCTGGCACAGGCCACCGTCCACCTCGCCACCGCGCCCAAGTCGAACGCCGTGACGACCGCGATCGGCGAGGCGATGGCGGACGTCCGCAAGGGTGCGATCGGTTCCGTGCCCGCGCACCTGCGCGACGGCCACTACGCGGGCGCGGCGAAGCTCGGCAACGCCCAGGGCTACCGCTACCCGCACGACGTGCCGGAGGGCGTGCTGACCCAGCAGTACGCGCCGGACGACCTGGTCGGCCGCGACTACTACCAGCCGACCGGTCGTGGCGCGGAGCGCGTGATCGCCGAACGCCTGCCGAAGTTGCGCCGCGTGGTCCGGGGCGAGGAGTAAATCCATTTCCGATCCGCGCGCGTTCTGACACGGTGTGCCCCGTGACTGACGTGCCGCTGAACGGCCATGCCCTGCTCGACTTCAACACCCCCCTGTCCGACGGCAAGGCCCACGACCTGATCAACAGCCTGCACCTGCGTCCCGGCGCGACGGTGGTCGACTACGGCTGCGGCTGGGCGGAACTGCTGCTCAGGGCGGTCGAGCACGAGCCGAACGCGCGCGGGCTCGGCGTCGACAGCGACGAGTACGCCATCACCCGCGGCCGGGCGAACGTCGAGGCCCGCGGCCTGGCGTCCCGCGTCACACTGGACCTGGCGGACGTCACCACCTGGGCGGCCGAGCCGGCGGACGTGGTGATCTCCATCGGCGCGTCGCACGCCTGGGGCGGCACGAAGCAGACGTTGGAGGCCATGCACGCCCGCCTCCGCCCCGGCGGCACCCTGCTGCTCGGTGACGGCTTCTGGGAGCAGCCGCCCAACGCGCGGTCGGCCGAGATCTTCGGAGAGGACGGGTTCGGCACTCTCGCCGAGCTGGTGGACCTGGCGATGACCTGCGGCTACCGGCTGCTGAACCTGGCCACCGCGACCCTGGACGAGTGGGACAGCTTCGAGTCCCGCTGGTGCGCCTCCCGGGAACGCTGGCTGCTCGACCACCCCGACCACCCGCAGGCGGACGAGGTCCGCGCGATCGTCGACGACCACCGCGACGGCTGGCTCAAGGGCTACCGGGACCACTTCGGCCTCGCCTACCTGACCCTCGCCCGCCTCTAGGACTCCGGCCGCCTCGCCCGGCCGGGGATACCGGGCGAGGCGGCCGAGTTTCACCAGCCGTCGGGCGGTGGGATCGGCCGCACGTCGTGCAGCGGGTTGGGCAGGGTGCCCGTCTTCGGCACCGGCGGGCGGGCGGTCAGGTCCTGGTAGCCGAGGGTGATCCGGTAGCTGTTCAGCGGGTAGCGGAAGAAGTCGCGGACGGTCAGCGAGCCCTCGTCCATCCGGCCGGCCAGGGTGGGGAAGTGGTCGCGGTAGGCGTCGACCTCGCCGCGGACCATGCCCCAGAACCGGTCCTCGGACAGCGGCAGCAGGCGGGACAGCGGGCGGAAGACGCCCACGAGCAGGGCGTCCACGATGTACTGGCGCAGGACCGGCCACGGCTTGCGCGGCAGCACGGGGTCGTGGGCGTCCGGTTCGAGGCCACGCGCCGGGACGCGGTCCACCGACACGTTCACGTCGTCCACCAGGTCGAGCAGCGCGACCCTGGTCGGCACGCCGTCCCCGTCCGTGATCACCACGACGTTCTCGCCGTGCGGGTTGAACGTGATCCCGTACGTGTAGAGCACGTGCAGCAACGGCCGGAACAGCGCCCGCAGCAGCGCCGCGAACCACACCGCCGGGTCCGTGTCCCCGATGTGCTCCAGCACCAGCGGCCGACCGGCGCGGTCCACGTGCAGCAGGGCCGCCAACGACCACGAGCGCTCGCCGGGCCGCAGCGCCACCGGCGCACGCCAGATGCACCCCATCGTCTCCAGCCACTGGTACGGCACGTCACCCGCCCGTGACAGCTGCGGGTGCCGCACCGTCACCGAAGCGACCTCGCCCAACAGCTCCGTGCCCCACTCGCCGATCAGCTTGTCCGCCTGCCACAGGCCGGCCAGCCACTGCGTCACGACCGGCGCGGCCAGCGTGCAGTGCGGCGGGATACCCCGGTACACCGACGTGTTCAGGATTTTCAGCGGCAGCTTGACCTGGTAGCGGCCCGGGGAGTCCACGTTGGACATGGTGCGGATCGCCTGCGTCGGCAGGTACCAGTCCGGCGCCTCGCCCAGCTCGACCAGCCGACCGGTGGCGAGTTCCGGCGCCCACAACGTCCGCACGACGTGGTCCAGCTGCCACGGGTGCACGGGCAGCCACACGTAGGCCGCCGGGTCGACACCGGCCTCCTGCAACGCCTCGGTGAACCGCTCGACCGTCATCGGGTCCAGCTCCCGCGCGCGGACGCCCTCCTCCGACAGCTCCGACGTGCCGCGGAACTCCGCGGACCCCCGGTGCACGGCCACCCACGGCAGCCGCACGGGCACCCGCGACTCGGGGCTGTGCCGCGCCAGGTCGTCCGCCGAGAACCCGACCCGACCCTTGTTCGCGATCAGCCACGGGTGCCCGGTGAGGTGCCCGTCCAGCTCGGCCTGCGGCAACGACGCCAGCTCCGCCGCCGGCCGCGCGGTCGAGGCCAGCGCCACGTCGGCGGCCAGCGTCGCCGTCACCTCGGCCAGAAAACCGGCGGTCGTGGCCGGGTCGACCCGCAGGTGCCGGAACGCGTCCACCACGAACCGCTGCACGTCGTCGCACGGCTCGACCACGTCGTCACCGAGGATGCCCGCCGCCGCCCGGCGCACCGATCCCGGCTCCACCGCCCACCCGCCGAACGCCGTCCGCGTCGCGGAGAACGCGTAGACGGCGTCGCCGAACCGCAGCTCGTACCCGCCGCCGCCGAGCGCGGCGGGACCGAGCAGCCCTTCGAAGCACAACTCGCCGATCGCCTTCGCCAGCAACGCCGCCGAGCACTCGCGCCACAGGTCACTCAAGGTCGTCTCCCGGTCGCCCGCAGCCCTCGGGGGCGCTGAAGCTGGTGTAGGCGGTGTGCTTGGGCAGCGGGTAGACCTCGCGGCCGGTCACCGCGTTGACGATGGTCGCGTTGCGCACCGCCCCGATGCCGAGGTCGGGCGCGGCGACGCCGTGGCTGTGCAGGTCGGCGTTCGCCACGAACACCCGGCCGGTGACGGACGGGTCCAGCGAGATCGAGTGGTCGAGCGCGACGACGTACCGGCCCTGGTCGTCCCGGTGCACGAGCGGTTCCAGCGGCGCGAGGAACGGCGTCGGCGCCTGCCGGTACCCGGTGGCCGCCACGACCAGGTCGGTGTGGTGCCGGAACGTCCGGCCGGTGTCCCGGTGCACGCACGTCAGCACCACCTCGCCCGACTCGACCTCCGAGGACACCACCGCCACGCCCGGCCGCAGCTCGACCGGCGCGAGCCCGTGCTCCCACTCCCGCCGGTACAGCAGGTCGTGCAGCTCTTCCAGCGTCTCCGACGAGATCGCCCGGTAGTGCCGCCAGTGCTCGGCCCGCAGCGCGTCCCGCCGTTCCTGGGGCAGCGAGTGGAAGTGCCGCACGTACGACGGCGTCGTCATCTCCAGCACCAGCTTGGTGTAGTCGAGCGGCGCGAACACCGGCGTCCGGGTCAGCCACGCCACCGCCGGGCCGCCGTCCGGGTTGCGCCGCACCAGGTCGAGGACGATCTCCGCACCGGACTGCCCCGACCCGACCACGGTCACCCGATCGCCGGAAACCTCCCGGTGCAGGTAGTCGGAGCTGTGCACCAGCCGGTCGCCGAGCCCCGCCAACGCCGGCGGCACGAACGGCGTGGTGCCCACACCGAGCACCAGGTGCCGCGCCTCCACCGAGAACCGCTCCCCGGACACCACGAACCGGTCGTCGGCCCACCGCACCGACGTGACCGGGTGCGAGAACCGCACCGGCAGCCGGGACGCCGCCCACCGCAGGTAGTCCTCGTACTCGCGCCTGGTCGGGTGGAACCTCTCCCGCACGTAGAACGGGTACAGCCGGTCCGCGTCCCGCAGGTAGGCCAGGAACGACAGCGGGTGCGTCGGGTCGACCAACGTCACCAGGTCGGCCAGGAAGCTGACCTGCAGCACGGCGTCCGGGAACATCATCCCGCTGTGCCAGCGCAGTTCCGGGCGCGCCTCCAGCACCACCACGTCCAGATCGTCCACAGTGGACGCCAGTGCGGCCAGGCCGAGGTTGAACGGACCGCACCCGACGGCCACCACGTCGGCGACCGCCCCCCTGGCGATCACCGGGTCCGCACCATCAGCAGGGCGACCTTGTCCGGCAACAAGACCTCACCGACCGCCGCGAACCCTCCCGCGGTGAACGAGGCGATTGCCCGCCGGTTCCGCACGTCCGGCTCCAGCAGCACCCGGGTGCACCGCGGGTCCGCGTCGAACAGGGCCTCGGTCAGCACCGGCAGCAACGCCCGCACCAGCCCGCGATCGGTCATCCCGAACTCGCCCACGGCGACGTGCAGCCCGATGTCGTGCGGCCGGGCCTGGTACACCTGCGCGACCACGTCCCGCGCCGCCCGGTACACCTCCAGGTAGATCACCGGGTCGTCACCCCGGCTCGCCAGCACCGGCAGCGAGTGCCGCCCCGACAGCTGCCGCCGCACCTCGTCCTCCCACCGGTCGCGCGGCCACGCCTGGTGCCAGAACGCGGCCACGTGCGGCGCCTGCATCCAGCGGTGCACCAGGTCGAGGTCGGGGGTGTCGGGGTCGACCGCGCGGGCGTGCCAGCCGTCGGCGAGGACCGGCAGCGGCGGACCCGGCACCGCGGACAGGTCGTCGGTCGGCCGGTAGGCGTCGAGGTGGCTCACCGGGCGCACCTGCCCTCCCGCAACGGGTTCGGCGCGTCGAAGTACACGGACTGCGCGTCCAGCGGCGCCAGCACCTCGTCGATGCCCTCCAGCCTGGTCAGCAGGTTCGCCTTGCACGGCAGCACCTCGGCCTCCAGCCACCGCCGGGCCAGCCGGTCGCCGTCCGGACCCGCCTCGGCGAGCGCGGGCAGCGCCGCCTCCAGCCGTGCCGCCATCACGCGCAGCAGGGTGCGCTCGTCGGCCAGGCCCTCCACGCCGATGCACCCGATCACCGCCAGCGCCTGGTTGTGGAGCAGGTAGTAGGTGAGCCGGTCGTCGACGATCGCGTCGTCCACGACGGCCAGCGTGGACTCCGCGGCGCCCAGCCGCTCCAGGACCCTCGGCAGGTGCGAGGACGCCAGGTAGTAGCCTTGGTTGTCCCGGTACCTCCCGCCGACGACCCGTCCCGCCGGGTCCAGGCGCACCAGCGTGTTCTGCTGGTGCGCCTCCAGCCCGATGCCGGTCTCCGCGTACAGCCGCAGCATCGGCGCCAGCACGTGGTCGGTGTAGTCGGCGACCCACTCGGCGGCGTCGAGCCGCAGCACCAGCTCGCCCAGCAGGGAGCGCCCGATACCGGGCCTCGGCGCGACCATCCCGGCCAGGCAGCGCGAATCGCCGATGTCCTCCGGCACTTCGCGCACGGCCACGTCCAGCCCGGTGACCTCGCCGCCCTCGTCCACCGCGATCCACGCCGGGTCGCGCACGACGCCGAACTCCGGGTGCGCCTTCTCGGTGCCGGAGGCGTACCCGGACTCCAGCAGCAGGTGGACCTCCGAGCCCCGGCGCAGCTCGGTCGACGTCGACTCGCGCCGCGAGTTGGTGATCCGCAGCCCGAGCGACAGCTTCAGCATCACGGGAGCGCCCGTCCGGTACACCGTGCGCAGGCTGGACGTCGGCGACCAGGCCGGCCCGAACTCGCCCAGCGGCTCCAGCAGCCCGCGCGAGACCAACGACGCGATCCGGGGCCGGTGCAGCAGGTCGTGCGCCTGCCAGGGGTGCGCGGGCACCAGCACCCGGCCCCTCTCCGGGCTGCGGCCGGCCAGCGACGACATCAGCGTCACCGCGTCCGGGCCGGCGACCGACCCGTGCGACACGACCTCCTCGGCCGCCGAGAACCAGAACAGGGGGAACGAGCCGCGCAGCTCCGGCGCGTACCGGGTGTTGTCCGCGTCCGACAGGCCGTCCCGGCTCTTCGGCGCGGGGTGGTGCAGGTGGCCGAGCATCAACCGCTGCTCGGCGTCCAGGAACCGGTCCGCCGGCCCCACGGGCGCACGGCGCCGGTAGGCCACGAACCCGGCCACCCGCCGCACCGACTCGGCCGTGCGCTCGACCAGGTCGGCCGTGTCACCGCCGAGTTCCGCGCCCACCAGCGCCACCGCGACCACCGGGTCCACCGGCTTGCCCGCCAGCGTCACCGCCCCGAACCGGTGCCGCCCGGCGGGCGACGCGTAGCGCACCTCCGCCTCCAACGGCAGCCCCAGCACGTCGATCCGCACCCGGTCCGCGACCGGCACGTTCCGCTCCCGCACCCAGCACCGCAGCAGCGCCTCCAGGTGCGCGTGCTCCGCGGTCGCCCGCGCGTCGCCTTCCAGCGGGTCTGGTCTCATGCCGCTCCCTCCACGAGTCGTTCGGCGGCGGATCCGGCCGCGCGGACCAGCGCCAGCAGCGCGACCAGGTCCGACTCCCGGGCGTTCGGGTTCAGCAGGGTCAACTTCAGGCACGTCACCTTGTCGACCCGGGTCCGGCCGATCAGGGCCTCGCCCGCGCGCAGCAGCGCCCGCCGCAGCCGCGCGTTCACCTCGTCCGCCACCGAGTCGTCCGCCGGCCGGTACCGGAACACCACCGTGGTCAACGTGGCGCCGCCGACCAGCTCGAACGCCGGGTCGGCGGCGATCAGCGCGGCGGCGTGGCCGGCCAGCTCGTGGCACCGGTCCACCAGCGCGCCCAGGCCCGCCCGGCCCAGCGCGAGCAGCGTCGCGGCCACCTTCACCGCGTCCGGGCGGCGCGTGGTCTGCAACGAGCGGCCGAGCGTGCCGTCGTAGCCCTCGGCCCGGTCGTCCTCCGGGTTCAGGTAAGCCACCGACCGCTCCAGCGGGCCGAACAGCGCCGCCGAGCGCACCAGCAGCACGCTCGCCGCCGCCGGCTGCCAGCCGATCTTGTGCAGGTCCGCGGTCACCGAGTCGGCCAGCGCCAGGCCGTCCACCAGCCCCGCGAGCTTCGACGAGAACACCGCGCCGAAGCCGTACGCCGCGTCCACGTGCAGCCAGGCGCCGTGCTCGCGGGCGAGCGCCGCCAGCTCCGGCAGCGGGTCGACCGAGCCGAAGTCCGTGGTGCCCGCCGTCGCCACGACCGCCACCGGCGTGCCGCCCGCGCTCAGCATCGCCGCCAGCGCGTCCGGCCTCATCCGCCGGTGCGAGTCCACCGACACCGCGCGGACGGCGCGCTCGCCGATGCCCAGCGCCGCGCACGCCCGCGACACGGAGAAGTGGGCCAGCTCCGAGCAGAAGACCACCGGATCGGGTAACGCCGCGACCCCGTCGGACCGCACGTCGACGCCGAGCCGTGCCGCCGCCGCGTCCCGGGCGAGCAGCAGGGCGGTCAGGTTGGACAGCGTGCCGCCCGGCGTGAACACGCCGTCGGCCTCCGCGTCGAACCCGGCGAAGCGGGCGAGGGCCGCGACCACCCACCGCTCCACGGCGATGGCGGCCGGCCCGGAGTCGTAGGTGTCCAGCGAGGCGTTGCCCGCGCTGGCCAGGGCGTCCGCGGACACGGCAACGGCCAGCGGTGGCGGTTGCAGGTGGGCGGCGGCGAACGGGCTGGTCAGGTCGACACCGCCGGCGGCGAGTGCGGTCGTGACGCGGGCCAGGGCGGCGTCCGCGCCGATGCCGTGCTCGGACAGCTCGCCGAGCAGCCGGTGCGCCTCGGCCAGCACGTCGGCGGGCGGGCCGGGCGGGATCGGTCGGCCCGCCCGGATCGACCGGCCGGCGGAACTGACGGCGAACACGGCACCTCCGATTCGACTAAGGTTAGGCTTACCTCATCTACTCGGTGTCGTGTCTGTCAAGCTCTGCGTGACGACGTGTGACGTGACGATCACTGCGCGACCAACGCTAGCCGCCGCGACCACGATCGAATCGACGCCAAATGGGGGGACTTGGGCGGCCGTCCCAACCCTTGGCACGGCACCCACGCGCCCACCGCTGATCTCGTTCGAGGCCGCCGAGGGCGGCGCGGTAACCTTGACCACCGTTCGAGGACACCATCAAGCCTCGCAATCCATCCAGGAGGATCCGTGTCGCCAGGGCAGATCGCCGCGCTGGTCGCCGCCGGTGCGTTCGTGCTGCTTGTGCTCCTGCTGGCGATCCCGTTGATCAAGCTGGGCCGGACGCTGGACGAGGCCACGGTCGCGATCCGCAAGGCGCACGAGAACAGCGATCCGCTCTTCACCGGCGCGAACACGACGATCTCGCACGTGAACACGCAGTTGGAGCGGGTGGACGGGATCACCGCCAACGCCCGCGCCGTCACCGGCAACGTCTCCGCGCTCACCTCGCTGTTCACCGCCACCCTCGGCGGGCCGCTGGTCAAGGCCGCCGCGCTGTCCTACGGCGTGAGCAAGGCCGTCCGCGCCCGGCGCGCGGCGAAGGAAGCGCCCAACAAGCACACGCGACGCAGGGGTAGGCGATGAGTCGGCTGTTCTGGTTCGGACTGGGTATCGCCGCGGGCGTGGCCGCCAGCCGCAAGGCGGGTCAGGCCGCGCACGCCGCCACGCCCGCCGGCATCGGCGAGAACGTCGGGCAGGGCCTGCGCCAGCTGGCCGGCGCCCTCGGCTCGTTCGGCGCCGACGTGCGCGCCGGGATGTCCGAGCGCGAAGACGAGTTGCACGACACCGTGGCACGTCAGACGGGCGTCACGCCGGGTCGGCGAGCGCGCCGGGCGATCGACTGAGGCGGACAGCCCCGTCGGTCGCCTCACCGCGCCCAGGTTCGCCACCCTCCCGAAGGATCAAGACCCGTGCAGACCCACGAGATCATCAAGCGCTTCCGCGAGCACTTCGAGCGCGCCGGCCACAAGTACGTGCCCAGCGCCTCGCTCATCCTCGACGACCCGAACCTGCTGTTCGTCAACGCCGGCATGGTGCCGTTCAAGCCGTACTTCCTCGGTGAGGCCCCGCCGCCGTTCAAGCGCGCCACCAGCATCCAGAAGTGCGTGCGCACGCCGGACATCGACGAGGTCGGCAAGACCACCCGGCACAACACGTTCTTCCAGATGGCCGGCAACTTCTCGTTCGGCGACTACTTCAAGGAAGACGCCATCCGGCTGGCCTGGGAGCTGATCACCAAGTCCCAGGACGACGGCGGCTACGGCTTCGACCCCGACCGCATCTGGGTCACCGTCTACCTGGACGACGACGAGGCCATCGAGCTGTGGCAGAAGGTCGCCGGCCTGCCGCAGGAGCGCATCCAGCGCCGCGACGGCAAGGACAACTACTGGGACATGGGCGTGCCCGGTCCCGGCGGCCCGTGCTCGGAGATCTACTACGACCGCGGCCCGGCGTACGGCCGCGAGGGCGGCCCCGTGGCCGACGAGGACCGGTACCTGGAGATCTGGAACCTGGTCTTCATGCAGGACGTGCGCGGCGACCTGAGCCCCAAGCTGGGGCACAAGCCGATCGGCAAGCTGCCCACCCGCAACATCGACACGGGCATGGGCATCGAGCGGGTCGCCTCCCTGCTCCAGGGCGTGGACAACGTCTACGAGACCGACCTGGTCCGCCCGGTGATCCAGAAGGCCGAGGAGCTGTCCGGCCGCAAGTACGGCGCCAACGAGGTGGACGACGTCCGCTTCCGCGTCATCGCCGACCACGCCCGGTCCGGTGTGCTGCTGGTCGGCGACGGCGTCACCCCCGGCAACGAGGCCCGCGGCTACGTGCTGCGCCGGCTGCTGCGCCGCATCATCCGCTCGGCCCGCCTGCTGGGCGTGACCGAGCCCGTGCTGGTGACGTTCGCCGAGATCGTCCGCGACGCCATGGGCCCGGCCTACCCGGACCTGGTCAGCGGCTTCGCCCGGATCCAGCAGGTGCTCAAGGCCGAGGAGGACACGTTCCTCCGCACGCTCGACGCCGGCTCGCGGATCTTCGAGACGGCCGCCGCCGAGGTCAAGGCCGACAACCGGGCCACCCTTCCGGGTGACAAGGCGTTCCAGCTGCACGACACGTACGGCTTCCCGCTCGACCTCACCCTGGAGATGGCCGCCGAGGCGGGCCTCACCGTGGACGAGGACGGCTTCCGGAAGCTGATGGCCGAGCAGCGCGCCCGCGCCAAGGCCGACGCCGCCGGCAAGAAGACCGGGCACGGCGACCAGACCGTGTACCGGGAGCTGCTCGAACTCGGCGCCACCGAGTTCACCGGCTACCAGGAGCTGGCCAGCGAGGCCACGCTGCGCGGCATCGTCAGCAACGGCAAGCGGGTCAAGTCGGCCCGCGAGGGCGACATCGTCGAGGTCGTGCTCGACCGCACGCCGCTGTACGCCGAGTCCGGCGGCCAGGAGAGCGACGCCGGCGTGATCGTGTCCGGCAGCGCCGAGCTGGAGGTCGTGGACGTCCAGAAGGTGGCCCGCAAGCTGTGGGTGCACCAGGTGCGCGTGATCAGCGGCGAGATCGCCGAGGGCGAGCACGTCGAGGCCAGGGTCGACCCGGAGTGGCGCATCGGCGCCCGCCAGGGCCACTCCGGCACGCACGTCGTGCACGCCGCCCTGCGCCAGGTGCTCGGCCCGTCCGCCCTCCAGAGCGGTTCGTACAACAAGCCGGGCTACCTGCGGCTGGACTTCGCCTGGACGGGTGGTCTTTCCGAGGAGACCCGCAGCGAGATCGAAGAGGTCTCCAACCTCGCCGTGCGCAAGGACCTGCCGGTGCAGGTCGTGTACACCGACATGGGTGGCGCCCAGGAGATGGGCGCGGTCGCCCTGTTCGGCGAGACGTACGACGAGACCGTGCGCGTGGTCGAGATCGGCGGACCGTGGTCGCGCGAGCTGTGCGGTGGCACGCACGTCGAGCACTCGTCCCAGATCGGCCCGGTCACGATGATCGGCGAGTCGTCCATCGGCTCCGGCGTGCGCCGCCTGGAGGCCTACGTCGGCATCGAGGCGTTCAAGTACCTGGCCCAGGAGCGGGCACTGGTGCAGAACGTCGCCGCCATGCTGAAGGTGCCCGACGCCGAGGTGCCCGCCCGGGTCGAGGCCCTGGTGGAGCGGCTGCGGGTGGCCGAGAAGGAGCTGGAGAAGGTCAGGGCCGCCCAGCTCGTCGCCGACGCCGGTTCCCTGGCCGACCAGGCCCTGGACGTGCGCGGCGTGGCCCTGGTGGCCCTGGAGCTGCCGGCGGGCACGTCGGCCGCCGACGTGCGGACCATCGCCGGCGAGGTGCGCAACCGGCTCGGCGCCAAGCCCGGCGTGGTCGGCCTGTTCGCCCCGGACGGCGACAAGGTCGCCTTCGTGGTGGCCACCACGGCCGCCGCCCGTGACCTGGGCCTGGCCGCCGGCAAGCTGATGCCCGCGTTCGCCCCGGCCGTGGGCGGTCGCGGCGGCGGCAAGCCGGACCTCGCCCAGGGCGGCGGCACGAACCCCGGCGGTGTCGCCGAGGCCATCACCGCCCTCCGCGCCGAGGTGGACCGCGCCCTTGAGCAGCGCTGATCGCCCCGGCGTCGACGACCCCGGCCTCGGCAGGAGGCTGGGCGTCGACGTCGGCGCGGTCCGCGTCGGGGTCGCGCTGAGCGATCCCGGCGCGTTCCTCGCGACGCCGCTGGTTACCCTGGGACGTGACGTGAAGACCGGCCGGGACCTGGCCGATCTGGCGGCTCTCGTCACCGAGCACGACGTGGTGGAAGTCGTGGTCGGACTGCCACGCACGCTGGCCGGCAAGCACGGGCCTGCGGCATCGGCGGCGGCGGCGTACGCTGCGGCGTTGGCCGAGCGCGTCACCCCCGTGCCGGTGCGGCTGACCGATGAGCGGTTGACCACCGTCACGGCGAGCCGGGTGCTCGCCGAGCGAGGGGTGCGAGGCAAGAAGCAACGCGCCGTCGTCGACCAGGCTGCCGCGGTCGAGATCCTGCAGTCCTGGCTGGACGGACGGGCGCGACACGTGGCCCGCGCCGCTGAGGAGCGGGCCCCCGGAGCTAAGGACGGCTCGTGAACGACGACCTCGGGTTGTTCACCGATCCCGACGCGCGCCACGACGAGCGTGCTCGCGGCAAGAACGACGCTGCCGCCCGTCGGGCCAAGCGCAGGCGCAAGCGCACGATCCTGTGGGTCGTCGTGGCGCTCGTGCTGGCCGGTGGCGGTGTCGGCGCGTACTACGGGTACAAGACGCTGAGCGGCATCGGCTCGTACGACGACTTCGCGGGCGCGGGCGAGGCGGACGTGGTGGTCGAGGTCAAGGACGGCGACCTGGTCACCACCATCGCGACCACGCTCAAGGACCAGGGCGTGGTGGCGAGCTCGCGGGCGTTCACCGAGGCCGGCGCGGACGACGGGCGGGTCACCGCCATCCAGCCCGGCTTCTACCTGATGAAGACGAAGATGTCCGGCGAGGCCGCCGTCTCGCGGATGGTGGACCCGGCGGCGAAGGTCGTGCCGCTGGAGGTCAAGGGCGGCAACGTCCTGCACGACATCACCGCGCTGGACGGCTCCGTCACCAAGGGCATCCTGTCGCAGCTGTCCGACGCGTCGTGCGTCGAGCTGGACGGCACGAAGAAGTGCGTGACGCTCCAGCAGCTGCGGGAAGCGGCGGACAACGCCGACCCGGCCGCGCTCGGCATCCCCGAGTGGGCGCTGGGCGACGTGGTGAACGCGCCGAAGGAGAACCGGCTCGAAGGCCTCATCGTGCCCGGCCTGTACCACGTGAAGCCGGGCGCGGAAGCGACCGAGGTGCTGAAGAGCGTGATCGCCACGTCCCTGTCGCGGTTGCAGGGGTACGGCATCCCGAGCGGCACGACGAAGACCGGTTTCCGGCCGTACGAGGTGCTGGTCATCGCGTCCCTGATCGAGAAGGAAGGCCTGACCGAGGACTTCGGCAAGATCTCGCGGGTCGTGTACAGCCGGCTCGCGGAGGGCCAGATCCTGCAGTTCGACTCCACGGTGAACTACAAGCTCGACCGGCCGATCGTCACCACCAGCGACGAGGACCGCTACGCCTCGGGGCCTTACAACACGTACCAGGTGAAGGGGCTGCCGCCGACGCCGATCGGCTCGCCCGGCCAGCAGGCCGTCGCCGCCGCGATCGCGCCCGAAGAGGGGCCGTGGATGTACTTCGTGAAGTGCGAGAAGGACGGCACGACGTGCTTCACGAACACGTACGAGGAGCACTTGGTGCTGGTCGACAAGGCCCGCGCGGACGGCGTCTTCTGACGTGACGCGCCGTGCGGCGGTCATCGGCTCGCCGGTGGCCCACTCCTTGTCGCCCGTGCTGCACAACGCCGCCTTCTCGGCGCTCGGGCTGTCCGACTGGACCTACACGCGGGTCGAGTGCGCGGCGGACGGCGTTCCGGCCCTGGTGGCGGGGCTGGACTCGTCGTGGGCGGGTCTGTCGGTGACCATGCCCAACAAGCGGGCGGCCCTGGCGGTGGCCACCTCGTCCACCCAACGGGCCGCCCAGGTGGGCGCCGCGAACACCCTGGTGCCGGTCGCCGACGGCTGGCGTGCGGACAACACCGACGTGGACGGGGTGCTGGGCGCTCTCCGCGCGGTGTGCGGCTTCACGTCGGGCACGCGTGCCGTCCTGCTGGGCGCGGGCGGCACCGCCACGGCCGCGCTGGTGGCGTTGGCGTCCGTGGGCGTCCGGTCGGTCTCGTTGGTGGTCCGCTCGGCCTCCCGCGCCGCGGAGGCTGAAACCTGCGCGTCCGGCCTCGGCCTGGACCTGGACACCGTCACGTGGGACACCGCCGACTTCGCCGCGCTGGCGTCGTCCTCGGACGTGCTGGTCAGCACCGTGCCGCCGGCCGCCACCGAGCCGATCGCCGCGGCGCTGGCCGAGGCGCCCACCGTCCTCGACGTCATCTACCACCCGTGGCCGACGCCGTTGGCCTGCGCGGTGGAGAAGCGGGGCCGCACCCTGGCCACCGGCCTGGACATGCTCCTGCACCAGGCCTTCGGCCAGGCCGAGCAGTTCACCGGCCTCCCGGCACCCCGCGAAGCCATGCGCGCCGCCCTGCGCGAGGCGACCGACAACCTCCTCCCGCTCCCCTGCTAACCCGAGAGTCCTACGTTCAGAACCACCGTGTCCTACGTTCGGAACGCGTGAGTTCAACGCTCAGAACACGCGAACCCAACGCTCGGACACCGTGAAGACGCCACTGGGCCCTGCCCGCGCGAGGGTGCGAGCAGGGCCCAGCCGGTGGTGTCGAGGGGATCAGCCCTCGTCCAGGTCGGTGGCGATCATCTCGGCGATCGCCTCCAGCGCCGCGTCCGCACCGTCGCCGTCCGCGGCCAGCACGACCTCGTCGCCGTGCATCGCGCCGAGCGTCATCAGGTTCAGCACGCTCGCCGCCTCGACCGGTTGGCCGTCGTCCTTGCGGATGGTGACCGTCACCGACTGCCCGGCCGCCGCCTTCGCCAGGAGTGCGGCAGGGCGTGCGTGCAGTCCGACCTTGCTCGCCACGGTGACCCGTCGCTCAGGCATGACCCGTCCTCTCGTCTTCCCGTCACCGATCAGGACGCGGTGGCGTCCCGCCGGCCCTTCTTGCCGTTCTTGCCGTTCTTGCCGGACGTGGCCTCGGCGTCGTCGACGACGCTCTGGTCGGCTTCCGGATCCTCGTCCTCGTCGCGCCCCGGCGTCTTCAGGTTCCACTTCGTGATGACGAAGCGGAACAGGAAGTAGTAGATGGCCGCGTAGATCACGCCCAGCACCAGGATCAGCAGGGGTTTGGTCGCGATGTTGAAGTTGAGGGCGTAGTCGATGGCGCCCGCGGAGAACCCGAACCCGTCGTGGATGCCCAGCGCGTTGCTGATGGCCAGCGACGTGCCGGTGAGGAACGCGTGGATCACGTACAGCGGCCACGCCACGAACATGAACGCGAACTCCAGCGGTTCGGTCACACCCGTGATGAACGCGGTCAGCGCGGCCGAGCCCATGATGCCCGCGACGATCTTCCGCTGGCCGGGGCGGGCCGTGTGCACGATGGCCAGCGCCGCCGCGGGGAGGGCGAACATGAAGATCGGGAAGAAGCCCGTCATGAACGTGCCCGCGGACGGGTCGCCAGCGAAGAACCGCTGGATGTCACCGGTCTTGCCCTCGTACTCGCCGAACACCTGCCACATGAACGTGTTCGGGATGTGGTGCAGGCCGAGGGGGATCAGCAGGCGGTTGATCGTGCCGTAGACGCCCGCGCCGATGATCGTGCTGCCGGAGATGCTCTCGCCGACCCAGGTCAGGCCCGCGTCGAACCACGGGTAGATCAGGCCCATGAGGACACCGACCACGATCATCACGCCCGCGACCATGATCGGCACGAACCGCCGGCCGCCGAAGAACGCCAGGTAGGCGGGCAGCTTGATGCGGTGGTACTTCTGCCACAGCACGGCGGTGATGAGACCGACCACGATGCCGGTCAGCACCGAGTAGTTGATCAGCTCCTGCTTGGCGTCCGCGGCAGCGCCTTCCGGCAGCGGAAGCACCAGCGGCGACATCGCCTTGAACACGGCCTCGGTCACCACGAAGCCGACGACCGCCGCCAGGGCGGTGGAGCCGTCACCTCGCCGGGCGAAGCCGATCGCCACACCCACCGCGAACAGCAGCGGCAGGTTGGCGAACAGGGCGTCGCCCGCCCCGCCGATGACACCGGCGACCGCGTTCCAGCCGAGCCCGTCCTTGCCGAGCAGGTCGGGCTGGCCGAGTCGGAGCAGAAGAGCGGCGACCGGCAGCGCGGCGATCGGCAGCATGAGGCTGCGACCGAAGCGCTGGAGCCCGGCCAGTCCCTTGATCTCACGACCGCCGGTCGCCTGTGGGGCGCTGGCGCTCATGGGGTACCTCCTTTGGCGGAGTGGTGCGGGCCGGATTCCGGGACGGTCCGGTCCAATTGCATGGTCACCTGGTAGAGATCGCCCCGGTACCAGGACGTCATGTCCTCCACGGGCCTGCCTCGTGAGCCGGCGACGCGGTGGAACACCAGCAGCGGGCTGCCGGCCCGAACACCCAGCAGCTTCGCCGTCTCGGGGTCGGCGGCCTCGGCCCACACGGTCTGCGCCGCGTGGTCGAGCTGAACGCCGTAGTGGTCCGCGATGAGGGTGTAGAGCGAGGTCGTGAGGTCGTGCCGGTCGAGGTCGGGCACGACCCGCGGGTTGTACCAACCACGTTCGACGGCCAGCGGCACGCCGTCGGCCCGGCGCAGGCGGACGAGCTTGCACGCCGGCTCGTGCGGCAGCAGGCCGAGCGCGGTGGCCGCGTCGGGCGGCGGCACCTCCTCGGCGCAGGCCAGCACCTCGGTCGCGGGGGTGAGACCGCGCCGACGCATGTCCTCGGTGAACGACTCCAGGTACAGCTGGACGTCCAGCCGGCGTCGGGCGGTGAACGTGCCGCGGCCCTTCGCCCTGGTCAGGAGTCCTTCCGCGACGAGCTGCCCGACCGCGGCGCGGACCGTGATGCGGGAGACGCGGTACCGCTCGGCCAGGTCGCGCTCGGACGGGATCGGGGAGCCGGGCGGCAGGTCGTGCTCGGCCATGCGCCGCAGGATGTCGCGGAGCTGCGCGTGCTTGGGCTTCGGCCCTTCGACGATCTCGGTGGCGATCTCGGCGCGGTTCACGACACCTCCCCGGTGCTCGCGTCGTCAATCCCGGATTGGTACTTTCCGGTCTAGACCAGTTGGTGACGGGGAGGATGCTCCGCTCGCCAACCGGGTGTCAACCGCCGTTACGGGACCGTGCCCGAGCGGTGGCACCCTCAGGCCAGGTGTCGAGAAGGGACTTCAAGTGGCGGACGACAAGGCGGAGCGGATCCTCGCCGCGCTCGGTGGTGCGGACAACGTCGTGGAGATCGAGCCGTGCATCACGCGCCTGCGCTGTGAGCTGGAGGACGGTTCCCTGGTGGACGAGAAGGCTTTGAAGGGGCTGGGCGCGCACGGTGTGATGCGCTCGGGCAACGTCGTGCAGGTGGTGGTGGGCCCGGAGGCCGACACCATCGCCAGCGACATCGAGGACCTGCTGTGACGTTGCGCGTGGCCAGCCCGGTCAGCGGTCGCGTGGTGCCGCTGACCGAGGTGCCGGACCCGGTGTTCGCGCAGGCCATGGTGGGTCCGGGCGTGGCGGTGGAGCCGGACCGGGTGAGCGCCGACGTGGTGTCCCCGGTGGACGGGACGGTGGTGACGCTGCACCCGCACGCGTTCGTGGTGGCCACCCCGGACGGCGCGGCGGTGTTGGTGCACCTGGGGATCGACACGGTGAAGCGCAAGGGTGAGGGCTTCGCGCTGCACGTGGTCAAGGGCGAGGCGGTGCGCGCGGGACAGGTCGTGGTGACGTGGGACCCGGCGGAGGTGGAGGCGGCGGGGTTCGCGCCGATCTGCCCGGTGATCGCGTTGGACGCGGCGCCGGAGGTGCTGCTGGACCAGGCCGGTGGTCCGGTGGTGGCGGGAGAAGCGCTGTTCTCCTGGCAGCGGTGAAGCGACAGCGGTGAAGCGACAGCGGTGAAGCGACAGCGGTGAATCGGCGGCGGTGAACCGGCGGGGTTGATCCTCCGCACGGGTCGACTCCTCGGCGAGGCGGGCGAAGGCGGATGAATGGACGATTCATCCGCCTTCCTCGTTGCACCAGGAGTGTCCACATCGCCACGCTGGGTGCATGGTCATCTCAGGTTTCCTGGCCGGCGCTCTCGGTGCCGGATTGCTCCGCCGCCTTCCCCGAGGCGCCGACGTGTGCTGGTTGTGGTGCGCGGTGCCGACCGCCGTGCTGTGGCTCGCGGCCCGATCACTGTCCCCTCCGCACTGGCTCCCCGTGCCGCTGCTGCTGGGGTGGCTGGGCGTGCTGCTGACCGTGACGGACCTCCGTCACGGTCGGCTGCCGGACGCCCTGACGCTGCCCGCGTACCCGGTGGTCGGCCTCACGCTGTGGCTGTGCGGTGCGGACATGGGGCGCGCCCTCGCGGGCTGCCTGGTGTTCGGCGGTTTCCACCTGCTCGTCCGCGTCGTCGCGCCGTCGGCGATGGGCGGGGGAGACGTGAAGCTGGCCGGCCCGCTGGGCGCGGTGCTGGCCTCGGTGTCCTGGCTCGCGTTACCGGCGGGCGCGCTGCTGGCGAGCGTGATCACCGTCGTCCTGGGCAGCTGGTGGCCGTCCACCACCGTCCCGCATGGACCGGGCCTGCTGGCGGCGACGTGGCTGGTCGCCGTGTCCGCCGGCTGAAGGACGCCGCGCCGAGCCGGTGGCGGTCCCACCTGACGGGACGGCCCCGTGGTCTCCCACCTGGGCTCTCCCGGCCTGGATTCACACTGTGAAAGGATTCGCCGTGTGCTGCGCTGGATCACCGCTGGGGAGTCCCATGGACCGGCCCTCGTCGCCGTGCTGGAAGGCATGGTCGCCGGGGTCGAGGTCACCACTGCCGACCTGACCGCTCAACTGGAGCGCCGCCGGCTCGGCTTCGGCCGCAGCCCCCGGATGGGCTTCGAGGCCGACGAGGTCGAGATCCTGGGCGGCGTCCGCCACGGGCTCACCCAGGGCGGCCCGGTCGCGGTCCGGATCGGGAACAGCGAGTGGCCCAAGTGGCAGACGGTGATGTCCGCCGACCCGGTCGACCCGGGCCTGCTCAAGCCGACCGGCCGCAACGAGGCGCTGACCAGGCCCCGCCCCGGCCACGCCGACCTGCCCGGCATGCAGAAGTTCGGCTTCGACGAGGCCCGACCGGTGCTGGAACGCGCCAGCGCCCGCGAGACCGCCGCCCGCACCGCGCTCGGCACGGTCGCACGGCACTTCCTCAAGCAGGTCTTCGACGTGGACGTGGTCAGCCACGTCGTCTCCATCGGCAAGGCCAAGACCCCCGCCGACGCCCCCGTGCCGGGCCCCGGTGACCTGGCCGCCGTCGACGCGAGCCCGGTCCGGGCCTTCGACCCGCGCGGCACCGAGGCGATGGTGGCCGAGGTCGAGGCGGTCAAGGAGGCGGGTGACACCGTCGGCGGGGTGATCGAGGTGATCGCCTACGGCCTGCCGCCGGGCCTCGGCTCGCACGTGCACTGGGACCGCCGCCTCGACGCCCGCCTGGCCGGCGCGCTGATGGGCGTGCAGGCGATGAAGGGCGTGGAGATCGGCGACGGCTTCACCACCGCCGAGCGGTGGGGCAGCGAGGCGCACGACGAGATCGACCGGGGGACCGGGCCGAAGGGCGTCACCCGGCGGTCCAACCGGGCCGGCGGCCTGGAGGGCGGCATCACCAACGGCGAGCCGCTGCGCGTCCGGGTGGCCATGAAGCCCATCTCGACCGTCCCCCGTGCTCTGTCCACTGTGGACGTCCGAACCGGTGAGCCCGCGGTCGCGATCCACCAGCGCTCGGACGTGTGCGCGGTGCCGCGCGCGGGCGTGGTGCTGGAGTCCGTGGTGGCGCTGGTGCTGGCCGAGACGGCGCTGGAGAAGTTCGGCGGCGACTCGATCGCCGAGACCCGGCGCAACGTCGCTTCCTACCTGGAGGCGCTGGAAGCCCGTTGGGAAGGGCTGTGAGCCCCCGCTTCGTCGTCCTCGGCCCGCCCGGCGCCGGGAAGACGACGGTCGGTCAGCTGCTCGCCGAACGCCTCGGCATCGGCTTCCGCGACACCGACGAGGACGTGGTGGCCACCGCGGGCAAGCCGATCTCCGACATCTTCACCGGCGACGGCGAGCCCGCCTTCCGCGCGCTGGAGGAGGAAGCCGTCGCCGAAGGCCTGAAGACCCACGACGGCGTGCTGGCGCTCGGCGGCGGCGCGGTGCTGTCCACGGCCACCCGCGACCGCCTGACCGGTGAGACCGTCGTCTTCCTCAACGTCGGCATGGCCGAGGGCGTGAAGCGCACCGGCATGTCCGCCGCCCGACCGCTGCTGGCCGGCGTGAACCCGCGGGCGACGTTCAAGTCCCTGCTGGACGCCCGCCTGCCGCTGTACCGGGAGGTCGCCACCATCGAGGTCGTCACCGACGACCTCACCCCGGAGCAGGTGGTTGACGCCGTGCTCGCCCACCAGGCCTGACACGACCCGATCCGGTGAGAATGGGTCCGTGGAACTGACGGGAGCGCGGGTCCTCGCGCACCGCGCCGCCGTGCAGGGCCTGCACGGGGACGACGCCGACGCGGTGCTCGCGCTGGGCGTCGTGGACAGCCCGCCCAAGACGGGTGCGGCGGCGCTCGGCGTCCGAGGCCGTCGCGAGGGCACCGAGGACCTGGCCCGCGTGCTGAGCCTGCGCGGGGCGCCCCACCTGCACCGCCGCGAGGACCTGCCCGCGTTGCGCCGCCAACTCCGCCCGCGCACGCCGGAGCAGCTGGCCGCGTGGTGCGGCGCGTTCCCGGTGCCCGACCTGGACCACGTCGACCTGGTCGTGGACGCGATGCACCGCGAGTTCCCCGGCGACACGGCCACCAAGGGCGAGCTCTCCGCGGCGATCAGCCCGGGTCTGCCAGACGTCGTCAGGCCCCACTGCCCGGGGTGCGGGGTCGAGCACGTCATCGAGAACGTGTTCCGGCTCGGCACGCTGCTCGCGGGCATCGAGCTGGAACACCTCGGCGCGAAGCTCACCTTCCGCCGCCCGACCGCGAAACCACCGGTCGAAGCGCCCGGCGAACCGACCTTGTTGCGGGACTACGCGCGGCTGGTGGGCCCGTTCGCCAAGGCGGACGCGGAGAAGTGGCTCGGCGCGGGACCTCAGGACGCCTGGCCGGACCTGCGCCCGGTCCGGGTCGACGGCAAGCGGCTGCTGCTGGCGCACGAGGACGTGCGCGAAGCACCGGACCCGCCCGCCGGCCTGCTGCTGTTCCCGCGCGACCCGTACCTCCTCGGCCCGCGCCACCTGGTCGCCGACCCGGACGTGGCCCGGCAGGTGTGGCGGCCGGTCGGCAGCCCCGGCGCGCTCGTCCTGCACGGCCGGGTGGCCGGGACGTGGCGGCACGGGTTCCGCGGCCGGACGGTGACGTTCCAGGTCAAGGGCTGGTCGAAGGTGAAGGGCGCGGCGCGCCGGGCGGTCAAGGCCCAGGCCGACGTGCTGGCCGGGGTGTGGGGCGCCGAGGCGCTCGGAGCGGACGTGGTCGAATGGTGACCCGACGAGGGGAGTGGTGATGGGCGAGCCGGTGCGGATCCGCGTGGCCGCGGAACGACCGTACGACGTGGTGGTGGGCCGCGGCCTGCTCGGCGACCTGGTGGAGACCCTGAAGGGCACGGCCAAGGCGGCGATCGTCCACACGCCCACCCTGGCCGAGACCGCCGAAGCGGTCCGGGAGGCGCTGGCCGAGGCCGGGATCGACGCGCACCGCGTCGAGGTGCCCGACGCCGAGGACGGCAAGGACCTGCGGGTCGCCGGGTACTGCTGGGACGTGTTCGGCCGGATGGGCCTGGGCCGCACCGACGCGGTGGTCGGCCTCGGCGGTGGCGCGGTGACCGACCTGGCCGGGTTCGTCGCCTCCACGTGGATGCGCGGCGTGAAGCTGGTCCACGTGCCGACCACGCTGCTGGCGATGGTGGACGCCGCGGTCGGCGGCAAGACCGGCATCAACACCGACGCGGGCAAGAACCTGGTCGGCACGTTCTACGAGCCGAACGCGGTGCTGGTCGACCTGGCCACGCTGGAGACGTTGCCGCGCAACGAACTCGTGGCCGGCATGGCCGAAGTGGTCAAGGGCGGTTTCATCGCCGACCCGGTGATCCTCGACCTGATCGAAGCCGACCCCGAGGCCGCGCTGGACCCGACCGGTGACGTGATCGGGGAGCTGGTCCGGCGCAAGATCCAGGTCAAGGCCGACGTGGTGTCGACCGACCTGCGTGAATCGGACCTGCGGGAGATCCTGAACTACGGCCACACCCTCGCGCACGCCATCGAGCGCCGCGAGCGGTTCCGCTGGCGGCACGGCGCGGCGGTCAGCGTCGGGCTGGTGTTCGCCGCCGAACTGGCCCGCCTCGCGGGCAGGCTGGACGACGCCACCGCCGACCGCCACCGCTCGATCCTCACGTCGCTCGGCCTGCCGACCGGCTACGACCCGGACGCGCTCGGCCAGCTCATGGAGGGCATGCGGTCCGACAAGAAGACCAGGTCCGGCGTGCTGCGGTTCGTCGTGCTCGACGGCCTGGCCAAGCCCGGTCGGCTGGAAGGCCCGGACCCGGCGCTGATCGCGGCGGCCTACTCCGCGGTGGCGGCCGAGCCGAGGTCGGGTGGGAGCGTCCTGCTGTGACGCCCGCCGCGAAGCCGGGATGAGCGCCGGGCACCTGCACCACGTCGAACTGTGGGTGCCCGACCTGGCCCGCGCCGAGCAGAGCATCGGCTGGCTGCTCGGCGAACTGGGCTGGGCCGAGTACCAGCGCTGGCCCGCGGGCGTGAGCTGGCGGCTCGGCCCCACCTACATGGTGGTCGAGCAGTCACCCGCGATGGACGCACACCACCGCCTCGGCACCGGCCTCAACCACCTTGCGTTCCACGTGGCGGAACGGACCGAGGTGGACCGGCTGGTGAGCGCGGCCACCGACCACGGGTGGTCGCCGCTGTTCGCGGACCGGTATCCCCATGCGGGTGGCCCGGAGCACTACGCCGGGTACCTGGAGAACACGGACGGCTTCGAAGTGGAGCTGGTGGCCTCGTCCGGTTGACAACCGAACGGTCGAGTCGATCTCTACACTGTTACGACACCGGGCGTTGTGCCGAATCCCCGCGCGCCGTGTCCCGATGTGCATCCGTCTGGAGAAGTGGAGATCCGCCCCGCCATGGCCAGTCCCGGAGCGGCGAAGTTCCTCGGGTCCGCGCTCGTCGTCACCGTGCTGGCGGCCTGCGCCCCGGGTGCAGCGGACCCGGCACCGGAGGCCTCCGGGAGCAGCAGCGCGTCGAGCCCGGCCGCGACGAGCGACAGCACGACCGGCAGCGCACCCAGCAGCACCCGCAGACCCGCGCCGGTGGCGCTGGCCACCGACCGCGGCCGGTGGAGCGCCGCGGTGGTCGCCTACGGCGGCGGGGACTCGCCGTACAACTACGGCCCGACGGTCCTGCTGGAGGGCGGGCGGCACCGGATGTGGTGGTGCAGCCAGCTCGGCGCCGCCGTGCCCGCCGGCGACGACCTGCTCTACTCGGAGAGCGGCTCGGCGGCCGGACCGTTCGTCGCGCCGAACGGCGCCCCGGCCATGCCGGTGCTGTCCGGCAGCGTCACCGGCTTCGACGGCGTGCACACCTGCGACCCGTCGGTGGTCAAGATCGGCGGCACGTACTTCCTCTACTACACCGGCGCGGCGGGCGACCACGCGCACGGCAACGCCATCGGCGTCGCCACCAGCACGGACGGCCTGTCGTGGGCGCGGGCCGCGGGCGGCGCGCCGATCGTGAGCCCGTCCTACGACAAGACCCGGGACAACACCTACGGCGCGGGCCAGCCGTCGGTGCTGGTCGTGGAGGACTGGTTCTACCTGATGTTCACCGACACCACCGGTGAGGCGGCCGGGTGGAACGGCGCGGGCCAGTTCGTGCTGCGCTCGAAGGACGCGACGTTCGCCTCCGGGGTGCAGGCCCTCGGCCCCGACGGCTTCCAGTCCGTGCCCGACACCCGCACGAAGCGCACCCGCTCGGTGGTCGACGCGTTCAGCGCCGACTGGATGTACGTCGACGTGCTGCGGGCGTTCGTCATCGCGCACGAGACCGAGGCGGGGACCACCCTGACGTTCTGGAACAAGGATTTCACCGCCAACCCGCACCCCAAGGTGCACATCCCCGGCCAGTGGCGGGAAGGCCCCGGCCTGGTCCGCACCGCCCTCGGGCACGCGCCGGTGTCGGGCGAGGACCCGTGCGGCCGGATCGCGGTGGACGTCATCCGCGCGACCGTGGACGGCCCGGCCGCCGCGCCGACCGACCTCCAGCAGTTCGGCCTCGACCTGGTGGGCGTGCCCGGCTGCACGGACGAGTCGTCGGCGGCGGTGCTGCACGGGTTCGCCGTGCCGTCACCGCGGAACACCATGGACCTCGTGCTGCGCGGCAAGGTGATCCGGATCGAGCGCCGCTCGGTGACCGACCGGCTGGCCGCGAAGGTGCTGGACCGGCGCCCTCCGGTGGTGGACGTGCTGCCGGTCGTCGCCACCATCCCGGCGGGCGCCAAGGCGCTGCGCGCGCCCGACGGCCGGATCGGGCTGCTGCTCAGCAGGGACGACGACGCGGACGAGCTGTGGGTCATCGGCTCGGGTCCGGCCGCCGACGAGATCACCGCGCTGAACTCCTCCGAGCCGACGCTGGTCACGAAGGCCGCGTGGGAGGCGTACGCGAAGGGCGGCGACCTGCGCCGCTGACGGCGGACGGGCTGACGGGGCCGGCCGGGTCGGGCTAACGCGACCCGTCGGGCTGACCGGGCTGGCGGGTCGGGCTGGCAGGGTCGGGCTGACGGGGCCGGAAGGGTCGGGCTAACGCGACCCGTCGGGCTGCCGCGACCCGTCCGGCTGGGGCAGCGCGTTGCCGATGCCGATCCCGACCGCCGCCGTCGCCATGACCAGCAGCGCGGTGAACGCCGCACCGCCGGTCAGCGCGGGCCACAGCGCTTCCAGCCCGGTCTGGTCCACCAGCGACCGGCCGACCACGCCCGCGATCCCGGCCAGCGGCCCGGCCACCAGGGCGGCGGTGAACCACACCATGCCGCGCCCTTCGAGCTGCCGCCACGCGTCCAGCGCACCCCACAGCAGGCCGATCACGACGACCAGCGCGATCGCGATGTACCGGATCGACGAGGCCGCCTCGGGGCTGTGCACGCTCACCGCGGAGGTGCCGGTCTGCACCCCGCCGTGGAACAACCCCATCCAGAAACCTCGGACCAGCCACGTGCGCATGCGTTCCACCCTAGGGGTGACGGACGGCCGCACATAGTGCTCGTCAGGAGCCGTGCACGACGGCACGGCGAGTCACGAGAAACGTCGCACGATCCAGCACGGTTCACCCGATCGAGCGGCAGTGTGAGGTGGCTCGCCGGGCCTTAGGCTGCCTGTATGCCGCACTCCACTCGCCGCGCCGCCCTGCGCGCCACGCTCCGGGACCGGGAGCTGGACGCCCTGCTGGTGACGAACCTGCTGAACGTCCGCTACCTGACCGGGTTCACCGGGTCGAACGCGGCGCTGCTGGTGCACGCCGACTCGGACGACGGCGCGGTGTTCTGCACCGACGGCCGCTACCTCACCCAGGCCGCGGCGCAGGTGCCCGACCTGGAACGGGTCATCGACCGGCCGTGCGACGTGGCGCTGGTGGAGCGGGCGTCGAAGGCGGGCCTGGACCGGGTGGGGTTCGAGAGCGGCCACGTCACCGTGGACGGCCTGGACGGGTTGACGGAGGCCGGCCACGGCGTCGAGCTGCTCCGCGCGTCCGACCTGGTCGAGCAGCTGCGGGTGGTCAAGGACGACGCCGAGGTCGAGGCGCTGCGGATGGCGTGCGCGGCGGCCGACCGCGCGCTGGCGGACCTCATCGAGCACGGCGGCCTGCGCGCGGGCCGCACCGAGAAGGACATCGCCCGCGAGCTGGAGAGCCGCATGCTCGACCACGGCGCGGCCGGTCCCTCGTTCGAGTCGATCGTGGCGGCGGGCGCCAACTCGGCGGTGCCGCACCACCGGCCGACGGACGCCGTGGTCCAGGACGGCGACTTCGTCAAGCTGGACTTCGGCGCGCTGGTCGACGGCTACCACTCGGACATGACCCGCACCCTGGTCGTCGGCCGGGCCGCGGACTGGCAGCGCGACCTGTACCGACTGGTCGCGACCTCGCAGGCGGCCGGGCGGGCGGCGCTCGAACCGGGGGCCCGCATCCCGGACGTGGACGCGGCGGCGCGCGGCGTGATCGAGGCCGCCGGGTTCGGCGAGCAGTTCGTGCACGGCCTCGGCCACGGCGTCGGCCTGGAGATCCACGAGGCTCCCACTCTCTCCAGGGCGGGTGACGGTACACTTCTGCCCGGTATGGCGGTCACCGTCGAGCCCGGTGTGTACCTGGCCGGGAGGGGTGGTGTCCGCATCGAGGACACGCTCGTGGTGCGCGAAGGCGCCCCGGAGCTCCTCACCCTGACCATGAAGGAGCTCGTGGAGCTCTGCTAGTCGGATCGTCTGAAGTCGGATCAGTCGGCCGAGCCGACGTCCCCTCACTCACGCAACAGGAGAGCCCACCACCGTGGCCACCACCAACGACCTGAAGAACGGCCTGGTGCTGAACCTCGACGGCCAGCTGTGGACCGTCACCGCGTTCCAGCACGTCAAGCCGGGCAAGGGCGGCGCCTTCGTGCGCACCACGTTGAAGCACGTCCTGTCGGGCAAGGTCGTGGACCGGACCTTCAACGCGGGCACCAAGGTCGAGACGGCCACCGTCGACAAGCGCGGCATGACCTACCTGTACAAGGACGGCGCCGACTTCGTCTTCATGGACGGCGACACCTACGACCAGATCAGCATCCCGGCCGAGACGGTCGGCGACGCGGCGAACTACATGCTGGAGAACCAGGAAGCGATCGTCGCCATGCACGAGGGCGTCGCGCTTTACATCGAGCTCCCGACCTCGGTCGAGCTCGTGATCCAGCACACCGACCCGGGCCTCCAGGGCGACCGCTCCACCGGCGGCACCAAGCCCGCCACGCTGGAGACGGGCGCGGAGATCCAGGTCCCGCTGTTCGTCACGACCGGCGAGAAGATCAAGGTCGACACCCGCGACGGCCGTTACCTCGGCCGAGTGAACGGCTGAGATGGGCGCACGGAGCAAGGCCCGGAAACGCGCGCTCGACGTCCTCTACGAAGCGGACCTGCGTGGCGTCGACCCGGTGACGCTGATCGCGGACCGGGTCGGTTCGACGGACGTCCCGCCGGTGAACGACTACACGATCACGCTCGTGGAAGGCGTCACGGCGCACCGCTCGCGCATCGACGACCTGATCTCCGAGCACGCCGAGGGCTGGACGCTCCAGCGGATGCCCGCGGTGGACCGGGCGGTCCTGCGGATCGGGCTGTTCGAGCTGCTGTGGGCGGCCGACGTGCCCGACGCGGTCGCCATCGACGAGGCGGTGGAGCTGGCCAAGGGCCTGTCCACGGACGACTCGCCGCGGTTCGTCAACGGTGTGCTCGGCCGGATCGCGGTCATCGCAGACCAGCTCAGGGCCGTGCTCTAGCCCGACGGCTCGAGCACCAGCCCGGCACCCGCTCAAGCACCGCGCAGGGGCCACCCGTCCGAACCGGCGGGTGGCCCTTCCGCGTTCAGTCCTCCTTGGCCGGACGGGCCTCGGGGGGCAGCACGCCCCAGTCGATGAGCTGCTCGGTCAGCTCGCCGGGGGTCATGTCGTAGATGATGGCGAGCGAACGCAGGTCCTCGGTCCGGATGGACAGCACCTTGCCGTTGTAGTCGCCGCGTTGGCTCTGGATGGTGGCCGCGTACCGGGCCAGCGGCCCGACTTTCTCCGCGGGCAGCTGTTGCAGCCGCTCCAGGTTGATGACGATCTTGGTGGCGGGCTCCGCGCCGGACGGCACCCGGCCCTCGGGCAGCAGCTCGGCCACCGGGACGCCGTAGAAGTCGGCCAGCTCGGCGAGCTTCTGCACGGTCACGGCGCGGTCGCCGCGCTCGTACGAGCCGACGACCACGGCCTTCCAGCGACCGCCGGACTTCTGCTCGACGCCGTGCAAAGACAGGCCCTGCTGCTGGCGGATCGCGCGGAGCTTTGCCCCCAGCGCCTTGGCGTAGTCGCCCATGTGGCGGTTCTCCGTTCATTCGCCCCGTCAGCCGGTAGGGGACTGCCGCGGGGAGGCTTAGATCAATACGCAGAGTAATGATTGCTCTCCGTGGTCACCAGGTCAAGCTGATCTCGCCGGCCCAGGTGGGCGAGACCACGCACACCACCCGGAAGATTGACCGCCCGAGCCTGATACGGTCCTGGTCAGCCCGGTCGCAGCCGGGTGTCCGACGTCCTTTAAGGACCCGTCCAGCGAGGCGGGGAAGGAGGTCCAACCGTGGCGCCACGTCAACGTGGCGCGACGGACCCGGCCCGGGAGCGCGAGCTCCTGTCGGCCGGCGACGTCGCGCGCACCGTCGCCCGAATGGCCCATCAGATCATCGAGAAGACCGCTCTTGATGCACCGAGCGCACCCGCAGTAGTCCTGATGGGGATTCCGAGCCGGGGAGCGCCGCTGGCCCGCCGCTTGGCCGTCAGGATCGCCGAGTTCGCCGGTGTCGAGGTGCCGACCGGCACGCTGGACGTCACCCTCTACCGGGACGACCTGCGCCGCGGCCCCACCCGCCCGCTGGAGGCGACCAAGCTGCCCGAGGGCGGCGTCGACGACAAGCTCGTGGTCCTGGTGGACGACGTGCTGTTCTCCGGTCGCACGATCCGCGCCGCGCTCGACGCCCTGCGCGACCACGGCCGGCCGCGGGCCGTCCAGCTGGCCGTCCTGGTCGACCGCGGCCACCGCGAGCTGCCGATCCGCGCGGACTACGTGGGCAAGAACGTGCCCACGGCCCGTACCGAGGAGGTCCACGTGCTGCTGGAGGAGTTCGACCAGCGGGACGGGGTGGTGCTGCGGTGAAGCACCTGCTCACCACCGAGGGCATCGACCCGGCGCAGGCGACCGCCATCCTGGACACCGCGGCGAACCTCAAGCAGTCCCTCGAAGGCCGTGAAGTGCGCAAACTGCCGACGTTGCGCGGTCGCACGGTCATCACGATGTTCTACGAGAACTCCACCCGCACTCGCGTGAGCTTCGAGATCGCGGGCAAGTGGATGAGCGCGGACGTGGTGAACGTCTCGTCCTCCGGCTCCAGCGTGAGCAAGGGCGAGTCGCTGCGGGACACCGCGCTGACCCTGGCCGCGGCGGGCGCGGACTGCGTCATCGTGCGGCACCCGGCGTCCGGCGCGGCGCACCGGCTGGCCGGCTGGCTGCGGGAGGCGGGCACGTCGGTCGTCAACGCGGGCGACGGCATGCACGAGCACCCCACCCAGGCCCTCCTGGACGCGGCGACCCTGCGGGAACGCCTCGGCGACCTGCGGGACCGGCGGATCGCGATCGTCGGCGACGTGCTGCACAGCCGGGTCGCCCGCTCGAACGTGCACCTGCTCACCGCGCTGGGTGCGGACGTGACGCTGGTCGCGCCGCCGACCCTGCTGCCGACGGGCGTGGAGAGCTGGCCCGTCACCGTCTCGCACGAGCTGGACGCCGAACTGCCCAGCCAGGACGCCGTGATGCTGCTGCGGGTTCAGGCCGAGCGGATGCACGGCGGGTTCTTCCCGTCGGCCCGTGAGTACTCCATCGCCTACGGCCTGAGCGAGAACCGGCTGAAGCTGCTGCCGGAGCACGCGGTCGTGCTGCACCCCGGTCCGATGCTGCGCGGCATGGAGATCGCCTCGGCGGTCGCCGACTCGCCCCGTGCCGCCATCACCGACCAGGTGCGCAACGGCGTGCACGTGCGCATGGCCGTCCTCTACCACCTGCTTGCCCACGAGGAGGAAACCCCGTGAGGGAGCTTGCGACCGAACAGATGAACACGAGTAGCCCCGCGATCTCTTTGATCCTCAGGGGAGTACGGCCGTACGGCGAGGGTGATCCGGTCGACGTGCTGATCCGCGACGGCGTGATCGCCGGGATCGGTGGGATCACCGAAGAAGCGGACGTGGTCGAGGGGAACGGCGCGGTCCTGCTGCCCGGTTTCGTCGACCTGCACACCCACCTGCGGGAACCCGGCCGCGAGGACACCGAGACCATCGCCACCGGCTCCGCCGCCGCCGCGCTGGGCGGCTACACGGCCGTCTTCGCCATGGCCAACACGAACCCGGTCGCGGACAACGAGGTCGTGGTCCAGCACGTCGCCCGCCGTGGCCGCGAGGTCGGCCTGGTGGACGTGCACCCGGTCGGCGCGGTCACCGTGGGCCTGGAGGGCGTGAAGCTCGCCGAGCTGGGCACGATGGCCAAGGCCGGCGTGCGGGTATTCTCCGACGACGGCCACTGCGTGCACGACCCGCTGATCATGCGGCGCGCGCTGGAGTACAGCAGGGCGCTGGGCGTCGTCGTCGCGCAGCACGCGGAGGAGCCCCGGCTCACCGTCGGCGCGCAGGCGCACGAGGGCGAGCAGGCGTCCCGGCTGGGCCTCCAGGGCTGGCCGGCCGCCGCCGAGGAGTCGATCGTGGCGCGGGACTGCCTGCTGGCGCTGCACGCGGGCGCCCGGCTGCACGTCTGCCACGTCTCCACCACCGGCACGGCCGACGTGCTCCGGTGGGCCAAGGCCCGCGGCACGGAGGTGTCGGCCGAGGTCACGCCGCACCACCTGCTGCTGACCGACGACCGCCTGGGCACCTACGACCCGGTCAACAAGGTCAACCCGCCGCTGCGCACGGCGGCCGACGTGAAGGTGCTGCGGGAGGCGCTGGCCGAGGGCGTCATCGACTGCGTGGCCACCGACCACGCGCCGCACGCCGTGCAGGACAAGGACTGCGAGTGGTCCGCGGCCCGTCCCGGCATGCTCGGGTTGCAGACCGCGCTGTCGATCGTGGTCGAGACGATGGTCAACACCGGCCTGCTGGACTGGCGCGGCGTCGCGCGGGTGATGAGCGAGCGGCCCGCCGAGATCGCGGGCCTGCCCGACCAGGGCCGTCCGATCGAGGTCGGCGAGCCGGCCAACCTGACCCTGGTCGACCCGGACGCCTCCTGGACGGTGCGCGGCGCGGCGTTCGCCAGCATCGCGGCCAACACGCCGTTCGAGGGCATGGAGCTGCCGGGCGCGGTGGTGGCGACGCTGCTGCGCGGGCGCGTGACGGCCGTCGGCGGAAGGATTCCGGCATGACCAGGTTGTTGCTGTCCTTGGGCTTGCTGGCCGTCTTCCTGCTGTGCCTGTACGGCATGTGGCGCGGCTGGCAGCGCCGCGCCCGCGTGCAGGCCGAGGTGCTGCCGGAGTTCCCGAGCCCGCCCGCCGACACCGGTGCCACGGTGCTGGAGACGACCGGCGTCTACGTCGGCACCACCATCGGCGACGACTGGCAGGACCGGGTCGCGGTCGGCGACATCGGCCACCGCGCCGAGGCCGCGCTCAAGCTCACCGAGAACGGCGTGCTGGTCGAGCGGACGGGCGCGAGCGCGCTGTGGATCCCGGTGGAGCAGGTGACGGGCGCCCGCACGGCGCGTGGCCTCGCGGGCAAGGTGATGACGGCGGACGGCCTGCTGGTCGTGCGCTGGCGGCTCGGGGACAAGGTGCTCGACACCGGGTTCCGGGGCGACGACAAGGACGTGTACGAGCAGTGGGTGCAAGCGCTGGGAGACTCCGCATGACCGACCTCGGCAAGATCGACAGGAACGCGGCGCTGGTCCTGGAGGACGGCCGCGTGTTCCGCGGTGAGGCGTACGGCGCCGTCGGCGCGAGCCTCGGCGAGGTGGTGTTCTCCACCGGGATGACCGGCTACCAGGAGACCCTCACCGACCCGTCCTACCACCGCCAGATCGTGGTGCAGACCGCGCCGCAGATCGGCAACACCGGCTGGAACGACGAGGACGACGAGTCCGGCCGCATCTGGGTCGCCGGGTACGTCGTCCGCGACCCCTCGCGGGTGCCGTCGAACTGGCGGTCCAAGCGCGGCCTGGACGAGGAGCTGGTGGACCAGGGGATCGTCGGCGTCGCCGGCGTCGACACCAGGATGCTCACCCGCCACCTGCGCGAGCAGGGCGCGATGCGCGCGGGCGTGTTCTCCGGTGACGACCTGGGCGGCGTCGAGGAGATGCTGGACCGGGTCCGCAGCGCGCCCACGATGAAGGGCGCCGACCTGGCGGGCGACGTGACCACGGCCGAGCCGTACGTGGTCGAGGCCGTCGGCGAGCGCCGGTTCACCGTCGCCGCGCTGGACCTGGGCATCAAGTCCAACACCCCGCGGATGATGGCCGCCCGCGGCATCGAGGTGCACGTGCTGCCGCTGACCTCCACCGTGGACGACCTGCTGGCGGTCAAGCCGGACGGGGTCTTCCTGTCCAACGGCCCCGGCGACCCGGCCACCCAGGCGCACGCGGTCGAGCTGACCCGGGGCGTGCTGGACCGGCGCATCCCGCTGTTCGGCATCTGCTTCGGCAACCAGATCCTGGGCCGCGCGCTGGGCCGCGACACGTACAAGATGCGCTACGGCCACCGGGGCATCAACATCCCGGTCATCGACGTGTCCACCGGCAAGGTGGCGATCACGTCGCAGAACCACGGCTTCGCGCTGGAGGGCGAGCCGGGGGAGGAGTTCACCTCCGACTTCGGCCGCGTGCTGCTCAGCCACTACTGCCCGAACGACGGCACGGTCGAGGGCGTCCGCGCCCTGGAGGTGCCCGCGTTCAGCGTGCAGTACCACCCGGAAGCGGCGGCCGGTCCGCACGACGCCGCCCCGCTGTTCGACGAGTTCGTGACGATGATGAGCGAGGGTCGCTGACCATGCCGAAGAGGACTGATCTCAAGCACGTTCTGGTCATCGGCTCCGGCCCGATCGTCATCGGCCAGGCCTGCGAGTTCGACTACTCCGGCACCCAGGCGTGCCGGGTGCTGCGCGAGGAGGGCCTGCGGGTCTCCCTGGTCAACTCGAACCCGGCGACGATCATGACGGACCCCGAGTTCGCCGACGCCACCTACGTCGAGCCCATCACCGCGGAGTTCGTGGAGAAGGTCATCGCGGCCGAGCGGCCGGACGCCATCCTGGCCACGCTGGGCGGCCAGACGGCGCTGAACACGGCCATCGCGCTGCACGAGCGCGGTGTGCTGGAGAAGTACGACGTCGAGCTGATCGGCGCGGACATCGACGCCATCCAGCGCGGCGAGGACCGGCAGATCTTCAAGGACCTGGTCCGCAAGATCGGCGCGGACGTGCCGCGCAGCGCGGTCTGCAAGACCATGGAGGACGTCCGCGCGACCGTGGCCGAGCTGGGCCTGCCGGTCGTCATCCGGCCGTCGTTCACCATGGGCGGCCTCGGCTCGGGCATGGCGCACACCCCGGAGGAGCTGGAGCGGCTGGCCGCCTCCGGCCTGGCCGAGTCGCCGGTCACCGAGGTGCTGATCGAGGAGAGCGTGCTCGGCTGGAAGGAGTACGAGCTGGAGCTGATGCGCGACCGCAACGACAACGTGGTCGTCGTCTGCTCCATCGAGAACATCGACCCGATGGGCGTGCACACCGGCGACTCGGTGACCGTGGCGCCGGCGATGACCCTCACCGACCGCGAGTACCAGCACATGCGCGACGTGGGCATCGCGGTCATCCGCGAGGTCGGGGTGGACACCGGCGGCTGCAACATCCAGTTCGCCATCCACCCCGGCAACGGCCGCATGGTCGTGATCGAGATGAACCCGCGGGTGTCCCGCTCCTCCGCCCTCGCGTCGAAGGCGACCGGCTTCCCGATCGCCAAGATCGCCGCGAAGCTCGCCATCGGCTACACGCTGGACGAGATCCGCAACGACATCACGGGCGAGACACCGGCCAGCTTCGAACCGACCCTCGACTACGTCGTGGTGAAGGTGCCGAGGTTCGCGTTCGAGAAGTTCCCCGGCGCGGACAGCACGCTCACCACGACCATGAAGTCGGTGGGCGAGGCCATGTCCATCGGCCGCAGCTTCGTGGAGGCGCTGGGCAAGGCGCTGCGCTCCATGGAGACGAAGGCCGCCGGGTTCTGGACCACTCCGGACCCCGACGTGTCGCTGGAGTCCACCATGGACGCCCTGCGCGGTGGCCACGACGGCCGGCTGTACACGGTGGACCGCGCGCTGCGGCTCGGCGCGAGCATCGAGCAGGTGCACGAGGCGTCGGGCATCGACCCGTGGTTCATCGAGCAGATGGCGTGGCTGGTCGGGCTGCGCCGCGAGATCGAGGACGCGCCGGTGCTCGACGAACGCCTCCTGCGCAAGGCGAAGCGGGCCGGGCTGTCCGACCGGCAGGTGGCCGCGCTGCGGTCCGAGCTGGCCGGTGAGGACGGCGTCCGCGCCCTCCGCCACAAGCTCGGCGTGCGGCCGGTGTTCAAGACGGTCGACACGTGCGCCGCCGAGTTCGCCGCCAAGACCCCGTACCACTACTCGGCCTACGAGCTCGATCCCGAGGCCGAGACCGAGGTGGCCGAGCAGCGCGACAAGCCGAAGGTGCTGATCCTCGGCTCCGGGCCGAACCGGATCGGCCAGGGCATCGAGTTCGACTACTCGTGCGTGCACGCGGCCATGGCGCTGCGCGAGGCCGGGTACGAGACCGTGATGGTCAACTGCAACCCGGAGACCGTCTCCACCGACTACGACACGGCGGACCGGCTGTACTTCGAGCCGCTGACGTTCGAGGACGTGCTGGAGGTGTTCCACTCCGAGCAGCGCTCCGGCACGGTCGCCGGCGTGATCGTGCAGCTCGGCGGCCAGACACCGCTGGGCCTGGCGCAGCGGCTCGCCGACGCGGGCGTGCCGGTCGTCGGCACCCCGCCGCACGCCATCCACCTCGCCGAGGAGCGCGGCGCGTTCGGCCAGCTGCTCACCGACGCCGGGCTGCCCGCGCCGAAGTACGGCATGGCCACGTCGTTCGCGCACGCCAAGGCCATCGCGGACGAGATCGGCTACCCGGTGCTGGTGCGGCCGTCGTACGTGCTCGGCGGGCGCGGCATGGAGATCGTCTACGACGAGGAGTCCCTGCGCGGCTACATCCAGCGCGCGACCGACGTCAGCCCGGAGCACCCGGTGCTGGTCGACCGGTTCCTCGACGACGCCATCGAGATCGACGTGGACGCCCTCTACGACGGCACCGACGTGTTCATCGGCGGTGTGATGGAGCACATCGAGGAGGCCGGCGTGCACTCCGGCGACTCGGCGTGCGCGCTGCCGCCCATCACCCTCGGGGAGTCGGACATCGAGGCGGTCCGGCGGTCGACGCGGGCCATCGCCGACGGCATCGGCGTGCGCGGCCTGCTCAACGTGCAGTACGCGCTGAAGGACGACGTGCTCTACGTCCTGGAGGCCAACCCGCGCGCCTCCCGCACCGTGCCGTTCGTCTCCAAGGCCACGGCGGTGCCGCTGGCCAAGGCCGCCGCCCGGATCATGCTCGGCGCGACCGTGGCCCAGCTGCGCGCGGAAGGGCTGCTGCCCAAGACCGGCGACGGCGCGAAGCTGCCCGCGCACGCGCCGGTCGCGGTCAAGGAGGCCGTCCTCCCGTTCCACCGGTTCCGCACGCCGGAGGGCAAGGGCGTCGACTCGCTGCTCGGCCCGGAGATGAAGTCGACCGGCGAGGTGATGGGCATCGACGTGTCGTTCGGCATGGCCTACGCCAAGTCGCAGACGGCCTCGTACGGCTCACTGCCCACGTCGGGCAGGGTGTTCGTGTCGGTGGCCAACCGGGACAAGCGGGCCATGATCTTCCCGGTCAAGCGGCTCGCGGACCTGGGCTTCGAGGTGCTGGCCACGGCCGGCACGGCCGAGGTGCTGCGCCGCAACGGCATCCCGTGCACGGTCGTCCGCAAGCACTTCGAGGGCGCCGACAACATCGTGGACGCCATCCTCGCGGGCACCGTCGATATGATCATCAACACGCCGTACGGCAACAACGGGCCGCGCATCGACGGCTACGAGATCCGCACCGCGGCCGTGGCCAAGGACATCCCGTGCGTCACCACGATCCAGGGCGCGGCGGCGGCCGTGCACGGCATCGAGGCCGCCATCCGCGGCGACATCGGCGTCCGGCCGCTCCAGGCCCTCCAGGCGGCGCTGCGGGGTGACGCGTGAGGTTCGGCGCACGCCTCTCGAAGGCGATCTCCGAGCACGGACCGCTCTGCGTGGGCATCGACCCGCACCCGGGCCTGCTGGCGTCCTGGGGGCTCTCCCAGGACGCCGCGGGGCTGGAGCGGTTCGCGCTGACCTGCGTGGAGGCGTTCGGCGGCCGGGTCGCGGTGGTCAAGCCCCAGTCGGCGTTCTTCGAGGCGCACGGCTCGCGGGGCGTCGCGGTGCTGGAACGGGTCATCGCGGACCTCAGGGACAGCGGCACGCTGGTCCTGGTCGACGCCAAGCGCGGCGACATCGGCTCGACCATGGCCGCGTACGCGGCGGCCTACCTCACCGAGGGCTCGCCGCTCGCCGGCGACGCGGTCACCGTGTCGCCGTACCTCGGGTTCGGATCGCTCGACCCGGCCCTGGAAGCCGCCGCGGCGAGCGGTCGCGGACTATTCGTGCTCGCGTTGACTTCGAATCCGGAGGGCGCTTCCGTGCAGCGCGCGGTGGGCCCGGGAGGGCGCTCCGTCGCGCAGTCCGTCGTGGACGCGGCGGCCCGTGCGAACGCGGGCGCGGAGCCGTTCGGGGACGTCGGCCTCGTCGTCGGCGCGACCCTGGACGAACTCGACGTCGACCTCTCTGACCTGCGCGGACCCATCCTCGCGCCGGGTTTCGGGGCGCAGGGCGCAACGGTCGCGGACCTGCGCGCGCTGTTCGGATCCGACCTGCGCGGAGTGCTGCCGACGTCCTCCCGGGACGTGCTCAGGCACGGCCCTGAGGCCGCATCATTGCGGTCTGCGGTGGACGCGATCCGGGCGTCCCTGGAGATGTGATCACGACCAAATCGCGACACGCTTCACGTGGTCCGCTCACCTGCGCAAACGGTCCCTGGTACGGTCCTGGCCACCGGCAGGTCCAGCACCCGCCAGGCGCATACCACACAGGATGTGCGCATGGCATTACCGGTGGCGGGTGATGGGCCAGTCGGAGGGTGTTGGTACTACTACCACCCGCCGCTACCAACTCCAGCGCTGAAAGATTCACCTGACTGGGACCCACGTTGTACCCAGGCAATTGCGCTCGGTACGGTCGCGGCACCGATCCAGAATTGAAATTCCCACACCACGGAGGAAATCGTGGCCCTTCCCCAGCTTACCGAGGAGCAGCGGGCCGCAGCGCTGGAGAAGGCTGCTGCCGCTCGTCGCACTCGGGCTGAGCTCAAGGAGCGCCTCAAGCGTGGCGGCACGACCTTGACGGACGTGCTGAAGGCCGCCGAGAGCGACGAGGTCCTTGGCAAGATGAAGGTGTCCGCGCTGCTTGAGGCCCTTCCGGGCGTCGGCAAGGTGCGTGCGCAGCAGATCATGGAGCGCCTTGAGATCGCTCCGAGCCGTCGGCTGCGCGGCCTGGGTGAGCGGCAGCGCAAGGCGCTGCTCACCGAGTTCAGCGGCGAGTGAGTGATGGCACCGGGGTGGGGTCGGACGTCCGCGTCCGGCCCCGCCTCACCGTTCTGTCCGGCCCGTCCGGCGTCGGCAAGTCCAGCGTGCTGGGCGAGCTGCGCCGAATGGGACCGGAGATCCACTTCAGCGTCTCGGTGACCACCAGGAAGCCGAGGCCGGGCGAGGTCGACGGGGTCCACTACCACTTCGTGGACGTCCCCGAGTTCCACAAGATGATCGCCGACGGCGAGCTCCTGGAGCACGCCGAGTTCGCCGGCAACTGCTACGGCACACCCAGGGCACCGGTCGAGCGGGCGCTGGCCGCCGGCACGCCGTCCCTGCTGGAGATCGAGTTGCAGGGCGCGCGGCAGGTCCGGCTCGCGATGCCGGACGCGCAGCTCGTCATGCTGGCCCCTCCGTCATGGGAGGACCTGGTCGGCCGGTTGACCGGCCGCGGCACGGAGGACCCGGCCGTGGTGGCCCGCCGGCTGGAGATCGCCAGGGAGGAACTGGCGGCCGAACCGGAGTTCGACGAGGTCGTGGTGAACGACGACGTGAAGTCCGCCGCCGCGAGCTTGCTAAACTTGGTGGTCGGCCCGGTGCCCGGCGCGTGACCGCACGCGTCGAGCGGCACGGGACGACCCACCGCGTACGACCGGGTGCACGACCGACCGGGCACGAACACACCGACCGCAGGAGCGTTGACGAGTGACCACGCACACCGAGCTGGGCCCGCTTTCGGGTGCCCCGGAGGGCATCACCAACCCGCCGATCGACGACCTGCTCGAGCAGGTCAGCTCGAAGTACGCGCTGGTGATCTACGCGGCCAAGCGGGCGCGGCAGATCAACGACTACTACGCCCAGCTGGGCGAGGGCCTGCTGGAGTACGTCGGCCCGCTGGTCGAGCCGGGCCCGCGCGAGAAGCCGCTGTCGATCGCGCTCCGGGAGATCCACGCGGGTCTGCTCGAGCACACCGAGGGCGAGTGACCGAGGCCGTTGACGCCCCTGTCGTCCCGAGGATCGTTCTCGGGGTCGGTGGGGGCATCGCCGCTTACAAGGCGTGCGAGGTGCTGCGCCGGCTCACCGAGTCCGGCCACTCCGTGCGCGTCGTGCCGACGGACGGCGCGCTGAAGTTCGTCGGCGCGGCCACGTTCGAGGCGCTGTCCGGCCAGCCCGTGCAGACCGGCGTGTTCGAGGACGTCCCGGCCGTGCCGCACGTGAAGCTCGGCCAGTCCGCCGACCTGGTCGTCGTCGCGCCCGCCACCGCGAACCTGATCGCCAAGGCCGCCCACGGCCTGGCCGACGACCTGCTCACCAACACGCTGCTGACCGCGCGCTGCCCGGTCCTGCTCGTCCCGGCGATGCACACCGAGATGTGGGAGCACCCGGCGACGCGGGCCAACGTGGCGCTGCTGCGGTCCCGCGGCGTGGTCGTGGCCGAGCCCGCGAGCGGCAGGCTGACCGGCAAGGACACCGGCAAGGGCAGGCTGCCCGAGCCGGCCGAGATCGTCGACCTGGCCCGGTTGCTGCTGGCGCGCCCCGACGCGCTGCCGCGCGACCTGGAAGGCGTGCACGTCGCCGTGTCCGCCGGTGGCACCCGTGAACCGCTCGACCCGGTGCGCTTCCTGGGCAACCGCTCGTCCGGCCGGCAGGGCTACGCGCTCGCCCGGGTCGCCGCCCAGCGCGGCGCGCGGGTGACGCTGGTCGCCGCGCACACCGCGGACCTGGTCGCGCCCGCCGGGGTGGACGTCGTGCGCGTCGGCTCCGCGCTGGAGCTGCGCGCCGCGATGCACGAGGTGGCCGCGCGGGCCGACGTCATCGTGATGGCCGCCGCGGTCGCCGACTTCCGGCCCGCGGCACTGGTCGAGCACAAGATCAAGAAGACCGAGCGGGACCCCGAACCGGTCGCGCTCACCCGCAACCCCGACATCCTGGCCGAACTGGTCGCCGCGCGGCGGTCCGGGCAGGTCATCGTTGGGTTCGCGGCCGAGACCGGGGACGGCGTCACGGGCGTCCTGGAGTACGGTCGCGCGAAGCTCAAGCGCAAGGGCTGCGACTGGCTCGTGGTCAACGCGGTCGGCGACGGCCGGGCGTTCGAGGTCGAGGACAACGCCGGCTGGCTGTTGTCCGCCGACGGCGCCGAGACCTCGATCCCGCACGGGTCGAAGGCTCGACTGGCGTCCACATTGTGGGACGCCGTCGCGCCTGCGCTCGGACTCTGACCCGTACGCGCCCAGGCGCTCGGTATTCTTCAAGCATTCGCAGATCGGACAGTTAGGGAGTGTCGTGAGCGAGCACAGCAGCAGGCTGTTCACCAGTGAGTCGGTGACGGAGGGGCACCCGGACAAGATCTGCGATGCCATCAGCGACTCGATCCTCGACGCGCTGCTGGCGAAGGACCCGCGCTCGCGCGTCGCGGTGGAGACGATGGTCACCACGGGCCAGGTGCACGTGGCCGGCGAGGTCACCACCGAGGCGTACGCCGACATCCCGTCCATCGTCCGCGACAAGATCGTCGAGATCGGCTACGACTCGTCGGCCAAGGGCTTCGACGGCTTCTCGTGCGGCGTGAACGTGGCCATCGGCTCGCAGTCGCCCGACATCGCGCAGGGCGTGGACACCGCGTTCGAGAAGCGGGTCGAGGGCACCGCGGACGAGATCGACAAGCAGGGTGCGGGCGACCAGGGCCTCATGTTCGGCTACGCCTGCACGGACACCCCCGAGCTCATGCCGCTGCCGATCGCGCTCGCGCACCGGCTGTCCCGCCGGCTGACCGCGGTCCGCAAGGACGGCACGGTCCCGTACCTGCGCCCCGACGGCAAGACCCAGGTCACCATCGAGTACGCGGGCGACCAGCCGGTGCGGCTGGACACCGTCGTGGTGTCCACGCAGCACGCGGACGGCATCGACCTGGAGAAGCTGCTCGGCGTCGACATCCGCGAGCACGTGGTGGCCCCCGAGGTCGACGCGCTCGGCCTGGACACCACCGACGTCCGGCTGCTGGTCAACCCGACCGGCCGGTTCGTCATCGGCGGTCCGATGGGTGACGCCGGCCTGACCGGCCGCAAGATCATCGTCGACACCTACGGCGGCATGGCCCGCCACGGCGGCGGCGCGTTCTCCGGCAAGGACCCGTCGAAGGTGGACCGGTCCGCGGCGTACGCGATGCGCTGGGTGGCGAAGAACGCTGTGGCGGCCGGCCTGGCCACCCGCATCGAGGTCCAGGTGGCGTACGCCATCGGCAAGGCCGCCCCGGTGGGTCTGTTCGTGGAGACCTTCGGCACCGAGACGGTGGACCCGACCAAGATCCAGCAGGCGATCGGCGAGGTCTTCGACCTGCGTCCGGCCGCGATCATCCGCGACCTGGACCTGCTGCGCCCGATCTACGCGCCGACCGCCGCGTACGGCCACTTCGGCCGCACCGACCTCGACCTGCCGTGGGAGAACACCGACCGCGCCGACGCCCTCCGCGCCGCCGCGGGCGCGTGACCGCCCTGGCCGACGCCTGAGCGTGCCGCCGATCCCGGACCGCCGACCGACGAAACCGGTCGGCGTGGTCCCGGATCGGCGGCACGGTCGTCTCCGGGCTTTCGCGCCGATGTCCGTCACCGGCTTCACCGGCGTGGTCCGCAGGACCTCCCGAGTTCACCCGCAGGCGTTAGACACCACGTCATGCAGGTTCCCCGTCGCACCACCCTGCCGCGGTCGGTGCACGAGGCGGCGGCCCGCGAGCCGGTGCGCGGCGGCATGGCCGCCCTCCGGCACGTCGTGTTCCTGACCGGGGAGAACGACCACTACGACGACCTGGCGGACACCTTCACGGTGTGCGACGCCTTCCACGGTTCCGGGTACCCGTGGGCGACCTACGCCGTGCACCTGCGGGACGCCGGCAAATCGTGGCGGGTCTACCAGGACGGTCCGTCGTTCCGCGCCGACGTCGAGTCCGGCGGGTTGCCGCAGGTGTCGTACCTGGTGCCGCCGCCCGCCGCCTCTTGGGCCTACGAGGTGCTGGACGCGCTGGCGTCCGTGCCGGAGGTGTGGGACTCGACCGCGTTGTTCATCGACTACGGCAGCGGACACGACGGCGAGCACGGCAGCGGTGGCGCGGCGGGCGGGCCGTTCGGGCTGGGGCCACGGGTGCCGGTGGTCGTGGTGTCGCCCTGGACGGTCGGCGGGTACGTGGACTCGCAGGTGTTCGACCAGTCGTCCGCGGCCCGGTTCGTGGAGCGGTGGCTGGGCGTGTCGGCGCCGGGGATCGGCGCCCCGCAGCGGACCGCGTGCGGAGATTTGACGTCGGCGTTCGACTTCGGTCGGCGGCGGCCGGTGGGCGCACACCTCCCGGGGTGGCGGCCGGCCCGTCCGCTGCCCTACCAGCCGGACGCGTCCGGCGCGGTGGTCGGTGGCGAGGTGCGGCTGGGGCTGCGGAACTCCGGGGACGAGAGCGTGCGCCTGGCGTTGCACCCGCACGCGGGGGACGCGGTGCACCTCGACGTGCGGTCCTCGGTGGAGTTCGCGGTGCCGTTCGAGCACGAGTACCGGTTCGCGGTGGTCGGGCCGAACGGGTTCCGGCGCGAGTTCGCCGGGACCAGGGGAGAGCACGCGGCGGTGGAGTCGTCGGTGCACGGGCACAGCCGGGTGCTGTCGATGACCCTGGCGAACGCCGGGCCGGCGGACGTGACCTTCTCCCTGGTGGGCGACGGGCGCGACTTCAAGGTGACGGTGCGGCCGGGCAAGCGGCGGTTGGTGCCGTGGCTGACCGCGTTCCGGCACGGCTGGTACGACCTCACGGTGTCGTCCGGCGCCTTCCGCCGCAGGTTGGCGGGTCACGTGGAGAACGGCCGGGAGAGCGTGGCGCCGGTGATCACCCGGTCGTGATCTTGCGAACCTCGAACACGTGTTCGATAATGGCCCGATGACCCCCTGTCCGATGAACGTTCCCGCCGGTCTCTGGTAGACCTCCACCCGTGGCGGGCAAGGCGACTACCAGGCGCGGGGAGCAGGTTCCCGCCGCCTCGCTGCCGGTTGCCCGCGTCTGCGTGGACGTGCCGCTGGCGCACCTCGACCGGGCGTTCGACTACCAGGTGTCCACCGAGCAGGACGCGGACGCGGTGCCCGGCTGCCGGGTCCGGGTGCGGTTCGCCGGGCAGTTGGTCGACGGGTACCTGCTGGAGCGGGTCGGGTCGTCGGAGTACGGGCGCAAGTTGACGTTCCTGGACCGGGTGATCTCGCCGGAACCGGTGCTGTCGCCGGAGGTGGCGGAGCTGGCGCGGGTCGTGGCGGACCGGTACGCGGGGTCGCTGGTCGACGTGCTGCGGATGGCGGTACCGCCCCGGCACGCGCGGGTCGAGGCGAAGCCCTCCGGTGAGCCCGCCCCGGTGCCCGAGGCGCCGTCGGACGAAGGGTGGTCGCGCTACCCGTTCGGGCCCAACCTGCTGGACGCGTTGCGCTCCGGCCGTGCCGCGCGGGCGGTGTGGCAGGCGCTGCCGGCCGAGGACTGGCCCGCGCGGCTGGCCGAGGCGGCGGCGTCGGTGGCCTCGACCGGCAAGGGCGCGCTGGTCGTCGTGCCGGACCACCGCGACCTGGCGCGTCTGCACCAGGCCTGCGTGGCGCTCGTCGGCGAGGCGGGCGTGGTGTCGCTGTCGGCGGACCTCGGGCCGTCCGAGCGGTACAAGCGGTGGCTGGCCGTGCGGCGCGGCGTGGTGCGGGTGGTGCTCGGCACGCGCGGTACGGCCTTCGCGCCGGTGCACGACCTGGGACTGGTGGCGGTGTGGGACGACGGCGACGACCTGCACTCCGAGCCGAGGATGCCGTACCCGAACGTGCGCGACGTGCTGGTCCAGCGCTCGCACCTGACCGGTGCTTCGCTGCTGATCGGCGGCTTCGCCCGCACGGCGGAGGCGCAGCTGCTCGTCGACAGCGGGTGGGCGCACGAGGTCGTGGCCGCCAGGGACACGCTGCGCTCGGTCGCGCCGCGGGTGGCGGCCGTGGGCGATCACGAGTGGCAGGAGGTGAAGGACGCGGCGGCCCGGTCGGCCCGGCTGCCGTCCATCGCCTTCGACGCGGCGCGTGCCGCCCTGGCGGCGGGCACACCGGTGCTCGTCCAGGTGCCCCGGCGCGGTTACGTGCCCGCCCTGGCGTGCGGGCAGTGCCGCTCGCCGGCGCGTTGCCGTCGGTGCGCCGGGCCGTTGGCGTTGCCGGGCGGCACCCAGGACGGCGTGCCGAGGCCCGCGTACTGCCGGTGGTGCGGCGCCACGGAGGCGGCGTTCCGCTGCTCGAACTGCGGCTCGCGCCGGTTGCGGGGCCAGGTCATCGGCGCCCGCCGCACGGCGGAGGAGCTGGGGCGGGCGTTCAGCGGGGTGCCGGTGCGGACGTCGGGTGGCGACGAGGTGCTGGCCACCGTGCCGGGCGGCCAGTCGCTGGTGGTGGCCACGCCCGGCGCGGAACCGGTGGCCGAAGGGGGCTACGGCGCGGCCCTGCTGCTGGACGGGTGGGCGTTGCTGGGCCGAGCCGACCTGAGGGCGGCCGAGGAGACCCTCCGTCGCTGGATGACGGCGGCGGCGCTGGTCCACGCGGCGGGCCGGGTGGTCGTGGTGGCCGACTCCTCGCTGGCGCCGGTGCAGGCCCTGGTGCGCTGGGACCCGGTGTGGCACGCCGGCCAGGAGCTGGCGGCCCGAAGCGAGCTGGGGTTCCCGCCGGCCGTGCGGATGGCGACCGTGGACGGGGCGCCGGACGCGCTGGCCGGTGTGCTGGAGGAGCTGCGGCTGCCCCCGAACGGGCAGATCCTGGGGCCGGTGCCGCTGTCCGAGGACAAGGAACGCGCGCTGGTGCGGGTGCCGAGGACGGAAGGCCGCGCCCTCGCGGCCGTGCTGGCCGACGTGCTGGCCGTGCGGAGCGCCCGCAAGGAACCCGACGTGGTCCGGGTGAAGCTCGACCCCCTCGAAGTCCTCTGACGTCGTCCCCCGAGTAGGCGGTTCTGCTTTCGTCCGGTGTGGAGTACAAGGGAACGATGCTCCGGTCGAAGGTCGCCAGCGCCCTTGCAGCCCTCCTCCTCGTCCCGCTCCTGCCCGCCACCGCACCCGCCGCCACCGACGCGCCGCGCGTCCCCGAGGCCGTCGGCTCCGGCGGGGTGGTGTCCAGCGTGGACGCCGACGCGTCGCAGATCGGCATCGACGTCCTCCGCCGCGGTGGGAACGCCGTGGACGCCGCGGTGGCGGTGGCCGCGGCGTTGGGCGTCACCGACCCGTTCTCGGCGGGGATCGGCGGCGGCGGGTTCTTCGTCCACTACGACGCCCGCACCCGCCGGGTGTCCACTGTGGACGGCCGGGAGACGGCGCCCGCGGCGGCCGGCGCCGACCTGTTCGTGGAGGACGGCGCGCCGATCCCATTCTCGGAGGCCGTCACCAGCGGGTTGTCGGTCGGTGTGCCGGGCACGCCCCGCACGTGGCACGAGGCGCTGCGGCGGTGGGGGACCTGGTCGCTCGACTGCGCGGTCCGCCCCGCGGAGGAGCTGGCGCGGGACGGGTTCACGGTCGACGCCACGTTCCACCGCCAGGTCGCCGACAACGCCGCCCGGTTCGCCGACTTCACCTCGACCCGCGCGCTCTACCTGCCCGAAGGCGCGCCGCCCGCGGTCGGCAGCACGTTCCGCAACCCCGACCTCGCCGACACCTACCGCGAGCTGCGCGAGGACGGCGTGTCCGCGCTCTACCGGGGTGACGTCGGCCGCGACGTGGTCGAAGCCGTGCAACGGCCACCGGTCGCACCCGGGGCGACCCGCCGGGTCCGGCCCGGTGGGATGACCGCGTCCGACCTCGCCGGGTACGACGCGCCGCTGCGAGAGCCCACCCACCTCCGCTACCGCGGCCTGGACGTGTTCGGCATGGCGCCGCCGTCGTCCGGTGGCACCACCGTGGGCGAGGCGTTGAACATCCTGGAGACCACCGACCTCGCCGCCGAGACCCCGGTCCAGTACCTGCACCGGTTCCTGGAGGCGAGCAGGCTGTCGTTCGCCGACCGCAACCGCTGGGTGGGCGACCCGGCGTTCAGCGACGTGCCGACCCGCGAGCTGCTGTCGCAGGGCTTCGCCGACAGCCGGGCCTGCCTGATCTCGCCGACGGCGGCCATGACCGGCGCGGTCGCGCCCGGCGACCCGCGCCACCCGACCCCGTGCGCGACGACCGCCGAACCCGCCGCCACCCCGTACGAGGGCACCGACACCACGCACCTCACGGTCGCCGACCGCTGGGGGAACGTCGTCGCCTACACCCTGACGATCGAACAGGAGGGCGGCAGCGGCATCGTGGTGCCGGGCCGCGGGTTCCTGCTGAACAACGAGCTGACCGACTTCTCGTTCACCCCGGTGACGCCGGGCGTGCCGGACCCGAACCTGCCCGGTCCGGGCAAGCGACCGCGTTCCTCGATGTCGCCGACGATCGTGCTGGACCACGACCGGCCGGTGCTGGCGCTCGGCTCACCCGGCGGCGCGAGCATCATCACCACCGTGCTCCAGGTCCTGACCCGACGGCTGGACCGCGGCCTGCCGCTCGTGCAGGCCATCGCCGCACCGCGGGCGTCGCAGCGCAACGCCGCCAACACCCAGGCCGAGGCCGCGTTCCTGGCCGCGCCGGAAGCCGAGGCACTGCGCCTGCTGGGCCACCGGTTCACCGCGGCCGGTGAGATCGGCGCGGTCACGGCGGTCGAACGCCTGCCCGACGGCCGCTGGCGCGCGGCGGCGGAGACGTCCCGGCGTGGCGGCGGCGCGGCCCGGGTGGTCCTTCCCCGGCCGTGACCGGGGCACCGGGCGGGCTTTCGTAGACTGGACTCCCCAGGCTGCGAGGAGTGCGCGTGACCGTCCAACCGATCCGGCTGTTCGGCGACCCGGTGCTGCGGACGCCCGCCGTCGAGGTCACCGACTTCGACGCCGAGCTCCGCAAGCTGGTCAAGGACCTGTGGGACACGATGAGCGAGGCCGGTGGCGCCGGGCTCGCGGCGCCCCAGCTGGGTGTCGGCCTGCGCGTGTTCACCTACCACTGCGACGGGTTCGCCGGGCACCTGGTCAACCCGACGTTCGACGTGGTCGGCGAGGAGTACCAGGAGGGTCCGGAGGGCTGCCTGTCGATCCCCGGCATGTCCTGGGACTGCCGGCGGCACCTGCACGTCGTGGCCAAGGGCTGGAACATGCACGGCGAGCCGGTCGAGGTCGAGGGCTCGGACCTGCTGGCGCGCTGCGTCCAGCACGAGACCGACCACCTGGACGGCGTGCTGTTCCTGGACCGGCTGGACGACGCGACCCGCAAGGAGGCCATGAAGGCCATCCGGCAGCAGTCGTGGTTCGACGGCGGCGTGCCGGCGATCAAGCAGTCGCCGCACCCCCTGTTCGGTGCGTGATCGCCGCTGCCCGGCGCGCGATGACTCGCCCCCGAGCCGCCTCGGGGGCGCTCTCCTAGACTTGCGGTCTGCGGATCCGCGGAAGATGCGAGGAGAGTGCGTGTTCGACCAAGAAACCCGGCCGTCTCGACCAAGCCCCCACGTGCCGTCCGGAGGGGTCTGACATGCGCCTGGTCTTCGCGGGCACGCCCGACGTCGCCCTCCCGTCGCTGAGCGCGCTGCTCGATTCCGACCGGCACGAGGTGGTCGCGGTCGTCACCCGGCCGGACGCGCCCGCCGGGCGTGGCCGCCGCGTCGAGCGGTCGCCGGTCGCGGCGTTGGCGGACGAGCACGGCATCGAGGTGCTGGCGCCGGCCAAGGCGGGCGACCCGGTGTTCCGGGCGCGGCTGGCCGAGCTGGAGCCCGACCTGTGCCCGGTGGTGGCCTACGGCGCGCTGCTGCCCGAGTCGACGCTGGCCATCCCGACCCACGGCTGGGTCAACCTGCACTTCTCGGTGCTGCCAGCCTGGCGCGGCGCGGCGCCCGTGCAGGCGGCCGTGCGGCACGGTGACGACATCACCGGCGCGACCACGTTCCGCATCGTCAAGGAGCTGGACGCGGGCCCGGTGTACGGCGTGGTGACGGAGCAGGTGCGCGACCGGGACACGGCCGGTGCACTGCTCGGCCGGCTCGCCGAGTCCGGCGCCAAGCTGCTCCTGTCCACTGTGGACGGTATTGCGGACGGCACGCTGCGGGCGGTGGAGCAGCCCGACCAGGGCGTGAGCTACGCGCCGAAGGTGAGCGTCGACGACGCCAGGCTGGACTTCGGCACGCCCGCCGCCGCCCTCGACCGGGTGGCCCGCGCGGTCACGCCGGACCCGGGCGCGTGGGCCGAGTTCCGCGGTGAACGGATCAAGCTCGGCCCGGTGGTCCCGGTCGAGTCGGACGAACCGCTACCGCCCGGTGACATCAGGGTGGAGCGCAAACGCGTGCTCGTCGGCACGGCCACCGACCCGGTGGTGCTCGGCGACGTGCAGGCGCAGGGCAAGAAGCGGATGTCGGCGACCGACTGGGCGCGCGGCGCCCGGATCGAGGCGGGGGAGCGGATTTCATGACCCAGAGGTCTTCCCGGCCGTCCCGGCCGCAGCGGGCACACCCGCCGCGCGGGCGCACCGGCACCCCGCCCCGCCCGCCCGTCGGCGACCCCGCGCGGCAGGCCGCGCTGGACACGCTCCGCGCCGTCCGCCAGCGGGACGCCTACGCGAACCTCGTGCTGCCCGGCATCCTGCGGGAACGCAAGATCACCGGACGGGACGCGGCCCTCGCCACCGAGCTGACCTACGGCTCGCTGCGCGCGCAGGGCCTGCTGGACGCGGTGCTGACCGCGTGCGCCGACCGCCCGCTGTCCGAAGTGGACGGCGCCGTGCTCGACGCGCTGCGGCTGGGCGCCTACCAGCTGCTGCGCACCCGCATCCCGGCGCACGCCGCGGTCGCCTCCACGGTGGACCTCGTGCGCGCCGACCGCGGTTCGGGGGCCGCCGGTTTCGCGAACGCGGTGCTGCGCCGGGTCACCGGCCAGGACGAGGCGGGCTGGGTGGAGGAGCTCGCGCCGGACGAGGACGCCGACCCGATCGGCTACCTGGCCATGGCCAACGCCCACCCGAGGTGGATCGCGCAGGCGTTCGCCGAGGCCTTGGGCAGTCGCGGTGAGCCGTTGCGCGACGCGCTGGCCGCCGACGACATGCGCCCGGCCGTGCACCTGGCCGCGCGGCCCGGCGAGTGCAGCTCGGACGAACTGGCCGCGATGACCGGCGGCGAGGTCGCGCCGTACTCGCCGTACGGGGTGCACCTGGACACCGGCGCGGGCGACCCGGGCGACCTGGACCCGGTGCGCGAGCGGCTGGCGACGGTGCAGGACGAGGGCAGCCAGCTGTGCGCGGTGGCGTTGACGCGCGTGCCGCTGGACGGCCCGGACGAGCGGTGGCTCGACCTGTGCGCCGGCCCCGGCGGCAAGGCCGTGATGCTGGGCGCGCTGGCGGCGTTGACCGGCGCGTCGCTGGACGCGGTCGAGAAGGCGCCGCACCGGGCGGACCTGATCCGCAAGGCGGCGGGTGACGTGCCGATGACCGTGCACGTCGCCGACGGGCGCGAGTCGGGCCTGCCCGAGGGGTCGTTCGACCGGGTGCTGGTGGACGCGCCGTGCACCGGGCTGGGCGCGTTGCGGCGCAGGCCGGAGGCGCGGTGGCGGCGGCAGCCGTCGGACGTGGCACCGCTGGCCCGGTTGCAGCGCGAACTGCTGACGGCGGCGTTGACGCTGGTCAGGCCGGGTGGCGTGGTGGCGTACGTGGTGTGCACGCCGCACTTGTCCGAGACGGTGGGCGTGGTCGCCGACGTGGCCCGCCGCACCGGCGCGGACTGGCTGGATGCCCGCGAGTACTTCCCCGGTGTGCCCGAGCTGGGTGACGGTCCCCAGGTGCAGCTGTGGCCGCACAAGCACGGCACGGACGCGATGTTCTGCGCCCTGCTCCAACGGCCCGCGTGACAGCGGGCCAGGTGGCGGGAACAGCGGCGGCCGGCCCGGTGCTCGGGCTGGTCGCCTCCGCGGCGGGCGGGGTGGAGCGGTGGCTGGTGGACGGCCTGGCGCGGCCGTTGGCCGAGCGGGGCTGGCGGCTGGCCGTCACGCTGACCCCGACCGTCGCCCGCTGGCTGGAGCCGCAGGCGGCGGCGCTCGCCGCGACGACGGACCTGCCGGTGCGCTCGACGTCGCGGCTGCCGACCGAGCCGAAACCGCACCCCGTGCCGGACGCGGTCGTGTTCGCGCCGGCGACGGCGAACTCACTGGCCAAGCTCGCCCTCGGGATCGGTGACAACCAGGCGCTGACGGTCCTGTGCGAGGCGTTGGGCCGCCGCACGCCGATGGTGGTGCTGCCGCAGCTGTCCGACGACCAGGCCGCCCATCCCGCGTTCACCGGCCACTTGGCCGTGCTGCGCTCCGCCGGGGCGGTCCTCGCGACCGATCCCGGTTCGGTGCTCCGGGAACTGGACGGGGTTGCGCCATTCGCCGCATTCGGGGAAAACGGGCGGAACGGCGCTCGCGGCTGAATTGACAGTCGGTCGAGATACGTAGCAGTCTGGATTGTGTCGAAATTGTACGGCCGGGATTGTGAATGGGCTTCGGTTCTCCGCTTCCTGTCCGCACCGGGTGGCCTGATGGCAATCGACGCGCCGCCGTGCTCCGGAAAATCGCTCCTGCTGCACGAGTCGGTCCGCGCCGCCCGGGACCTCGGTTACACCGTCGTCCTGTCCTGCGGTGAGCACCTGGCCGCGTCCGCCGACGTGGCGCGCGCGCTCGACCGCGCCGACAGCGGCACGCTGATCGCGGTCGACCAGGCGCACCGCGACCCGGCCGCCCTGCTCGCCCTGCTGCCCCGGCTGCGGGCACGGCGGATCACCGCGATGATCACGTTGACCAGCGCGTACGCGGGTTCCGAAGTGCGGGCCGCGCTGGCCGCGCACGGCTGCGTGCTCGAACTGGGACCGGTCGGCGATGACGTGATCGGGCTGATGACCACCTCCCTCCTGGGTGCCACCCCGCACCCCGACCTGGCCTCGTTGGTCGCCACCGCGGGCGGCGACCCGCACCTGGCCGCCGAGCTGATCACGGGGTTGCGCGAGGAAGGGCAGCTGGAGGTGGACGGGGGCGTGGCCCGGCTGCGCGGCGGGTGGCTGCCGCGCCGGGTGGGGGAGCTGGTGCGAGGACAGGTCGACGCGCTGTCCGCCGACGCCACCCGGTTGCTGAGGGTCGCCGCGGTGATTGGGCGGGTATTCCCTTTGCGTGAGGTTGTCACTCGAATGGGTGAAACTGTGGACGCCTTGCGACCGGCGGTGGCCGAAGTGCTCGCTTCCGGACTGGCGGTGCGAGTCGGTGAACGACTGGAGTTCGTCTCCGACTTGGTCTGGCGGGCCGTGGTGGAGTCGATGCCGGAATCGGTGCGGCACGCCCTGCGCCACGACACGGCCGTCCTGCGCGCGTCCCCCGATGAGCACGAGCCGGCGGGAGGCAGGGGAGTGGACGCCGTGGACGAGGTCCGGGCGTCGGCCGGGAACGGCAAGCTCGGCTCCGCCATCGCCCTGGCCCGCGAGAGCCTGGCGCAGGGCGTGCCCGCCGGCGCCGCCGCCGAGCTGCACGTGGTGCTGGGCGGCATCCTGCTGGCCGACGGGCGGCCCGCCGACGCGGCGGCCGAGATGGAGCACGCGGAGAAGGCCGAGGGTGTGCCCGAACCGCTGCGCCGGCTGGCGGCGGCGGGACGGCTGCTGTCGCTGTACTTCGCCACCGGCGTCCCGGCGGGCGCGTGGGCGATGACCATGCTGACGGCGCGGGAACGCGAGCCGAGCGACGCGGACGTGGTGATGGCCGCGACCGTCCACTCGTGCCTGGAGTGGAGCGCCGGGAACCTGGCCGAGGCCATGTACTGGGGCCGCGAGTCGACCCGGTGGGGAGTGGACCGGCCCACCGCGTGGTGGCAGTCGCAGGCCGCGGTGTCGCACGCGATGCGGCTGTCGGCGCTGGGCGAGTTCGAGCAGGCCGAACGCCTGGTGCGCGACCACGTCGCCGACGACGAGGACGAAGCGGTGACGACCGGTGCGCCGACCGCCCGGACCATCGCCCGCGCCAGGGTGCTCACCCAGGCCGGGCAGCTGGCCCTGGCGTCGGCCACCGCGGACGACGGCCTGTGCGCCGCCCGCGACCGCGGCCTGCGCATCCTGGTGCCGTTCGCGTCGACCGTGGCGGCGACGGTGGCGTTGCAGCGGGGCGACGTCGCCGCGGCGGCCGAGCACGTGCGCCGCTTCCGGGCCGACCTCGCGGCGGGCGAGGCGGTGCTGCACTCCGGCCAGTACGACTGGGTCGAGCTGCTGCTGGCGCACGCCGAGGGCGGGCCGGAGCGGGTCGTGGACCAGGCCCGTGAGCGGATCGCCGACGCCGGGGTCGTCCGCCGGATGCTCGTGGACGAGCCGGGCGCCGCGCCGTGGCTGGTGCGGCAGGCGTCCGCGGTCGGCGACCGGGAGCTGGCCGGTGACGTCGTCGGCGCGGCCGAGCGGCTGGCGACCGACAACCCCGGTTTCGCGGCGGTGTCGGTCGGCGCGGTCCACGCGCGGGCGTTGCTGGAGGGCAGCGCGGAGGAGTTGCTGGCGGCGGCCGGGCGGCACCGGCACCCGTGGGCCAGGGCGAACGCCAACGAGGACCTGGCCGTGCTGCTCGCCGAGGCCGGGGAGGCCGACCGCGCGGAGGCGCACACCACGCGGGCGTTGCGGATCTTCGAGCAGATGGGCGCGGACGGCGAGGTGGCCCGGTTGCGCGGGTGGTCCGATCCGACCGGGCCGCAGTGGCGGCGGCTGTCCGAGCCGGAGCGGGACATCGCCCGACTGGTCGGCGCCGGGATGACCAACCGGCAGGTGGCCAAGCAGCTGTACCTGTCCCCGCACACGGTGAACTACCACCTGCGGGGCATCTTCAAGAAGCTCGGCATCAGCTCACGGGTGGAGCTGGCGAGGTGGGCGCACGAGCAGGAGACCGCCGAGACCTCGACGGTCTGACCTGCCCGCGCGCCGTCCCGGCCCGAGACCTCCCGAGCCGGACACCTTCCGAGCCCGGGACCTCCCGAGCCCGGTTCCTTCCGGACCTTCAGGCCCCGACCGCGTCCGACATCGGGCCCGGGACCGGGTCGGAGATCACGAACCGGACCTCGTCGGCCACCGCCGACATGTCGGCCGGCGCGACGACCGCGCAGTGCACACCGTGCGCCGCGACCTCCACGGCGAGGCACTCGATGTACGCCACCGCCGCCGCCCGTGACGCCGCGTACGCCGCGATCCCCGACCGGGGCACCGCGACCACCTGCACGGGCACCATCACGATCGTCCCGTGACCCCGTTGGACCATCCGCGAGGCGACCGCCCGCGAGACGTTGAACACGCCGTCCACGTTGACGGCGAAACTGTGCGCCCAGTCCTCGTCGCTGACCGACAGGGCCGGACCCGGCCGCAACGCGCCCGCCGTGGTCACCAGCGCGTCGATCGGGCCGAACTCGCGTTCGACCTGGTCGACCAACGCGTCGACGGCTGCGCTCGACGTCACGTCGATCTGCCGCCCGGCGATCCTCAACCCGTCGCCGTGCAGCCGTTCGACCAGGCCCGCGAGCCCGGCTCCGTCGCTGTCCACGGCCGCGACCAGAGCCCCTTGCCCGGCCAGCGACTCGACCAGTTCCACGCCGAGCGGCGTGCAGGCTCCCGTGACCAGTGCGATCTTGTCGTGAAAATCGGCATTCATCCCCAGTGCTCCCCAGTTGCTGCCCCCGCGCCGAACGTAATGGCCACCACACCGTCAGGGGAACTACTTGGGTGAGTAGTCGGAAAAGACCAGGTGGAAGGCGCGGGCCGGAACGGGGCGGCGACGCCGAACACGCCCTTGGGCAGGTCCGGGCAATCGCGGAAGCCTAGACTCACCAGCCGTGGTCCACCAGCCGATGATCGCCCCGAGCATCCTGTCCGCCGATTTCGCCCGACTCGCCGACGAGGCCGCCGCCGTGGCGACCGCGGACTGGCTGCACGTGGACGTCATGGACGCGCATTTCGTGCCGAACCTGACGATCGGCCTGCCGGTGGTGAAGTCGCTGCGCAAGGCGACCGACATCCCGCTGGACTGCCACCTGATGATCGAGGACCCGGACCGCTGGGCGGTCGGCTACGCGGAGGCCGGCGCGTACAACGTGACCGTGCACGTCGAGGCGGCGAACGACCCGGTGCGGCTGGCGAAGGACCTGCGCGCGGCGGGCGCGAAGGCCGGGCTGTCGCTCAAGCCGGGCACCACGCTGGAGTCCTGCGTGGACGTGCTCAAGCACTACGACACGCTGCTGGTCATGTCGGTGGAACCCGGCTTCGGCGGCCAGTCGTTCATGGCCGAGGTGCTGGACAAGGTGCGCGCCGCGCGCCGCATGGTCGACACCGGCCACCTCAAGCTCGTGATCGAGATCGACGGCGGCATCAACGCCGACACCATCGAACAGGCCGCCGAGGCGGGCGTGGACTGCTTCGTGGCGGGGTCCGCCGTCTACGACGCCGCGGACCCCGGCGCGGCCCTGGAGCGGTTGCGCGCACAGGCGACGCGCGCCCGGTGACCCCCGACGAGGCGATGGCGCTGGCCGTCGCGGCGAGCGAGCGGGTCAGGGGCACCACCAGCCCCAACCCGCCGGTCGGCTGCGTGATCCTGGACGCGGACGGGGTCCTCGTCGGCGAGGGCGCGACCCGGCCGCCGGGTGGGGCGCACGCCGAGGTCGTCGCGCTGGCGCAGGCAGGTGAGCGGGCGCGGGGCGGCACGGCGTTCGTCACGCTGGAGCCGTGCGCCCACCACGGCCGCACCCCGCCGTGCACCCGGGCGCTCCTCGACGCCGGTGTGGCCCGCGTGGTGCACGCCGTGGCGGACCCGAACCCGAAGGCCGCCGGGGGAGCGGACGTGCTGCGCGCCGCCGGTGTGCGCGTCGAGTCCGGCCTGCTCGCCGAGGACGTCGAACGCGGCCCGCTGCGCGCCTGGCTGCACTACGCGCGCACCGGACGCCCGCACGTGACGTGGAAGTACGCCGCCAGCTTCGACGGCCGGGTCGCCGCCGCCGACGGCACCAGCCGCTGGATCAGTTCAGAGGAGTCCCGGGCCGAGGTGCACGACTTCCGCACCAAGGTCGACGCGATCATGGTCGGCACCGGCACGGTCCGGGCCGACGACCCGCGGCTGACCGCGCGCGGACCGCGCCGGGGGCCGGACGTGGTCCGCCAGCCGCTGCGGGTCGTGGTGGGTACCGGGGACCTGCCGCCGGGTGCCCGCGTCCTGGACGACGAGGCGGAGACCCTGCACCTGCGCACGCGCGACGCGGACGTGGTGCTCGGCGCGCTCGCCGCGCGAGGTGTGGTGGACGTGCTGCTGGAGGGCGGGCCTACGCTGGCGGGTGCGTTCGCCGGAGCGCGCCGCATCGACCGGGTGCTCGCGTACCTCGCGCCGAAGTTCCTCGGCGCGGGTCCGCCCGCCCTGGGGGACGCCGGGGTGTCGACCGTCACCGGCGCGGTCGCTTTGGTCGTGGAGCAGGTAAGCATGTGCGGGCTGGACGTGCGGATATCCGCAGTCCCCGCGCGTTGAGGAGGAACGGTGTTCACCGGGATCGTCGAGGAGTTGGGTGAGGTCGTCGCCGTCGTCGACCTGCCGGACGCGGCCCGCGTCACCATCGCGGGCCCGTTGGTGACGAGCGACGCGAAGCACGGCGACTCCATATCGGTCAACGGCGTGTGCCTCACGGTGGTGGACGTCGCCGACGGCGTGTTCACCGCGGACGTGATGCGCGAGACGCTGACCCGCAGCAGCCTGGCCAAGATCGCCGAGGGCGAGAAGGTCAACCTGGAGCGCGCCGCCGCCGTCGGCCAGCGCCTGGGCGGCCACATCGTGCAGGGCCACGTGGACGGCACCGGCGTGGTGCTGGCCCGCGAGAAGGCCGAGCACTGGGAGATCGTCCACATCGGACTCCCGCCGGGCCTGGCCCGGTACGTTGTGGAGAAGGGCTCGATCACCGTGGACGGCGTCTCGCTGACCGTGGTGTCGGTGTCGGACGACGAATTCACCGTCAGCCTCATCCCGACCACGCTGGAGCTGACCACCCTCGGCCGGCGCGCGCCGGGCGAGCACGTCAACCTGGAGGTGGACGTGCTGGCGAAGTACGTCGAGCGGCTCGCAGCGCCCCATCTCCAGGGCACTCCCCTCCAGGACACACACCCTGCCGCCGAGGAGGCCCGGTGAAGGACTTCGCCGACATCGAGAGGGCGATCGCGGACATCGCCGCGGGCAGGCCCGTCGTCGTCGTGGACGACGAGGACCGCGAGAACGAGGGCGACCTGATCTTCGCCGCGGAGAAGGCGACGCCGGAGCTGGTGGCGTTCACCATGGCCGAGTGCCGCGGCCTGCTGTGCACGCCGATGGAACCCGAGGCGCTGGACCGGCTGGGCATCGACCTGATGGTCGGGAACAACACCGAGCGGATGGGCACGGCGTTCACCGTGTCGGTCGACGCCCGTGAAGGCGTCACCACCGGCATCTCCGCCGCCGACCGCGCGCGCACGATCCGGTTGCTGGCCGATCCCGCGACGACCTCGCACGACGTGGTCCGCCCCGGGCACGTGTTCCCGCTGCGCGCCAAGGAGGGCGGCGTGCTGCGGCGCGCGGGCCACACCGAGGCGGCCGTGGACCTGGCCCGGATGGCGGGCCTGCGCCCGGCCGGCGCGATCTGCGAGATCGCCAACGCCGACGGCACCATGGCCCGGCGCGACGACCTGGAGCTGTTCGTCCGCAAGCACGACCTGGTGCTGATCACCATCGCCGACCTGATCGCGTACCGGCGGCGGGTGGAGACCCAGGTGGAGCGGGTGGCCGAGGCGCGCATCCCGACCGCGCACGGCACGTTCACCGCGGTCGGCTACGACAGCAAGCTCGACGGCATCGAGCACATCGCGATGGTCTACGGCGACATCGGCGACGGCGAGGACGTGCTGGTCCGGGTGCACTCCGAGTGCCTGACCGGCGACGTGTTCGGCTCGCTGCGCTGCGACTGCGGCCCGCAGCTCGACGCGGCGCTGGCGGCGGTCGCGGCGCAGGGACGCGGCGTCGTGCTCTACATGCGCGGCCACGAGGGGCGCGGCATCGGCCTGATGCACAAGTTGCAGGCGTACCAGTTGCAGGACCGCGGCGCGGACACCGTGGACGCGAACCTCGGTCTCGGCCTGCCCGCGGACGCCCGGGACTACGGCACCGGCGCGCAGATCCTGTGCTCGCTCGGCATCAAGTCGATGCGGCTGCTGACCAACAACCCGGCCAAGCGGGTGGGGTTGGAGGGCTACGGGCTCACCGTGCTGGACCGGGTGCCGCTGTCGATCTCGCCCAACCCGGAGAACCTGAACTACCTGCGCACCAAGCGCGACCGGATGGGCCACGAGCTGCACCAGCTGGAGCAGTACGAGGCGTTGGGCCAGGGCGGCGCGGTGGTGTCCGCCACGGAGGGAGCGGAATGAGCGGCGAGGGGCGGCCGGAAGCGGACGTGCCGGACGCGGCGGGGCTGACGTTGGCCGTGGTGGCCACCCGCTGGCACACCAGGATCACCGACAACCTGGTCGAGCGGGCGTTGTCCGCCGCCGCGAAGGCCGGTGTCGTGTCGCCGACGGTGGTGCGGGTGTCGGGTGCGGTGGAGCTGCCGGTGGTGGCCCAGGAACTGGCCCGGACGCACGACGCGGTGGTGGCGCTGGGCGTGGTGATCCGGGGCGGTACGCCGCACTTCGAGTACGTGTGCGACGCGGTGACCGCGGGCCTGACCAGGGTGGCGCTGGACTCGGCGACGCCCGTCGGCAACGGCGTGCTGACGACCAACGACGAGGAGCAGGCGCTGGCGCGTGCCGGGTTCCCGGACTCGGTGGAGGACAAGGGCTTCGAGGCTTGCGTGGCGGCGCTGGACACGGCGCTCGTGCTGCGCTCGCTCCGCTCGGACTCGCCGCGGGCGGGGTCGTGAGGACCGCCGTGGCCACCGAAGCCGTCGAGTTCCGCCCGAAGAGGATCCGGTTGGTCGCCGTGCTCAGCGCGGTGTTCCTGGTGGCCGTGTTCACCGTGGTCGGGCTGCTGCTGGGCGACACGCCGACCGGCGTGATCTTCCGGACCTCCGACCAGGTCGCGATGGTGGTCCTGGGCGTGCTGCTGGCGTGCGGCATCCTGCTGCTGGCCCGGCCGCGCGTCCGTGCCGACGCCGAGGGCGTCGAGGTGCGCAACGTGGTGACCGTGCGCCGGTTCGCGTGGACCGACGTCCTGCACGTCTCGTTCCCGGACGGCGCGTCCTGGGCACGGTTGGAACTGCCGGACGACGAGTACGTCTCGATTATGGCCGTGCAGGCCGTCGACCGAGACCACGCCGTGGCCGCCGTCCGCGCCCTCCGCGCCCTCCACCGAGCCGCCACCCAGTGAGTCCTACCTCCAGAACGCGTGAGTCCTACGTTCGGAACAGCCGTGTCCTACGTTCGGAACGCATGAGTTCAACGTTCGCGTAGCCGACGCGTGCTCGCGGCGGAAGCGCTGATCGTCGTGGTGCCGTTGGGGGACCGATGTCCGCCAACGGCACCCTTGTAGGGGTGCACGGCCCTCCCTAGGTTCGGGTGATCTACGAGCCTGGGAGCCCGCACATGCGCAGACGTTCAGTCCTCACCGGTGCCGCGGCGGTGGCGGGAGCGGTCACGTTCGGCCTGAACCCGGCCGCACGGGCGCAGCGGCCCGGCGCGTCGGACGTGCCCGACCTGGCTCTCGGCGACTACCCCGTGGTGGGGCGAGTGCGGGCGCACAAGGCGATGGAGCACCTGAGGGCGCTCAGCGAAGGCATCGGCCAGCGCATCGGCGGCACGGAGTCCGAGCACCGCGCCCGTGACTACATCGCCTCCGTGCTCCGCGGTCTGCGGTACGACGTGACGCTCCAGCCGTTCGCCGTGCCGGACAAGTACCTGTCCACGCTCGCCGTCGGCCCGGACACCTGGAACGCCGCCGCGTCACGGTTCGGCGCCCTCGGCGCGACCGCCACCGGCTCCCTGGTCGACCTGGACAACGGCACGGCGCTGCCCGAAGACCTGACCGGGAAGATCGCGCTGCTGGTGAACCTCCCGACCGGCTCGACCGCGGTGCTGGACGCGGTGCGGCTTGGCGCGGCGGCCGTGCTGGTGGGCCGGGTGTCCGTCCCGCCGGCGGGCAAGACGGGCGCGTTCTCACCCACGTTGACCGCGAACGTCGCCGTGCCGGTGCTGGGCGTCGCGCAGGTGCACGTGGAACGGCTGCGCGCGGCCGGCGCCGGCACGCTGACCGTGTCCACCACCCACCTCGCGGGCCTGACGTCGTACAACGTGATCGCCGACCGGCCCGCGACGTTCCCCGGCCAGGACGACGGCGTGGTCATGGTGACCGCCCACTACGACAGCGTGCCCGGCTCACCCGGAGCGAACGACGACGGCAGCGGCACGGTCCTGACCCTCGAACTGGCCCGCGTGCTGCGCCACCTGCCGACGCACAAGGCGTTGCGGTTCGCGCTGTGGGGCTCGGAGGAGCAGGGCCCCCTCGGCTCCCGCCACTACGTCAACCAGCTGTCCGACGCGGACGCGGCGCGCATCGCGGGCGTGTTCCAGAACGACATGGTCGCCACCAGCCACGGCCCCGCGACCGCCTACTGGCTGCTGTCCGTGGACGGCGGCGACAACGCCACCACCGCACAGGTAGCCGCCGCCGCCACCCGACTCGGCTACGGCGCACAGGTCCACGGCCCCGTGCCGCGCGGCAGCAGCGACCACGTGCCGTTCCACGAGCGCAAGATCGCCGCCGCGAACTTCAGCTGGCGCGGCGAGGCAGGCCCCCACCAGCTGGAACCGCTCTACCACACGCCCGAGGACACGATCGCCCAGAACGTGAGCCCGGACCGCCTCCAGATCTCGATGGAGCTCATCGGCGCCGCCGCCTACCGTCTGGCCCGCACACGCGGCTGAACGACGGGACGGCATGACAACGTACGAAGACCTGACGCCTTACGCCTACTGGCGCTTCGAACCGGAGGAGACGGAGCCGACGCTCGACGTCGGCCGGCTGGGCCGGGAGTCGCGGTTCGAGGTGGGTGAACCGGAACCCGGCCTGGCCGACGCCCTGCCGGCGTTGGCCAGGTTCCACCGGGTCCACGTCACCCGGGGTTGGCACGGGTGCGAGCTGTGCGGACCGGGCGCCGAGTACCCGGTCAGCGAACCGTCCGCGGCCGGCGAGGTCACGCTGGGCAGCGCGGAGATCCACGTGCCGGGTGTGGACGGGATCGTTTACGCGGCGCCGAACCTGGTGTTCCACTACGTCGTGCGGCACCACTACCGGCCGCCGGCCGCGTTCGTCCGGGCGGTGCCGGCGGAAGCCGAAGCGCGCGCCCGCGCGTGGGAGGAGACCAAACGGTCCCTGCCCGTCGGCACGCCCATGCACGGCCGGATCGTCGGCTACTCCGGGCGGGGGCTGTCGTTCGAGCCGGAGGGATCGCCCGACCTGAAGGCCACCGTCCCGTTCGAGCTGTACGGTCCGGGCCGGGACGACGTCGAGTACCACGTGCCGGTCGACGCGGTGGTCGTCGGGCACTCCGACCAGGAGCGGCAGATCATCCTCCAGGTCGTGGACCAGCCGCGCCGGACGCCCGGAGAAGACGTTCCGACAAGGTCCGGAGGTGCTGCTTCAGCTCCTCCGGGCCCTCCACCTCGAAGTCGACGCCGATCATCGCGATCCACGGCCCGACCCCCTCCAACGCCGACGTGCCGACCGTGAGCAACGTCCGCTCGTCGTCGATCCGCTCCAAGTGCACCGACGAGTACGAAGTGCGCGCGGCGACCACGTCGTACGGCGCGTGCATGATCAACCGGGCCTCGTACTGGTACGGGGCGACGGACACCCGCTGCGACACGTACGAGGCCAGGTCCTCCGCCGGCGGCTCCCGTGGCGTGAACCGGGCGCCCGGCGTCGGCTCGCCCTCGATCCGGTCCACCCGGAACGTCCGCCAGTCCGCCTTGTCCACGTCCCAGGCCACCAGGTACCACCGCCGCCCGGTGTGGGCCAGGCCCAACGGCTCCACGTGGCGGCGAGTGCCCCCCTCACGCCCCGCGTAGGGGAACCGCAGCCGCTGGTGGTCCCGGCACGCGATCGCGATCGCGGTCAACGTGCCGGCGTCCACCTGGACCCCGCGCGAGGGCAACGCGACGGTGTGCGCCTGCAACGCGTTCACCCGCCGCCGCAGCCGGGACGGCAGCACCTGCTCCAGCTTCGCCAACGCCCGCACGGACGTCTCCTCGATGCCCGACACGGTCCCGTTCGCCGCCGTCCGCAACCCGACCGCGACCGCCACCGCCTCGTCGTCGTCCAGCAGCAACGGCGGCAGCTCGGCGCCCGGACCCAGCTGGTAGCCGCCCGACACACCGGGCGTGGCGTTCACCGGGTAGCCGAGGTTGCGCAGCTTGTCCACGTCCCGGCGCACGGTCCGGACGTCGACCCGCAGGCGCTCGGCGAGGTCCGGACCGGTCCAGTCGCGGCGCACCTGCAACAGCGACAGCAGCTTCAGCAGACGGGCCGAGGTCTCCAGCATGTGCGGGAGTCTGCCGGCCAACGCGGACGACTACTGTCCGCGTCTTGCACCTTCCGGCCACACGACCGCGACCGGGACACCCGACGCCCGCGCCGTCTCCACGACGTCCGCCGTGCCGCCGCGCCCGTCCGGCGGCTGCCCGTCCCACACCGCGATCAGCAGCTCCACCGACGCGAGCATCCGCTCGTTCGCCATCACGTACGCGTGCCGCCCCGACAGCTCGTTCGGCAGCACGCTCACCACGTGCGCCTGCGCCAACAACTCGTCGTACGCTGCCCGCTTGTCCGGTTTCAGCTTGTCCCGGTAGTCCATCGCGGGCAGCACCACCTCGACCCGGCCGCCCAGCTCCAGCACCACCCGCGCGAACAGCTGGTCCGCGCCCGGCGCCAGGCAGGTCACCCCGACCAGGGATGACCCGCCCGCCGCCTCGGCCTCCAACGCGGCGCGAATCGCTGCACGCACGGCGTCGACGCAATCGGGCATCAGCTTGCTGTGCCCGGTGACTCCCACCCGCATCCCTAGGCCGTCCGGACCCCGCGGATCGCTTCACGGGTGTCGCGCACCACGGCCAGGTCGTGGTGCAGCTCGGCCTCCTTGGCGAAGTCCTGCAACTTCCGCACGACCCGCCCGGACGCGAGGCCCGCCGCCGTCGGCAGCACCTCCTGGATCAGCCCGCACGCCTCCTCGGGCTCGCCCGCCACCATCTTCGTGCGGGCCAACCCGATGACGTCGAACGCCCTGTTCCGCACCCGTGCCGGATCCCGCAGGCTCAACGCCCGCCGGATGTGCTGCTCGGCCATCGGAGCCTGCTTCGGGTCGTGCCCGGCCAGGTCGCGCATCCGGGCGCCGATGACCCCTTCCAGCTCCGCCTCGTCGAACGAGTCCAGCCACCACGGGTCGGAACCGGACCGCCGCTGCGCGAAGCTGTCCTGCGCCTCGCCGACCGCCCGGTGGAACTCCCGCACCCGACCCATCTGCGCGTACGCCCACGCCTCACGGGTCAGCAGCAGCGCCTGTAACGTCGGCGTCGCCGTGCGCCTGGTGCCGTACTGGCCCAGCTGGACCAGCTCCAACCCGTCCTCCGGCCGGCCGAGGTCGAACATCTGCCGGGCCATCGCGGCCAGGCACAGCGCGGCGAACGGATCGTTCTTGCCCGCCTTCGCCATGCGCACGCCGAGCACGTAGTACCGCTGCGCCGCGTCGTGCATGCCCGCGTCCCACGACATGCTCGCCGCGACCTTGGACAACTCCGCGCCGATGAAGAACGCCCGTTCCGTCGTCGGGCCCGCCGGTGCACGCGACAGCCGCTCGGCCAGTTCCTCCAACTGCCCGAGCACCGCCTTGCGCGCCAACCCGTACCCGCCTCGTCCGCCCCACCCGCGCAGCCCGTCGGCCACGCGCTGCAACGCGGCCAACTCCTCCTCGCTGATCGCCGCGCTGGACGACCACTTGGACAGGGGCTGCAACGGGTGGAGCCACCGCTGGAGCGGTTCGACCAGTGCGGGACCCATCGCCACCGCGGCAGCTCCGGTGAGCGCCGCTCGTCTGCTGATCGCCAAGTCGTTCCTCGCCGTCTCCTCGACCGATCTGGCAATGCTCGACGCGTCCCACGCCGCGCCGAGCACATCGGGCGGGGCACCGCGATCGGGGCCCGCCTGGCTTGGGATTCCGACGCGGTCGAACCACAGCCGGTCGGCCGGGACGCCGAGCACCCGCGCGAAGTGGCGCAGGCGGTCGATCCGGTCGATCGGGTTCTCACCGGTCTCGTAGCGCGACAGCTGTGCCTGGGAGATCCCCAGCCAGGACGCCATGCGGTCCTGGGTGACGCGGCTGACGTGCTGGGGGTGGTGCCGGTAGGCGGCGAGGAGGGCGCCCATGTCCCGGTCGGCGAATGCGGCAGTCATCGCCTCGTGGTCCCAGAAATCCGCGGGGACACCGGGTGGTCCGTAGAGCTCCGTCCGCGCGTTGCGGCGACAACGCTGGCAGAGCAGGTCGGTGTTGTCGGCGGCGATCAACGCCCCGCACGACGGGCATGCGCGCCTGGTACTGGCTGCTCTTCGAGCTTTGCGTTCCATCGGCTCGCTCCCGTCACTGAGCGTGGTCACCAGTCTATAGAGATGTGATCAGGAGTCCATGCATTTCGTGCATAAGCCGGGGTAGGCCCCCCGTCGGAGCCCTCGTGACGCCGTGTGGTGGATGGGGTGGATCCGCACGGTGCATGTTCCCCACCCGATAACGGTGTTGTGGAGAGGGCTGGTTGGTCGGACCCTGCGTGGTGTGCGCCAGTGCCGGGACGACCTCGCGGCCCGTGCGCACCGCCCGATCCACCCGACCGGGGAGGGACCCCCGCCCATGAGCATCACCGCCTCCACCACCGCAGACACGGGCCCGCGCTCCGGCCCGCGCGACCGCGCGCACCAGCAGGCACTCGGCGAGGCGATCGCGGGCTACCGCCTGCTGGGCTGGAAGGTGTCCGTCACCGAGCAGGGCGTCTTCCTGCCGCTCGGCCCGGCGACCACCGCCCTGGCCATGCCCGCCCGCATCGGCTCCCGCGTCCTGGCCGACCTCAAGGCCCGGATGCTCGCCGGGCCCGTCACCGTGATCCCCGGCCCGCGGGAGCACTGGATCTTCCTCGCCGAGCTGGTCGCCCTGCTGCCCACGCACCTGAAGGCGCCCGCCGAGGTCCAGTTCGTCCGCTCGCCCCAGCGCATCGCCCTGCCGCCCACCATGACCCGCTACGGGTCGCTGAGGTGGGCGAACCCGCCGTCGCACTCGCGGCACTGGTTCCCGCCGTTCACGGCGGTGCTGGCGCTGGCCCGGACGGCGGTCGCGAAGGACAAGTAGGCGATGATGGGCGAGTGGACCGACGGACCCTCCTGTGCGGACTGCTCGCCCTGACCGCGTGCGGGACCGGGGCGCCCACGCGCAAACCCGGTGTCGGCTCGGCCCGGCCGGGGGAGCGGGTCGCCGCGCTCGCCGACGTGCCGGTGGGGTCCGGAGCGCTCGTCGACGTCGGCGCTGACGGTCAGTTGTTGCTGGTCAGGCCGTCGGAGTCGGAGGTGCGGGCGTTCCACCCGGCGTGCCCGCACCAGGGCACCACCGTCAACCCGCCCGCGGCCGGCGTCATCACCTGCCCCACGCACCGCAGCGCGTTCGACCCGTCGTCGGGTGCCGTGCTGTCCGGTCCGTCGCCCAAGGGGTTGACCGAGGTCGCGGTCGCGGTGTCCGGGCCCGACGTGGTGCTTTCCTGAAAGATCCGTCCCACCAGTTGGACGCGTTGAACCCCGCTTTCACGTGGTGTCGTATTCCCTGTGCATCCGAACGACTACCCACCACGCAGCGGAGGATCGTCTTGAGTTCCGTGGAGAAGACAGCGCTGTCTCGCCGCTCGATGCTGTGCGGCGTGCTGGTCGCGCTGGCCGTGCCGGGCGGCCTGGCCGCTTGCGGCAGCGAGACCACACCGCCGGCCACCGGCACCGCGCCGGCGGGCGGCACCACCCCCGGCGGCACCTCGTCCGGCCCCGCGATCATCGCGGCGCTGGCCGACGTGCCCGACGGCGGCGGCACGCTGGCCGGCAACCCGTCCAACAGCAAGCCGCTGGTGCTCGTGCGCACCGGTGAGACGGTGAAGGCCTACGACGCCACCTGCCCGCACCAGGGCACCGCGGTGTCACCGCCCGAGGGCGGCGTGATCACGTGCCCGAACCACGGCAGCACGTTCAACGCCGCGGACGGCGCCGTGACGAACGGCCCGGCCACCAAGGGCCTGACCGAGGTCCCGGTCAAGGTGGAAGCGGGCCAGATCCTCCTGGCCTGACCCCACCCCGACGGGCCCGCCGGCCGGACAGTCGGGAAGCAGGCGCCGCGAGCCGCCCCTCGCGGCCCCCGACCGCACGGTCCACCGGGCACCCCGTCCACCAGGCAGTCGCCGCCGCGAGCCGCCCTCGCGCCCCCGACCCCACCCTTCAACCGCGCTCTCCCACCGCGCCCCCGACTGCGCTCTCCCACGCTCCCGATCGCGCCCACCCGCGCTCTCGATCGCGCTCCTTCACCCGCGCTCCTTCACCCGCGCCCCGGACCACGCTCCCACCCGCGCTCTCCACCCGCTCTCTCCGACCACGCGCCTTTGATCGCCCCCTTCGCCGCGTGCCCGAAAACAGCACCCCACGCGAAGTCGCGAACGGCCGACTTCCAGGCGACCGAGCCCGCCGCCTGCGGAGCAGCGGTCATCCAACACGGCGGCTATACAACACAGCCCGCGACGCCTGCGGGCACGGCGTCCAACTAGGCTTGGGACGTGGCCGATCCGTCGACCTATCGCCCCGCGACAGGCACCATCCCCGAAGCCCCCGGCGTGTACAAGTTCCGCGACACCGCCGGTCGTGTGGTGTACGTCGGCAAGGCCAAGAGCCTGCGCCAACGGCTCAACTCCTACTTCGCGGACGTCGCCGGCCTGCACCCGCGCACCCGCCAGATGGTGACCACCGCGGCGAGCGTCGAGTGGACCGTCGTCGGCACCGAGGTCGAAGCCCTCCAGCTGGAGTACAACTGGATCAAGGAGTTCGACCCGCGGTTCAACGTCCGCTACCGCGACGACAAGTCCTACCCGGTCCTCGCCGTGACGTTGAACGAGGAGTTCCCCCGCCTGCACGTCTACCGCGGCCCGCGCCGCAAGGGCGTCCGGTACTTCGGCCCCTACGCGCACGCCTGGGCGATCCGCGAGACGCTCGACCTCCTCCTCCGCGTCTTCCCCGCCCGCACCTGCTCGGCCGGCGTGTTCAAGCGCCACGGCCAGATCGGCCGCCCCTGCCTCCTCGGCTACATCGACAAGTGCTCCGCCCCCTGCGTCGGCCGGGTCAGCGCCGACGAGCACCGGGACATCGTCGAGGACTTCTGCGACTTCCTGGCCGGCAAGACCGACTCGATGGTGCGCCGCCTCGAACGCGAGATGACGGCCGCCGCCGAGGAGCTGGAGTTCGAGAAGGCCGCCCGCCTCCGGGACGACCAGGCCGCCCTCAAGCGCGCCCTGGAGAAGCAGGCCGTCGTCCTCGGTGACGGCACGGACGCCGACGTGGTCGCCTTCGCCGAGGACGACCTGGAAGTCTCCGTGCAGGTCTTCCACGTGCGCGGCGGGCGGGTCCGCGGTCAGCGCGGCTGGGTGGTCGACAAGGTGGACGAGACGGGCGTGTCCGGCCTGGTCGACCAGTTCGTCACCCAGTTCTACGGCGAGCAGGTCGAGTCGGCCCTGGCCGGCGGGGTGGAGGCGGCGCCGGTGCCGCGCGAGGTGCTGGTGCCGGAGCTGCCGGACGACGCGGAGGCGGTCGAGAAGTGGCTGACCGGGCTGCGCAAGGGCAAGGTGGCCCTGCGGGTCCCGCAACGCGGTGACAAGCGCGCGCTCATGGAGACGGTGGAGCGCAACGCCAAGGAAGCGTTCCAGCAGCACAAACTGCGCCGCGCCGGCGATCTGACGGCCCGGTCCGCGGCCCTCCAGGAACTCCAGGAGGCGCTGGGCCTCGACACCGCGCCCCTCCGGATCGAGTGCACCGACATCAGCCACGTCCAGGGCACCGACGTGGTCGCGTCCCTGGTCGTGTTCGAGGACGGCCTGGCCCGCAAGTCCGAGTACCGCCGCTTCGCCGTCCGCGAGGGCGCCGAGCAGGGCGACGTCGGGTCCATCGCCGAGGTGGTCCGGCGGCGGTTCCAGGCCTACCTGCGGGAAACCAGGAACGGCGACGGGCCGAACCCCGGCATCGACCCGGAGACGGGCAAGCCGCGCAAGTTCGCCTACGCGCCGAACCTGCTGGTCGTGGACGGCGGCGCGCCACAGGCGCAGGTAGCCTCCGACATGCTGGCGGAGCTGGGCATCACGGACGTGGCGGTGGTCGGCCTGGCGAAGCGGCTGGAGGAGGTCTGGGTGCCCGGCGAGCCCGACCCGGTGATCCTGCCGCGCACCAGCGAGGCCCTGTACCTGTTGCAGCGGGTGCGCGACGAGGCGCACCGGTTCGCCATCGCCTACCACCGGCAGAAGCGGTCCAAGCGGATGACGACGTCGGCGCTGGACGAGGTACCGGGGCTGGGGCAGTCGCGCAAAGCCGCGCTGCTGAGGCACTTCGGCTCGCTGAAGAAGTTGCGCGAGGCGAGCGTCGACGAGATCAGCGGGGTGCCCGGTGTGGGCCGGCGCACCGCCGAGGCCGTGCACGCGACGCTGGGCGCGGCCGGTGGTGGAGGACCGTCGACGGAGTCGACAATCGGACAGGAGCGAACGTGAGCGCACCGGCCGGCGAGAAGTCCGGCATCGAAGTCGCGGTGGTGACGGGCCTGTCGGGGGCGGGCCGCAGCACCGCCGCGAAGTGCCTGGAAGACCTCGGGTGGTTCGTGGTGGACAACCTGCCACCCGAGTTGATCTCGACCATGGTGGAGCTCGGCGCGCAGGCCAGGGGCGCCATCACCAGGGTCGCGGTCGTGATGGACGTGCGCAGCCGCGCGTTCACCGAAGACCTGGCGGCGGTCATCAAGGACCTGGACGCGCGCGGCTACAAGCCGAAGGTGCTGTTCCTGGAGGCCACCGACGACGTGCTGATCCGCCGGTTCGAGTCGGTCCGGCGCGGCCACCCGCTGCAGGCGGACGGGCGGCTGGCCGACGGCATCGAGAACGAGCGCGTCCTCCTCACGCCGCTGCGCGAGGAGGCCGACCTGGTGCTGGACACGTCGGCGCTGTCGGTGCACCAGCTGCGGGCCAAGATCGAGGACACGTTCGGCACCGAGTCGGCGATGCGCACCAGGGTCACGGTGCTGTCGTTCGGCTACAAGTACGGCCTGCCGATGGACGCCGACCTGGTGATGGACGTGCGGTTCCTGCCGAACCCGTTCTGGATCCCGGAGCTGCGCGAGCAGACCGGCCTGGACGGCGAGGTGCGGAACTACGTGCTGACCCAGGAGGGCGCGGAGGAGTTCCTGGACCGCTACCACGAACTGCTGCGCCTTATCGGCGCCGGCTACCGACGCGAGGGCAAGCGGTACCTGACGCTCGCGGTCGGCTGCACGGGCGGCAAGCACCGCAGCGTCGCCATCTCCGAGGAGCTGGCGGGCCGGTTGGCCAGCGAGGACGGCATGGCGGTCAAGGTGGTCCACCGGGATCTGGGACGCGAGTGAGCTTGAGAGCGGTAGCGCTGGGCGGTGGTCACGGGCTCCACGCGACGCTCACCGCCCTGCGCCGGCTGACCGACGACGTGACGGCCGTGGTGACGGTCGCCGACGACGGCGGCTCCTCGGGACGGCTGCGCCGCGAACTCGGCCTGCTGCCGCCCGGTGACCTGCGCAAGGCGATGGTGGCGCTGGCCGGTGCGGACGAGTCGAGCGCGTTGTGGTCGCGGCTGTTCCAGCACCGGTTCGGCGGCACGGGCGCGCTCGCCGGGCACGCGGTCGGGAACCTGGTGCTGGCGGGTCTGCTGGAGCAGCTGGGCGACCCGGTCGCGGTGCTGGAGGAGGCCGGACGGCTGCTCGGCGTGCGCGGCCGGGTGCTGCCGATGTGCACCGAGCCGTTGTCGATCGAGGCCGACGTGACCGGGCTGGACGACGACGCCGACGTGGTGCGCCGGATCCGCGGCCAGGTCGCGATCGCCACCACGCCCGGCCGGGTGCAGCGCATCCGGCTGAACGGCCCGGGTGGTCCCGGTGAGGCGCCGCGCGGCTGCCCGCAGGCGGTCGAAGCGGTCCTGGCGGCGGACGTGGTGCTCCTGGGACCGGGCTCGTGGTTCACCAGCGTGCTGCCGCACCTGCTCGTGCCGGAGCTGCACGACGCGTTGGTCCGGACGTCGGCGCGGAAGGTCGTGGTGCTCAACCTCGTCCCCCAACCGGGGGAAACCGCCGGGTTTTCACCGGAGCTCCACCTGGACGTGCTGTGCGAGCACGCCCCGGCGTTGCGCGTGGACGCCGTGATCGCCGACGTCGGCGCGGTCCCCGTGCCGGACCGGCTGGGGCGGGCCGCCGCAGCTCTCGGCGCTGCGGCGCACCTCGCGCCGATCGCGGTGGCGGGCGCGCCGGACCGTCACGATCCGGCCGCGCTGGCGTTGAGCATCCAGCGGGCGTTGGCCGGCCCTGGTGACGGGACCGGCGGGGCGTCGAGTACAACCCTCCAGGAAGACCGTGCGAGCAGGGGAGGCGAGGCACCGTGGCGATGACGTCGGCGGTGAAGGACGAGCTGAGCAGGCTGGCCGTCTCGAAGACCTGCTGCCGCCGTGCGGAGGTCGCCTCCCTCCTGCGCTTCGCGGGTGGACTGCACATCGTCGGCGGCCGGGTGGTCGTCGAGGCGGAGCTGGACCTGGGTTCCACGGCGCGGCGGCTGCGGCGCGAGATCCACGAGCTGTACGGGCACCAGTCGGACGTGTTCACCATCACGTCCAGCGGCCTGCGCAAGGGCACCCGGTTCGTGGTGCGGGTGGTCAAGGACGGCGAGGGCCTGGCCAGGCAGACCGGTCTGCTCGACCCGCGCGGCCGACCGGTCCGCGGCCTGCCCGCGCCGGTGGTGTCGGGCGGTGTGTGCGACGCGGAGGCGGCGTGGCGCGGCGCGTTCCTGGCGCACGGCTCGCTGACGGAGCCGGGCCGGTCGTCGTCGATGGAGGTGACCTGCCCGGGGCCGGAAGCGGCGTTGGCGCTGGTCGGCGCGGCACGGCGGATGGGCATCGGCTCCAAGTCGCGTGAGGTGCGCGGCGCGGAGCGCGTGGTGATAAGGGATGGCGACGCCATCGGCGCGATGCTGACCAGGCTCGGCGCGCACGACAGCGTGCTGGCCTGGGAGGAACGCCGGATGCGCCGCGAGGTGCGGGCGACGGCGAACCGGCTGGCGAACTTCGACGACGCGAACCTGCGTCGTTCGGCGCGTGCCGCGGTGGCGGCGGCGGCCCGGGTGCAGCGCGCGTTGGAGATCCTGGGCGCCGAGGCGCCGGACCACCTGGCGGCGGCGGGCGAGCTGCGGCTCGCGCACCGGCAGGCGTCGCTGGAGGAGCTGGGCCAGCTGTCCGAGCCGCAGATGACGAAGGACGCGGTGGCGGGTCGGATCCGGCGGTTGCTGGCGATGGCGGACAAGCGGGCGAAGGAGCTGGGCATGCCCGACACCGAGTCCGCGGTGACCGCAGACATGCTCGACGCCGAGGTCTGACGTCCAGGTCTGACGCCGCGAGCCTGACGCCGGGGGTCTAGCGGAGTCCCAGGGCGGACACGAGCGGGTCGACCAGCGACCTCACGTACGTGTCGGTCAGGTGGTTGTTGCGGTAGACGACGACGTTGCCCACCACGGCCGGGCACACGTCGGCCCGGCAGATCCAGTCGGTCAGGTCGACTACCCGGACACCGGGCAGCCCGGTCGCGGCGTCGGCCAGCGGGTCGGTGGGCGAGCCGACGGCCCGCGAGCGGGGCGTGTCGCACTCGGCCGGTCGGTCCGGGTGGCGTTCCAGGCACGGCGCCACGACCGTCGCCGGGCGCGGCACCTCCCGGATCACGGCGACCGGGATGTCCGCGTCGGACAGCGCGGCCAGCATGGTCCGGTAGCCCTCGACCTGGCGTTCCGGCGACTCCCACGTCCAGTTCAGGTCCTTGCGGTAGGACTCCGGCGACATGGCGGCGGTGACCACCAGGTCGGGGTCCAGGTCGCGGATCAGGTCCAGCTTCAGCCGGTTCTCGTCCGCGCACACGGCGATCGGCGTGCCCGCCTCGGACGGCGGCACGGAGGTGAACGGGCAGCCGTTGCGCACGACGACCTTCACCCGCCACCGGCCCGCGCCCTCGTGCCGCACGTACTCGGCCAGGGCGCTGCTGAACTGCCCGGCGTGCGAGTCGCCGACCACGACCACGGTCCTGGCCGCGCCCGGGTCGCCGTACATGCACGACGTCACCCGCCCGCTCAGGTCGTAGATGTTGCAGTCGCCGGGCAGGTCGCCCAACGGCCCGTCCTGCTCGACCACGGCGGGCGCGGGCACGAACGCGACACCGGTCGGCACGGGCCGCGCCCGGCTCGGGTCGAGGGCGAGCGCGCCGGGGTACCGCGCGTCGAGCACGGGCTTCGTCCGCAGCGCGGCCAGCGTCGACTCGGCGGACGCCCAGCCGCCCGACGCGACCGCCACGGTCACCGCCACCAGTCCCGCGCCGATCGCGTACGTCGTCCGCTTGCGGTTGCGGCGGTGCCGGAACGGGTCCTCGACGAAGTGCTTGGACAACGCCGCCAGTGCCAGGCTCAGCGCGGCGGCGGCGACCACCTGGTACCGGCTCAGCACGTCCCGGTCGGTCAACTCCAGGAGCAGCACGATCACCGGCCAGTGCCACAGGTACAGGCTGTAGGAGACGTCGCCGACGTAGGTCAGCGGCCGGAGCCCCAGGAGCCGGCCCAGCGAGTCGTCCCGGGCGACCAGCATGGCCACCGCGCCGACCGTCGGCAGCGCCGCGATCCAGCCCGGGAACGCCATGTCGGTGGTGAACCGGAACGCGCTGACCAGCACGGCCGCCAGACCACCCCAACCGAGCAGCAGGCGCGCCGTCAGACCCGGTCGCAGCCGGTGCTGCGCCATCGCGGCCAGCCCGCCGATGCCCAGTTCCCACATCCGCGTCGGCGTGACGAAATACGCCGCGCCGTGATTTACCGGCGTGTACCAGGCGGAGAACGCGAACGACGCGACCGTGACCGCGCCGACCGCCACCACCGCGTACCGCACGGGTCCGCCGCCCCGCCGTGCCGCGAGCACCGCGGCGGCCAGCAGCACGAGCGGGATCACCAGGTAGAACTGCTCCTCGACGGCCAGCGACCAGAAGTGCTGCACCGGTGACGCGCCGACGGTCGCGTGCCCGTAGTCGTCCGACAGCACCGCCAACAGCCAGTTCTGGGCGTTGAGCGCGGAGAACACCACCTCGCGCAGCACCACCGGCCGGCGGGACTGGGGCAGCAGCACGAGCGCCGCCGCGGTGATCACCAGCAACACGGCGGTGGCGGCGGGCAGCAACCGGCGGATCCGGCGGGCGTAGAAGTCGAGCAGGCGTACCCGCCCGGTGCGCCGGACCTCGCCCGTGAGCGTGCCGATGATCAGGAAGCCGGAGATCGCGAAGAACACGTCGACGCCGACGAAACCACCGGTCAGCCACTCGGGGCGGAGGTGGTAGCAGACCACCAAACCCACGGCCAGCGCCCGCAGGCCTTGGACGTCGGCGCGCACGGCCGAAGTCCTGGCGGCAGGTGCCGCGACACCGGGATCGCCCGTCGCCAACGCCACTGCCCACCGCCACAGGTCGAGGAAAGGCGCGCAGCCTAACCGCACCGGCACCGAAACCCGTTCGGGTGTTCCGGACCGATACCAGGAGTCATCCGGTCGGCACCGCGCGTCATCCGGTCGGGCACCGCGAGTCCTGCGTTCACGCACCGTGAGACCTACGCTGGCAACCTGGCCGGTCCAGGAGCGGCGTCGCTGTGAGCCGCTCACTCCGGGGTCCCGAACGCCCGGCGCCGGGTTACCTGGAGGTAACAAGGCCGTCGAGCTGGATTTTCTTGTTCGATAAAGAGATCCTGGTGGTCCACGTGACCAGGGCCGCAGCCCGGAGGCTAGGCTGGCTCTCGGCTGCCTGGTCAGCCCATGACTGCACGCCCCTGGCGGACAACGCCAGTCGAGTACCGAGGAGACTCACCGTGACGGTTCGCGTAGGTGTCAATGGTTTCGGCCGCATCGGTCGCAACTTCTGGCGCGCCGTTCAGGCCAGTGGGCACGACATCGAGATCGTCGCCTTCAACGACCTCGGTGACGTCAACACGATGGCCCACCTGCTCAAGTACGACTCCATCCTCGGCCGTCTCGACGGCGAGGTGACCGTCACCGACGAGGGCATCGCGGTTGACGGCAAGGTCATCAAGGCGTTGGCCGAGCGCGACCCCGGCAAGCTGCCGTGGAAGGACCTCGGCGTCGACGTCGTCGTCGAGTCGACCGGCTTCTTCACCGACGCTTCGGCCGCCCGCAAGCACGTCGACGAGGGTGGCGCGAAGAAGGTCATCATCTCCGCACCGGCCAAGGGTGAAGACCTCACCGTGGTCCTGGGCGCGAACGACGACCAGTACGACGGTTCGCAGACCGTCATCTCGAACGCCTCGTGCACCACGAACTGCCTGGCCCCGCTGGCCAAGGTGCTGCACGACAGCTTCACCATCGAGCGTGGCCTCATGACCACGATCCACGCTTACACCCAGGACCAGAACCTCCAGGACGCGCCGCACAAGGACCTGCGCCGCGCCCGGGCCGCCGCGCTCAACATCGTGCCCACCAGCACCGGTGCCGCGAAGGCGATCGGCCTGGTCCTGCCGGAGCTCAAGGGCAAGCTCGACGGCTACGCCCTGCGCGTGCCCGTGCCCACCGGCTCGGCCACCGACCTCACCGTCACCGTCGGCCGCGAGGTCACGCTGGACGAGGTCAACGCCGCCTACAAGGCCGCGGCGGACGGCCCGCTCAAGGGCTACCTGCGCTACAACACCGACCCGATCGTGTCGGCCGACATCGTCACCGACCCGGCGTCGTGCATCTACGACGCGCCGCTGACCAAGGTCATCGGCAACCAGGTCAAGGTCATCGGCTGGTACGACAACGAGTGGGGCTACTCCAACCGCCTCGCCGACCTGGTCAACCTCGTCGCCAGCAAGCTCTGAGCGAAAACGGGTCACTCGCTGTGAAGACTCTCGACGATCTGCTCAGCGAGGGTGTCTCGGGTCGGCGCGTCCTCGTGCGCGCCGACCTGAACGTCCCCCTCGACGGCGACCGGATCACCGACGACGGCCGCGTCCGCGCGTCGGTCCCCACCATCAAGGCGCTCGTTGACGCGGGCGCCCGCGTGCTGGTCGCCGCCCACCTGGGCCGCCCCAAGGGCGAGCCCGACCCCAAGTTCTCCCTCGCGCCCGTCGCGGTGCGGCTCGGTGAGCTCCTCGGCCAGGCGGTCGGGATCGGCACCGAGACCGCCGGCGACGGCACCGTGGTGCTGCTGGAGAACATCCGCTTCGACGCCCGCGAGACCAGCAAGGACGACGCCGAGCGCGCCGCCCTCGCCGACGAGCTGGCCGCCAAGGCCGACGCGTTCGTCTCCGACGGCTTCGGCGTGGTGCACCGCAAGCAGGCTTCCGTCTACGACGTGGCCAAGAAGCTCCCGCACTACGCGGGCGGCCTCGTGCTGGCCGAGGTCGAGGTGCTGCGCAAGCTCACCGACGACCTCAAGCGCCCGTACGTCGTCGTGCTCGGCGGCGCGAAGGTGTCCGACAAGCTCGGCGTCATCGCGAACCTGCTCGGCAAGGTCGACCGGCTGCTCATCGGCGGCGGCATGGCCTACACCTTCCTCAAGGCCCAGGGCCACGAGGTCGGCGGCTCGCTGCTCCAGGAGGACCAGCTCGACCAGGTCCGCGGCTTCCTCGCCCAGGCGGAGGAGCGCGGCGTGGAGCTGGTGCTCCCGGTCGACGTGCTGGCCGCCGACGACTTCGCGCCCGACGCGAAGTTCGAGGTCGTCGCCACCGACGCCATCCCCGCCGACCGGCAGGGCCTCGACATCGGGCCGAAGACGCGCGAGCTGTTCGCGTCCAAGCTCGCCGACGCCCAGACCGTCTTCTGGAACGGCCCGATGGGCGTGTTCGAGTTCGAGGCGTTCTCCGGCGGCACCCGCGCGGTGGCCGAGGCGCTCGTCAAGAGCGACGCGTTCACCGTGGTCGGCGGCGGCGACTCCGCCGCGGCCGTGCGCGCGCTCGGCCTCCCCGAGGACGGGTTCTCGCACATCTCCACCGGTGGTGGGGCGTCCCTGGAGTACCTGGAGGGCAAAGAGCTCCCGGGCGTGTCCGTGTTGGACGAAGACCTGCTTGCAGGGTCGAGCGAAGGCGGAGCGTGATGGCTCAGCGTCAGCCCCTCATCGCGGGCAACTGGAAGATGAACCTCAACCACCTCGAGGCCATCGCCCTGGTGCAGAAGATCGCCTTCTCGCTGCCGGAGAAGTACTTCGCCAAGGTCGAGGTCGCGGTGCTGCCGCCGTTCGTCGACATCCGGTCGATCCAGACCCTGGTCGACGGCGACAAGCTGCTGCTCAAGTACGGCGCGCAGGACCTGTCGCCGCACGACTCCGGCGCCTACACCGGTGACACCTCGGGCCCGATGCTCGCCAAGCTCGGCTGCTCGTACGTCACCGTGGGCCACTCCGAGCGCCGCGAGTACCACGGCGAGGACGACGCCACCGTCAACAAGAAGGTCAAGGCGGCGATCAAGCACGGCGTCACCCCGATCTTCTGCCTCGGCGAGCAGTTGGACGTCCGCGAGGCCGGCCGGCACGTCGAGCACTGCACCGACCAGCTCGTCGCGGGCCTGAAGGGCCTCACCGCCGAGCAGGTGCGCGACGTGGTCGTCGCCTACGAACCGGTGTGGGCCATCGGCACCGGCAAGGTCGCCTCGTCGGCGGACGCACAGGAGGTGTGCGCGGCGCTGCGGGTCAAGCTCGCCGAGCTGTACGGCGAGGACGTCGCTTCGGCCGTTCGGGTGCTTTACGGCGGTTCCGTCAAGTCCGGCAACATCGCCGAGCTGATCGCCCAGAAGGACGTCGACGGCGCCCTCGTGGGTGGTGCGAGCCTGGATGCGGACGAGTTCGCCAAGCTGTGCGCACTCGCCGCGGGCGGACCTCTACCCTGATGTGATTGACACGCACTCCTACTACGGTGGTCCACGGTCGGCAGTCGACCGGGTACTCTGTGGCGTCACCTGCCTGACAGCGAGGAAGAAATGATCCTGTTCCTTCAGATCCTGTTGATCGTCTCCAGTCTCGTCCTGATCCTGCTGGTGCTACTGCACCGCGGGCGTGGCGGCGGTCTGTCCTCGTTGTTCGGCGGCGGCATGCAGTCGAGCCTGTCCGGTTCCAGCGTGGTGGAGAAGAACCTCGACCGGCTGACGTTGTTCGTCGGCTCGGTCTGGGTCATCGCCATCGTGGGCATCGGACTGCTGATGAAGGTCAACTGACAGCAGGGAAACCACGTGGTGGGGGTGTGAGGGTCGATGGCTGGTGGTAACGCGATTCGCGGTACCCGCGTCGGCGCAGGCCCGATGGGCGAATCGGAGCGCGGCGAGTCCGCGCCCCGACGTCGGGTGTCGTACTGGTGCGCGAACGCGCACGAGTCTCGGCCGTCGTTCGCGGTCGAAGCCGAGATCCCGGAGAACTGGGACTGCCCCCGGTGCGGCCTGCCGGCCGGGCGCGACGAGCAGGCTCCCCCTGCTCCGCCGCGCAACGAGCCGTACAAGACGCACCTGGCGTACGTGAAGGAGCGGCGCTCCGACGCGGACGGTGAGGCGATCCTGGAAGAGGCGCTCATCAAGCTGCGCAAGCAGCGCGAAGAGCCCTAGTCAGGCGAGAACGGTGCGACGGCCCCCGCGGATTCCCGCGGGGGCCGTCGCCGTTTCCCGTCGACCCTCGGCTGCTCAGCGGCGCTTGGTGAACAGGCCGGAGAACTGGCGTCGGACCAGGATCGCGCCCACCAGCACGAAGAACACCAGGACCACGAGCGTCGACGTGGTGCCGCCGGTCGAGCTGGTCAGGGCGATGTCCACGCTGCCGACCAGCACCACGCCGCAGTCGGCCCGGATCACGTGCCGCCCCGGTTGGATCATGGTGAACTCGACCCTGGTGCTGAACGTGCCCGAGTTGTCCGCTTTCGCCGTGCCGACGTCCTCGCCCAGCGAGCTGAGCCGCACCGGCGCGCCGGGGTCGCAGCCGGTGCCGGTGGCGGTCAGCGGGTCGCCCGGCTGGATGTTGTCCTTGTCCAGGGTCAGCGCGCCGTCACCGTCGAACGGCGTCGTCGTGGTCGCCGGGGGCGGCGTTCCGGAGCTCGTCGTCGTTGTCGTGGTCGTCGTGGTGGTGGTCGACGTGGTGGTCGTGGTGACAGTCGGGCGCCGGCTGGTCGTGGTCGTCGCGGCCGGGGGAGCGGTGGTCGTGGTGACGACCGGCGGCGGGGTGGTGGTCGTGGTGGGCGTCGGCGTCACGGTGAAGCTGTCCGTCGGGTTCGACGTCGCCGCGCACACCGGCTTCGCCGTCACCCGGTGGCCGCCGATCGCCGCCTTCTCCGGCACCGTCGCCGTTCCGGAACCGCTGCCGCGGCCCGAGTGCCGGCCGCTGCCGACCACCTGCCTGCCGTCCCAGAGGAGCTGCACGGTGTAGTCCCGGCAGTCCGGATCGAGGTACACACCGGACCAGCTGACCGTGAACGTGCTCCCCACCGGGCCGGAATCCGGGGTCGCGGTGGCGGTGCCCTGCTGCTGCGCGGATACCGGTGCCGCTACAAGCGCCGTAACGCCGTACGCCAAGGCACCGAGTAAAGCTAGTGTTCCTGCCGATCGCATGCCCGACTCCCGGACTAGTCCGCTACCCACCGACGAGGTGTCCTTGTGAGACGCATTATGAGCAGCGTCGGTTTACTGCTCCTGTGCGGGATCTTCCTGGGCGTCGGCCCGGCAGCCGCCGCGGGTGACGAGGTCACCATCGACGTCACTGTGGACGGCACCCCGGTGGGTGACGACGAGCTGCTGCTCGACCCCACCGGTTCCTCCCGCATCGCGGTGACCGTCCACAACGGAACGGACACCACCCGGCACGTCAAGACGATCAGGTTGTCCGGCACGGCGTTGGCGCTGACGTTCTTCGCCTACGACACGACGGTCCCGTTCGAAGTGCCGGCGAAGCAGAGCGTCACCCGCGGGTTCGCGCTCGACCTCGGCCAGCTCGGCGAGCAGGCGACCGGTCTGCTGCCGACCGAGCTGGAGGTGCTGGCCGCCGACCGCGACGTGATCGCGTCGATCGGCACGACCGGTGACGTGCGCGGGTCGATCTGGTCGGTGTACGGGGTGTTCGGGCTGGCCGTGTTCGGGTTGACCGTGCTGGCGTGGGCGGGCGCGTTGTTCGCGTTGGCGCGGCGCCGGCTGCCGGCGAACCGGTGGCAGCGCGCGATGCGGTTCCTGCCGGCCGGCGTCGGCACCGGGCTGGTCGCGGTGATCTCGCTGTCCGTGCTGCGGATCATGGCGCCGTCACCGGCCGCCGAGATCCCGTTCATCCTCGGCGCGGCGGCGGGTGCGTTCGTCCTCGGCTACCTGACACCGCACCCGAACGCCGACGACCTTCCCGACCTGCCTCACGCCGCACCTCCGCCGCCTTCGCCTCCGGTCGAGCAGCAGTACGCGAACACGCCGTTCGTCGACCCGGACTCGACCCAGCGCATCACGCGGCCGTTGCCCGGCGGTGGGGCGTGACGGTGTCCGCGAACGTCGTCGCGGCGTTGCCGCAGTACGACATCGGCGCGCAGATCGGGCGCGGCGGCATGGGGGTCGTGTACGCGGGCGTGCACCGGCCGTTGGGGCGTCCGGTGGCGGTCAAGCGGCTGCCGGGGGTGTTGGCGGAGGACGAGCGGATGAGCGCCCGGTTCGCGCACGAGGCGCGGTTGCTGGCGCGGCTCGACCACCCGCACATCGTGCCCGTGTACGACTACGTCCAGGACCGCGGCGAGCACCTCCTGGTGATGGAGAAGCTCGACGGTGGCACGGTGTGGTCGAAGTTCACCGACGCCGGTGTGACCCCGGCGCAGACGTGCGCGTTCGGCCTGGCGATGCTCTCAGGTCTCCACGCCGCGCACGGCGCCGGGGTGCTGCACCTGGACGTGAAGCCGAAGAACCTGCTGTTCACGGCGGGCGGTGTGCTGAAGGTCGCCGACTTCGGCATCTCGCAGGTGGTGAGCGAGGGCGCGACGCTCGTGACGCACGCCGGCCAGGTCCTCGGCACGCCCGCCTACCTGTCACCGGAGCAGGCCCTGGGCAACCCCCTGAGCCCGGCCGCCGACGTCTACGGCGCCGCGACGGTGTTGTACGAACTGCTGAGCGGCCGGCTGCCGTTCGACAGCGGCGGCGGTGCGCTGGCGATGATCCAGCGGCACGTGTACCAGCAGCCGCGCCCCCTGGTCGAGGTGCCGGAGCCACTGGCCCGCGTGATCATGCGCGGCCTGGAACGCGACCCCCGGTCCCGCTACCGCAACGCGGAGACGTTCGCGGTGGACCTCGCCGCCGCGGCCGCGGCCCTGTTCGGCCCGGACTGGCTGCTCCGACTGGGAACCCCGGTCCACCTGTCACCCCAAGTCGCCGCCTCGGTGACCCGCCCGCCCACCACGTCCTCAGCGCCGCGCGAAACCCTGAACACCCCGGTCCGCGCGACCTTGACCGACTCGCCGTCCACGCCGCCCGTGCAGTTGGGCGCGCAGACCCTGGTTCCGGCGTCCCAGGTCCTGGCGTCACCCAAACCCGCCCGCTGGTTCACGCTCGCCGCGGCCCTCGCCGCTGCGCTGATGCTCGCCGTCCCCTTCACCGTCTCCGACCGCGACCTGCCGGTGCTCCACGCCGACCTGAGCAAGCCGGTCGAGGTGCCGGCGGTCACCGGCGACCCGGCGACCGCACGGCTGGCGGTGACGGCCGCCGGAATCACCCTGGCCGAAGTACCCGCCGTGCCCCCGTCGGCGGCCGGCGCGGGCGCACAGCCCGGTACCCCGGTGCCGTTGACGTTCGAGCTTCCCGGCGCGAGCCGCTGGATCGTGGGCGGCGCGGCGGTGGCCACGGTGACCGCCGACGGCAAGTCGCAGGAGTACTCGCTCCAGCCGGACACCCACCCGTTGGTCAGCATCATGGGCGCGGGGAGCGTGGTGCTGCTGCTGTTCGCGCTCGCGTACCTGGAGTCGATCCTGCGGTCGCTGCGACGGCGTCAGGCGGGCACGGGCGCGGTGGTCGTGGCGGCGCCGTTGGGCTTCGGGCTCGGGGTTGCGGTGTGGCTCTTGCCGTCCGTGCTGCTGCGCCACACGCCTGACGTGTGGCCGGCGCTGGTGTGCGGTGGGCTGGGCGTGGCGGCGGCCGTGTGCACGGCCGTGGCCACCCGCCGGGCAGCCCTTCGCTAGGCCCGCGCGGCCCGTCAGGTGGTCAGTGGCCTGACCAGGGGGAACGTGACCTTGAGCGCGAAGCCGCCGCCGTCGGTCGGCCCGGCTTCGAACTCGCCGTCCAGCAGCGCCGCCCGCTCCCGCAACCCGACCAGCCCGTGACCGCCGCTGGGCAGCGTTCCGCACTCGCGCTGCCCGTCGGGGGCCTCGTTCCGCACCTCCACCCGCAGCTCGTCGGCCTCCGCCACCACGAACACCGACGTCACCGCACCACCGGCGTGCTTCCGCACGTTCGTCAACGCCTCCTGCACCGTCCGGTACACCGCACCGGACACCGGCGCCGGCAGGTCGTCCACCGGACCGCGCACCGTCAACGTCGCCGGAATCCCCGCGCTGCTGACCAACTGCGGCAAGTCCGCCACCCGGGGCTGGGGGGAGTCGTCGCCGCTCGTGGTCCGCAGCACGCTCACCAGCTGCCGCAGCTCGTCCAACGTCCGCGTGCTCAGCATCCGGATCGTCCCCGCCACCTGCTTGGCGTTCGGATCGGCCGCCGCCATCCGCAGCGCGCCCGCCTGCATCGCGATCAGGCTCACCTGGTGCGACACCACGTCGTGCATCTCCCGCGCCAACCTGGCCCGCTCGTCCGCCCGCACCGCGTGCGCGTGCAGCAGCCGCTCCCGCTCGCGACTCGCCGCCAGCTCCGTGATCCGCGCCGACAACTCCTCGCGCGCGTGCGCCAGCAACCCGATCGCGATGGGCATCCCCGCCACGATGCACCCGTAGATCGCATCGTGCACGTGCGTCTTCCAGTCCAACGCCAGGAAGTCGCCCGGAGGCCACAGGAAGAACCGGCTCAACCACACCAGACCGGCCGCGATGTACGTCTGCCTCGACAACAGCTTCCGCCGCGCCAACGTGCCCAGCGCGATCATCGCCGCCAACTGCGCCCACCCGGCCAGGAACCCCGGCACGGCGATCAGCACCACCAGGAACGGGAACCGCCGCCGGAACGCCACCGCCGCCACGGAGACCACCGACAGCACGTAGTTGTAGGGCTCCGCCTCGGGCACGACCCGCAGCCACACGTCCAGCGCAGCGATCGCCACCGCGCCGGCGTCGAACGCCAACTGCCGGTGCCGTCCGACCAACCGCGCGAGCGCCTCCACCAAGGCAGGGCGGCGCACCCGTCCGGTCGGAACGCCGTTGACCCGACCGCTCGGCAGCCTCTCGACAGCTTTGCCGGCCAGGGTCGGACCTCCTGTGTCAGCTATCCGCCGGTCCTCACCGTACTGCGCCGTCATCACGCTTGGCATGGCTCGCCTCCCCGCCCCCGACGTGCTCGATCGACCCGCTCACCATTCGAGATGCGCTGATGACCCGGACGGGACGCGGGGCGGGCAACAAAATTGCGAGCGCGAACGTCCGATAAGCGGACATCGTGGCTGGGGGAGAGGTGGGGAGTGGGGCACGTCACCGTGAAGACGCCGCTGCCGCCGCGCCCTGGAAGCGACGGCGGCAGCGACGAGCGGTCAGAACCGGAGACGAGCATCACGCCGACGGCAGGTCCGGCACCTTCTCCGCGGCGGCCGAGTCGAGCAGCCACAGGGTGCGCCGGCGGCCGAGCGCGCCCGCGGCCGGGAGCTCGGTCTCGGCCGTGCCGGTCAGGGCCGAGGCCACGGCGTCCGCCTTGGCCGTTCCGGTCGTCATCAGCCACACCTCGCGGGCCGCGCGGATCGCGGGCAGGGTGAGGCTGACGCGGGTCGGCGGGGGCTTGGGGCAGTCGCGCACCCCGACGACGCTGCGCCCGCCCTCGTGCACGGCGGGGCTGTCCGGGAAGATCGAGGCCACGTGCCCCTCCTCCCCGACACCGAGCAGGCACACGTCGAACGACGGCACGGAGCCGTGGTCCTCCGGGCGCGCGGCGGCGGCCAGGACTTCGGCGTACGCCCGGGCGGCGGCGTCCGGGTCGTCACCGAACCGGCCGTCCGACGGCTCCATCACGTGCACCCGCGACACCGGCACCGGCACGTGGTCCAGCAACGCCTCCCGTGCCTGGGTCTCGTTGCGGTCCGGGTGCCCGGAGGGCAGGAACCGCTCGTCGCCCCAGTACAAATCGACGCGGGTCCAGTCCACGGCGTCCCGGGCGGGTGTGTCGCGCAGGTTCTCCAGCACCGCGATACCGGTCCGCCCGCCGGTCAGCACCAGTGACGCCGAGCCGCGCGCGGTCTGCGCGTCGACCAGGCTGGTGACCAGGCGGGCGGCCGTGGCGGCGGCCAGCAGGTCGCCGTCGCGGTGCACCACGACCTCGGGACGGCTCACTGGCCCGCCTTGACCTTGGCCGCCTTCGGCGCGGCGGACTTCACCTGGCCGTCGGGCGAGCTGTCGGCCTTCGCCTTGCCCGACGTCCGCGCGGACGGCTTTCCCGAAGCAGGAGCCGAGGCCGGAGCGGGCGCGGGAGCCTTGCCGTCAGCCTTCACGTCCGTCTTCGTCGCGGGCTTCGCGGCAGACTTCGACGACGGCTTGGACTTGCGGGCCGCGGCGGCCTTCGGCGCGGGCCTACCGCGCACGACCTTGCCCAGCGACCGCAGCGCCGTCTCGTACACCTCGTCCGGGTCGAGCCGCCGCAGCTCCTCCGCGAGGCAGTCCCGCACCTCGCGGCGCTGCAACGCCACGCGCCGCTCCGGCTGGCCGGGCTGCCGGAGCGTGCCGACCTTCCCGTCCGGCCGGGTCAGCGACACGCCACCGGACCGCCGCTCCAGCTGCACGTCCACGATGCCCTCGCCGTGCGTGGCCTTCGAGCGCCGCACCGGCACCTTCAGGCACCCGGCCAGCCACGCGGCCAGCAGGTCGGTGGACGGCGAGTCGCTCTCACCGCTCACCTCGGCGTCGGTGACCTTCTCGTACGGCGGCAGGTCGAACGCCGACGCGAGCATGGCCCGCCACAGCGTCAGCCGCGTCCACGCCAGGTCCGTGTCACCCGGTGTGTAGGACAAGCGCCGCTGCTCCAACGCCCGGATCGGGTTCTTCTCCGCCGCCGCGTCGGTGATCCGGCGCTGCGCGAGCTGACCGATCGGGTCCGCCGCGGGCACGGCGGGCGACTCGTGCGGCCACCACGCCACCACCGGGGTGTCCGGCAGCAGCAGCGGCACGACGCAGGAAGCGCCCTCGTTGGCCAGCTCGCCGTACAGCCGCAGCACGATGACCTCGGACGCGCCCGCGTCACCGCCGACGCGGATCTGCGCGTCGAGCCGGGGAGCGGCCTTGCGCGCGCCACGCGCCACCACGATCACCCGGCACGGGTGCTCGCGGCTGGCGTCGTTCGCCGCGTCGACGGCGGCCTCCGTCTTGGAGCCGTCGTCGGTGACGATGACCAGCGTCAGCACCCGGCCGAGGGTGACGGCCCCGCCTTCCTCGCGCAGCTGCACGAGCTTGCTGTTGACCTGCGACGTGGTGGTCGAGGGCAGGTCGATGATCACGGACGCCTCCAGTGCCTGCCGGTGCGGGCCAGCATCTCGTCCGCCGACGCCGGCCCCCAGGTGCCTGCCTTGTACTTCTCCGGGACGCCGGTGGCGGCCCAGTGCTTGAGGACCGGGTCCAGGATCTCCCAGGACAGCTCGACCTCGTCGTTCTTCGGGAACAGCGAAGGCTCGCCCAGCAGCACGTCCAGCAGCAGCCGCTCGTAGGCCTCGGGCGACGACTCGGTGAACGCGTGGCCGTAGCCGAAGTCCATCGTGACGTCCCGGACCTCCATGGTGTTGCCGGGCACCTTGGAGCCGAACCGCATGGTCACGCCCTCGTCCGGCTGCACCCGCACCACCAGGGCGTTCTGCCCCAGCTCCTCGGTCGCGGTGTCGTCGAACGGCAGGTGCGGCGCCCGCTTGAACACCACGGCCACCTCGGTGACGCGGCGACCGAGGCGCTTGCCGGTGCGCAGGTAGAACGGCACGCCGGCCCAGCGGCGGGTGTTCACCTCGCAGGTGATGGCCGCGTAGGTCTCGGTGACCGAGTCCTTGGCGAACCCGCCCTCCTCCAGCAGGCCGAGCACCTTCTGCCCGCCCTGCCAGCCGCCGGTGTACTGGCCGCGCGCGGTCGTCTCGTCGAACGGCTCGACCGGCCGCGTCGCCGACAGCACCTTCACCTTCTCGGCGCGGAGGTCGCTCGGCCGGAACGACACCGGCTCCTCCATCGCGGTCAGCGCGAGCAGCTGGAGCAGGTGGTTCTGGATCACGTCACGAGCCGCGCCGATGCCGTCGTAGTAGCCCGCGCGACCACCGAGGCCGATGTCCTCGGCCATGGTGATCTGCACGTGGTCGACGTAGTTGGCGTTCCAGATGGGCTCGTAGAGCTGGTTCGCGAAGCGCAGCGCCAGGATGTTCTGCACCGTCTCCTTGCCGAGGTAGTGGTCGATGCGGAACACCGACTCCTCGGGGAAGACCTCGTTCACGGTCTTGTTGAGCTGCTTGGCGCTGGCCAGGTCGTGGCCGAACGGCTTCTCGATGACCACCCGGCGCCACTGGCCGGGGTTGTCGGTGGGCGGCGTGGCCAGACCCGCGCGCTTGAGCTGGTTGACCACCGTGGTGAACGCGCTGGGCGGCACCGACAGGTAGAACGCGTGGTTGCCGCCGGTGCCGCGGTCGCGGTCGAGGTCGGAGAGCGTCGTGGCCAGGGTGTCGAAGGCGACGTCGTCGTCGAACGTGCCCTGGACGAACCGGATGCCCTCGGCGAGCTGGTCCCAGACGCCCTGCCGGAACGGCGTGCGCGCGTGCTCCTTGACCGCGTCGTGCACGACCTGCATGAAGTCCTGGTCGGCCCAGTCGCGGCGGGCGAAGCCGACGAGCGCGAAGCCCGGCGGCAGCAGGCCGCGGTTGGCCAGGTCGTAGATCGCGGGCATCAGCTTCTTGCGCGACAGGTCGCCCGTCACGCCGAAGATCACCAGGCCGGAGGGCCCGGCGATGCGCGGCATCCGCTTGTCGCGCGGGTCCCGCAACGGGTTGCGCTTGGTCGGCGCAGTCACGAACCATCCTCCTGGATTGCCTCGACGAGCTGCGCGAGCCCGGCGACGCGGTCGGTCAGGTGCAGGCGGAGCACCGGACGACCGCGCTCGGCGAGCACCTGACCGTCACCGAGGGCTTGGGCCAGCTGCAACGTGCTGAGGTCGTACGGCCTGCCCGGCACGTCGAGCCGCGCCTCGGACGCGCCGGTCAGCTGGAGGAACACGCCGTTCTGGTGACCGCCCTTGTGGTACTGGCCGGTCGAGTGCAGGAAGCGCGGTCCCCACCCGAAGGTGGTCTGGAGGTGCGAACGCTGCGCCAACTCCGGGCGAACGAGGGCGAACGAGGCGTCGTCGATCCGGTCGAGGTAGGCCTGGACGGACAGGTAGCCGTGCTGCGGCGCGGCGGCGACGAGCGCCTGCAACGCCTCGGCGACCGTCTTGATGTCCGCCGGGAGCCAGCCCTCGCTCGGGTAGACCTCGATCGGACCGTCCACGAAGGCCGGGTCGACGGGCGTCGCGGCGGACGCGTCCAACAAGGACCGGGACGCCTTCTTCGCGGCCTCGACGTCGGGCTGGTCGAACGGGTTGATCTCCAGCACCCGGCTCACCAGCGCGGTCGCGTACTCCCACACCAGGAACTGCGCGCCGAGCGAGCCTTCGACCGCGATGGACGACGACCCGGTGGCCGGTCCGATCGCGACGGTCGTGGCGTCCGAGCGGGCGTCCACGAAGCCGGCCGCGCCCGGACCTTCGACCACCACCGGCAGCAGGCCGGTGCCGTTCTTGCCGGTCGACTCCGCGATCAGCTGCTCGGCCCAGTCGCCGAAGCCCGCGATGCCGGACCCGGTGTCGGCGAACACGATCTTCTCCGCGCCGTGCGCGTGCGCCACGGCGAACGTGGCGGCCAGCACGACCGCCGGGTTGTCCGGCGAGTCGGCCGACACCAGCGGCGCGGCGGAGGCCGCCTCGTCCAGCAGCTTGCCGACGTCCGCGCCGGCCAGGCCCGAGGGCACCAGGCCGAACGCGGTCAGCGCCGAGTACCGGCCGCCCACGTTCGGGTCGGCCAGGAACACCCTGCGGTAGCCCGCTTCCCGGGACGCCGCCTCCAGCGGGGAGCCGGGGTCGGTCACCACGACGATCCGCGACGACGGGTCGATGCCCGCCGCCTCGAACGCCGCCTCGAAGATCCGCCGGTGGCTGTCGGTCTCGACGGTGCCGCCGGACTTCGACGACACCACCAGCACCGTGCGCTGCAAGTCGCCCGCCAACGCCTCGGCCACCTGGCCGGGGTCGGTGGTGTCGAGCACGACCAGCGGCACGCCCGCGGTGCCGGTGATCACCTCGGGCGCGAGCGACGAGCCGCCCATGCCGGCGAGGACCACGCGGTCGACGCCGTCGGCGAGCAGCTCGTCGCGCAGCGCGGTGATCTCCGCGACCAGCGGGCGGGACGTCTCGTGCAGGGTGGTCCACGCCAGTCGGATCGACGCCTCCGACTCCGCCTCGGAACCCCACAGCGTGGCGTCACCGGCGGTCAGCTTGCTCGACGCCGAATCCCGGACCAGGTCACCGATGACGGTGTCGACCTGGTCCTGGTTCGGTGTGCGGACGATCTCCACGGAGATCACCTCGGTCATCTTCAGTACCCGTCCCGATCTGGCTTCGTCGTCAGCCCTTGGCCTGGTTCAACTGTCCGGTCACCGTGTCCAGCAGCTCGGCCCACGACTTCTCGAACTTGTCGACGCCCTCGGTCTCCAGGACGACGAACACGTCGTCGAGGTCGATGCCGACGCCGACCAGCGCGTCGAAGACCTCCTGCGCCCCGGCCGCACGGCCGGTCACGGTGTCGCCCTCGATCTTGCCGTGATCGGCGACCGCGTGCAGGGTCTTCTCCGGCATCGTGTTGACCGTGTCGGCCACCACGAGCTGGTCCACGTACCGCGTGTCGGAGTACTGCGGGTCCTTCACGCCGGTGGACGCCCACAGTGGACGCTGCGCGCGGGCGCCGTCGGCGGCCAGAGCCTCCCAACGCGCACCGGTGAACGTCTCCTGGAACGCCGCGTAGGCGAGGACCGCGTTCGCGATGGCGGCCTTGCCGCGCAGCGCCGTCGCCTCAGGGGTGCCCAGCGCGTCCAGCCGCTTGTCGATCTCGCTGTCCACGCGGGACACGAAGAACGACGCGACGGAGTGGATGCCGCGCAGGTCGTGCCCGTTCGCCTTGGCCTGCTCCAGGCCCGCGACGAACGCCTCCATCACGTGCCGGTAGCGCTCGACGGAGAAGATCAGCGTCACGTTCACGCTGATGCCCTCGGCGATCACCCGGGTGATCGCGGGCAGGCCCTCGACGGTGGCCGGGATCTTCACCAGCAGGTTGGGCCGGTCCACCGCCTTGGCCAGGTCGAGGGCCTCGGCGATGGTGGCGTCGGTGTCGTTCGCGAGCCGCGGGTCGACCTCGATCGACACGCGGCCGTCGACGCCGTCGGTGGCGTTGTAGATGTCGCGGAACAGGTCGCACGCGTTGCGCACGTCCGTCGTGGTGATCTCGCGGACCGCCGCGTCGGTGTCGGCGCCGCGCGAGGCCAGCTCGCGGACCTGCTCGTCGTACGCCGTGCCCTTGGACAGGGCGCCGGCGAAGATGGTCGGGTTGGTGGTCACGCCGACGACGTGCCGGTCGGCGACGAGGCCGGCCAGGTTGCCGGTGTCCAGCCGCTCGCGCGACAGGTCGTCCAGCCAGATCGACACGCCCGCGTCGCTGAGCGCGGCCAGCGGATTGGTGGTCATCTCGTCAACTCCCTGAAGGTCTACTTGGTCCGGGCGAGCGACCGGCGGGCCGCTGCGACGACGTTCTCCGTCGTGAGGCCGAACTCGCGGAACAGGGTCTGGTAGTCCGCCGAGGCGCCGAAGTGCTCGATGGACACGATCTCGCCCGCGTCACCCGCGAACCGGTGCCACGGCTGGGCGATGCCCGCCTCCACCACCACGCGCGCCTTCACCGACGGGGGCAGCACCCCGTCGCGGTACGCCTGGTCCTGGGCGTCGAACCACTCGACGCTCGGCATGGACACCACTCGGGTGGCAACGCCCTCGGCCTCCAAGACCTTCCGGGCCTCGACCGCCATCTGGAGCTCCGAGCCGGTCGCGATCAGCACCACCTCGGGCTGACCCTCGCCCTCCAGCACGTAGCCGCCGCGGGCCACGCCCTCGGCCGCCTTCTCCTTCGTGCCTTCGAGCACCGGGATGTTCTGGCGGGTCAGCGCGAGGCCGACTGGGCCGGTCTGCTCCAGCGTCGCCTTCCAGGCGGCGGCGGTCTCGTTCGCGTCACCGGGGCGCAGCACGGCGAGGCCCGGGATGGCGCGCAACGCCGCGAGGTGCTCGATCGGCTGGTGCGTCGGGCCGTCCTCGCCCAGGCCGATGGAGTCGTGCGTCCAGACGTAGGTGACCGCGGCGTTCATGATCGCGGCCAGTCGGACGGCCGGGCGCATGTAGTCGCTGAACACCAGGAACGTGCCGCCGTACGGGCGGGTCGGGCCGTGCAGCGCGATGCCGTTGAGGATCGAGCCCATGGCGTGCTCGCGGACACCGAAGTGCAGCGTGCGGCCGTACGGCGTGGCCGACCACATCTTGGTGGAGATCTCCTCCGGACCGAAGGAGCCCTCACCCTTGATGGTGGTCAGGTTGGACTCGGCGAGGTCGGCCGAGCCGCCCCACAGCTCCGGCAGCACCGGGCCGAGCGCGGTCAGCACCTCACCGGACGCCTTGCGGGTCGGCACGCCCTTGGCGTCGGGCTCCCACGACGGCAGCGCGTCGGCCCAGCCGTCCGGCAGCCGGCGGGCGACCAGGCGGTCCAGCAGCGCCTTGCGCTCCGGGTTGGCCTCCGCCCACGCGTCGAACGACTTCTGCCACTCGGACTTGGCCGCCTCGCCGCGCTTGACCACCGAGCGCGTGTGCTCCAGCACCTCGTCGGAGACCTCGAACGTCTGCTCCGGGTCGAAGCCCAGGATGCGCTTGACCTCGGCGACCTCGTCCGCGCCCAGGGCCGCGCCGTGCGCCGCGCCGGTGTTCTGCTTGGTCGGCGCCGGGTAGCCGATGATCGTGCGCAGCAGGATGAACGACGGGCGCTGGGTCTCCGCCTTGGCGTTCTCCAGGGCTTCGAGCAGGCCGGAGACGTTCTCGCCGCCCTCGACGACCTGCACGTGCCAGCCGTAGGCCTCGTACCGCTTCGCGGTGTCCTCGGACAGCGCGATCGTGGTGTCGTCCTCGATGGAGATCTTGTTGTCGTCGTAGACGACGGTCAGGTTGCCCAGCTTCTGGGTGCCCGCGAGCGACGACGCCTCGGACGTCACGCCCTCCTCGATGTCGCCGTCGGAGGCGATCACGAAGATGTGGTGGTCGAACGGGCTCTCGCCGGCCGGGGCGTCCGGGTCGAACAGGCCGCGCTCGCGGCGGGCCGCCATCGCCATGCCGACCGCGTTGGCCAGGCCCTGGCCCAGCGGGCCGGTCGTCGTCTCGACGCCCCGCGTGTGGCCGACCTCGGGGTGACCCGGCGTCTTCGAGCCCCACGTGCGCAGCGCCTTGAGGTCGTCGAGTTCGAGGCCGTAGCCGTTGAGGAAGAGCTGCACGTACAGCGTCAGGCTGGAGTGGCCCGCGCTGAGCACGAACCGGTCGCGGCCGATCCAGTCGGCGTCGGCGGGGTCGTGCCGCATCACGCGCTGGAACAGCGCGTAGGCCAGCGGCGCGAGGCTCATGGCGGTACCCGGGTGGCCGTTGCCGACCTTCTGCACGGCGTCCGCGGCCAGGACGCGGGCGGTGTCGACCGCGCGCTTGTCCAGGTCGGTCCAGTCTTCGGGCAGGCGGGCTTCGGTCAACCGGGCGATGTCATCGGTGACGGACACTGACTTCCAGCTCCAAACTCACTAGGCGGCGGTTGTGACGGCCGGCGGTCAACTTAATCGATCCCGTCAGGCCCGATCCGCAGCTCCCAAGGTCCGCGGCCAGCCTAGTCTGACGAGCGGACACTCGTACTACTCACGCTCTGTGGGTGTACGCACAGGCAGGGTTGGTGCGTTCAGGGAGTACCCGAACGGGCTGCCCGGGGAACGCGCGGTTACGATCTGCGCACATCCCTGACCTGACGAGGAGCGACGCGATGAGTGCCGTCACCGAGGCTCCGGCGCGGTCGCCCCGGCAGGTCGTCGGCGCGTACGTGGCGCTGACCAAACCCAGGGTGATCGAACTGCTGCTGATCACCACTATCCCGGCGATGCTGCTGGCCGCCCGCGGCCTGCCGCCGCTGTGGCTGATCGCGTGCACGCTGACCGGCGGCACCCTGGCGGCCGGCTCGGCGAACGCGCTGAACTGCTACATCGACGCCGACATCGACTCGGTGATGAAGCGCACCAGCGCCCGGCCGCTGGCCAAGGACTCCATCCCGCCGCGCAACGCGCTGATCTTCGGCATCGTGCTCGGCATCGTGTCGTTCGGGTTCCTGTGGCTGACGACGAACCTCGTGTCGGCCGTGTTCGCGGTGGCCACGATCCTCTTCTACATCTTCGTCTACACGCTGGTGCTCAAGCGCCGCACCTCGCAGAACGTCATCTGGGGCGGCATGGCCGGCTGCATGCCGGTGGTCATCGGCTGGTCGTCGGTGACCGGCACGGTGGCGTGGCCCGCGCTGGTGATGTTCGGCGTGATCTTCTTCTGGACGCCGCCGCACACGTGGGCGCTCGCGATGAAGTTCAAGGAGGACTACGCGCGGGCGGGCGTGCCGATGCTGCCGGTGGTGGCGACGGCGCAGCAGGTCACGCGTCAGATCGTCATCTACTCGTGGATCACGGTCGTGTGCACGCTGCTGCTGGCACCCGTCACGTCGTGGATCTACGTCGCCGTGGCGGCGGTGTCGGGCGTGTGGTTCGCGGTGTTCGCGCACCGGCTGCACGGGGTCGTGCGGCGCGGCGGGTCGACGAACACGATGAAGTTCTTCCACCTGTCGAACCTGTACCTGATGCTCGTGTTCTGCGGCCTCGCCGTGGACGCCGTGGTCGGCCTCCCGGTCCTCGGCTGGCCCTTCTGACGGGATTTCGCCGCCGGCTAGCATGATCCCCATGTCCGAGCAGGGGGATGGGCCGGCGCCCGGAGGTCGTTCGTTCGACAAGGCGACGGTGGACCGCTGGCAGGTCTTCGGCGGCGCCGCGAGCGTGGTCGCCCTGCTCCTCTCGGTCGTCAGCGGCATCCGGAACCTCGTGCCGTTGTCGCTGCTCGCGGCCGGTGTGGTCACCGTGCTGGGCATCGGTCTCCTCTACCGCTGGGGCCGCCGCCCTCAGCGGCACGTGACCCGGCACTTCGTCCTGCCGGTCCTGATCACGGTGGTCGGGGCGGCCACGGCCGGCGTGCTCGGCGGGCTCGAACTGCGGCCCGCCGCGGGCAGCGCCGAACCCGGTGCGGACCCGTCCACGACGACCGCCGGACCCACCACCGGGTCCACCACCGAACCTGCCACCGACCCGACGACGACGACCAAGGCCGTCGCCGCCACCACCACCACCACGTCGGGCGTGGCCCGGCCGGCCGGCGGGGAGCCGTCCGTGCACCGCTCCGGGCCGGTCACGATCAGCGCCGACTTCGCGATCGACCTCGACTCCACCGGCGAGAACGGCGGGGTCACCGACGACATCTCCGAGAAGGTCGACTTCCGGTACGACAAGATCCTCGGGATCAGGGCCGACCACTTCCTCCTGCTGCCCGGCACGCCGAGCTACCAGGAGTGCGTGTCCGGCACCGGTCGCATCGCGGAGGCGTCCCAGAGCGACGTCGACCCCGGCGAGTCCTTCTGCGTGAAGACCTCCGAGGGCCGGTGGGCGAGGTTGGCCGTGGTCGAGTCCGACCGGGCCGCCCTCAAGTTCGACGTGGTCGTCTGGAACAAGCCCTAGGGCATCGCCGACAGCAGCTCGTTCACCGTCGGGTCGTCCAGCGACTCCACGATGCACGACCACAGCTCCAGGTTCGCCGTGGCCCACCGCGAGTAGGTGGCCGCCGCCTCCGGGTCGTAGAAGTAGTACCCCTCGTCGTGCTTGTCCCGCTGCTCGCCGACGATCTTGTGCGCCAGCTCCTTGAGCGTGATCCCGTTCTCTTCGAGGTACTTGGGCGCGAGCACCACCGGCGTCACCGGCAGCGCCTTGAACAGGGTGTCCGCGTCGGACAGGGCCTGCGCCTCCAGCGAGATGTCGCGGTGGCGGGTGCGCATCTCGGCCTCCTCGACCACCTCGTCGACCCGGGCCGCGGCGCAGTCGGGCACGCCCGCGCGGGTCAGGATGTCCAGCCTCAACCACCGGCCGTCCACCGGCAGTGAGTTGCGCCGGACCATGTAGTTGACGTCGTGGACCAGTGCGGCCACCTCGACCAGCGGGACGTCCGAACCGTTCCGCCGGGCGAAGTGGACGGCCTTGTCCCGCACGAAGCTGACGTGGTGCCAGCCGTGGAACTGCAGTTTCGCGGCGAGGTCGCGGCACAGCCGCCACACCTCGTGCTCCACCTCGGAGATCGCCCGCGCCGTGACGCCACTGGTGACAGTGCTCATTGGACCCTCCCGTTCCGGGTGGGCCGATGGTAAGGGCGCGCGGCGGTCCTCGGCGCTGGTTACAGGCTGTTCGTCAGGACCTCCAACCGGGCCTCCACCGGCACGTGCCGGTGGCTGGTCCGGGTGTCGGGGTCGTAGCTCAGGCTCCACGGGCGGACCGCGCGCGATTTCACCAGGAACGTCATGGTGTCGTCCGCCGCCTTCGGGATGCGGTGGAACTCGTGCGCCAGCATGGTCCCCGAAGCGCCCGCCTCGGCCTCGGCGCTGCGCAGCAGGGTGGTGGACAGGATCGCCCGACCGTCGTCCGCCACGTCCGCGGTGAAGCGTTCGTGCAGGTAGGAGCCGGACAGGATGATGGTGCAGAAGTGGTACCGGTGGTTGTGGATCGAGTCGGCGTAGCCGGGACGCCAGTCGCGTTGCGGCTTGTACTCGTGCAGCCAGAACGTGAACGGCTCGGCCGGCTCGTCGCGCAGGCACCACGCGAAGTGCGTGGTCGTCTCGCGCGACCTGGCCGCCACGCGCATCTCGTCCTGCGGTGAGAGGGCGCGCAGGTGCCCGCGCAGCCTCTCCCGCAGGCCGGGTCGGCCCGCCCACTCCCGGAACCGTCTCTCGACGTGCTCCCAGTGGTCGACGACAGGGGGGTCGGCCACGGTGACGATCCTGGCGAGCTCCGCGAGGGCGGAGAACCCGGTCAACTCGGTCAGCACGACTTATCAGCTCCCCAACTGAGCGAAGGCGGAGAATTCTTTGCGGAACAGGTGGAACTTCTCTTCGAGCGCCCGGAACCCGTCCTCGGTGAGCGCGGTTCCGGTGATCTTCTCGAACAGGGCGAGGAAGTCCGCCCGACTGGTTCCCGGTGTGATGACGATGTGGAGCCCTGCCTTGGAATTGCTGATCCGCAGGAACTCCGCGCGTTCCATCCCGTAGACGAACGAGCCCTCGGTGAACCGCACCGTGCGCGGGTAAAGGCGGACGACGCCCGCGTTGGTGTTGCTGTAGAGGGTGAGCCACACGCTGTCGTCGAACAGCTCCAGCCGGTCCAGCGGCGGGTCGGACACGATCGTCAGGTCGATCCGCGAGCACCGGCCGCGGGCCAGGAACAGGCCGACCAGGCCGACGTAGACCTGCTCGCGCAGCCTCGCCACGATCGAGTCGTAGTCGCCGTCCGCGCCTTCGTTGCGCAGCAGGTAGCGCGCACGCCCGCTGATCGCGTCACCGTCCCGGGGATCGGCCAGGACGGCTTTGAGCTCGCATTCCGTGTGGGACAGCAGCAGCCGGCAGGCGGCGTAGCGGCCCGCGAAGCCGCGGAACACGTAGAGCCGGGTGCGTTCCAGGTCCTGCATCATGACCTGGTTGAACGCCGGGTCGGGCTTGGCGGTCGGCTCGAACACGTGGCTGGGGAAGAACTCGCGGTCGAGCGCCCGGTACTCGGCGGTGAGGTCGCGCAGGGCCTTGCGGCTCTCCTCGACGACCGGGGTGATCAGCGCCCGTTGCGTGGCCGAACTGGTGATCAGCGTCTGCCCGAACCCGACGACGGCGGAGATCAGCGTGCCGGTGCCGACCGACGTGAGGAACGTGCGCAAGGCGCCCGGGTCGATTGTGCTGGAAATAGCGAGACAACTGCCGGAAGTGACGACGAGGATCAGTAGGAGCAGACCGGTCCGGGTCCAGAACAATTCCTGCAGCAAGGTGGTGCGGACGCCCTTCGGCTCCGCGGACACAGCGTCACCTCCCTGGTGGGCACTCGAACGGACGAATGCGCCAAGTGTCCGATCAAGTGCGCGGAGTTACTGTACTCGCGGGTACGCAACGGCGGAAGCCGCAATTAGTGGCAGATTCACCGAACAATTCGACGCCCGACGACAGCGGACGGTGATCGCGTTGGGCCTGCCGGTGGGGTCTGCGGCGGGGCGTTCGGGGACGGACCCTAAGCTCGGCAACCATGCGTACTGTCGGCCGCACGGCCCTCGCTCTCGTGTCCCTGTTGTCCGCCGGTCTGGCCCTGACCGCGTGCACCGCCAGCGACCGGCCGTCCACCCTCACCAACACCCCGTCCGCGACCGCCGCCCAGCCGGAGGCGGAGGAGACCGCCGAGGCAGACCTGCCGGAGCCGAGCGGTCCGCCGTGCCAGGTGACGCAGTACCAGGTGAGCGGCGCGGCGGGTGCCAAGCCGACGATCACCGTCCCGACCGGCTGCAAGCCGCAGGACGGCCTGGTCGTCGAGGACATCACCGAGGGCACCGGCCCGGAGATCAAGCAGGGCTCCAGCGCCGCGATCCACTACGTGCTGGCGACGTTCCGCGACCAGAAGACCCGTGAGGCGTCCTGGGACCGCGGCGAGCCCTACACCGTCGAGAACGTCGGCCAGGCCCAGGTCATCAAGGGCTGGAACGAGGGTCTGATCGGGCTGAAGGAGGGTGGCCGCCGGCTGCTCGTCGTGCCGTCCGACAAGGGCTACCCGCAGGGCAGCGGCTCCATCCAGCCCGGTGAGACGCTGATCTTCGTGGTGGACGCGGTCAAGGTCGAGGGCTGAGCCGGACCGTTCCACCGGGAGGGCGGACCCACCACGGGTCCGCCCTCCCGCGCGTTCACGGTACGAGCAGCAGCTTGCCGGTCGTGCGACGGCCTTCCAGGTCCTCGTGCGCACGCCGTGCCTCGGCCAGGGCGTAGCGCCCGCCGATCCGCACGGTCAGCGACCCGGCCGCGATGGCCGCGAACAGCTCACCCGCCCGCCACTCCAACTCGTCGCGGGTGGCCACGTGCGCGCCCAGGGACGGCCGGGTCAGGTACACCGACCCCGCCTGGTTGAGCCGCTGCGGGTCCACCGGCGGCACCGCACCGCTCGACGCGCCGAACAGCGCGAGCACACCGCGCGGCTTCAGGCTGGCCAGGCTCCCGTCGAACGTCGTCGCGCCCACGCCGTCGTACACGGCCGCGACGCCGACGCCGTCGGTCAGCCGCCGCACCTCGGGCGCGAAGTCGGTCAGGTCGTACCGGATCACCTCGTCCGCGCCCGCCTCGCGGGCCAGCGCCTCCTTGGCCTCCGTGGACACCGTGCCGATCACCCGCGCGCCCCGCGCCTTCGCCAGCTGCACCAGCAGCAGCCCCACGCCACCGGCGGCGGCGTGCACGAGCACCGTGTCGCCCTGCTGCACCGGGTACGTGGACGCCACGAGGTAGTGCGCGGTGAGCCCTTGCAGCAGCAACGCGGCGGCCGTGTCGTCGTCCACGCCGTCCGGCACCGGCACCGCGTCCCCGGCGCGCACCACCGCCTGTTCCGCGTAGCTGCCGAGGGACTGCGACCAAGCCACCCGGTCGCCCACGGCGAACCCGGTCACGTCCGCGCCGACCGCGCTCACCCGGCCGGAGCCCTCCAGGCCCAGCCCGAACGGCAGCGGCAGCGGGTAGCGGCCCTCGCGGTGGTAGCAGTCGATGAAGTTCACCCCGGCCGCGGCCACGTCCACCAGCAGGTCGCCGGCGCCGGGCGACTTCGCCTCGACGTCGGTGAACTCCAGCGCGTCCGGCCCACCGGTCGCGCGCACCACCACTGCCTTCGGCATGTGTCGTTCCTCCTGTTGCGATGTCCGTACCTCAGTACGGCCAACCGTGCCGCCCGCCCGCCTGTTCCTCAGTGCGGCCATCCGCCGGCGACGCGTCTCAGCTGCCGAGAACGACCCGCCGGGCGAGGCCGAGCGGCAGCGCGCCCGAACCGGCGATGGTGTCGTGGAACTCGCGCAGCGATCCCGTGTACTCGGACCGGATGCGCTCGATCTCCAGCGCGCCGGTCAGGTACGACGGCGCCTGCGTCGGCCACGCGCAGTACCGGCTGACCTCGCCGGCCGCCGTGCCGGGGGTCAGCGACGCCTTGGTCGCCATGAACTCCTCGGCCTCCTCGACGCCCATGTCGCCGCAGTGCAGCGCGGTGTCCACGATCATCCGCGCCGCCCGGAACAACCGGGCCTCGACGTGCGCCAACTCCTGCGCGCGGGCCTTGGCGGCGTCGCCGACGACCTTGGCGGTGAAGTAGCCGTGCTCCCGCAACAGCTTCTCCGCGTACAGCGCCCAGCCCTCGGAGAAGTAAGGGGTGCGGAACACCTTGCGCACCGGCCGGTCCCGCGCGGCCAGCCACGACAGGTGCCAGTGGTGGCCGGGGTACGCCTCGTGCACCGCGATGGTGGCCAGCTGGGCGCGTGAGTTGGTGCGCAGGCGCTGGGCGGTCTGCTCGGCGGTGAACCCGTCCGGCGGGAACGGCACGAAGAAGTGACCCGTCCGCTGGTCCGTCAGCGGCGGCGGCGACATGTACGACGCCACCGACAGGATCGGCCGCTGGAACGTCGGCGACGGCACCACCCGGCACTCCTCGCCGTCCGCGAACGTCACCAGCCCGTGCTCCACCAGGAACGCCCGCGCCCGCTGCGTCTCCGCCTCGTACTCGGCGCGCATCGCCTCCGGCGTCGGCGGGTGGTCGTCCTGGAACGACGCCATCACCGAGTGCCAGTCGTCCGACCCGGCCAGCTCGCGCATCTCCGCGTCCAGCTCGGCGTAGGCGGCCCGTCCCCGCTCGTGCAGCTCCGCCGCGCCGTAGCCCAGGACTTCCTGGTCCTGCAACAGCGTCGAGTACAGCTCCTCGCCCATCCGCCAGTCACCCGCGGCCCGCCCGGCGAACTCGTCCAGGAACGCCGCCAGCTCGTCGAACGCCCGCGCGGCCGGTTCCGCGGCCTCGGCGACCTCCGCGCGCAACGCCGGGTCGGACACCTCGGCGGGCAGCGTCGCGGTGAGGAACGCCCGCCCCGTCCTGGCCTGGTCGGCGGCCCGCCGCACGATCTTCGCCGAGGCCAGGCCCGGGTCGAGGTTCGCCCGGCACGCGGCCAGCACGCCCGGCACCTCGGCCAGCCGCTTCACCACCGTCGCGACCAGTTCCGGCTCCGGCCGCAGCCGGTTGAGGAACGCGCTGAACAACGGGTACAGCACCGCGCCGGTGTAGAGGGAGGGGTCGCGCCGCCACACCGGCCACGTGGCCTTCGCCCGCGTGCCGCGGAGCACGGCGACGACCAGGTCCCGGTCGACCGAACCCTGGAGGTCGTCGGTCTCGATCACGGTGAAGCGGTCGAGCCAGGCGTCCGCGCCGCGTTCGTACTCGGTGAGAGCGGTAGCCGAGAAATCACCGAGCGTGTGGTCGTGCGCGAGTGAGCCGAGCATCGCGGCGTTGCCCGGGTTGTGGTCGAAGTGCCAGCTCAGGAACTCTTCGACCAGGTGGCTGATGGCTGCGTTTCCCGTCACGACCACGGAAGCTACCCCGTACCCGCGCCGATCGGGCGATGGCGCAAATCCTGTTGGGCGTTGCCTGTTGACGCTCTAGGTTCTGCCTCGGCGGAAGGAGAACGCGATGCGGCACAACAGCCCGGAATTCGCCGAGATCGCCCGGAACGGCACGATCCTGCGCACCCAGGTGGGTTCGGGCGTGCACGGCACCGCCATCGAGGGCACCGACGACCGCGACGAGATGGGCGTGTGCGTCGAGCCGCCCGAGTACGTCATCGGGCTGCGCCGCTTCGAGCAGTACATCTACCGCAGCGCCGAGGAGCGCACGGGAGTGCTGAACACGCCGTCCGGTCCCGGTGACCTCGACCTGGTCGTGTACTCGCTGCGCAAGTGGCTGCGCCTCGCGCTGCAGGGCAACCCGACGGTGTTGCTGCTCCTGTTCGCGCCCGAGCACGAAATCGTGTCGATCACGCCGCTGGGACGTGAGTTGCGCGACAACCCGGACATGATCGTGTCCCGCCAGGCCGGACGTCGGTTCATCGGATACCTGCACAGCCAGCGCCGGCGCATGGTGGACGGCACCGTCGCGCGCCGGGTCAACCGGCCCGCACTGGTGGCGCGGCACGGTTTCGACTCGAAGTACGCGTCGCACATGGTGCGGCTGGGTGTGCAGGGCGTCGAGCTGCTGGAAACCGGCCGGATCACGTTGCCGATGCCCGAGCCGTGGCTCACGTGGATCCGCGACCTGCGGCAGGGACGGCACACGCAGCAGGAGGCGATGGACGCGGCGGAAGGGCTGGAGGCGCGGTTGGAGGAGCTGACCACCGGTTCCGACCTGCCCGAACAGCCGGATCACGCGCGGGCCGACAAGTGGCTGGTCGACGCGTACGAATCGGCGTGGGCGGCGCGGTGAGGCAGACGTCGTGAGTGCGGTCACGTGCGCGGAAGTTACCGACAGGTTCTAGTCTGGCCGACGTGGCAGAGGACAAGAAGATCGGTCGCGCCGTGAAGACGGCTTCCGAGTTCGTGGCCGCGCACGGCAAGCCCGCGCGCGCCGTCGTGCAGAACGTCGGGCGGACGAGCGCGCGGGTCGTGCTGGTCGGTGCGGACGGAGCCATGGGAGACGTCGTGCTCCCGGACGTGGCGTCGGCCGAGGCCGTGGTCGAGGCGGTGGCGGACCTGGACCGGCACGAGTGGGACCGCGAGACCACGGACGCGGTGAAGATCGGACCGGCGCACCGCCGTCGCATGGCGGGTCGATGAAGGTCCTCTTCGCCACCTGCGCGGCGCTGCCCGCCGGGGACGGCGACGACGACGCGCTGGTGGAGGCCCTGGCCGACGTCGGCGTGCAGGCGTCGTGGGCGGAATGGGGCACGCCGGTCGAGGCCGACCTGGTCGTGCTGCGCTCCACCTGGGACTACCCGGAACGGCTGCCGGAGTTCCTGGCGTGGTGCGACAGCGAGCCCAAGCTGGCGAACCCGGCGCCGGTGGTCCGGTGGAACATCGACAAGACGTACCTGGTCGAACTCGCGGACGCGGGCGTGCCGGTGGTGCCGACGGCCGTGGCGAAGCCGGGCTTCACCGCCTGGCCGGACGGCGAGTTCGTGGTGAAGCCGACCGTCGGCGCCGGGTCGGTCGGCGCGCTGCGCGTCCCGGCCGGCGACCACGAAGCCGCCGCCGCGCACCTCGCCACCCTGGACGTGCCCGCGCTGGTGCAGCCGTACCAGGCGAACGTGGACGAGGTCGGCGAGACGGCGATGGTGTTCCTCGGCGGCCAGTACTCGCACGCGTTCACCAAGGGCGCCATGCTCACGGCCGACGCGGAGTTCGACGAATCCGGGCTGTACGTGGTGGAACGGCTGTCCGGCGCGGCTCCGTCGCCAGCGCAGCGCCGCGTCGCCGAGGACGTCATGGACGCCGCCGCGACCCTGACCGGGCTGCGCCGCAACGATTTCCTGTACGCGCGGGTCGACCTGATCCCCGGCGCCGACGGCTCGCCGCTGCTGCTGGAACTCGAACTGGTCGAGCCCTCCCTGGGCTTCCGCCAGACCGACGCCACCGCGCCGCTCCGGTTCGCCTCCGCCGTCCGCGCCGCCCTCGCCCGCCGCTGACATCGGGCGCCAGACCTCGGCGCCCGATCTTCAGCATCAGACGTCAGCGCCCGGCCTCGGCACCCGACCCTCAGCACCCGATCTTCAGCACCAGACGTCAGCGCCAGACGTCAGCGCCAGACGTCAGCGCCCGGCCTCGCTGCCCGAGCTCAGTGCCCGACCTCAGCGCCTTACTTCAGCCCCGAGCCGATGCCGGTCAGCGACCGGACCTCCATCTCGGCCTGCTTCACCGGGTCCGACGTCTCCTTGCTCAGCACCGTGCCGAGGTACCCGCACAGGAACGAGAACGGGATCGACACCAGACCCGGGTTGCTCAGCGGGAACCACGCGAAGTCCAGGTCCGGGAAGATGGACGACTTGCCACCCGACACGGCGGGGGAGAAGGCGAGCAGGAAGATGCACGACCCGAGCCCGCCGTACACCGCCCACAGCGTCCCGATCGTGTTGAACCGCTTCCAGAACATCGAGTAGATGATCGTCGACAGGTTCGCCGACGCGGCCAGCGCGAACGCCAGCGCCACCAGGAACGCCACGTTCTGCCCGTTGGCCGCGATACCGCCCACGATCGCCAGCAGACCGACGACGACCGCCGTCAACCGGGCGACCCGGACCTCCGACCGCGGGTCCGCCTGACCTTGCTTGATCATGTTCGCGTACACGTCGTGCGCGAACGAGGCCGACGCGGTCAACGTCAGACCCGCCACCACCGCCAGGATCGTCGCGAACGCCACCGCGCTCACCACGCCCAGCAGCACCGCGCCGCCGATCTCGTACGCCAGCAGCGGCGCGGCCGAGTTCTCGCCGCCGGGCGCCGAAGCGATGTCCTTGCTGCCCACCAACGCCAGCGCGCCGAAGCCGATCACCAGCGTGCACAGGTAGAAGGTGGCCATCATCCACGTCGCCCACACCACCGAACGCCGCGCCTCACGGGCGTTCGGCACGGTGTAGAACCGCATCAGCACGTGCGGCAGCGAGGCGGTGCCGAGCACCAGGGCCAGCGCCAGCGAGATGAAGTCCAGCTTGTTGGTCGGCGTGCTGCCGTACCGCACGCCCGGCTCCAGCACCTCCGGCCCGAGCGGCGTGTTCCGCGACGCCGTCTCCAGGATCGCGGACAGGCTGAACCCGAACTTGCCCAGCAGGAAGACCGTCATCAAGGTCACGCACATGATCAGCAGCACGGCCTTGATGATCTGCACCCACGTGGTGCCCTTCATGCCGCCCACCAGCACGTAGAGCACCATGACGATGCCCACCACGGCGATGATGATCGCCTGGCCGACCTTGCTGTGCACGTCCAGCAGCAGAGCCATCAACGCGCCCGCGCCCGCCATCTGCGCGATCATGTAGAACAGGGAGATCACCAGGGTCACGTTCGCCGCCGCCGCGCGCACCGGGCGTTGCCGCATCCGGAACGCCAGCACGTCGCCGAGGGTGAACCGGCCGGTGTTGCGCAACCTCTCCGAGATGATCATCAGGCCGAGCAGCCAGGACACGACCCAGCCGATGGAGTAGAGGAAGCCGTCGTACCCGTTGACCGCGATGCTGCCGGAGATGCCGAGGAACGACGCGGCGGACAGGAAGTCCCCCGAGAGCGCGATGCCGTTCTGCGGGCCGGTGAAGCTGCTGCCCGCGGCGTAGTAGTCGGACGCGGTGGCGTTGCGGGTGCCCGCCCGGTACACGACGTAGAGCGTGATCAACACGAAGACGCTGAAGACGCCCAGGTTGATCGCGGTGTTGCCGCCCATCAGGCTTCGTCCTCCGCGGTGAGCGAGCGGACCGCGTCGACCTGCGGGTCGAGCCTGCGCCGCGCGTAACGGGCGTAAGTGAGGGTCAGTGTGATCGTGCTGACGAACTGCAGAATCCCGAACAGCAGACCGAGGTTGATGACGCCGATCACCGGCGTGCCCATGAGGTCGGGCGCGTACGCCGACAGCGCGACATAACCCAAGTACCAGAGCAGGAACCCGCACGTGGCGGGTACCACGAAGACCGTGATCCGCCGGCGCAGCTCGCGGAAGTCGGCGCTGTCCTGGAGTGCGACGAAGTCCGGCGCCCCGTATTCGTCGACCAGCAGCGACGATCCCGGGTCGTCGAAGGTGGCGAAGCCGCGACCACCTCTGGCGGGTCGCGAATCCGGCGGAGGCAGGATCGCCTTCGTCATCAATCCTCCACGGGGATTCGACTCGCCACGCAGGCGGATGCGCGGACCGGCAGCGAGCGCTCAGCGTAACCGCGTTAGGCCGTCAGTCAACGACAAGACGGCCTCGATCGTGTCACCGCCGGGCGTCGCAGACGGGCTGTACGTCTCGTTTGGAACCCCCGGGGCTTCTCGGCCGTCACGCTGCGCCGATCGGATGAGAACCGACCGCAAGGTCGTTGTCGGACGCTTGTTGACCACCTACTATCGCGCAGCAACATCCACGTTCGTCGTCACCAAGCGTCGGCGTCGTTCTGCTCGAAACAACTACGGACTCCCCGGGGCTTGTCTGGTGACTGGCGACAACAACGCGCGCAGGCAGTGGTGGAGCGCCGTCGCGGACTGGCGCAACTGGCGACTGCCGGTGAAGCTGGCCGCCGTGCTGGCGGTGCCCGTCCTCGTCGCGGTCGGCGCGGGTGTGGTGCAGATCCACGGCTACGTCAGGAGCGCCGACAACTACGCCTCCATGCAGCGCATCGTGACGCTGCGCGGTGGCCTCGACCCGCTGATCGCCAGTGTCCAGGCGGAACGCGCCCAGTCGGCGCGACGCCCGGAAGGCGCGGGGGCCAACGTCCAGGAGTTCCCGGACCTGGTGCGGGCCACCGACAACGCCGCCGCCGGCGTGCGGAACCTGATGGAGCGCACCACGTCGCTCGGCGAGGTCGCGAACGCCCGGTTCCGCGACGTCATCGTCCAGCTCGACGGACTGCCGCAGCTGCGCGAACGCGTGCTGTCCGGCAGTGTCGACCTCGAAGGCGGTATCGGCGGCTACACCGTGGTACTGCGAGCATTGCTCGACTTCGACCTGGCGATGGTCGGCGACTTCGGCGACCCGGCGCTGTCCGGCACCGCGACCGCGCTGCACAACCTCGCCATGGCGAGCGAGCAGATCTCGTGGCAGCACGCCACCGTGCACGCCGGCATCAGCCGGGGCTGGCTGCTCGACACCGAGATCACGATGCTGGAGCAGTCCTACACCCGCCAGCACGACAAGCTGGCCGACTTCACCGCCGTCGCCACGCCGCAGCAGCAGGCGGACTACCGCAGCACCGTCGCGGGCCAGGAGGTCGACCTCCGCAACAGCCTGTACCAACAGGTCCGCACCAACCCCGGCGCGGTCGACACGATGATCAACCCCGAGGGTTGGGACGTCGGCGCGGAAAGCACCCTCAAGCAGGTCAGCGTGGTGCTGCGGTCCCTCGAGGACCAGCTCGCCGCCTCCGCGTCCCGGTTGCAGGACGCCACGAGCGACCGGGCGGGCGCGGCGTCGGTGATCCTGCTGGCATCGCTGTTCGCCGCCGCCGCCGTCGGTTACGTCATCGGCAGCTACCTCCTCCGCTCCCTGCGCACGCTGCGCACGGCCGCGCTGGACGTCGCGGAACACCGGTTGCCCACGCTGGTGGCGCAGCTGCGGGAGAACGTCGCGCACGACATCACGGTCGAGCCCGTGCCGGTGGACACCAGGGAGGAACTGGGCCAGCTGGCGCGCGCGTTCGACGCGGTGCACCGGCAGGCGGTCAGCTCCGCGGCCGAACAGGCCGACCTGCGCACCGGCATGCGCAACGCGTTCATCAACCTGTCCCGCCGCAGCCAGGGCCTGGTGGAGCGGCAGCTCAAGCTCATGGAGGAGCTGGAGCGGCAGGAGGAGAACCCCGAGCAGCTGGCGAACCTGTTCAAGCTGGACAACCTCGCCACCCGGATGCGCCGCAACAACGAGAACCTGATGGTGCTGTCGGGCAGCGACGTGGCCCGCCGGTTCACCCGCCCGGTGCCGCTGGGCGACGTGCTGCGCGCCGCCGCGTCCGAGATCGAGCAGTACCAGCGGGTCGTCGTGCAGACCACCCCGTCGGTCGAGGTCGTCGGCTACGCCGCCGGTGACCTGGTCCGGCTGGTCGCCGAACTGCTGGACAACGCGACCACGTTCTCACCGCCGCGCACCCAGGTCGTCGTCGGCGGACGGCCGCGACCCGGCGGCGGCGTGCTGGTCGACGTGGTCGACCAGGGCGTCGGCATGTCGGAAGAGGACCTGGCGCAGGCGAACCGCCGGATCGCGCTGGCCGCGTCGGAGGACTCCGGTGAGCTGCCGGTGTCCCGCCAGCTCGGCCTGTACGTGGTGGGCCGGCTCGGCGGTCGGCACGGCATCGAGGTGATGCTGCGGGAGCAGGGCGACGGTCTGCGCGCGGTCGTGGCGCTGCCCGCCGAACTGGTGCGCGCGACCGGCCCGTCGTCGGCCCGACCGGTGCCCGTGCAGGCGCAGTCCCCGATCCAGGCGGCCCTCTCGAACTCCTCGGGCCTCTCGAAGTCCGGCGCGCTCGCCGACTCCGGGGTCGTCCTCGCCAACTCCAACGGCCTGGCGAACGCCAACGGGCGCACGCCTCACCACCAGACCGGCCCGCAGCCCGCTCTGCCGCACGGCACGAGCCCGCGCGCGGCCCTGCCGCAGTCGACGTCCCAGTCGCAGGTCCAGTCGCAGCAGCCGGCCCTACCGCCGGCAGTGCCGCTGGCCCAGGACGGGTGGGCGCCGTTCCGCGGTCGGACCGTCGACGCACCACCGGCCGCAGCGGCGCCCCCGCCGCGGCGAACGGCCTCGACCTGGTTCGGCGGCGCCTCGGGGCCCGCCGGGCCGGCGGAACCGGCGCGGCACCGCGCCGGGGACATCCACGCGCGCGGGGAGGCGCCCGTGAACGACAAGTCGGTGCACGACAAGCCGGTGCACGAGAAGCCGGTGAACGACAATCCGGCGGAACTGCCGAAACGGCAGCCGCGGACCAATCTGGTGGCCGAACGGCCGAACGCGCCCGACGCGGTCGCACCCGTTCGGAGGGATCCGCAGGCGACACGCGGGTTTCTCGCCAGCTACCAGACCGGAATCCGGCAAGGTGTGCGGGGATCCGGTGAAAATCGAGCTGGGCAGGAGAACGGATGAGCACGCAGAAGTCGCGACAGGTCGACCAGTTCGGCTGGCTGGTGGGCAACTTCGCCGATCGCGTGCCCGGGGTGGCCCACGCGGTGGTGATCTCGGTGGACGGTCTGCTGCTGACCGCTTCGAGCGGTCTGCCGGACGACCGGGCCGATCAGCTGGCCGCGATCGCCGCGGGGGTGGCCAGCCTGACCGAGTCGGCGGCGAGGTGCTTCGACGGCGGTGGCGTGCTGCGCTCGGTGATCGAGATGCAGTACGGGATCATGCTGCTGATGTCCATCCGGGACGGGTCGTGCCTGGCCGTGCTGGCCGCGCCGGACGCCGACGTCGGCCAGGTCGCCTACGAGATGACCGTGGTGGTGGACCAGGTGGGCCAGCTCCTCACCCCCGAGCTGCGCGCCCAGCTCCACGGCGCGAAGCGGATGATGGCCCGCCCGTCTGCGTGAGGTGGTCATGGACCGGAACGACGAGCCCGCGTCGGACGAGACGTTCGCGGCTCTGCTCAACGGGTTCAGCCTCGACTCCGCCCGGCGTCGCAAGCCGCCGCCGAAGCCGAAGCCGACCGAGCAACCCGCTACCAGCGACACCAAGCCGCACCGACCGGTGTTCGACGACGAGGACGACTTCGAGTACCCGCGGGAGGAGGCGGCCTCGATCGTCCGCGCCTACTCGTGGACCGGTGGCCGCACCACGTCGTCGTACCAGTTGGAGATCGAGACGCTGGTCTCGGCGGTGGACTGGGAGTACCCGGGAGGGATGAAGGCCGAGTACAACGAGGTGATCGCGCTGGTCGCCCGGCCGCGGTCGGTGGCCGAGATCGCCGCGCTGCTGCGCCTCCCGCTCGGCGTGGCCAAGGTGCTCCTGGGCGACATGGCCGAGCGCGGCCTGATCGAGGTCCACCGCACCGCCACCACCGACGGCGAACTGCCGGACCTGGGCCTCATGGAGCGCGTCCTGGCAGGCCTCCGCCGCCTCTAACCCGAGAGTCCTACGTTCAGAACGCGCGAGTCGTACCTTCGGAACCCCCGTGTCCTACGTTCAGGACCCCCGAATTCAACGCTCGGGACGGCGTGGCCTTTGCGCGATGATCAGCATCCGACCTACTATGGCTTCAGTGTCGACCGAAGTGTCGACCGGAGAGCCCAGGGGGTCGGATGAGCGTCGGACGGGAAACGCGGCTGTCGGCGTGGATCGAGCGGTTCGCGGCGCACTTCGCCGAAGAAGGCATCCCGCTGATCGGTGGCCGCATCCTCGGCTACCTGCTGGTATGCCAGCCGACGGAACGCACCGCGGCCGAGCTGTCGCAGGAACTCGAAGCCAGCAGCGGCTCGATCAGCACGAACCTGAAGTTCCTGGTCAACGCCGGCCTGGTGACGAAACGCACCCGGCGCGGACGGCAGGCGGCGCAGTACCGGATCGACGAGAAGCGGTGGGTCGACCTGATCCAGCGCAAGCTGGACGCGCTGGTGAGCGTGCGGGAGCTGACCGAGTCCGGGATGCGGCTGATGAGCGGTGACCCCGAACGCGCCATGCGGCTGCGGACGGTGGACGACCTCTACACCTGGCTGGCGACCGAACTGCCGGCCGTCTGGGAGCGCAGGCCCTCGTCCTCGCGGTGAGTCCGGTCACGGGTCGAAACCCACAACGCCGCCGTAGCGACGACCACCGCGCCGGCACCCAGCACGTGCAGTGAGACCAGCACCTCCGGCACCCCGGTCCAGTACTGCACCATGCCCAACGAACCCTGCGCGAGCACCGTGGCGACGAGCGCGTAGTACGGCCGCCGGGGCACCGGGTGGCTCCGCAACGCGAACCCCAGCGCGATGAGCATGCCGAGGAACAGGAACAGCAGGTCGGCGTGCACCTGGGACAGCGTGTCAACCGGGAGGTCGAGGCGCGGGGTGGCGGCGTCACCGGCGTGCGGCCCGGCGGCCGTGACGAAAGTGCCCGCCAGCAGGAGCAGCCCGAGCGTGGCGGCCTGCACGGCCTGGAGCGCGACCAGCGCCTTCGGCACGAGCGGCCGGGCGGGTTCGTCGCCCTCGCCGAGCGCCGCGACCAGCAGCACCGCGAACCAGACCAGCCCCATCGACACCAGGAAGTGCACGCTGACCGTCCACCACAGCAGGCCGGTCAGCACGGTGATGCCGCCGATCACGGCCTGGAGCACGACCCCGCCGAACTGCACCAACGCCAGCGTGAGCACCCGCTTGCGCCGCGGCCGGTGGAACCACGCGGCCAGCACGCACAGGCCGGCGATGACGCCGACCACGCCGGTCAGGGTGCGGTTGCCGAACTCGACCCACTGGTGCAGCGACGCGACCTCGGGGTGTTCGACCGGCACGAGGCTGCCTTCGAAGCACTGCGGCCAGGTGGGGCAGCCGAGGCCCGACCCGGTCACCCGCACGATCGACCCGGTGACCGCGATGCCGCCTTGGGCGATCACCACGGCGATGGCGAACGTGCGCTGGAACGTGCTCAGGAAGGTGGTGAGCCAGGATGGGGCGGACACGGACCGATGGTAGGTACCGCCGGCTGAGACCGGCCCGCCGGGGTGTCAGCCGAGCTTCGTCGTCCTCGTGGCGAGCGCGCCGGCCGCCACGCCCCAGGCCACCAGCACGGTGACGTGGCCGAGGCCCGGTGCGGCGCCGTCGACCACCGCGTCGTGCAGCGCCTGCGCCAGCGCGGCCGACGGCAGGGCGTCCACGACCGTCGCCAGCCACGTCGGCAGGCTGTCCACGCCGAGCGACAGGCCGCCGACGAGCAGCAGCCCGAACCACACGATGTTCGCCAGTGCGAGCACGATCTCCGCCCGCAGCGCACCGCCGAGCAGCACGCCCAGCGCCCCGAACGACAACGTGCCGAGGACGATCAGCACGACCGCCCACAGCACGCCGGTCGCGGACGGTAGTCGCCAGCCCATCAGCAGGGCGACGACGGCGATGATCGTGACCTGCACGGCGACCACCGAGAGGGCGGCGGCGACCCGTCCGGCGACGAGGAGCCAGCGCGGCAACGCGGTCGCGGCGAGCCGTTTCAGCACGCCGTAACGCCGGTCGAAGCCCAGCGCAATCGCTTGCCCGGTGAACGCGGACGAGATGACGGCGAGCGCGAGGATGCGCGCGGTGGCCGAGCCGACGCGCGGTTCGGGCACCGGGATGACGTCCAGGAGGCCCATCGCCAGCAGCAGCGCCACCGGGATGAGCACGGTCAGCAGGATCTGCTCGCCGTTGCGGAGCGTGAGCACGGTCTCGGTGCGGGCCTGCGCGAGCAGCATCCGGCCGAGCCTGCCCCGGCCGGGGGCGGGCGTGAACGTGCCCGGTGCGAAGGTGCCGGGTGAGTCGGTCACGAGCGCAGCTCCCTGCCGGTCAGCTCGAGGAACACGTCCTCCAGGCTGCGCCTCGCCACCGTCAGCTCCTCGGCCAGCACGCCCTGCTGGGCGCACCACGAGGTGACGGTGGAGAGGACCTGCGGGTCGATGTGACCCTGGACGAGGTAGTTGCCGCGGCCGGCTTCGCGGACTTCCAGGCCTTCCGGCAGGGCGTCGCGCAGCAGCGTCAGTTCCAGGCCGGGGCGGGCGCGGAAGCGGAGTTGCCGGTCGTCGGCGTGGTGTTCGGTGAGCTCGGCGGGGCTGCCCTGGGCGACGACCCGGCCGGCGTCCACGATGACGACGTGGTCAGCGAGGGCTTCGGCCTCGTCCATCAGGTGCGTGGTGAGGAGCACGGTGACGCCGTCCGAGCGCAGCGCCGACACCAGTTCCCACACCAGGCGGCGTGCCTGCGGGTCCATGCCGGCGGTGGGTTCGTCGAGGAACACCAGCTCGGGTCGTCCGACGAGGGCGCAGGCCAGCGACAGGCGTTGCTGCTGCCCGCCGGAGAGCCGCTTGTACGGGGTGCGCACCGACGACGACAGACCGAGCACGTCGATCAGCCACGCGGGGTCGAGGGGGTTGGCGGCGCAGGCGGCGACGAGCCGCAGCATCTCGTCCGCCCGCACGCCGGGGTAGCCGCCGCCGCCCTGCGGCATGACGCCGATCCGGGGGCGCAGCTTGTCGCCGTCGCGCTTGGGGTCGAGTCCGAGGACGCGGACCTCGCCGCCGTCGGCGGTCCGGAATCCCTCGCAGACTTCGACGGTGGTCGTCTTCCCGGCGCCGTTCGGGCCGAGGAGCGCGAGGACCGTGCCGGTTTCCAGGGTGAGGTCGAGCCCGTTCACCGCGACGGTGGAGCCGTAGCGCTTGACCAGCCCCGACACTTCGACGGCAGGGTGCTGGTGCGGGCTCACGACGGGGAAGCCTAGGGCGTGGCCGACCCCACCTCCATGGTGGGGTCAGCCCTACCAGGGTTCTCGGGGTGGCTTCAGGGTCGGCTCGGGGGTGTTCCGGATATCTTCGGACGCCATTCCGCACCAGGATTTTCCTCGTGGTGGAGATCCGGGGGAAAAGTCGGACGGCGGTGTTGCCGCTGGCTGTTGTGGGCCTTGTCCTGTCGCTGTTCCCGATTGTTTACCTGCACGTGGCGTCGGTCGGCGAACTTAGTCCGATCAGCCACACGATCAGCGACTACATCTTCGTCGACAACGGCAGCGGGCTGCTGGCCGTCACCGCGCTGTCCCTGGCCGCCGCCTCGGTCGGTCTGCTCGTCGTCCTCGTCCGGTCCGGTCTGCCCAGGCGGGGGCCGGTCGCGGTGCTGATGGGGCTGTGGGCGGCGGGGCTGGCCGTGGCCACCGTGTTCCCCACCGACCCGACCGGCACGCCGACGTCGTTCTCCGGCGCGGTGCACCGGTACGCGGGGGCGGTGATGTTCGCGAGCCTGCCTTTGGCGGGGTGGCTGATTTCCCGGACGTTCATCACGAGTACCACGGTGCGCCGGTTCTCGGTCGCCGCCGGGATCACTTCACTGGCATTCATGGTGAGTCACGCGGCGGTGGTCTACCCGGGCAACGGCGCGGTCGTGCTGGGGCTTTTCGAGCGGATTCTGTTCGCTCTCCTGTACTGCCTGCTGTTCGCGCTCGCCTCCGCGGTCCTCCGCCGTGGGGTGGCGTCATGACGTGGTTCGCCGTCCTTCTCGCGGTCCTCGGCGCCGTGTTCTTCGCGTTCGCCGCACGCTTGCAGCACGAGGCCGTGCGGGCGAGCGACGGCGCGTTGAAGGTCCGGGAGCTGCTGGGCCGGCCGCGGTGGCTGCTGGGCCTGGTGCTGCTCGTCGTCGGCGCCGGTGTGCACGCGGCGGCGTTGGGGATGGCGCCGTTGAGCGTGGTCCAGCCCGTCGGGGTGGTCGCGATCGGCATCACCGCCGTGCTGGACGGGCGGCGGCGTGAGCTGCCGGCGGTCGCGTGGACCACGTTCGGCGTCGGGGCGTTCGTGCTGCTGGCCGCCGGTAGCGCCACGTCAACGGCGGTCGTGCCGGAAGCCGAGTTGAAGGCCGCCCTGGTGGCGCTCGGGCTGATCGCCGTGCCCGGCCTGGTCGGTGTGTTGTCTACCCGGCCGGCGGTGCGCGCCCTCGGCTTCGGCGCGGCGGGCGGCGTCGCCTACGGCTTCGTCTCCGTGCTCATGCGGTCGGTGTCCCAGGACGTCCAGCAGGGCGGCCTGGCGTGGACGACCGCGTTCTCGGCGGCGGGCATCGTCGCCGCACTCCTCGTCGGCGGCTGGTTCATCCAGCACGCCTACGCCAGCGGACCGCCGCACGTCGCGGTCGCGTGCCTCACCGTGGTGGACCCGCTCGTCGCCGTCGGCATCGGCGCGGGGCTGCTCGGCGAGGCGACCCGTACCAGCTTGCTCGTGGGTGCCGCCGAACTCGTCTGCGCCGCGGTCGCCGTCGGCGGTGTCGTCGCGCTGGCCCGCACCCGAAACCTTCCCGCAGTTCCCACCAGATCGGAGACGACAGTGACCAACGGACGCGCCATGCGGATCGTCATCGCCGCGGAGACGTTCCCCCCGGACGTCAACGGCGCGGCCCGGTTCGCCCACAGCCTCGCCACCGGGCTCGCGGGTCGCGGCCACGACGTGCACGTGATCTGCGTGTCGCCGGACGGCCCGGCCCGGACGGAGCCCGTCGACGGCATCACCGTGCACCGGCTGCGCTCGCACCGCACGCCGTTCCACCGCTCGTTCCGCATCGGGCTGCCGTGGGAGGTGCGCAAGGACGTCGGTGCGCTGCTTGATCAGCTGCGACCGGACCTGGTGCACGTGCAGGCGCACTTCGTGGTCGGGCGGTACGTGCTGCGGCAGGCGGCGTCGCTGGGGATCCCGACGGTGGCGACCAACCACTTCATGCCGGAGAACCTGTTCGGCCACGCGCACGTGCCGGCGTGGCTGCAGGGCATGGCGTCGCGGTGGGCGTGGCGTGACCTGGGGCGGGTGTTCGGGCTGGCCGACGTCGTGACCGCGCCCACTCCGCGTGCCGTGCAGCTGTTGCACGACAACGGTTTCCCGTCGCGGGCCGTGCCGGTGTCGTGCGGCATCGACATCGACCGGTACCGGTCGCGGACGCCCGTGCGGCACACCGACGCGCCGACCGTGCTGTTCGTGGGGCGGTTGGACGAGGAGAAGCGGGTGGACGAGCTGCTGCGGGCGTTGGCGCTGGTGCCGCGGCTGCACGCGGAGATCGTCGGCGACGGCTCGTGCCGGGGGGAGTGGGAGCTGCTGGCGCGTGACCTGGGCATCGCCGACCGCGTCCGGTTCCGCGGCTTCGTGAGCGAGTCCGAGTTGCTGGACGCCTACGCCGGCGCCGACGTGTTCTGCATGCCGGGCATCGCCGAGCTCCAGAGCCTGGCCACGATGGAGGCCATGGCCGCGGGCAAGCCGGTGGTCGTCGCCGACGCGATGGCGTTGCCGCACCTGTGCAAGCCGGGCCGCAACGGCTGGCTGTTCACGCCCGGTGACGTGCGGGGCCTGGCCGACCGCCTGCACGCCGTCACCGCGGACCCGTCGGTCACCGCCCGCATGGGTGCCGCGAGCAGCGACCTGATCGCCTCCCACGCCATCGACACCACCCTCGAGACCTTCGAGTCCCTCTACGCCCGTGCCCTGGGCCTCCCCACCCTCGCCCAGACCCCAGCCCTCGCCGCCTAACCCTCCGCGTGAGTCCTACGTTCAAGCCCCGTGAGTCCTACGTTCGGAACCCGTGAGTCCTACGTTCGGAACCCCTGAGTTCAACGCTCGCGACATGGCGGCCGTTCTGAGCGTTGAACTCGGGGGTCCTGAACGTAGGACACGCGGGTTCCGAAGGTACGACTCACGCGTTCTGAACGTAGGACTCACGCGGACGGGGTGCGGTCAGTCGGCGTCCTGGCCGGTGGCGGAACGGCGGGCGACGCGCTGGGCGACCCGGAGGCCGGTGGGGCTCAGCCGTGGCCGCCCCGTGTCGTCCAGCACGGTGAGGAACTTGAACAGCATCCCGTGACCCTCCAGCCGCTTCAGCAGCGCCTGAGCCACGTCACCCGGGTTGAAGTCCACAATGGACATCTGCTCGACGAGGGACCGGGCGATGGTCCGCCGGGCCTGCAACGGCACCCACCACGTCGTCACCAACAGCAGCACCAAGCCGAACGACAGCGCCGTCGCCAGCACCGCCTCCCACCCGGTGAACCGCAGCGAGAACACCTGCACCACGGCCGCGATCACCAGCAGCACCGACCCGTACACCGCGGCCCACCCGGCGGTCGCGGACGCGGGCGGCTCGGCGGCCTCCGTGTCCCACACCCCGTCCACCTGGCGCCACCGCCGCAGCGAACTGCCCAGCACGTACGAAGCGCCCGCGCCGAACACGATCGCGACCACCGTGCCACCGACCACCAACGCCGGGTCCAGGTCGTACAGCCGGTACCGCACCACCGCCCACACACCGGCCACGATCGCCGCCGCCACCAGCACCCGCACCAGCAGCCGCGGCCTGAACCGGATCTTGCCGAGCACCGCGAGCGGCGTGCCCACCGGCGCGGGCAGGCTGCCGATGATCAGCAGCCCCACCACGACCAGCAGCACGCCACCGACCGCCACCATCCCCGTCACGGCCTGGTCACCGGTCTCACCCGCCGCCAACGCGTCCCGCGTCCGGTCGATCGCCACCGTCACCAGCGGGATCACGGGTGACAGCAGCACCAGCCCGTGCAGCAACGTCCCGGACCGCAGCGCGGCGTAGCCGAACGCGGCCAGCAGCGTGCCACCGCCGAACGCCGCCGACGGACCGACCGCCCACGGCGGCAGCAGGTCGAACAACGCCAGCACCAGCAGCGCGCCGCCCAACGCGAACCCCAGCAGCCCCAGGAACTGCGCCAACCGCCCGCCCCTGGTCAACCCGGTGATCGTCCAGTACGGCAGCAGCGCCGCACCGCGCAACGTCCTGGTCAGCGGTTTCGCCGTGCCCAACCCGGAGTTGTCGCTGTCGGCCACGGTGATCGCCACCGCCGCGGCCGTCGCCGCCGTCCGGATCACCTGGTCGCTGCTCGCCTCCTGCACCAGCGGTTCACGCCCGATGCCCGCCCGGTCGAACGCGCTCAGCGCCCGAAGGCCCACCTCGACCCGTTCAGCGTCCGTCCGCACGGGCAGCCGGGTCAGCAGCGCGGCCTGCTCCTCCAGGAACAGCTCCCCGCGCGACCGCCGGTCCGCGCCCTCGTGCCGGTCGGCCAGGATCGCGGCACGCAGCGCGGGCAGCTCCTCGCAGATGATCCGGACGTGCAGCGCCCACGCCGCCAACTCCGCCAACGCCGCGCACGTCGGCGGGTGGTCGCCGTCCGGCGCCGAGAACACGGCGGCCAGTTCGGCCTTCGCCCGCGTCACGCACGGCTCCAGCTCGGCCGGCACCCCGTCGCCGAACAGCTTCAGCACCAGCTCGTCGACCTTGGCCGACGCGCGCTCCACCGGGTCGCCACCCGCGCCGGTCATCCGGTCCACCCTCAGCAGCCGCTTAGGGTCGAACACCACCTTGCACAGCATGGTGGCGCCGTCGAGCCGACCCCAGATCCAGTCGTTCACCCGCCAGGACCGCTTCAGGAACCCGGAGAACCGGCTCAACGACGCCCCGCCCGCCTTGTCCTCCGCGGTGACGCTGTACTCGGCGAACGCGTTGCGCGTCTGGAGGCTGATCTGCACCAGCTCCACCGCCTGGTCCACGCCGCCGCGCGAGTCGTCGGCGAGGCACGTGGTCGCGACCTCCAGCGCCAGCACCCGGGACAGCCACAGGTCGCCCGCCACCAGCCCGACCTCGGCCTCCTCGTCGGTGCGCGGCTCGGTCAGCAGCCGGTGCCACGGCCGCAGCGACCCGGCCCGCAGCTGGTCGTCGTCCAGCTGGTCGAGGATGTCGTGCGCGTCGCCGAGGACGCCCGCGATCCGCTCCACCTGCTGCCGCACCTGCTGCCCGACACCGTCGGGTTCGTCCAGCATCTTCTGCGCGAACCGGTGGACCCGGCGCTCCCAGTACGCCTGGTCCAGCTCCTCGTGCTCGTTGGTGGTCCAGTGCTCGTCCAGCTCGGTCCGGGCCGCACGCAGCTTCGCCCGCACGTCGAACAGGTTCGTCCGGGCCAACGCGAGCCGCTGGGCGTCCGGCATCACCCACACCAGGCGTTTGAGCAGGTCCATCGCGGCGGACGCGAGCCGGTCGGCCATCGTGACGCCCCACGGCCAGCCGTGCTCGGGCAACGCGGCCGGCTGCGGCTTCGTCGGCACGTACGGGACCTTGCTGTGCTCCGCGCGGTACTCCCGCTGGGCCGCTTCGGCCGCCGCTCGCACCCGTTCGAACGACCAGCCGGCGGCGTTCGCGCCCGGCACCTCGAACTGGCGGGTGGTGACGTCACGGGCGGCGTGCCGGATGCGCACGTCCTCGTAGTGGTCGTGCAGGGTCGAGGCCAGCGCGTACAGCTTCTGGGTGACCGAACCGCCCGACGCCAGCCGTTCGAGCAGGGCGCTCCGCCCGCCGCGCCGGGACGCGGCGTTGCGGTTGTGCTCCTCGATGCGCTCGACGTACGTGCGACCGCTCTGGCTGGTCAGCGCGCCGAGCAGCTTGGTGCCGGTGGCGATGGTGCTGGGCAGCGCTCCGTCCACCGGGGCCGCCGGTTCCACGACCGACTCGGGGGCGTGCGGGAACACCAGCAGCATCACCCGCCGCACCGGGCCCTCGGCGGGCATGCGGTCGATGGCGTCCAGTGCCTCTTTGGTGGGCGTGTTGACCAGGACCCCGCCGTCGACCGCGTAGCGGGACCGGTTGTCGGTGCCGTTGGCCCAGGACGCGACGTCGGCCATGTTCGGCTTGTCGCCGTCGGGCGCGCCGGGGGCGACCGGGATGAACGAGGGTTCGAACGCGAACGGGAACGAGGCGGAGGACCGTGCGGCCAGGGCCATCCGGTCGACCAGCGTCGGCAGCTTGTCCGCGCTGAAGTCGTCCCGGCCGCCCGGATCGCGGCGGAACGAGAAACTGCCCTGGTGGGACGCCTGCACGAGGGTCTGGCCGAGGTCGTCGTGGGTGACCGTCGGGACGCCCGCGAGCAGGGTGGTGGTGATCCGGAGGTCCACCGGCCGGTCGTCCTGCGGGGTGGGGTCGAAGTCCGCGGTCAGCCGCTCCAGGGCCTCCCGGAGCCGGGGGAGGAAGAACTCGTCGCCTTGGAGCAGCGACACCGGCTGCCCGCGGAACGGCGTCCGCAGCAGTTGTTCCATCCGACCCTGCTCGGCCCACAGGTCCCGCAGCCGTTCCAGCCGGGCGTTGCCGTTGACCTGGGACAACGCCAGCGCGGCGCCGTTGATGCCGCCTGCCGACGTGCCCGTGATGACGTCCGCGCGCGCCGTGCCGCCGACCATGTCCAACAGCTCGGCGTACGGCCCGTCCGCCCTGGTCAGGCGATCGAGCTCGAGCACGACCCCGCCCATCCACACGGCGAGGCTCACACCCCCGTTGAGCACCACCGCGAACCGGATCTGCTCCTGCGGCACATCGTGCACATCGACCATCGCGCACTCCCTCCCCGTACCGATGTCTCGCCCGCCCACCCCACCCAGTTACACCCCACCCCCGTGAGTCCTACGTTCAGAACGCGTGAGTCCTACGTTCGGAACACCCGAGTCCTACGTTCAGAGCCCCCGAGTTCAACGCTCGGAACAGCCCGACCGTCAGCGCGCGTCCTGAGCGTTGAACTCACGGGTCGTGAACGTAGGACTCACGCGTTCCGAACGTAGGACTCACGCGTCGTGAACGTAGGACTCACGGGGTGGGGGCGCAGGGGCCGAAGGGGTGAGGTCAGACGGAGCCGGGGAGCGGGTCGCGTCTGATCAGGGGCATCACCTGTTTGCGGGCCACGAAGAGGCACACGGCGAACGCGATCAGGGCGCCCGCCACCGCCTGCGGCACGATGTACGCACGGCCGTCGAACGCCGAGCCGGTCGGCGGCAGGATCACCGCGATCACCGCGCTCGTCACCATCGCGAACAGCCGGAACCGGCGCGCCAGCACTGCCGTGGCCAGCGGCAACGCGGCCCACAGCACGTACCACGGCTGGAGCACCGGCCCCAGCACCAGCACCGCGCCCAGCCCCGCGCCCAGCCCGTTGACCGCCTTGATCCGACCCCGGAACGCCTTCCACAGCAGCGTCGCCACGAGCACCACCGACACCGCCTGCGTCACGATCCGCATCAGCGAGATCATCGACTCGGTGTGGTTGCCGAGCCCGAGCACGAGCCCCAGCCCGCCGCCCATGAACCCCATCGCGGTGGGCGGCGACATCCAGCTCTTCACCGTGCCGGCGACGTTCAGCGTCTCGACCCAGCCGAACCCGAGCCCGGTGCCCAGGCACGTCCCGACCATCACCACACCGGAGATGACCAGCAACAACAGCGCCGCCCGGACCAGGTCGGAGAACCGCCCGCCCCACCGCCGCGCGATCATCACGCCGAGAAACCCGAGCGCCAGCGCGGCCGGGATCTTCACCGCCGCGCCCAACGTGATCATGGTCGCGCCGAGGACGATCCACAGCAGCTCTTCGCGCGTCATCGGCGTGCCCGGGACCGTCGGCATCCTGCGCAACGCCAACTCCAGCCCCACCAGCATCAGGCCGATCGCCAGCCCCTCGTTGTGCACGCCCACGACCAGGTGGAACAGCACCAGCGGGTTCGCCGGACCGAGCCACAGCGCGCTCACCGGCGGCACGCCGAAGCGCCGGGCGAGCCGGGGGACCGCCCACACGATCATCGCCAGTCCGAGCAGCACGAGCAGCCGGTGCAGGAAGACGCCCGGCAGCACGCTGTCCCCGGTCAGCATCGAGATGACCCGCCCGGCGGCCAGGAACAGCGGCCCGTACGGCGCGGGCGTCTCACGCCATATGTTCGGCACGTTCTTCGTCAACGTGTGCTCGACGCCCAGCGCCGTGGCCGGACCAAGCTCGTACGGGTCCTGCCCGTTCGCCGCGATCTGCGACTGGGCCAGGTAGCTGTACACGTCCCGGCTGAACATGGGCAGCACGAACACCAGCGGCGTGATCCACATCAGCAGCGTGCGGTCGAGCTGGCTGCGCGACATCAGCCGGGGACGGCCCGGCCGGGCGAACCGGCCCAGCCACAGCCACGCCGACACGATCAGGAAGATGCCCGTCCACGCGGCGCCCATGGCCGCGCTCGGCATCCGGGGGAACAGGCCCAGCAGCGGCGTGCCGGGCAAAGGGCTGAACACAGGTGCCGCGCCCGACCCGAGCGAGCCGACTGCCAGCAGCAACGCGCCCACGGTGCCCCAACGGCGGATGACGTCGAGCTGCCGCCGTTCGGGGGCGTCGAGAGGGGCCGCCTCAGCGATCTCTTCCCGGTTCGCCATCGCCATTCCGCCCGCCGTCACGTCCGAAGGGTAGCGACCGGCTCCGGCGCGTGAGTCGGGTCACCCGACCCGGGCCGATCTTTGCGGCGGCCGATGAAATACGCAACACTGGTGTTGTGAAAAACGTCGGGAGCGATCCGACCGTGGTGCCGTCCGGGCACGACGGGCGGACCCGGCACGCCGTCGCACGCCTGCTGCTGGAGCAGGGCCCGGTCACCGCAGCCTCGGTCGCGGAGCAGCTGGGCCTGAGCCCCACGGCGGTGCGCAGGCACATCGACGCGCTGGTGGCCGACGGTGAGGCGACCAGCAGGGAGGCGCCCCGCCAGGGGCAGCGCGGCCGGGGACGGCCGGCCAAGTTCTTCCTGCTGACCGAGCAGGGGCGGGCCCGGTTCGGGCACGCCTACGACGACCTCGCCGTGGCCGCGCTGCGGTTCCTCGCCGAACAGGGCGGGGAGGACGCGGTGCGGACCTTCGCCGAACGACGGGTGTCCGCGCTCGTCGACCAGCACCGGGCGGCCATCGTGGCCCAGCCGGACGCCGCCGAGCGGGCCAAGGCCCTCGCGGTGGCGTTGACCAGGGAGGGCTACGCTGCCTCGGCACGCCACGTGGGGGCGGGCGAGCAGCTCTGCCAGCACCTGTGCCCCGTGGCGCACGTAGCGGCGGAGTTCCCGCAGCTGTGCGAGACCGAGACGGCGGCGTTCGCCGACCTGCTCGGCACGCACGTCCAGCGCCTGGCCACCATCGCCCGCGGCGATGCCGTGTGCACGACTCACATCCCGAACACACCCCGGATCCCAGATGGAGGGGAGCCCGCATGACTGCCGCTGCCGAGCAGCGCACCACCACAGCCCCGCTCACCCAGGAAGAGACCCTGGCGAGCATCGGCAACTACGAGTTCGGCTGGTCCGACTCGGACGTGGCAGGCGCGAGCGCTCGCCGGGGCCTGAACGAGGACGTCGTTCGGGACATCTCGGCGAAGAAGAACGAGCCCGAGTGGATGCTGGACTTCCGGTTGAAGGCGCTGCGCCTGTTCGACCGCAAGCCGATGCCCACCTGGGGCTCCGACCTGTCGGGCATCGACTTCGACAACATCAAGTACTTCGTCCGGTCGACCGAGAAGCAGGCGGCGACCTGGGACGACCTGCCCGACGAGATCAAGAACACGTACGACCGCCTCGGCATCCCGGAGGCGGAGAAGCAGCGCCTGGTCTCCGGTGTCGCGGCCCAGTACGAGTCCGAGGTCGTCTACCACAAGATCCGCGAGGACCTTGAGGAGCAGGGCGTCATCTTCCTGGACACGGACACCGCTCTGAAGGAGCACCCGGAGCTGTTCAAGGAGTACTTCGGCTCCGTCATCCCCTCGGGTGACAACAAGTTCTCCGCGCTGAACTCCGCGGTGTGGTCGGGCGGCTCGTTCATCTACGTGCCCAAGGGCGTCCACGTCGACATCCCGCTCCAGGCCTACTTCCGGATCAACACCGAGAACATGGGCCAGTTCGAGCGCACGCTGATCATCGTCGACGAGGACGCGTACGTGCACTACGTCGAGGGCTGCACCGCGCCGATCTACTCGTCGGACTCGCTGCACTCCGCCGTCGTGGAGATCATCGTGAAGAAGGGTGGTCGCTGCCGCTACACGACCATCCAGAACTGGTCGAACAACGTCTACAACCTGGTCACCAAGCGCGCCAAGGCCGAAGCGGGCGCGACCATGGAGTGGGTCGACGGCAACATCGGCTCCAAGGTGACCATGAAGTACCCGGCCGTGTTCCTGATGGGCGAGCACGCCAAGGGCGAGGTCCTCTCGATCGCGTTCGCGGGCGAGGGCCAGCACCAGGACGCGGGCGCGAAGATGGTCCACATGGCGCCGTACACGTCGTCGACGATCGTGTCGAAGTCGGTCGCGCGCGGCGGTGGCCGCACCTCGTACCGGGGCCTCGTGCAGGTCAACAAGCGGGCGCACCACTCGAAGTCCACGGTCAAGTGCGACGCGCTGCTGGTGGACAACATCAGCCGCTCGGACACCTACCCGTACGTCGACGTCCGCGAGGACGACGTCTCGATGGGCCACGAGGCCACGGTCTCGAAGGTCTCCGAGGACCAGCTGTTCTACCTGATGTCCCGCGGTCTCAACGAGGACGAGGCCATGGCCATGATCGTGCGCGGGTTCGTCGAGCCCATCGCGCGCGAGCTGCCCATGGAGTACGCGCTGGAGTTGAACCGCCTGATCGAGCTTCAGATGGAAGGGGCCGTCGGCTGACATGGCCGTCACCACCGAACAGCAGCAGCACGGCCTGACGGCCCACTCGCACGGTGGCGCCGAGAAAGTCGGCACCGCCCCCGTGTCGTCGCGCGCGGACCACTTCACGTCCTTCGACGTGAACGCGTTCGAGGTGCCCGGCGGTCGCGAGGAGATCTGGCGCTTCACCCCCATGAAGCGCCTGGCGAACCTGCACGACGGCGCCGAGGCGACCGGCACGGCGACCGTCGAGGTCAAGGCGTCCGAGGGCGTCTCGGTCGAGACCGTCGGCCGGGACGACCAGCGCCTCGGCGTCGCGGGCACCCCCGGCGACCGGGTGGCCGCCCAGGCGTGGACCTCGTTCACCGAGGCCACCGTCATCACCCTCCCCGGTGACGCCAAGGTCGAGCCGACCGTCGTCACGGTCACCGGCGCGGGCGTCGGCGAAGTCGCCTACGGACACCTCCAGGTGCACGCCCGGCAGTTCGCCGAGGCCGTCGTGGTCATCGACCACCGCGGTTCCGGCGTCTACGCCGACAACATCGAGTTCGTCGTCGAGGACGGCGCGCACCTCACCGTCGTGGCGATCCAGGACTGGGCCGACGACGCGGTGCACGTGTCGTCGCACCACGCCAAGCTGGGCCGCGACGCGACGTTCCGGCACACCGTCATCACGCTCGGCGGCAGCGTCGTCCGCCTCACCCCGGTGGTCACCTACGGCGGGCGCGGCGGCGACGCCGAACTCCTCGGCCTGTACTTCGCCGACGAGGGCCAGCACCTGGAGCACCGCACCTTCGTCGACCACTCGGCGTCCAACTGCCGCAGCAACGTGGTCTACAAGGGCGCCCTGCAGGGCGAGGGCGCGCACACGGTGTGGATCGGCGACGTGCTGATCCGCGCCGCGGCCGAGGGCACCGAGACGTTCGAGCTCAACCGCAACCTGGTCCTCACCGACGGCGCGCGCGCCGACTCGGTGCCGAACCTGGAGATCGAGACCGGCGAGATCGAGGGCGCGGGCCACGCCAGCGCCACCGGCCGGTTCGACGACGAGCAGCTGTTCTACCTCCAGGCCCGGGGCATCCCCGAGGACCAGGCGCGCCGGCTGGTCGTGCGCGGGTTCTTCCACGAGATCCTGCTCAAGATCACCGTGCCCGAGGTGCGCGAGCGACTGGAAGCCGCCATCGAGGCGGAGCTGGAAGCGGTGGGCGTGTGATCAAGGTGTGCTCCTTGACCGATCTCGACGACCGCAAGCCCTCGGGTTTCGACGTCGGCGACGAGCACACCCCGATCGTGCTCGTCCGCGACGGCGACACCGTGCACGCGCTGCGCGATGTCTGCTCGCACGCCGAGGTCGCGTTCAGCGACGGCGGCGACGTCGGCCGTGACGGTGTCGTGTGCTGGCTGCACGGGTCGTGCTTCGACCTGCGCACCGGCCGCCCGTCCACGCCTCCCGCCACGGAGGCGGTCGACGTGTTCGCCGTCGAACTCCGCGCCGGCGACGTCTACGTCGACGTCACCGCGGCTGTGAACTGACATTGGCCACGAACTGACGTGGCCACGAACTGACTTCCGCTCGTCACACCAGGAGAACGAACCGCCAATGGCCACTCTGGAGATCAAGGACCTGCACGTCTCGGTCAACACCGACGAGGGCTCCAAGGAGATCCTCAAGGGCGTCGACCTGACCATCAACGCAGGCGAGACCCACGCGATCATGGGGCCCAACGGCTCGGGCAAGTCCACCTTGTCCTACGCCATCGCCGGGCACCCCAAGTACGAGATCACCTCCGGCAGCGTGCTGCTGGACGGCGAGAGCGTGCTGGAGATGACCGTGGACGAGCGCGCTCGCGCGGGTCTCTTCCTCGCCATGCAGTACCCCGTCGAGGTGCCCGGCGTCTCGATGTCGAACTTCCTCCGCACCGCCGCCACCGCCGTGCGCGGCGAGGCGCCCAAGCTGCGGCACTGGGTCAAGGAGGTCAAGGAGGCGATGTCCGACCTGGACATCGACCCGGCCTTCGCCGAGCGCTCCGTCAACGAGGGCTTCTCCGGCGGCGAGAAGAAGCGCCACGAGATCCTCCAGTTGGGGCTGCTCCAGCCGAAGATCGCGATCCTGGACGAGACCGACTCGGGCCTGGACGTCGACGCGCTGCGCGTCGTGTCCGAGGGCGTGAACCGGTACAAGCAGTCCGGTGAGGTCGGCGTCATGCTGATCACGCACTACACCCGGATCCTCAAGTACATCTCGCCCGACTTCGTGCACGTGTTCGCGAACGGCCGCATCGCCGAGTCCGGCGGCCCGGAGCTCGCCGACAAGCTCGAGGCCGAGGGTTACGTGAAGTACATCGGCAAGGCGGAAGCAGCCAGCGTCGGCTGACGTTGCACTGCACGTCGGCAAGTCGTCGTTGACCGGTTTCGAGAGGAGGCGTCGGACAGTGACCACCACCGCTACGCCACTGGACGTCGTAGGCGTCCGTGCGGATTTCGCGATCCTGGGCCGCACGGTGCGGGAGGACAAGCGGCTGGTCTACTTGGACTCCGGCGCCACCTCGCAACGCCCGAGGCAGGTCCTCGACGCCGAGCGCGCTTTCGTGGAGACGGCCAACGCCGCAGTGCACCGCGGCGCGCACCAGCTGGCTGAGGAGGCCACGGACGCCTACGAGGGCGCACGGCAGAAGATCGCCGACTTCGTGGGCGTCGACTCGGGTGGGATCTCCGGCCCCGCCGCGGGGAGCGAGATCGTGTTCACCAAGAACGCGACCGAAGGCGTCAACCTCGTCGCGTACGCGATGGGCAACGCCGCCACCGCCGGCCCCGAAGCCGAGCGGTTCCGCCTCGGTCCCGGTGACGAGATCGTCGTCACCGAGATGGAGCACCACGCGAACCTGGTGCCGTGGCAGCAGCTGGCCGAGCGCACCGGGGCCACGCTGCGCTGGTTCGGCGTCACCGACGAGGGCAGGCTCGACCTGTCGAACCTGGACGAACTGGTCAACGCGAGGACGAAGGTCGTCGCGTTCGCCCACCAGTCCAACGTGCTCGGCACCGTCAACCCGGTCCGCGAGCTGGCGGACGCGGCCCGGCGGGTCGGCGCGCTGACCGTGCTGGACGCCTGCCAGTCCGTGCCGCACGGCCCGGTCGACTTCAAGGCGCTCGGCGTGGACTTCGCCGTGTTCAGCGGCCACAAGATGCTCGGCCCGTCCGGCATCGGCGTCCTCTACGGCCGCCGTGAGCTGCTGGAGGCGCTGCCGCCGTTCCTCACCGGTGGCTCGATGATCGAGATGGTCCGGATGGCGAAGTCGACCTTCGCCCCGCCGCCCGCGCGGTTCGAGGCGGGCGTGCCCATGACGTCGCAGGCCGTGGCACTGGGTGCGGCGGTCGACTACCTCACGGCCGTCGGCATGGACCGGATCGCCGCGCACGAGCACACGCTCACCGAAGGGGCGCTGCGGGGTCTCGGCGAGATCCCCGGCGTCCGGATCGTCGGACCGCTGGACGTGGTGGACCGCGGCGGCGCGGTGTCGTTCGACGTCGAAGGAATCCACGCGCACGACGTCGGCCAGGTGCTCGACAGCCTGGGCGTCGCGGTGCGCGTCGGCCACCACTGCGCGTGGCCACTGCACCAGCGGATGAACGTGGCCGCGACCGTGCGCGCCAGCTTCTACCTGTACAACACACTGGACGAGGTGGACGCATTGGTCGACGCCGTCCGCGAGGCGCAGAGGTTCTTCGGCGTCCGATGACTTTTGGGTGGGCGTGAGATGCAGTTGCAGCAGATGTACCAGGAGATCATCCTGGACCACTACAAGAACCCGCACGGGCGCGGTCTGCGCGACCCGTTCGACGCCGAGTCGCACCAGATCAACCCGACGTGCGGCGACGAGGTGACGTTGCGCGTGAGCCTGGACGGCGACACCGTGCGCGACGTGTCGTACGACGGGCAGGGCTGTTCCATCAGCCAGGCGTCCACCTCGGTGCTGACGGACCTCGTGGTGGGCAAGCCGGTCGGCGAGGCGTTCAAGAAGATGGACGCGTTCGTGGAGCTCATGCAGGGCCGCGGCCAGGTCGAGCCCGATGAGGACGTCCTGGAGGACGGCATCGCGTTCGCGGGTGTGGCGAAGTACCCGGCGCGCGTGAAGTGCGCGCTGCTGGGCTGGATGGCTTTCAAGGACGCGGTGGCACGCAGCGAGGGAGCAAAGGCATGACCGCCGAAGAGGACGTGGTGCGCGGTGTCAAGGGCATGCCCGAACCGCCCGCGCCCAAGGCAGACGTAGCGGCGTTGGACGACGTCGAGGAGGCCATGCGCGACGTGGTCGACCCCGAGCTCGGCATCAACGTGGTCGACCTGGGCCTGGTGTACGACATCCGGGTCGACGAGGACAACGTCGCGGTCATCGACATGACCCTGACGTCCGCGGCCTGCCCGCTGACCGACGTCATCGAGGACCAGACGCGGTCGGCGCTGGTCGGTGGTGGCGGCGGTGCGACCGGGATCGTCAGCGACTTCCGCATCAACTGGGTCTGGATGCCCCCGTGGGGCCCCGAGAAGATCACCGACGACGGCCGCGACCAACTCCGCGCCCTCGGCTTCACCGTCTGACACCGATCGTCTGACAACAGACCGTCCGTCACCCACCGTCGGACGCTCTGCACCCCGCCGGACGCACTCACACCGGCACGCACGAAGACCGGCACGCAGTCACACCGGCACGCAGTAGCACCGGCACGTAGCCAGCCGCCGGACACACCGCCGGACTGCTCGACCGGACTGCTCCACTCGTAACGCTTCGCAGGGGTCCCCGCCAAGGGGACCCCTGCTGTGATTTTACCGATGGGGTCTGACAATTCCGGCCCCCGAGCCCGGCCCTCAGGCCCGGCTCAACCGCGGCTCAACCGCGGTTCAACCCTGACTCAACCCTGACTCAAAGCCCGCTCGGAGCGAGCCCGCTCAAGCGCCGGCGTACACGCGCTCCACGAACTCGGCGATCTGCCCCTCGTCCAAGTGCCGCGCGATGTCCGCCTCCGACACCATCCCGACCAGCCGGTGGTTCTCCAGCACCGGCAGCCGGCGGATCTGGTTCTCCTCCATGGTCCGCAGCACCAGCGACATGTCGTCGTCCGCGTTCACCCAGTGGAGGTGCCCGGACATCTCCTTGGCCTGCATCGACTTCGGATCCCGACCCTCGGCCACACATCGCAGCACGATGTCGCGGTCGGTGATGATGCCGTGCAGCTTGTCGTCCGTGCCGCAGATAGGCAACGAGCCGACGCCCAAGTCCCGCATCATCCTTGCCGCGTCGAGCAGGCTCTGGTCCTCTTTGACGCACTGGACACCGGCGTTCATGATTTCCCGTGCGGTGGTCATGCCGAACCTCCTTGTTCGCCTCTGACCAGGATGCGCCCGCAAGCCGCCTTCTACACCTCGACGCGGCAGGCACTCCCGGCGCGAACATGCCCGCTACGTCTGGGCGACCAGCATCTCCACCACGTCCAGCAACGACTCGCGCCGCCGGTACGCCCGCCGCTGCCGCGCCGCCCCCGTCCCGTCCATCAACACCCGGTCGAGACCGTCCAGCACCAGGTCCTCGTCCCCGACCGACCGCAGCGCCGGACGCGTCCAGTCCACAAGGGAGCGCACCATGTCCACCGCGGGCACCAACCGGCCGGTGTGCGGCTCGATCCCGGCCCCGTCCAACCCGTCCCGCGCCGCCCGCCACATCGCGGTCCGCAGCACCAGGTCCGGCACGCGCTGGGCAGGCCGACCATCCAACGCCGTGCGCGCGATCGCCCGCACCAGAGCCGCGAGCACCACGGCCTCGTCCACCGTCGCCGCCACGTCGCACACCCGCAGTTCCACCGTCGGGTGACGGGCCGACAGCCGCACGTCCCAGTAGACCATCGCCGGGTCCAACGCCGCCCCGGCCGTCCTCAGCACCTGCGTGTGCCGGTGGTAGTCCTCCGCCGACTCGAACCACGGCGGCGCGCCGGCCGACGGCCACGGGCTCCACGCCAGGTAGCGCGAACTCGCGTACCCGGTGTCCCGACCCTCCGCGAACGGCGAGTTCGCGCTGATCGCCAGCAGCACCGGCAGCCACTGCCGCAGGTGGTTGCTGATCAGCACGCCGGTTTCCTGGTCCGGGATGCCGATGTGCACGTGGCACCCGCAGATGGTCAACCCGTCGACCAGCATCCCGTACTCGGCGGCGATGGTCCGGTACCGATCGCTGTCGGCCAGCGGCGGCGGTCTCACCCCGCTGAACACCGGCGTCCCCGTGGCCACGATCCGCGCACCGTGCGACCCCGCCAACGCCGACAGCGCACCCCGTGCCGCCATCAGCTGCGCCCGGACCTCGGCCATGCTCCGGCACACCGGGGTGGCGCTCTCCACCTGGTAGAGGGTCATCTCCTGCTGGAGGTCCAACGCGGTACGTACACCGCCGAGCACCATGGGGGCCAACGGGAGGAGCTTTCCGCTGTCCGCGTCGACGAGCAGGAACTCCTCCTCGACCCCCACGGACAGGGGTAGGTCGGAGACGACTCTCGGAAGCGGTAGGGCGGTGACCTCGCTCACCAGGACCTCCCTGCGCTGGGTGGTCATCCTGATGCTAGGAGTAACCGATCGGGTAGCGCATGCGTCGAAGCGGTGAACTTCCCTAACTTACCGCCAGGTGCGGCCCGCCGCGCAGCACGTCGACGTGGTCGCTGCCCGGCCGGCCCAGCACCCAACTAGTGCCGCGCAACGACTTCGCGTGCTCCTTCAACGGCGCCAGCAGCCGGGACACCTCCCGGTACGACCCCACCGTCCCCGCCGCGCAGATCAACGTCGCCAGCGACAGCGTCACCCCGCGGCCGTCGGCCTCGAACGGCGAGTCCAGCACCCCGGCGGCGAACGGCACGACCTCCTCCAGGCCCGCGACCACCAGGAAGTCGTCCCCGCCCACGTGCCCGACCTGCACACCCGGGTACGCCGCCGCGCCCTCCGTCAACGCACGCCCTATGGCCCGGATCAGGTCGTCGCCCGCCGCGAACCCCGCCGTGTCGTTCACCCGCTTGAACGCGTCCACGTCCAGCCAGCCCACCGCGAACAGCTCGCCGCCCATGATCCGCCGGTCCACCTCGCGCGCGATCGAGTCACTGCCCGGCAGCCTGGTCAGCGGGCTCAACGCCGCCGCCTGCTCCACCTTCATCTCGGCCACGCCGCGCACCACGTCCGCGACCCGCACCACGCCGAGGCACCGGTCGTCGTCGTCCACGACCACCAGGTCGTCGTTGGTGCGCTCGCGGTCCGCGTGCGCCACCACGTCCAGCAGGTCCAACGCGCTCGACTCGGCGCCGATCAGCTTCGGGGTGTCCGCCAGCCTCGCCGCCTCGCGCTTGGCGTGGAGGGCGTGCCCGAACGGCCCGGTCACCCCCAGCAGGAACCGGTTGCGGTCGACCGTCCACCGGGGCCGGCCGGAGTCGTCCACCAGCACCACGCCGGTCACGGTCGGCTGGTTCGCCAGCACCTCCCTGACGTCCTCGGACGTCGCCGACTCGGGCAGCGTGGTCGCCGGGTGCAGGAAATCGGTGACCTTCGGCCCCGACCTGCGCCGCAACGGCCCGGTCATCGTGCTGGTGACCGCCTCCGGGTCGCTGACCTCGCTCAACACGGCCGAGATCGTCGCGTCCACCTTCGGCCGGCGCTGCGCGGTCGCCAGCAGGTTGCCCTGCGCCAACCGCACGCCGAGCCGACGCAGCGCGCCCAGCTCCGCCTCCGTCTCCACGCCCTCCGCCACGACCAGCGACCCGATGTGCTCGCACACGTGCTGCAACGCCTGGACCAGCGCGTACCGGGCCGGATCGGACGGCAGGGCCACCACCACCTCGCGGTCCAGCTTGACCAGGTCCGGCCCCACCTCGGTCAGCAGCGACAACGGCGTGTCGCCCTCGCCGACCCCGTCCAGACCGATCTTGAACCCGTCCCGCCGCAGCCGGTCGATGCCCTTGACCAGCAGCCGGCGCGGTGCGCGCGAGTACGGCGTGCCGACCTCCAGGACCAGGTCGGCGGGGGTGCGGCCGGTCTCGCGCAGCGCGCCGTACAGGGGAGCCATGAAGTCCGGCTTGTCCGCGATCGTCATAGCGAGGAGGTTCACGTGAAGGGGCAGACCCAGGCCGTGGTCGGCCGCCTGACGGACCGCGCGGCACGCGAGGGCCACGTCGGTGTTGGCCAGGTACCCCGCGCGGAACGCCATCCGCAGCAGGTCCTGCACGTTGCCGTCGTGCGGCCGGGCCAGCGCCTCGACGGCCACGACCCCTCCGGTGTGGAGGTTGAACAACGGCTGGAAGGCGAAGCGAACGTCATCCAGCAAGGCGGGCACGGCCACGATCGTGCCCGCTCCACCTCATTTTGCCGAGAGCGTTAACCAGGTGTTCCCGAAGTTTTGGCCGATTGCACAGGAAATGCCAAGCCGGCACGCATACGCCAGTCCGCCGAACCGAACAGCCGGAGCATCGCGAGGACCGTCCCACGCAGGTCACCGTCCCCGTCGAGGTAGGCGCGTTGAAGATTGTCGGGCAAATGGAAAAAGTGGTTGAAGAATTCCGGAACGTCATCCGGTCGCATCGCCAGCAACGCCGCCAAACCCTTCAACCGCAACCCGCGCACCACCCGTTCGGCCGCCGACCGCGCCACCGGACGCCCGTCCGCGATCGCCGCCGCCGCCACCGGCGCCCGTCGCAACGCCGCCGCCACGCTGTACCCCGTCGCCGGGTGGATCGACCCGGCCGCCGCGCCGAACGCGCCGTTCCGCGCCCGCCCGTCCAGCGCGATGCGCACCCGCTCCTCGCCGTCCGGCACCGGGATGCCGTGCGCGGCCAGGCGCGCGTGCAACCGCCGCCGCAACTCGTCCAACGGCAGCCCCGGCCGACGGGCCAAAGACGTCTCCTCCAGCAGCACTTCGTCCGCCGACACGGGGATCGCGTAGAGGAACGTCGGGTCGGTCGTCGTCGCCGCAGGCGGCTTGCGCCAGTCCATGATCAGCGCCTCGTCCGCACCCACGAACGGCGCCGCGCGTTCCGCCGGGACCACCACACCGACCGCCGTCTGCGCGGCACGACCACCCGCCGCGCCGGTCGCGTCGACCACCAGACCGGTCAACACCCGCCCGCCGGCCAACGCCACCTCCCCGGCCGACCACCCGACGACCCGGCCCGCGACCACCCGCACGTCGTCGGGGAGCCGCCGCAACCGCTCGTTGTCCAGCACCGCGTACCCACGCGCGATGACGTGCTCGACCGTCGTCACCGCACGCGATCTCGACACCGACACCGCGATCGGCGCGTCGGCCGGCAACTGGTCCGCCCACGCCGCGTAGGTCGCCCGCCACGGCCGTTCCGGGTTCGGGTCGACCACCGTCGTCCCCAACCCCCGTGCCGCGCACGCGCGCGCCAACGCCCGACCCGCCGGGCCTCCACCAACCACGACGACGTCCACTTAGCGCTTCTCCGGAGGCGGGGGCAGCGCGTTGCCCAACAGCAGCGGCCGGTACTGCTGCACCACGTCCGCCAACTGCGCCACCGTCCGCTCGATCGCCTGCCGCGCCGCGTTGCGCTCCGCGATCACGGCCGACAGCAGCAGCGCCGTCAACACCGTCGTCGCGTTGAACGCCTGCAACGTCACCATGCGCACGAGGAGGTCCAACCCCGCGAACGGGCCGGAGCTCATGGCCGCACCCCGCGCCGCCAGGGTCGTCGCGATCAGCGCGCACGGGGCCGTGCCCAGGTGCTGGAAGCGCAGCGCCGCCCAGATGAGGAACGGGAACACCAGGTACATCAGCCGGAGGTCGTGCGTCGTCGCCACCGCCATGACCACCGTTGTGCTCACCAGCAGCGCCGCGGCCTCCAACCACCGGCGCACGGGGTGGTTCCGCAGGCGCAGGGTGCGGAACGCCAGCGCCATCGGCACCAGGACCAGGACGCCCAGGGCGTCACCGGTCCACCACACGGCCCACGTCGACCAGAAGCCGGCTTCGTCGATCACCCCGGTCAGCAGGAGCGTGCTGCTGCCGACGGTGGCGCTGACCGCCATGCCCGCGAACGCGCCCAGGGACACCAACGCGAGCGCGTCGCGCGTGCGGTCCACCTCCTGTCGGAAACCCGCCTGCCGGAGCAGCAGGTAGGCGACGACCGGTCCGAGCGTGTTGCCCCCGCTGATGACGATCGTGGAGCCGATGTCGGTCAGCGTGGCGTTGACCGCGAACGCGCCCAGCGCGACACCCGGCCACATCCTCAGCCCACCGAGCACCAGCGCGAGGACGGCGACACCGGTCGGCGGCCACAGCGGGGTCACCTGGTCGTTGACCAACGCCTGGAGGAGGCCGAGACGTGCGCCCAGGTAGTAACCGGCCGCCACCACGACGAGATGGAGCGCGTACCGGCCGAGCCGAGGGGAGAGCTGCACCGGCACAGCATCCACCGTTCCAGGGGGTCGCACCACGCCTAGCTGCGGAGACGCCGAAACCGACCCCCCGATTTCACTATCCAGGCGCACTCGTGTAGGTTTCTCCATGTCAGCACGGAACGGGCCGGAGAGAAACCGGAACGGAGTGCGGCGGAACATAGAAGCCCCGGATCGAATCACTGAATGTGACGAGTGACGGTGTGCGCGTGTTCTTTGAGAACTCAACAGCGTGCCGAATAGCCAGTAAATTTATGAACCTCGTCAAGAGGTTTCCTTTGAGA
>NZ_JNXC01000019.1 GCF_000716595.1 Saccharothrix sp. NRRL B-16314
CGCCACCTCCAACGATTACTCGCCGCCTGGACCGGCATCTGCCACACCTGCCGACAACCCGTCCAGGCCACGAACAGCCAACAGAAACCGCAGGTCAACAGCACTTAACAAAGTCCTACTAGGCGCTGCAACTCGCACCACCACGACGGGACCGGCTGATAGCAGAGCCGGGCCGCACCTCAATACGTCGCCTACCAGTCGTCGGCGGCCTGATCAACGAGTACGAACCTACAGCAGCCTAACCCGCAGGTCAGACCACGTGGCCGACTTTGACACCTCGCAGGGCGGCCGAAGGGGCGAACCCCCGGTCCGCTGACGTTGCCGTCAACTACTGCCGTCACCCCACGAAGAAGCCCCGCCAGGTCATGCCCGACAGGGCTCCACTTTTGCCATGTTATCGACGCCCGCCCGGGGTACGCGCTACCTCAACATTTGACCTTCGTCGAACCCAAGCTCATCTTCGATCCCCAGTTCGACAGCCGCATGCCATCGCACAGTGTCAGGCCATGACTGGGCTGTCATCTGACGAATGCACTCAAAGGCCTCCGGCGTGCCAATTTCCCCCAGAGAGGAGATAACCTTCTGGCATAGCCAGTACGCTGGGGCGTCCTTGCTCACCGAACCTTCCGCTACCCGAAACAGACAAGCGACCGAGCCCGCTTCCCGGATCTCACCCAAAATGTCCACGAGATCCTCTTTGTTCAATCCTGCGGCGCCTGAATCAAGAATCTCCTGAAGAACCTCGCCGAGGCCCGCCACCCGGAGGGGAGCAGCCAAGTTGGCAAACTTCTCAACCCTGGTCCATCTTCCCACGTGTGCCGCTTCGCGAATCCAGGAAACGATGCCATCACAGACCCCAGGATGCAGTTCCGCAATAGACCTGGCATCCCGTTCCGCGAGAAACCCATTCACGAGCGATTCCACTCGATCGGCTTCAGATCGTTCGGCCATTGAGGCGGTCACCAGTCATCCACCCTTCCAAACCCGGCAATTCTCGAGTTGAACACTCCGACCATCCCGTCCTCAGACCGAAAGTGTCGGCCGACGCCGCCTGACGGGCAGGACGCGACCACACTGCGACCACATGAACCCAAAACGAACCAGCGGGTTCACCACAAAGGTGAACCCGCTGATCACGACCGTCGGGACGACAGGATGAACATGCACCCCTTGACCCCCAGTGATCGAATCAAGGTCTGACCTGCGGAAATAGTTCCGGAGCGCTCCGAGACGGCTCCGTTGAGCGCAGTTCGAAGCAGGCGAACTCCATTGCAGCACAACGAACTCTCCTTCGTTCGCTCCTCCTGGCCGCTCCCTTGATCACCGATCAAGGGAGCGGTCGCCAGCCTCGACATCCGCCAACGGCAACGACTGGGCGGCATCATCTCCAACGAGTACCACCACGCCGCCTGACCTGCACAAGCACACCCCAGTCCCGAAACACCCAGCGTGTCCGGTCGCAGCAGGTGCAGCAGGCGGCCAGCGTAGATTGTCTCGCCCTCGGCGGTGGGTCCGAACACCGCGCCGACCAGGGCACGGGCTCCGGCCTCGATCAAAGTCATCAACTCAAGCGTCGGACAGCCGCAACCCGCTCAACGGCTTGCCCGCACCCGGCAGGTTCTCGCTCCCACCACGGTCCTGCGCCTCCCGGATCTACCGCTCGATCCAGGTCTCGAACCCGACACCAGCCGATTCCACTCGGTCATCGCAACCACCCCGAGCCCAGATCTACCGAGCACACGGCCGGTCACGGCTGACCCCGGCAGGCAGGTCCAACAGCTCCTCGGGCGTGAACTCCCGATCCGCCATGCCGCACAGGTGTGCCACGATCGCCTCGGGGTCGAGCCGCAACGACGACAGTTCCCTGATGTACCTCCCGTCGCCCCGATCACCGTTGGTGACGTAGTGCAGGGTGGCGCCGTCCAGCCGGAAGTGCCGGATCCGCTCCTCGACGGCGATCTCGCCGATCAACTGGTTCCCGAGCCACACCTGCACCCCGGCGTCCACCTCCACCACCAGCGCGGCGCCGTGGAAGCCGATCAGCGTCCTCACCCGCTCCGACAGCTCACTGAACTTCCAGTCCTCCTGCCACACCTCGACGCCACCCGGCCCGGCTTTCACCGCGGCGATCCGCACGCCGTCCGGGTTGTGCACGAATCCACCCCGAACACCGCTGACCGGCGTCGGCAGCCTGCCGAGGAATCGCCGCCCGACGACGTCCCACCGTTCGAGGCCTGCCGGTGTCTCCAGCACGACCTGGTGCGGGTGGCCGGGGCGCGGGTGGAGGTGGCCCGCCTCGCCGACCTCGGCGAGGCGTTCGGGTGCCGAGGCGAGCGGGAGGGGCCGGTCCACCGGTTGTCCGGTGTCGAGCCTCCACCTGGTGAGCGAGCCGTCGTGGAGGGTGGCCACCTCGCCATCCGACAGCACGGCGAACGACAGCTTCCGCATCGGCAAGTACGGCGGCGCGACTGTGTGCTCCAAACGCAACCCGGGCAGCGAGTACACGCGCAAGACGTGCTCGGACGCGGCGAGCAGGTGGCGACCGCCCGGGGTGAACCGCAACCTCGTGATCCGCTCCGATGCCGCGGTCCGCTGGACACCGTCGGTGGAGACCATCCTCAACTCGGTGTCGGTCGCCTCCGCCCACGATCGGCCGTCCGGCGCGACGGCCACGGTGGGATAGTCGTCCGGCGACTCGGGTGACTGCGGCGGGTCCGCCCGGTCCGCGTGCAGGTGGACCGTGGCCTTATCGTTGATCAAGATCGCAGTGAAGCCACCGTCTGCGGTCAACGCGCCGATCACGCCGTGGACCGGCCGACGCTGCCCGCGGACCGTGTACGTGCGGCCGGTGGGCCAGTGCAGATAGGTGCGCTTGCCGGAGTCGTCCTCCCCCTCCAGGTCGATGAACTGCCCGCTCGCGTCCACCGCGCCGGGAGTCGGGTCCGGAGCGCCGCAAGCACGTCCACGCGGCGGGAACGTGCGGGTCTCGTCGGTGGCGACCACGCGGATCCGAATGCCATCGGGCACGCACTCGGCGACCGCCTCGCCGTGGCCGAGCAAGACGGTGGAACGGCCGTAGTCCCGGCGCTGTCCGGTGATCAGGTCGAGCGTGATCACGTGGAACGGACCCGTCGACCCACCTTGGTGTTCGTACCCGACGAGCGTGCGCCGGTCCGGCTGGAGCACCGCGTAGACACCGTTGTAGGAGAGAGCGGCGACCTGCTCGCCGGTGCGGGAATCCCAGGTGATCACTTTGACGGGCCGTGTCGTCGCCACCAACTCGCTCCCGGTCAGGTACCGCCCCTCGCGGTCGAACCGCAGTGCGTGCGGCACGCCATCGGACGGAATCGTGTGCCGTTTCACGCGATCCGGGATGTGCCACAGTTTCAGCTCACCGGAGGTCGTGACGACCGCGAGCGTGGTGCCGTCCGGGCTCACCGCGTGTCCGATCACGTCGGAGGTCGGCACTTCCCACGCCCGTCCAGCCTGCCGCACCACCAATCGGCTCGGACCGTTCGAGGAGACGGCTACCACGCTGCCGTCACCGCTGGCCGCCGTCCGCCCTTCCGGAGGGCCGAGCAGGTGGTCGGCGAATCCGTGGTCCTGCTCCTGCGCGAACAGCGCCCGGTACGCCTCCGGGTGACGCGGGTACTCGCGCCACGCGACGAGGGCCAGTTGCACCGCCTTGAGCGGGTGGTTCTCCCGCAGCCTCAACGACTCCTGCGCGAGTTGCCTCGCGTTGCTCACCCGCAGCTGCTCGCCCATCTCCCGGCGCTGCGCCTCGGTCCGCACCCACAACCCGGCCGCGACCAGCGCGATCACGGTGACCAGCGCCGTGACGGCGCGCCACGTCCACACCTCCCGCCGTTGCCGCACGCGACTGCGGTCTATGAAGTCGCGCTCCCCCGCCGACAGCTCGCGCCTCGCCCGCCATGCCAACGCCCGTGCCAGAGCGACACCGCCGAGCAGGCTCCTGCGGTCCCGGCCGGCATCCGCCCACTGCGCCCGCCGCTGGTCCAGATCCGACCGCCAAGCCACGAACTCGTGATCCGCCGCCAGCCACGCGCGCAGGCGCTCCCAGCGGTCCGCCAATGCCTGGTGCGCCAACTCCACCGTCCCGTCGTTGACCACCACCAGCCTGGTGGCCACCAACGCCTCCAGCACTTCCTGGTCGTCCACGTCGGATGCGTCCAGCCGCTTGCGGACGAACCCACCGGCGCCGTCGGGGCGGGCCAGCCTGGTCAGAACGTCCCGCACCCTGGTCTCCGGCAGCCACAGCGCCCGGTCGGCGTAGTCGGTCAACGCGCCCGACACGCCGCCGATCTCGTCGTACGCCTGGTGTGTGAGCCGACCACCGGTGCGCCGCCGCCACAGCTCGGTCAACGCGAACTCGACCAACGGCAGCCGACCGGGTTCCTGGCCCGCGTCGGCGATGATGCGGTCGACCAGGCCGTCCTCGAAGTCGATACCGCCCACGGCGGCCACCGGCTCGGTGATCGCCGCACGCATCCCGTCGGCGTCCAACGGCCCCACGAACATCACCGCGTGGTCCAGGGCACGGGCCGTCGAGGCGGTGAGGAGGTGGTCCAGCGAGTCCGACCGCATGGTCAGCACCACCCTCGACAAGGCGCCGGCGAGACGGTCGAGCACGACGCGCGCCAGGTCCGGGTCCTCGTCCACAACCTCCTCGAACTGGTCCACGAACAGCAGCACCCGCCGGTCGCGCGGCAGTTCCGGCAGGCTCGAACCCAGCCGGGCCACCGAGATGTGCACGCCGTCGCGCCGCAGCGCCGGCAGCAGACCCGCCCGCACCAGCGACGACTTACCGCTCCCCGACGGCCCCACGACCAGCACCAACGAACGGTCTTCGACGTGGCGGCGCAGGCGGGCGACGTCGGCCTCCCGGCCGTGGAAGAACGGCTCGTCCTCCTCCTCGAACGCGGCCAGCCCGCGGAACGGCTCGGGCAGGTCGTCCCACGACCCCAAGTCCGCCGACGGCACGACGAAAGCGGTGCCGTCACCGGCCCTCGCCACCAGCATGCCGACCACGCCGGCCCGCTCCTCGTCCCACACCGGCGCGCCGCTGAAACCGGACCGGACCCCGGCCACCTCCGCCTGCAACCACCCGGTGCCCTGCTTGGCCCGCAGCACGCCGGACAGCCACCGGCCGTCCTCGAACCCGGCCGGGAACCCGCACACCCTGATCCGGTGACCCCAGACGTCGTCTGCGGAACTCAGCGGCACGGGTCTCGCCCCGGAGGGCGGCTCCACGTCCAGCACGGCCACGTCACCGGTGCCGTCCGCCGCGATCGGCTGCCACGACACCACCGACGCCGACACCGGATCACCGCCGAGCAGCGGGAAGTCCACGGTCAACGGGCCGGACGGCGGCGCGGCGGCACGGCCGTCGTCCGCGATGACGTGCGCGCAGGTGACGGCCGAGGTGGGCCCGACCAGGAAACCGGCGCCGACGGCCACGCCCGTTGCGTTCCGGACCCGGATCAACGCGGGCCCGATCCGATCACCGACAGTCACGAATAGTGACTGTAGTGGCACCGGGTCAGCAGGCGAGTCGAGCCACCTACTCCATCAGGTAACGCTGCTCGGACGTGCCCGTCGTGCGCGCGGCGGCCACCTGGTAGTGCGCCACAACGCGCGGCGCGTCCCTGCCATCTCGCGCAGGTGGGCGCGCACGGCGTCGAGCCGGCAGTGGCAGGGCAGCCGCTCGTCCAAGGCGTCGATCAGCTTCAGGCCCTCGGCAGGACCGTGCACCATGCCACCGCGATCGCCCGGCTGAATGACACCATCGGGTTGCCGGGCATCTTCTCCAGCAGCCCGTACATGCCCAGGATCTGCGGCCAGTCGGTGTCCTTGGGCGCAGCGCGTTGTCGTGAATGGCCGCGATCACCGCCTGCGACTGGACGAACTGCTGGTCGCCGTCACCAACGTCAAGGTGACCGGAGACATCGAACTGTCACGTGAAGAGGAGAGCAAAGCCGCCCGCAAGGCCGGCGGTTCCGCGACGGCGTCCCTCAAACCGACACCGGCGTTCGAGGCGAAGTTGAGTGCTGAACCGTCCACCGAAGGCCGCGACCTACTACGAGAGACGCGACGCGGCACCGAACGGCTCAGCTTGGACTTCAGCGACGTCACCCGCGCGCGGTCCGCTATTGACCGACAGCGGCACCTGCGGCGAGAAGCCCATGCGGTGTAACAGACACGACACCCCGCGCAGCATGTAACGGGTGTGGAACAGCCGGGCGATCAGATCGGAGACCCGGGCCAGGGTCCAACGCCGGTCCCCACCGAACCCATACGCGGCAGGGCCCCGCTCCAGCGCTTCGGCGAGTTGGTCCAACCGCCGCTGGTCCAGCCGGCACGACGACCCGCCCGGGTCCTTCGACGCCAACCCGGCCTCGCCCCCGGACGCGCCATCGACGCCGCCAGGTGTAGACCGCGTTGGTCGACACCCGCAGCCGACGGGCGATCTCCCCGACCGGCACGTCCCGGGCGAACCACTCCGCCGCGCCCCACCGGGCCTGCTCGCGAGTGGCCCTGCCCCGCACCGACAGTCCACCACCGTCCGCATACCTCATGACTCCGGGATACCCAACCCCGGTCATGTTCATCGAGGGCTGACCATGACCGGCGCCATCAATCCTTTCCATTCAAGGTCTGTAGCTGCCCGCCGCAGGAACGGCGGACGCCTGGGCCGGTGCGAGCATGGCGGTGCCGACGACGGCCGCTACCAGAACCGCTGCGACTCCTCGGAAAAAGCGTGTCGCAAGCATGATCGCACTCCTCCGACGAAGTACCCGCGCCCGTCGGCGCGGTCGCGTCTGACCCTCGTAACCGGCGCGGCGACGCGCTCGTGGCGGGGCAAGGCACTGGGCCTGCACCGGGCACAGCGCCGCACTGCGGACACCGACCGCGTAGAGCGCAAACTCCTCGACGAGGGCTGATCCGCCCGACGCTCCTACCGGTCGGATCAGCCCTCGCAGCGCGGACGTGTCCTACACCCACGCCGTCCCGGTCTTGCACTCCAGCGTGCCCCCACTGGAGGTGAGCGAGCAGATCTGGATCGAGATCTCGTCACCTGACTCGAAGGTGTTCGGCAGCACGAAGTTCTTGCTCTGCCCGTTCACCCCGGACCGCCATTCGTGGGTCGCGGTGAACGTCAGGGTCGTGTTCTTCTTCGTGACCCGCAGGCGTGCCCTGGTGCCGTCGTCGGGGCGGTAGTTCGGGCCGTTGTCCCAGACCGTGAAGGTGTCGATCGAGCTGTCGTACCGGGCGCCCGCGTAGTTCCGCGCCGTGTTGACGTCGGTGATCGCGGCGAACGCCGGAGCGGCCACGGCCAAGCTCAGCAGGATCGCAGAGCCCAACGCGAAAGCGCCGCCGACCACAGTCCGCCCGGATACCTGGAAACCCATCCTGAGAACCCCCTGTAGGGTAGTGACACCCGGTGGTGCTCCACTGACCACCCGTCCCGGGTCTGTACGGTTCCCATGGTGGCCCGGTGATCTGGGAGAAATCTTGGACGAATCTGGTTCGCCGCCCGGTCGTCCTCCGGATCGCGCCGCCGCCAGCGGGGCGAGTCGACGGCTGAGACCGCCGAAGCCGCGAAGTCCAGGGCGTCTGAGGAACATCGGAACGGAGCCAGTGCTAATGGCTCGGCGGATCGACGTCGTGCCCGCCACCGCCCCAGCGGGACTGACCGGTGCTGGCTGTGCGGACGGCCCGCAGTCGCCGACGAAAAGCTTCCCGGTCGCCACCACAAGATCCGACTGCTGTGCCGGCGGCACGACCAACATGTCTTCTGCGGCAACCGCGAGCCACACGACGACCAACAACTCACTCCCGCGGCCCTCATAACTGCTGGTCAGCGATGTCCGTCGGTTCTCGGCGGATGCTGCGGCGACCTCTTACCTCGGCTACTACAACCACGACCGTCTACATTCGACACTCGACTACCGCACCCCGCACGAGTTCCGCGTCGACTATCGTCAAGGTCTCGTCCTCGTGGCATGAAACCCCGTGTCCGGTCTTCGGGGACAACCTCACGAGGTGCCGAAAGTCTGTTGTGTCATCGTGAACAGCTCGATGGCTGTCCTTCGGTGGAGTTCGTGAGTTTGTGGCACAGCTTGTCGATCGCGGTGTCGGGGTCGGTGTGCCACAGGGCGATGGTGCTGTCGGCTCCGGCGGTTGCCAGGGTTTTGCCGTCGGGGCTCCAAGCGAGGGCGGTCACCGGGCCTGGCTGGCCGGTGAGGGTAGCCCAGCGGGTGCGGGTGGCGAGGTCCCACAGGGTGGTGGTGCCATCAGTGGCTCCGGTGGCGAGCAGTGTGCCGTCCGGACTGACCTCGGCGCGCCACACCTCCGAGGTGTGGCCGGTGAGGCGGCCGACCTCCTGCCATGTGGTGGTGTCCCAGAGGATCACTTCGGAGTCGCCGCCGATGGTGGCGAGGAGTCTGCCGTCGGGGGTGGGCGCGATGGCGGCGACCGGTCTGCGGTGGCCCTGCAAGTCTTTGATCGGGCTTCCGGTGTCGGTGTCGACGATCGTCAGTTGACTGCCCATATCGGCCAGGACGAGTCGAGAGCTGCCCGGCAGGAACGCGGCACCGGTGAACTGGTTGCTGTACTGCTGCCGCATCACGGATCTGACCGCGTTGGGCTCGTCGACGTCCCCGATCACAATGGGCAGGCTTGCGCTGATTGCCAGGACGTGGCGTTGGTCGTCGGCGAAGGCCGCCACGTGCGCACGCATGGCGGGCGAGGGCCAGCCGGGGACGGGCAACTGCACCGTTCTGCCGCTGCCCACGTCGTGGACGGTGACGGGATTGCCGGGTGTGCTCAGGACCAGGCGTCTGCCGTCAGGGCTGAACCAGCCACCGGCGTTGCCGTCGGCGAGATCGCGTGAGTCGGCTCGCCGCAGGTCTGGGGTGGTATGCCAAGTGGTGAGCGTGCCGGTGTCCTGGAACGTACGCAGCGTTTCGGGCCCGTCGAAACGCAGGTCGGTGATGTCGTGTCCGGCTGCGGTGGGCAGTTGGTCGGCCGACCAGACGAACAGGCCGCTGGTGCTTGCTGCGATGAGCGTGCCTTCCTGGGCGAACTCCGGTGCCCAGACCCCTGAAAGGTCAGGGCGGTCACCGTGTGGAGGGTCGTCCACCTGCAGTTCGGGCAGGGGCATGCGGTTGACCACGTCCCAGAGGGCGAGTCGGCCGTCCTCTCCGCCGGAGGCCAAGAGCCGGCCGTCCGGGCTGAAGGCGACACCGTACGCACCACCCGCATGGCGAGCTGCGACTGCGACCTTGGTGCGCGTGGTCACGTCCCACAGGACCACCTCACCGCGTTCGTCCCCGACGGCGAGGAGGTCGCCGACAGGCGTGAAGTCCAATGCGACAGGCCTCTGCTCCACAGGCAGCCGCGCTACGCGAGCACGGGTCGACAGGTCCCACAACCCGACCTCACCGGCAGAATCGGTCACAGCGAGGATGCGACTGTCATCAGTGAAGGCAGGCGGCATGTAGCCGTAGCCGTCGGCCTCCAGCTCACCGATGCGGCCGCCGGTCGTGATGTCCCACAGCGTCGTTACAGGGCCCACTCCGCTCACGGCCAGCGTGCGACCGTCGGGACTCGTCGCGAACATCGCCCAACCGTCGGAACCGACCTTCATGCTGCGCACGCGTTTGCCGTCAGGCAGTCGCAGGAAGGTAATGCGCCCGGATCCTTCGGCGATCACGAGCGTCTGCCCATCGGCGGTGAACTGGAGGTTGCCGGTTCTGTCGGGCGGTCCGGACACCGGGAACTCCGCAATGTGCTTCAGGGTGTCGGTCGCCAGGAGGACAACCTTCTCCTCCCCGTGGATCGCGATGCGGCTCCCGTCCGGGCTGATCGCGGTAGCGGCCCCCCACTGGGCGGTCAGCGGGGATGCTGCGGTGATCCCCCTGCCGGGTGACAGCGGCTGTGAGGAGGCTGCTGCGGGCCTCGACGGTCGGATACGCCCGGTAGGCGGCCAAGGCGTTGCGGGAAGCCTCGGCAGAGTGGGCGGCGGCGCGCGTGGCCAGGTTGCGTGACAGGTCCATCCGGTCAGCGAGGCGGCGTTGCCGCACGACGGGAATCGCGACGGCGGTGGCGATTATCAGCAGGGCGACCACGGCGGCGGCCAGCAGACGCCGCCGTAGGCGCACGGACCGGTGCGCGCGGGCCTCGGCTGCGGTGCTGTGGTCGAGGAAGTCCCGTTCGCCCGCGGTCAGGGCCGGCCGGGCGCGGTTTACCCAGTCGACGGTGGTCGCCAGGCGGGTGGTGCGGAACAGGGTGCCGGGGTCGCGGTCCAGCTCGTGCCAGGTGGCGGCGGCCTTGATGAGGTGGCGCTGGGTACGCAGGCCGGCGCGGTCCTCGTCGAGCCAGCCGCGCAGTCTCGGCCAGGCGTGGAACAGCGCCTCGTGCGTGATGTCGACCTCGGCGCCGGTCAGGGTGATCAGCCGGGCATCGGCCAGCGCGTTGAGCACCGGTTCGACGTCGCCGTCGAGGGCGTCCAATTCCACCCGGGGGACGCGGCGCTTGGTGTCGTCGGTCCCCTCTCCGGGTGCGGTCAGTCGCAGCAGGACCTGCCGCGCGAGGTCCTGCCGGGCCGGGGACAGCTCGGCGTAGACCTGCTCTGCGGTACGGGCCAGGGCGCTGCGGATCCCGCCTGCGGCCTGGTAACCGGTCAGCGTCAGGGTGTTGCCGCGGCGACGGCGCCACGTCTCCAACAGCGCGTGGGAGACCAGCGGCAGCGCGCCGGCGCGGCCTGCAGCGTCGGCGACCAGTTGGGTCACCAGCGCCGACTCGACGGTGCAGCCCACCGCGGTCGCGGGACGGGTGACGGCGCGCCGGAACTCCTCGACGGTCATCACCCCCAGCAGCACCTGGGCGTCCTCCAGTGCCTCGGCCAGGTCCGGGTATCGGGCGCAGTGCGGGTAGAAGTCCGAACGCAGGCCGAGCACGACACGGACGCGGCTGGTGGCGGCCTGCGCGGCGGTGAGCAGGAGCGCGATGAACGCCGACCGCGCGTCGTGGTCGCGGCAGAGGGTGAAGACCTCCTCGAACTGGTCGACCACGACTACCAGGTCCGCGCCGTCCGGCTGGTCGAGCAGCAGCTCGCGGGCCACCAGGTGCAGGGCGCGCGGATCCTCGACGAGGTCTGCGTTCAGGCGTCCAGCCGGGCGGCCGGTCAGCCCGGAGAGGTGCACGGCCAACTCCTCCACCGGGTCGGGCCCAGGCGTGAGCACGACACGCCGCCCGGCGGGGAAAGCAGGCAGCAGGCCTGCCCGCAGCACCGAGGACTTGCCCTCGCCGGAGGCGCCGAACAACGCCAGGAACCGCTGCCGCGACAGACGGGCGACCAGCTTGTCGACCACCGCCTCGCGGCCGGCGAACCGGTCGGCGTCCTCGGTGCCGAACGCCGCCAACCCGACGTAAGGCGCGGGCCCGTCGACCTGTCGTGGTGGTGCGGGCCGCGCCTCGCAGGCCACCTCGGCGGCCACCGCCTGCCAGCGCCGGCGCCACGCGTCCTCGTCACCCTCGCACGCCCGTACGAAGGCGAGGGTGATGTCCAGGCCAGGCAGCCTGCGGCCGCCGGCGGCGTCGGACAACGCCGACGACGAGTAGTGCGCGCGCCGGGCCAGCTCGCGGTAGGCCGGTCCGCCCGCCGCCGCGCGCAGCGCCCTCAGATCGGCGGCGAACGCGGTCAACGGGCCACCGTCGAGATCCAGCGGTCGCTCCGCACGCGGCACGACGAACACCCTCCCCCAGGTTGTGGATCACCGATTGTCCGGTCGTCGTTGTCCGCCGTCCACGCGCTCGACGGCGGACAACCCCATCGGCCTACACACGACACGGCACACGACAACGAACCCGGAGGCAGCGGTGGAACTGAGAGTGCTTGGCGCGGTTCGTGCCCGGTCGGAGAGCGGACCGGTGAACCTCGGACACGCCCGCCAACGGAGCGTCCTGGCGGTGCTGCTGATCGAGCCGAACGAACCACACCCGATCAACCAGCTGGCCGACCGCGTGTGGGGCAACGCACTGCCGCACACGGCGCACAACACCCTGTACGGCTACCTGCACCGACTGCGGCGCGCGCTGACGACCGACGGACCGCGCATCGTGCGAACGAGCGGCGGCTACACCCTCGAGGTCGATGAGATGGCGGTGGACCTGCACCGCTTCCGAAGTCTCGTTCGACGAGCACGGACGGCCGAGGACGAACAGGCGTTCGCCCTGCTGGACGACGCACTCGACCTGTGCCGGGGCAGTGCGTTGACCGGCGTCGACTCACCGTGGCTGGACCAGGTGCGGCACATCCTGGAGCGGGAGCGGACGAGCGCCGGCCTGCACCGCAACGACCTCGGACTGCGGTTGGGGCGGCACCACGCGCTGCTCGCCGAGGTTTCGGCCCAGGCCGAGGCTGATCCGCTGGACGAATGCCTCGCCGGGCAGCTGATGCTGACCTTGTACCGGTGCGGTAGGCAAGCCGAGGCGCTGCTCCACTACCAGCGAGTACGGCGGGCCTTGGCCGACGAACTCGGCGTCGTGCCAGGTCCGCAGCTGCGGCAGGTACACCAACAGATCCTCGGCGGGCGGCCGGCTTCTGTAGCCGGGGTGCACCGTGCCACCACCGGTGAGCGAAGCTGCTCGACCAGCTTCACGACCGTCGCCGGCTGAACCGGGCGGCGTCGCAGTGATCGCAGGGCAGCCAGGACAGCCTGAGTCCTTCGGCGATGCCGAACAGGCTGTCTGCTGCCGCGCCGCCGCACTCCAGGCACTCGTAATTGATCGGTTCGTCTCCGTCGGCGTCGCCGAGCGGCAGCAGGGAGCGCATGTTCGCTGCGAGCAGCAGTTGCTCCTGGCGGGCGACGGACCACTGCTGGGTGACCGCGCCGAGCGCGCGGTTGCGAGGACCGAGGTCGATCCACTTGCACATCTGGCAGGTCCATCCACCGCGACGCAGCATGGGCAACGAGACGTCGACCACGGCACCACAAGCGCACCACCGTTCCCGCCGCAGACGGCGTGCGCGCCGGTGAGGTGACGGTGTCGAGCCGGTTCCCCTTGTCCCACGTCAGCGTTTGCTCGCCGGTGGGCAGGGTGCGGCGGGTGGTGTTGCCGGACTGGTCGTGGCCGTAGGTCGACAGCGTCTGACCGGAAGGGCCTGCGGTGGTGGCGCTGGTCAGCGAGTGTGGGCGAGGGCTGCCGCCGGTGGGGTAGGTGTAGGTCGTGGTGGTATCGCCGGTGGTGCCGGGCAGGGCGTGTCGGGTCTGGGTGGTGCGCAGTCCGCCGGGTTCGAAGGTCCAGGACGTCCAGTACGGGGTGGGGCCACCGATGTTGGCGTGGCCTTCGGTCGTGGACGGGGAGGCGGCGCAGTTGTCGGTGGCGGTCCAGGCGTGGTCCAGGCGGCGCAGGGCGTCGTAGGAATAGCACTGGGTGCGGACGGGGGCGCGCCCCTCGGGTCCTCGGGTGTTGACCGACTTGGTGACGTTGCCGGCGTCGTCGTAGGTGTAGCGGGTGGCATCGATCTGGGGGTCTGCCAGGGCCGCGGTGAACGTGGTGCCGGCGAGTCGGCGGGTGTGCGGGTCGTAGTCGTAGGTCAGGCGGGCGCTGTTGTGCGAGGGTCCGAGAGTGAACTCGCGTGCTTCGCCGAACGGTGTGTAGAGGGCGTCGGACACGTAGACGTTGTTGCCCGAGGTGATCGTCGGTTTGCCGTGCGAGTTGTAGTTGGTGCCGACGGCCTCGCTGACTAGACCGCCACTGAGGCGACCAAGTACGGCGTGCCGAAACTGGTCAAGAAGGGGGCATTGCCCGGCCACGGCCTCGTGATCCTCAACGTCGCCGCCTTCGGCGTCGCCGTCCACCAGCAGGGTTGGCAGGGGCGACACTGGACCTGATGGACCCTATGGGCGTGCGGGAGATGGTCGAAGCGGCGCAGCGCAACCCGGGCGACTGCATCGCCTAACGTGGGTGCGGATGACGTGAACGGATCGGTGGTGGGGACATGACGGGGCCGGACGACCGGGTCGAGGTCTGGATCGGCGACGGCCCGGTGGAGGTCGGCCGTAACAGCGTGATGCACGCCCTGTTCGAAGGTGCCGCGCCGAAGCCGGCGGCGCGGCGGATGAGGTGGTCGTTGGGGATGCCCGCCGACCTGATCTGGATGCTGGTACCGGAGTCCAGGCCGTTGTTGGCGGAGCTGGCGGCGAGGCAGTTCGAGACCGCCGTGGAGCTCGGCCGGGAGCTGCACCCGGTCGACGACACCGAGGCGGTGCTGAAGTTCTGGGCGCGGCTGGCCGAGCCCGCCCTCAAGGGCTTCCCCGACACGAGGGCGGACGCGGAGCGTTACTGCGCGTTCATCCGGTTGGTATGGGACTTCGACTGCCCCGAGCAGGAGCGGGTTCGCCAGGTGCTCGGCTGGTACGTGCTGGAGGACATCGCCTCGACGCCCGTGCTGTGGACCGTCGAGGTGGTCGACCCCGCCTTGTTCCAGCTCATCCGGGACGAGTACGGCGACGACTTCGACCTGTCACCTGATCGGGGGGACCGTCCGACGCTCTGAGGCCGCCGACCTGCCTCACCCGTTGGTGTGAACGGTGGTCCACCCGGTCAGGGTGTCGAGGTAGCCGGGTGCCTGTGAGGTGTCAGAACTCTGGGACGCTGAGCTGCGGCGATCGCGCACGCTGGACCTCCGGGGCACGATCGTGAGGTGTGTGGCGTTACGACTGCTGTACCTGATCTTCGTCCAACTCTGTGACTGGCTGGTCCTGCTCAGCCGGTCCTCCGCGGCCAAGGACGTCGAACTGCTGGTACTACGGCACGAGGTCGCCGTGCTGCGCCGGACCAACCCCCGCCCACGGTTGGACTGGCCCAATCGCGCGGTGCTCGCCGCGCTGGTTCGCCGACTCCCCCGCCTGCTGCGCGAGCACCGGTTGGTGACACCGGGAACCATCCTGCGATGGCACCGGCGCCTGGTCGCGGAGAAGTGGACCTACCCGAACCGCACCGTGCGACCGCCGGTCGACGACACCACCGTGGCGCTGATCGAGCGCATGGCGCGGGAGAACACCGGCTGGGGTTACCGCCGGATCCAGGGTGAGCTGCTCAAGCTCGGCCACCGGGTAGCCGCCTCGACCATCCGCCGCGCGCTCAAGCGCCTACGCATCCCGCCCGCACCCGAGCGCGACACCGACACCTCCTGCCGACAGTTCCTCCGCGCGCAGGCCGGGAGCCTTCTGGTCTGCGACTTCTTCCACGTCGACTGCGCCCTCACCCTCAAGCGCGTCTACGTGTTCTTCGTGAGGGAGGCCGCCACCCGATACGTCCACATCCTCGGCACCACCACCACCGACCCCGACGGGACATGGACCACCCAACAAGCCCGCAATCTATTGACGGACGTCGGCGACCGGGCAGACGACTTCCGGTTCCTCATCCGCGACCGGGCCGGCCAGTTCACCGCCTCGTTCGACGCGGCACTCTCCGGCGCAGGCATCCACGTCGTGAAGACCCCGCCACGGTGTCCACGAGCCAACGCCCACGCCGAACGCTTCGTCGGCACCGTCAGACGCGAAGCCACCGACCGACTGCTCATCAACAACCAACACCACCCCCGGACCGTGCTGAACCGCTACACGACCCACTACAACCACCACAGACCACACCAAGCCCTACAACTCACACCACCACGACCAGACCACCCAACCGCAGAGCCAGGCCGCACCTCGATACGCCGCCGACCAGTCCTCGGCGGCCTGATCAACGAGTACGAACCCACAGCCGCCTAACCGCAAGTCAGGCCCTGTGGCCGACTATTGGCACCCCACAAGGCCCGCCACCAGGTGCCCACCGACCGTTCAGAGACCCCGAACACCTCCGCGGCCTGCCGATAGCCCTCGACTTCCCGGACTCCAACGCGGCTACCACCCGCAACCGCAGAACCTCACGCTCCGCAGGCGATAACCGGTGCGCACTCTCGACCTCGATCACGGGTGATCAACCTACAGGAAGGTGATCACTTTCGACTCAATAATCCAATTCTGCTGGAAAACTTTCCTGGTCTACCGGTATCCCTTGTTCGACGACTCTAGTGTTCACCGAGGATCGAGCCCGGTTCGGCAACGATGTGCACATGGGAGTGGCCAGCCAGGATCTATTGGGCCGGCCTTGACCTTCCGTCACTGCCCCGTGTTCGCTACGTTCATTCTTGGCTCGACAAATACACGAACAGGGGGAATTGGGTAATGATGCATTCCATGCGACCCGCTATCAGCGTCGGCAGATCACTCGTAGCGGTGACCGCTACGGCGGCCACCGTAGCGGTCACCGCCGTGGCCTTTGCAGCCTCGTCGGTTGCTGCGGCACCTGCCAATACGATGGCGCTCGTGCCCGGCGACACCTGTACGGCGGCCGATCTCGGCACACGCCATCCGTACATCAAGACCACCGAGGCGTCCCCGACGATCACCCACTTCAAGGGCTGGTACGTCACCCAGGGCACCACAGGCTCCCAGACCGTCACCACCAGCACCGAGACCGTCATCTCGGTCTCCGTCACCGGCACCGTCGAAGGGGACTTCGGCATCGAGGCCCTCCAGAAGGCTGGCGCGAAGCTGGGCCTTGAGGTCAAGGTCACCTACACCTCCTCCAGCAGCGAGTCGAACGCGGTCACGTGGAACTTCAGTCAACCCGCCTACTACGGCGTCTACAAGGGCACCAAGAAGGTCACCGGCACCTACGGAAGCCTTAACTGCAACCGTGTCCAGCAGAGCGGCGGCAGCTGGGCGTTGAAGTGGATCGAGGGGCCCGGGAGCGGGAGTTTCACCACCTACACCACCCTTGAGGAAGGCGTGGTGCGCTGCGAGGACACGGTGCCCGCCAACAGCATCATGGCCAGGGCGCAGGACCTCCTCGACTGCGGCTCGCCCACCGCGCGGGCTGAGCATCCGGCGGGTGCGGTGGCACCGACGGCGAAGCAGACGCGGGACCGTCTCGTGCAGTACCTGGCCCCGACCGCCGGTGCCACGTCCGCCGGGCAGCCCAACGCGGCCGGGAGCAGCGTGCGGGCCGCTCTCGACTGCGCGGCCGGCGTCTACAGGATCGACGTCCCCGGCCAGCCCTTGAACTGGAGCGCACCGCTCCTGACCAACGACGGCATCCGCCTGCGCAAGTCGACGATCTTCAGCGCCCACCTGGACAACTGGCGGCTGTGCAACGTGACGGAGAACAACGGGATCCTTGAGGCGTCCCTGTGGAACTGGGGCAACGGCGGATGTGCGACCATCCCGGCGGGCAGCGCCAACCTGGAGCGGGCCAACCTCACGACGGCCAGCTGCGTGGAGGACGACCTCCAGCGGTTCTACATCTACCGTGACGTACCCGGCAGCTCGAGGATCGGTGTGCAGAACAAGTACACCGGCTCCATGATGGGCTACGACCGGTACGCGGACGGGGAGTTGATCCGCCAGTATTCCAGCGGCAGGCAGGATGGCACGGGTACCTTCGCCCTGACCGGAGTCTGACTGCCTCCGCCCGAGAGCGGCGCGGTTCCGCACGTAACCCAGGGCCTCCTGGTTTCGTGCGGGCCGCGGCTTCTCAACTCCCATTTAGTACGACAACGACAGGTCGTGATGCCCGCGTTTCCGGTGGTGGCTGATCCGGGCGCGGGCTTGGCTTGTTCGTCGCCATGTCGACCAGTGCAGGATGTGGTCGGCGGTGTGGGTGACGCGGATGACGAGCCGGTTCCATAATCGGCGGCGTCCTTGAGGATCCTCCAGACGGCGGAGGCGGCGACTTTGATGCCGAGTACGAGGAGTTCGCCATGGATGCGGCGGTAGCCCCAGGTGGGATTCTCCCGTGCCAGGCGCAGCACCAGGAGCCGGATGGAGCGGACGGTTCGTGGACGGCCGCGGTGCTTGGGTCGGGACTGGGCCGCGTGGCGGCGGGCGAGAAGATCCCGGTGCCAGCACAGGACGTCTCCGGACGCACCAGTAGTCGCAGTCGACGAAGCGCGTCGATCGGAAGTCGGTGTAGCAGCGCTGCGAGGAACACCCGGTCGCCGGGGGAGAAGCGCGGACGGGCGTCACCGAGTTGCCGTTCCAGGACGGTGATCTGGTGCCGTAGCGCCGGGATCTCCACGTCCTTGTCCCGAGCACTCATAGGCACAGGCGCAGCAACGCGAACGCGTTGGTCACACCGAGGCAGGCCAGTCGGAGCAGCACAGCTGGTCATCATGCCGTGCTGGTCGACGTCACAGCGGATGGCGGCCGGTCCGCGAACGCTCGACTTCCCTTGAGCTTCATACGTCCTCTACCTGCATGGATGAAGTTATCGGCAGGCACAACGCCGGTACGAGCAGGTGCTGCTCGGCGCCGGTTGCGAGCACCGGTTCGTGCAGGCGGTGCTGCGGCTCGCCGACTCGCCGGTGCTCGCGGACGAGACGCTCGCCCAGCTGGAGTCGTTGGCAGGCATCGCTGCGGCTGAACGGGTGATCCACTCGGCCATCACGGCGAAACCTGTGGCCGTTTGTGTAATTCGCGCCCGTAGGAACTCGATAGCCACATAAAGTTCTTCGATCCCGCACCCCTCAGAGGAGGCGAACGGTGTTCGAAGGGCGCACCAGGCTGCGCGGTCTCATCAACGGCCTGGCCCGGGCCCGCGGTGCGGGTGCCACGCCGTTGCTCGTGATCGAGGGTTGCGGTGGTTCCGGCAAGACCGCGCTGCTGAACCAGGCCCTCCTCGAGTGGAAGGACAGGACTCCGTCGGTGCTCGTGAAGCCGAAGGAGTTGGGGGACGACGAGCAGGGCAGCGCGGTGCGGCCGGTGCTCGCCGCGGCGTTGCTGGGGCTGAGCGTCGAGGTTCCCGGCTATCCCCTGTCGTTCGAACGCGTGCTGCTCGCGCAGATCGCCATCCGGATGCAGACCGGTGAGGACCTCAACCCGGAGGAGGCGCTCGTCGAGCTCAACCGCCAGACGAACAACTACCGCGCGCCGAACCTGCGCGAGCTCGTCCGCGACCTGGCCAACACGGCCGGCTCTCTGATCAGCCTGCCGATCGACCCCGCCCCGGTCGTGAACCGGGTCGCCGACTACCTGGGTGGCATGCTGGAGGGGTCGCGCCGAACGTCCAACTTCCGATGGAGCAAGGCGGCGCTCGACTGGTTCGGGCACCAGGACCAGGGACTCAAGCTCAACGCGGACCGCGCCCGGCTCCGGTTGAGCTCGCAGGCGCGCAGCAAGGACCCCGACGTGCGGCGCGACGTCGACGACCTGCTGGTCGCGGCGCTGCTCGCCGATCTGCGGCACAGCCTCGCGCCGGTCGGCGCCCGTGAGCACAACGTCCTGCTGCTGCTCGACGACGGTGACACCGAGGTGGCCACGTCGTTCACCGCGGCGCTGCTGAGGGTGCGGCGTGTGGTCGCGGACACCGCGCGTGGCGGTGATCCCGCACCGCCCGACCCGCTGCTCGTCGTGACGACTAGCGGTGGCCTGCTGGCGGAAGAGCTCGCCGACGAAGGGCTGCCGGGCGCCAAGGTGCTCACCGAGTCCGAAGTGGACGACTCGCTCACCGGGCTGTGGGCCCGGATCCGCTCGGAGAGCTTGACGAGCAGGGACGTCGTGCAGCTCGCCAAGGGCCACTTCTGGCCGGACGACCTGGCGGCGAGCACGGTCGGCAAGGTCGTCCACCGGTTGAGCCGAGGTCATCCGAGATCCGTCGACACGTTGCTGCGCAAGCTCCACGACGAACCGAGCCTTGCTCGCGATCCGGCCAAGCTGTTGCGCAACACGGAGAACGCGCTGCTCGAACCGTTCGTGCGCGGGTTCTCCGCCGGTGAGAGCGCGAACCGGCACCACGTGCAGGCCCTGATCACGCTGTCCGCGGCGCTCACCAAGCTCGAAGCCCAGACGCTCGCGGACCTGCTGCCCGACCCGGTCGGTCTCGACTCGCCGCTCTACTCGTCCTCAACGCTGTGGACCCCGCCCGAGTCGCCTCAGGGGCAGCTGCCCGAACTCGTGCGCTACCTCGGTCTGCGGCTGCTGTCCGCCCGCACCGATGACCACGAGGCGTCATGGCACGAGGTGATCGGCAAGTTGCGCGACCACGCGGGCGGTGAAGGGCCGCGGCTGCGGCACACGCTGCTGCTCGGCGACCGCGCCGAGGTCGCAGAGGAACTGCTGGAGTCGTTGTCGGACATGGCAACCGCGGACTGGCTCGTGCTCTTCGACCTGGTGACCTCGGACGTCAACCCGCGCGAACGGGAACCGGAGTCGATCGGCGCGGCCAGGCGTGGCAGCGACGAGGCGCACGCGTTCCGGCTGCTCGGCGTCGTCCCCGCGTTCGACCACGACCCGTGCGTCACCGATCCGGACATCCTGCAGAACCTCGCCGCCCACGCGGCACAGGGCCTGCGACAGCTCTCCAATCGCGCGCAGGACCCGGCGCTGCTGCTCAGGCGGGCGCAACGCTACGAGCGGTACGGGAGGAACTACCGATGAGCCCCCAGTCCCGTTACTACCCGCCCGGGATCTGGCCGAGGAAGCGTGCCGACCGACACCCCGCGAAGTGGACGGACTGGCTGCGCGTGGTCGCCGTGCTGGCCGTCGCCGTGCTCGTGGCCGGGCTGGTCACCGGCGGCCCGTGGCTGTGGAAGCGGTTGTCCTGCAAGGACGGCTGGCTGCCGAGCGCGGACATCTGGTCGGCGGGAGGCGAGTGCGTCGGGCTCAGCGCCGGACCCTACGCCTTCGACCTGGACGCGTTCGCGAACGTGCTCAAGGTGATCGAGAAGCAGAACGCGTCCGCCGCGGACGTCTGCGACCCGAAAGGCACGCCGGTCACCGTCGGCGTGCTGATGACCATGACCGACCAGTACGCGGGTGCGCGCGCCGTGCACGAGCTGGAAGGCATGGCTGCCGGCCAGGCCCGCGCGAACAGCACCGGCTGCCTGCACCCGATGCGGCTGCTGGTCGGCCAGCTCGGCGCGTACGGGCCGGAGCAGGAGGCTGCCGAGGTCGCGCGCAGGCTCGCCGGCCACCCCGAGGTCGTCGCCGTGGCCGGGCTCGGGCTGAGCCACCAGCGTTCCGCCGAGATCGCCGACCTGCTGGCTGCGGAGAAGATCCCGATGGTCGCGGATCTGATCACGGCGGAAGGCTTCGACCAGAGCGGTTCCACGGCACAGGAGACGGACTACAGCGGCTGCGCGCCCGACTCGACGTACCAGAACGGCGTCGGCCGTGACCACTACTACCGCGTGGCGTTCCGCGGCTCCGAGCAGATCAGTGCCCTGGGAGCGGCGCTGCCAGTCCGGCTGGACTTCATCATGGTGCCGACCGGTGGCACCGACCCGTACACCTGCACCGCGTTGCCGTTGATGCACAAGCAGTTCGGCGGCAACATCACCGAGGTCATGTTCGACCCGGACGAGGCGAGCACGGTGTCCCAGACCGCCCAACGGGTCTGCAACGTCCCCCAGGACGTGACCGTCGGCTACATCGCCCGAGGCCGCGACCTAGCGCGGTTCCTGCACAGCCTCGACGAGGAGTTCACCAAGGGCCACTGCTCGGCCAAGTCGATCACGGTGCTGAGCACGTCGGACGGGCAGCGTGTGCGGGCGGCCGAGCTGGACCCGACGCTCGAGGACATGCGGGTGAAGGCGCTCTCCTCGCCGGCGTTCACCTCCGGCAAGCTGCGCCTGGTGTCCACCTTGGTCGGTGGCGCGGACAAGCAGGGACCTGGCAACACCGGTTTCGCCGACTTCGAACGGATCTTCACCAAGATCGGTTTCGACCTCGCGCACACCGACGCCGGCTGGGCGGTCAACGGCTACGACGCGATGTCCGTGGTCGAGGAAGCGATCAACAAGCTGCCGGTGACGAAGCAGGTCCAGCGCAGCCAGGTGAACACGCAGATCAGTTTCTTCTCCTCACCGGAGACTGCCGTGCAGGGCGCCGGCGGGCCGATCGTGTTCGACAACGACGGCAACCGGGTCGGCCACGCACCACCGGTGGTGCGGGTCTGCCCGTTGCCGCCGTCGCAGGACGGGACGCCCGGCCGGGTCCGCAGCGTGGCGCTCGAACCCGGCCGGTCGTCCCCGTCCTGCTAGAACTGGGTCCAGTCGAGCACCGGCGCCGCGAAGTCACGGATGGACGCCAGCAGACCGAGCCGCGCCGACTTCACCTTCTCGTCCTCGGCCATCACCAGGACCTCGTCGACGACGGTGTTGATCGGCGCGGTCAGGCCCTCGGCAGCTCGACCCGCTTGCGCGACACGCGGATACCCCGACGCCGCAGCACCTGGTGAACCCGCGGACCTCCGTAGGTGCCGCCGGAGGCGGTGTGGATGTCGGTGATCTCGGCGGCGATCGCCTCGTCCTCACGCTCACGGCGGGACGGGCCGGCCTGTCGGGCCACCCAGCCGTGGTAGGTGGAGGAGGCGACACCGAGGACCCGGAGGACGAACTCGACCCCGAAGCGGCCGCGAAGCTGCTCGACGAGCTTCACGACCGTCGCCGGGTCGGGTCGAGTTCCGCCGCGAAAGACGCGGACGCGGCCTTCAGGATCTCGTTGGCCGCTTGAGTTCCGCGTTCTCCTTGCGGAGCCGGCGCAGCTCCTCCGACTCGGTGGTCGTGGGCCGGTCGTCCCGCTCGCCCCGGTCGGCCTCGTCCTGCCGGATCCAGTTTCGCAACGCCTCGTGATGCACGCCCAGCTGCTCGGCCAGGCGCCGAATCACCGGCTTGGGATCCGACTCCCGGTACAGCCGGACCGCACGGGCCCTCAGCTCGTCGGGGCACTTCTTCGGTGGTGCCACGGACGACTCCCTTCAGGCCCTATCGGACCATGTCTGGAAAGACTCCGGGCTACCGGGGGAAGCTCACGCCACCGGCACGTTGACGGCGGCGGGGACAATTGGCCACACGCAGACCGTGGGTCACCGAAGCCGGGCACGGATGAACGCGCTGCGGATGCCCACGCGGCTCAGCTCGACGCCGGCCGTCGCGCTGCCGATGGCCGCGAGGGCCGCGGTGAGCTCGGCAGGCGGGCGAACGATGTCGTACGTCTCGACCACGTCGGTAGCTTCCTGAGGTCCGAGCTGATCGAAACCATCGGAGAGTGTCGATGAGAGTTCGATCAAGGCGCAGTCCGGCGAACCTGCCCTCGCGATGTCTTGTGGACAGGCGGCCGAACAGAGCATTGAAGGTTGGTTGGCTATCCACCACCATGAAAGATGGTTGAACCTTCAATATTGCTGAGGTGAGCGGATGCGGCATTTCCGGGTGAGATCAAGGTTGGCCACGATCGCGGTACTCGCCGGCCTGGCAGGAACGGCCCTCTCGTCGACGAACGCCGCGGCCCAACGCGACACCGCCCCGGTCGCGCCGGAACTCGCTGCCCTGGTCGAGGGCACGGACAGGGGTGAGCCGGTACAGGCACTGTTGATGTTGCCCAACGCCACCGGGTACGGCGGCGGCTACGACACCGTGATCGACACGCTGCGCGAGCACGCGGAAGACAGCCAGCGCGAGGTCATGCGCCGCCTCGAGGCCCGCGACGACATCACCGTGCTCAACCGCCTGTGGCTCACCAACATGCTCGTCGTCGAGTTACCAGCCAAGACCGAAGCCCTCCACGCGCTCGCCGAACTCCCAGGGGTCAGCCACCTGCTCCCCAACTTCGAGTTGACCCTGCCGGACGTGAAGGAGTCCCCGGACGTCAGGGCGCAGAGCCACACCTGGGGTGTGGACAAGATCGAGGCCGCGCGGGCCTGGCAGGACCTCGACGTCACCGGCACCAACGCGAAGGTCGCGGTGCTGGACACGGGCGTGGCGATCAACCACCCGGACCTGGCCGGCAAGATGGCCACCACCGACCACCGCGACCCCAAACACCCCGGCGGCTGGGCGGAGTTCGACGCCTCCGGGCGACGGGTTGACTCCCTGCCCCGGGACTCGGCGGTGCACGGCACGCACGTGACCGGCACCGTGGTCGGCGGCGACACCTCCGGCACCGCGATCGGCGTCGCGCCCGACGCGGAGTACATGCACGGCATGGTCATCCCCTACGGGCGCGGTACGTTCGCGCAGATCGCGGCCGGTATGCAATGGGCCGTGGCGCCGACCGACATCAACGGCCAACCAGCGGGCTCACCTCCCGATGTGGTGTCGATGTCGTTGGGCGCCAACGGGTTCCTCAGCGAGATGATCGCGCCGACGCAGGCCATACGGGCCGCGGGCATCGTCCCGGTCATCGCGATCGGGAACAACTGCGGCACGGCAGGCACCGCCAGTCCCGGAAACGTCCGCGAGACGATCGCCGTCGGTGCCACGGACTCGTCGGACAACGTGGCCTCGTTCTCCTGCGGCGGCGTGGTTCGCAAGGACCAGTGGGCCGAACCGCCCGCCGAATGGCCGGAGGAGTGGGTCAAGCCCGACATCTCCGCGCCCGGGGTCGACGTGCACTCGGCCCACCCGGGCGGCGGTTACAGCACGCTCTCCGGCACCTCGATGGCCACCCCGCACACCGCGGGTACGGCCGCGCTGATGCGCTCCGCCGCGCCGGACCTGTCTGTCGACGACCTGTTCACCGCGCTCGCCGACACGTCGTTCTGGGACGACCGCAACTCGCCGGACCGGCCGGACACCCGGTTCGGGCACGGCCGGATCAACGCCTACGAGGCCACCGCGCGGGTCGCGGTGCGCTCCGGGATCACCGGGATGATCACCGGGGGAGCGTCAGGTGACCCGGTCGCCGGCGCGACGGTCGTCGTCTCGCCGGGCAAACGCACGGTGACCACGGACGCGAACGGCACGTTCAGCACCCGGCTCGAACCGGGCGCGTACGAGCTGGTCGTGTCCGTCTTCGGTTTCGAGGACGCCACGGTGTCCGACGTGGTTGTCGCGAAGGACTCCTTCACACCGGTGGCCGTCCCGCTCCGGAGCGTCCCGAGTGGACAGTTGACCGGCACGGTGGTATTCGACGAGTCCGGCGACAGCGTGCCCGGGGCGACCATCAGCGTCCTCGACGTGCCCAGGAACATCGCCGCGACCACCGGCGCGGACGGGCGGTACACGATGCCACTCGTTCCGGTGGGCACCTACTCCGTCGAGGTCAGCCACCCGTCCTTCACGGCGCCGGCCCCGAGCCAGGTCACCGTCACGGCGGACGCGGCGACCACGGCGAACTTCACCCTGACCAGGAGGCCGCCGTCGGTGGCCGTCGTGTCCAGCCCCGAGTCGTACGCCCAGGAGTACGTGGACCGCGTGTTCACACCCGCCGGCATCCCGGCGACCGCCTACTCCCACAGCGAACTCGAGCAGGCCGCGCGTCACCCGGTCGTGCTGATCGGTTACAACACCAGCAGTGGCAACTACGACCCGGCCCGGGTCCAGGCCATGCTGGACACCACCGACGCGAGCGGCGCCGGTGTGCTCTTCGTCGACCACGCCACCGGTTCCCTCAACGGGCTGAGGCTGCTGTCCAGGCACACCGGTCAGCCCGAGGCAACCTGGTCAACGGCGGGCTGGACCGACGGGGAGGACCTCCGCTACGAGGTCACCGAGGAGCACCCGATCTTCGGTGATCGGAAGGTCGGCGACCACGTGATGCTGGCCCCGGTCGACTCGGACCTCCCGAAGTGGGCCGCCTGGTTCGCCGGCTACGAAGGCGAAGGCAGGCGGATCATCGGCGCGTTGGGCCGCAACAGCGGTGTCGTCGGCGGCGGCGTGGCCATCGACCAGCGCGCCAACAACCGACATGTGCTCCTGTCCATGCACGGGGCCGACCCCGGTGCCTGGACGGCCGACGCGAAGGAGATCTTCCACAACGCGATCGCGTGGGTCGCACCCGAACCGCCGGTGAACGCGCCGAACTTCGCCTCCTACGACCTGACCGTCAGCCAGGACACCGTCCAGGTCGGCGAGCCGGTTTCCGTGGCGGTGCGGGTGAAGAACGTCGGCAGTTCAGCAGGCACCTACGACGCCGAGTTGAAGGTCGGCGGCTCGACGTTCGCGGTCACCCCGGTGACCCTGGCCGCAGGCGCGTCGACCACGGTGAGCTGGACGATCACCCCCGATGCCGTCGGCACGTACCTGATCTCCGTCGAGCACCTCGCGACCTCGTTCCGGGTCCGGACACCGGTCGTCACCGGGGTGCGGTGAACGACCCACGCGCTCCCAGGTCCGCCGAGGCTCGCCGGCCGGCCACCTGCTGAGCACGGAAACCGCCGGCAACGGGGCTTCCGCACCGGCGGTTTCCCGGTGAGCTGTTCCTGACTGTCGCACCCGAGCCCGGCGTCTCCCGGTTCCGGAGACGCCGGGCTCGGGTGCGCACGGGGGCTGTGCGACGTGCTCGCCCGTCGGTTCGGTGGCCGGCGTCGTCGTGCCCATGTACTCGTAGACGGTTCCGTCGCTCAAGCAGTAGGCCTTGTCGGTGTTCCCCCGCTTCTCCGCACCAAGCAGGAGGACGCGCCCGGTTGATCGGTTCAGTTGGTCAAGGAGCCCGCGTCTCGGTGAGCCGATCGCCGCGTCGCGACCGCCGGGGCGACCGCAGCGATCACCGACCTTCCGCCGCACAGCGCCACCGCCTCACCCAGCAGCTCGGCCGCCGCCCAGGGATCGCCGGCCCGGAGCCGGTAGCCTCCACCTGGGTCCGGTGGCGTCATTCGACAACCTGCTGATGGACTCGCCTTCGGCATCAACGCCGGCCCGCACAACTGGACCTCCTTCAAGGAGTTCCACGTCAACTTCCAACCCGACCACAACGCCAACACCATCCTGATAAAGCCCGAGTTCTTCAACGAGGTCAACGACGGCGCCCGCGTCACGCTCACCTTCCACTTCTGGAGCGGGACGCAGATCGCCTACCACGTCACCAAGACCGGTAGCACGGTCACCGGCACCACCAGCTGACCACGAGCGACGGGTGCCGCCACCCTCCCGGTGGCGGCACCGTCCCGAGCGGGTGGCCGGCCGCCGTTCACGACCGTGGACCTGGACCCGGAGCGGTTGGGCACGACGGCGGCGCGGTGCCTGTTCGACGCGCTGGACGGGCGTCGGCCGTCCGGGGTGATCCGGCAGCCGTGCCGGCGGGTCGTGCGTGAGTCAACCTCGGCGATCAGGCGTGCGTGAACCGGGTTCATCGGGTTCGAGGAAGACGGCGACGCCGTCCAGGACTCGGTGCAGGCCGAAGTCGAACCAGCCCTCGATGTCGGCGGAGGTCGGCGGGCCGGCGGCGGCCAGCTCGGTGAGCCAGGGGTAGCGGTTGGCACCGACCACGCCCGCGAGTCGGCCGAGCCGGGCATGCCACCAGGTGCCCGAGCTGACGCCGGTGTCGCGGGCCGCTTCGAACTCGGCCACCGCCATCAGGGCCGTGCCCTGCACGTACCCGCTCACCAGCAGGTACACCGGAAGCGCGGTGCGGTGGTCGAGGGCGAGGGCGGCGAGGAACCGGTCCACGGTTTCCAGGAGCGAGCGGCCCAGTGGCGGGCGGGTGGTGGCGAGGGCGGTCAGCGACCACGGGTGTCGCTGGTAGAGCGCCCATTCTTCGCGGGCCTCGTGCTCGAGCAGGGCGCGCCACCCGGTCGCGTGAGGCCGGGGTGGGCGGTGTTCGGCAAGGACGGTGTCGACCATGGCCGTGACGAGGTCGTCCTTGCTGGACACGTGTTGGTACAAGGACATCGTGGAGGTTCCGAGCCGGGCGGCGACGAGTCGCATCGAGACGGTGGCGAGTCCTTCGGCGTCGGCGAGTCGGATGGCGGTGCGGACCACCAGGTCGCGGTCGAGCGGCACTCCGCCCATCTTGTCCACAAAGGACCGCCTGGTGCGCGCGCCGTCCTTGCGTGCGCGGTACGCACGCGCCTGGCAGGCCCTGCCGCAGTACCGCCGGGGTCGGCCTCGGGCGGCTTGCGCGAACTCGGCGCCGCACTGCGCGCAACGCACGGCCGACCTCCTTTTCGTCACACTCCGGTTGTGTGACGTATACTCTCAAACAGGCGTATGTGTTCGGCAACACTGTTCCGGTGTACAGCGTACGAAGAATCGCCGATGTCGATGAGCTGGACCGGATCGCCCCCGCTTACGCGACAGCGTGCGCGGACGAGGCCGTGACCGCGTGGGCGATGGCCGGTCACGACTTCACTGATCTGTTCCGCGAGTGGCTGGCCCACGCGTTGACCGAGCAGGAGGTAGTGGTCGCCGAACGTGATGGGGTCGTCGTCGGAGTGTCCACGTGGATGGCGTTGGAGTCCGCCGAGCCCTTGCGGCAGCAGGCGGAGGCATTGGCGGAACAGGCCAGGGCAAACCCGGCGTTGCGGCGGATGGCCGCGGCGGTCGCGCTCCCCCACCCCGATGTGCCGCACCTGTACCTGGCGTCGATGGCGGTGGTCCCGGAGAGCCGGGGGCAAGGCGCGGGCACCGCCATCCTGCGCCACCGCCTCACCCGCGCCGACACCGAACGCCAACCGGTGTACCTGGAAGCGAGCACACCGCTCAGCGCCGCGCTCTACGCCCGGCACGGCTTCACCCCGTCGGGAGCCCCGTTCGCCCTCCCCGACGACGGCCCACTCCTGCACCCACTCTGGCGCCACCCCGCACTAACCCGCGTGTCCCACGTTCAGAACACCTGAGTTCAACGCTCAGGCGCACGCGAAGTGGCCCGGGAGCCACTTCGACTCCGGGTCACGGTGAAGCGCTGTCAGACGGCGGCGGGCCGCAGGCGCAACAGCCCCGCCTCCTCGTGGTCGATCGTTTCCGTGGAAGGAAAACGACCCTGCTCAGGCGGGGCTGTCGCGCTACTCCCCAAGATCAACCCTTTAGCGCTGCAGTGAGCCCTTTCCAAACCTCATGGTGTGGGCCCGTGGCCGTGGTGGAGACATGACGAAGCTCCTGGTAGATGACTTCTCGACCAAGAGCAAGGCCATCGCCAGGAGCTTCGAGTGCTTGTCCACCCATCCGCGATCGACCTGTCCGGTTCACACCTTCAGTTCCTGGCGCGGGAACTGACCACTCACCGGCGCCGGATCGGCAGCTTGTGGCGCAGGCTCGATCCCGGACGCCAGGCCCTGCTGGGTGCTGGCGCATCTGCGCTGCGGCGACACCTACAGCCGCCTGGCTGCGGGGTTCGGCGTCGGTCTGGCCACCGTCTGCCGCTACATCCACGAAGCGGTCGAACTCCTGGCCGCACTGGCACCGGACCTGGCCGACGCGCTGAAAACCGCCATGCGCAAGGCCTACGTCATCCTCGACGGCACCCTGTTACTCATCGACCGCGTCGCCGCCGGCCGACCCTTCTACTCGGGAAGACACAAACGCCACGGCATGAACGTCCAAGTCCTGGCCGATCCGGCCGGGCGACTGCTGTGGACCTCGCCCGCGCTGCCCGGCTCAGCCCACGACCTGACCGCGGCCCGCACCCATGGCATCGTCGACGCTCTGACCGTGGCCGGCATCGACTGCTGGGCCGACAAGGCCTACCGAGGCACGGGCGGTCCGATCCGCGTTCCCTACCGAGGCAGGTGGCACACACTCTCGCCAGGCCAACAGACGGTCAACCGCTCCCACGCCCGCATCCGAGCCTTGGGCGAACGCGCCGTCTCGATCCGCAAAGCCTGGCGGTTACTGCGTAGGCTCCGCTGCTCCACCACCCGCATCACCGACCTGACCCGAGCAGTCCTCGCACTCCACCTCGCTGCAGGATGAGGTTGGAAAGGGCTCACTGTCCTGTGCGGGGCTGTTGGTGGCAATGCGGCGGCAGGCATCGAGCCACTGGCGCACCTCGTGGTCGCCGAGGCCGCACGCGCGGGTGATGCCTCGACGAACCGTTCCCGGGGCAACGTCGCGCGGCCGAGGGCAGTGGCGATCGTGCCGGCCGGAAGGGTATGCACTGGTGCGGAACCTGGGCCGACCACTTCTGGCGCTGATCCACACCGACATCCCGAGCCCGAGTCATGGCTGGAGCGCCGACCGGCTGATCCTGCTGGACGTCGGCCCGCAGGTGGGCAGAGGGATCCAAGATTCTCCCCAGATCCGCTCGAGACTGTCCGGTCATGGTGGGCCCGGTTGTTCCGACTAGCGAGGGGTCTCTTAACGTCTATCCCGATCGCATCTGGCTTATGCTCAGTGCCCTCACACAAGACCATCCGACCTGCCGGTTTAAGGTTTACCCAGTTTTCCCAGAGCTGACGACTTAAATGTCACACGTCGAAATTCTTTCGACAATGGAGTGCTTTGAATGAAAGCGAAACTCGTCCGACCCCTCGTAATCTTGGCGGCATTGTCCGCCGTCGCAACCCTATCCGGCGTCTCCAGCGTCTGCCGACCTGAGCCATTTCAACACGAAGGCGGCTGACGGGGGGAATGTCGCCTACTGTTTCACCTCGAGCGTCACCTCCTACATCCGCGACAACATGGCCAGTGCGATGAGCTACGCGGATGGCAGGCTCTCAGCCCTCCCCGCAATCAGCTTCCATTCGTCGTGCGACGTGGCGGTCGGCGACGGCACGCCACGTACCGACGTCGCCTGGTTCGACGCCTGGCGCGACGGCGTGTATGGCGAGGCCTTCTGCAAGTACCAGTGGCCGAATGACGGTTCGGGCAACGTGGGCGAGTGCGACCAGAATCATGTGTACCTGGTCGGCGAGGTGATCAGGCGGGACGCCCCCAACGACGAGCACGGCTACTCCTCTGTCGCCTGCCACGAACTCGGGCACACCCTAGGGTTCAAAGGCATCAGAACCCGCCACCCGACAACCAACTGGACTGCATGGCAGGCGGGGATATTGGCACGACTCGGGCCACCGATGTCACGTACAGCAACCACAACACGGCGGACTTCAACCAGTACTACGACTGAGGAGGAACAATGCGTTCAGTGCTTGCACGAGCGTTGAGTGCCGTCGTGGCCCTCGTGTGTGCCGCCTCGGTGGCCGGCTGTGGTGCCGAAAACGCGGCTGGCTTGGGTCCGCAAGTGATGCGGTTCAAGGACTACTCCTACACGCCGCAGGGTACGCCGGAGTCACTGGCGGCCCAGGATTACATCAAAATCACCGCTGTCGGCACGGTTGAGGACTTCGTAGAAGGCGTCACCTACCTCGGGGAACCGGGCAACACTCCGTACCCGCGGGTCTACCTCGTGGTGAAGGTTGACAGGATACTGAAGGGAGCCAATGAGAACGGCGTGCTCGACGATGGGCGGCTGTTCGTCGACCTGGACCGGGGTCCCATCAGCGCGGCGGACGGGAGGACACCGCTCATCTCGATGGCGGACTTCCGGAAAGCGGCACCGGTCGGCACGCGAGTCGCCCTCTTCCTGACCGACCCGCCGGAGGTCCCAGGAAAGGTGGGGGTGGTCGAGGCCAGTTCGGCACCACGGGTGCGGACGCTCAGCCCACACCCGCAGGGCCTGATCTTCGAAGGTGGCGGCGGCCTCGTGTCGGGGCTCGTCGAGTCCGATGAGCTGCCTGCGGACTGGCGCGACATCCGCACGGTGGACGAGCTGGCCACGAGAATGACCGCGTGACAAGCGACCCCGGTGCCCTGGCGAGCCAGGGCACCGGGACAGGGGCGGCGACGGCCAGGATTGAACGCGCACGGTGAATCGCTGCTGGTCAGGGCCTTGAGCTGATCGATCGACCACCACGCTTGAAGGACCGGAGATGCAGAGGGCGATGGGACACACGACAAGGAGGAGAGATGGTGAGAACTGTTCTGAAGCGGGTGCTGACGATGTTGACGGTCACCACCGCGGTGGTGATGCTCTCGGTGAGCCCGGCCTCGGCCGCTTACGACGACAGCTTCGAGGTATGGACGCTGGACGGCTGTGGTTCGGTCGAGTTCGTCGACTACGGCGAAGGCGCGCCCGGCGGCGGCGGCAACGACGATTACGCGATCGTGCACGATTACTGCTCCGACGGGCATGGGGTCCTGGCTTACGCCTGGGTCGACATCTATGCCCTGGGCACCAAGTACAACGGCAACGGACTGGCGGGTGCGCCCGTGATCTGGGATCCGTACGCCGTCCGCAGCAACGTGTTCGCCGGCGAGACGATCAGGCTCAGGGTCTGCCTGGTCGACGGCGCGTCCGACCCGACCCCGTTCCGCTGCGACGAGGACGAGAGCGTCAGCGTGGACGGCTGAGCACGCCCTACCGGTGAGACGTGGCCGCGACGGAGCCGGGTCTGGGGCGGATCTGGCCAGAATCGAACTTCGCTGCTGGTCAGTGCCTTGATATCGGGTCCTTCAAGCGTGGTGGTCGATCGATCAGCTCAAGGCCCTGACCAGCAGCGATTCACCGTGCGCGTTCAATCCTCACACCTTCGGCACCAAGCTGCTGCGCAACGTAGTCGACATCGTCATCGTCGCCGACCTCATGGGACACGCGACATTGCACACCACGCGCTCGTACACCAAGTCCTCGGAAGCTGACCGCGCCCGTGCCATCGAGGACGCGCTGATCAGCGACGAATAGCCCCGCAGCGAGCGGGGCGAGGCGGTCAGAAGTCGACCTCGCCCTCCTCCACGGTGGCCGGATCGCACAGCGGCCGCAGCCCCTGCGCGGGCTGGGACGGGGTGATCGAGTACCGGCCCAGGACGTCGACGTGCTTGTCCTTCAACGGCGAAAGCCGGGCCTTGTCCGCCTCGTCGATCACGTGCCCCTCGGCCTCCAGCCGGGTCACCGCGGCATCCAGGTTCCGGGTCGTCCACAGCACCACCGCGTTGAGCACTAGGCCCAGCGCGGCCAGCTGGTCCTCCTGGCCCTCGCGGTATTCCTGCATGATCTGACCACGCCGGCCGTGGCAGATCGCCCGCGCCAGCCGGTGCCGCGACTCCTGCACCGTCAGCTGCCGGATCATCCGCCGCCGGTAGGTGTCGTCGACCGGGTCGCACAGCGCGACCAGGTGCATTGTTTTGTCGATGCGCCCGTACTCGGCGAACGCCTGCCCCAGCGGCGACATGCGGCCCTCCCGGCCGAACACGCGCATCAGGTCGTAGGCGCGGACCTGGTTGGTGATCAGCGACCCGGCCACCCGCAGCATGTCCGGCCAGTGCGTGATCACCTTGTCCAGGTTGACCTTGTAGCGGGCGATCGCGTTCAGCGGCCCGTAGTCCGCTGGCTTCCGGTCGGGCTCGCCGGGCATCTCCGCCCGCCAGAACCGCTGGTCCGCGAGGTCCCGCAGGCGCGGGGAGAACCGGTAGCCCAGCATCTTGAACAGCCCGAACACCATGTCGGAGTACGAAGCGTGGTCGGTGGCGACCATCTCCGGGCGCACCCCGCCGTCGAGGTTGAGCAGGGTGTCCAGATGAACAGGCTGTCGCGCGGGGTGCCCGGCACCACCATCGCCCCGATCCCCGACACTGGTCATTGACCGCGTTGAGCCAGGTCGGGGGTGGTCCGTTCGTGCAGCGTGCCGGCGCGGTGATGCTGGAGTCTTCCCCGCGCGAGCGGGGGTCCTTCGAGGGTCTGAGGTCTGAGCTGACCGAGGGGGTCTTCCCCGCGCAAGCGGGGGGTCCCTCGCCCGAAAAGCTGGCGTCGACCGCAGCGTCGTCTTCCCCGCGCGAGCGGGGCGTTCGAGTCGAACGTCAAGAGCACTAAGGACTCCGCCGGCGAGTGCGTGGTCAGCCCCCGCACTTACGCCACACGCTGGGCGACCATGCTCTCGACCAATGGCATGAAAGCCGGCGACTGGCTGATCATCCAGTTCGGCATCAACGACGGCGACCGCAACTGTCCCCGCCACGTCGGCACTACCCGCTACCGCGAACTACTCGCCACCATGACCCGCGAAGCCAGAGCACGCGGCGTCAAACCCGTCTACGTCACACCCGTCTCGGCCATCCGCTGCTCCGGTTCGACCGCGGTGGCCACCCGTGGGTTCCTGAACGAGACCATCGCCCAAGGCCAAGCCGATCAGGTGCCGGTCATCGACCTCCACAAGCGCAGCATCGCCCTGTACAACACACTCCGCCTGTGCCCAACAACGGCGACTACACCCAAGGCGCCGTCGGTGCCTTCTTCTGCAACGACCACACACACTTCGAAGCCGCCGGCGCCACCCGCATCGCCGAGACGGTCGCCAAAGCACTACGCGAACAAGGCATCGGCCTCGCCTCCTCCTGCGCTAGTCAGGAGTTGCCAGCCGCCCCGGACACAGCCGACAGCTCATCCGAGTGTCCGCAGACTCGTGAAAACGTTTACTCCAGACAGTCCGAGACTGGGCAGGGCCAGGTGGATGTCAACATCCAGCAGTCACAGGGGTTACGACTGGAAGGGCTGTTGACAGAGACCGTCGATCCTCTAAGCTGACCTTCACGCGTGTAACCGTTTTAACCGCCGGCCCTGCCCCCGGCTCTGGTCGGGCCACGGGCCCGGGATCCGGCGGTGCGCGCGAACAGATCCTGCTCGCAAGGAGGCGAAGCGTGACTCTGTTGGAAGAATCGATGCCCGGGTCGTCCTCACCGGGCCTGGGTTTCGCCTAGGCGGCCGTTTCGGTCGGCAGGCTCTGCGCTTCGGTCGGCTCCGCCGCAGGTCGTCCGAGTCCCCACCCGTTCCCCGTCCTCGGGAGTGCTCATGATGCCCGTCCACCGGCGCGGTGCGGGCCGGCGAGCCCTGTCGCTCGTCGCCGCGCTCATCGTCGCGTTGTCCGTGACCGCGGTGGGCCGCGACCACGCGGACGCCGCGCCCGGTCCTTCGTTCACCAATCCCGTCGTGCCCACGCCCAACAGTGCCGACCCGACGTTGGTGCAGTACAACGGCCAGTACTACTACGTGGCGACCACGTGGACCTCCGACATCCTGATGCGGCGGTCCTCCACCATCGCCGGGCTGCGCAGTGCGCCGGAGCAGCGGGTTTTCCGCGCCTCGCAGAACGAGGGCTGCTGCACGATGTGGGCGCCGCACCTGGAGCAGATCGACAACCGCTGGTACATCTACTACTCGGTCGAACCGCGGGCCGGGTACGGGTCGCGCCGCACGCACGTGCTGGAGAGTGCTGCGAACGACCCAGCAGGCCCGTACACCTACCGTGGCGTGCTCAACCTGATGCCAAACAACGGTTGGGCGATCGACGGCGCGGTGCTCAAGCTCAACGGCGCCCTGTACTTCCACTACTCGGCGTTCCACGCCGACGGGCTACAGTCGATCTACATCGCACCGATGAGCAGCCCGACCTCGGTCTCCGCCCACGGCACCCGCATCTCGGCCCCGACGCTGGCCTGGGAGCGGCAGGGCCAGCCGGTCAACGAGGGGTCGTTCGCACTTCAGCGGGACGGTCGCACGTTCCTGACCTACTCGGCCAGCTACTGCGGCACGGCCGACTACAAGCTGGGCATGCTGGAGTACCGCGGCGGCGACCCGCTCGCGGCGTCGTCCTGGTCGAAGTTCGCCAACCCGATCTTCCACCGCAACAACGCCGCCGGCGTCTACGGTCCCGGCCACCACTCGTTCTTCACCTCGCCGGACGGCACCGAGATCTGGATCGCCTACCACGCCAATTCTTCCGCGTCCCAGGGGTGCGGCACCACCCGCACGACCCGCGTGCAGAAGATCTCGTGGCACGCCGACGGCACACCGAACCTTGGTGTGCCCGTCTCCACCGCCACGGTCCTCGCGGGCCCTTCCGGTGAGGCAGGCGGGTCCGGCACCCGCGTGCGCATCCGCAACGAGCACAGCAACCTCTGCCTGGACGACTACAACTTCGTCACCACGCCGGGTGCGGAGGTGCGGCAGTGGACGTGCAACGGGGAGGCGGTGCAGGACTGGACCCTCACGCCGACCGACAGCGGCTATTATCGGATCACGAACGGCCACAGTGGTCTGTGTCTGGACAACAAGGACGGGGCCACCGCGGCAGGCTCGGCCGTGCAGCAGTGGACGTGCAACAGCTCGGCCGTGCAGCAGTGGCGGATGACCACCACCAGCGGCACCACCACCCTGGTCAACCGGCACAGCAACCTCTGCCTCGACAACTATGCCTGGGGCATCACCCCCGGATCAGAGGTCCGACAGTGGACCTGCACCGGCGCGGCCAACCAGCGGTGGGTGGTCGGCTGACCGCCGCACCCAGGGGCCACCCGGCCGGGTGGTGGACAACCGCGCAGCCCTCGTCGGCCACGCAGTGGAGCTGCGCGGCCGATAAGGGCTGCTCCGGATAGTCGGTACTGAACGAGCAGGCGTGGCGATTTCGCCTATGCCACAAGGAGTTCCGGGATCGCCTGGGTTCGCGGGCGGTCCCGGCGGACGTGCTGCGGTCTCGGCCAGGGTCTTCTGTGCACGTTCACAGCGACTGTGCTGCCAGGCCCTTGAAACGATCTCTTCCATAGGTTTTCATCTGGGTGGACAAGTTGTGCACGTTCACAGTCCTCCGCCGCGCCACTTGCTCACACTCGATCAAAGGAGATCGAATGACCGCGTACGGCACCGGCCGCACCACGGACGACAAGGCCAACCTCCCTGCCGGTATCTCGCGGCGCAGCGTGCTGCTCGGCGCCGCCGCCGGCGCGGGCGCGCTCGCGTTGGGTGCGGACGCCTTGGCGCCGACAGCGGAGGCCGCGACGTTCGTCAAGGGCGCGGACATCAGCTGGATGCCGCAGATGGAGGCGAACGGCTACTACTGGAACAACAAGTCCGGCCAGCGGCAGGACCTGTTCACCATCCTCAAGGGCTACAGCATCACCGCGATCAGCCTGCGGACCTGGGTCAACCCCTCCAGCAGCCCGGCGAACGGGCATTGCAGCATCGAGGAGACCGCGCGGATGGCCGCGCGCTGCCGGGACGCGGGCCTCCAGGTCCTGCTCGGCTTCCACTTCGGCGACACCTGGAACTCCGTCGGCGTGCAGAACCCGCCCGCCGCGTGGAGGAACATGAACTACAGCCAGATGCGTGACGCGCTGCGCAGCTACGTCGACCGCTCGCTGAACATCATGAAGTCCGCCGGCGTCACACCGGGCTGGGTGAAGATCGGCAACGAGCAGAACAGCGGCATCTGCAAGCCGGTCGGCAGCATCAGCAGCCCGGCCCAGATGACCGGACTGCTCAACGGCGCGTACGACGTGTCCAAACAGGTCTTCCCGACCACTCCGGTGATGGTGCACCTCGCCCAGCCGCAGAAGATGGACAGCATCCAGAACTTCTTCAACGCCTACCGCGGCAACGGCGGCCGGTGGGACATCACCGGGCTGTCCTCGTACGCACAGGGCAGCAACGTCGCCCCCGTGCTGAACAACATGCGGACCATCCAATCCAACTACGGCAAGCCCGTGATGCACGTCGAGTACGGCGGCCCGCGGGACAAGGCCAACCAGGTGCGCGACGGGCTGCGGCAGTTCATCACCGGTCAGAAGAGTTTCGGCGGCCTCGGCACGTTCTTCTGGGAGCCCGAGGGCTACTCGCCGTTCACCGGCTACGGCAGCACCGCGTGGGATCCGGGCACCCGCAGGCCGACCGCCGCCATGGACGGCTTCCTCAATGTCTGACACCGGTCGCCGACGTCACCAGGCATCCAAGGAGACCCCCATGCACGTCACAACGCGGTGGCGAGCCCTCCACGTCGTCACCGCCTCCGCAGTCCTCGCCCTGAGCGCCGCAATCGTGCCCGGCACGGCCGCAGCGGCCGGGAACACGTACTACGTCGCACCCAACGGCAACGACAGCGCCGCGGGGACCCAGGCCGCCCCCTGGGCGTCCATCGCCCGCGCGCAGTCCGTGGCCACGGCGGGTGACACGGTCTACTTCCGGGGCGGTACCTACGCCTACACCCGGGCGAACTCGACCTGTTCCAGTCGGACCGCCCGGGTGGACGCGATCACCCTGAACAAGAGCGGCACGTCGGGCAACCCGATCCGCTACTGGGCCTATCCCGGTGAGAAGCCGGTCTTCACCTTCTCGGCCATGCGGGACGACTGCCGGATCAAAGGCCTCAACGTCACCGGCAACTACCTCCACCTCAAAGGGCTGGAAGTCACCGGCGTGCCGCAGAACAACAACCTCAACGCCGAGTCCTGGGGGATCTGGATCTCCGGCAGCAACAACACCTTCGAGCTGGTCAACACCCACCACCACATGGGAACCGGCCTGTTCATCAACGGTGGCGGAGGCAACCTCGTCCTCAACACGGATTCGCACGACAACTACGACCTGCGCAGCTCGGACGGGCCCGGTGAGAACGCCGACGGGTTCGGTTCGCACTACACGCCCGCCGGTCGGCCCGCGAACGTGTTCCGGGGTTCCCGCGCGTGGTGGAACGCCGATGACGGTTACGACCTCATCTCCACCTACTCGCCCGTGACCATCGAGAACTCGTGGGCCTGGCGCAACGGGTACGTGCCGGGGACGACGACGCCTTCCGGCAACGGAGCCGGCTTCAAGGTGGGTGGCTTCGGCGCCGAGTACGACACCGGCGCGGTGAAGCACACCGTCCGCTTCTCGGTGGCGTTCCTCAACAAGTCGCAGGGTTTCTACTCCAACCACCACCCGGTGGCCAACGACTACTTCAACAACACCGGCTTCGGCAACCACCCCAACTTCGACATGCGGGGAATCAACTCGAGCGGCGCGTCCGTCGGCCGGGGCAACCTGCGCAACAACATCGCCTACAACGGCACCGCGACGGCGAACATGACCGGCACGACCGCCTCGTACAACACCTGGAACCTGGGTCTGCCCCTGTCGGACGCGCAGTTCCAGAGCGTGTCGACGTCCGGTTGGGACGCTCCGCGCCAGGCCGACGGCAGCCTGCCCGTGCTGCCCAACCTCCGCCTCGCCGCGAACAGCACCCTGATCGACAAGGGCACCAACGTCGGCCTGCCCTACCAGGGGTCGGCGCCGGACCTGGGCGCCTTCGAGCAGTCCGGCGGCGGGCCGCCGCCATCGCGATATGAAGCGGAGACCGCTCCGGCGGTGTGCCAGGGCACGATCGACTCGAACCAGGCCGGCTTCTCCGGCACCGGGTTCTGCAACGGCACCGCGGCCGTCGGGGCTTATGCCCAGTTCACCGTCAACACGGCGACGGCCGGCCCGGCAACGCTCGGCATCCGCTTCGCCAACGGCAGCAGCAGCGGCACCGCGCGACCCGCGAACCTCGTCGTCAACGGGTCGACGGTCGCCACGGTCACGTTCGAGGCCACCGGCAGCTGGACCGCCTGGTCCACCAAGACCCTCACCGCCTCCCTCAACGCCGGCAGCAACACCATCCGGCTGGAACCGACCGCGGCGGACGGCCTGCCCAACATCGATTACCTCACCCTGTGAAAGGCACCAAGATGACCAGAACATCGCGCACGCCCTTGAAACGGCGCGTACTGACCGCAGCCGTACTGCTGTTCGCGTCGGTGCTGACACCGCAGTCGGTGGCGGCCGGGGCGCCCTCCGGCGCCGAAGCCGCCCCGGTCCCACCGGCTGCCCAGGACACTCCTGGCATCGAGGACGCCGCGGACGATCCCCACGGTCTCAAGAAGACGGTCGCCGACTACCGGACACGCATCCCGACCAAGTACACCACCGACTCCTGGAAGCCCTTCGCCAAGGCGCTGACCACGGCGGACGACGTCGCGAAGAACCCCTCGGTGAGCGCAGCGGAGGCCGCCGCGGCGAAGACGGCCCTGGTCACCGCCGCCGGGGACCTGGAGGCCGCGGACGAGGGCACGTTCCAGACCATCACCAACAACACGTTCTGGAACGACACCAGCGGCAACCCGATCTACTCGCAGGGCGGCGGGGTCTTCAAGTTCGGCGACACGTACTACTGGTACGGCGTGCACTACCGCGGCGCGGAGAGCTACCGGGCCAACCCGACGCGCAAGTACGACGGCGAAGTCTCGTTCGTGTCGATCCCGGTGTACTCGTCCAGGGACCTGGTGAACTGGAAGTTCGAGAACCGGGTCGCGACGCGCTCGACCGCGATCCACAACGGCAACACCATGGCTTCGACGGGGTGGGTCGGGCGGCTCGGGGTTGCGTACAACGAGAACACCGGCAAGTACGTGCTCGCCACCCAGGCATACGTCGGAGGCGCGCACGGGGTGCTGCTCCTCCAGGGCAACACCCCCACCAGCAACTTCACCTACGGCTACTTCCAGGGCCAGGTCGTCAACTCGCCGACGACCGGCACCGGCGACCAGACCGTGTTCACCGACGAGGACGGCAAGGACTACCTGATCTTCTCCAACCGCGAAGGACGTTCCCGCGGCTTCGTCAGCAAGTTCCGCGAGTCCGACTCGCTGCGGATCGAGCCAGGCGTGGAGATCCGCCGCGGCGACGGCCGCGAGGGCAACGCCATGTTCAAGCTCGACGGCAAGTACTACCACGCCGCCTCGGACCTGCACGGCTGGAACACCTCGGTCAACTACGTCAATGAGTCGACCAGCAGCAATATCCAGGGTTCCTACTCGAGTGAGTTCGTTCTTCCCGGCACCGAGATGGACTACAGCCACGTGACCCAGACCGGGTTCTTCGTCACCGTGAAGGGGACCAAGCAGAACACGGTGATCTACGCGGGCGACCGCTGGGCCGACTTCGCCTGGAACGGCATCGGCTACAACCAGTGGGTGCCGATCACCAAGACCGGCGCACGGCCCCAGTTCCACTCGGTCAGCCAGTGGCAGTTCAACGTCACGACCGGCGAGTGGCGCGTCGGGCCGGCGAACAACTACATCCTCAACCCCGACATCCAAGCCGACCGCATCATCGTCTCCAGTGTACGGGGATGGCGAAACCTCGGCGGTTCGGTGACCAACGTCAACGGTGGCGTGAACGGGTCTCGCTTCGCCCTCCAGGTGAGCAACAGCGGCGGCGTCGAGCAGCGGATCGGATCGGTGCCCGCAGGCACCTACACCCTGTCGTCGCACGCTCGGGGCAGTGCCGGACAGATCGTGATCACCGGCGCTGACGGCAGCCAACGCACCCTCGGCATCCCGTCGTCGAGCGGCTGGGCCAAGCGCGAGCTCACCGGCATCGCGCTACCCAGCGGAGCCGCCACCGTCACCGTGCGGGCGTTGGGTTCGGGCGGCGTCATCGTCGACCAACTCTCGCTCGTCAGGACCGACGGTGTGCCGCCGACGGGTCGGCGTTACGAAGCGGAGACGGCGCCGGCCGTGTGCCAGGGCACGATCGACTCGAACCAGGCCGGCTTCTCCGGCACCGGGTTCTGCAACGGCACCGCGGCCGTCGGGGCTTATGCCCAGTTCACGGTCGACGCGGCGCAGGCGGGCGCGGCGGCGCTGTCGGTCCGGTTCGCCAACGGCAGCAGCAGCGGTGTTGCGCGACCCGTGAACGTCGTCGTCAACGGGTCCACGGTCGGCACGGTCTCGTTCGAGGCCACCGGCGCGTGGACGACCTGGTCCACCAAGTCCCTCACCGCCGCGCTGAACGCGGGCAGCAACACCATCCGCCTCGAACCCACGACGGCCGACGGCCTGCCCAACGTCGACTACCTCGACGTCGGAGTGACCGGCTGACCATCCACCGAGCATCGGCGCGTACATCCGGTCACCCCGGATGTACGCGCCGGTGGCGTGCAACGAGCCGATTGCTTCCCCGCTGAACTTTCCGCCCGGAAGGGCGGACGGAATCACGTTGTGAAACACCGTCAGGAGAAGGACATGAGCAACAGACGCCTGACCCGGGTCCTCGCGGGTCTGACGACGCTGGCCACCATGGTGTCCACGGGTCTGGTCGTGGGGACCGCGCCGGCCGGTGCGATCTTCGGAACCGCGGACATCAAGCCGATCGAGAGCAACATCGCCGCCAAGTCCTGGGCCTCGGCGACGGCGGGCAGCGGCTCGTCGACCGCCGGACTGGCCGTCGACGGCGACCCGGCGACAGCCTGGTCCCCCGATCGCGCCGGCGGCCGGCAGTGGCTCACCGTCGACCTCGGTGGCGCCTACGACAACCTGCGCAAGGTCAAGGTGATGTTCCCGGAGCGCGGCGTGGCCTACCGGTACGTCGTCGAGGCGTCGACCGACGGCCGCCGGTGGAAGACGATCGCCGACAGGTCCGACAACCGGGCCGTGTCGCGGGGTGAGGTGCACCTGTTCACCCGGCTGGCGACGCGCTTCGTCCGGTTGACGTTCACCGGTGTGCCGGGCCGTGCGCGGGTCGGTGTCAGCGAGCTCCAGGTCTTCAACTACCTGCGCGACGACCTCGTCCTCGGCGCCGACCTGTCCTGGTTGGACGACCACCAGTCCCGGCAGTACTGGGTCGACCCCCTGGCCCCCGACCGGGGAGCCGGGCCGCACCAGCTGGACGTGGTCAAGGACCGCGGCATGCAGTACGCGCGGCTGCGGGTGTTCAACGAGCCGCGCAGCGAGGCCACCGGTCAGCTGAACGCGGTGCCCCGCCAGGGTCCGCAGCGCACGCTGACCTCCGCGCAGTCGATCAAGCAGCGGAACATGGGCCTGGGCATCGACTACCACTACGCGGACTCGTGGGCGGACCCTAGCAAGCAACCGAAGCCGCGCGCCTGGGCCGAGTTGGAGTTCGCGGACCTGAACCGGGCGGTGTACGACTTCACCGCCGACCACCTGCGCCGGTTGATCCGGCAGGGCACCACGCCGGACAAGGTCGCGGTCGGCAACGAGATCATCAACGGCTTCCTGTACGGCAGCGAGGCGGCCCTCATCGGCACGACGAACCCGCCGTACTTCGTCGACCAGGCCGACGTCTACCAGGCCAAGCCCGGCGGTGGCCTGCTGTGGCAGTACTGGGGTTCGACCGATCCGGTCGAGCAGCAGCTCTACGACCAGGCGTGGGACCGGTTCACCACCCTGGCCGCCTCCGGGATCAAGGCGGTCCGCGACGCGTCGCCGACCTCCAAGGTCGAGATCCACGTGATCGTCAACAAGGACCGGCTCGCCAAGACCATGGAGTTCTGGCGCCAGTACCTCACCAGGGTGAAGGCCAAGGGGCAGAACCCCGACGTACTGGCCATCTCGTACTACTCGGAGTGGCATGGCACGCCCGAGGCGCTGGACACCAACCTGCACACCATGGCCACCACCTACCCCGGCTACAAGATCGACATCGCCGAGACCTCCTACCCCGCCTCGGGCGGCGACGGCTCGCCGATGCCCAACTCGCCCTTCCCCCGGACGATCCAGGGGCAGGCGGACGCCATCCAGCGGGTCTTCCAGGCCGCCAACGACGTAGTCGACAACAAGGGCACCGGCGTGCTGGTGTGGGAGCCAGCCGGCTGGCAGACGATGTTCCGGGCCGTGCCCGAACTGGCGAACACCTGGGAGCCGCACGCATCCATCAACGTCTTCAACGCCAGCCGCGCCAAGCACATCCTCCAGGACACCGTCCACACCGCCACCGCAGTAGGTGCCGCCCCAAAGCTGCCTTCCTCCATCCGAATGCTCACCACCGCCAACAACAAGATCACCAGTGTCCCCGTCCGCTGGCAGCCGTTGCCACCCGGCGCGACCGACACGCCGGGTGAGGTGACAGTCACCGGCATGACCGAGGTAGGACAGGTCACGGCGGTCATCGACGTCGTACCCGGACGCGGCGAACACGACGAACTCGACTCGACCACCTCATGACCGGACGTCCCAAGACACGATCCTGCCCTGGCACCCAAGAAGAAGACCCTCCGGAGACCATCTGGAGGGTCCCCTTCCTGCTCGTCGCCGGCTTGAACGGGTGAGGTTCCCCGACAGCTCGGAGGACAGCCCACGATGCCCAAGACGTACCCGCCCAAGTTCCGACGCAAGGTGCCCGACCTGGTCGAGTCCGACCGCCGCGCGCCGCCGGATAACCGAGTTCGAGGCTGGCCAGGTCCGCGTGCTCCGTCGTCTCGCCGAATTTCGGTCAACACGGGCATGATCACGGCGATCTCGTGCAGGGTGCGACACCCCAGCCAGGGCCGCCATCGGGAAGCCGCCCGCGAGGGCATGATGAATCTCCAGCGCCGTGCGACAGGCGCGGGGCGTAGAGGCCGGTCAGAACCTCGAAGTGGTAGTCCTGCCGTTCCTCCGCCTCGGCCGCCACGCGGCTGTCGAAGCGCTCGCCCGCGTCGTGGGCGCTGGCGCAGATGGCCAGATAGAGGTCGAGCGATCGACCCCAGTACACCATGAACCGAAAAGGTCAGTAATGCACCCGGCACGCGTGGTCGAAACGAGTTTTACCGGACTGCACCGGCCTGTTCATGCGGAATCCTCGTGAATCGGCGGCGTGAACTCGCCGACGCCGGTGCGGTGGTAAACACTGGCTCCCAGTAGGGTACATGCGCTGTCTTAACGGTCATCTGGGGGGGACGTTGGCGAACCAGCGAGGGCCGATCGGTGGTGCCGCTGCCGAGGCGGGATCCGTGCACCGAGCGGGAGTGGCGGCGATTGCGCTGGTCCACGGCCTTTGCCGGGCTCCGCTGACCCGGCTGTTTCCTCGCGTGGCCGCGAACAACGGTGACGCCGTTCCCATCCAGGTGCACATGGAGGTCGATTACCCGGTCGACGACCTGCTGGTGATCGGTGAAACCGGGCAGCGCAGCTACGTGCAGGCCAAAGCCGACCGCAAACCCAGGCGGGCACTGCTCGACGCCCTCAAGCAGTGGGTCGACGCCGTGGTCGGCGGTGGCGGGCCGGACGACACCCTCGTGCTGTGCACCGCGTACTCGATGCCGTCACTCGACCACTTGAGCAGCGCCCTGACCCGTCTGCGTGATCCCTACGCGCAGGCCCTCAGTGCGCACGAGCGAGCGGCCGTCGACGACTTCACGAAGGACATCCTCGAACTGCGCCCGGACGCCGACGTGACCGGGGTGCGCGACGAAATCCTGCGGCGTTGTGTGATCTGGCACGACGACTTCGCGAGCAGTGAATCCCCGGCGGTTCGGGCTGCGTGCACGATGCTCGGCTCGGTGTTCGGGGGCTATGACAAGGGAGAAGCGGCGTTCGCGTTGCTGCGGGCGAAGGTGTCGGACCGGGCGCTCCTGAGGTCCGGGCTGGACGTCGACCAGGCCAGCGCGCTGCTGGGCAAAGCGGGCTTGACGCCGGTCCGGACGGTGTCGACGTCAACCCGGTCGGCACTGGCCAGGTACGAGGAAGCCGTGCGCGACCGAGCCCGGGAACTGACGATCCCGGGGTTGCCGCTCGACGTGCCGCCACTGCCGGTGCCTCGACTCCTGGACAACTTGCGCGTCCGGTACCGCGACCTCGTCGAGGGAGAGCATGCGGTGGGGAGCGCCTACCGGATTGTCCCCCTCGCGGCAGCGGTGCGGCGACTGCCGCGGGTGCTACTGCTGGGAGGGCCGGGCGCTGGCAAGACCACGGCGCTGACCCACCTCGCCGCGGCCACGACGCGCCAGTCGGCCGCGCCGATGCCGATCGTCGTGCAGTTGGGCAAGCTGGCTGCCCGGCTCAAGCACGAGCGGGAGGTGCAGATCGCCGACCATATCCTGGTCGAGGTGATGGACGTGCCGACGCTGGATCCGCCTGCAGCGGACCTGGTCAGGAGTGAAGCCCTGGAGCGGATCCGCACGGGGCGCGCGCTGGTGGTGTTGGACGCCCTCGACGAGACCTGCGACCGCCGGTCGGACTTTGCCCGGGCGCTCAAGTCGTGGTTGGACACCGCCCACGACGACCTGCGCGTGATCGTGTCCAGCCGGGACGCGGCGTACTCCAGCGCCGCCGTCCTATGCCTCACCGAAGCCGAACTCGGCCCGCCGTTCGACCTGAGCGACACGGTGACGCGGGTGATCAGGCACGCCGCCGACTGGCCTGGGCGCCAGGACCGCGACGAGAACGTCGAGACCTGGCTCGCGAAGCGGGAGCAGTGGCTGCGCACGGCGGTCGGCGAGCACTGGGAGATGATGGACATCCCGCTGTACGCCATGCACATCGCCGCCCTCGCGGTCGCGACCAGGTTCGACGACCTACCGCCCAACAACGCGCTCGCGCTCAGAGCCGTCGTGGAATCGATGTGGCTGAGGTGGGAAGCCGGAGTCCGGCGCCAGGGCTACGACCCGCTGCCAGGGCTCCCTGACCGGGACTCGTCGGCAGACGCCTTCAACTCGACGTTCTCGCTGGTCACCAGCCAACTGGAGGACGGCGGCCGGAAAGTCGACGCCCTCGTGGCGGCCATCGCCGAGCACCTCGAGACCGAGTACGGCTCGCCACGAGGGCTTGCGCGGGCCAGCGCACGACAACTCCTGGCGATGTGGGACGACGCGGGACTGTTCGTGGCAGGCGGTGCGGACGCCGTCGTGGCTCCTCGCACGAGGCTGCTCATGGAGCTCGGTCGTGCAATCCGTATGTCGGCGATGGCGGATGGGGAGAAAGAGGCTGTCGTCCGCGAGCTGATCGACGACATTGGGCAACGGGAAGTCCTGCTGTTCGTGATCGCTTTCGACCGGCGGGCCCGCGACCTGGTCGCGCGGCTGGCCGTCGAGGAGCAGGACGTGCTGGCCGCGCTAGTGCTGGCGGCGGCGTACCGACGGCACCCCGCCGGCTTCGAGGACGATCTGCCTGAAGTGGTCGAAACCCTCGTCGCGGCGGTGGTCGACGACGAGTGCCCGCAGCTCCTCTCCGTCGCCCTGATGCTCGCCCACCTGCCGGTGCCCGAGGAGTTGCGGCACGAGGTCCGGTGGACGGCGCGGTTGGACCTGCCACCGGTGTGGGGCGCGATCGTGGAGGCGATCGCGGCGAACGACTGGGAGCCGAGAGAGGCGAATCCGGGCCAGTTGCAGCTCGACCTCCCCGGCCTGCCGGTCCTGCCGCCCGAGGCGGATCCCGAGGACCTTCCGTGGCGGGTGGCGGCCTTCAGCAGGGTGCTGGCGCTGACCGAGCCGCCCGAGTCCGAGGTCGAGCTCTCCGACCTGGAGTGGCGCATCGAGCCGGGCTACGCGTTGTTGAAGTCGGCCGAGGCGATGGCGCAGTTACGCCCTGGGGTCGTCGAGGCAGCGCGCAGGTCCCCGCTGGTGATGGACCCGCACACGGCGTTGCACGTCGACATGTTGGCCGCCGACCTGGCCGGTGTCCCGTACGGCTCGGCCGCGGCCCTGCCATCCGCGGCGCCTTCGGCGGTGCTGCGTGGGGACATGGCGGCGTTGGCGGGCGTGATCTCGACGATCGCCGAATCGTCGGCATCCGCTCCCGGGCAGGGGGATTGGTCGCTCGACCTGATCGTGCAGGTAGTGCGACTCGCCGACCTGCACCGACGTCGGCCGGGGGTGGTCGCCGACATCGTTTCCCTGGCACGGGACACCCTCGTCAGCCTGCTTTACGACGTCGCCGCGTTCCTCGGGTTCCCGCCACAGGCGCTGGCGGGCTCCGCGGCGTCGTGCGCCGAGATTCTGCCGCGGGACGGAGCCGACGAGACCGCCGTAGCCCACCAATGGGGCGCAATCCTGTACGGCGGTGATCGCGAGTCGACCACCCCCGGCCTGCCGTTCCAGGTCGACACCACCGAAGACGACGGCGGTCGACGTCGACAGGCGCTCGACCACGTCATCTCCGTCGCGCTGTCCGACGACCCGATCGTGCTCTACGCGGGGGTGTTCCTCCTGCCGCGGCTGGCCGAGGTCGACCCGGCGGCGGTGCTCGACGCCCTTCGCCCCCGACTGGCCGCAATCGACTCCCTTGAGTTCGCCGCGATGCCGGGCCGGATGTCCATCCTCGCCTGCGACCTCGATCCGGACGTGGTCGCCGAACTCCGGAAGTCCCGCAACCCGGCGATCCGGTGGGGAGTGCTCGACAGCGTGACCCACCGCGTGGTGTGCGAGGGGGCGACGGAATTGCGAGACCTGCTGGAGTCGCTCGCGAGAGACCCGGACCTGACGGTCCGTCTCGCGATGGCGGACCACGTCGACCGGCAACAGCACGTCGCCCTCAACGGCATCGGTGACTCGATCCTCGCCGAGCTGGACGAGCTGCCCGCCTACTGGTCCTGCATTGAATGCGGGGCCACGGATCAGCCGGTGGGGTCGTCGACGTGCCGGAGCTGTGGTGAGGAGACGAAGCCGCTTCTCACCCGTCCAGACTGATCGCGTTCTTGGCCCGCTCCACTGGCTAGGTTCCGCTGTACAGGTCGTCTCGACTTCTGATCAAGGACACGCCGACACAGTGATCACCTCAAATCTCGCTACTCAGGACTCGATACACGATCTAGTGGCGCGTCTCGGAGGGTTGACCCGGTAATCGGTCCTGTGGGCTGATCGGCCAGGCTGGTCCCGCATGTCGAGTGCGGGAGGTGGTCGTGGCTCGTCGACCGAGCGTGTTCGTGAGGCCCTTATCGATGGAGGAGGGCCGGAAGCTTCAGCGGGTCACCAGGACCGCGAAGGACCCGGTGCGGTTGCGGCGGGCGATCGTGGTCCTGATGTCCGGCCAGGGCCAGACGGTCCGGGACATCACGTCGTTGATGCAGGTCAGCGAGGATTACGTGCGGGATGTGATCCACGCTTTCAACGAGCGGGGGTTCGCGGCACTGGACCCAAAATGGAGCGGGGGACGCCTGGGGACGATCGGTGAGGCGGTCCGTGAGCGGATCTGCCTGATCGCCCGGACGTCCCCCGCCTCCTGGGGCATCACCGCGTTCTCCACCTGGTCGCTGTCCAAGCTGCGCGACCATCTGCTCGACCGCGGCACCGTGACCGCGATCAGCCGCGAGACCCTGCGCCGCATCCTGCACACCGGAGGCGTGTCCTGGCAGAGCACCTCCACCTGGAAGGCGTCCACCGACCCGGACTTCATGGTGAAGATGCACCGGATCCTGGACCTCTACGACCATCCACCCGACGACGGCCGGGTGATCTGCGTGGACGAGTTCGGCCCGCTCAACCTCCAGCCCCGCAAGGGCAAAGCCTGGCGGCCGACCGGCTCACCACTGCGATTACGGGCCACCTTGTGCATGCCGATGACCTCATCCACCCAGGTAGAAGGCGTACGTAGCCCAAGTACCCGAAGCTCTCACGGGCCACGGTTGCCATCCGCGTGATGTCCTCCAGCACGGCATGATGACCGGCTGTGCTGCTCCGACTGGCCTACCTGGGCGTCACCAACGCCTTTGCGCTGCTGCGCCTGTTGCCCATGAGCGACCGGGACAAAGACACGGAGATCCTGGCGCTACGGCACCAGATCACAATCCTGGAACGCCAACTCGGAGACGCCCGTACACGCTTCTCCTCCGCCGACCGGGCGTTCCTCGCGGCGCTGCTGCACCGCCTCCCGACCGCCACGCTTCATCAGCTTCGACTACTGGTCCGTCCGGAGACGGTGCTGCGCCGGCACCGCGACCTCATCGCACGCCGCCACGCAGCCAGATCCCGCCCCAGACGGCCCGGCCGACCATGGACCATCCGCTCGATCCGACTCCTGGTACTGCGCCTTACGCGGGAGAATCCCGCCTGGGGCTACCGCCTCATCCACGGAGAACTTCTCGTCCTCGGTATCGAGATCGCCGCGTCCACGGTGTGGCAGATCCTCCAGGACGCCGGGATCGATCCGGCACCCGAACGCACCACGACGTTGTGGTCGGTCCTCCTCCGCTCACAGGCCGACGCCCTGATGGCCGGTGACTTCTTCGAGACCACCACCCTGAACGGCACCCGCCTCTACGTGCTCGCGGTGATCGAGCACGCCAGCCGCCGGATCCGAATCCTCGGCGCCACCGCGCACCCCACCGCATCCTGGGTCACCCAAGCCGCCAGGAACCTCGCCATGAACCTCGAAGACGCGGGCAGACACGCGCGATTCCTGATCCGCGACCGGAACGGGAAGTACCCGGCACTGTTCGACGCCGTCCTCGCCGACGCCGGCATCCAGATCGTCGTCAGCGGAGTCCAGATCCCGCGGATGAACGCGATCATGGAGCGCTGGATCCGCAGCTACCGCCGTGAACTTCTCGACCGAACGCTGATCTGGAATCAGCAGCACCTGCTCCACGCGTTGCACGAGTACGAGCGGTTCTACAACACCCACCGGCCCCACCAGGGCATCGACAACGCCCGACCACTACAACCACTGCCACAGCCAGTCACCGATCAGGCGACCCTCACCCGCCTCGACATCCGCCGTCGGCAACGACTGGGCGGCATCCTCAACGAGTACCACCACGCCGCCTGACCTGCACGGACTACATTTTCGGCAAGCACACCGGCTGCGCGGGACCGTCGTAGCCGCCGACCACCGGATCTCGCGGCCGCAGCACCGGGACGTACTCCTCGCTTTGGCACACAGCCGCGCCGTGATGGACGCCAAGGCGCTGTCCCGCGTGCTCTACGGCGACCCGGGCCGCAGCCGCAACATCCCGCCGCTGCTGTGCCGGCTGCGCGAGGAGCTTTGGTGGCTTTTCGCGGCCAAGGGCTACTGCCTCGCGGACGGACTCGACATCGAGCTGCGGTAGTCACCCGTGGAACCCGACCGGCCCGGCCCAGCCGGACGCGCTCACACCAGACCCGGCGTGAACCAGCCGTCGTGGTCAGCTGATCGTCGTTGGGGCGGCGAGTTCCGCTTGCACGTCGGCGACGCGTCGCCCTGTTGCGGATCCCGCCGTCTGCACCAGGGTGCGCGCCGACCGCCGGCTCATGGTCAGCGGTTATGCCGTTGGAGCGGGGGTTGCGGTATTCAGGACGGCGACCCGCCGCGAGGGCCGGTGAGGCCAGTCAGCTTCCTGCGCACGACTTCCGCCTCTGGGTGCTCGAGGTCATCGAGGATGCCCAGCGCCTCCCGCCACGCCCGCTCCGCGCTGGGCGGGTCGCCGCGGTGGATGTACGTGTCGCCCATGCGGGACAGCGTGCTCGCGGCGCTGTGCTGGTCGCTCGCGGCCCAGTAGAGGTCGATCGACAGCCGGTAGTGCCCGATCGCCCGGTCGTAGTGCCCGAGTCGGTGGTTGATGTAGCCGAGGTTGTCCGAGGTCGCCGCCCGGTAGTAGTCGTCCCGGTGCTCTTCGAACAGCCGCAATGCCTGCTCACAGCACTCCAGCGCCCGCCGGTAGTCGCCCAGGCGGGCGTGACTCGATCCAAGCTGGTTGAGCGCTCGTGCTTGCCGCACCTGATTGCCGAGCGCGCCGTACAACTCGTACGCGCGCTGCGCGTGCGACACCGCCGTGGCGTGGTCGCCTTGAAAGCCCAGGACACGGCTGAGCGCGTAGTGCGCATGTGTCTGCCCATGCAGGTCGCCGAGCGCCTGGAAAACCCGCAGGCTTTCCCGGTAGTGGGAACTGCCCTCCTGGTAGACGCCGAGCCTGGTGTAGGCGTGCCCGAGCAGCCGGTGCGTGGTCGCCTGGGCGTTCACGTCGCCCGCCCGCCGCGCGGAGTCCAGGGCCGTGTGCTGTGCGGCGACGTGGTCACGCGCGTGCCCGTCGCGGTCGAGGAACGTCGACATCGTCCACACGAGCTTCCAGACGTGCTCATGCCGCCCCTGCGAGACGGCGAGGCGTACGACCTCGAGCATGGCCCGCCGTTCCCGGGTGAACCAGGCCAGGGCGTCCTCGTAGGTGGACATGGCGGGTGTGCTTCCCAGGACCGCCGCATCCACGTCGATCGGCTCGCGGAAGGGATCGAACAGGAGCGCGGCCCGCATCCCCGTGCCCAAGTAGTGGTTGAACATCCGCAGCGCGACGGTGTCTCGCTCTTGCGGACTGTCGGTGCTCGCCGCGGTCTCCTCGGCGAACACCGCGACCAGATCGTGCAAGCTGTAGCGGTTCGCCTCGGAGGAGTGCACGATGTTGCTCCGGGTCAGCTCGCGCAGCAGTGCCTGGGCGGTGCGCCGGCTCGTGCCCGCCATGCTCGCGACCACGTCCACGCCGAAGTCCGGGCCGGGGTGGGAGCTCAAGCGGCGGAACAACCGCGCCGCTTCCTCGCTCAACGCCCGGTAGGACCAGTCCATGGCCGAGCGCACGCTCGTGTCGCCCTCGCCGGTGTCGAGGGCGTCCAGTCGGCGTGACGAGTCCTCCAGGTCGGCCACGAGCCGGTTGAGCCGGTCACCGGGCATGTCCCTCGCCCTCGCGCCGATGACCGCCAGCGCGAGGGGTAGGCCGCCGGACAGCTCGACGAGGCGGGTCGCCGCGGCGATTTCCAGGTCTACCCGGTCGTCACCCAGGAGAGACCGCAGCAGGGCCAGACCCTCGTCGAGGTTCATCGCGTCCAGCACGATGCCGTCCATGCCCTCGTGCAACACCAGGCCGCTCAGCGCGTGCCGGCTCGTCACCAGAGCCGCTCCGGCGAAATCGGCGGGGAGCAGGGTCCGCACCTGCTGGGTGCTGCGCGCGGCGTCCAGTACCAGCAGGACGCGCCGCCCGGCGAGGACCCGGTGGTAGAGGGCGGTGATGGCCGCCTCGTCGAACGGCACGTCCTTCACCGCCACGCCGAGGGAAGACAGCAGCCTCGTCATCACCTCGACGTGGTCGTCGTCGGCGTACCGCGACATGTCCACGAACAGCGCACCGTCCGGAAAGGTCGACAGCACCCGCCGTGCCGCTGCCACGGCGAGGTAGGTCTTGCCGACCCCGCCCATCCCGCTGATCACCACGCCCGAGCCCTTGGGCCGGCCGGTCAGGCGATCTGCCACCCGGTCCAGCTCCGCGTGCCGACCGGTGAACGAGCGGAACGACGGCAACGTCACCGGGGCCGATCGCGGCGCGTCCGTCGAGGGGCGCAGGTCGCTGCGGCGCCAGAGAGTCACCGTGACGAAGCCGCCCTCCTGCACGACAACCGGAGGCCTGGCACCGAACCCGGCGCAGTCGGAGAGGGCGGTCGGGATGCCGCTTCCCTCGCCCTCCACGAGCCTGATCCACGACATCATGTGCGCCAGGCGGAAGTTCCGCTTGACCGACTGGCCTTCCAGCTCCGCCAGGTCGACCGGCTGCCCGCCCGTGAGTCCCCGCGAGGCCCATGTCCCGGGGCTGCTCACCTCCAGCCGGTCGTCGAACAGACGCACGTGCACGCACGAGTCCAGTTGCGAGTAGTCGCGGTGCACCAGCGCGTTCACGATGATCTCGCGCACCGCCACCATGGGCAGGTCGTAGACCGGACCGGACTCCGCGCGTTCCGCGCTGGGCCGCTCGCCGACACGGGCGTACCGGGCGACGAACCTCCTCGCCTCGGCCACCTGGCGGGCGATCGGTCCCTCGACCGTGGACGGGTCGCGGGTGGCCGACCGATCCGTCCCGAAGTACCGGGCGCACTTGACCATCGCGCTGGGGCAGGTGGCGGTCGGATCGATGGTGAACAGCAGCGCCCCGGTGCGTGTCAACCGCCCGCACGTCCGGAGCTGGGTGCGGTCGAGGAACTCCCATGGGCTCAACGTAGAAGGGTGGCGGGCGGCCACTTCCGGGCGCACCTCCTCGCGGAACTCCGCCACGGCGTCGACGTCGAACACCGTGGCGTTCGACGGTCCGTCGAGGAACTGGCCGCCCGACTGCGCGGGCGGGATTTCGGGTGGTGCCGACGAGGGACGTGCCGGGAAGTGCTTGGCCAGTGCGGCGAGCAGTTCGCGCACCGCCGCGTCGGGGTCGAGGTGGTAGCGCGCGACCTTGGCCCTGAGCGCCAGGTGGTCCACGGTCGCGTGCTCGTCCATGATGACGACGAACAGCCTGGTCCGGTCACCGGTGTGGCCCGCGTTGACGATCTTCTGGGTCCACCTGCTGCCGGCTGCGCGGGCCGTGGCGCAGAGGACGATCGGGTACCCACCGGCCACAGCCCTGGCGGCTTCGCCGACGAGCGACTCCCCTACCATCACCTGGCCGTCGTGCAGCACGTCGTACCCGGCCGCCTTCAGTGGTGACGCCAGGCGCTCGGCCAGGTGGTCCTCGCCCTCGGCGCACGCGATGTAGACCCGTTGGGCGTCCACGCGCCGTTCACCCGATCGCCGCGCACAACTGGTCGACGCCGCGAGACCAGTCGGCGACCAGATCCGCGTGCTTGAGGTCGGCCAGGATGGCGGGCGCGGTGCCACCGGTGAGCCGCACCGGCAGGATCCTCACCCGTTCACCGTGCATCTGTCGGGCCAGCGCGGACATCCACTCGCGGTTCATCCACGGCCCCGACCAGCCCTGGGAGGAAAAGCACACCACCAGGTATGAGCAGTCGACCAGGCCTTCATCCATCTTCGCGACGATGGAGTCGCCGACGGCGACCTCCCAGGTGTCGAGCCAAACGTCGTGGCCCCTGGCCCGCAACTCTTCGGCCAACCTGGTAGCACGTGCTTCGTCACCGGCCCGATAGCTCACGAAGACCCCTGCCACGGGCCGCCTCCTCCGCAGGATCGGGTAATCGGCTCATGCGATGAAGCTAACGGCATCGTCGCGGCGAGCTATCCGCAGATGTGCGGGATTACCTGCGCTGTCGTGCCGGCCGGTGGCCTGATCACACCGGCGGTGTCGCCACTTGCGGCCCCCGCGCCGTGCCGAACGTGTCGCGCCCTTGGAAGGCCGACATGCGTGTCTCCCGGTTGGCCGCGTCGCGGCCGAGGGCCTCGGCGCCGTGTTCGGGGCGATCCCAGCCCGCCACTTCGCTGATGTTCCGGTTGTACCGGGGCAGCGCTATCACTCGGCGGACGGTTGTCCACCGCGGCGCCGGAGGTCGATCCCGTCGGTTCCGACGACGTGGGACGCGCCGGTGGGGGGCGGTGAGTTCCGCCGGTCGAGTGCGCCGGTCAGGTGATCCTGGAGCCGGGCGTGGCGGAACTGGTACACGGCACCCGCGCGGCGCAGCGCACCCAGCCGGCAGGCATCGTCCATGAACGCGACCAGCCGCCAGGGTAGCCGACCGGTCAGGGGGAGCCAGATGCGGGCGAGGGCGACCCACTGTCCCCAGGCGGTCAGGCAGAGCCCGTAGCCGAGTCCGGCCCCGAACGCGCCTTCGATGCCGAACGCGAGCGCGATCTGCATGCTGCTGACGACGCCGCCGGTGAAGCTGTTCACCACCCCCGCCACCAATCCCAGTGCGACCGCCCACACGAAGAAGTGGGAAGCCACGTTCGCCCGGTTCGACCTCAACAGGTCGGCCGGGCTGGCGGCCGCCCGCACATCGACGGGGGCTTCGAGCCAGGTCATGAGGCCCAAAGCCAGGCCGGCCGACAGCCCGATCTGGAGCGGGAACACGATCGCGGCCGACAGCCCTCCCCCAAGCCCGTCGTCCAGGCCCAGTTGCGGCACGAGAAGCCTGTCGATGAGCAGCAGCGCGAGCGCCGCCAGGAATCCGACCAGAGCCCCCGCCGCGACCCTGGCCGTGAACGGCGCTCTCCTCGGCCGGTGGCCGCCGAGGAGGCGAACCCGGACCGGTGAGGGCTTCAACGCGTCGCTTCCGTCCGCGAGCCGGTACACGAGACCGAACGCCAGCGCGGCCACCAACCCGTGCAATGACCCCACGACGATCCCGCGCCGGACCGCGAAGTCGAGCCCGTGGGATGTGGCGATCAGGTCCACGGGGATGTTCCCGATGCCGGTGACGAGCGCGAAGGACAGGCCCGACAGCGATGCGATCACGAGAATGCGCGTCCAGCGGCGTACCGACACCCCGAACTCCCACCAGGCGAGGTCGCGCGTACCGAGCCGGTCCAGGTGCTCGGCGAGGTAGCGGAGCCAGCGTTGGGCGTGCTCCGGGTCCCACTTGTGGGCGGGTGCGGTGCGGGGATCTCCACGACGCAGCCGGTAGACCGAGGGCAGGAAGCTGCCCAGGAGGTGGTTCTCGATGCTGCGAGAGGTGGGGAACCGGTCGGTGTCCAGCAGCTCCGTCGGCCGGTTCGCGGGGATGCCGTCCCTGCCGCTCTCGTCGTAGACGGTGGCGGTCAGGGACACCATCAGGGGCGTCGTCAGCACTGCGGCGAGGTTGGCGTTGGCCGGGACGTGGGGCTTGTGGCGCAGTTCGTCCAGCACGTGCTGCCAGTCGGGCGTGACGGTCTTGGGACAGGCGCGCAGCAAGTAGTCCGCCAGGTCGTCCAAGCCGAGGTCGGTCAACTCCACCGCGGCGGCGTGGGTCAAGCCCCTGGTTCCCTCCACAGCGGCGGCGTACTCGCCGGAACGGCTGGTCAGCACCAGCGGCAGGGTGGTGGCGGAGAGCTCCCGCAGCGCCACCCGGTGGAGGCCACCGGCGATCTCGTCGAACCCGTCCAGGATCGGCAGGACCAGTCCCCTGCCGACCAGCGCGGCGGCGAGCGTCTCCCCATCGGCACCGACCGTGGCCAGGCCGGGCTGGTCACGGCTCAGCTGACCGCTCAACCAGTCCTTCAGCGGTTCGGCAGTGGGGTTCCACGACCCGATGCCGAACATCTCCGGAACAGGTTCGCCGGGCCCGCGGGCCGCCAGCAGTTCCAGCACCAACCGCAGACCCAGGACGGTCTTCCCGGAACCGGCCCGGCCCAGCACCACGAGGCGACCGGAGGGAATCCGCCGGTAGACGTCGACGATCCGGTACAGGTCGCCGGCGAGGTCCAAGGGCTCGACCGCCGCCCCTGGCGGGGCCAGTCGGATGTTGGCCCAGTGGTCCATCAGGACGTCGTCCACCGCCTCCCACCGCACGGGCAGCGATACCGGATCCCGGATCTCCCGCCTGTCCTCTTCCTCCCGCCAGCGCTCCTGGACGACGTCGGCGAGTTCGTCGGCGGTCCTGGCCAGCTCGACCTGCTTCACATGAGCCGACGAACCGACGATGTACACGGAGCCGTGGATCGTCTCGGCCTGGAGGACGGGCCCACCCACGGTCCCGTGCACTTCGTTGTGGACCTGACGCTCACGCCGCGCGGGTGGTAGGCCTGTCATGGTCGGCTGACCTCCGGTTCGTCGCCGCGACGACGCCTGAGCCACCAGGCACAACCGCACGCGACGGTACCCACGGCCGCGACACCGCCCGCGACGAGCAGCACGCGAAGCAGACCCGAGCCGCCGGTCGGGACGATGTCGCCCGCCGAGGCGGCGGAGGACACGGTGGTCGTGTCGGCGACGGTGTGATCTGGTTCGAAGTCGACGAATGACGGCGTGACTGACTATTGCGCACCTATCCTGTGTTACGAAGCAGGAACCTCGTCATGGACCTCGAAGACGCAGGCCGACACGCGCGGTTCCTGATCCGCGATCACGACGGCAAGTTCCCCGCCTTATTCGACGACGGTTTTGATCGGGACTCCATTGCTTGTGGAGGATGGAGTCATGGCAGGAACGTCACGGCACTCGGCTGAGGTGCGGCAGCGGGCGGTGCGGCTGGTCCAGGAGCACGTGGGCGAGTACCCGTCGTGGTGGGCGGCGGTGTCCTCGATCGCGCCGAAGTTCGGAGTCACCCCGGAGACGCTGCGCAAGTGGATCCGACAGGCCGAGGCCGACCAAGGCGCCCGTCCGGGGAGTACGGCGGAGGAGTCCGCGGAACTGCGACGCCTGCGGCGTGAGGTGGCGGAACTGAAGCGTGCCAACGAGATCCTGAAATCCGCGGCGAGTTTCTTCGCGGCGGAGCTCGACCGCCCCGCGCAACGGTGATCGACTACATCGACCGGCACAAACAGGAGTTCGGGGTCGAGCCGATCTGTCGTGTCCTGCGCCAGGCAGGCGAACGGATCGCCCCGTCCGCCTACTACGCGGCCAAGACCCGCCCAGCTTCGGCGCGATCGGTGCGCGACGAGCGGCTCAAGAGCGAGATCGAGGCCATCTGGAGGGAGAATTACGAGGTCTACGGCGCGCGGAAGATCTGGTTTGCGCTGCGACGCAAGGGGATCACGGTCGCCCGGTGCACGGTGGAACGGCTGATGCCACGGGTGTTGTTTGACGTCGGTTCGGCGGATTCACCCATTCGGGACGCCCCCCTTTGGCGTTGGTCAAAGATCTGGAGCGACCCGCGCCCGATTTCGCTCCTTAACTCCGTTCACCAAGATCGCAAAGTTACCGTTCCGTGACCGAATGAAGATCAATTACAGTGCACGAAAAAGCCCGCTGACCTGGTATTTCATCCAGATCGAGCGGGCTTCTTCAGACCGTCGGGACGACAGGATTTGAACCTGCGACCCCTTGACCCCCAGGCGCGCCCGGATCACAACATGACCTGCGGAAACGTCGAATCAGCAGGTCGCGGCGGTGCAGTTGGATGCACTTGAGCGCAGCTCGATCTTGTTGCTACACCTTGACTTCTCCCAATTTCCTCCCATCTTCCTCCCACGGCGAGCCTGTGTCGACCGCTGCGAGCGTCGAACGCCTGTGTGCGAATCAAGTGACCGCAGCCGTGCCAGTGGATGCCATGCGTAGTTGGGTGACCGGAACGCGAACCGCTTTGCACATCTCGGTTTCGCGCTCAGCAATGCCGCGGACAGCCTGTTGTCGGCCGGGGTCCGCGTCACCGCAGCCGTACCGCTGATCGAGGGCGGTTACGTCGCGTGTGGCGGGCTACCGCTGCTCGGTACTGCGGCGATTCGTCGATCTGCCCCGGGTCGTTCGACGTGGTACTCGCCCGGCACGTCTTGTGGGCGCTGCCGGATTCCGGGCGCGGCACTCTCGAGGTGAGCGCTGCTCCAACCCCGAGGTGTGCTCGTGCTGTTGGAAGGACGTTGGTCGACCGGGGCCGGACCGACAGCAGAGCGGAGCAGACCAGAGCGCTGGTCGTGGACGTCCGCGAGCAGGCTGTAGTCGAGCACCTGTCAGGCCCATCCCCACCGTCATCGCGCTCTCCCGGGCCGCCCGCCGCCTGGTGGTGCAGAACCTCGCCATCGCCGGGACCTTTATCACCGGACTGGTCCTGTGGGACCTCATCGGCACCCTGCCACTGCCCCTTGGCGTCCTCGGCCACGAAGGCTCAACCGTCATCGTCGGCCTCAACGGGCTCCGCCTGCTGCGCGACACCGCCTGGCGCCGAGCCGCCGACGACAGCTGACCGCAAGACGCACGAGGCCGTGACACAGAACGTCGTCACGCTGACAGTTGAGCCATGCGTAGCCGTTGATCGATAGGCAGCATCCGAAATCGGACCGCCGTGCTCGGCAACGCACCTCGTCCAGGAGCGGTCAACCGCCCCGTCTCGGGCATCGCGTGGCCGGCACCGGATCGGACTCGCCGCACGCCCCTACGGTGTTCCGCCGCCATCCACAGTGCCGGGTTGCCGGCGTCCGCTCAGATCACGTCGGTGCGGTGGAGCCGCGGGCGATGGGAGCTGCTCCCCCGGTCGTCCCGTCGACGGTGGGGCACCCGTGTCGGCGATTTTCCGCGCGGCGATGAGGCGTCCGGTATGCGGTTTGTCCTCGACGTACCCGCCGCGTGACCTGCATGGTTGACCGGGAGCGGCATCACAGACCCGACTGGGACAGCCCACGCTCAACGGGTCGACGGGTGCTCTTGTCGGTAGCGTCCGAGGCTGCTGGTGCAACAGGCATCGGCGGTCGCGCAGTGCCGTACGAAAACACCGCGTGCCGTCGTCCGCCACATGACCACAACTCTGACCCCGGTTCGATGGCTGCCGTGCATAGACCACGGCAGGACACTACCGGCTCTGCCGGACCACCGTGCCGCCCCGAATGCAACACCGGCGCGGGACATGCGCGGGCGAATCACCAAGCTCCGGCAGGAGAACGAACGAATGCGTCGTCACGTGGAGCGCGCGAGGAACACATCCGGCGGCTCTCCACCGAGCACGTCCGGCTCGCCGCGCCGGTCACGACGGTCGACCACTCCGTGATCGCTGTGATGCCGCCGGCCAGCACAACGATGCCCGGCGGTGGTCAGCTGGAAGGCAGGATGATCCACAGTGCGATGTAGATCAGGAACTGCGGGCCGGGCAACAGGCAGGACAACACGAACAGGAGTCGGACCGTCCCGGGTTTCATGCCCCACCGCCTGGCCAGTCCCGCGCAGACGCCTGCGATCCTGCGATTGTCGCTGGGCCTGCTCAACGCCGAAGTCGTCATGTGCCGCTCATCTTTCGTCGTGGTCCACGTCTCGGGTGCGCCCGATGACGTGCGGGTGGTGCCGGGTCGCCGGGCGGTGTCGCCGGGGGGTTCGGGATTCAGCCGAGGTTGTCGGTGTCGAAGGTGCCGCGGCGTGCGGGGTCGCCGGTGTCCAGTTCGGCGTCCTCCTTGAACTGCACCGCGTGTTCTCTCCCTCGTCGAGCGTAGGGGTTCGGGCCGTAGGGACGGTCGGGCGGCGCGGCAGGCGTGTCATTGGGAGTGGCAGCCGGCCGCGCCGGTCTATGGGGTGTCAGACCCTTTTGCGGCCGTACATGCCGGCGGCGAGGGCGATCTGGCTGATCAGTTCGATCCAGTCGATGCCGCGGGTGTCGCCGACACCGAGGGCGTTCGCGATGAAGGTGCCCACGAACGCGGCGGCGATGCCGACGAGGATGGTCAACCAGATCGGGATGTTCAGCTTGCCGGGCAGCGCGAGTCGGGCGAGCGCGCCGATGATGAGGCCGACGACGAGGGCGCTGATGATTCCGGAGACGGGAACGTCCACTCCTTCGAGGGGTTCAGGTGAGCCGCACTACCCCATCAGCCCCCATCAGCGAAAGGGGTCACTCCTCGAAGGCCATGTCCTCGCCGCCGCCGTCGTCCTCGAACACCTCTTCCATGACCTCGCCGACGACCATGCCGCCGACCACACCGGCCGCGACACCACCGACGACCGCGCCAACGCCGGGACCGCGGTGGTGCCCGTGGCGGTGGTCGTCGTCGTGGTGACCGTGCTGCCCGTAGCCCGGCTGCCCATAGCCGGGCTGGCCGTACCCCGGCTGGCCGTAGGCGGGCTGGCCGCCGAACGCGGGGTTGCCGTACGCGCCGTGGCCGGGGGCGTGGCCACCGAAGGCGGAGTGGCCGCCGCGTTCGGCGATCTGCGCCATCCACTGGTTGATCGCACCGGCCCAGTCGGTGTTCATCGCATCCTGGTGCGACACGCGGAAGCGACCGAACACGTCACTGCCGGAGGAGAGCATGCCACCGCGCTTGTCGGCTTCCAGCACGACCACGAGCTCGTGGGGGTTGGTGACGAAGGTCAGCTCGACCTGGTTGATCCGTCCGGCGTACTGGCCGGGCGGGAAGAACTCGATTTCCTGGTAGAAGCTCAGTTCCTGGTTGACGCCGTGGATGCGGCCCGCTTCGACGTCGGCGCTGCGGAACTGGAAACCCAGCTGCCCGAACGCGTCGAGCACACGGTCCTGCGAAGGCAGCGGGCCGACCAGCAGCGGGTCGAGGTCGCCCTTGTCGGGGGCGCCGGAGATGACCAGTTCGGTACGCACACCGACGGTCATGCCGGGCAGCTGCTGCCCACCGACGGCGGTGATCGGGGTCTCCCAGGGGATCGGGAGCTGAAACGGCACCGACATCGGCTGACCCGCCGGGACCCGCACGCCCTGCGCGACGACCACGCGCAGGAACTCCGACACGCCGCCGAACTCGTGGTCGCCGTGCTCGATCTCGACGCGCGTCACCAGCGACAGAACGATCTGGTCGATGTTGGCGTCGTTGCTGCCGCCCTGGATGCGCACCTGACCGGTGATCACCTGGCCGGGAGTGGCGTGCGGGGTGTCCAGGACGGTGTCGACGGACGGTCCGCCGACGCCGAAGGCGCTGAGCATCCGTTTGAACATCAGGGATTTCCTCCGGGAGGGTGGGTGTTCACGTGGTGCGGAGCAAGGGGTCGGTCTCGTCCTCGAAGTCGCCGATCAGCTCTTCGAGGAGGTCTTCCAATGCGGCGATGCCGATGACCCGGTCCTCCGGGTCGGACACCAACGCCAACTGGGCGCGTTCGGCACGCATCGCGGTGACCGCGCTCGCGACCGGCATGGTGGCGGGCAGCGTCACCGCGGGGGCCATCAGGTCGCGGGCGGTCGTCCTGCGGCCCGCGGCGGTGGCGCGCACGGCCTCACGGATGTGCACCAGGCCGAGGAACCGGCCGTCGACGTCCATCACCGGGAACCGGGAACGCCCCGACTCGCGACTGCGGCGCTCGATCGCCAGGGCACTGCTGTGCAACGACACGCTCAGCGTGTCCTCGACGGGCACCATGACCTGGGCGACGGTGGTCTTCTGGAGTTGCAGCATCCGGGTCAGCAGCCGCTGCTGACCCTCGGGGATCAAACCGTGCTCGCCGGACTGCCGCACGAGCATCCGCAGGTCATCCGGTCGGTGGGCCTGCGCCAGCTCGTCCTGCGGCTGGACCTTCATCAACCGCAGCAACCCGTTGGTCACCCCGTTGAGTCCACCGAGGACCCAACGGACCGAGTGGGCGAACGCCCGGAACGGCAATGCGAGCAGGAGCGCGGAACGTTCGGGGTGGGAGATCGCCCACGACTTCGGGGCCATCTCACCCACCACCATGTGCAGGAACACCACCAGCACCAGGCTGAAGGTGAACGCGATCCCGTAGGACACGCCAGACGGCAGCCCGGTCGCCAGCAGCAACGGGTCCACCAGATCGGCCACCGCCGGTTTGGCCAGCGCACCCAAACCCAGCGTGCACAGCGTGATCCCGAGTTGGGCTCCCGCCAGCATCAGCGACAGCTCACGCACACCGGCCACCGCCGCGCGGGCCGCGCGGCTGGTCTCGGCGTCCTGTTCCAGACGGTGCCGCTTGGCGGCGATGAGCGCGAACTCGGCGGCCACGAAGAACGCGTTGGCCACCAACAACACCAACGACACCAGCAACGACCAGGTGGTGCTCATCGGGCATCCTCCCGCGCAACGGTGGGAGCGGCCAGCACCACGGTCGACGGCACGTTGCGCGCGACCGCAGTCACCCGCACCGACACCCCGTCGAAGGTGATCTCGTCGTCCACCCGGGCGGTGCGGCCGAGCCGGCTGAGCACCAGTCCGGACACCGTGTCGTAGGTGTCGTGCTCCGGCAGCTCCACACCGGTGGCGTCGGCGATCTCATCGAGCCGCATCCGGCCGGGCACCCGCCAGGCCCTCTCGCCCAACGGCTCGATGACCTCCTCGACGAGGTCGTCCTCGTCGTGGATCTCCCCGACCAGTTCCTCGGCGAGGTCTTCCAGCGAGACGACCCCGGCGAAGCCGCCGAACTCGTCCACCACGCACGCCAGCTGCCGGCGCTCGGTGCGCAACCGTTCGAGCACCGCCGGCAGCGGCAGCGTCGCGGGCACCACCAGCGCCGGGGAGGCGACGTCGCCGATCGGCGTGTCCGCGCGCCGCTCGGGGTCCACGGTCAACACCTCGGCCAACCCGACCACACCGCGCAGGTCGTCCAAGTCGTCCCCGAACACGGGGAACCGGGAGTGACCGGTGTCCAACAGCTCGACTACCCGAGAGGTGGGCTCATCGGCGCGCACCGCGTGCACCGCCACCCGCGGGGTCATGGCCTGCTCGGCGACCAGCTCCCGGAAGCCCAGACCGCGGTCCAGCAACCGGGACAGCTCCGCGTCCAGGTGCCCCTCGCCACGCGCGTCGGTGATGATCTGCCGCAGGTCCTCCGGCGTAGCGCCCTGCGGCAGCTCCTCCACCGGCTCGATGCCCACCGCGCGCAGCAACCGGTTCGCCGCCGCGTCGAACAGCCGGATCACCGGACCGGCGACCTTCAGGTAGGCCAGCGTGGAGGTGCTCAACGCCTTGGCCAGCGACTCCGGCCGGGCAATCGCGAAGTTCTTGGGCAACAGCTCGCCCAGCACCATCTGCACCACCGTGGCGAACACCAGCGCGACCACCATCGACAGCGACACCGCCACGGCCGGCGACAGGCCGGTCAGCCCCAGCAGGTTCGCCAGACCCGTGCCCAGCAGCGGCTCGGCCATGTACCCGGCGAGCAGCGCCGTCACGGTGATCCCGAACTGGGCGCCGGAGAGCATGAACGACAACTTCTGCGTCACCCGCAGCGCCCGCTCGGCGGCCTTGTCGCCGCCCTCGGCCAACTGCCGCAACCGGCCCCGGTCCACCGCCATATAGGCGAATTCCTGGGCCACGAAGTACCCCGTGGCCACGGTCAGGGCCACGATCGCGAGCAAGCCGGAAAAGATCAACACGGCGCACTCGCCACGAACCGGGAACCTATGATCAGCCGGGTCTCACCCGGCCGACTACTGGAAGGCTCCGTGTCGGCGTCATCAGGCATGCTTAACACTAGCACGTGGCACTGTACGGTTGACGGTGAGTGACCGGAACGAGGAGGTGGCAGTGTCCGAGGTTCTGCTCCGGATCGGCGAACTCGCCGCCCGCGCCCAGGTCAGCCCCCGCACCGTCGACTACTACACCAGCCTCGGCCTGCTCACCCCCGCCAAGCGCACCGCGAGCAACTACCGCCTCTACGACCCCGCCGACATCGACCGCATCCACCTGGTGCAACGCCTGGAGGTCCAGGGCGTGCCGCTGGAGGAGATCGCCGCCGCACTCACCTCCGCCCACGTCGACGTCGCCTCGATCCTGGACCGCATCGACGCCGACCTGCGCACCCTTCAAGCCGTCACGGAGAACGCCTCCCCCGAGGTGCAGGGCCTACTGGCCGTGATCGCCACCAGGGTCCACTCCCTGATCACCGTCGCCCTCCAGATCCCCCCGGATCTGCTCCTGCCCTGAACCCTCCGATCCCCGCCGCAGGCACACCGAGGTGATCGCGTGGTGCTCCACGGCGAGCACCTCGATCGTCCACCCCGACACCGTGGCCCGACGCACCCAGCGCTTCCGGGATGTGCCCAGCAACACCAACACCAGACCGGCGATCGTCGCGTAATCGCCGTCGGGCGCGTCGGGCAGCTCCACCCCCAAGTCGACCAGGTCGTGCGCGTGAAGGTGCCGGGCAGAACCAGCGAACCGTCCTCGGCGGCCCGGACCGCCATCAGGTCGCGATCGGTTTCCGCGTCGGACCGGTCACATCGCGGGACACCGGTATGCAACTCCGGTCCGGCCAGGTGCAGTAGCCCGACCACGAGCACCAGCACGGACACGGATCAGGACGGCCGTCGTCCACGCTCGGGCCCGGGACTGCCGGTTCGTACCAGGGCAGGAGCACCACATCTCCACACTGGAGGAAGCCGTCCGCGCACAGCTGCACCGGTCGCAATGATGAAAGGGTGACCAGGCTTCCTCGGGGAAGAACCGTCCGGCGATCATCGCACAGGGAGTTCGAATCGCTGTCGAGTGGAATCAGCCTCCTGTGACGTCGGAATCGGTGCCCGCCAGGGGCCTGTCTCGGCGGTCGAGGGTGAGTTGGCGGCGGTGGAAGTCGAAGTGCTGTACGGGGAAGCGGTAGAGGTCGGCGAGGGTCATGAAGTCTTGGAAGAACGGGTCCCAGCGGGTCGGGTAGTGCATGCCGCGGGCCAGTTCGGTGTCGGTTTCGCGGTCGAGGCGTCGGTGCAGTTTCGCGATCACGCGGTCGCAGAGTGCGGCCATCTGGCGGCGGCCGAGTGTGGTGCCGCCGAGCCAGGCCCCCGCGTAGTTCACGGCGTCGAACGGCTTGGTTGCGGCGTTGAGCAGGCGGGCGAAGGCCCTGCCGACGCCGGTTGGGAGCCGGTCGAACAGACGCACCAAGGTCAGCAAGGCTCGCATGATGAGGAATCCGAGGAGCATGTGGAACAGCAACTGCCGGTTGTTCCATCGCGTGCCGTTGGACTTGCGTCGCAGGTCTGCGTCGCCGGCGAGCTCCAGGAGCGAGCGGAACGTGGCGCGTGCCCGTTCCATGTCGTCGTGAACCGCCTGCTTGTCCACGTTGCCAGTGTGCCCCTCCTGCACGCTCCCCGCTTTCCCTCCTCGTCAGCCGGCGAACTCGACGCGCATGTCGGTGGGAAGCACCGCACGCACGGTCTCGTGGTCCGAGCTGTGCACGCCGCACAGTTGGATCTCCACTGCGGTCAGGGCGTCGAGCGGGCTGAGGTCGGCGCCTTCGACTCCGGTCAGGTCGAGGACGAGTCGACGCAGCTTGGGCAGTTCGGCGAGTTCGCCGACCTCGGCGGCGGAGAGCGGGCCGAGCACCGACACCGCCTCCAGTGTCGGGAACCGTCGCACGCCGAGAAGCGACCTGGAGCGCGCGGGCGAGTCGACGACCAGCTCGGTCAACGGCAGCGAGTCGGGCACGGTGTACAGCCCTGTGCGCAGGTCACGATGTTTGATCGCCAGCCTGCGCACCCATGCGCCGTCGAACGTGGCCAGTTTGGCCACCGGGCCGCCTGCGTAAGGACGGCCCAGCAGTCGGAGGTCGGTAACCGGCAGTTGGGCCAGCGCGGACAGGTCCTCCAGCGCGCTGTAGCCGGATACGAGCAACGTGTCGAGCCGACCGCAGCCGATGAGGCCGTCGAGCGACCGGCACCTCGTTGGCACGGATCTCCAAGGTGCGCAGGTCCGGCAGCACGGCCAAGGGACGCAGATCGGCCCTCATGTCAGCCAGCTGCAAATCGCCCACGACGAGCACGTGGCGAAGCGTGCGCAAGTGACGCAGTCCCCCGCAGCATGTGCCAGCGGTGGACCTCCAGCACCCGGTCGCCGAAATCAACAGGGCCTAGGTTGTCCGCTGCGTACCGCTCCGAGTATTCGGTGGCTCGCCAGGCGCGCAGGAGCTCGTTGGTGACCGCGCCACCATAGGCGTGCGTGAACGTCTCGATCGTGCCCCAGCCGCCGATGATCGCCAGCACGCGGATGACGTAGGTGGCGATCTCCGCTGGATCGGCACCGGTCTCGGCCGCGAACTCGGCGACCCCGGCCGGTCCCGGCAGCAGTTCCAGCAGGAACGCCCCGCCCGTGCCAGAAGCTCGGCGTCGTCATAGCTGCGTGGCGGAACGAGTTCCCGCACGGTGTTGATCACGTCGACACGCACGTGCTCGGGCTCGATGACGTCCACGTAGCCGAGTGACGCCGCGGCGAGCAAGCGCAGCCGGTGCACCTCGGACGTCGTCCTCTTCCGCTGATCCGCCTTGGCCAACAGGCCGCGCAGCAACTCGCCCGCCTCGTGCGCGCGAGCCTGGGCCGCGGCCATGAAGATCACTTCGTCCAGTTCCTTGGTCACGTCGTGGGCGTTGTCCACGAGGTAGCCGAGGTCGCCCGACTTGACGAAGTCGCCCGCGGCGAGGAAGTCGCGGAAGATGCGGTGCACGAACCTGATCTCGCCCTGGCCTTCGTCGTCGCGCAGCAGCCCGGTCCGTTCCACGAGGTGGCGCAACACCTCCTGCGGGTCGAGGTCCGTGGACCGGAGACCGGTCATCGCGCGCTCGATCCGCCGCACGGCCGCCGTGCGGCTCACCACGTGCTCGCCGTTGCGCACCGTGGGTGCGGCGAACCGTTCGAGCAGCACGACCTTCTCGTGGCCGGTCATCTGCAACTCGGTCTCCACCCGCACACCACGGCGCATGTCCCACTCGCCCAGCAACAGCTCCAGCGCCCGGTAGAGCAGGTCCTTACGGCTGTGCGACAGGTACATGTTCTCGCGGCGGTAGAGCGCGCACAGCAGCGAACACAGCAGCGGGCTCGACACCAGCCTCTGCACGTCCGGCCGGTTCTGAGGCGCCTTCTTGAGCTTGCGCTCGCATTGAGACAGCCATTCGTGCGTCGATTCCGGCTCGCTCACGCGCACGGCGGCGAACCAGTTGCCCACCAGGTCCCGGATGCCCGGCCCGCTCAGCGGCATGACCTCGAACCGCATGAGGTCGGGCTCGCCGGGTTCGGTGGACGCGAGCCAGGTGTCGTCGACCGCGGACGGCCGGGTCGTCACCACGTACCAGGCATCCGGGTAGTTCCGGAGCAGCCCGGACAGCCAGGAACGCACTTCTTCACGGCGCTCCAGCAGGAGTTCGTCGATGCCGTCCACGAGGATCAGCGCCCGGCCCTCGTTGAGCAGGCCGGTGACCCAGCGCTCCGGCTTCTCGCCCGCGAGTGTCGGCGTGGTGACACGGACGAGGTCTTCGGCCAACGGCAGGTCGCGGTCGGCGAACTGGCGCAGCGGCACGAAGAAGGGCACCACGCCCTCCCAGAGGCTGTCGGCGTCCCTCTTCCGGGCACTTTGCGCCGTCACCTGCAAGAAGGTCGTCTTGCCCGCTCCAGCCCGACCCAGCAGCAGGACCCGGCGGGCCTCCGCGATCGTATGGGCCCTGTTGATGCCCTGGCCCGTCAACGCGGTGTCGGCCTCCGAACGCCGTTGCCACCGGTCGATGGACGGCGGCGCGTAGAAGGTGGAGAAGTCGTGCTTGGCCGGACCGCCACCCCGATTGCCGACCTGGAACAACTCGAACCGGGCGAACTGGTTGGCGACCTCGGCGAGGTACCGCTCCTCGAACCGCGCCCGCTCGTCGCGCGCCTGCCGCTCCGGCGCTTCGGACAGCTCGTGCAATGACGATCGGATCCCGTCCAACCCGCCGAGAGCACGTTTGACGTCCGAGCCGATATCAGCCAGACCCGCCGCGACGGCGGACCGCCAGATGCTGTTCACCTGACGGGCGTGCTGGGCGATCTGCTCGCAAGTCTCGAACAGCAACCGGTGGTAGACCTCGGCTTCCACCTCGCTCATGCCGACGACCGAGGCCCCCGGCAGCATCCTCCGCAGCTTGGTGGCGTTGACGACGTCCGCGGGCGCGAGCTGGGCCAGGCGGCCGATCGACGACGCGGACAGCGTCTCGGCGGCGGCCTCCGTGGTGAGGGTCCACTCGGCGTCGGTCAGCCTCGGGAACTCCACGCGCCGCAGCGCCGCCAAGTCCTCGACAGCGGCGGCGATCTGCCGATCGACGTTGCCGAGCCGCCGGTTGCGGCGTTGCAGGGCGCCGTCGACGACCCTGGCCAACACCCACTGGTGCGGCGGGGAGAAAGTCGCCCCCGAGCACTGCGGTCAAAGGATCGGTCACCGTTACCCCCGGCTTGCACGCTCCTGCGGCGATATCACCAAAGTAGCGAAAGGTGAACCCCCGGTGGTGGCGAGACGGACGCAGCCGTCGGCAGCCCGTCCCGCACCCCTCCGCTGCCCGCCCGGCGGGACAAACACCGACGTGACCCCGAAAAACCCACGTTCGACTTCTTGCCCGTTCCGGCTGATGCATACGGGCCGTCGGGAGCCGATTGGATCGCGGCAGGGCGGAACATCCGAAAGCCGTGGCACGCCGACGGAGCGGTACAAGCCGGCATGTCAGGACCCATGACCACCCTCGAACTTCACCATGACCAACATTAAAGCGGACAACAGGCGGATTCTGTCTCCGCGGTACCGGCAACCGCCTGCGAAGAAGGCTTTCCTGAATCGAAGGCATGTGGGTACGGTCAACCATCGACTGGGGATCACTGCGCTTATGTAAACAGTCGAGCTGTCGCAGGCCATCGGATGTCGCAATTCCGTGCACCGTCGTGCGCCGAAGCCATGATGCGGATCTACAGGAGCAGACCGGTGACGTTCGCGCTCCGTCATCGCGCACGGTATGGAGCGAGGCGGGACCATCTGGCATAGCCCCACGCGGTGAGTCCGGCTTCCCGGGGTGTAGACAGCCCTACGGCGACAACGCTCGCGCGAACGAGTCCGTGGTCGCTGACGGCCTGCACGACCGCATGGGATCGGAGGTGGCCCGATGACTGTGAGGCCCGAGTCGGACAGTCCCTCGGCGACGAGGTGCTGGTGCTGCGGGGGCGGCTTCCTAGAGTCGGAACTGGTCAGGCTCGGGGAGCATCCCGAGGTGGGTGTGTGTCTGCGTTGTGCCCGTTGGTTGTGGCGGCGTGCCGTGCGGCGACGTGATGAACTGCGACGTTCGGTGGCCGGAAGGCTGCGGGGTGGAGTCCACGTCGTGCGCGAGGCGGTGATCCGACGGGGATGGCACGAGCGTGGCGCTCTGGGGGTGTTCCTGCGTTGGCTCGACCGGTACCTGCCGTAGCCGCCTGGGGCACAGGGTGGATCAGGCGGGACGGGTTTCCGATGTCGGTTGCAGGAGGGCGCCGAATTCGGTGATGCCGCTTGCCAGGGCTTGTGTCTGGTCGAGCACGGTCGCGGTGATCTCGGGATGGGCGTCGGCCCAGTTGCATGCCGCCTGGGTGCTGGTGAAGAAGTTGATGTATCCGCATGTGCGGTCGGCCGAGGGGCAACAGCCGTCGTCGGTGGCGGTGCCGGCGAGGACGACGGCGGTGTCAGGGGTCCAGGTCGCTTGGTCGCGGTCGACCCGGATGATGATCGTGGCGTCGCTGTCGGGCTCGGTGGAGGTGATGACGACCGGGTGGTCGAGCATGGCGGACATGCCGAGTGCGTCGACGGCGCACATGGCGTAAGTGGTCGGGCCGCCCGCCCAGGTCACGGCGTGGCGTGTCGGCGTGGGCGAGAAGGGGTAGGCGGCGCGGATCCGGCCCCGGTGGTCGACGGCCAGCAGGTCGCACCCGGTCAGTTCACGCAGCGCGGGTTCGAGGTCGATGTCGTGGTCGTGGGTGTAGTCCTCCAGGTCCTGCAGTCCGGGTGGTCGGCCGGTGTCGGCGAAGGCGGCGAGGATCCCGTGGTGGAGCTGACGGGCAGGGGTGGTGAGGCCGGCGGAGGCGCTGCACTTGTTCAACGCCAGGTCTGTCGGTTCGGTCATCGCGGTTCTCCACGGTCGTGGTGGGGTGGAGTCTCAAGATTGGGTCTGCTTCGGGTCAGGATGCGCAGCAGGACAGCGTGGTCACGTCGCGGGTGAAGGTCTGGGCGGCGAGTTTGAGGCCTTCGGCCATGGTGAGGTAGGGGCACCACATGTCGGCCATCTGCGTGACGGTCATGTGGTTGGCCAGGGCGTAGACGGCGGTGGCGATCACGTCTCCGGCGCCGTCGGCGAGGACGTGGGCGCCGAGCAGTCGTCCGGTGTCTTGTTCGGCGACGAGTTTGATCAGGCCGCGGGTGTCCCGGTCGATCAGGGCCCGTGGCACGTGTTGCAGAGGCAGCACCCGGCACTCGCACGCATAGCCCTGTTGGACGGCTTGGGCTTCGGTGAGGCCGGTTGCCGCGATCTGCGGGCTGGTGAACGTCACCCGCGGTAGGTGGTGGTAGCCCAGGGTGCGGTGGGCGTCGTCGAAGGCGTTGTCGGCGACCAGGGTGCCGTGGGCTCCGGCGACGTAGACGAACTGCGGGTGGCCGGTGACGTCCCCGGCGGCCCAGATGCGGGGGTTGGCGGTGCGCAGGTGTCCATCGACGGGCACCTCGCCGCGTGGGCCGGGTGTGACGCCGACGTCGGCCAGGTTGAGTCCGTCGGTGACCGGACGGCGTCCGGTGGCCACCAGCAGCGCCTCGGCCCGGATCTCGCCGTTGGCGCCGGCGGTGCGGGAGTCGAGTACGACCTGGTCGTGCTCGCGTCGGACCGAGCTGACCGCGCTGCCGGTGTGCACGGTGATGCCCTCGTCGGTGAACACGCGCCGGATGCCGGTGGAGATCTCCGGCTCCTCGCCGGGCGCGAGCCGGTCTTCCTGTTCGATGACGGTCACGCGGACGCCGAGGCGGGCGTACAGCTGTGCCTGTTCCAGTCCGACGTAGTTGCCGCCGATGACCGCCAGCGAGCGCGGCAGCGTGGTCTGTTCCATGGCGGTGGTCGAGGTCAGGTAGCCGATCTCGGCCAGCCCTGTGATCGGCGGTGTCCAGGGGGCGGAGCCGGTGGCGACGAGGTAGTGCTCGGCGTGCACTCGGGTCCGGTCGCCTCCGGTGAGGTCGACGTCCAGGGCGGGGCCGTCGACGAAGCGGGCGGTGCCGGTCAGGATCTCCCAGCCGTGGTCGGCGGCGAGGTCGACGTACTTGTCGGTCCGCATCGTGTCCACCAGGGTGCGTTTGGCTCCGGTCACGGCGGCCATGTCCACCCCGTCGGCGGCGGTGCGGATGCCGGGGAACTGCTGGTGCAGCGCGACGTGCCGGGCCTGCGCCGCGGCCAGCAGTGCCTTGGAGGGCACGCAGCCGGTGTTGACGCAGGTGCCGCCGACAGTGCCGCGCTCGATCATGATCACGGTCCGGCCTTTGCGGCGTGCCGCGATCGCCGCCGCGAAGGCGGCGCCACCCGAGCCGATCACCGCGAGGTCGTACCTCATCGGGGCCTCCCACTGCCGGAGCCATGTCGTATCCGCTTAAGCGGATACGACGAGGGTAGCGCGAAGTATCCGCTTGGGCGGATACTTGCCTGCGTGGTGCGGCACGGGAACGCGGAGACGGTCAACTGCGCGGGCGGGGCGGATTGCTGCGCCGGTCCGCTCGGTCTGCTGCCGGAGGTCACGGACGGGGCCGCGGTGCTGGCGAAGTTCTTCCGTGCGCTCGGTGACCCGGCCCGGCTGCGGCTGCTGGAGTTCCTGGTGGCCGGTGAACGGTCGGTCGGCGAGTGCGTTCGGCACATCGGCCTGGTCCAGGGGCGGGTGTCGACCCATTTGGCGTGTCTGGCCGACTGCGGCTACGTCGAGGTCCGCCGGCAGGGCCGCTTCTCCTACTACCGGGTCGCCGATCCCCGGGTGGTCGACCTGGTGCACCTGGCCCGGGCGCTGGCGGCCGACAACGCGGCCGTGCTGGCGGCGTGCCGGCGCATCGACGCCGGTGCGGGGGCGCCCGACGCCGATCGGACCTGAACCGCGCGAGTCGGTCGTCCTCACCTGCAAGGCGTAGTCACGCCTGCGGGATCGGCACGCTGCGTGACCGGGGAGGCCGTTCGTAACTCCGGAAAACGTACCCGTCTGCGGGGTGTGTCGTTGAATGGGTCTGGTTCAGACTGCGCTTCCGGGGGTGCGCCGTTAGGCGCATCGCGGGCGGAGTCTTTGGGGGATGCCTTAGGTCTGTCAGTTGATGCTGCGTCGACCGTCCTTTCGCGGTTCGCGACGCGAGTTGTCGGAATATGAGCTTTCCGCACCACTTGTCGTGACGCGCTTGATTCGTCATGGCATGGAATGAAAGAAGAGGACGAAGTGATGAGTCATCCCGAGCTGGCCACCGCGTTGACCGAGTTGCTGTCGCTGGACCTGCCGCCGGTGGCGCTGTCGAAGGTGGAGGCGCGTCCGGATGGGGTTGTCGACACCGGGCGGCCGGTGCCGTCCAGCTGTGCGATGTGGCGCGTGGCGGAGAAGGGGGTCTTCTACGCCGAGGCCTCGGAGCACTTCAACTGTCCGGTGGGGTCCATGGTGATGGGCTTCGAGCTGCCGGAGAACGTCAATGCCGAGCTGGGCGGCCTGGTTCAGTCGATGTGCGACGCCCAGTACCTGGAGATGTCGGAGGTCGCGAACATCCCGTCGGTGCGCAAGGCGGGCACGGGCGTGGTCTACGGGCCGTTGGCCGATCTGCCGGTCGAGCCGGACGTGGTGTTGATGTGGCTCACCCCGGCGCAGGCGATGATCTACAACGAGGCGTCCGGCAACGCGAACTGGACCGCGGAAGCGGGTCAGGTGTCCGGACGTCCCGGGTGCACCGCGCTGGCGCTGGCGCTGGACTCCGGGCAGCCGCGCATGGCGCTGGGCTGCGTCGGCATGCGCACGTTCACCGGCATCGCGGCCGACCGGATGCTGGCCGTCCTGCCGGGCGCCAAGGTCGGCGAGTTCGTCGAGGCGCTCAAGGTCACGGTGCAGGCCAACGCCGGCATGAAGTCGTTCTACGAGAGCAAGCTGGCCCAGTTCGCCTAAGGGCCTGACGCCGCGCGGTCCCCTGACACCTGGCTCTTGACCAGTCGGCAGTGCCAGGGGATTGCGCGGACCGCCACTTAGGGCCTACTCTCGGTCACATCGACGAAGTTCGATCCCTATATGGATCGACGGTATTCGATGTCGGGGGTGGACGGCTCGTGACAACTGCCGGGCGGGTCATCGGCTTGGAGATCGTGGAGACGCGGTCGTCGGGCGCGCCCCATTGCAGCGTTCCGCTGACCACGCCACGCCTGTCTCACGAGCAGGCTAACGACCTGTCGGTGGTGTTCAAGGCGCTGGCGCACCCGACGCGGGTGCAGCTGATGAACCTGCTGGTGTCCAGCCCGTTCGCGGCCTGTGTCTACGACATCCAGGTCGCGATGGGCATGCCGCAGTCCACGATCAGCCACCACCTCAAGCAGCTGGTCGGCGCCGGCCTGCTGCACCGCCGGCAGCGGGGCAGTTGGGCGTACTACTCGGTGGACCGCGAGGCCATGCGCCGGTTGGGCACGGTGATCGATCTGGGTGACGCGCCCGCGCAGCCGTTGTCGCCGCAGGCACAGGCAGATCCGCCGATCGAGCAGGTCGAGGACGTGTGATGGCGTCGACCACGCCTTCCGCCGCGTTACCGGACGCTGCCAGCGCCGACCGACGACTTCTGTTCGCCGACGAAGCCGGGCGTTGGCTTCACGGCCCGGCCGAGGAGCTGCTTCCCTCTCAGGCACGTCCCGCGGCCGTGCGTCGGACCTGGCTCGTCCTCGCTGTGGTGCTGCTGGCCCTGGCCGGTGTCGCCGCGACCATCGGGACGGTCCTGTGATGCCGATCCTCGCCCGACCACGACGGCGCAGGGTGCCGGTGGTGTTGCAGGCCAGCCGCGCCGAGTGCGGTGTCGCGTGCCTGACCATGGTGCTCAACCACCACGGCCACGCGCTCTCCCCGCAGGAGGTGCGGCGGTTGTGCCCGGTCGGGCGTGACGGGATCAGCGCCGGGATCATGGTCCGTGCCGCCAAGCAGCTGGGCATGCGGGCCGGCGGCTACCCGGCGGTCCCGGCCGTGTTCGACCAGGTGCCGCTGCCGGTGATCGCGCACTGGGAGGACGACCACTTCGTCGTCGTCGAACGCATCTCCGACCGCGGCGTCGACCTGGTGGACCCCCGGCTCGGACGGCGACGGCTTTCACCGGCGGAGTTCTCCGCCGGCCTGGGCAAGGTCGTGCTCGGCATCCGACCCGACGAGGGCGCGAAACCCGACGGCCGGCGCGTGGAACCGTTCTGGCGCCGCTACCTACGCTCGCTGCTCGCCCTGCCCGGCACACGCGGCCTGCTGGCGCAGGTACTTCTGGTCAGCCTGGTCGCGCAGGCGCTCGTCGTCGCGATGCCGCTGGCCACCAAACTCGTCGTCGACGAGACGGCCACCCTGCGCGACTCCTCCCTGATGACCCTGCTCGGCCTGGGCGTGCTGGTCGTGGCCGTCGCGCAACTGGTCACGGGTCTGCTGCGGGCGGCGTTGCTGGTCGCGTTGCAGGGCAGGCTCGACACCCAGGCCCTGCTCGGGTTCAGCGCGCACCTGCTGCGGCTGCCGATGCGGTTCTTCGAGCAACGCAGCACCGGCGACCTGGTGACCAGGTTCGGCAGCATCGCGATGCTGCGCGAGCTGATGACCGGGCAGACCCTGGGTTCGCTGCTCGACGCCGTGCTGGTGCTGACCTACCTCGGCCTGTTGTTCTTCATCGACCTGACCGTGGCGCTCGCGGTGCTGGCCGTCGCCCTCGCCGTGGTGGTGCTGTTGTGGAGCACGACCCGGCTGGTGCGCGAACGCATGGCGCTGGACCTGGCCACGCAGTCCGAAGCCCAGGGCTACCTGGTGGAGATGCTCGAAGGCATGTCCACCGTCAAGGCCGCCGCGGCCGAGGACCGCGCCATGGGCCGGTTGTCGACACTGGTGTCCACCTGGACCTCGGTCACCCTGCGCCGCGGCTACCTCGCCTCCACCATCGACGCGGTCACCTCGACGCTGCGCTTCGTGACGCCGCTGCTGGTGCTGTGGCTGTGCCTGACCAGGGTGCTCGACGGCACCCTGTCACCCGGCACCATGCTCGCGGTCACCTGGCTGGCCGCCGCGATCCTCACCCCGCTGGCCTCGGTCGCGGCCAACAGCCAACGCCTGCAACTGGCCGGCGCGCAGCTGCAACGCCTCGCCGACGTGCTCGACACCGCGACGGAACCACAGCCCGAGTCCGCCAGGGACGCAGCGCCGCTGCGGCTGCGGGGAGCGATCGACCTCGACCGGGTCGGCTTCGGCTACGACCCCTACAGCCCCGCCGTCCTGGACGACGTCACCGTCACCATCCGCCCCGGCCAGCGCGTCGCCGTCGTCGGCTCCACCGGATCGGGCAAGACCACCCTCGGCATGCTCCTGCTCGGCCTCTACACCCCCACCGCGGGCACCATCCGCTTCGACGGCCACGACACCGGCACGCTCGACCCGCGCGCACTGCGCGGCCAGATCGGTGTGGTGCTGCAGGAACCGTTCGTGTTCAGCGGCACCATCCGCGACAACATCACCCTGCACGACCCGGCGATCCCCGACGAGGAGATCGTGCAGGGCGCGCGCCTGGCCGGGCTGCACGACGAGATCACCGGCATGCCCCAGGGCTACGCCACGCGCCTGGCCCAACGCGGCACCGGGCTGTCCGGCGGGCAACGCCAACGCCTCGCCCTGGCACGCGCCCTCGTGCGCCGCCCCGCCGTGCTGCTGCTCGACGAGGCCACCAGCCACCTCGACGCCGTCACCGAGGCCCGGGTCCACCGCAACCTCGCCGACCAGCGCTGCACCCAGATCGTCATCGCCCACCGGCTCAGCACCGTCCGCGACGCCGACCAGATCCTCGTCCTGCACGACGGCCGCCTGGTCGAAACCGGCACCCACGACGAACTGCTCACCCGCGACGGGCACTACACCGCTCTGGTCACCGCACAACTCGACCAGCCCACGACCGCACCGCGCGTGCCCACACCAGCCACCTCCGCGACAGCGGAGACCACCCACGGCAACGGAAGGAGGTGAACCCATCATGGAGGAGATCCTGGAGCTGACCGACACCGAGCTCGACACGGTCATCGGCGGCCAGGGCGACGTCAGCACGTGCGCCGCCACCCCGGACGGCAACTGCGTGTGCAGCGCCACCGTGTAACCCCGACCAACCCAGTGCAGGTGGTCGAGGTGCAACCGGTGGTGAGCGGGCCAGCTTGACCCTGGCCCGCTCACCACCGGCCCTGAACGGGGCCGACCACGTCGACCCCGCGCCCATCCTTCCAGCCACGCATGCCTATGGCAGCCACCCGACAGCCACAGCTTCGCGACGAGCCGTCAACGGACATCGACCACGGGTCTGTTCCGTGATCTTGGAACAGTCCCGCACGCCCGCAGTATCTGGCCGTCGAGCCCAGGAGCACCGAGTGCTGTGTTATCCCGAATCGCCAAGATCGCTGTTTCAGTGCTGTTCCTGTTCGACGTGTTCAACGCCGGTTCCGCGCAAGCTTCCGAATCCGGCGACGTCCACGCTCAAGCCTGCACCATCGTCGACAGCGGGCTCAGCGCGACCTACGTGGACTGGGCTTTCCACCCGAAGCCCCGGGGCGTGGCCTACGTGGCCAACCCAGGTGCCGCAGTGGGTTGCTGAATCAAGGTCTGCGCAAAGGAGCCCGCCCAGAGCTGGGGCGTAGCCTGCCAGGACCATCAGATTCAGGCCGGTGTGCACTACTACATCGGCTTGGTCCACTGGGGCTACTCGTGTGGGGACGTCCGGTCGCGCACCTATTTCACACCGAACGGCGTCGTCCACGAAGGTCCGACTTCTCGATCCAGCTGAGAACTTGGCGGGACCCGCTCAAGCGTGCGAATGATCCCGTGATTGGGCTTCCGTACTTCCAGGCACAATACTGTCCGCCAGTCAGTCGAAGGGCTTGAATGCGATGCGACCCGCTCTGAGCGACCCTCTATGGCGTACTGAACCTTCGAAATTGCCGACCAGCAGCAGGGCAAGGTCGAAGCCGCGGTTGCGGCACAACTCCACCGCACCCACTTCGATGGCATGCGCACCGCCCACAACCGTGACTCTAAGGTTGGAATTCGACGCGTCGACCCGCGCGGCCAGCACCGTACGGCCTCCGAAGTCGAACGTCAGCGGGCTCTCGTAGTCCTCGGTAGTGATCCGGCGAAGACCGGTGTTGCGCACCTGAAGGATCATCATGCTCGCCGACCCCACCAGACCGGGGTCCGACCGACGGTGCCCTTCCCACCAGTCGAGCGCCCCGGGCCCGATCTTGGTGTCGACCATGACGCTGTAGCTGAGCCGCCTGCCCGTGATCATGACACCTGCCCAGTTCGGTGCGTGACACCCACTGCATGCCCAGTCATACGAAGCGATCCCAAGCGAACTCATCGTTGACCAGCAAGCCCGAAGTCCTGTTCGTCTGCGTCCACAACGCCGGCCGCTCCCAGATGGCCGCCGCGCTGCTCCAGCACTACGCCCTCGGCCGCGTCACGGTCCGCTCGGCCGGCTCCGCGCCCGCCGACAAGGTCAACCCGGCCGCCGCCGAGGCACTGGCCGAACTGGGCCTCGACATCACCGCCGAAGTGCCGTCCAAGCTCACCACCGAGGACGTCGAAGCCTCCGACGTGGTCATCACCATGGGCTGCGGCGACATCTGCCCCGTCTTCCCCGGCAAGCGCTACCTCGACTGGGAACTCGAAGACCCGGCCGGCCAAGGCGTCGACGCCGTCCGCCCCATCCGCGACGACATCGACCGCCGCGTCCGCAACCTGCTCGCCGAACTCCTCGACTCAGCCTCGTAGCCGCCGCACGACGTACCGGGCGTCACGCCCGACGCCCCGCAACGTCGCCGACGCGAGGGTGCGCTGCCACTCCAGACCCACGTAACCCAGTCCTCGATGGGTTGTGGACAACCCTTCACGGTGTTGTGGATAGCCGTCGGAGTCCAGCGCCCCCATCGCTTCCAGGTAGCCCAGACCCGGCCGGTAGCCGGTGGCCAGCACGATCGCGTCCACCGGCTCCCGCCTGCCGTCGGCCCAGACGACTTCCGACGCGTCGAGACCGGCGAACATCGGCCTGCGGTCCGGCCGACCGGCCTCGATCGCGGCCCGATACACCCCGGAGTCCAGCACCGGCGTGGAAAACTGCTTCGGCAACCACCGCCCGATCGGCGCCCGATCCACGCCGGTCACCGAATACCACCAGTGCACGTCACGCCCGAGTGGACGCTGCGGCACGAACTTCACCGGCTTCCGGCTCGCCAACGTGACCCATGCGTGGGACGCCAACTCGACCGCGATCTGCACCGCGGAGTTGCCCGCGCCGACCACGACGACCCGCTGTCCCTCGTACGGTGCCGGATCGCGGTACTCCGCCGCGTGCACAACCGACCCAGTGAACCGATCCAACCCCGGCAACGCCGGCCGGTATGGCGTACCGAATCCTCCCGTCGCCGCGATCACCCGACCCGCAGACAGCCGCCGACCACCCTCCAGCGGCACCTCGAACCCTCCGTCACCGGCCACGACCTTCTCCACCCGGCACCCCGTGCGGATGTCGACCTGGAGCCGCTCCGCGTACCGGGCCAGGTAGTCGACCACCTCGTCCCGATGCGGATAACGCTCCGGATCACCACCGAAGGGCAGCCCCGGCAACGAGCTGAACCCGGCCGGTGAGAACAAGGCCAGGCTGTCGTAGTACCCCGCCCACGACCCCGTCGGCCGCTTCCCCGCCTCCAGCACCACAGGACGCCCGCCCGCGGCCTTCACCGCCCACGCGGCAGCCAGACCCGACTGACCGCCACCGATCACAACCCACTCATCCATCGACATAGCTCGATATTATCGGATATTCGCGAAATGACGACAGGTCTGCGACCCTGACTTCGTGGTCGAACTGGGCGAGACCTCCCGCCGCTTCCTCAAAGCGCTGGCCAGCGAGACCAGGCAGCAGCTCATGCTGGAGTTCGCAGGCGACACCGAACTCACCGTGGGCCAGCTCGCCGGACGAGCGGGCATCGCCCACTCCACCGCCTCCGAGCAACTGTCCCTGCTCCGCCAAGGCGGCCTGCTCACCTCGCGCCGCGAAGGCAAGACCGTCCACTACCGCGCCAACCCCACCGGCATCACCACCGCGCTCGCCGAACTCCAGGCAGTCCTGGCAGTCTGCTGTCCACCCACTGCGGAATCGGCGCGGAGCGAGTGAGGGTGCGTCTCAGACGCTGTCGCCGACACCTCCGGTGACAGCGTTGCGTAACTGCCCGCTCCCAGCGTGTGCGTTCGCACCTTGACGCAACCGAATGGGCTGGTGCAGCCGGGTGGTCTTACGTGCGGATGTGTGGCAGTTCACGCAAGATCGCCGGATGGCGTGGAAACCGGTGCACACGGGACGTGACTTCCTGGCGAGGCAGACCTACACCAAAGCCGGCGCGGTGGAGGCGATCAACGAGTTGGTGTGGAACGGTCTCGACGCCGAGGCCAACGAGATCGACATCGACGTCGAGACCGCGACGGCAGGCCCCAGGGAGATGCGGTACGTCACCCAGGTCGTCATTACGGACAACGGTCACGGCATGAGCCACGAGCGGGCCGAGGCGGCGTTCCTGTCCCTCGGCGACTCATGGAAGCAGTCGCTCAACCGCCGCACTGTCAACAACAAGCGTGCCCTGCACGGCGAGAAGGGCGTGGGACGATTCTACGTCTACTCCATCGGCGGACACGCTCGCTGGACCAGCGTGAGCGCGGAGCCGGCGGGTACGGGCAACACCAGGGTCGAGATCGTCGGAGAGCAACGCCGATGGGAAGGCTTCTCGATCGAGGACCCGGTCCCCACCGACCAGCCCACCGGCACCCGGGTCGCAATCCACGTCGAACAAGGCCGTTCCAATACAGCGCTGCTGCGCGAGGACTTCCCCCTCCAGCTCACGGCCCGGCTCGCGAGCCATTTGATGGCCAACTCCGACATCGTGATCCGCGTGAACGGCCTCGCTCTGGACCCGGTGGGGTTGATCGACGGTGAACCGTTCGATGTCGTCCTGGATCAAGTCCCGGCCGGGCGGCTCGGCGGGCACGAGGTTCCGAAGCTGACGATCGTGGACTGGACCGACCGCATGGGCAGGGTCCCGGCACTGATGTTGTGCAACGAGAACGGCATGGCGTTGGTTGCTGCGGACCACCCGAAGGCGAATCCGGCGGTGAAATCCACCGGTTACCTGTGCTGGTCGGGATTCGTCGACTCGCCCGCCGACCTGGCGCTCGCCCACTTGCACCACCAGGAGCTCCTGGAGGAGGCGACCAGGGTCTACGAGGAGCACGTGCGCGAGCGTCTCGACGCGACCACCGCCACGGTCGTCGCCCGCATGCAGGCCGAGGGCATCTACCCCTACCCGACCGACCGGATGGACGATCCGATCCTGAGCGTCGAGCGGGACATGTTCGACCTTGTAGCCGTGACCGCCCGCGGCACGTTGACCGGTGGCAACCGCCAGCAGCGGGAGATGAATACCCGACTGATCAAACTGGCATTGGAGGAACGTTCCGAAAGCCTGGACGCCGTCTTGGCCGCGACTCTCGAGATGTCCCCCGAGGAAAGGGATCAGCTGGCCTACATGCTGCGCCAGTCGTCCCTCGGCCACATCGTCGGCGCGGCGACCGAAGTCACCCGACGGGTCGACCTCATCCTGGCGCTGCGACAGGCCATCTACGGCAACGACATGCGCAGGCGGATGCGCGAGATCGACCAGCTTCACCCGTTGGTCAAGGACAACGCGTGGCTGTTCGGCGAAGAGTGGCGGCTCAGCCGCAGTGAACCCGGCCTGACCACCGTCCTTCGCGATGTCCTCGCCGACGACGCACTGCTCGAAGCGGATCTCATCGCGTCAGGAGGTCAGGTTCTCCGTGACAACGGCCGGACCGGCCGACTGGACCTGGTACTCCAAAGAACGATCCACACCCCCGGACTCCAGCACCGACTGGTGATCGAGTTGAAGCGCCCGAGCGTCGCACTGGGTGACAAGGAACTACGCCAGGTGCGGAGCTACGCGCGAGCGCTGAGCAAGAACGCGGCGACGGGGCGGGCCAAGTGGACCTTCTGGCTGGTTGGCGCCTCGATCTCAGAGGAGATCGAGGACGACGTCCACCAGACCGACCGCGAGTGGGGTCACGTCACCAAACAAGGCGACTACGACATCTACGTGACCCAGTGGGGACAACTGCTCGACGATGCGGCCAAACGCTTGGAGTTCTATCGGGAGCAACTGCGCTACGACATCAGCCAAGAAGAAGCTGTTACCCGAGTGCGTGAACGCCACTCGGCTCTGCTGCCTGAAGAACAACGTTCCGCCTAGGAACCCTGTCCAGTCGAGCTCGACGCCACCGCTTGAGCTGCCGTACGGCGGTGATCAGAGGCGTCGCCAGCGGGTCAGTGGTTCCGGCCTGGCCGAGTCGGCGACGGCCTTGTCCCAGCGGTCTTGCAGACCGTTGAGAAGTCGGTGTTCGACTTCGGCGGCGATGTGGGAGTAGACCTTCTGCATCTTGTCTTCGAGGGTGTGCCCGAGACGTGCGGCTTGGGCGATCTCGGGCACGCCGTCGGCGATCATCCAGGTCTTATGGCTGTGCCGGAAGCCGTGGAACGTCAGTCCTGGTTGGACGGGCTCGATCCGCACGGGCGGCGCGGTGCGCTTGAGGTTGCCGTCGGCGGCGGGGCGCATGGCCCGGCGGGAGAAGTTGGACCGGCGCAGGTACTCGCCTTCGGCGGTGACGAACACGTGGGGGTGGTCGTGGCTGTCGAGGTGTCGGCGCAGCAGTGGGATCAGGAACGGCGGGAGGGTGATGGTGCGGGCGGATTCGGCGGTCTTGGGCGGGCCGAGCTCGAAATGGCCGTTGATCTCGTGCAGTGCGCCGATGTCGGGGTCGATGACGATGCGGCCGTCGTCGAGATGGGTGTTGTGGCGTTGCAGACCGGCCAGTTCACCCCAGCGGGCTCCGGTCCACGCGGCGGTGAGCATGAGGAAGCCCGCCCACGGGCCGACGAGGGCGGCGGCGTTGTCGGCGACGCGCAGGGCCTGTTGGTGGGTGGCCCAGGTGCGCTCGCGGGATTTCGCGCGTTGGCGTTTACCCCGTCGGCGGGGGCGGATGGGGTTGGCGGGGATGAGTTTGTCGTCGGCGGCGTCGGCCAGCATCATCGACAGCACTTTGACGATCGTCGTGATGGTGGCCGGCGCGTAGCCGGCGGTGAGTTGCTTGCGCCAGGCGGCGACGGCAAGACCGGTGATGTCGGCCAGGGAGGTCTCGCCCCATCGAGGCAGGATGTGGTTGGTCACCAGGCTGCGGTACTGGGCTTCGGTGGCGCGGGACAGGTCGAGGGCGTCGAGCCAGTCGTCGGCCCACTCCGCCACTGCGATCCGGCCTGCCGCCGGGTCGATCCAGGCACCTCGACGTTGGTCGGTTTCGAGGGTGTCGGCGTAGTTGTCGGCCGATGACTTGTTGGGAAATCCGGTGACCGATCCAAGAGTGCCGTCGTCTCTAGGGTAGCGCACCCGCCAGGTCTTGCCGTGTTGTTCGGACCAGGCCATCGTGCCTCCCGGTGTGGATGTTCGGAGCTGTTGACGGGCGGTTGGTGTGACACGCCCATGGACGCTCTGTTGGCGGTAAAGGGCAATAGGCGTCGGGGAAGTTCTTTGGTGTCAGTGGGTTCGACGTGGGCGACTGTGGAGCGTCGGGGGTGTGTGGTTGCCGGAGTCGGCGATGTCGCGCAGGTTGGCGGCTGAGAAGCGCAGGTGTTTGCCGAGGAAGGTGCAGGGGATGGCGCGTTGTCCGGCTTTGCGTCGCAGCCAGGACTCGCGCACGGCGAGGAGTTCGGCGGCTTGGGCCGGGGTGTAGAGCCGAGGCACCGACTCCGGCGGCTCCGGGTGGTGGCCGGACGACGTGGGCGTGATGCGGCGTGTGGTCATCGCGTCTCCGCCCGGCGGCGGGATGAGCGGTGGCGGACTGGATCGCGAGGCGGCCTGGTGTTGCTTCGTGCGTGGGTGTCGGGTCCGGTCGAGAGTGGGCGGGTGGATGTGCGGTGTGGTTTGACCGGGCGCGCGGGTCGGGTGGTGCGCAGTCGCCGGGTCAAGTCGTCGTGCCAGGCCAGGGCGAACCGCAGGCAGTTGGACTCACTGCGGTGGCTTGGTGTGCAGCCGGAGACGTGGCGACCCCGGAAGCTCCAGGCCATCGAGTCGCTGGAGGTGACCGTGTCGGCGTAGCGGGCCAGACCGAGGACCTTGGCGCCGAAGGTGTGCAGGTGGTAGCCACGGGCGGCCAACGACCGGACGATGCGCTCGACCTCGGTGGTGTGTTGGCGGCGGCACACGCTGCCGACTCCGACCAGGGGCAGTGCGGCCAGGTCGATGCCGTGCCGTTCGTAGAGGTCGGCGCAGCGGTGGTAGTCGGTGATCGACTGACCTTGCAGCACGGGGATGATCGGCAGGTCCGAAGCCAGGTCTCTGAGTTGCAGGTAGTTGGCGACGGTGCGGTGCTGGTGCGTGCGCAGGCTCTCCCCGGTACGGGCCAGGAGGTGGTCCTCGGTCATCCAGTCCTGGGGTGCGGCCCACTCGAGATGCCCGATCTCGGTGGCGTAGCGGCGGACCGCTGCGACGTAGGCGGCAGGGTCGGTGCGCCAGCGGCCGTGCAGGGACAGTTCGGTGAAACCGCCGGAGTCCAGCGCCCACGGCCCGGTGGCACGCGGGAGGCTTCGGCGGCCAGCCAGACGCCGGTGGCTGACCAGCAGCGGCACGCGGAGGTCGCGGGCCAGCCAGGAAGGCTGGTGGGTGCCCAGGTAGAACCTCATGACCGCACTGCCCACCGCATGAGACCCGTGCCCCGGAGGACGGCCAGGGTGAGGACGGTAGCGACCGTTTTGCCCAGGATCTGTCCGGGTACGGCTGCGGAGCTGCCGAAGGCCAGCGGTACGAACAGGACGCTGTCGACGACGAGGCCGACCGCGTTGGACGCGGCGACGGCTCCGAGTCGGCTGTGCCGGCGCAGCCGTACGTATACCAGTGCGTCGAGGACCTCGGAGGCGGTGAAGGCCACGACGCCGGCCACGGCGAGCTGCGGAGAGGCCAACGCTGCGGACAAGCCCGCGCCGACCACGATGCCTGCCGCCACCCCGTGGACGCCGAGGGTGTCGTGCAGCAAGTCCCGGGCGGTCAGGGCCGCTCCGGCGAACAGCGTTCCCGCCGGGACGAGCAATCCGGCGACGAGCATCGGTGGCCAGAGCACCGAGGCGACGTTGGCGGCGACGACCGACGGGAGGTAGCCGACCATCGCCGCCACTGCGAGCACCGAGGGCCGCCTGGTCACGAACGACATGTCCAGTGGTCGCGCGCGCTTCGGGACCGTTGTGGCGGTGCTCATGCCGCACGCTCCTGGGAGCCTGTGGTCGCCGGTGTGTCGGCGGCGGGTTCGCCGGATCGACACGACCACGGCGAGCAGCCGTCGGGGTCGCCATCCTCCGCCTGGGTCGACTCTGCTGTGATCATCCGCAGGTGTCGGTTCGTTCTCGTGGGCGCGTCGAGGTCGACCTGGTCCAGCGGGAGGCAGGAGCGGTGCAGGAAGTACTGCCCGCGCAACTCCTGGCCCTGGGTGGTGGCGTGCGGGTGGCCGTGGCGGATGGCGCGGTCGAACTCGACCGCCTCCGCCCAACCCTGCGGATCGTGGTCGCGTACCCAGCGCCAGCCCGCGTTGCCGTGGAACGGGCACCCGACGCAGGCGCTCTTCACCGTCTTCCCGAAGCCGCGTTCGGCGAGGAAGTCGACGCAGCGGGCTCGGTCGAAGCCGAGGTCGAGCAGCGGGAAGACGTTGCGCAGAAACCGCAGCCCGGAGTCCTTGGCCCGGTGGAACTCGTCGACGCTGATGCCGATGGCCTGCTCGGCGTACACCCCGCGCGGCACCCGACGTGGATGCGGATAGCCGAGCAGTTCACGGGCCGCCTTCTTCAGCGGGATGATCTTGTACTCGGAGGTGCACTGCCTGCGCGCGAGCCCTCGGGATCCGTCCGGGTTGAGGGTGTGCAGGGGCATGGACACGAAGCGGTGGCGGGGATCGAGGGCGTCGGCGCGGATGTTCCCGGCCGAGACCTGGCGCACCGGGATTCCCTTGCGCTCGGCGTGCGCCGCCATGCGGTCGAGGTTCGCGTAGACGGCGCGCGGCTCCCAGCCGGTGTCGGCGAAAAGGGCGACGTCGAAGCGCGGGATCTCGCCCTCGCACGCCAGCAACAGCACGGTGGTGCTTTGCACTCCGGCGCCCAGGGACAGCAGTCGCAAGGCGGGTCCGGTGTCGGTCGCCTTCAGGCTTGTCTTGGTCATGCCGCGGTCACCTCCTGCCCGGTTCGCGACCGGTCGTCGATGTCGGTGGTGGTGCCGAGGAGTTCGGCGAGGTCGTCGAGCAGCAGGGCCACCGCGTAGGCGGCTTGTTGGGGAACCACGCCGTTGCCCAGGGCGCGGAGTTGCGCGGTGCGGGGCAGGGAGAGGTGGGTGACCCAGCCTGCGGGCAGCCCCATGAGGTGCTCGACGAAGGCGGGCGCGAGGACCGGGCGGCCGTGGTTGCCGGGCTGGGTGGGGTGCGGTGTCGGGCGGCCGAGCACCGCTTCCCAGCGGCGGATCGCCGCCTCGTAGACACCCCAGTTCACCGGTGCCGACTCGCCACCGGATGCGCGACTCCTCGTGCTGACGGAGTCGGGAACCGCTACGAGATGTCGTCGGTCTCGCTGCCGTCGGGCCGGTGGCGCGCCGGCGGGACGAGCAGGCGGATGACCGCCGAGGGCAGCATCAGGTCGCCCTTGGAGCCCCGCTGTGCCGGGCAGCCCTTCGTTCCGTCCGTCGCTCGTGGCGTCGGCAGGAACGCCTCGGGGTCCACCAGCGGGAGCACCTGCTGTGACAGAGGCGGCCGGAACCCCGCTCCGGCCCTGCGGCCCGCCGTGCCGGTGTCCGAGGCTCGCGGAGTCGGCAACAACCGGGCCGCATCCGGCAGCGACAGGCCACCTGTCTGCGTGCGGTGCGTGCAGTTCTTCGCATCCGAGGCTGTCGGGGTCGGCAACGATCGAAGCCGGTCCGGCAGTGACGGACCGCCCTGCCTGCCGGCGGCGCTGATGCCAGTGGAGGAGCCGTCGTGCGCGGTCGGCGTCGCCAGCATGTCCGTCTCGTCGACCGGGGCTGGGCTCGCGCAGCCAGGCGAGCAGGAACACGCGTTCGCGGCGGTGCGCGGCTCCGACGTCGGCGGCGCGGACGCTACGCCAGAGCGCGTCATACCCCGCTTCGGCCAGGTCGCCGAGTACACGGTGGAGTCCTCCGTTGCGCCAGCGAAGCGCGGCGACGTTCTCCACCACGATGAGTGCGGGTCGTAGTACGCGAAGGCCCGCCACGATGTCGGCCCACAGCCCACTGCGGACTCCCTTCTCGATGCCCGCGCGTTTCCCGGCGGCGGAGATGTCCTGACACGGAAACCCCGCGACGAGCACGTCGACCGGCTCGACTTGGGCCCAGTCGATGTGCCGCAGGTCACCGAGGTTCGGGATGCCCAGTGTCCGGGCATCGAGGATTCGGACGACGTGCGGGTCGGGGTCGGCGACCCAGGCGATCCGGCCGCCACCCAGGGCAGCCAGCACGCCGAGGTCCAGGCCGCCGTAGCCGGTGCACAACGAGCCCACGACCGGACCGGACTCGGTGACAGGGCGAGTCCGCCGTCCCTGCCCCGGCGTCACCGCCGAGGCCGGGACGAGAGTGAGCGAACGTGCCGCACAGTCACGGCGCGAGCGCGGCGAACGGCGTGTCATGCCGCCTGGCCTCGCTCACCCGCACCGTCGCGCGCGGATCGCGCCGAGCGGTACTGCCCGAGGTCCACCACCTCGCCCGACGAAGTACCGGCCGCACAGTTTCCGGCGGACGTGTGCAGCGCGGTGCGGAACACGAGGACGTCCTCGTGGGCGATCAGGTGCAGCGGGAGTCCGGCCTCGCGTTGCTTGCGGATGAAGTCGCGCTGGAAGAAGCTGCCGCGCGCCACGAGGTCGGTGGCGGCGGCGCGGGCGAGCAGTGCGACGTTGCGCTCGACCGGGATCAGGCCGGCGGCGCGTCCGCAGGCGAGGATCTGGGAGGGCAGGTCGATCAGCTCGGCGTGTTCGCGCCACGGGCGGATGGTGATGGCGATGTGCCCACCGGGCTTGAGGAAGGTGCGCAGCGCGGCGAGGATGCGCGTGAATCCGGCCAGCAGCCGGTGGTGGCCGATGTTGGCGAGGTTGCCGCGGTCGAGGGTGTTGCCGTAGAGGTGGTGGTACTTCTGCACCCCGACGCCGGGTACCGCCGACACCTGCCCGTGGGTGGACGGGCCGTAGGGCGGGGAAGTCACCACCAGCGCCGCCCGGCCGACGTACTCAGGTGGGAGCAGCGTCACGAGCTGGCGGGCGTCGCCGTGGAACACCCGTGCGTCGATCCCGTCGTCACCGCCGACGCCCTGCTCCCGCGCGAGGTCGAGATTCGCCTGCGCAACCTCGACCCAGTGGGGTTCGTACTCCACGCCGACGGCGCGGCGACCGAGCCGGACGGCTTCGACCAGGGTGGTGCCGATGCCGCACATCGGGTCGAGCACCAGCTCGCCCGGCTTCGTGTAGTGGGTGACGGCGTGGCGGACAACCTCGGGCAGCATCTTGGCCGGATGCGCGGTCGACTCGGGCGTGTACTTGTTCTTGCGCTGGGCAGCCGGCGAGGACTGCGCGGTCGTCCACACCGACACTGCGGGCGGCTCCGCGCTGCTCTTCTGCTCACCGTTGTCCACAGAGTTGTCCACAGGGGTGGGCGAGGTGTCGAGTGCGGTGATGAGCGCGCGTGGGATGCGTTGGGTCGGCTCGTCGCCGACCGCTGCGGTGGTCGTCGCGGAGGGCTCGGCGGTGGGCTGGTGGGTGGCGTCGTGTGTCACGGGCATGCCTTCCTGGCGGTGCGGTGCGGTGCAGTGCGGTCCGGGGTGGGAGAGGTCGTCGTCCGGCGCGGGTCGGGCGCGATGCTCAACTGAGGTCTTCGGGCTGCGGGACCACGTCCGTGGGCGGACTCGGCGACGCCGCGGGCGTGGGCTGGTGGTCGTGCGGCTGGGCGAAGACGAGGACGTCGGAGTGGATGCGCCGATGCGGCGCGGGCAGCCCGCGCACCAGGGCACGGTGACGTGCACGCGCGTCGCCGTCGTCGGTGTCGCGGTCACCGCGAACGCCGTCGGAGTGGGCGTCGGCGAGGTGGAAACGACCGTCGTGGATCGGCGTGTGCAGGGCGACGATGTACTGGAGGTAGAGCAGGTCGGCGTTCTGTCCTGCGGTCACCACCGCGCCCGTCGGGTCGGTCAGCTCGCCCGACGTCCAGTCACAGTGCGTGAGCACGACGAGGATGCCACCGACCCGTAGCCGCCGTGCCGCGTAGAGCGCGATGAGGTCGGCGGTGTTGCCGTCACCGTGGTCGCCGGAGCGGTGCGACGGCAGGCTGGTGACGATCAGATCGGCGCTGTCCACCGGTTCGGTCCCCGCGTGCGGGAAGGGCACCTCGACGGTGACTTTCGGTGCCGTGGGGAGGGTCGCGGGAGCCGGACCCACCCCGCCGACGAGGTCGGCCCAGAACGGGCGGGAAGCCGGGCCGGTCGACGTCGCGTCGACCGGGACGCGCTCGACGCGCACGCCGCGGTCGAGGCGTTCGACAGCGGCGATGGTGTCGGCCAGGTCGGGGTCCGGCTCGGTGCCGGGGGCGTGGTCGATGACGCCGTCGGCACCGACCACGCCGAGCGTCGTGCGGGTGCGCTCGGGGGTCGACCAGTCCAACAGCACGACCCGTTCGGCGGGCTTGCTGAACGAGGTGACGATTCGCTCGACGAGGGTCGCGGGCCACATGGCGTCGAGGTCGATCGGCGCGGTGCCGGCGGTCCAGACGGTCGCCGGAGTCGGGGTCGAGGCCGACCCGCGTGAGCGCGAGCGGCCGGTGCCGGCCGTGGACTTCGCGGGCTTGCCGGGGCTGACCCGGGTGGTGCTCGGAGCGGTCGGCCAGGGTCGGCGGTCACCGCCCCGGTGCCCGCCGGGGCGGGCCGGAGCCGGGTGGGTGGAGTCGACGCGCCGTCGGGGCGAGCGGCGGGCGGAGTTGTCGGGCTGGGTCACGGGTGTCCCTTCACCAGGGGTGGGTGCGCATGTCGGTGTGAGGCGCTGATGACACCCCTGAACTCCGAAATACGACCCCTCCGGGGACACGCCCCCGGCCACTTTTCTCAACCGGATTTTCGACAGCGAATAGCGGGAAAGGTTCGCGCACGTATGCCCGCGCAGAGGGAGGCGGCGGGCCCAGGGAGAAGGTGACCGAGCGCTTTTTCGATCCCGCCGGAGGTCGCGGGCACCCCGGCCATGGCAGCGCGTGACGACTCGCTCACGGCTATGATCAAACTAGTACCGAACTAGTACCGGGAACCCATATTGCCAGCTAGGCAGGCATTACCGGACGGGTCGATTTGATCTTGACTGCGCGTGTTCAGTGATGAGTGGATCTTGTGACCCCTGCGGCGGCGGGGTGGTGATCGCCGGTACCTCTGCGGTACTCGTTCGGTACCAGTTTGGTCATCGGTTGGTACTACCCGCCGTGGCGTCCTGGGCAAGTCGTTGATTCCGACTTGCTTTCGGGAGCCATTCCATGAGTTCACGTGAGGCTATTCCGCGCTCCGGTTTCGAGCGCGGCTCCATGCCGTTGGACGCGGCGCGGTCGGCGTTCGAGTGGCTGGTCGCCGGGCCGCGTCCGGTGTCGGTGGACGGCCGGTTGTTCCCCGGTCTCCCGGCACGCCGGGTGCCGCTGGACGAGCTGCGCGACCGGCTGCTGCGCCGCCGCTGCCCGCAGACGCTGCGGGACGCGGCGTGGGCACACCTGGTCCTGCTCGCCCGCACCGAGGGCGACGCCTGGACCGTCGGCGCGGTCGGTGTCGCGCTGCCCGCGCTGACCACCATCGCCGCCACCTTGTCGGCGAAGTTCGCCGGTGACCCGAGCGACATCCACGCGGCGGTGCTCGCCGGTTTCGTCGCCGAGCTCGGCGGGATCGACCTGCGCCGTCCGCGGGTCATGTTGCGTCTGCGGTGGGCCGCCTACCGCGCCGGCCACGCGTGCGTGCGCGAGGCGCTGGACGCGCCGGTGCCCTCCGGTCACGCGGGCGAGGGCTTCCGCTCGACGATGCCGCCGCCCCCGTGGGGCCACCCCGACTTCGTCCTCGCCCGCGCCGTCGCCGAGCACGCCATCACCTCCGCCGAGGCCGAACTCATCGGCTCCACCCGGCTGGAAGGTGTGCCGCTGGCCGACGCCGCGACCGGCCGCAACCTCTCCTACCAAGCAGCGAAGAAGGCGCGCCAACGCGCCGAGCACCGCCTGGTCGCCTACCTGCTCGGCGACACCACCGACACCCCGCACTCCGGTCCGCGCGAGGGCGACGTGGCGACCCGGGTGGCCGACGCGGTGACCATCACAGCCGCCGCCCAGCACTCGACCATCGCCGCCTCGCCGTCACGCAATGTCACTGATCTGGCGGCGCGCACGGCGAAGAGAGTCGGCGACCGCGTGTCCCCGCAGGGCCGATTTTCCGGAGTTCAGGGGTGCGGGAGGAAACCAGCCACCCCCGCGCACACCACCTCTTCGCCCACGCCGCCGCGCGAGTCCACGCAGCACTCGGCACAGCGGCCGTCGGGCACGACTCCGGGAGTGTCGCGATGCGCCTGACCCGTACCCCAGTTCGCCCTCACCACCACTGCCGGCCCGGTGACAACCGGCCTCGCCGCAGGTTTGTCCTCAGCCGCCGTGAGGTGACCTCGCGAGCCCACACACCGACGTGCGCGGGCCCGCGGCGGCCGACCGACGACGGCAACACACCTCCGACTTCTGATGGGCGTAGCGACCGCCGCCGCAGCGTCCGCCGTCGCGTGCTGTTCGTTGCCGCACTGGTCGTGGTGGCGCTGCAGGCCTCCGGCGCGACGGCGCACGCCGACACCATGGTGCTCGCGATCGCGGGCAGCGTCGACGAGGTCCTGACCAACATCCGCAACTGGTTGATGGGCATCCTCGCCGGCCTGGCGACGGTGTTCTTCACCATCGGGGGCGTCCGCCGGGTGTTCGGTGGCGGTGACCCCGGCGAGCAGGAGAAGTCCAAGCAGGCATTCAAATCGGCCGGGATCGGGTACGGCCTAGCCGCACTCGCGCCACTGGTCGTCACCGTGCTCAAGGGCATCGTGGGGGCCTGAGGCGATGCGCCCGCCGAACAGGCCGGTCAGGTCTGCCCCACGACGCACACCGGTCGGCCCCACCGTCGGCTCACCGCACGACACAACGCCCAGCGCGCGCAGCGGATCGGTGCCGACGGACTACCGGGAGATGCTCGCGCCTCCGGCCGCGAGCCCCCGTCAGGCCCGCCGGGTGGTGCGACCGCCCCGCACGACGCGCGACCGGACGCTACCGGCGTTGGCGGTGAGCCTGGTCGTCCTGCTGGGCGTCGCTCTCGCCGCAGTGGCACTCACATCCGGGTCGGGCTCCCTCGTCACGCGGGTCACCGCCGCACAACCGCTGCCGAGCCCGACCGTCGACCCGGGCACGTGCGGACCGGGCTCACCGCTGCGGCCGGTCTGCACCCCGCCCACACAGCCGACGGCGGCCACGACGACCGGGTTGCCCGTGTCCAACCCCAGCAGGCCGTCCGCCTCGGCCAGCTGCGTCCCAGGACCGCTGCAGCCCGGGTGCCCCGGCCCGAGCACCACGTCGTCGCCGTGCACGGGCCAGGGCTGCATCCCGCAACCCGGTGCCACCACGACACCGACGACCACACCCGGCACCGGGCAGCCAGGACAGGGCGAGCAGACCGAGGACGACTGCGGGATCACCGACATCGGTGCCTGCATCACCGAAGCCATCAACGCCTTCTTCCGGGGCATCGTCACCGAGGCACTCAACCCGCTGCTGGACCTGCTGTCGCGCACGCTGCTGACCACGCCGATGCCCGACTCGCTGCCGCGGGTGGGCGAGCTGTGGGACAACTCCTGGCAAATCCTGCTGGTCTCCTACGGCCTGCTCGTGCTCATCGCCGGGATCGTCGCGATGGGATACCAGACCGTCCAGACCCGACACTCCATCAAGGAACTCGCCCCGCGCCTGGTCGTCGGGTTCCTGGCCGGTGCCCTGTCGCTGTGGGTGGCGACCACGGGCATCCAGATCGCCAACGCGCTCGTCGCGGCGATCATGGGCGGCGGGGTCGACGCGAACTCCGCGGGCGAGACGCTGCGCAACCTCGTACTCGGCAGCCTCAACGGCGGCATCTGGATCATCTTCATCGGCGTCTTCCTCGCCGGGATGCTCGTCGCGCTGCTCATCACCTACGTGGTGCGGGTCGCGCTGACCATCATCCTCATCGCCGGGGCCCCGATGGCGCTGATGTTCCACGCCCTGCCCCAGACCGAAGGCATCGCCTACTGGTGGTGGAAAACCTACGGCGGCTGCCTCGCAATCCAACTCGGCCAAAGCCTGACGCTGATCACCGCGATGAAAGTGTTCCTCGCCCCCGGCGGATTCACCCTCTTCGGCCCCACCACCTCCGGTCTGATCAACCTGCTCGTCGCGCTCGCGCTGATGTACATCCTGTTCAAGATCCCGTTCTGGGTGCTGTCGTCGGTGCGCGGCGGGGGTGGCAGGCGCGGTCTGATCGGGTCGCTGGTCAAGGGCTTCCTCGCCTACAAGACCTTCGGCCTGCTCCGCGGTGGCGGTGGCGGTGGCGGCAAGAGCCCGAAGCCACGCCCGTCGGGCGGCGGCCGGGGCGGCAACGGCGGCGGAAGGTCCAGCGGCGGCAGCGGTTCGTCCAACCCGTACGCCAACACGCGCACCACCGGAGGCGGGCAGTACGTCCTGCCGCTGCCCGGTGTGCGCCGCACCCGCCCGACGGGCAAGCCCACGCCGAAGCCGACGTCCGGTCCGACCTCGAAGTCCTCCGGTCCGCGGGGCCGCCAGCTGGCGCTGCCGTTGGGGGACGACTGGCCGGAGAACAAGCCGGTCCTCGGCCGTGACGGGCAGTACCGGCTGCCCCTGGACGTCCAGCGCACGACGCCACGACCGGCCTCACCCACCGGGACGGACACCGGCGGTCGTCGCACCCGCCCGGCCGGGGGCAAGCAGCTCGAGTTGCCGTGGGACCCCTACCAGGGCAACCGCCCGAACCGGTCCGGGCAGTACCCGCTGCCCCTGGACGGGGTGCGTCGAGTGCCCCGCCCGGTGAATCCGCCGCCTCCACCTCCACGACCGAGCGGACGTCGGGTGGTTCAGCCGGAGCTGCCCTTCGACCCGTACAAGGGCGACCGGGCGACCCGCAGCGGCCAGTACCCGCTGCCGCTGGACGGCCTGCGCCGGGCTCCCGCCACCAAGCCCGCAGCCGCTCCGCCACCAGCGGCACCGCCTCGGCGCGTGCCGCGCGCGGGACAGCAGCTGCGGTTGCCGCTGGACCTGCCCAAACCCGCCAAGCCACCGACGACGCCGGTCTTCAGCTCACCACCGCCACCGCCACCGCCGCCACCGGCGCGGCCGAGTCCCAAGCCAGGAGGTAAGACCTCATGACCGCTCCCGTCCGCATCCCGGCCGATGTCGACATGCACGACCGCGTTCTCGGGCCGCTGACCGCACGCCAACTGGCCATCCTCGCCCCCGCCGGGGCGGTGCTCTACCTGATCTGGGCGGCCACCCGTGCTTTCGTCCCGATCCCGGTGTTCGCCGCGTTCGCCGTCCCGGTCGGCGCGGTGTTGGCGATGCTCGCCCTGGGCAAGCGCGACGGGGTGCCGATGGACAAGCTGCTCGTCGCCGCGATCCGGCAACGCGTCGCTCCCCGGCACCAGGTGGCCGCCCCGGAGGGCGTGTGCCCGGCACCTGCCTGGCTCACCCCGGACACCGACCGGAGCACGAGCCCGACCGTGGGTCGCCGCAAGGGCGGCAAGGGCGGGACCGGGCAGCCCGAGCAGGTGTCGCCTTCGGCGTTGCGGCTGCCAGCGGAGGCCGTCACCGACACCGGGGTGGTCGACCTCGGCAGCGACGGCCTGGCGGTGGTCGCGGTCGCCAGCACGGTCAACTTCGCACTGCGGACCCCGAACGAGCAGGAGGCGCTGGTCGCTTCGTTCGGCCGCTACCTGCACTCCCTGACCGCACCGGTCCAGGTGCTCGTGCGCACCGAACGCCTCGACCTCTCCACCCAGATTGCCGAGCTGCGCGAGCGCGCGGGTGGGCTGCCGCACCCGGCGCTGGAGGCCGCCGCCGTCGAGCACGCCGACTACCTGGTCCAGCTCGGGCAGCAGTCCGACCTGCTGCGCCGCCAGGTGCTGCTCGTGCTGCGCGAGCCGCTCGGCACAGCGGCGCCGACCGACGGGTTGGGCGGACCCGGCCCGCTCGCGGTGCTCGGGTCGATGACGGGCAAGCACCGCAAACAGGCGGACGGACAGATCGACGCCGGAACACGCCGGGCGGCTGAGTCCCGGCTGGTGCGCCGTCTCGGCGAGGCGATCGAGCTGCTGTCCCCGGCCGGAATCGTGGTCACCTCGCTCGACGCCGGACAGGCGACGGCGGTGCTGGCCTCGGCGTGCAATCCCGACAGCCTGCTGCCCCCGTCCGCCGGGTTGGCCGGCGCGGACGAGGTCATCACCACCTCCGGCGCGGACCTCGCCGAGGACGACCCCAACGACGGCCGCTTCTTTGCACACACCGCCACGGCACCCAGCCGGTCGGAGGACAGCGACGAGTACGGGGACGACTGGGACTACGAGGACGACTACCCGGATGACTCCGAGGACGAGAGGGGGCGGTCCTGATGGCTTCCCGCGCACGCAAGAACCGTGGCAACCACAGCCCTGCCGCTCCGACAACGGCCTCTTCGGCAGCCGCCGCGTTCACCCCCGACGCCCTGTCGGTAGCCGCACGGCACCTGGAGGTCGGCGGCGAATGGGTCGCCAGCTTCGCCGTCGTCGGGTTCCCGCGTGAAGTGCATCCCGGTTGGTTGGCACCGTTGCTGACCTATCCCGGTCGCCTGGACGTGTCGCTGCATGTCGAACCGATCGACCCGGCCACCGCTGCCTCCCGGCTCAAGAAGCAACTGGCGAAGCTGGAAGCCGGACGGCGGCACACCGCCGAGCACGGCCGCCTGTTCGACCCGCAGGTCGAGGCCGCCACCGAGGACGCCTACGACCTCTCGTCCCGTGTCGCGCGCGGCGAGGGAAAGCTGTTCCGGGTCGGGCTCTACCTGACCATCCACGCGGCGACGGAGAAGGGACTGGCCGACGAGGTCGCGGCGTTGCGGTCGCTGTGCGCCTCGCTGCTCTTGGACGCCAAACACACCACCTATCGGTCGTTGCAGGGCTGGGTGTCCACCCTGCCGCTGGGCCTCGACCTCATCGGCATGAGACGCACCTTCGACACCTCGGCGTTGGCGGCGGCATTCCCGTTCACCAGCCCCGACCTGCCCGCCCCCGACCCCACCTCGGTCGCGGCACCGTCCGGGGTGCTCTACGGCTACAACGTGGGCTCGCAGGGGCTGGTGCACTGGGACCGGTTCGGCGACGGGATGCACAACCACAACTCGGTCATCCTCGGGCGCTCCGGCGCGGGCAAGTCCTACCTGGTGAAGTTGGAGCTGCTGCGCAGCCTGTACCGGGGCATCGAGATCGCCGTCGTCGACCCCGAGGACGAGTACGCCCGGCTGGCCGCCGCGGTCGGCGGCACCTACGTCCACCTCGGCGCGCGAGGCGTCCGCCTCAACCCCTTCGACCTGCCGATCCACACCCGCGCCGACGGCCGCCGCACCGCCCCGAAAGACGCGCTCGTGCGCCGGTCTCTGTTCCTGCACACCGTCATCGCCGTCCTCGTCGGCGGCGAGTTGGAGGCGGCGCAGCGGGCCGCGTTGGACCGGGCGATCGCCGCGACGTACCAGAGCGTGGGGATCACGGCCGATGCCCGGACCTGGACCCGCCCGTCACCGACGCTGCGGGTCTTGCGGGACCGACTCGCGGACGCCGGGCAGGCAGGCGACCGGGCCGCGGGCGAACTCGCGGCGGGGCTGCACCCGTTCGTCGAGGGCGCGTTCAAGCACCTGTTCGACGGCCCCAGCAGCGTCAACCCCGAAGGCCACCTCGTCGTGTTCAGCCTGCGCGACCTGCCCGACGAGCTCAAGGGCATCGGCACCCTGCTCACCCTGGACGCGGTGTGGCGGCGGGTGTCCAACCCCGCCATCCGCCGACCGCGCCTGGTCGTGGTGGACGAGGCATGGCTGCTGATGAAGGAGAAGTCGGGCGCGGAGTTCCTGTTCCGTATGGCCAAGGCGTCCCGCAAGCACTGGGCCGGGTTGACCGTGGCGACCCAGGACACCGCCGACGTGCTCGGCAGCGACCTGGGCAAGGCCGTCGTGGCGAACGCGGCGACCCAGATCCTGCTGCGGCAGGCGTCGCAGGCCATCGACGAGATCACCCGGACCTTCGACCTCTCCGCCGGGGAACGAGCGTTCCTGCTCTCCGCCGACCGTGGCCAAGGCCTGCTGTCGGCAGGCACCCAGAGGGTGGCGTTCCAGAGCATCGCCTCGCCCACCGAGCACTACCTGGTGACCAGCGACCCGGCCGAACTCGCCGCCTACGCCGACACCGCCGGGCCGGTCGACGAGGCCGAGGCCGCGTTCGTCGACCTGGGCTTCGACGGAGACGAGTTCGGCTCCGACTCCGACGATGACCAGGTCCACCTCGACGCCGACTGAGCCGCGCAACCACCTGATGCGCACATCTCCCGTGAAGGGACTCGTTCATGCTGCCCCGAACACTGACTTGGGTACCACCTGCCCTAGACCGGCCACCGGAACCACTTCTCACCGCCGTGCCAACGCACTCGACGGCCTCTGCCGCCGCCGGCTGGATGGAGGACTACCTACGCGACCCTGGCGGCGCGCTCCTCGCGCTGCTGGCCCGGCTGCGGGACCTCATCCTGGAGTGGGGCCCGATCGCGGTCCCCGTCCTGGCGGTGCTCGTCGCCGGGATCGTGCTCGGCCGGCGGTGGTGGGGACGTCGCTGCCACCAGCTGCTGCTGGCCGACGCCCGTCAGGTCACCGTGCTCGCCCCACCCGCGGTGGATCCCGCAGGCGGGGCCGCGTTGTGGTCCAACCTCGTCGGACTGCTCCGGCCGGGCTGGCGCCGCACGTTCACCGGCCAGCCGCACGTGGCGTGCGAGTACGTGTTCTCCGAGGCCGGTGTCGCGATCCGGTGGTGGGTGCCCGGCGTCATCCCGCCCGGCCTGGTCGAACGCGCCGTGGAGGCGGCCTGGCCAGGCGCGCACACCCGCGTCGGCCCGTCCGAGCCGCCCCTGCCCACACCGGACGAGGGGCAACGGCACCTGGTGGTCGGCGGCGAGCTGCGGCTGGCCCGCCCCGAGGCGTTGCCCATCCGCAGCGACTTCGACGCCGACCCGATCCGCGCTCTGATCGGCGCTCCGGTCGGGCTCGGGCGTGAGGAGTACGCGTGCGTGCAGGTGCTGGCCCGCCCGGTCACCGGCCGCCGTGTCCAGAAAGCCCGTCGCGCCGCCCGCCGAGTCCACACCGGCGGTTCGACCCGGCTGGTCGGCCGCCTGCTCGACGCGATCACCCCCGGCACGGGCAGCCGCTCGCGGCGTACGGCTACTGCGAGGACGAAGACCGGGGCCTTGCACAGCGATCCGCAGACCTCGCTGGAATACGCGGCGCAGAACCGCGCGATCGTCGCCAAGCAGCGTGGCAGCCAGTTCGAGACGGTCGTCCGCTACGCCGTGGCCACCCTGCTGCCCGCTAAAATCGACGAGGCCGAGGTCCGCCGAGCGCGGGACGTCGCCCGCGGACGGGCACACGCCCTGGCAGCCTCGTTCGCCTCCTACACCGAGCACAACCACTACACCCGCCGCCGCGTCCGCCACCCCGGCCGCGTCATCGACTCCCGTCGTCTGGGACGCGGAGACCTGCTGTCGGTGCCTGAGCTGGCGGCGATCGCCCACCTGCCGACCGATGAGTCCATCCCTGGCATCCAACGCGCCGGAGCCCGCGCGATCGCACCCCCACCGGGCATCGCGACACCGGGTCCGGAGGCCAAGCCGATCGGGGTCACCGACACCGGTCACCAGCGCCCCGTCGCCCTGCGTGTCCCGGACGCCCGCCACCACCTGCACGTCATCGGCGCGACCGGCTCGGGCAAGTCGACCCTGCTCGGCAACATGATCCTCGCCGACGCCGAGGCCGGCCGAGGAATCGTCCTCATCGACCCCAAGGGCGACCTCGTCACCGACGTCCTGTCCCGCCTGCCACGCTCGGCAGCCGATCGAGTCGTGATCTTCGACGCCGACAGCAAATCCCGGCCACCGTGCCTCAACCCCCTCGACGGCGGCGAGACCGACCTGACCGTGGACAACCTCGTGTCGGTGTTCCGACGGGTCTACTCGGCGTTCTGGGGCCCGCGCACCGACGACGTGATGCGCGCCGCCTGCCTCACCCTGCGCACCCAGGAAGGCGTCGCCACCCTGGCAGACCTGCCCAAACTGCTGGCCGACGAGGCGTTCCGCAGCCGCGTCACCGCCGGCATCACCGACCCCGTGCTGCGCGGATTCTGGTCCTGGTACGAGCAACTCACCGACTCCTCCCGCTCACAAGTCATCAGCCCGCTGATGAACAAGCTCCGCGCGTTCCTGTTGCGGCCATTCGTCCGCGACGCGATCGCGGGCGGTCAATCCACAGTGGACATGAGCCGGGTCCTCGACGGCGGTATCTGCCTGGTGCGCATCCCGAAGGGCTCGCTGGGCGAGGAGACCACTCGGCTGGTCGGGTCGCTGGTGGTCGCGCGGACCTGGCAGGCCACCACCGGGCGGGCCCGCACCCCGCAACGGCTGCGCCGGGACGCGAGCCTGGTCATCGACGAGTGCCACAACTTCCTCAACCTGCCCTACCCCATCGAGGACATGCTCGCTGAGGCCCGCGGGTTCCGGGTCGCGATGACCCTGGCCCACCAGCACCTCGGCCAGCTCCCCCGCGAACTCCGCGAAGGCATGTCCACCAACGCCCGCAGCAAGATCTTCTTCAACGCCAGCCCCGAGGACTCGCGCGAGCTGTCCCGCCACACCGCCCCACGGCTGTCCGACCACGACCTCGCCCACCTCGGCGTCTACCACGCCGCCGTGCGCCTGGTGCTCAACGGCGAGGAAGCCCAGCCGTTCACCGTGCTCACCCGGCCACTCCCACCCGCCATCCCTGGCAGAGCACGAGAGATCCGCGGCGTGGCGCGCCGTACTGCGCGCACTCGTGCGACCGAGGCCGCCACCACCTCGCCTCGCACCGCCGCCCAGCCGCCTCACGGCTCATCGGACTCGACCCGAGTCGCGGACCGGAGCGAGTCCGTCGCGCGCCCTCGTAGCTCCGATCCCCGCCGCAACGGCTGACCTCTCCCCTGATCCGACCTGCCACCTGTCCACCACCCCGGCGTGCCTCGCGTCCGGGGTGACGCCGCCTGCTCACTCGGAGGTGCCCTCCATGATCACCAATCCCACCCGCCAGCGCGCTCTGCGCGGCCACAAGCCCACCCGGCCCACCCCGCGTGTCGCGAACACCGCCGAGCACCAGGCCGTGCTGGCGTGGCGGCTGACCCCGCGCGACAAGTGGATCGCCCGGATGCTCTGGGAACACAAGGTCCTCACCGCCCACCAGATCACCGCACTCGCCTTCCCCAGCTTCCGCTCCGGACGGATGCGGCTGCGCGAGCTCTACCTCTGGCGTGTCGTCGACCGCTTCCAGCCCTTCGTCACCCTCGGCACCGCGCCCATGCACTACGTGCTGGCGCCCACCGGCGCGGCTGTGCTCGCCGCCGAGGACGGCCTCGACGTCAAACAGATGGGCTACCGGCACGACCGGGTATTCGGCATCGCCCACAGCCTGCGCCTGGCCCACACCGTCGGGGTCAACGAGTGGTTCACCGCCCTGGTCGACCGCGCCCGCCACCCCCACTCCGGCGAACAGGTCGCACTGGCGGCGTGGTGGTCGGAGACCCGCTGCGCCCGCCACTTCGGCGACCTGATCAAACCCGACGGCTACGGCCGCTGGCGCCACCACGACGACCGTCACGGTGACCGGCAGGTCGAGTGGTTTCTCGAGTACGACTTCGGCACCGAGCCGCTGGGCAAGCTCGCCGGGAAACTGGCCGGCTACGCCGCCCTCGCGCAAGCCACCGGTATCACCACGCCGTTGCTGGTGTGGCTACCGACCTCACGGCGCGAGGCCGCCGCCCGCAGGCTGCTCGCAACAGCGTGGCGCGAGCTCGACGACCGGCGCTCGGTGCCGATCGCCACCGCGGCAGCCGAACTTCTCAACCCCGAGGCTGGCCACCCGAGCCCAGCCGACCAAATCTGGCTGCCGCTGACCGCCCCCGCCGGAGCGCCCCGGCGACCGCTGTCGGGGCTGCCCGACGCCTGGCCACATGTGCCACCGCCGGCCACGCCCAACGAGGAAACCCCGACGGGGGCGGACTCGCCACAGCCCTTGTCGCCGCCGCCTTCACCGATGCCACCCACCGCAACCAACCCACGAGCGCCGCGCGGGGTGGGCCAGCCGGGGAGGTGGTGAGAGCGTGTTCGCCAAGATCGCCATCGGAGCCGCGGCCTTGTTGCTGCTCATCCCCATCCTGATCGGCCACAGCGTAAGTGCCGTGGTGGAAGCGCTGTTCGGCAGCTCGTCGACCACCTCGGTGGACTGCACCAAGCCCATGGCCGACATCCCGCCCGACTACTGCCTGCTCTACGTCACCGCAGCCCCGCACTGCCCCGGCCTGAACTGGACCGTGCTCGCCGCGATCGGCAAAGTCGAGACCGACCACGGCCGGCTGAAAGCGCCTGGTGTGGCCGACGGCGAGAACCACGCCGGAGCCGGCGGACCGATGCAGTTTCTCGCACCAACCTTCAACGGCGTCATCGCCAAACACCGGATCCCGCCCGGCGGCGCCAGCCCGCCCTCGCGATACAACCCGCACGACGCCGTCCACGCCGCGGCCTTCCTGCTGTGCGACGAAGGCGTACGGCAAGGCGACCTGCGCGCGGGGATCTTCGCCTACAACCACGCCGACTGGTACGTCGACAAGGTCCTCGAACAAGCCGCCAAGTACGCCGAGGCCGCCGCAGCCGGCGTCGGCAACGGCGACTGCAACGCCATCCAAGCCCTCAACGCCATCACCCACGCCGCCATCAACTACGCCTGCGGACAACGAGGACTGCCCTACGTGTGGGGCGGCAACGGCCCTGACGGCGGACACGCCGGGTTCGACTGCTCCGGACTGACCAAAGCCGCCTACGCCGCCGCCGGGGTGACCCTGCCCCGCACCGCCCAGACCCAGTTCGACGCGGGCCCACGCGTCCCTGCCGGGCAGCCGCTGTTGCCGGGCGACCTCGTCTTCTACGGCACACGCGGCAACATCCACCACGTCGGCCTCTACATCGGCGGCGGACTCATGATCAACGCCCCGACCTTCGGTCAGCCGGTGCAGATCGACAACTACCGGTACAACGGCGACGACTACGCCGGAGCGACCCGCCCGGCTACCCCTATTGCGGTCGCCGTTTCCACGCACACGTGATCGGTTTCGAGTACAGCCGGCCTCAACATGACCAATTGATCAGCTACCACGCGTGAGTCCCTGGCAGGTTGAGCGGTTGATGGTTCCGCTTCCCGTACAGTCCCAGCCGGGAGTGGACCCGTACGGTGCCGCGAGGTTGTCGCCGGAAAGCCGTCGGCCAGCGAGGTGAGAGGCGGGCTACATCGTCCACGTGATCTGGCACCAGTCGTCCAACCCAGGCTTGTCGTAGCTGACGATGACCTTGACCTCCTGCTTGCCAGGGCGACTGTAGTCTCCGATGTCGGCCGTATTGATCCTGTGCCAGTTGCCGTCTTTGTCAGGAATTCCGCCTTCATATCGGTCGCCGTCCCACCAATCGATGTTGGCCTGGTCGCGGCCGTTATTGGTGAGGCGATACTCCACCTGACCCACGTAGTTGACGTAGCTGCCGTTGTAGAGGTGCCAGAACCGAACCTCTGCAGGGTTCCGCCTCACTCACGCCTGTGCCGACTATCGCGGCAGGACGGCCGGGCCGCCCGCGCCTGTAGATGCGGGCGGCCCGGCTGCCGAAGAAAGACTCACTGCTCTCGACGCGTTCCGATCGTCAGTCCTCGGCGGGTACGCAGCTCGGCGCGAAGCTCGGCGAGTGAGCGTCCGTCCGAGGTTCGTTTCCACTGCACCCAGCCGTTCCCGTGAAAGCTGCCGGCGAGGGCGGTCAGCGCGCCGGAGGGGTTGGCGTAAGCGCGGCCGTCGGCGAGGACCAGGGTGCCGTCGGAGCGGATACGGGCGGTGTGCCGGGCACCGCGCCCTGGAAGATCCCAGATGAACTCCTCGCCCTCATAAAGCAGGCCGGCGGCGAGCAGGTCCGCAAGGGCGCCGTTGCCGCCAAAACCCCCCAGAGATCGACCCTCCGTGGGGCCTGTCGGGAGCGGGGCGATCCCGGTTGCTTCCACGTGCAGTGCCATGATCGCCGCAGCGGTCACCGCGACGGCCCACGGCCAGCGCGGGTCCAACCCTTCCCACTCACCGACCCGCATCCACCGGTCGCCGTGGGCGAGCAGCATCTCCACATCGACCCGGTCGTCCGGTGACGACTCGCCGTCGGGCGCGGTCAGCACGAGGACGAGATCGCCTCCGGATACTGCCGCCTGTAGCTGTTCGGGCAGCCAACATCCGGCGAACAGGGCGACTTCGCCTTCCCGGTCGGGATCGGTGTCGTCCAGGACGTCCGCTGCCAGCACCAGCATCGCCCAGGTGTTCTCGGGCTGCCGCATGGGCGTGGCGGCGACCGACGGGGCGAGAATCATGGCGTCCTCCGGAAGTCCTTCCCGCCACAACATCTTCGTCTCTTCGTCGTCCTGTGTCGCTACGGGCGTCGGGTCGGCCGGGGTGGTTGCGGTGTCGCCACACGGCGCGGCAACAGCAGCGTCCGGGGTGGCCTCGGGTGGCGTCGGCGGCGTGGTGTCTGCAGTCATGGTTTCCCATTTCCCTTCAGGTCGGGTTCATCCGGGCCTGACGGCCCACATGTATGGACGCTTCGTGACCGCCACGATGTCAATGCCCGTATGCGACCGGCGGCGAAGTAGACGCTTGTGGCGTAACGGTTTGTCGATTCTCTGACCGTCTACAGAAGACAGTTGGCTTGTTCGGTCATTCCGCTTGACTTCACGGCGGCAAGGAAGCGTCCATAGTCATGCGGCCCGACATCACCGGATGCGCACCGGGGGCCGCACCCGCCCTGGCCGGGGCATGACCGCCCACACCACACGTCACTTCCTGCGAGGTAGTCATGTCCACCAACGCCCGTCCGGCATTGCGAGCTGTCCCCGATCCGGTGAAGCCGCGCACCGACACCGAGGAGAAGCTGTGGCAGGCACTGCTCGACAATCCCGGCAGCACTGCCTCCGCCCTCTCGGCCACCGCCGGGATCGGCAAGTCCACCGCGCCGAAGCTCCTCGCACGTTGGGAAAAGGAAGGTCTGGTCGCCCGCACGGCCGGGATCGCCGACGGCGGATCGCGTCCCGCCGACCGCTGGTCGATCACCACCGATGATCGGCCTTCCGGAGAAGACCGGTCTGCCGACGACGGGCCGACCGATGACCGACGCGCGCATGATCACCCCTTGGTTGAGGGTGACGTGCCCGCCGCCGAGGACCGACCCGCTGCGGCCGGTGAGGCGGATGTGGATGCGGAGCCGAAGGGCCGGAGGTTGGCACCGGGGGCATTGCGTGGGCTGGTCGAGGACCACCTGCGGGAGCACTCCGGGCAGGACTTCACCCCGAACGTGATCGGCAGGGCACTGTCCCGGTCGGCCGGTGCGGTGCACAACGCGCTGGAGAAGCTGGTCGGCGGCGGCTACGCCGTGCGCACCAGCGACAAGCCCAAGAGGTACGCGCTCGCCCCGGGCTCCGACGAGTCCACCGCGAACAGCTGAAGGGCCTGGGCGGGTACCACCGCCCGCGCCGGCACCCACACTGACGACATACGGGAGCACGACCATGCGCACCACCCGCCCGGCGGACGCCACGACCGCCGACCACCAAGCCGTCACGCCCACACCGTCTTGCCCTGCCATCGCCGACTTCTACGACGAGCACGGCACCGAATCCCGATGGCTCGGAGCCGTCCAAGGCCACGCCGACCCGCGATCACTGCGCACGATCGTCGCCGGGCGAACGCTGTTGGAGGCGACCGACCCGGACACCTTCACCGCCGCCGTGGCCGACCTGGTCGACGTGTGGACAGACCGGGACGACGGCCTGTGCTATCCGCCGTCGGGCGGATGGCCGTGGCCGTGGCAGGACCTCCGCCACGCCGACTGGGTCTACACCTTCGACGGACACCGGGTCTGGGTCGTCATCGACCGCACCACGGTAGGCACGATCACCCCGACGGCCCTGCTACCCGAACCGGAGGACGTTCTCGCGCGACGGGTCGAACTTCTCGACGACCTGCACCGGCGAACCGACCCCACCGCCGAGGACCATCCCGCCGCTCCCGGACAACCCAGCCCTCGCCGAAGCCGCTTCGACCTGCTGCACGAACACGTGCTCCGCGCCGGCGACCGCACGCAGCCGTTGACCGATCGTGAGATCGCCGACCTGGCGTTCGCGCTGACCAACCCGCTGGTCCGCGACGCCTGCCTGTCCTTCGCCATCAGCGAGCACGCCGACCGCGCCGAGGCCCTGTGGACCGAACTGGTCAGGACGAGCCCCGTGCCCGAACGAGCCGAACCGGCCGCGCTCCTGGCCGCCTACGCCTGCCTGCGAGGCGACCTCAACCTCGCCGCCGCCGCAGTCGGACACGCCGAGAAGAGCTTCCCCGGGCACCGCCTCGGCGAACTGCTCGGCACCGCACTGTGCAACGGGATCGACCCGCAAGCCCTGTCCGAGATGGCGCGACGGAGCCAGAAGCTGATCGCAGAGCTGTGACCCCGGCCCCCGGACACCGGGGTGCCACTCCTGCCGACCTGATACGACCAGCCGTCGGCGGCCCGAGCAGAGCCGCCGACGGCTCTTCATCGTCACAACGCGATCCAGACAGCCCGGTCAGGAACCCGCGAACCTGTACCGCAACCGATGCGGTCGACCGTGACGGACCACTCGGCGAGCACGGTGGTCAGCACTTCCGGACCGCCCACCACTGCCGTGTCATGGGTCCTGCACACCAACCACATGCGCCGACCACGATGGACCACGTCGCTGTCGGCGCCCGACAGGGGCGCCCCGGTCGGAGAGTCCCGCCGAATCGAGTCGCACAAAGCCCAGGCGGTTGGCGCCGCGCGGTCAGGGCCGGTCCATGGTCACCAGGACGGCGCTGTCGACCTTCATTCATCGGGCAGGAAGTGGCGGCCCTCGCGTACAGCGCCCCGCCGACCGAGGTCGTCATTTTTGGTCTTCACTGAAACGATCAGACTGATTGATCCAGCACAATACGTCGACGAAGGCCGACGGCGGGCTGACTTGTTGACGCGAGTTCCGCCTGGGTCCGGTTCGGAGCCGATCAACCTATGACTGCAGTCGCTGTGGTCGGGTCGACGCGATGAGCGCTGGAGCCGAGGTATCCGATACCGATCCGCTGGCGCCGATCGGTGCGCGGGTCGCGCTGCACGGGTCGAGTTTCGAGCCGTGTCGCGGGAGCAGGACCAGCCCTTCCCTGTCGGCCTTCGGTCCTGAGGGCTTCGTCGCGCGCGTCCGACTGGCGAAGGGTCGCACGCTGCCGGGTGGACTCGGCCGTGATCGGACATAACTCCTACAGGCCCCATGTCCGCCAGTTGACGATCGTGGACCGCTCACCGTCGGTGGCGACGAGGTCGTGGGTGGCCTTGATCACGTCGGCCGGCGGCAGCTCGGCGTCGGAGGGCCACTCCCGGGTGTGGGCCTGGTGGTCGTAGAGGACCGGTTCGCCGTCCGGGTCGCCGCCGTTGGTGGTGATGTGGGAGCCGGTGGCGTCGGCGTGGGCGATGAAGCCGCGGTCGGGGGCGGTGCCGAGCCGGACGGCCACCCAGCCCTCGACCCACGGGTCGGGGCGGGGCGACCATGGGCGGGACCGGGCCGTCCTGGGCGGCGAAGTCGGCGGCCATGCGTTGCAGCAGTGTGGCAGGCCTGTCACCCTGGCTGGCTTGCTTTTGGCGGCTGCGGTCGGGTGTGGCGTGCAAGCGCGACGGGAACGGCGGCAGCCTCAGTCGGTCTCAGCCCAGGTCAGCCCGTCCGGACGGTCGCCGCGGCTGGTCAGCAGTCCCCACAGGGCTTCGCGGACCAGGTCGAGCGGTACCTCGGCGTCGGCCGGGAACTCCTGGGCGGTGCCGAAGTAGGCAAATCGCACTCCGTCGGGGCTGACCCGCTCGCCCTGGAGGTACCAGGTGCCGTGTTCACCGCTGTACCGCACGGCACCCAGGCCGGTCTGCCCGCCGGTACCGATCAGCAGCTCGTGGTCGGGCAGTGCGTCGCTGCCTTCCTCGACGGCGTAGGCCGTGGCGGCGCTGTAGGCCGGGCCGAGTGTGAGCAGTTCGTCGACGAAGGCGTCGACGTCGGCGCGCGTGCGCAGGTGCCTCGGTTCCTGGTCGTGTCGGTAAGCCACGTCGAGCACGTACCCCACGGCTAACGCTCCTTTCCGGTGTAGGTCTTCACGCCGTCGGGCCAGTAGACCGTCAGGCTTTGGCCCGGCCGGAGCACTCTGGGCACGATGCGGTCGCAGGACAGCGGGCCGAAGTCACAGGGCCGGTTGTTCACCGCCAACGTAGCGTCAGCGCCGCCGGCCTCTCGCACCTGCACCGCGACCTGCACCTCCACGTGGTCGGCCACGGTGAGCGTTCCCCGCGCGGGCGCCAGGCCCAGACGACGCAGACTCTGCACCGCCTGTTCACGCAGCTCGCCCCGGCCGCTCTCGACAGGGCCCTGCACCCGACCGGTCTGGCCGACCCAGTAGCCCGTGGTCTTGCCGCCGGGGTCGTCGCGCACGGGAAGGGCCTTGAGCAGCTCGCCCATGCGCTCGGGCGTCGGGTTCGACGTGGTCGACTTCGCTCCTGCCGGCGTGCTTGTGCCGGGTTGATCCGGTGGCGGCGTGACGGTTCGCGGCGCGCCGTGACCTTCGAGGCGGCTTGCCGCCGCCGTGGCGGACCGCTGGATGGCGGTCAACACCTCCTGGAGCGCGCCGATGCCGTCGGCTACCTCCCCGAACCGGACGACGACCTGCCCGAACTCGTCCTGCCCGCTGCCCGCGACGGCCATCTCGATGAGGGCTTTCGCGTCTTCCACCAGGTCGAGAGCTTCGGCCAACGGCGCGAAGGGCAGGTCCTCGACCACCCGGCGCAGCGCGGCCACGACGTCACCGATGCTCGCCAACCAAACCCCCTGCTGTCGGGTCGGTTGCGATCGTGACACGCCCTGGTGGCCACCTTGAAGCGGGTCACCTGTCGAAGCGGACGGCAACGGCCCTCACGCCGGGCTCGGCATGTTCCGAGCGCAAGTCCGGCCACACCTCGCCGAACCCGCCGTTGGGATCGGCAGTGCCCTCGTGATCCCGGGACTCACCGGCTGAAACCGCTCTCAGCCCTCCGCCTGAGGGATTGCGGTGCAGCTGGGCTGGTGGTCCGCTATGTCGCGGATCTCCCGGAGGAGCGGGGCGTTGTGGCCGGGGGCGAGGTAGTCACCGAGGTCGGCCAGGGTGGCGACACGGGCGACAGAGGTCTCGGCGTCGCAGCCGGGGCAGCGGTCGAGCAGCAGCCATGCCTGGCCGGGAGTGGTGTGGTCGGGGATGAACCGCCACGTGCTCCCGGTGGCGGGGTCGGTGACGGTGATCAGGTCGCCGGGGACCTCTCCGGTGCGGGTGGGGTAAGTGCGGTGGGGGTCGTCGGTGGCGAGCACGGCGTCGGTGGGCACCTGCAGGGCGGTGGCGACGGTGCGGGCGACGCGGGCGCGGCGCGCCCACCGGTTCCACGCCTCGGGGTTGTCGTGGCGGTGGTGGAATCCGTGGGGGTCGGCGGCGCGGTGGGCATGCGCGGCGCGCATCGCGCGTTCGGCGAGGCCGGGCACGGTGGTGGTCATCGCGACCATCCGAGGGCATCGGCGGCGGACTCGGGCAGGTGGCCGACCTGTTCGCCCGCGCCGAGCCACACCACGGGCGGGTCGGTGGGTGGGTTGCCGTCGCCTTCGGCGTCGTCGGGGGTGCGCACCACCTGCGCGAGGAGGTGTTGCATCGGGTAGCCGGGCTGCGTGGCGATCCGCAGGGGCGTTGCCGGGTCGTAGGCGGACAGGGCGGCGATCGCGTCGTCGACGGTGGCGAATCCGGCGGTGTAGGTCATCGTGGTCACCTCGCGTGCGGTGGTCAGTGGTCAGTGGTCGGTGGGTGGTGGGTGGTCTGGGCGGGGATGCCCGCCCCGAACCGGGTAAAGCTTCAGCGGGTGGCGCGCAGGGCGGCGGTGGCGGCGCGTCCGATGGCGTGGGCGGTGGCGGTGGGGCTGGTCAACTTGTGGACGGTGACGCTGTCGAAGGGATCGTCGCGGTCGTCGGTGGTCAGCCACAGAACGGCGCACCCGGAGGCGCGCAGCCGGTCGACCTGGTGGCGTCCGGCGGCGCGTTCGGCGGGGTCGTAGTGCCCGTCGGAGACGATCACGAGCAGGCGTGCCGCGCCGGGGTGGGACAGTCCGAGCGCGCCGTCGAGGGCTGCGGCGGCGGCGGCGAGGTCGTGTGAGCCGTCGTTGGCGTCGAATTCGGTCACGAGGTCGGGGACGGTGCCGGGGTGGGTGATCGGGCGGACGTGCGCGCCGTAGATGACGGTGGCGGTGGTGACGGGCACGGTGGCGCGGTGTCCGGCGTGGGCGAGGATCCATGCGGTGGAGGCGACGGGTCCGCGCAGGTAGCCCATCGAGCCGGACACGTCGCACGCGATGCCCAGCCGTAGCGGCGGGGTGGGTGCGACGAGTCGGGTGGTGCGGGTGAACGGTTCGGCGGTGACGGTCGCGCCGGCGGCGCGTTGGGCGTCTGCGGCGAGTGCGCCGCGCATCCGCAACCGCCCGGGAGGGACCGGTGAGGTGGACTTGACCGCCACCCGTTCCCGGACCCCGGCGGTGGACAACGTGCGGGCGAACACGCGCGCGGCGGTGCGTTCGTCGGCGGTGGGTGGGCGGGTGCCGGCCGTGGCGGTGGTCCCGTAGCCCGTGGGGTTGTGGTACGCGCCGGAGAACACCGTCCGGGCGGTCGCCTCGTTGGCTTCGTGGGCGGCGTCCTCGGAGGCCTGCTGTGCCGCCGCCACGGCGGCGGGGTCTTGGGGCGGAATCTCGTGCGCGACCGCCCGCGCGACGTTCGCCAACGCCTGCCCGATGGCTTGGGTCAGCGGTGAAGGCACGTCCGGCGACCCCGACGGGTCGGGGTCGCCGTACGTGCCGGGGTCCGCGCCGGGGTCGGGGTTGTCGGGGTCGGTTCCGATGGCCTGACACCACCGCCGCCCGAGGTCGATCATCGCGTCGGCGTCGTCGTCGGCGGTGTCCAGCGCTTCCCGCCACAGTCCGCGCAACTCGGCCAACAGGTCCGCGCCGAGGATGGTCTCGACCACGGCGGCGACGGGGGCTGTTTCGGCGGCGGTCAGGATGCCGCCGTCCACCCGTGCCAGCAGCAGCGCGGCGGTGTGCGCGGCGTCGGCCGTGGTCATCTGCGGCGCGCGGGCGGGGTCGGTCGCGTCGGTGTCGGCGAGGATCAGGTCGGTGGCGGACGCGCGCAACCAGTGCCGGTCGTCGGGGCGTCGGCGGACCTGCGCGGCTTCCATGCGCGGCTCTTCCAGCAGCATGGCGGCCTCTGCCACAGCGGGCGGGGTGCCCTCCGGCACGTCCCATGCGGTGTGTTTGGCGTGTCCGCACTCGTGGGTGAGCAGCCCCCACGTGGTCGCGTAGCGGGCGCGGTCGGCGAGGTTGGCAGGGTCCACCGTGGCGGGGTCCACCCCGAGGTGGGTGCCGTCGACCTCGATCAGCACGCGGGCGGGGTAGAAACACGCCGGGGCACCCCCGCCCGCACCCGGCGCGATGGTCACCAACAGGTCCTCGCGGTCGGCGATGATCTCGACCTCGTCCACGAGCGCGGTGGACAGGGTCAGCCATTCGGGGCGGGCGGGGAACACGGCGGCACCGGTCGCGTCCGGGTCGGCTACGAGGTGGGTGGTCATCGCGGGTTGTCCTTTCGGGACGGTGGCGGCGTGGGTCGGTGTTGGTGGGGGCGGGTTGGGTCAGACGCGGGCACCGAGTGCCAGAGGTGCCACGGTGGTGCCGAATACGGCCTTGACGGTGGCGGCGACGATCTCGCGGTCCTCTTCCGGCGCGACGCCCACGAGGTTCCCGGCGGCGGCTAGAACCCCGACCACGCCCGCGATCTTCTGGAATGCGATCAGTTCCCGCAGCTGGGGTGCCCACCCGATCTCGCCCTTGGCCTGTCGGGTGGCGAGGTTGCGGGCGACCTTCACCGCCCGCTTGTCGATCTTGAGTTGGGCGGCGAGGTCGTAGTCGGTGACCACGTGGATCTGCGCGGAGAACCGCGACGACAGGGCGTCGGACAACACCGCGCCGTGTACGCCGGGGTTGTGGCCGGCGACCACGTAGAACCCCGGCGCGGCGTCCACCACCTCTCCCCCGTTGGCCTTCACCACGATCTGGCGGCGTCCGTCCATCGCGGGGTAGACCACCGCGAGCACGGTCGGCGCGATCAGGGTGGCGTCGTCGATGAACAGCGGCACACCCTCACGCATGGCGCGGACCAGCGGACCGTGTACGAACACGTAGCGGCCGTCGTCGGTCTGGGTGTACTCGCCCACGAAGTCCGCGACCGTGGTGTCCCCGTCGCCCTGAACCGTCACCAGGTCCGGGAAGGCGGCCTCGACCACCGAGGTCTTCCCCGTGCCGGGCGGCCCGTACAACAGCGCGGCAACCCCGGCGTCCCGGAACCGCTGCAACGCGGTCACGTCCGGCATTCCGGCCAACATCCGGGGGTGGTAGTCCATCCCGTTCGGGCGTTTCACCGGACCCGTCACCACGCGTGCCGACCGGGTGGGGGTGCCACCCGTCCCGGACGGGGCGGGGTTGGTAGGCGCGGCGGCGGGCGGCGTCGACGTCTTCGGGCGGGATGTGCGCGGTGGGGTGGGGGTGATCGTGGGCGCGGCGGCGGACGCCGTGGTCGCGGTCGCCCGATAGGCCAGCGGGGCGGTCGAGGCGACCTCGGCATCCCCCCGGTCCGCGAGCACCTTGCAGGCGTTGCCGACCGCCCCGGATGACCGGTTCAGGGTGTGCGCGATGGTGCGCGGCGTGAGGTCGGTGCCCGTGTTGTCGGCGAGGACCTTGGCGACCATCGCGCGCAGCTCACCGTTGCCGAGTCGTTTCGGCGCGCTCGCCGGGGCGGTCGGCGTGGTGGTGGGTGCCGGGGCGGGCGGTGCGGTGGGCGTGGTGGGCGTGGTCATCGCGGGCGTTCCTTTCCGGTGTACGGGCGGCGTGGTCAGGCGGCGAGCGTGGACTCGGCGGCGGCGGTCTGGTGCCGTTCGGCGTCGGCGTCCGCCGCTTCCGGGGCGGCGTGGTCCGCCGACCATCCGCAGCAGCAAAACGCGGTGGCGGTTCCGTCGTTATTCGTCAAGGTGTCGGCGTAACACATAATCAGCTTTCCGTTTTCGACATGGCTCGCGCCGGGTGTGGTGTTCGGTGTGGTTTCCGGTTCCCCCGGCGACAATTCAATTATGACTCTGCGCCGCGCGCCATACAATAGGTTTGACAGCTCAATTTCAAGACTCTTTTCGGCCGGTCGCCGCCCCTACCATTCCGGACTGCCCGAAACGGCACACGTCCGCACATTTCCGACCGAAATGCCATTCCGTTTCCGCAGGCCAGCGAGGACAGCGAGCTTTGGGAGCCGAGCGGACAGCCGAAAGCCAGCGGGTACATGGGCATAAAAAGAAAGGATTTTGGGAAGCATTACGGAGAGGGAAATGAGGCAGAAAGAGAACAGTTGAAAGGCAGGCGCAGCCCGGAGCCGACAGAGCAGGCAGTCGGCCACCAGTCCGCCCCGATGTGTCCACCGGCTTGTGGCCAAGCGAGTCTGGGATACCAGCGGATCCCCCTACACACCCACTGACCGGCGTCTTTACTGGTCGGAGGGGGTGGCGCTCTAACAGGATCCCCAACCTGATCCCCAATAAGATCCCCCGTATGAATCCCCAACGGAAGCGACCGTACGCGCTGTCGATCTCCATACCGGCCACGTGGAGTGACATCTCATCGGAGTTGGGCCGAGTAGGAATACGGTAGGCGACTTCCTCGGTTCGACGTAGCGCGGGAGGCTCGACACCTTTCGCCAGCGGAGGCAGAGGGCGACGGAGCGGTCGCGCTGAACAGGCACGATCACCTCGACAGCAGGTTCGGGGAAGAGCCTGCCGAAGAACGTGACGAGCGGGCGCGCAGTGGGGGCCTCCGAGACGGCCCGCTGCGTCGGGGTAGAGAGTCTTTCCACGGTCAACTCGTATTTCATCGACGAGAATCGGACGGACAAACACGCTGTACTGCACGATAGCATTCTGGCGCGCACATTGAAAAAGACGCGCGAACAGGGGGTCATCGTCCGCGAGAGTTGCGATAAGTCTTTTCCGCCGGAAGTCATGTACTCGTCGACCCAGGCGGTCGCCGAGGTGTTGACGCTGGCAGAGCCTCTGATCGAGTGGACTCGTGCCCATCCGGGATTGTTCTTCCAGGCGCAAGCGCCCAGCCGGCACAGTGGTGCGGAGACGGCCATTCTCGATGGTGTCGTGGATTCCGACTCCCCGACCGGTGACGGCCGGTTCGACTCCTCCGGACGTCGCCCTCGTGCCGGTGGCGCCGTCGGGTGACCCGGCGCCGCGCACGAGGGTGCCTGCGGGGTTCATCCGGCTCGGCTGTGCCCGCGGTCGGCTCGCCCCGGCTCGCCGGGCGCGTCGTGGCGGCGACGTAGCCGGTCGGCCAGGTCGACAGCTTGGTGCGTGGGCCGATCGTCGACCTCGGCGAGCCGCGTGGTGAGCAGGGTCAGGGTGCGCGGGATGGCGTCGAACTGTCCGAGGCGTTCCTGCAAGCGCATGATGTCGCGGTAGATCAGCTCGTTGTGCGGGTCGAACGCGCGCGCGATCTCGAGCAGGTCCAGCGTCTGCTGCGGGTCGTCCTCGACCAGGGCGCGGGCCAGGGCGGCGACGGCGTCGATCGCGTCGCGGCGGATGGCCTCGCGGGCGGTCTCGATCCAGTCGGTGCTCAGCCCGTCGGCCAGAGGGCCGGTGTAGTGGTCGACGATCCGCCGGTACGCCTCGACCCGATCGACGTCGGTGACGGCGGAGCGGCGGGCGGCCACGGCGGCGGCGAAGTGGTGGTAGTCGACCTCCACCAGGCCGGGGTCCAGCCGGTAGCGGCCCTCACCGACCACCACGAGGTCCGACAACACGTTGCCGGTTACGGCGGCCAGGGTGCGGCGCAGACGCGAGATCGAGGTGTTCATCGCGTTGGTGGTCCGCTCCGGCGGGCTCGTGGCCCACAAGGCGGCGATGAGCGCCTCGCGGCTGGCACCGTCGGGGTGCAGCGCCAGGAAGACCAGTAGTTCGCGCAGGCGTGGCTGGAACGCCGAGGTGATCTCGCGTTCGGCGGCCTCGCCATCGGGTGTTGCCGGTGCGGGACGCCACCACACCCGCGGCGGCCCGAGCACGCTGAGGCGCAACGGCGCGGACGACGCCTCGCGCGGCTCGGCGGGGCCCTGTGGTCGGCTCCCCGCCGGCCGGCCGTGCCGGTGCCCTTCACCCGTGTTCCGGGTTGCGTGGTCGGCGTCGGGGCGGACAGGCTGGACGGGACGCAGCCGAAGACCGGGTGACGTCGCGGGCTCCGGCCGCAGGATCTCCAGCTGACCGTCGCCTCGCCGGTCGTCATCGCTGGCTGCCAACAGTTCCAGGTCCGTGTCGGCGACCGGCGCCTGGGTCGTTCCCTCGGTCAGCGTGTCCTCGCCCACCGTGTGTCCGCGATCGGCGGTGCGCGCGCCGCGGTCCATCACGGTGTCCACGGGCTCGACGGTGACGGGAACGGAATCGCCCACGACGACGTGAGGACGCGGCACGACAGCCGGATGCGGTTCGTCGCCGGCGGTATCAGTGAACTCGGGCTCGTCGTCGGGGTCGGCGTGACGCATCAGGTCCAGCAGGTCGGCGAGGTGGTCGTCGCCCAGTCGGAACACGCGCGCGCCGCGCAGCGGCTCGCCGAGGCCGGGGCTGGTGGTGGAGATGGTGCCGTCGTCGCGGACGTAGGCGGTCACCCCGGCGCTCCACTGGCCCAGCAGCAGCCCGGTCACGCCGACGGTCGAACCGTTGTCCAACACCGCCTGCAGCCTGCGGGCCTGGCGGCCGGGCGCGCGGGCCGCCAGCACAACAGGCCCCCACGGTTGGCCGGTGGGCCGGAGCTGACCGACGCGCACCAGCGTCTCGGATTCCAGCATGTCCAGCGCGGCGTCCAGGTCGGCGGCCACCCGCACACCCTCCGGAAAAGGTGTCTGCGCCACCCGCCTGCCGAACAGCGCCGCGAGATCCTCGGCCGGCACGACGACCGTGGCCGGTCTGTGGGTGGTGGTGAAGGCCGTGCTCAGGATGGCCACGAGCAGCGCGCGGACCGCGTCGGGAGCGCCCGCGCCGAGCAGGCCCAGGCCGTGCGCGGTGGCCAGGTCCACGGCGATCTCGCGGCCGTCCCGCACACCGACCGGCAGGACCTGCGCTTGGTCCTCGGGGACGTCGTCCGCGCTGGCATCGGCATGGGTGCCGAGTACGAGCGGCGGTGCCGGGGCGCGTGGTGAGCGCTCGCCCGGCCAATCGAGGTCCACCTCGTCGTCGGCGCCGCTGGTGTCGTCGTGGTCGGCGCGCAGATGTGCCAGCCGCAACTGGTAGACGACCGGGGCGACGGGCAGGTCGCTGCGGTCGCCGCTGCCTGGCTGATACCGGCGTCGGTTCCGCCGCCGGGCAGCGACCAGGGCGGCGCTGACCGCTGCGGCCAGGCCGAGGCCGACGAACAGTTCCTCGCCCCAGCCGATCCCCGGCTCGCCCACCGCGTCGGTGCTCGGCGGCGACTGAGTCGCCGGTGGAGCGTGAGTGGTTGGTGGGGCTTCGGTGGTGGCGGGTGGTTGTGTCGTTGAGGGTGCCGGTGTCGTCGTGCCGCTCGGCGAGGGCTCGATCGGAGGGGGAGGGGTCACCGGCGGTGGCACCGGTGCGGTGGGTGGTGGGGAGCCGATGGTGGCGTCATCAGGCAGGGCCATCTCCTCGCCGGGGAAGATCAGGGCAGGGCGGGTGAAGGTGCCGCCATTCGGTTGGGGCTTGCCCTTGTTGAGCGCGTAGATCTCCGGCCAGCGGTTGCCGTCGCCGAGGGCGCGTTCCGACATCCGCCACAGCGAGTCATGCACGCCGGTGTCGGGGTTGTGCGCAAGCACCACAGCGGATTTCGCGCGGCCCGGCTGCTCGACCATCCCGGCCGCCTCGTGGTGGTACGGCGCGTTGTAGGCAGCCGGTCGCACCGCGGCGAACGCTCCTTGCTCGGCTGGTGTGGTCCAGGCGGGAGCCGTCGCCACCACGTCGGCTGCTGCGCCGCCCGCAGCGGACGGGCCCGCGACTGGCAGGCCGGCGCGTTGACCGAGGACGGAGATCAGGACCGCGCCGACGAGCACGGCCGCGATCCGGTGCACCGGTCCGGCCGCCGACAGGTCGGGCATCGCCGCGTCGCGGGCAACCTCGACCGCGCAGCGGGCGACGTCGAGGGCGAAGAACGCCCACACGAGCCAGGTCAGGCAGGCGAGGAAGTCCAGCAGGAAAGTGGTCGTCATCGGGCCGAGCAGGACACCCTGTACTTCCGCCCAGGAGGGCAGGTGGTCCGGCAGAGGCCAACCGACGAAGTGCGTCAAGGCCCACGGCAACCCGGCCAGCAACGCGACCAGCACGGCAGCCGCCAGCAGCCGCCCGACCACTCCGAGCACCCACCCGGCGCCCTTCCACATCCGGCCTCGCGTTCGCGGCGGCCGACGCGGCTTGCGACGGGAGGGATGCGGTGATGCGGCCATGACGTGCTCGTTTCCTCAGCAGAACCAGACGTGTTCGCTCGTCGCCCGGTCACACGGCCGTTGAGTCGGAGCTATGGGCGAACCGCGCGGGCGGCGCGAGCGTGGGAACGGTCAGCTCGCGTGGGCGACGAGCGGCTCGGGCTTGTCCGTCCCGGCAGCGGGCGAGCCCTCGCGGGAGTTGGACCTCTGCTCGGGTGCCGGTGTCCTCGGGGCGGAGAGGGAGCGCGTATCACCCGGCGCGCCGGTCGTGGTCGCGGCCTTCTTTCGCTTGCCGCGGCTGGGCTTGTGCGCCGCGAGCCACCCTGTGAGGTCGGATGGCTTGAGGTCGGTGAACGCTGCGAGCTCGTCGACGTCGATGACGTCCTGGGCGTCGGCGACCACCTCGCCGAGCTCACGCTCCACCTCGGCGAGTTGCTCGACGATCGCGGCTCGGCGCCCCGCGAGTTCGCCGACCTGCTGCGCGGCGGCGGCTCGGCGGGCGCTGCGGGCGGTGTCGGCTTCCTCGACGCGCCGGCGAATCTCCTCGGGTGTTGCCATGCTTCTTCCCTTTCTCTGCGATGCCGTGTTCACGACAGGCGTTGGTCTGGTGGTCATGGGTCGATCGCGGTGATCCCGCGCTGTGGGTGTGCGCTGCCCTGCCCGTGCACTTGGAGCGACCCGATGCCGACCAGCCCGAGCAGCTGGGTGGTCTGCGAGGCGGTCACGGTGACCGTGACGGTGTCGCCGGAGACCGTCACCGTGCCGGAGGCGCCCTCGGCGGCCAGGTGCGCCTGGGCGTTGGCGACTGCCTGGGCGGGCACGAGTTGCAGGGTGCCGTTGCCGCGGTAGGCGGTGAGGTCGATGGCCTGGGCCCCTGCGCGGGCGGCGGCCTCGGCCTGGCCGTTGGCCCCTACTTTGGCGGCCAGCGCGAGGCCACCGTCGAGGGTCAGGCCGGCCAAGGCCAGGATGCCGACGGTCAGTGCCAGGACGAACGCGGTCACCCGGCCTTCGTCCGCGCGCCACCATCGCAGGCGCGTGCGCCACCAGCTCGACCACCGACCGCGCCGGAAGTGACGGCCTCGCCGGGTCATGTCCGGCTCCCGGTGTTCAGGGTCGAGCGCCAGAGGTCCACGGGTTCGACCGAGGTGGCCGACAGGGTCTTGCCGCCGGGCACGCCGAGGATGAGCGCGTTGCCGAAGTCGACGGCGCAGGACACGGTCACGCTGACCGTGCCACCGGGCCGCAGACCGCCGGTCGACGTGCTCACCGACAACGACGCGCACGTCACCCCCGCTGAGGACAGCGCGCTCGCGGCGGTCGACTGGGCCGCTGTGGTCGCGGCCATCGGGGTGCGTTCGATGCTGGCTGCGCGGGCCGCTTGGTGGGCGGCGTCGTCGATGCGGATCCGCGCGTCCACCCCTCGGTGGATGACCACCCCGACGAACACCAGCAGCATGATCAGGAACGGCGCGGCGATGGTGACTTCGGCCGCCACCGAGCCGTCATCGGCACGCCACCAGGCCGCCCACCCCCGCCGAGCGGGGCGCACGCGGCCGTGACGCCGGCCGGGGGCCGTGACGGGTGCACGGGGCGGCGTCGTCTGCGATGGCATCTGCGGTGTCATCGCGGGTCACCCTCCCGCCAGGTCGGGGACGAAGCGTTCGACGGGCCCGACGGCCTCGGCGTGCACGGGCAGGCTCAGGAACGGCACGACCGAGGTCACGGTCCCGCTGACCCGCACCGACGCCGAGGCCGCTGTCCGGGCGGAGGTGACGGCGGAGCCGGTGAGCGGACCGCTCGCGAGCTGGTCGAGCAGTTGCCGCGCGCTGGACGTGCCGGCCGCGGCGGTCCCGTTCTGGGACCGTGCGACCGCGAGCCCTTGCGAGGCGGCGGCCTGGGCGATGTGGGTGGCGTGTGACCAGAGCGCGAATTGCACGATGGCCAGGAGCATCAGCAACAGCAGTGGTGTCGCGATGACCAGTTCCGCGCTGACCGAGCCACGGTCACCGCGCAGCGCTCGGCGGACTCGGCACCACCCGGCGCGGGTCGCTGGTGACCGGTTGCTGTGCCTGTGGCTCATGGGGATCACAGGGTGATGCCGTTGGCCTTCTCGGTGACCTTCGCGATGACGATCGCGATCACCGCGAGCGCGGCCACGACGAGCAGCGCGGTCACCAGGACGGTTTCGGTCGAGTACCCGGCTTCCGGCTGTCGGCGCAATTCCTCCCAGCGTGCTTGCACCACTGTCCACAATGCCTCCACTTGTGTGCGCATGGTGTTGTCCTCCGTTGTCGTTCACGTTCGGTCGTTGTCCGCGGGATGCCACAGCCCGTGTCAGAGTCCATTGAGGAACTGCGTGAGTGCGGGGTAGGCGATGAAGGCCAGAAACCCGAGGAACAGTGCCATCACCGGCAGGCTCATGCGTTCGGTGGCGGCTTGGGCGTCGCCTTCGGCCTCGGTGATCTGGTGGGTGCGCAATGCTCCGGCTTTGGCGGCCAGGGAGGTGCGGACCTTGGCGCCCTCGGTGCCGGCCAGGCTGACCGAGGCGGCCAGCTCGGCGAGCTCGGTGACGTCGAGTTCCTCGCCGAGCCGGCGCAGTGTCGCCCACGGGGTCGTGCGCGTGAGGCGGGCGGTGTCCAGGGCGCGGCGGATCTGCTCGAACGCCCACCCTCGTCCGATGTTGACCGAGTCGCCCAGCGCGCTGTCGACCCCGGCTCCCCCGGCCAGCATGATCCACACCAGGTCCAGGTAGGCCGAGAGCGCGTGGCGGAACCCAGTGCGAAGCTTGGCGGCTTCGGACCGTGCTTGCAGGTCCGGCAGGACGAACCCGACGGCCGCCAGGACGAGTCCGGCGATGATCGGGAACTCGAAGCCGGGACCGAGACCGGCCACGGTGAGGACCACGGTCAACATGACGGGCAACAGCAGCCCGGCGACGGTGAGGGTGGCTTTCTCCGCAAGGTGGGTCGAGGTCGAGCGGCCGATGACCGCCAGGTCCTTGGCCAGGCGCGGACCGGGGAGCCCGAGCGCGCGCAGTGGGGCGATGGCGGGTCGGCCGAGCCGCGTGGCCCAGCCGGTGTCGTCGGTGGCGAGGATGGGCGCCGGAGCGGGTGGGGCGGTGGCGTGGGTCAGGACCGCGCCGAGGGCCGGTCGTGGCGGGAACAGGTAGACCGCCAAGGCCCACAGGCCGATCCCGCATCCGATGCCCAGCGTGATGTAGGTGATCACGGTGTTCCCTCCTGCCTCGCGGTGACGAGGACCTGGGCCGGGCTGGTCGCCGGGTCCTGGTAGGCGGTGGAGAGGAAGCGGTCGGGCTGGGCGATGCGGGCGATGCGGTTGAGCCAAGCGAACCCGGCGGCGAACAGCGCACCGATGCCCAGGAGCACGATCTGACCGGCGGCGCTGTCGTAGGCGCCCATGTAGCCGCGGTTGAGCAGCACCACGGCGACGGCGAAGGTCAGGGTGGTGCCGACGATGACGCGCACCGAGGTGCGGGTGCGGGCACGTCCGGCCTCGACGCGCATCCGCATCGAGGCTTGCCCGCGGGCGGCGTCGGCCAGCGACCCCAGCAACTCGGCGAGCTGGCGGGTCTGTTGTTCTGTGGCCAGCAACAGGGCGGCGATGACCAGGTCGCCGACCGGGTCGTCCAGGCGCTCGCCGAGGCGGCGCAGCGCGGGCGCGAGCCGGTCGCCGTTCTCGATCCCGGTGGCGAGTTCACCGACCTCGCCGCGGATGGCTGTCGGCGCCAGCGGCGCTGTGGCGAGGATGGCCTGCTCGAGCCCGGCGGCGGCCGACAGCGTGTCCCGCAGCATCTCGGTCCAGGTGGCGATGGCCTCGATCCGCGCGACCCGGCGGGCGTGCTCGGGGTCGCGGCCCAGCACCTGCGGCAGCGCCCAGGCGGCGAGGACGGCCAGGACGGCGCCGACGACCCAGCCGGTGAGCAGGCCGGCCATCACGCCGGCCGTCACGGCGAGCGCGATGCGCAGGGTGCGGTGCTGGTCGACCGGGCCCGTCGCGCGGCTCGTGGTGCGGCGAGGACGGTGTGGGTCGGTACCGCGCCAGGCGAGAACGACCAGCAGCAGGCCGAGTCCGGTGCCGACGCCGAGCAGCGCGGCAGCTCCGGTGGTCGGGCCGAGCGTGATGTCCACGGCGAGGATCATGGGGCCCACCAGCCCTCGGGGTTCTCCAGCACGCCGGGGTCGAAGCCGACGTCGACCAGGTCGTCGAGGGTGTCGGTACGAAGCGCCCCGGCCACCGGACGAGCGCGTCGGTCGGGTCCGGGTCGGTAGACCTCGTTGGAGATCACCTGCGGGCCGTCGGCGCCCACGACCTCGCGGATCGAGGACACGACGCGGGTGCGACGGTCCTCGGCACGAGCCAGGTGGACCACGAAGTGCACCGCGCTGGCGACGAGCAGGTTGGTGGCATCCAGCGGCAGCCGTTCGACGCCCTGCGCCGCGTAGGAAGCGAGGCGGGTGAACGCGATCCGGGAACTGGAGGCGTGGAGGGTGGCCATCGAGCCGTCGTTGCCCTGCGACATCGCGTTGCACATCGGAATGACCTCGGGCCCGCGGATCTCACCGACGATCACCCGGTCCGGGCTCATCCGCAGGCCCCACCGCACGAGTTCGGCCTGGCTGATCGCGCCCTCGCCCTCCACATTGGGTTCGCGGGCCTGGAAGGCGGTTACATCGGCATGGATGTCCGGGTCGTGGTCCAAGCCCAACTCGAAGGCGTCCTCGATGGTGACGATGCGCTCCAGCGGGTCCATCTCCGAGGCCAGCCCACGCAGCAGGGTGGTCTTTCCCGCCCCGGTGCCGCCGGTGATCAGGACGTTCTTGCGTGCTTTGACCAGGGCCCGCACGAACTGCTCCAGACCGGGGTCGAGGGTTCCTCTGCGACGCAACTCCGGGAGGGTGACGGTGAGGTAGCCGTGGCGGCGGATCGACAGCGCAGTCACCCCGCCCGCGGTCAGGCCCATCACGGCGAACAGCCGCTCCCCGCCTGGAAGTTGGAGGTTGACGGCCGGAGAGCCCTGGTCGAACCGGCGTTCCTGGCTGCTCGCGCGGGCGGCGAGCAGCCGAACCAGATCGGTCAGCTCCTCGTTCGAGCCCGCGATCGGCGAGACCCGGGCGCGGCGGCCGTCGTTGTACTGGACGAAGACCCGGTCGAAACGGTTGGCGTTGATCGTCTCCACGGTCGGGTCGTCCAGCAGCGGCTGGAGCCCGGCCATGCCGAACAGCTCGTTGACGACCTCGGCCATGACCCGCTGCTCGGCCTCGCGGGGCAGCAGCTGCCGGCCCGCGGCCAGTTCGTTCTCGGTGTGCACGCGCAGCGCCTCGTCGAGGATCCCTCGGGCCAGTTCACGACGCGCCTCGCGGGTGGCGGTTGTTCCGGTGCGGTCTTGCTGGTCGGCCACTCGTTGCGGAAGCTCGGCGTTCAACTGCTGCCGCAGGTGCTGCCGCAGTCGGGTGGTGCCCGCTGGGATGTCCATCGCGTCGTCGTCGGTGTCCCACCCCATTGGTGGCCCGTCCGCGCCAGGACCGGAACCGGCCTGGTCATGGCCACTGAACGCACCCTGGCCGTGAGGCTCTTGGTAGGGGCGCAGCGGCACCGGCGGCGGGTAGTGGTCGGTCGGGTTCGTCATGATGCCTGCCCTCCCTGCCGTTCGTGGTGGCCGGAGCCGGGGTCCGGCGTGGGGCACAGACCGTCGGGCCAGGCCGAGCCGGCAGGGACACCGGGGACAGAGCGCAAGGCCGGGGCGGGTGTCAGGGGTGGAGCGGGCTGGGGCCTGCTCCGAACGGGGACAAGCGGCCCCTCGCGGGTGGCGAGTTCGGTGGCGACCTTGTGCGCGAAGCGGCCCAGCGCCGAGTGCTCGGGTCCACTGCGACCCCAACGCAACTTGTTCGGCCGTCCGCAGAGCACGGCCGCGCCGTTCGGATCATCGGGCACCCGTCCCAGCGGTGCCGCGCCGAGTTCCCGTGCGACCTCGGCGGTGGAGTAGCCCTCACCCACCAGCAACAGCACGGGGTTCGGACTCCAGCGGCCGACCGCGGGCAACCGGCGCGGCAGGTGCGCGAGGTCGTCAGCGTGAGCCCGCGACAACAGCACCACCACGTCCGACGAGCGCACGATCGCCAGCGCGGGCGAACCGATGTCCACTCGCCCGCAGTCGGCGATGACCACCACTCCCGGCTGATCAGCCGCCTCCCGCAGGACACCGGGCCCGCTCGTCGGGTCGGGCGCCAGTGCGGACAGCGCCGCGCGAGCCTGCTCGGCGTCCGGCGGGGCAGCGATCACGGGCAGACCGCCGGGAAGCTGCTGGGTGTGCCGCCACACCAGGTCGGTTTCACCGCCACGGCGCGCGGCGGCGGCCAAGCTCACCAGGCCCGGTGTCGAGGACAGGGAGAACCGCAGGCCGAGGTCACCGCCGGACGGGTCGGCCTCGACCACCAGGGCACGCGCCGGTGCCGGCCAGCGGGCCGCCAACGCCACGGCCAGCGTCGTCGCGCCCGGTGAGCCTTTCAAGGACAAGACCGAGACCAACATCAGCGACCTCCCGAAGAGAGCATCACGATCGACAACTGCCCGGCAGGCACCGCGGCGACCTGGCGCGCGGCGGCCTCGGTGAGCTGCACCGAGACCACGGTGCTCTGGTCGTTCGCCGCAGCGGTCACGCTGGTCACCACCGCGGGCCAGACCGTCCCACCGTCGGCCGGCGGGCTGCTCGCGGTCCCCGCCTGACCGGGCACGAACACCACCGAGACCCGCACGCCCGGCCCGACCTCCGTCGGGAACTGTCCAGGCTTGAGCGCGAGAGCAGCGATGGCCTGCCCGCTTGTCGGGACAGCGGCGCCACCGACGGCGTCGGGGGTGAGCAGCGCCCCGGCCGACAGGCTGGTGGCCATCGGCCTGCCGACCACCGTGACCGCCTGGTCGGCTCCCACGAACGCAACGCCAGGGTCGACCGCAACGTTGACCTGCCGCAGGTCCTGCGTGGTGAGCACGCGTCCCGTCACCACCCCGCGGGCCAGCGCGAGCACAGCCTGCCGGTCCCCGGAGTGGAGCGAGATCAGGACGAACCCACCCACGCAGGCGAGCACGAGCAGTACGCCGAGCAGCAGGTACGGCACGCTGCGACGATGCCCTGTGGTGCGCAGTCGTGACGCAGGCGGCTTCTTGCCGTTGTTGATCCAAGGCCCCTCGACCGTGCTCGTGGGCCGGTCGGTATCGGGCCAGGTCGTGGTGTTGGTGCTCACGCCGGTACCTCCAAATGGCATGGGGGTAGTGCGCCGCGTCGCCGAAAGGTGATCAACGCGCGGAACAGGTGGTATCGCTGTTTGCGGTGCAGGATCGTTCAGAGCCAACGCGTGCTGGTCAGCCGCCGTTGTTGAGCGCCTGCGACTCCGCAACGCGGAAGGCCGCGTCGCCCGTCGTGGTCATGTCCGGGAACGTCCCGCCCTGCCCCGCGCCGGACCAGGTCACCGTCCAGTGCACCGTTGCCGTCACCGGGTACGCCTGCCCCGGCTGACTCGCCGAGGAACGGCGGTAGACGTGACCACAATCCGGCGAAGGCGCCCTGGGATCGCTGCCCGCCTCATACGGAGACCCGGCCCCGGTACAGGTGACAGCGGACCCGTCCCCCATCAACCACGTCACCGAAGTCGGCGTCGCGACCGCCGTCACCGACACACCCGGCACAGAGGCCGTCGCCGACACCGGCCCCCAACCGCTCGACAACCACATCCAGGTCGGCAGATTCACCAACTGATCACCGGCCGGGTTCACCGCGATCCTCGGCGACGGCAACCGGAGCTGCTTACGCGCCAACTGCGCAAGCTCCGCAGGCGAAGGCAACAAAGCCGCACCCGGCTGCTGACCGGCGGGAATCCACACTGGCGGCCGGTAGAGCCCATCCATCACGCCCTCGGTGCACTTCCACACATACCAAGCCCCAGGCTCCTGCCCAGGCTGCCCAGCACGGACCACCACCGGACGGAACACCGCAGCATGCACAACGCCACCAGTCGCCGTGGTGTTACTCGCGGCAGTGATCACACCGCCGGGTGGCGGTTGATAGTCGCTCTCCACATAGGAGCAACTCGCGAGATTCGACTCACCGCCGACGATGGTGTCGCCAGGGTTGCCGGGCTTCCCCGTGCCCGGGTTGCCGGTTTCAGGCCGGGTGGGGTTGGCGTTGCCCTGCCCCGGGTTGCCGCCAGGCCGTTCGTTTGTGCCCGCGCCGAGTTCACACGCCGGTGTCGGAACTTGGCTACAGTTGATACTTCCCCAGCCGCCGTCTGCGAGGGCCGAAGCCTCTGTTCCGAGCAGGCTCGCGGCGACGATTCCGCTGATCGTCACGAAGCGTCGCATGATCAACACGTCCCCACGCCATGTACTCCGAAATCCGACACCTTCCACGATCCGTCCGCTTGCTTCTCGACAACGGCGTTGATCTTTTGGCGGCCTCCCGGCTTGTCGTCGGCGACTTGGTTGCCGTCAGCTCGGTACTTCAGCCACGCCGTCGAGTCGCCGCAGTCGGACACAATGATCTTCTTCGGATCACCGGCGGGTTCCACTGTGGACACCATCGGATTCAGAGCCGGCTGCCCCTTGGTGACCAACCCGTTGGAGTGGTCGGCGTACAGGCCACGGGTAAGATTCGTCAGTGCAATGCCGGTTGCGTGCTGACCAAGCTTCGGCGACTGCCAATCAGAAGTCGTGCCAGCATCGACGAAGTCCTTCCACATACCCAAGTACGCCGCCAACGCGTCCTGTTTGACCGCCTCATCGGGAGATTGGGGTGTGCTGGGGCTTCCCGCCGCTGAGGGATTCGGCGCGCCAGAGGTCGAACCAACAGTGCTGCCCGCGCTGCACGCCGCGAGAACCACGAGGTTCACCACCCCGATGACCGCGCGACCGCCCCAGGAGCGAAGGATCCCGATTGCCACAGCGCACCTCCAGACTTCCGTAACGATCTTCTTGTTCTCGTGCCAATGACAGGTCTACCCCACGGTCCCCTACCGACTGCAAAGTTCGTAAGTGCCGACTTTGCAGTCAGAATGACGTGGTCCGGTCAATATTCAGCCGATTGGGTGATTCGCGTAACCCTCTGCGAGTTCGGCCGGGTATGAGTTGGGGACGGGGCCTCACGACCGCTTGGGAACGAAGCCATGTTGATGTTGCCACGATCAGCGATATGCGGTGAAGTAGATTGACGCCCGGCACACTGATCATCTGTTGGGCTGGGGTCGGCACTGCCGTGGGCGGCCTGCTAGCCCTCTGGACTCGAATTTTGCTGCGGGTCTCACAGTTCAGCCCCCGAGCGTGGGTCGCGTCGGCGGCGTTAACGGCGATCTTGTTCGCCGTGCTGGCATGGCGCCTTGGCACCGGGTTCGACCTATTGGCTTACAGCTACTTGGCTGCCGTCTCCGTGCCGCTCACGATGGTGGATCTGGCCGAGCAGCGTCTACCCAGCGTGGTCGTTCTACCCAGCTACCTCGTCCTCGGTGCAACCTTTGCGATAGAGGCCAACCTGAGCTCCAACCATGTGGCCTTGGTGCGGGCTCTGGTCGCAATGGCCGTGCTCGCTGCGGCATACCTTGTACTCGCCCTCGGGCTCGGTGGGCTCGGCGCCGGCGATGTAAAGCTCGCCGGCCTGCTCGGTCTGGCTCTCGGGTGGCTGAGCTGGGGAGCCGTGCTGGCAGGAACGTCGGCCGGTTGGCTTCTTGCGGTGGTTGTGCGCGTCGTGTTGAGGCTCGCTCGACGGGCCGACCCTGATGAGCCATTGCCGCTCGGGCCCTACCTCGCGGTCGGGGCCCTGATGACCATCGCAGCAGGACCTCCAGCTTGACTCCCAACCTGGCACCAATCCAGTCGGGCACCCAACCCATATGTGGCATCACGTCGATCCCATTCCTGCATGTCACAATGACTGGCGCTGCCTGGACGCCATATTGCCGCCATGTAACCGCTCTGGTTCATTCCGCGCGGCGGACGTTAGCTGTGGGGGCGGGTTTTCGATGACCCAGATCGGGACTCGCTGACCACAGGAGCAGATGATGAGACTCTCGCAGCGATTCACGAATCCTACGGTTTCACGATACTCACGAACCAAGCTCGCTGTGTCACATCTCCTCGTGCAGCCGGTGGCGGCACGGAGTTGGATCACCGCGCGAAGCGGTGACGCACGATGAACGACCGCGGACCTTGGGCGGTGACGTGTCGCGATTTCGCCGGCCGCCCTCGGAGTCTGGAGGTCTTCGTGCGCGGCTCGGAGATCGTTGTGGTGGCGCCCGCAGGTGAGGCTGCCGCACTCGACGATGCTGAGGCCGAGCAGTTCCACTCCGTCTTCGCCACGGCCATGAGGGTGGCTGCCACGCCCGCGCCCGCGCCCGGTGGATCCCACCACTCCGGGGAGATCAGCACGGCGAGCACGGTGAAGCAGTACGGCGATGGCCTTCCCCCAGCCGTCGCTCCGCGCCCTGCTTCACCGCCATGTCGCGGCGGAACCACGACCCCGATACGTGGTTCCGCCGCGATGCCCGTACTGCGACGTGGGAACCCATGATGCCGTCGGGCTGGGTGGTCACAGCGATCGCCGCCATGGTGCTGATGAGCTGCCTGCTGTACCTCGCTTTCAGACAGCGGCAGCGTCCCGACGCGCCCGGCGTCGGGAGGCACAGCCTTGCCGAATCCCATGTCGGCAGGCACTGGCGCAAGCCGAACCAGCCTCCGTCACCGGTGTTGCGACACGCGCTGAAGACCGTCGGCACCCACGGCTTGGGCTTCATCCGGGAAAGCGAAACCACATGGGTCGGGCCGGAGCCCTGTTCGACCCCAGCGTCTTCGACGACGCGCCTCTGATCACGGCGGGGCCGGAGCATTCCTGTAGGACTCCGGCTCCGCCGCACCAACTTCTCCAGAAGGAGCACGTCCGTGACCGCCTCCACCACAACCGATGCGGAACAGGGTGTGCCGGCCGACGCCAGCGCGCTGTCCCGGTACTACACGGAACTCCTGTGCTGGCCGACCACCATCGATCCGTCAGTCGGCGAAGTCCGACTGGGCCTGGGCGACACGGTGGACGCGCTGATCATGCGGGCTGGCTTCGGCGGTGAGGTCAACCACCAGCTCATCCGGTCGATGCTGAGCGCGCCGATCATCGTCGTGCCCGGCGGGCCGGACGAATGGATCTTCCTGACCCAGCCTCGCACCCCGATGCGCGACTCCACCATCGCCCACCTGGTCTCCTTGCAGGTCGGGTGGAAGAAGGCAGGGTCCACGATCGTGTTGCCCGCCTTCGGGTCCGCCGCCAGCGAGCTGCGGTGGTTGGCTCAGCCCAACGCTGGCTTGGAGTTGCCGTCGTGGGCCGCCATGGTCGGTGCCGTCCGTCGCACCGCCTCCGCACGGGCGTGGTGATGACGTCCGCATACCCATCCGAGCACCGGCACCCGAGCACGCGGTGGTGATTGCCTCCGCACGTCCCGTTCGCGCGGAGTGGTCGCGAGCGACGGAAGCGTTCCGCGACAACGATTACGACGTCACGGTACTCGCTTGTAGCCTCAGAAGGCCGACCACGACCAGGGACGGGTGATCTCGCCGCGCAAACAGGCCACCCGATGCCGAGCCTCGTCCGCTGCCTTCTCGTTGACATTGGCCTTGCCCAGGACGAAAGCCGTCCAGCGGAGCTCCCTGATTGTCGCCAGCGTCCGGTAGCCGGACCAGATCGTCATGTCGTAGCCGCCGTATGCAGACACGAAGGCCTGGTAATCGGAGTGCGCGATCCGTGAGAAGTCGGTGTAGTCGACCGCCAGCGAGATCAGGTCCCATTCACGGGGCCCGATCCCTAGATGATCGAGGTCCAACAACACGGGGCCGCCTCGATCGGGGACGATGACGTTGCCCTGCCACGCATCGCCGTGGATGACGCGCTGAGGCAGTCCTGGTGCCAGTGCGATGTACTCGCCGCGCAGCCGTTCCAGGAGATCGCGGAGCCACGTTCGGTCGTCGCCTGGCAGTGCGGTTCCGCGGTCGATCGAATCGGCCAAGCCGTCGAATGGATCCACCACGGGAAGCCGAGGCGAATCCGGCACCGCCAGGCTGTGCAGCTGGGCGAGCACTCTTCCCAGTTCGGAGGGCGTGGCGCACCGGTGCTCGGGAAGTTCCGTCCACCAGGTGACGGGGCGGTCACCGACCACTGTGGGCTGGTCCATGCCGGAGAGGGCTCGTACGACCGGGATACCGGCATCGCTCAACCATCGCGATGCTCCGATCTGGCGCTCGGCAACTGCGCGAGACCCTGGAGGCCCAACGCGGGCAACCACACCACCGGGAACCCGGTAGATGACGTTCGTGCCGTCCCGGATCAATTTGGCTTCCGTCGTTGACAGACCTGCTCTCAACCCTGCCACGCTCAGTACGTCACGGGCATCTCCTGCGTACGGCATGACGGTACCGGCGTCTACATCAGACATCGCTCGTGGCCGATGTCAGAAGGTGCGAGAGATCGGCGACCTCTGGTATCGACAGGTGCCGTTCAGTTGCGCGCGCCAGCTTGTGCAGTTCCTCGTCCATGCGGCGCGAGTGCAGCACGGTTGCGTCGACGACCGCCTGGTGTCCTATTTGGAAGCCTTCCCTCGGGTCTCCGATGGTCATGTGCAAGGTAGCCAGCCGTGTGCGGGAGAACGCCCGAGAGCGCGGGTAGGCATCGCTGTGCAAGCGGATCGCTGTTGCGAGGCGTTCAGCAGCCTCTCCAGGCTGTTTCTGAGCCACCGCAAGCGGAGCCAGTGCACGCGCGCTGCTGCCCGCGTGTTCGGCCTCGTCGTAATACGTGAGCCAGGGCGGGTCAGTCGCCGCGTGGCGCTCGGCAAAGTGCATGTCCGCGCGGTCCACTTCGGCTCGTGCCTCGTCGTGACGGCCCAGAATGGCCAGCAACCGGGCCCTGATGATGCCGATCATGGCCCTCGCTGTGGCGGTCAGCCGGTCGGCCCGGACCTGAGCGAACTCGATCAACGACAGCGCTTCGTCCAGGTTGCCCACGTAGATCGCTTGACGAGCCATGTCCGCCAACGTCGCGGCGCGGAGTTCCCACGAGCCGCCTTGCTCGGCACACCACAGGCCGAAACGGAAGCAGCGCGCTGCGGCTTCGTGATCACCGACGTCGAAGGCCGAGAACGCAACTACGTCGGCCAGGTTTCCGACCGCCTCGAACATCGCCGACCGGACTACGTCGGTGGTCTTCGTGTCCAGCAAGCGACAGGCCCATCGCAGGTGTGCGACTCCTGCGTCGCTGGCCATACCGCCGCCGTACAGGTTCTCGCTGGCCCCCAGCGTGCCCGTCATCCACTTCACCTGCTCGACCTCGTTACGACCGATACGTCGAGGAGGCTGCACGTCCAAGGTCAACGGTCGGAGAAACTCGGCTGGGCTCGTGCCCACATCGACACGCGCGGTCGCGTCGTATGCCTCCATCACCAGGGAACCAGACGCCTGCGCTGGCGGATTGGTTTTTTCCGCGGTTGGTGTCGAAGGCACTTGGGCCGTGCTCTGTATTGGGTGGCTCGGCACGCCTTGAACAGGCCGATGCCCGAGCAAGGTGTCCAATTCGTCGAGCGAGACGTCTAGCGCTTTCGCGATCTTGCGCCTGCGCGACGGCATGGGGGTCAGGGCACCCCGCTCCCACCTGCCCACTGTGGAGAACTCCACACCGACGGCAGCCGCGAGTCCTTCCTGGGTGAACCCCATCGCCTCGCGACGTGCCACGAACGCTTCACGCCTGCTGCCCACGTCCCCCAACCCCGCTCACTCGGTCGACGCACTTTCAGTGTTGGAACACGATCACCCTGTGAATCAAGGTGTTCCAGTGGCGCGTCGGCTAGATGTCTCGTTCGATGCGCTCGAAGATGTCGGCGTCCGTTGCCTTCTGCCAGTCGGGGAGCTCGTCCCAGTCGGCGACGTAGGACGGTTTCGGTTCGGGGAAGTGCTTGAAGATCTGGCCGATCCAGCACAGGGCGACGAACCTGCTCTTCTGATCGCGGCTGAGTTTGGTCGCGGCGCCGTCGGTCGCCTTGAGGAAGGTGAAGACCTGGTCATACACGGCGGTCGCGGCTTCGCGTTCCCATGCCGGGGTGTCGGCCCACGGGGTGATGTAGCCCGGCTTGGGCTCTCCGGGGAAGTGTTCGGTGACGCCGGCGATCCACGCTTCGCGGAACACGCGGCCTCGTTCGTCGTGCACTTGTTCTCCTTCGTCAGGCGGCGTGATTGCCGACCATGGTGGCGATCTCGGCGTCGAGCCGTTGGATCTGCTCGTGGTGGAGCATTGAGGCCAGTTGGGGTTGCAGGCCGCGGAGCTTGCGCACGACCACACCGGACGCGGTGTGGCGGGCAGTCGCCAGTGCGGCCTCAGCGTATGCGGCAACTTGGTCGGGGTCGCGTCGGTGCACACCGACCATCGCGAGGTCCGTCAGCACCGCTGCTTTCCGCCGGACGGTCAGCTCGCCGGCCAAGGCGTCGGTCAAAGCCGTCTCGGCGAGCTCAGGACGGCCGAGCGTCACGTAACAAGTGCCGCGTTCCTCGGCGAGCCGGGAGCCGTCGAACCGCAGCCATCCGCCGTTGTGCACCTGGCCCTGCAACTGCTGGACCTCGCCCGCGGTTTCGAGGGCGTGCCGGCAGGAATCGAACTGCCCGAGACCGGCGAACGTCTCGGCCTGCACGGCTGCCACCCAATGACGGGTCGAAAGCGTCGAGTCACCCCGACGGGCAAGGCCGGCAGCCAGATCGAGCATCGGCGCGGCGTCCTTGAACTGGCGCTCGTAGACGGCGATGAACGCGTGCCGAGTCAGGGCACACGCCCAGAGGTCGAACGCGCTTGCCTCCTTGGCTGCCGTCGCGGCTAGGGTGTAGCTGTGGGCGGCGTCGGTATACCGGTCGCTGTCGAACGAGATCTCCCCGGCGAGTTGGAAGAGGTCGGCCGCGAGTCCGCACAGTCGCTGCCGGATGGCAGGCATCTGCGGTCGGCGCAAGCCTTCGGACAGGACGTCCAGCTGACTTCGGACCAAGGGCAGTACCTGGCTCTTGGTTGAGGCAAGGGCGTACACACGCCACAAGTGGCTGTTGATCTGCTCGAACTCTGCGACGGCCGTGACATCCAGTCCACCAGGTCGACCAACCGAACCAAGTCGCTCCGGGTCGATGACCGTTTCGAGTGCGGGCAATGCGAGCAACGTGCCGGTCATGCTGAACAGGCGCAGCAGGTCGCGACGGTTCATGTCGTCTGTCTCCGCAGGGGCCGACTGGACAGGGATGGCGGTGCGGGGAGCGAGGTGTGCTCCAGCGTGATCGTCAACGTCCTTGGTCGCGGCAGTGGCGGCGATCGAGGGCGGAGCGCTGTTCTGCCTTGAGGGTGCGAGCAAGGTACCGAGTTCTTCAAGTGTGAGGCCGAGCGCCTTCGCGATGCGTGGCCTCCGGTACGGCTGGGGCGTGAGGTCACCACGTTCCCATCGGCCCACGGTGGAGAACTCCACACCGACGACAGCAGCGAGCGTCTCCTGGGTGAACCCCATCAGCTCACGCCGAGCCGCGAACTTCTCCCGCCGGTCACCCATGAACGCCACCTCACCCCATCGGTCACTGCCACGATAGCCGGCCACCGGTCAAGTCCCATCACCTGCTCGGCGAGCAGTACCCGTTCGGGCTATGACCTCAAAGAGGACGTTTTTGCAGGTCAGAGACTCGACGCCTCTTTGCCGCCTCATTCTCGCCCTCTACGCGCCCTGGTCGAGGTCGATCACCATGAATGGTGTGAGACTCGCTGTCGCCGACGCGTGGCATTCCGACACGCAGCAGCGACTGCCAGCACCTGAACTGCGCCCATCACTGTCCGTAGCAAAAAAACAGCGCGAGAGGTCGTCTTCGTCAACTGCGCAGTCCGGTAACGGCGTGCGGATCTGCCTACCCGAATGGTTGACGTGCACCTCCTGGATCGGCTTGAAACGAGCAGGTAGGTATACGCGTCGCCCGGTCAACGTCCCGTCCGCGTTCCATTACCGCTCTGGTGTGGTTGCGGTGACCATCGTTGACTGAACCCGGTCCTGGGGCCCGCCCCGGTAGTCCAGCCGACGTCCACTGTGGACCGGAAGCGGTAGTCCGTTCCCACCGGAAAGGAGCCCATGAACCACGACGTCGCCTCAGCCCTCGGTCCACTCCTCACGGCATACGGCCTTGTCGGACGTGGTGATCACATCCTCGTTGTCCGCGACCGGCAGGGCTCGTCGTACCAACTGCCGGGTACCGTCGTACGCCCCGGCGAAACCGTGGATGACGCTCTGCGCCGGGCGCTCGGTGAACACATCGACACCGGCATCGATCACCTGGACTTCTGCGCCGTCGTAGAGCATCGCGTGCAGACCCACCCGGACGGCCAGTCGGTCTACGAAGTGACGCTGCTCTTCGACGTGACTCTGTCCGAGCCTGTTTCAGTTACCGCCCCCGAACGGGAACTGCGCTGGGTCGACGATGCCGACCTCGGCATCGTCGACCTGCGGCCCGCAGCGATCGCAAACCTACTGCGAACCGGTGCCTTCGCCGAAAGCAACGCTTGGTGGCCGTCGCCAGCATGACACCCGCATCTGTCCCAAGCATTGACATGCGGCATAACCGCTGCAAGCACTGAACCCCGATCCACAAACGACCGACCGGGTCCGCACACCCGGCCGGACATGTGCGGCCGGTGCGGGCGCACCCCTCCTGCCTCGCACCGGCCGCATCCACCACAAATCTCACGAGGGATGTCGATGCAGACCGACGAGAAGACCGAGAAGGACACCGGCACGCCGAGGTTGAGCACCGCTCACAGCCGTGAACTCGGCGAAGAACTGCGGCGGATCCGGCACCGGGCGGCGATGTCGTCGGGATCGGTCGCTGAAGCTTTGGGTTGGTCGCTCGGCAAGCTTTCCAAACTGGAGACCGGCACCAGGGGCACCAGCCCGTGGGAGATCGGCACTCTGATCGGCAAACTCGGCGCGGACAAACCCACCCGGGACCGGATCCTGATCATCTCCAGTGAACTCGACACCGGCAGCTTCCTCCGGCCGCACAACGGTATCCCGGACACGTTGGTCGCCTTGACCCTGCACGAACAGGCGGCGCGAACGATCACCGCCTACGAACCTCTTGCCATCCCGGCCCTGGCCCAGACCGAAGACTACGCATACGCCCTCACCGGTGACCGCGACCTCGCCAAGGCCCGAGTCATCCGACGGGAGATCCAGCGCCGCCGCGCTGCGGGTGCCGACACGGTTCTCTATACGCACGAGGCAGCGTTGCGCATGATGACCGGAGGACCGGAGGTCATGCGCGACCAATTGTTGCACTTGACCTTGATGTGCGGGTGGCCGCACATCACCCCGCGTGTCATCCCGATGACGGCACAGCCTCACGCCGCCCTCCAGAGCTCCGCCGCGCTGCTCACCTTCGCCGCTCCCACCAAACCTCTGGCCTACACCGAAACCGACGCTGCGACCGTGTTCCACGACCACCCGAGCGCGGTGGCCCGCTACCAGGCCAAGATGCGCCACCTCGCCGCATTGGCCCTGTCCGCTGCCAAATCCCACGACGTGATCGCGCGCTGGGCCGATTCCTACGACCGGAAGTCACGCTGATGCCACCCTTGCGCCCGTTTCGCTGGCTGCCATACGACCGCCAGCGGCATGCCGTCAACGCGGAGGCCCGGGACAACGAGACGACCACCACCCTCTGCGGCGAGAAACTGACCATCCCCGCCGCTCCAGCCACGAGCGAAGAATGGCGCTGGCCCACCTGCTCCGCTTGCGACGCCGCATGGCGGGCCGTCGAGGGGATCCCGCCCTTCCCCCGCCGACCGATGACCACATCGCGCCTGGCGAGCACGGCCGGAACCCGACACAAAGCACATGCCTCGATGCGCGGCAACGTCGCGGTGAAGCACCGCAGCCGCACCTCCGTCGAGGCGCCTATGTCGGAAGTATGACGATGCGTTACCGGGTCAAACTCCGGACGGGAGTGTTCAGCTTGCTGTGCCGCGCCAAATTCCGCTCGGAGTATGCGCTCGCTAAGGCAATGGGCGTGAACCGCTCCACCGTAGGTCGGGTCCTCGCTGGTGAGCTGCAACTCGGCTCGGCATTCATTGCCGGTGCCCTCACCGCGTTTACCCCTGTCACCTTTGAAGACCTCTTCGAAGTAGTCAACACGTCGGAAGCGATCCCGGCCACGCTTCCACCAGACCATCGCCCGTCCTGACAGTGACCAGAAGTCCTTCAGGGGATTGCTTGGCCGTTGGCCAACGGCCAAGCTTGGGACACATGGATCACCGCGAACTGCGGTTCAAGCTGCCCGCTGATCTACCGAACCACGTCTACGCCACCGTCGCCCACGCCATGTTCTCGGTGCTGGATGTGGCTGGGATCGCGGACGTCTGCTCGGTGTTGATCGATGACGGTGCCTCGGACGCGGACCTGAACAAGGCGTTCGATCGCCACAGCGAGTCCTACCCGTGGGGTGCATCCTGAATCGTCGGTGTTGCCTGTGTCGACGAGACCACCTCTGCCACGATCACGCACCGTGGCTGCAAGAGTCACGGCCCGCTGAGCTGCTCCCTCAGTCGCTGGGAGTCGGTAGAGCGGGTTGTTCGTCGGGGGTGAGGGGTGGTTCGGTGCGGGCTGGTTGGCGTGGTCCGAGGAGGATGCCCAGGATGACGGACGGTGCGAGTAGTCGGCTGGGCGGTTCGGAGAGGGTGTAGACGTCAAGTTGCGCCGCAGCGACGGCGCGGCTGCCGGTGGCAGCCCAGGCGAGTCGGTCAAGGAAGCGTTGTTGCAGACGGGCCAGTGCGCCGGGACTGGGACCGACGGTGGTGGGGTAGCGGAGGTCTTGGCGGGTGGCCATATCCCATGCGACGTCGGCGGTGTGGACGATGTCGCGTTGGATGCGGCCGGTGTCATCGTGCGGCCCGTGACGGCGTAGGCCAGTGTCGAGCGCGAGGGCGCTCCGGGCGGCGATGGCCATGCCGTGGCCGTAGATGGGGTTGAAGGTGCAGGCGGCGTCGCCGAGGACAACAAAACCCTGGGGCCAGGTGGCGAGGTCGAAGTGGCGGCGTCGATTGCCTGGGATGCGGAAGCCGCGGGGCGGGGTGAGAGGTGTTGCGGTGTCGATGAGATCCGCGATGACGGGGTGGCGCAGGCTTCGGGCATAGCCGGCGAAGCCTGTTTCGTCGGTGGGAGGTTGGTGGTCGCGGGTACCGACGAGGGTGACGATCCACTGTCTGTTCTCGATGGGGACCAGCACTCCGGCTTTGACGTAGTCGGTGCGGGTCGGATCGGACATGATGTTGATTTCGGGGAAGTCGTCTCCGGCCGTGGGCGGTGCCTGGTAGATGCGGCTGCTGTAGAAGACCTGCGGGTCGATGTGTTGTTCGGCAGGTGCGGGCAGGCCCAGGTCAGTGAGCCAGGTGCCGGCGTCGGAGCCCTGGCCTGTTGCGTCGACGACGAAGTCGGCTTCGATGTGGCTGGTTCGGCCGGTCTGCCGGTCACGGACCTGGACCCCAGCGACGCGATGGCCGTCACCGAGCAGTCCGACGGCGTCGGTGGCCTGCCGGACGGTGATGCGGTGCTCGGCGAGCACACGGCGACGGATCACCCAGTCCAACAACGGACGACTGCAACCGATGACGAACTGCATCTCCTCGAAGCGTCCCAACCAACCCCGCGACATCAGGACGAGCAGTCGGTTCGGCGTGCCGATGTACTGGGCGCCGCGGTCGAGTAACGCCTGGGTGGTGCCGGGCAAGAGTTGATCGAGCGCGCGGGCACCGCCGGAGACCAGGACATGGGTGTGCCGCGCCTGAGGTGTGCCCTTGCGGTCAGTGGGGCCATCGGGCAGACGGTCGCGCTCGACGATGGTGACCGAGTCGGTGTGACGGGCCAGCACGGAGGCGGCGAGCGTGCCGGCCAGTCCACCGCCCAGGACGACAGCTCGTGTGCGATGTCCGGTGGGCAAAGAAGTGTCCTTTCCGGAGGGTGACCGCACGCCGGCGGCACGATCGGTGGGGTTAGCCGGTGCGACCGGTGTCGTCGAGAACCACGTTGCTCAAGGGATTGTCGAAGGCTCGGGCGATGAGGATCAGTCGTTGGCGTTCACCGGCGAAGGCGAGACCCGCGTCGGCCGCTGTGTCGAGATGGTCGGCACCGACGGTGACCTTCGTCCTGCTGCCCTGGGCTCGGGCTCGCAGTGCGGCCTTGAGCTGCGCGGCTTCCACCAACGCAAGGGTTTCCTGTTCACCCAACCGTGCCTGGTTCGCGTGCGCGCGGGCGGCTGTCGCCACTTCGGGATCACGGTAGGCAGGTAGCTGGTGCAGCCAGTCATTGATCTCGATGACGCGCCAGAACAGACGGGAACGCGGGCTTATCCGGTTGGCCAGCGACGAGGGGTCGTGCACCATCTCCGGCTCGACGCAGCGCAGCGCCCGCCACAGCACCGCCAGCCTGCGGTAGTCGCGGAGATCGCTGGTGAAGTGGGTGATCCGGTCCCACATCAATGTCAGGCCCGGCCCCCAGGCGGCGATGCAGTTGCCGACGATCACGAACGGCACGCCGAGAATCGCGACCGCGGGCGCGACCTGACTGCTCCAGACGTCCAGTTCTGCACCGAACCAGCTGCCGATGACGGCGACGAGGGTGATGCTGCCGTAGGCGACCGGGAACAGGATGCCGATCGCGGTGATGCGCAGTCCGCGACGCAGCCAGGAACGATCGCCGGTGCGGGGGTCGAGGGACCACCGCCAGCACAGGCGGACCACGTTGGCCAGGCCGACCACGTAGGCCAGGAAATGCAGGATCAGCAGCGGCGCGAGGTACGGCGCGGTGGCGTAGGCGGCAGCGAAGTCGTGATGGTGTTCCTCGGGGCGCTGTCCGAGGGCGAACAAGATGACGATCGCGGCCACGACCGCGCTGTAGGTCAGCACGAGCCATCGCGAAGTCCGCCACGCTCGCGCGGGCGGGTGCGACCAGTAGACGAGCATGACCTGGATCGAGCACACGAACCCCAGCGCGAAGGCGAAGCCCAGGAGCACGGACAGGCTGTTGACGCCGGTCACCCGGTCCAGGGCGATGCCGACGGTGGGAGCGCCAAGCAGTACCGACGGCGCGGCGAACACGCAGGACAGGCACACCGTGCGGATCGTGGCCTTGCGTTCGGCAGGGGCGTGGCGCAGGGCACGGTACTTGTACAGGCCCAGTAGTGCGATCCCGACCGCCGCAGGAAGGAAGATCAGGTCAGCCACTGTGGCCTCGCGGTGGCGTGTAGCCCAGGGTGTACCAGGCGCGGACGGCCGGATCGTCGCGGCCGGGTTCGAACGGTCGGGCGTCCTGCCGGCGAGTCCAGTCGATCAAGCCTTGGGTGAGCGCGCCGGCGACCTGGTCGGCCTCGCGTTCCTCCGCACGGGACAGGGTGGTGCGGCCGGCGATCATGCGCAGCATGGTCGGGGACAGGTTCGGGTAGAACAGGGCGCGGGCTTCGTCGGCGTCGAGTTGCATCGGCCGATGGCCGCAGAGCATGTGGCCGATCTCGTGCAGCAGGATCAGCAGTCGGTGCACCCAGCTGCGGGCGGTGGTCACGACGATGACGTGGACGTCGTCGTCGGTGACGGCCCACAGACCGCTGAGCCCGGCCCCGAGGTCGTCGAAGCGCAGCCGGATCTCCCGCTGCATCCGTTGCGCCATGACCTCGCACAACCGGACGCACACCGTCTCGGTCGTCGCCGACGGTGCGAGATCCATGTCGCTGATCAGCTCGTCGCGCAAGGCCCGCAGTTGCCGCGTTTTCATCGCGTCACCACCGCCACCTCCGGGTGTCCTCGTGCGGCGCCACAGCGCGTACACGGGCATCAGTCGGCCGCTTCATCATCGATCACCTCGGGTCCGGCGTCGTCGAGAACCGGTGGCTCATGGTCGGGCCGTTCCAGGAGGCGCCGCACTTCCTCGTGCTCGACCTCGGGCCGCAACGCGCGGACCAACGCCAGCAACGCCTTGGTGCGTACCTCCGGCGACGGCGATGTCGCGGTGGCCCTCAGAATGACCTCGTTGACCCCCAGGCTGTCCATCACCCGATGGGTCTCCAACTGCTCCTCGACCTGCGCGGCCAGCTCCTCGTCGAAGAAGTACGCGGGCTCCGCGCCGAAGGCCATCGCGAGCGCCACCACGTGCTTGAGCTTGGGGTTGGAGTTCTTGCCGCTGCGCAGGTCGCGGATGGTGTTAGGCGCGATCGTCCAGCCTGTGTCGCCCGACTCCTCCCCACGCTGGCGCACCGTCGCGGCGACGGCTTCAGGCGTCATCTCACCCTGACCCGGTGGGTGCACCAGGGAGAACAGGCGGTTCAGCTTGACCGCGAACGGCCGCCCCGGCAGATCCGCCGTCCGGCCCCGCCGGCCTCCGACGAAGAACGCGGGATGCACGTCCAACGCCTCGGCCACGGCCAGGACCGTTGCCAACGTGGGCTCGCGCAGCCCTTTGCGCAACTGTGCGACGTAACTGTGGGTGACGCCGATGGCCTGACCGAGCTCCACGTTCGAGTACGGGCGGCTCGTGGCGGACCGCGGCATCGCGCACAGGCGGTCCAGGACCGCAGCGAACGACGGCCATGCCGTGTCGTTCATAACGCCTACCTCCATCCGGTGCTTGTACCGGATTGAAGCAGTTCGCCCGATCGGGTTCATACCGGTTGATGAACTGCTCCTACCAGCCTAGAGTCGCCGGTACTCGCCTTCAACCGCCCTGAAGAGTGATACAGCGACTTCAGCGTTCGAGTACAAGCAGTTCGGGGGCATCGCGATGACGACAGCACCGACACCGGCCACCTCATGGCCCTCTCCACCACCGCCTCGACGGTGTGGAACCTGCGGACAGCCCGAGGGAAGCTGGGCAAAGGACCGGTTGACCGGCCTCCTGGACCGCTGGGGCTGGGACCTCCACGCCCCGCACGTCATGGATCACGCCCGGCGCCACCACCAGTCGGCCGCCCTGCTCATCGTGGACCTCGACCACTTCAAGCACATCAACGACGACATCGGCCACCCAGCCGGCGACGCCGTCCTACGCGCGACCGCACACGTGCTGCGAACCGCCGTCAGGGAAGCCGACCTCGTCGGGCGATTCGGCGGCGACGAGTTCATCGTCCTGCTCCCCGGCGCCGACATCGACCAAGCCCTCGCCGTCGCGCGACGGATCAGCACAGGCGTCTCGGCCATCCGCCTCGATGCCAAGACCGCTCCCGGCACGACGGCCGCCCTCCACAACCTGACCGCGTCCATCGGCATCGCCGTCGACCAGCCGAGCAGCGACAACCCGGAGACCCTGCTGCTCGACGCCGACACCGCCCTACGGGACGCCAAACGCGCCGGCCGCGCCACCATCCGGACAGCGGGCCAGCCCGTTGATCCCGACCACCACGACACGTTCCGTCTCACCCCCACCACGCCGCCGCAAGCCGACGCCCCGGACGGACAACCGTCATCCGCAGCGGTCGTAGCAGCGCAGGAGCCGTCCTACTGGCAGGGCCTGTACGAAGTGATCCACTTGCTCAAAGGCGAATGGGTACCGGCCATCCTCGCCGCACTCGCCGACGGCCCCCGACACTTCACCGAAATCCTCTCCACCATCCACGACACCACCCTCGGACAACCAGACTCCGACCGCTGGCTGCACGACAGCATCCTCGGCAGAACCCTCCGCCGCATGGAAGACAAGAACCTCGTCACCCGACACGAGGAACCCGCCCGATTCCCGAAGTCCACCGTCTACGAACTCACCCCGCGGGCCGCGACACTGCTGTCAGCACTCGCCCCCGCAGTCCACCGGCTCGCCGCCGAAACCGGCCCGTCGCCAGTTCCGCAACAGGCCTGCGAGACGCACCGCCGTCCGGGAACACCCCTGCGAGCGGCGGGATGATCAGTGCCATTGCTCGGCGTGGATGGCGCGATGTCGGTGCCCGTCGACCCTCAGACGCCCAGCAGCGTTCGCGCGTGTCTTTCGAGCGGTTCGGCGAGGTCGGCGAACTCTCCGCCGCCGATGCGACGCGACAGCCGGGCGATGGTGTAGAGCTGCGCGAACCGACCCGCGTCCGTGTCGAGGATGTCGGCGTAAACGTCGTGTACTCGCTGCGCGATCGTGGGCGTCAGGAGGCTGTAGCACAGCAGGGTCGCCGCGTCGGTGCCCGCGGGTCCGCGTCCCCACCATTCCCAGTCGAGCAGGCCGAACCGTGGACGCAGCAGGTTCGCCCAGTGGACATCGCCGTGGACGGTCTCCCATTCGGGCACGGTGGGGTCGACGGCGTCGCCGAAGCGTTGCACGATCCGATCGGTGATCTTGTCCTGGCTGCTGTTGACGCGCGCGGTCGGTGTCGCCGCGACAGTGTCGGTGGTGCGGCGCAGCTCGGCCCACCACTCGTCGGGCAGTTCGACCGCGGTGCGCAGTGCGTCGGTGGATGAGCAAGGTTGGCCAGGCATGCGGGTCATGAGTTCGGCGCGTTGCTGTCGCCATTCCTCCCACTCGACCACGTCCAGGACGCGCGGTTTGGCGAGGTCGGCGAGGACGTTCGCGTCGAGGTTGCCCGTCCAGAAGTCTCCGGCGATCCACTGCTTGTCCTCGGACACGACGCGCAGCCAGTACTCGGTGTCCCCCTTGCGGACGGGGGTGCTGATCGACCGGTCGAGCCAGCCGAGCAGCGGGTCCCCGGTGACGACCACACCGAAGTATTCGGCAGCGCGGTCGAGGTTGTCGCGCATCCACTGCCGGAACCGGGCGTCGGCTTCGCTGGTGTCGACCGGCACGTCGGCCCCTTTCACTCTTCGGTGACGTACCGCAGGTAGGCGGCCGGGTTGTTCATGTACCGGCGCCAGTGGTCGACCAGCGCGAGGTCTTCCCACTTCGTCCGCCGGAACCCGTGCTCGCCCACTTCGATGATGTCGGCGCCCGGCGTGGCGGCCAGGACCGGCGAGTGCGTAGCGCAGATCACCTGCGCACCCGATTCACCGAGGTCGTGCAGGAGGTTGACCAGCCGTAGGCAGGACGTGAACGACAGCGCCGCCTCGGGCTCGTCCATGAGGTAGAAGCCGGGTTCACGGAACATGGTCGACAGCACGGTGAGGAAACCCTCGCCGTGGCTCATCTCGCTGGTGTCCTCGTCCCAGTAGCCGCGCATCCCGCTGACGGCGTCCATGAACCCGAACGCCGTCTCGGCCCGCAGGAAGTATCCCCGGCGCTTGGTCCGCGGCCCGCTCTTCTGCCGGGCGCCCGCGGCCGTGGTCTCCCAGCGGAGCAGGTCACCCAGCACCGTTCTCGGCCGGTCGTTGACGTACTTGGACCCGCCCGCCCACCGCGCGCGTCCAGCCCCCACGCCTCGGCGAACGCCTCGACCAGGGTCGACTTCCCCGACCCGTTCTCCCCCACCAGGAAGGTGACCGACCGCTCGAAGACCATGCCGTCCTCGACCAGCTGCGCCACGCACGGCACGGTCAGCGGCCACGGTCTCGACTCAGGCGCCCCAAGTAGGTCGTCGGGTATGTACGCGCGGCGGGCAAGCATCGGCTGGGTCCTTGATCAGTATTCGGTCGGGACGCACTTCCCTTAGGCGTGCAGTTCCACGCCAAGTCGCACATGGTCAGCACACCGTGTGACACGGATCTTCACTCAATTTACTGGGTTCGGCACGGTCAATGTCATCGACATGGTGCTCTACTTACAGTATCTCGGCGAGAAGCGAAATCCGCACGTTCCCCACCGGCATGCGATCACGTGTAGTACGTCAGCTTGTGAAGTACCTCTTCTGGGACCTGGAACCTGCGCGGTCGGCACGTGCTTCGAGGTACAGTTGGCCGGCTCGGCCGCGAACGTCTTCCTGGTGGACAGCGGGAACTTCTCTGCCTACGAGCGCGGAAAGAAGTACCGGTACTACGGCGGCTTCTACGACTACACGCCGCTGACGCTGGAGGTGCCGAACGGCACCCGTTGGTACCTCGTGGTCGACAGCTACAACGACGACATCACCGTGGACTTCGAGGAATTCGACTGATCATGAGAGCTGGCAGGCGGCGAAGTCTTCATCTGCGCCGAATTCCACGCTGAGCCGCTTTGTGCTGCCTCGCCCCGGTGAATCCGGCGCGAGGCAGCACGTCGTCCGGCCGGTGCTACACCTCAGGCTCCGACGCTGACAGCCAGGCGTGAGACTCGGGGAGCAACCGATCCGCGTTGGCGGCCAGTGTTTTTGCCCTGGCACGGACCGAGGACCGGAGCAGCCAGCGCACCCGCTCACGATCCAATTGCTCATCGGAGTGCGTGATCCACGGAACCGGCTCGGCACCCGCTGCGAGGGAGATCATCCGGACGATGTCGGCCTGGCTGTGAAGCCGCTCCGGCTGGTCCTCGTCGGCCTCGTACAGGATCGCGTAGTCGCGGGCGGGTCCGGGCGAGCCCAAGGCCCTGAGGGTGGTCCACAGGTGCATCACCTGCGCGACCTGTTCCTCTGTCAGCCCGGCGGCTTTGATCACGGCTACGACTTGTTCCGGCTTGGTCGGCAGCCTTCCGCGGCGCAGCAGGGAGTAGAGCTGACTGCGGGGGACGCCCGCTTCGGCGGCCAACCTCGGAACACTCGCGCCCGACCGTGCCTGGATTTTGCGCAACAGCTCGATGAACTCGCTCTCGGTCCGCGCGCACACCTCCTCGGGCGCGAGGGTGAGGGGAGAGCTCCGGAGCGTGCTCGCCCGGCGCGGTCGCACCCCTGCCGGCGGGCTCGATCGTGGTGCCGAGGCAGCCGAGGACTCCGACCGCCCCGGCCGCGACCCGGCTCGCTCGGCCGGGGCGGTCCGCGGCGTGCTGGCCTGCCGAGGTGCCGGGTTCTCCGTCGCGGTCTGCGACGGGGCCCGTTGATCGACCACGTCGCGCAGATGCCGCCAGGCCGCATCCCACCCGGCCCGCACATGCCTGCGCTGGTCGATGGTGCTGTCGAGGGTGAACAGCTGCGCCGCGTACGTCGACCACGGCAGCAGCACGCGCTGGTCGAATGCCCGCATGAGTTCTGGCGGCAGCATGGCTTGATTCAAGGAGAAGACACGGCCGACCTGCTGGTGAAACGCGTGCAGCAGGTCGGGTCCACCCTTGGAGTGCGCTGCCGGCGCCAAAGGCCTCACGCTCGGCCGACCAACGCCTCGACGGCCCGCCGGGACCGCCTTCCTACGGTGCCCGGATCGATCCGGGCGGCGGCCGCGATCACAATCGCCACGCCACCGAGCATCTGCAACACCGTCATCGGCGCGAACCCGCCGATCAGCGCCCAGCCGGTGAACAGCACCGCGATCAGCACAAGCACCACATCGAATCCGCCGACAGCCGTCCGCGTAGTCCGGCACCCGGTGCGGGGCACGCAGCCGTCGGCGGGGGAACAGAAATCCTGCATGAGGGAATCTCTTCTCGGGTATGACCGGATCGCCGCCGACACCGAAGTCGGCGGCGATCCGGTTATCTGGCTCAGCCCGGGACTACGGGGTAGTTCCGGCAGTGCGATCCCGGAAGCGGCAGCGCCAACTGCGACTACCGGGATGTGCGGCACGCGAAGACGAGCACCCGCGGACCGCGCCGTTCCCGCCTGTCCCTGCGGAGCAGAGACGACGGATAACGGATCCGGCAACACTATCGGATGGCTCCGCGCGAACCCGTGTTCCCGCTCACCGGAGGCGTCTTGATCAGGGCCGATGGCTTGTCGTCCAAAATCGTCCACCAGGCAAAGTGACCCAGGTCACATCGATGGTGGGTAGAGGTTGCGGACCGCGGTTACAGTACACAGCGTCGAACAGACGGCCCCGAATGCAACGGGGCGGAACCTCTTGGGTGTTTGTCGCTGTGGCTCAGCCCGGGCATCAAGGGTTCTCCAGACGGCCTCCTGCGCCAACAGGGGGCCGTCGTCATTTACGGACTCGAGCACGGCATCGCGAAAAAGGGACGACCCGACCCGCCGGAGCTTCATTTCTGCTGCGGTCCATTCCAACACCTGCGCGATGCCGGACCTCTGCTCACGTGCGGGAGACCACCGCGTCCGGGTACCGCAGGCCCTCAGAGTGATCGACGACCAGACGGCCGAGCGGCCGTCAGCGGGCGCGGGTCGTCGGAGCGGCACGGTGGCCGTGCCCCAGGTCGAGCCAGTCCAGGAACTCTGCGAACGTGCCGATCTGGCGGACGCAATCGTGCAGGGGGTGTCACGGTGGTTCTTCGGCGGCGTCGAGGCTCGCCTGTACCTCGGCCATGATGTTCCGTGCGGCGGCGATCTCTGCTGGATGGGGGCGTGAGCTCAGCGCTTCCAGGTTCGTTGCGACTTGCTCCGCATTGGTGAATCCGACAAGCACGGCTGCGTTGGGTGACCGGTCGAGGCAAGCCCACAGGGCCACGCGGATCAAGTCCTCAGTCCGCGGGCCGACGATGGCCCGTAGGCGGTCGAGGCCTGCGTTGATGGTGGCGACGGCGTCGGGCCGGAACCAACGCTTTCGAAGCCTGTGGTCGCCGGCTCCGAAGGCGCGCTGAACATCTGCGGAGTAGGTGCCGGTGAGCAGTCCTTGCCCGAGTGGCTTGCTGATGAGTACGCCGACGTTGTATTCGTCGGCGAACGAGAACACGCCTTCGGACCGGTTGGACGGTGTCAGAAGGTTGTCTCGCACCGCCAGCACGTCGGGTTCGATCTTGTCGAACAGTGCCCGGAACCGTGCGATCTTGTCGCCGCGCTGGTCAGGCGGTGTCGTGAGGCGGTCGAGTGCGAAGCGATGCGGGCCGCGCATGCCGATGGCTTTGATGAGGCCTTGCTCGCGGAAGGTGCGCATGGCGTCGACCGAGGGATGCAGCCAACGATCGTCAGCGCCGAAGTCCGGGTGGTGGAAGGCGTAGATGTCGAGGTGATCGGTTTGCAGGTTGTCGAGGGACTGTTCGAGTTGTCGGCGCATGTGGCGAGGTTCGAAGCCGTGTTCCGCGGTGCCCGCGAAGTAGCCGACCTTGGACGCGAGCACGATCTCGTTGCGCGGGACCTGGGTGACGAGTCGTCCGAGGAGCCGTTCGGACCTGCCGTGGCCGTAGACGTCGGCGGTGTCGTAGAGGCGTGCGCCGTGCTGCCAGGCCGTTTCCAGTCCGGCGATGGATTGCCCTTCGTCAGCCCCGGTGGACCACCCCATCGGCATGCCGAGGTTGTCGTCGGGGCCGCCGATGGCCCAGCAACCGATTCCTACGGCGGGAACGGTGATGCCGGTGGCACCGAGCCGGCGGAGCGGGATCGACGGGCGGCTGCTGTCGTCGGCAGCGTGGAGTGAGGTCATGCCGGCCTGCTCTGGTCGAGGATGACAGCGAGTTCGTCTTGGACGAACTCGTAGAGTTCGCCGGGCCGTGCACAGACGAAGACCGGCACTGCGGCGCCGCGGGCGCGCGAGTGACTGTAGAGGCCTACCACAGCGATGTCGTCGAACCGGTAGAAGCTGAAGACACGATCACCCGGGCGGTAGTACACCTCGATCCGAGCTCCGTCGGGCCGTCGGAGGGTCTCATAGGCGTTGCGGGTAGCGGTGATGCGCGCACGCAGTTCATCGCGGGTGGTGTCGAACCGGTCGGCCAGGACGGCGACGGTGAGTTCGTCGTCCGGGTCGGCCAGGACGACGCGGACGCAACTGTCGGGCCTGGCGGCGACCTGGGCGAGTTCGCGAGCGTGCAGATTGCTCCAAGTTTGACCGTAGGCCACGACGACGTCGAGTTCGGTGACGTCGGCGAATAGGTCTTTCCATTCCAGTTCGCTGAGGTAGGTAGCGCCGACCCTGAGAAGGCCCGCAGCTGCGAAGTCGCTGGTGAGGCGCTGCTGGAGCTGCGTGCGCGGTGTGGTGGGGCTGCTCGTTCTGTCGGCGAGCCGGGTCCAGGCGATTTCCCAGCGGCGATCGCTCGCGGGAACGCCGAAGGCGCGGACGAGGCCGATTACGAGTGCCTTGCGAGGTAGGCGCCGACCCGCGAGGGCGTCTTGGACGGTGCTGCGAGGAAGGGGGATCTTGTTGCGCTCGCCCCACTGCTGGAGGGTCCGGTAGGAGGGGTTACCTGCGCGGAGGCGGACTGTACGCAGGCATCTGGCGAAGTCGGCGATCGTCGTCGCGTCAAGTGGATCTATATCGTCTTTGGGTGATGTCATCGTGATCGCGAGGCAGTGATCCCTGGGCGGACCGGTAGGTGTCCCATACTGTCCGAGACAGTACGCGCCTCGGCGGGGTCGGACGTGTATTGGCGCAGCTGACAGGTTTGTGGTCGGTAGGACAGTCCGACTATGTCCGGTGTCCTTGCCGGACAGGGCCTCCTGCCGGTGTGCTGGGCGTCCACGGCACATCCTGGCGGGGAGCACAGCATGCATGCGCTGCAAGGCACCAGCACGTCAACGCCCCTGGGTCGGCACACGACATCTCTTTTTCATGGTCGTCTCATCGAGGCGATTCGTGCTACATCGTTGGACGGTGTCGAGGACCACGTGCAGGCCGCGTTGTCGGAGATCGCCGAGACGGACCTGCCCAGGCTCGGCCGGTTGGTGGCGGACGCGGTGCCAGGCCGGTTCAGTCTCACGGGGGCTTTGGATCGCCGACTGCTGTTCGCCGAGCGTTCGGCCGTGTTGGGCGGGTGGGTGGTGGCTGACCTGTCGGGGCAGCCGCATGACACTCGTGAGTGGCCGCTGTGGGTGTCTGGCCGAGTGGAGCTCGCTGAGCCGGATCGTTGGCTGTCTGTTGGCAAGTTGTCCGACGACGCGGCCGACCGGTTGGCGCGTCCGCGCGTTCTGCTGGCGTCGCTGTATCACCCGGAGTGGTTTCCGTTGCCACGCTTCCCGTTGGCGATTTCCGATCTGGCGCGGGCGGCGCGGCTGACCTTGATGGGTCAGGTGCAGCTGATCGACATGCAACTGGGCGCTTCGCTGGATGACATCACCGACTGGATCCACGATCGCCAACCGGACATCGTGGGCATCTCGGCGACGTTCGGCCAGCATGACCTGATGAGCACGCTGCTCGATCGAGTGGACCGCATGCGTGTTCCGCCGCTGGTGCTCGCCGGTGGCAGTTTGACCGTGCGCAACGAGGCGTTGCTGCTGGAGCGGTACCCGCGCTTGCTCGTCGCCCGTGGAGCCGGTGAACCGACGATCGCCGATTCGATGGCGTATTTCCACGGCGACCGGGAGCTCACGGGCATCCGCGGTATCGGATACCGCAGCGCGCCTCGTCGCGGACCTGTTTCGCTCGAGCGTCGGGCACGGCACACCGCGGTGGTGTCGAATCGTGTGCAGAGCGACTTCTTGCCCGAGCTCGATCTGCTGGACGCTACCTTCGCGGCCAACGGCGTAGCCCAGCTGGAGACCTCCCGGGGATGCACCAGTCGCTGCTCCTTCTGCCCTCGTGGGCACAAGGGCTCCTGGTCGGGTGGCACCACCGATGGGCTGCCCTGGATGCTCGCCGAGATGGGGAAGGTCGCCGAGCGGCATCCGGCGATCTCGCGCACGCTGTACGCGGTCGACGAGGAGTTCATCGGACGCGGGGACGACGCTGTCGCCCGGGCGCTCCACGTCGCGAGCACCATCAGCAACGCCGGGTTCACCTGGGAGTCGTCATGCCGGATCGACCAGGTCGTCCGTCCGGACCATGATCGGGCCTGGCACGTCGAGCGCGCGTCGATGTGGCGCAGCCTCCTCGGCGCCGGTCTGCGCAGGATGCTGTTCGGCGTCGAATCGGGCGTGACCTCGGTCCTTGAGCGGTTCGCCAAGGACACCACGACTGAGCAGAACGCCCTGGCCATCCGCACCCTGTCCGCCCTGGGAGTGCCGACGCGGTTCACCTACATCACGTTCGACCACTTGATGAGCCCCGACGAATTGGTCGCGACCCACGCCTTCCAGGCCCGGACCGATCTGCTCCTGCGTCCGCTGCCCATGCTTACGGTCGAACAGATCGTCGACGGCGTTACCGACCCGGACTTCGTGGCCGAGTACGCGACGGGACGACCGTTCTACACCGAGATCTCGTACATGCTGGTCTCGATGGAGTGCCTGATCGGCGCCCCGTACACCCGGGCGGTGCAGGCCCGAGGACTCGCCGGGCCCGCGGATCCCACCATGGGGCGGGTCGAGGCACGGTTCGCGGACTGGCGGATCGGTGTCTGCTCCCGCCGCGCGCAGATGTGGGTGGACCGCCACTTCGCGCTCGACTACACCCTCAAGAGCCTGGGGAAGATCCTGGACGGCGCGCCTCGCCATCGCGTCCGGGACGCGCGTGCCGTGCTCAAAGACGGTTCGTTCCGGGTTCTCGCCGGGACGCTCGACCTTCTCGGCAACTACGGTCTGGACACACCTGCTCCTGGCCTGGACACCGAGGTGCTCGCACTGTTGGACACGGCGTGCGGCGAGCTGGCCGCGGCGTTGTCGCGTGCGATCGACCAGGTCATGCCGACCCTGCCGCCGTCCAACCGGCGTCTACTGGATCGCGAGTTCACCCGATGGTGTGCCGCCGAAGGATGGCAGCTCATCAACGTGAACGACCCATGCGGGACCTGACCTTCGTCATGGCCACGATCGCCGTTAAGGGTGACGCCGAGGCCGGCGTGTTGCCCTGCCCAACCGTCGTCACCACAATCGGTGGTCGTGCCCTCCCCAGGTCACGGCCGCTACCGGGAGGAGCCGCGAGCGTGCCTGGCCGATTCATCGCGTTGGAGGGGACTGACGGAGTCGGCAAGACCTCCCTGGCGCGCCACCTCGCCGACATCAGCTACGACACCGCCGTCGCCCGGCTCACCCAGCCCCCGGCGCCCCTCCGCGCCGAAGTCGGCTCGGGCGCACTGGTATTCGTCCCCCGTAGGCAGATCTCCACGACCTCGACCTACGCCGCCACGTTGATGGAGCACCTGTCCACCATGCTGTGGCACAGCGGCGACGCCCCGGATCTCTCCGACGCGTTCTGGGTGTCGTTGCAGGCGGCCTGGTTCACCGCGCACGCCGAGACCGTCGTCGGACCGTTGCTCGATGCCGGGTTCGACGTGATCGTCGATGGCTGGCTCTACAAGTTCTTCGCCAAGCTGTTGCTCCAGGGCTTCACCGAGGCCGACCTGGCCGTGATCTACAAGCGCGTGCGTATGCCCGACGCGGTCCTGCTGATACGCGCCGACGTCGGCGCCGTCTACGACCGCCGTCGCGACTTCCGTCCCGCCGAGCTGGGGATGCACGCCGGGTACGGCGAACTCGATGACCTCGGCCGCGCCACCTTCGTCGACTACCAATCCCGAACCGCGCTCAATCTTCAGGTGTTCGCCGACCGGCACGGCTGGCACACCGCCCACCTGGACCCCGGCGAGCCCATCGCCGTCACCGCGGAGCGGCTCGCAGTGATCATCGCCGAGCTCCGCGCAGCGTGTGAGTCCGCACCGACGATGGGCGCGACGAGGAACGGGGAGGTCCCACGATGACCACGACCAGCGTGCTCGCCGCGCACGGCGGGACGAAAGCGCTCGACATCCCACGACCGCACTACCAGTGGCCCGCCGTCACCGCGGAGCTGGAGCAAGCCGTCCGAGCACAGCTGCACCGATCGCTGTCCGACCGTGACGCCTCCGGGGTGATCGGCGAGTTCGAGGCCGCATTCGCCCGGTTCGTCGGCGCACCGCACGCCGTGTCGTTCGCTTCGGGCACCTCGGCCATCCACGCCATGAGTCGCATCGCCGGACTACGCCCCGGCGACGCGGTCATCGCACCCGCCTACACGTTCTTCGCCACAGCCACACCGTTCGCCCATGACGGCATCGAAGTCCGCTTCGCCGACGCCGACCGCTACGGCAACGTCACCGCAGCAACCCTGGCCGAGAAGCTCACGCCAGCCGTCCGAGCGGTCATCCTGACGCACATGTGGGGCAACCCGTGTCCGATGGACGAGATCGTCCAGTTCTGCGGAACCCACAACCTGCTGCTGCTGGAGGACTGCTCCCACGCGCACTTCGCGTCATGGCGCGGCCGGCGGGTCGGCACGTTCGGCGACATGGCGGTGTTCTCCACCAACCAGAAAGCCATCACCACCGGTGAGGGCGGCGTCCTGGTCACCGCCGACGACCGCTACCGCGAGCTTGCGCTGCTGTTCGGGCACTACAACAAGCGCTGCCAGAAGGAAATCCACCCCGGCGCCGAGTACTACCCGTACGCCTTCACCGGTATGGGTCTCAAACACCGAATCACGACCCTCGGCGCCGCGATCGGCGTCCACCAACTCGACCACGCCCCAGACATCGAGACCCGGCGCCGCACGATCCTCACCAGGTATGCCAGCGGCTTGGCCGACAATCCGGTGATCACACCCGCGATCGTGCCCGAGACGGACGGGCAGCACGGCCTCTACGTGCTCGGGCTGCGATTCAACCCCGCGAATGCCTCGGTCTCCCGCGACGAGTTCGTGGCGCTGTGCCAAGCCGAAGGCGCCACCGAGGTCGACGCACCCGGCTCGACCCGCGACATCAGCACCGAGCCACTTTTCGCCCGCCGCGACCCGTTCGCACCATGGGTACCCCGCACGCCACCGGCCACCGAACTCCCGGGTGTGGCAGCATTCGCAGACACCTTCATCAAGATCCCGCTGTGGGGATACGCAGGCGACGCTCCGCTCGTGGACGGCTACCTCGACGTCCTCACCAAGGTCTCCACTGCGGTGGCCCGATGACCGCCGCATCCACCACCGAACAAGCCGGCGCGCACAGGCAACCCGCAACGCGACACCCCGTGCGGGTGAACACCGACGGCGACTTCGCACTCGACGATCTCCTCGCCCTGCCGGGTACCGAGTCGGCGCGGAAACTCAGCGCCGTCGACGCGATCTCGGCCGCGGTGTGGCGTCTCGACGCCGCCGACACCGCCGACCTCGTTGCCAACTCACGGACCGGGGCGGTTGCCGAGCCCGATATGCCGACCGGATACGACGCCGCTCTCCTGCACCGGATCGAAACCAGCCGGCTGTTCCGACCTCCGGTCCAGGACCACGTCGCCGCCCTGTCACCCGACCTCGGCGCGGCCTGGCTGGCACTCGCCGCCCACTGGATCGCCCTATCCCGAGCCTGCGGCGACCTGCGCTTCCTCAACGTGGCATGCAAACTCACCGGCGCGGTCTGGCTGCGCCACCGCATGGGCGGGGCTGGCAGCGCTTGGCAGGAACCCGGCCTGACCGGTCAGCTTGCAGCCCTCGGGCGTCTGCTGAACGAGGCCACCGAACAGCTGCGACGACGCCTGGCAGACCGCGTCCTTCTCACTGAGCACACCGTGTTCGCCGACGAAGCACTCCGCTCGGTCCGCGTCGAACATCCAGTCAAAGCGCGGATCGTTGTCCTGGCGGGTTCCGGGTCCCGTAGCGCCGGACGTCTTGCCACAGCAGCGACCGCCGCTGGGCTGCCGATCGAGACCGTGTGCTGGTACGCGCCCTCGTTCACCGAGCCGCCGGTTTCCTCCAACTACGCCAACGCGTGGTATCCGCCGTCAGAACCCGACCTCGAAGCGGCACCCAGCGTGCCGGACAGCGTCCCGGCTACCACCGCCCAATCCTGGGACCAGGTCGAATCGGCGATTCGAGCCGCCGACGCCGACGTCGTTCTCCTGGTCGGCATGCCGGTGGTTCCCGCCCGCGTGCTCGACGCCGCGACGTTGGGCGTGCTCAACGCCCACAACGGTGCGCTGCCCAGCCATCGCGGCATGGACGCCGTCGGCTGGGCACTCCTGCACGACCAACCCATCGTGTGCAGCCTGCACATAGCCCGTCCCGCAGTCGACGCAGGGGAAATCGTCGCGACCCAGCCCGTTCCGATCACTCCTGTAAGCACACTCGCGGCCAGGGTCAAGACCACTCAACTCCGCCTTCTGCTGGACGGAGCCACGCACGTCGCCACCACCGGCAGCCTGCCCGACCTGACCCCCCAACCCGCCACCGGCACCCAGTTCTATCGCCTGCATCCCCACCTCAAGCGACTACTGGACGCCTCGCCCTACGCCCACGACGACCCCCTCAGCGGACGGTGATCCGGTCATGACCAGTCCACCACACCCCAGCTTCACGCTGCTCGCCAAGATCGACTGGGATGACACCACGTCGATCCTTCGTGGTTGCACACCGCTGTTCGAAGCACTGACGACCGATCCCGCGCTGCTGGCCGAGCTCGTAGCGGGCGTCGCCGACGACCCCCACCTGGCCGAGATGTGCGAGGGATACGACTTCATGCACAAACTCGTCCTTCACGACGCGGCCGACCTCAACATCCGGCTCCGGCTGCACCTCTACCGGGCGGGGTTCTTCGACCGGCCGCACAACCACCGGTGGAGCTTCGCCAGCCACATCCTGCGAGGAGGCTACGTCCACCGCATCTTCGGCCGCGACGACCAATTCGGCGAAGACACCGACACGAACAGCCTGCTTCCCATCCACGAACGCCTCGAACAGGCCAGCTCTACCTACGCCCTGCACCACACCAGCGTGCACACCGTCCACGCCGAGGCCGACACCATCTCCCTGCTCGTCCGCGGCCCATCGGCCAAGCAGCGGTTCCTGATCCTCGACGCCGCCACAGGCGGCTTCTTCTGGGTCTACGGCGCAGCCCAGGAATCTCCCGAACAGCGCGCCGGCAAACGCTTGACCCCCGACCAACTCACGAGCACCATCGCCCGCACCCAACGCCTCATCGCGGACCTCGACCCGTCAAGCCGATCCGCATCCCTCCACCGAAGGTAGAGACGACCGTGAACGACGACGCATTTCAGGGAATGCTGTTCGGCGCCACCTCCGCCGCTGACGAGACCACCGACGCCGGCCCGCTCGACGAGCTGCGCGTCTGCGCGCTGAACGTCAACAGCCCCAACCCCAGCCGCGCGCAACGCATCGTCAACTGGCTACTGGCCACCAAGAGCAACACGCTCGTGCTCACCGAGATGCAACCCTCCGAAGGAGGCCGTCACATCCTCGCCTGCCTCCAAGCGGAAGGATTCACCACCACCTGCCCGCCAGGCTGGAAAGACACCCGCTACTTCACCGCCGTAGCCACCCGAGGCATCGAGGCCGCACCGGTCCAGCCGGCAGGGTTCGATCCCCGCATCAACGCCGTCGACCTGACCACCGACGACACGACCGTGCGGCTCCTGGGCATCTACGGGCCGACCAACGGCATGACCCCCGACAGCAGCCACCGCCGCCGCGAGTTCCAGCAGCGTCTTCTGGACTACCTCTCCCGGATCAACCGGCCCGCCCTGTGCATCGCCGGCGACCTCAACGTCGTCGAACCCGACCACCGCCCCCGCCTACCGGCGTTCGAAAACCACGACTACGCCTTCTACACCGGCCTGCTCGACCTCGGTCTCCACGACGCCTACCGCGAACTCAACCCCTCGGGCGGCGACCACAGCTGGATCAATCCACGCTTCGGCAGCCAACGTCTGGACCACAGCCTCGTCAGCGCCCAAGCCGGCGAAATCCGCGCATGCGCCTACGACCACACCACCCGAAGCGACGACCTCAGCGATCACTCCGCCCTGCTCACCACCATCGGGCTGCGGTCGGGTGGCGCGGCGACGAACGGCCATCGCACGTAGTGGCCGACGGCCGTTCGCTGCGACGTACTACCCCACCAACGCCGGGGTTCCCAGGCGGGTCAGGAGCTTGTCGCGGAACCGGGCCATGTGCGGATCGAACCGGTCGTGTGCCCATTCCGCCGGGTCGTCCAAGGCGAACCAGCGGACGTCATTCGCCTCGCGGGGATCCGCTTCGATCCGCATGTCCCGATCGGCAGCCAGGACGAACCAGAACGACACGTCGATGTGACTGTGCTCGCCGCGCGTCTTCGTGACGGTCAGGAACAGCGGCTCGTCTCCGAACCGCGGATGGAACTCGCCGTCGATCTCCAGTTCCTCGGCCGCCTCCCGCGCCACTGTCGTGCGTGGGTCCTCGCCGTCGTCGACATGGCCGCCGGGGAACAGCCACAAGCCCGCCTTCACGTGGTCGACCAGAAGGACGCTGCGCCGTGCCTCGTCGAACAGGGCGAAATAGACGCACAGGTGCTTGTCCGGCGTCGCTGGCTTGGCGATCCGGAACAGCGGGGCACCCGATCGAACCCACTGCAACGTGGTGGCCTTGTCCTGTGCTTCGTGCTCGTCGAGAGGCACTACACCAGCCACCAGGTCGTACACCACATCACGCGGATCCTGACCTGCCACTGTCATCTTCGAACCCTCCAGGACGAGCATGCCTCAGTCCACAGCCGCTGCTTCCAGCAGCGGCTCCCGTTATCGCCCGAAGGCGCGTGGCGGACCCTAGCAGTGGGCTCTTCTGGTCTCCGGGAGTACACGCCGCTTCGCGATACGGCGGCGTTGCAGAGTCACGCGGTCGTGACAGACAGATCGAGAGTCACGCTCATCGCCGAGTGGTCGGTCAGCCCGGCTGTTCGCACGGAGTGGTCGTATCGACATTCAACTACCGCAGCACGGTGCGCTCGGTTGACGAACGCGTGGTCAATTCGGTACCCGTTGCGCAGACCTTCAGCGGACGGTCGACCGAACCACGAATAATCCATCTTGGTAGGTTCCATTACACGAAACGCGTCGTCGAACCCGGCGCGACCGAACTCCCGGTAGAAGTCGTACTCCCACGATCCGAACACCGCGTAACGCGGATCATGAGCCGGTTCCACCACGTTCAGATCACCCGCCACCACAACCGGACCACCTCCGCCGATGCCCCTCCCGACATCGGGCAGCATCGCCGCGACCCGATCTTGGAACGCACGTTTGGCCTGGTTACGAAGCTCCTTCGGGCCGCGAGACGGAACGTAGAGACCGACCACACCGATCTCGCCCGCAGGCAGGGACATGCGAGCGGCGACGCACCGGTGCCCCAGCACACCGGCTCCGACATCGATAGCGGTCGGCTCCGGATCGCGACTGGCCACCAGCACCCGGTATCGGTCATTTGACGCCGGACTCGGGAGCAGCACTCCATAACCGGCATCCGCGAGCAAGCCGGCCAATACAGCACCCGACTCGCCCGCCGACACCTCGGTCAACACGAGCACATCGGCGCCAACACCCACGAGCCAGGCCACCTGCCGACGTGTCCTCGAAATATCGGCTCGCTGGACGTTGCACGTCACAATCCGAACCTCGGAGGCTCGGCCGAGTCCGCTCTTGCTGTCCGTTCCTCCCATGGTGCCGAGACCCTAACCGGAGCAGTAGTGGAAGTTCTCATGCCTACCGTGCGCGTCGACAACGTGCCCGCAGCCAATCGGCGCCGCACCGCCGATCGACAACATGTCGAGACGTACAGCCGACACTCATCCGCGCACGCGCTGCCGCACAAGCAGGAGGTCGCCGTAGGCCGAGCCGGTGACCCAGACCTCGGCCACAAGCGGCTTCACCAGCATCCGTCCGAACGGCTCGCAGGGCGTCATCGAACTCCATTGCGGCAAGGCGGGCGTCGGCGACCGCCGCGTCCGCGGTCAACTGATCAATCACCAGGCCCGGCCTGTGCCCACGCCGCGACCACCCTCGACGTTCGAGGGCTGGATCGGCGCGCGCGGCTCGTGCCGCTGCCCTGATGAACAGCCACCGAGACCACAGGGACCGCGATACCCCAACGGTGGAATCCTCCGGAACGTACCGCCGCGTTCATGCAGGCCAAGCCAGGTAGCGACTCATTGACGCCTCAACGGCACCCAGAGACGTGCTTGATCGGGCGACCCATTCCCAGTTCACTACCTCGCGCTGCACCAAAAGAGCCAAGGCCCTCTCAGACGCTCAAGTGAACGCAACGCATCCAGTCGATCCAGGTCGTCGCACGGCCAACGCCTGCGCAGTGTTCACGGAGATATGCCGCTCACGGCCCCACACCAAGACGATCGCTGAGCAGAAAGGAGCGCCATGGGCACCAACACCGCCACCTCGTCGCCGGAGACACTACGGACCGAGATGGTCGCCAGAGAGTGCGCAAGGCAGGACACACACGGCAGAGCGAGGTTGAACGGGTTCTGCTCGACACACCAGGCCACGAGTTCGTACCCGAAGCCGACTGGCGGTCACCTACAACCCGTGACAAGCGGTGATCACCCACCGGTTCGAGGACGGCCGGTCGCTGTCCTGTGCGTCGGCGCCGTGGCTCGTTGCCGCGATGCTCGACCCGCTCGACGTCCAGCCGGGCAACCGCATCCTTGAAATCGGCGCGGGCACCGGATACAACGCCTGCCTGCTCGCCCAGCTGACCGGCCGCGCCCCCTGGTCACCACCATCGACATCGACCCGGACGTGACCACCCAAGCCAAGCGGGCACTGGCCACCAGGCTACGGCGACGTGCATGTGATCACCGGCGACCCGCGACCGGGCAACCGCAGCGACTGCACCGTCTACCGCGACTCCGGCATCGCCGACGTGCTCGACGGCCGACCCGCCATGGCCGACGGCGGCAACCCGGGCAACCCCAAAGCGATGATGCCTTACCGCAAACCCCGCGACGGCACCGTGTTGACCGACTGGCAGAAAGGCCTCAACACCGTTCACCGGTCGATCCGTACCCGTGCCGAACACGCACTGGCCCGCATGAAGAACTGGACGACCTGCACGACTACCGCTGCGCCGCTCACACCTTGCGATCGCGTGCCCACGACTGCGATGGTGCAACCGCCACAGTGCAGTGGCTTGTACACCTCGTACGGTGGTGGGACCGTGTCGATCGCGGCTCGCGGGTGGAGCCGTCCACGGGTGTCTCGCGCGGCGGGAATCCCGACTCGCTCAGCCATACCTCTTTCCCCTCGTCCGGCGACGGATGGGCGAGCTACTTGCCGCGGGCGTCGTCGATCATCCAGTCGATGTAGGCGTCGATGGCCGGGCCCTCGACCTCGTCGAGGATCTGGTTGGCGAGTTGTCGGCAGTTCTTCTCGATCTCGTCCAACTCGACCAGGTCACAGACCAGGACCCTGTCGGCCCTGAGCGTCACACCGAGCGGAAGACGGCCACCAGGCAGATCCCGGAGTGACCTGTTGCCGCTGGGACCGGGGAGTGCTTCGAAGTCGTTGAGCTCCGCCTCGTCGAGGTGTTCGAGGCTGTTACGCAGAAGGCGCATGAGCCGGTCTTCTGCGGGCCGGGTTCCACCGCGAGCTTCGGCCATCCTCTTCGCCCACTTCTCGAACTGCTGCGCGGAGACCATGAGCAGGTGCTGCTCAATCCACACCTCATCGATCTTCGCGGCGATGTCCCACTCCGTGAGCGTCGCGTCATCCATGCGCTCGTACGCCTTGTCGAAGCTGCTCGCCTGCCGCAAAGCGTGACGAAGTCGCGTCGCCTGGCGGAGGGTGCCGTCCGCCCACCGCTGCGTGAACATGCGCGCCATCAGATAGTCGCTGGGTTTGACCTGCTCGGGATCCATCTTTCGATGATGCCCGCCTGGCGGCTCGGCCGACGCGCCGGTACGACTCGGCAGTCCGGCCGCATCCGTTTCTGTGTCCGCCTACCCACCCCGACAACCGAGAGCTACCTGGTCGTCCCTCGCACGCAAACGCGCGGTTCAGCGTCCCCCCGAACCCTCCGGCGACTGAACGTCGCTGACGCGTCAGTCAACCAACTCGTACTTCTCGAACAGGTCCCTGCCGAACCGGTAGTCCTTGAGCTCGAATTGCAAGCGGCCAGCCACGATCGCGGGCGCGATGCCGAGCCGGTCCGCGAACGCGCGCACCTGACGGGAATTCCACGGGTTGAGTGCGACCAATTCACGCCTGTGGACAGACGGGATGAGCAGGTCGGCCGCGAACTTGTTCGCTTCCGTTTCCTCGTCCGACGAACCGTTCCCCGGCTTGGCTATGTCCTCGGCTTCGATGAACACGCTACGTTTTCCATGCAAGAGCACGTGAGCAAGTTCGTGGAAGAACGCAAACCAAAACTTATCATTGCGCTTCCCGCGCAAGCTGAGCTGCACCACGGCCTTAGACGGGGAGAGCCAACGCGTGGCGCCGCTGGCTCGGCAGCCGACGATTTCTCTCACCAGGACGACTGCAACACCTGCACTGGCGCACAGGCGCCTCATGCGTGGCTCGAACTCGGCCGGGGACAGTACGGTCAACGCGCGCAGCTCGGGCAGCACGCTTTTGAGCCGTGCTCGGTCGAACGGCTCGCACGGGATGTTCGTCGCCTCCACCTCACCCAGGCGCAGCCACGCGGCCATGGCCCCTGCGTCTACCTCGAACGCCGCTGACTTCAGGTAGTTGACCGCGGGGTTAGCCCAGACCTCCTCCCACGCCTCGATCCCACCGACGCCGAAAAAGTTCAAGGCCTGCTGGAGCACGCGGGGTTCGTCGGTGTGGTCGGCGGTGATCTTCCCGAGCTTGCGTAGCGCGGCGATCGGCATCCGCTTCAACCATCCGACGTGGGCAGTGAGCTTCTCGCGTTCTAGTTCACGGGTCAGGTGGTCGCGGTAGCGCGATTCGAGGTCGTTCCAGAAGCGAGCCGGCATGCCGGTGACCCGTTCCAGGGTGATAGCGGTCTCGTGGGTGAGCACCGCTTGGCCCTGGATGATCTGGTTGATGTGCTTGGTGGACAGGCCTGCGCGAACCGCCAGCTGCGCCTGGCTCATGTTCAGTGCTTCAAGCGTTTCCCGCAAGGTTTCCCCCGGAGGCAGTACCTCCAAAGGCTCGTACCCGTACCGCTCAGTGGAACCGGCGTGCGTTGTTGTCATCGGTGTCACCTCCTCGTTCTTCCGCTCTCCGTGTGTGCCGGACCAGCGGCTGGCGGGCCGCGAGGACGAGTCCGAGCAGATCCTCCCCGTTCCCGGCGCTTGGCCGGTCCGCGAGGCGGCTCGGGGCCATTGTGTCGGTCGTCTGGTGAACGCCGGGTCAACCCGGCTCCGTGATCTCGACGACAAGCACCCGTTCCACCCGTTCGAGGTCGACCGTGCCGTCATCGCGCCGGGGCGCGGGGTCCCCGTCGGCGGAGACGATCATCTGCCGACCGCCGCCGAGGTCCAGCACGAACCGCTCACCCGCGTCTGCGGCGACCTTCTTCCAGCGCACTTGGGGCAGGCAGGCGAGTTCAGCCAGCGTCGACGCGGCAACCATTTGATCGAGTCTCAACCGGATCCTCAGAGCGCCTTCCGGCCCCCACTTCTGGCGTGTTTTCGCAGGTGAAGAGCACGTCTTGGCCATCTGCAACGAGGCAAAGCCGACCTCCATCACCGTCCCAACGTCGAAAGTCATGTACCCATCAGGTGCATGCTTTGATAGCATGCACCTAGCAGGTAAACGATACTCCGTGACGGTGACTACGCACAGCGCAGTCACCCGATCGCCGAGGGCGCACCCAGCGGCACCCCCCGAGTCGTCGCCTGAACCGATCGACGAGGAGATAGGCGATGCCCGACAAGGTCGAACTCCAGGTGGTGGTTAACGGCACCCCGACCGCGGTGGAGGCCAACCCCAACGCCCCGCTGCGCAGCATCATCGGCAGGGCACTCGCGCAGACGGACAACAGCGGACAGCCGGTGGAGAACTGGGAGCTGCGGGACAACGCGGGCGGGGTCCTGGACCTCGACGCCAAGATCGGCAGCTTCGGGTTCGGCGCGGGCACGCGGCTGTTCCTCAACCTGCGTGCCGGCGTCGGCGGCTGAGTCCCGTGGCCGCAGCCGTCGAGGAGCAGTACGTCGACCCGGAGGTCTCGCGCCGGAAGTTCGACCGCCAAGTGGCTGACTACCGCGCGCTGGAGCGCGACTACCAGGCGAAGGGCTGGTTCCTGGTCGATGCCACGTTCCCCAAGGTGTTCGTGGTGATGGCGGCCCGGCAGATCTCTCCCCCGGCGCTGGTGACCGGAGTGCTGATCGACTACACCAACTACGACGTCCGGCCGCCCTCGGTACGGCTGGCCGACCCGTTTACCCGTGAGCCGTACCGAACAGGGCAGTTGCCCACCACACTAAGGCGGAACACGGGCAAGATCCATTCCATCACCCCGGACGGCAGACCGGTGATGGAAGCCCAGACCCTGATGCAGGGCTACTCGTCCGACAGCCTGCCCTTCCTGTGCCTCCCCGGTGTGCGGGAGTATCACGACCACCCCGGCCACAGCGGTGATGCGTGGGAGCTCCACCGCGTAGCACGCGCCGGCGCCCTGGTCCGCCTGCTGGATGTCATCCACACCTACGGCGTCGCGCCCGTGGCCGGTTGGCAAGTGGAGTTCAACCCCAGGGTGGGCTTCGACCCGGGGGTGCCGCCCCAGTGAGGCTGGCCGATGTCCGAAGGTTCGACGTCCCGGCCGAGATCGTCGCCAAGACCGAGGACGCGGTGCGCGGTGCCGGGGCCGAGGGCTACGAGTTGTTCGTGCTGTGGACCGGCGTGCTCTCCGGCGAGGTGTTCACCGTCCGGACACCCCACGTCCCGAAGCAGACGTCCTACCGCCTTGAGTCTGGACTGTGCGTCCGGGTCGACGGAGACGAGCTGCACCGCCTCAACCGCTGGCTCTACGAAGCCGGTGAGGTGCTCGCCGTCCAGGTGCACACCCACCCGATGGAGGCCTACCACTCGGACACCGACAACACCTACCCCATCGTGACCCAGGTGGGCGGCCTGTCGATTGTGCTGCCGCACTTCGGGGCAGACGGCTTCACCGACCCCGGCGTCGCCACCTACCGACTTGCCCCCGCGGGCTGGCAAGGACTCCGCGACCACGCCGCACGCCGATTGGTACAGGTGATCTGATGCCGCTGGCCGACTACCACCGCCGCGTCGCAGTCGCGGCCTCCCAGGTGATCGCCGGGTTCGACGAGCAACTGTTCGAGGCCGCATTGGCGAATACCCGCATCGGCATCGCCCTCGGCCGCGAGGCCGCCGAAACCCGTGAGGGGCGGGCGCTGGCCGATCTCACCGTCAGGCTGCTCGCCCGGCTCTATCCCACCCTCGCCTTCCTGCACGGCCCTGGCGCGGAAGCACTGTCCACCGAGCTGAGCAGGCTCGCGAGGGCGGTCAACCCGAACATCACCATCATCGACCACGCCGCTGTGGGTATCGCCATCGGCCTCGACGCCCCCACCTTCGAGCGGACCTTCCACGCCGGGGCCGACGCCTGGACCGCCCTGCTGTCCTGCCGCGTTCCCCAGCCCGTCGGCGACAGCGCGATCCCGTTCGGCGCCGGTGCCGCCGCGTGCTTCGCCGCCGCGGCGGTCTTCCGGACCGTGCTGATGGGCGAGATGGATCCCGTGTCCGACGACCTCACCGTGTCGTGCCTGGACGGTATCGACCCGATCACCGCTCCCGACGTGCCAGAGGATGGATGGGCGCTAGCGCACCCGACCGTGCTGGTCGGGTGCGGCGCCGTGGGACAGGCTGCGGTATGGGCCCTGGGCCGCAGCCCCGTGCAGGGCGGCCTGGAACTCGTCGACCACGAGTCGGTCGAGTTGAGCAACATCCAACGCTACGTCCTCACCACGCGGGCCGACGAGAACGCCGGGAAAGCCGAACTGGCGGCCAGAACCCCCACCGACGGTCTGGTTTTGACCCCTCGGCCCCAGGAGTGGGCAAACTTCACGGCCACCCACGGCTACCACTGGGGAACAGCGCTGGTCGCCGTGGATTCGGCGACAGCGCGACGCGCGGTCCAAGCCTCGCTCCCGGGCTGGATTGCCAACGCCTGGACCCAACCCGGTGACCTCGGCGTATCCACCCACGCCTTCCGCACCGACGCGTGCCTGTCCTGCCTGTACCTGCCGACCGGTCAGACCTCCAGCGAGGACGCCGTCGTGGCCTCGGCTCTGGGCATCAACCCGCTGGTCGCAGAGGTGCGGACGTTGCTGCACTCTCATGGGCCGGTGCCCGCGCCCTTGCTCGATGCGATCGCAACCGGCCTCGGCATCGCCCGGGACGCCTTGACCCGGTTCGAGGGACGCCCCATCCGCGAGCTGTACGTGGAGGGAATCTGCGGTGGTGGTGTCATTCCGCTGGGGCAGACTGGACACCCTCCACAGGACGTACACGTCCCCCTGGCCCACCAGTCCGCACTCGCCGGAGTTCTGCTGGCGGCTCGACTGGTCCGCAGGACAGCAGGCATCGACCCCGGCGGGACGCAGATCACCGGCTTCAACGTCCTACGGAGCCCGGCCCCATATCCCACTCGACCAGCCCTTAAGGACTCCCGGGGCACCTGCGTCTGCCAAGACTCCGACTACCTGCGGGTGTACCAGGAGAAGTGGCCAGCTGAACCGGTTGACTGAGCGGAGCTGCGCTCAAACCGGGGTACCTAGTGGCGTGTCTCGGAGGGTCGGCCCGGTAATCGGTCCTATGGGTTGATCGGCGAGGCTGGTCCTGCATGCCGAGTGCGGGAGGTGGTCGTGGCTCGTCGACCGAGTGTGTTCGTGAGGCCCTTGTCGATGGAGGAGGGCCGGAAGCTTCAGCGGGTCACCAGGACCGCGAAGGACCCGGTGCGGTTGCGGCGGGCGATCGTGGTGTTGATGTCCGGCCAGGGCCAGTCGGTCCGGGACATCACCTCGTTGATGCAGGTGAGCGAGGACTACGTCCGTGACGTGATCCACGCCTTCAACGGGCGGGGGTTCGCGGCGCTGGACCCAAAATGGAGCGGCGGGCGGAGTCGGACGATCGGTGAGGCGATCCGTGAACGGATCTGCCTGATCGCCCGCACTGCATTCCTCGTCAAAATGCAGCGGATCCTCGACCTCTACGACCACCCGCCCGACGACGGCCGGGTGATCTGCGTCGACGAGTTCGGTCCGCTCAACCTGATGCCGCGCAAGGGCAAGGCCTGGCGGTCCGCCGGATCGCCCCACCGATTACGGGCGACCTACAACCGCCGCCACGGCGTGATGCACATGCTCGCCGCACTCGACCTGACCACCGGGAAGATCCACTACCGGATCCGGCGCCGCAAACGCCACGCCGAGTTTCTCGACCTGCTCAAGACCCTGCGCGCCCGGTGGCCCGACCAGCGGCTCTACCTGGTCATGGACAACTTCTCCCCACACCGACACCCCGACGTCCGCGAGTGGGCCGCCGACAACGACGCCGAACTGGTGTTCCTGCCGACCTACTCCAGCTGGTTGAACTGGATCGAGGCCGAGTTCGCCGCCCTGCGCTACTTCGCCCTCAACGGCACCGACCACCGCACCCACACCGAACAAAACGCCGCCATCGCCTCGTTCATCCGCTGGCGCAACGCCCGAGCCCAGCCCAAGACCGGCTTCGCCACCGACTCACCCATCCGCACCTGGACCCATTACCCGGCCATGGCTGCGTGACAAGCCACTAGTAGACCGTCGCTGCTAATTTTTGGGATATAGGTGGCGGAGTCGGGTGCGGGCATCGGCGGTGGTGAAGTGCCAGTCGACCTGACGCTGGTCGGTGTTGGTGGCGTGCTGCCATGCGGCGAGTTCGGTGTTGAGCGTGTCGAGGTCGTCGATGCGGCGGTCCAGGCATTGGCGGGCCAGTGTGGACAGTTCGATCTCTGCGATGTTGAGCCAGGATCCGTGTTTGGGGGTATGGTGGATCTCCAGGCGTCGGGCTAGGGCGAACGCGGTGGCCGGGTCGAAAGCCTCGTAGAGGGACGCGATGGTGTGGGTGTTGAGGTTGTCCATCACCAGGACGACCTTCTCCGCCTCGGGGTAGTCGACGGTCAGGAGCCGTTCGACCTGTCCGGCCCAGTCGACCCTGGTCCGGCAAGGTTGTGCGTCGACCCGCCACCACCCGCCCAGGGGTTCGACCCAGCGGAAGATCGAGCAGGTGCCGTGACGGACGTACTCGCTGTCCTGCTCGGGATTCCGTCCCGGTGTGGCGGGGATCGGGTCACGGGCGTGCGCCAGGAGCTGGTAGGGCTTCTCGTCCATGCGACTCCTCGCTCGCACGCATGTCGGCGCTGACGAAGATGTAGTCGAACCGGCCCGACATCACCGCCTGACCGGCGAAGCCGAACAGGTTCGTCACGGTCACGGCCCAGTCCTCCAGCCTGTTGATGTTTCCAGTTCCCACGTCTTCAGCGCCTGCTCGCCGGCTGCCAGAGCCGCCAGCGCCCACTGGGAACTCCACTCGCCCCTACGTTATTTGCCGGAGTTCCTCCAATAGTTCGGGCAGTACTTCCTCGTACAACGTTTCCTGCTCGCGCCCTTCACCGTTCAGAGCTATGGCGGATGCAAGGTCCCGCAACGACTCTGGCCCTTCAGCGGCGAGTGCTGCGGCGCGCCCACGTCCCCGTGTCAACTGCTCCGCCGTCTGGAGCCGCCATGGTCCTGCTTCCCAAAACCTCCGGTCCATGCCGACTGGGGTGATCGGGCGGTCGAGCCTGCGGGATAAGTCGGCCACGATCGACACACCGTCGGCGTCCAGGTCACACCAAGCGGCGAGCCGTCGTGGGCTCAACGCACGCAGAAGATCCACAAGCGCGTGACTGGCATAGCCGCGTCCCCAGACGCAGAGCCAGTGCTCAGTGATTCCGGGGTACTCGCATACCCGCTGGAACGTGTCCTTGTTTTCGATGACCAGGATGCCTTCGAGCGAGGTCGTGTCGACTTCGCCGAGGGCGTGGAGGGCGTTGGCGGGAAGCCCGATCCACGGTCCGGCTACGCCCGCGTCCGCAGCGACCGAGTCGATGTGCCAGATCAACGGTCCACGCATGAGGATCTCGACGTCGGTGCCGTCCACCGCGTCTGAGAACTCCATGTTGACCAGGTTGGCGAACGCTATTCGTTGTTGGAGGGTGAACTTCTTGCTGTCGTTGAACGCGAAGCCTGCCAACTCCTTGAGGGTCACTCGTCGACCTGCCCGTCGACCTGCCAGCCACACACACGCGGCCCGGATCGCCGCTTCGTACACCGACCACAATGCGGCACGGGTGCGCGATCCCTCCGGGACGCGGAGCGGGCCGCCGTCTGGGACCCTCGCGAGGAGATCCCGTTCCTCGGCCAGGTCCGGCTCGTTTTCCATGATCCCGAGTAACTCGGAGCGACGTTCATCCGGGTCGACCCGACCGGTGAGTTCTGCGACATAGTCGTCCGCGACGGCCGCCCACGCATCGGTGAGCCTGAACGAGACGGGTGAGTAGTCGAAGCCGGCGACGTCGAGCCGGAGTATCCCCACGCCAGCGCGGACCATCTCCATCGTCACGTCCCATGCCTGGTCGCCGAGCCGAGTTCTCATGCCTGACCAGCGGCGAGATGTTCCGGTCTGCAGGAACCACACGAGATCGCGGCGCTCGACGGCCGTCGGCAGGGCGAAGTCCTGCGGTTGCTTCTCCGGCAGCAGGTCCGCCATGGTCACGTTAGGTCGGCGTTTACGGTCCCGCCGCATCGTGTCGCCGTTGACCTGCGTCGGTTTGGCCCGCGGCACGGAGTAGGCGGCGACTCCTTCCGGCAATTCTGGCAGCGGCACGGGCATTCGACCGACGCTCTCCCCGATAAGAAACCCGTGGTGGACACGAGGCGTGTCGGCATCATTCATCCGGCGTACCCCTCTTGATCCAGTCGGCGGTCAGGTCGACCTGCTCCGAGTTCTCGTTGAACGCCCACGCTCGAGTCGGCCGGTTGTAGGCGTCGGAGGTCGAGGCGTGGGAGAACCACAAAAGGGCGCCGCACACGTCCGCCGCATCGACCAGCACACTATCTTGACAGGTTCCGAGGATTGTCACGCGTTGATGCGCAGCTACACGCTTGAGCGCGCCCAGCACGTCCTTGCGATTGACTTCACCGAGGCTGTTGCCCAGTTCGTCGAGGACGAGGACGCGTCCGTGGGTATCGGCGTCGGCGAGCACGGCAGCGAGCACGAGCTGCACGGCATACACCTTGACCTGTGCACCGTTGGCTACCTCCCGGTACGGCACGTAGGTGCCGCTGCTCGAGCGCTTCCAGCGTGGCGAAACCTCCCAGACCCACTCGCCGTCGGCGGGAGGTTCGACCGCCCGGAAGTGCAATTCAGCACCGCAGCCACCACGTTCGATGTCGAGGCTGTCGAACTTGTCGCTGATGCGGTTGAAGATTGCCTCGACTCTCTGACTGATCATGCTCTGCAACAGGACGTGCCGGTCCTCTTGGTCGGCAAGTTCACGTTCGAGGTCAGCGAGCGTGCCGGCGTGTTCTCGTCGTTGTTTCTCCACTCGCTGCACTGTCAACCGATCGGAGTCGGCCATCCCATCGAGCTTCACATGCAGCGGTGTCGCAATCTGCGGGAGACCGACAGCCGGTGGCACATCCACAGGGGAGGCGGCCAGAGCAAGACGCAGCAGCAGTGCCTGGCGCATTTCATCCGGAAGCGATGACTCGACGCTCTCATCGATGCCGTACTGTGCAGTCGCTCGGCTCAGGTCGTCGACCGCCGCCGCCCGACGGTCCGCCACGGAGAGGTCGGTCGAGTTGGCCGCGACGTATCCCCGAGCATGGTGCTCATCACTTTGCCAAAGGCCACGCCACAACTCGACCTTCAGGCTTTCCCGTTCCTTGACTCGCGCTTTGACTTTGTCCCTGGCTTGTGATTCTTTTTCCTTCGCAGCATCGAGTTGGAGGGTGTAAAGCCGAACTCGATCAGCGTGCCCCCTGAGGAGGTCGCTGGCTTCCTCCCAGGCCTTCTGCGCTTTCCGCTCCTTGCCGTCGGATTCTGCCCATAGCCGGTCCAGCTCGGCGATCCGGTTGGCCAATCCGGTGTCCAGTTCGGCAATCTCACCCAACCTCGCGGCCGCGTGGGCAGCCTTGCACTGCTGCTTGGCCAGAAGCAGGAGGGCACTGGCCGCCTTCGACTCGGTGACGGCACCGTCACACGCTAGCCGCGCTTCGTCTACCTTCTGCCGCGCCGTACGCAGCATTGCCTCTCGGCCGGTGATCGGATCTGCGAACCCGCCCGAGACCGTCAGGTGGAGCTCTGCGTCGTGGACGTCGTCCGGCTCCGGGCGCGCAGCGAACCGCTCCTCCAACGTGCCCAGGAACTGGCCGATGGGCAGACGAGAGGAAACGCCAGATATGGCTCGGTCTGACGCCGGATCCGATTGGATGATCTGCGCGCCGGCGTGCTCGGTCAGAAGCGCACGTGCGTCGTCCGCGTCTTTCCCGATGCTTACAATCACCGCATCACGCCAAGGAGCGAGCCTCGGCTCCCAGACAGCGCGTACCTCGTCGGCGAGGGTCACGACGTCCATCAACGAAGTCGCCGTGACGCCTCGTGCTTCGAGAACGTCGACGAGAAGTCCGGCTGTGCCGCTACGCCCGCGGCCAACCCGATCGAATTCGTCCTGAGCCGCGTCCAAGGCGGCGGAAAGCTTCTCGAGTTCAACCTTCGCCTTGGCGTGTGAAGTTTCGGCCTCGGACTGTCGCAGCGCAGCGTCTTCTGGCGTGCTGCCGTCCCAGCCGTCCACCTGCTGCAACAAGGCCCTGCGCTCGTCCGCGAGCTCGGAACGCTTCGCCGCCTTCGCGGTGCGTTCATCCCGCAAGGAGGATGCCGCCTGCTTGGCCAAATCCCAATCGCGGCGTGCACGCTCCTCACTCGAGGCGAGGTCTGTGCGTGCCTTGAGTTCGTTGAGCTCGGCTTCGATTTCCCCTACCCGCTCAACGGATGTGGCGTGCGTCTTCCGGAGCTCGACGAGTTGGACGTCGAGTTCGCGATCCCTGTCGAGAACGGCCAGGTAACGCCCCGCGAGGTAGCCCTGCCAGTGTCCCAACGCGGTGTCGAGGCTCGCGCGCGCCGCGTCCCTGCTGGCAACGGCGTCCAACTCTGCCTGTTCCCTCTGCCACCGTGCCTGACCGTCGGCAACACACTCGTCGCGCATCCGCCGCTGTTCGAGCACTTTGCCCCGCTGTGCTCGCTCGTCGTCGAGGTGTGCTTTCGAACCGGACAGCGCGATCAGCGATGCGCCGATGTCGCGGGGTTCCATCTCGGTCATCTGCTGGCTCAGCAGGGACGGTGCGGCCGGTCGCAGAGGTGTGTCGAGGTAGGTGAGGCACCGGGGGGCATCACCGAAGAAGAACTGGGACATCCGCCGGGCGGACACCGTTCCGTTGCGTTTGACGGCCTGCCAGAGCTCCTCGGCTTGCGACAACCGCTCGAACTCGTCCTTGCCTTGAGCGAGATGGATGCCATCGGCCCATCTGGCCTCGATGTAGGGTGCCGAGGTGGAGATGCGGACCCACACGGTGAGTGCGTTCGCAGCCGGATCCTCGAAGTCGGCGAAGACCCCGGCCACGAAGCCGTGATCCGCCGGAGGCACCTTCTGGGATGGGTCGATCCCTGCGGAGTCCGGTCGGAAGAGGATGCCTGCGGCTGTCTTCCCACCTTGGGTGTCCATCCGCCACTGCGGGTCACCGAGCAGGATCGACACGGCGCCGAGAAAGCTCGTCTTGCCCGAGCCGTTGGAATCCCCCTTGGGGCCCTGCCCCGACACCGCGATGAAGGTCCCCGGCACCAGAGGCACCGGATGGGTGGTGAGCCGCGCAATGTCGAAGGTCTGCACCACGAGGAGGTGACGCTCACCGACCTCGCCTCGACTGGCGGTTCTCGGGATGCTGAGAGATTCGGTCATGTCGGCGGGTTCTCCGGGATTTCTTGTCGGATGGCACGTAGTCGTCGGATGGACAAGGCCAGATCGCCTTGCGGCTCCGCCAGCAAGATCAGCTCGTCGAACAGCGTGTCCGTCGCTGCCGGGGTCAGGCGGAGGAATTGCCTGCCGGGGACGATCCCGCCGGTAACGGATCGCACGAGTTCGGCCTTGGTGAGTTGGCGTAGAGCGCTGTCCGCGGTGCCATATTTGAGTCGGCCCTCGCGCACGAGCAGATCACGCGGCACGGGATGGCCGTTTTCCCAAGGACTTTCCTTCGGAACCAACCCTTGAGCCCGGGGCAGTGCAACTGAGAGCAGCAGGACCATCGCAAGAATGGCGCGTTCGTCGCGCGGAAGGACACCGATTCCCAACCGGGCGAGTTGGGCAGCGATGGTGTCGTCGTAAGCGGAGAGGTAACCGTTGCCTACTCTGATCAGGACCCGGCCCGCCTCAGTGAGCAATCGCTCGACGACCTGCCGGGACGCCGGCTCAAGCAACGCGCGAAAAGCCGACTGTGGTACCGGCAACAGAGAGGTCTCTACAGCCGCCAACGCCGCGAGGACTTCGGCACGCCGTTGGGTGGTGAGCGTGGACAGCAGATCATCGGTCATTCTGACCCGCCTACCGAAGGTAGCCGAGCGTATTCGCGGCGCATCAGAGCGATCTCCGGTTCACGCCACAACGACATTGCAGGTCCGAGCTTGATCACGGATGCCGTCGCGTCGTACAGTATGTATCCACACGCTTCCAGCCGGTTGAGGCCTGATGTCACGTTGGAGACGCCGAGCGTCTCCACTGCGGACCGGACGTCGTCGATCGCGGCCGGTGCCCCGGGATACGGAGGCTGGTCGGGATCCGGCCAACACGCACGGAGACATGCTGCGAACACCAGCACCGCCGTGCTCGGCAACATCGGGGGTCCATGTGCGGCTTCAAGGCCGAACACGACCTCATCAGTCCACCCGAGGATGACTTCACCCGGTGCCGCATCGACGAGGACGCGTCCCGCCCGTCGTGCGGCACCATCCATCTGAGCCCTGTCGTGAGAGGTGATGGATGCGGCGCGTTGTGCACGTAGACGCGCTAGCCACAGCGCGTGATCCGCCGTCACGTGCCCTCCTCGAATCGCAACGTGATCGGAGACAGGTAACTCACCGGAGCAGCACTGTCGACGTACAGGTCGTCCGACAGCTGGGCAGAGAACGGTAGATCCGGATCGCTAGCCGCACCGAGCACCTCGACCACCAGACGCACCGCGCCAGGCCAGCCAGCGGCAAGAAGTTCTGCGGTAAGGTCGAGTTCCGGCTGTCCGCGAAGCCGAAGGCGAAGAACGGCCTTACGTCGCTCACGGAGGCGGTCCTGCCGCTCGCGGGCATGTTCGACCGGGTTGTCCAGCATGGGCGTGTCCAGCGTCAGCGGCGGACGCTTCCGGGCCTCGCGCGGCCGATGCTGCTCCAACATCAGCAGGACCTGCTCAGGCCCGAGCAGAGCGGCCGGCGGATCGAACACGGTTCCGGCGAACACAGCAGCCAGGCTGTCCGGATCCGAATGGAAGGCGGCCGTGCGGTACTGCTCGGGCTCCAGCATCGAGAAGTCGCGCTCGGTGCGAGCGCGCGCGAGCAAGCGGTCCACCAGCTCGTTGGCCGCCGCAGCGTAGCGAAGAGCCTCACTGATCAAGCGACCACTTGAACCACTCAACGCGGGGAACCGATCCTCAACGACGTGAACCAGTGCGCGCGCTTCACCGAGCAGCCGATCGGCTCCTCGATGGTTGCGTCGCCCTTCGCGCACTTCCTCGAGCGGCCTGGACCTCAACCGCAGCAGCTCGCCGGTACTGATGGACAGTGCGTGTCTGAGGCTTGTCAGCCGTTCCTCAACCTCGCCGAGGTCGAGCAAGCCGTCAGCGATGTCCCGCCTGGTCTGATCCAGTGAAATCAAGATCTCCTGGACACCACCGCTGTGGGCGAGACGGTCGAAAACGAGCAGCGCCGCGACTCCGACCGGGTTGAAAACGTACCGACGAACGTCCGCATGATCACTGCGGCGGCGAACCAAACCCATGGTCTTGAACAACTCGAACCGGTTCTCGAAGCTCCCTGGGGCCGCTTGTCCGCAGGCGTTCTCCAACTCGGCCATAGTCAGTCCGTCACCCGAGTCAAGCTCACCGAAAGTACGATAGACGGCACGCGCCCACTCGATGACGTCCGAGTCTTTGATTACCGCGTCGGACTCGTTCGCGACCGGCGCGACGAACGCCCTGACCTGCCCCAAATAGTCCGGCCCAGCACCCGGTTCAGGAGCAAATAGATCAACTTCTGTCAATTCCGATTCCCGTCGACGGGCCTGGATGCGCGCTCCGAGGGATCTTTCCTCACAACGACATGACGCCAAACGCAATTCTGCGGAGACGCCGTCCTACGTGTCGTACGACTCTGCACGACTACAACCTCGGGGGAGCCGCAGGTTCCCTCCTCCAGAGTGGGGATTGGCCGCAACCGTTCCTCGGACTGGCTCCGATGCGGTGTCACTGTTGTCCACCCTGACCAGTTGTCGATCACATCGACCCGCAGCCGAGCTTCGCTACGCGATCCATCGGGCTTCACCCGATTGGCCGAATCCAAGGTGTCACATCCTGTTTGCCGCCTTCCGCCGCAGGTCCGTGCGGCGTACCGGCTGCGTGATGCGGTGCGAACCCCGGTCTACGGACTCTCGGTGTAGCCAGACGGGAGGCATGAGTGCGAGTGAAACGGTGGTACTGGTTGCGGCGATAAGAGCAGAACCTGGATGAACGTGCGGGTGGTGGTGGGTCGTGCAGATCAAGCAGGAGAGCCGAGCGCTCAAGGCCAAGGCGCTTGCGTCCCTGGTCTCGGCTGTTGAGGCGTTCAACTCACCCAACGACAGAGGACGAGCGACCGGAGTCTTGCTGTACCTCCAGCACAGTTTCGAGATGCTGATCAAGGCAGCTCTCGTGCAGACCGGCGTGCCCGTCTTCGACAAGAAGACCCGCAGGTCGGTAAGCTTCAAGAAGTGTGTGGGGCTTGCGTCGGCCAATCCGTTGATCAATCTTGCCGAAGCCGACGCGGGAGCGCTTCGGGCGATCGATGCACTGCGCGACGACGAGCAACACTGGTTCAACGTCGTCCGAGAGCAACTGCTGTACCTGCATGTACGGGCGGGCGTCACACTCTTCGATGAATTGCTGCAACGCGTGTTCGCGGACCATCTCGCCGACCACCTGCCACACCGCGTACTCCCTGTGAGCGTTGACCCCCCGCGTGACCTGACCATTGTTCTCGACGAGGAGTACCGCCAGATCGCGGCACTGCTCCAGCCTGGACGACGAGCCAGGCATGAGGCCCGAGCACGCATCCGGACGCTCCTGGCGATGGAGGCTCACACCGATGCCGGGGCGCAAGTGTCCGAAGCGGATGTGAACCGCGTCGAACGGCACATCAAGAACGGCGAAACACGCGCGCACGTGTTACCGCACCTGGAGGATCTCGCTACGACCGTGGACGGTTCGGGCGTCACGATCACCGTGCACTTCACGAAGAAGCAGGACGGCGCACCGGTGCGCTTCGTCGCCGATGCATCAGTACCCGCGGCGGCGATCCGGGAGGTGGACATCCAGGAACGGTTCCGCCATTCCCCTGGCGAACTAGCCCGCACGGTCGGATTAACGCCACCGAAGAGCCGCGCACTCCGGCGACATCTGGGCATAGACGGCGATCCGTCGTGCTGCCACGAATTCACGCGGGGACGTACAAGCTGGCTCGGGTTCTCGGACAAGGCCCGAACCCTGATGCGCGAAGCCCTCAAGTCAGTCGACATGACAGTAATTTGGAACGCCCACGGCTCGCCGTCGCGCAGCCGCTCCTCGCCCTGCCCAGACGTTACCTGTCATGCGCTCAAGGGACCGGCTTGAACGTGGGTTCCACAGCCGCTGCTCGGGCGGGGCGGTAAGAACGTGTTCCTCCAACTCCACGGCCGTGGCCCGGTCGGCGGTGGTGGCCCAGCACAGCCACAGTCCGGCTTCCCGCATGGCCAACACCGCCCAGCCCTGGGTGTCCAACCGTTCCCCGACGGCCAGGCTGCCGTGCGAGGAAGCCACGTCGTTCAGGGCGCGGTCCAGCACCGCGCGGCCCAGGCCCGAGACCGCTGCCTTGCCGGTGCAGTACGCGGCCATCCTCCCGCTCAAACCCGCACCCCCGCGATCGCCGGCCATGCCGACATAGACGAGCTCCGTCGCGGTTGCGACCAGGTACACGCCGGGCAGTCGCGGCGCCGCAGCGGGCAACAGATCGAACCGGGTCCAGGAAGACCAGGTGGCCAGAGCGACCACGGACCTGGGCAGGCTGACCATCAAGCCGCCAGCCTCGGCCCGCGAGTCCTCGGTGTCGGTCATAGCGGCCATCCCCCATAACGCCACATGAGTGCTACCGCCCGGACCATAGCTCCGCTCAGGCAGACGTCGCCTCCACACCCCGACATCGGCACAAAGCGCGCGGTTCTACGTGATCAGGCTGTAGCGGCCGTCGTCATGTCGCCGGAAGTACGAGGTGTAGCGACCAGGATTGCCCAGGCGGTGCTTCGGCAGGAACACGTGGTAGGTCGCGTCGGCCCATCCCGGACACGCCTTCTGGACGTCGGCAGGGCGGAAGCGTTCCGGTAGAACGCCCTGAGATCTGGCTCGACGGATGTCTTCGACGAAGCGACTCACGGCCGGAGAGTGGCACGTCACGTAATCGAAGACCACCTCACTACCCGAACGGGCGTCATTCCGCTTCACGCCCCACCACCCGGTCAGCGGCATGAGCGCCGCCGACTCACCACGTACGACCAACCGCCTGGGAGCAGCGCTATGGGAGCAGATTGGGAGCCACAGGACGCGCCCAACCGCACCCAACGGCTCCCAGCCACGGTCAACTGCACCCACGCAGCCTGCTGAAGGCTTGTTTCCGCAGGTCAGAACAGATGTCGATGTACGTTGACACAGTAGGAGTCCTCGGAGACGTCTCCAACTGCGCTCAACGGCGCGAAACCGCAGGTAACAGCCCTCAACCGCACTTACGACGAACCTCGTACACGAGTGACCACATACGGAGCCTGCAAGACCAAGTGTGGTCACCTCGCCGAACGCTCGACCGCCAACTTCTGGCGCGCCGACGGTGCCTCCGAACCTGCCGATCGTCGTGCTTCCCCGATACGCCGAGCACTCAGTACGGAGCCGCTGCAGGGGGTGCTCGGCACCGTCTGACGGCTCAGGGTGCGTGCTGCTCGAACACTGCCCGTCTCCTCCATGCCTGCTGGCTCGTACCCTTGCGGGCCGTCCGCCGGTCGGGAATGAGGGCTGGTGCCGGTGCAGCCGGACTGGTTCGTTCACACCGTCGAGGGAGACGTTGTCGAGACCGGTTCGTGGAAGCTAGCGCTCCCACACGAAGTCGCCGGATAGCCCAGAGGCGTTGAGGTCGGACATCCGGTCGATGACGTCCAGGCATCGGCTGCGGACGTCATCGTGGCCCTGCCGATAGAGCCTTAGCACGATGGTGACCATGTCGCGGCTGACTGCCGCGGTTGCGGTCCTGATGTCGCCCAGGTCGCCGCTGGCGATGTCGATCGCTCGGTCGCAGGCGTCGAGGATCGCTTCGGGGAGTAGCGCCAGGCTGTCTTGCAAGGCGCGGAACAGGTTGTCGAAGTGATCGGTGAAGGCCTCGCTCGTGGTGAATGCTGAGACCAAGGCCTGCGTAGTGGGTGCGTCGGTCTGGTCGAGTGAGGTGACGGCAGCAGCTGCGGCCTCGCGGACGGTTGGGTCGCTGTCGTTGAAGAAACGTGTCACGAGATCAGGTCTGATCTCGGGAGCGCTGGCCATGGTGGTCGCAGCACCTCGTCGGGCGGCGATGGCGAGCATGTCCGGATCTGTGGGTATGGAGGAGTCGAGGCGGTTCCTACCGAGGGCGTTGGCCCAGACCTGGCCCGCGCGTTCGGCGATTGTGTCCGGTCCTGCCAGTGCGCGCGCGAGGTATCCGGCGAACCGCTGCGGGTCGCGGAGTGTCGCGTAGGTCAGCAGTCTGGTAGCCGGGTGGGAATCGAATATGTCGATCTTCGGTTCGCTGAGCAGTTGGTCTGCGAGGTTCAGCGCTTCATCGATGTGGGTGTTGAACAGGGCGAGAACGGCTTCGGTGGTCTGCGTGCGGACGGCCATGATCGGGTCGTTGGCCAATCGGGCCACTGTGGGCAGCAGGCGGTCGCCGAACTCGGGTCGGGCGAAGAGCACTTGACCGATCGCTTCGGCGACTGCGCCTCTCGTGCAGTTCATGCCCGCCATGTGGAGATCACCGTTGTAGTACCACTGGCCGGATTGCGACGCGGTACGTGCTGCCTCGCGCTCGGGGTCGCTGTCCTGGGAGTAGTGCTCCAGTAGTCCCAGTAGAACTTCGTCGATGTCGCCCGGATTTGCTTGGACCGCCCGGCATACGGCACGGCCTGCCGCCGGGCCCGCGACCTGATGGGCATGGGCGCAGAGTTCGGACAGCAACGGGGTCGAGATCTTGCCGGCGACTGCTTCAACGACGTGGACGATGTGGTGGGCGGGGATGTCGGCGTCGAAGGTCAGGGCGAGGCGGGTGAAGCGCTCCGGCTCTGATTGGGCTGCGCGACCGAGCATCCGGGCCAGCTCCAGGACTCCTCCGACCGCCGCAGTTGTGGAGTAGTTCCTGGTGTTGTCGTGGTACTTCCCGATGGCCCGCACCCAGTCTTGGTCGGTCATGAACCCGGATGCCTTCTCGGGCACGGGCGGCCCGACGAAGTGCGCCATCATCGGTCGGGGTGCCGCAGGCGGATCATGAGGGAAACGGCGTTCGAGCTCTGCGATGCGGCGCGCGCACTCCGGCGGCAGTCGCTCTCCGGCGATCGCGGTGAGCAACTGGTACTGGCTGTAGCCGTGTGTGGAGCGGCCGTGCACCGCGGCCTCCCACGGCGGGTAGTACTGGAGCAGCATTCGGCACAGCGCGGCCAAGTGGTCGTCGTCGCAGTGGTGTGAAGCGGCTTCGACGAGCTGACGGGTGGCCCACCGAGGGCTGTCGCTCCAGCCCAGGCGAAAGTTGCGAGGATCGGAGAGCAGCCAGTCGACTGCCTCGTCGGCAGCTTGTTCCGCACCGGCTGCGTACGCCCGGCAGGCCAGGAAGCGTAATGCCTCCAGATCGCTGCCAGCGAGAGCCCTGACCACGTTGTCGTCCACGGTCACCATGCGGGAGGCTATGGCGCACAACGCTTTTTCGACACCTGTGAACAGGGCGCTGTCAATCTGCGGGTTGCTTTCGATGACGCGATAGCTCCATCGCGGGCTGGCGAGCAGGTCTTCTGGATCGTCCCGAAAGCCGGTGGCCTCGATGACGTCGACCAGGAACGGCAGGACTTCGACGAGGAACTGCTCCGGTGCGGCCTCGGCGATGTCGATCACCGTGGATGCGCCTCCGCCGCTGGAGCCGCTTTTGAGATGTCCCGAGGCAAACGGGTCGGGGCTGCCGTCCTCCTGAGCGCGAAGCTGTGCACGGCGCAGGTGCGCGCCGATGATGCGCGCGGCTCCACGCGGCTCGTCGTCCTTCAGGCCGTAGAGGATGCTCCAGAAGTCGCTGTTGACCGCGATGGGACCACGGGCATGGTCGAGCAAGCCCTGCTCGACAAGTTCCACCGTGAGATCCACCAGCCCAGGAGTGAGGGACCATTCGACCATCGATCTCAGCCGGTTGTTCCACTCCGGCGAGGTACCGATGTGAGGACGGACGAGTTCGGCGACGCGCTCCGGCCGTTCCCTGGCCGCGATGACCAACTGGTTGGCCGCACCGACCCTATCGGGGTCGCGGAGCATCGCCTCCCAGCGGCCTGCCCGGTCCGCCGCGTCGAACCACCGCTCCGAGGACAAGAGCACGGTCAGTTTCCCGCTACGCCGGGAATCACCGAACGCCAGCGGTTCGAGCGCCGACCAATCGTCGCCATCGGCATCGAGCCCACCCAGCACGCCGACGACCACGTCCAAGAGGTGCGACCGGACGGTGGTGCTGGTCAGCAGCTCTCCGACGGTCGCGCGAAAGGCCCGCCGGTCGGTGCCCGCGAGGAACTCCAGCACCTGACGGGTCTGCGCCCGCCGGAACAGGTGCTGGCCGGACCGCACCAGGAACTCATGGAGATTCTCTCCCCGAGCGACGAAGGCCCTGGCGAACACGAAATCGAAGTAGGTCTCGTGACAGAAGCCGATGGTGACCGTGTCGTCCAGGAGAACACCCGCAGACGCCAGCGCCGACACCTGTCGGCGAGGCACCTCGTCGAGTACCGCTGTAGGTACTTGAAGCACTTCGTTGTCGCTCATGTGCGACACGAGCGTGCTCGTGATCGTGGCCCAGTCCAAGCTGCCCAGCTCCGCCTCGACCGCTTGCCGGGTCTGATTGGTGAACTGCTCGTACAGGTCGGGCAACGTCCGGTACGTCAGACGCTGGGAGTCGAATGACAGCCTGCTGAACACGGCGAGATGCAGCGGAAGACGCAACAGTTCCAAGGTAGGAGGTTGGATCGACGCCACGTCGACACCACCGGCTTGAAGGGCGTCCTTCACGGCGGTCGCTTCAAGGCCGGCGATCTCCATGCTGCCGACCCGCAACTCGTCGGACAGTAGCGACCGCATGCGGGGATCGGCTTCGAGGTCGACCGTTCTGACCACGAGTACGATCTTCACCCCCGGATACCGTTCCGCCTCCTCCAGCATTTCGGCTACCGCGTCGTAGCTGTCCGGCATCCGACCGCTGTAGGTGCTGACCGCGTCCAACTGGTCGATTACGACCACGCGCCGTGAATCGCCGGCGGTTTCGTCGACCACCACGACCGGAGAATCCGACAGACCACAGGAAGCCCCCAGTTCCTCGGCCGAGGAGGAAACCTTCTTGATCGCGTCCATGCGGACCACTCCGGCCGTCCACCCGGCCTCGATCAGTTCCCTCACGGCATCAGCCACGACGCTGCTCTTCCCCGAACCTGCCCGTCCGTGGACGACAAGCACCTGCCTCGGGTCCGTGGCCAGCCATTCCACCAGGACCTGCGCGGCTGGGTGAACGGCCATGAACCGCGGCCTGGTTGCCCTATTGCGACGACGATGCCGCTCGACGGTCCTTCCGAGCGCTTCCCTCTCGTCCTGAGATGAACGCCGCTTACTCGCTGGTGCCCCGGACATGATCAGGTCGCCCTGAACGGTGACGTCCCTGGCCTGGAGGACATTCCCCATGACGTTGTGCGCGGAATTGGAGACCACGTCGACGGTGTCCGGGAGGAAGCCGGCCTGAGCTTCTTGCTCGGACGGTTCCGTCTTCCTGCGGCGACGGTGCACTGCCAACTCCTGAACTCCCTTCCTCAGCGGTGGAACGTGGTAACGCGGATCGCGTGAGGACATGCCGTCGAAGGTGGTGAACCACGCTCAGGCGTGTAGTCACCCATGCCGCTCCAGTGGATCCGCTCAGGTCAAAGGTGATCTCGACCATGAGACTCGGGAGGCGGTCGCTCTAACGGAGCACCCGTCGGGCAGACCGCATGCCTAGGTGTGATCGCGTACATGCGGCTTGTCAGGTTGGGACGAGCCGGCATGTGGCCGACGTTCCAAGAGCGAGACCACTCGTCCTCCAGGCCGTTGCGTCGTCGGCACCGCCAGCGTTGCACCGCTCTCGGGTGTGCGGGAGGTGACGATGCGGAACAGGTCGGGTGGCACGCGGCACTGCTCGATCAGGGCTGTTTCGTCGATGCCCTCTTGAGCGAGGAGTTCCACGGCTCTGGGCATGAGGGATGGTTGTTCGATGGCGGTGACGAGTCCGGGTTCGTCGCGTCGCCACCCGCGCGCCGAGATGGTGGTCATGGCGTTGCGGTACGACACGTCGCTGAGCCGCCCGAGCCACCGTGCCTTGTAGAGCAGGGCTTGGATGCTCACGCCCCACTGCTCTTTGAGCCGGGCCAGTGATCGCCAGGCGTTGCCGCCCATGCTGGACGGGAGCAGGTCGCGGATCTGCTCGGTGGGCATCAGCAGCTCCGCCGCGAAGCGGTGAGCCTGGTCCTCGACGATCCGGCCGCCGGGTTCGGCGTCGCCGTGCATGACGAGGTGGCCCAACTCGTGCGCCGCGTCGAACCGCTGGCGGTAGTAGTCCCGCTTGATCGGATTCAGTATCACCACCGGACGCAGCCGACTGTCGAACGAGTAGGCGTCCACGGATGCCGCCTGAGGCGGGCTGAACACCACGAGCACGCCGTGGTTCTCCAGCAACCGCACCAGATGTCCGGCGGGGCCGTTCTCGATCCCCCACTGCTCGCGGACGAGTCGCGCGGCGCGTTCCGGGCCGTCACCGTCCCGGTCGTCGACCGCGACCGGGAGGCACGGCACGTCGGGTTCCGGGAATTCGACGTGCCGCTCCAGGCTGGCCGCGATGTCCACGGCCAACTGTCCGTAGGCGTAGGCCTGGTCGCGGGCCAGCTGGCTGGTGGAGCGCAGCGAGCGGAAGTGCGGGGTGGTGCTCAGCGCGGCGACGTCGTCCGGGCGGATGGCGAAGAAGCCCGGTTCGACCGCCAAGCTCAGCGCCAGCTGCGCCACGGTGGCGGCCGTGGGTCGCTTGGCTCCCGACTCCCATCCGCTCACCGCGGTGGGGCTCTTCTCGATCAGGGTGGCGAGGTCGCTCTTGCGCAGGCCTGCCAGGTGCCGGGCCATGGTCAGGCGGGCGCCGTCGAAGAACGCGGCGACCTCCGCCGCGCGATCGGCGGTGGGCGTGCGAGGGCTCACTTCTGATCACGACGGTGGTCGTTGCGTCGTTCCTCGGCGGGACGCAGGCGGACCGGTGCGTCTGGTGTGGTGTTCGGCCCGGTCGGCAACGGCGTGTCGTCGATGCGACGTCCGCCGGTCGCGGGCGGGGCACCCAGCAGGTCCTGGTACCAGTACCAGGCCTGACCGCCGCCGGTGTTCAAGCGGGGACGGCCCAGGACGAGTTCGGCCTGCTGGCTGAGCGGGTCGAGGGTGTGGCCGACGACGTAGGTCGTGAGGTCCAGGTCCTGTTGTGCCGCCAGCAGGAATTCCAGCCCGCCGATCTCCTCGTCGTCGAAGAGCGTCGGCTGCGGCGGCTCGGGGTTGCGCTGGCCGGCCACCCGCTGCTTCGTCGGGCTCTTACGTGGCCAGGGCAGGACGTCGAGCTTGCCGTAGTCGCAGGAGGCGAGCAGGAACCGTCGTTCCCCGTGCGCCCAGCCGGGGCTGCCGTTGAGGTTCGCGCGGCGGACCAAGCCGGAGTCCAGGTGGGGCATCGAGGCGATGTCCCGGCCGGACAACTGGTCGTACAGCACGTCCAGGTCCGCGTCGTCGTTCCCGGAGTGCACCGCGTAGCGCTCGCAGGCGAACACGCGGTCCAGCCGGTCGCGGAACAGCGTGAACCTCGTGTTGCCCAGCCACGCCGCGTCGTGGCCGTCGGCCTCGGAGTACGTTTCCAACGACCGGGTGGTCGCGGACACATACGCCCACCGCACACCGGCCAGAACCCCTGCGTCACCGAGCTCCGAGATCACTTCCCGCTGTTCGCTCACGACACTGAAGCTACACCACATCCAGTATTTAATGCTTCAGACCCAACCAAATCAGCGTGTCGCCGTGAAGATTCGACACCTGACCACTCCTCACGGTTCACCGGGTCGCCCACCCAGTGCGACCCGGCCTCCTCGGGCAAACACCGCCACACGCTGACCACAACGAGGAAGAACACCCGAACGGAGGACACGATTCGCTTTAGCCAACGCGACCCCATTTCGTCGCCCGCAACCCGATCCTCCCAAAATCCTCCCAAACACCGAGTTACCGACCAGTACAGGCCACTGTGGACAGTCGACTCAAGATCGAAATGAGTGCGCGAAAAAGCCCGCTGAACTGGGCTTTCATCCAGATCGAGCGGGCTTCTTCAGACCGTCGGGACGACAGGATTTGAACCTGCGACCCCTTGACCCCCAGGCTCGCCCGGATCATGACCTGACCTGAGGAAACAGCGTTAGCGTCGCTCAGGACGAGTCAGTTAAGCGCAATCCAGCGCAGGCGGATTGCATTGCGGCACAACGAACTCTCCTCCATCCGCTCCTCCTCGTCCACTCCCTTGACACGAATCAAGTGACCAGTACCCCGGAAGGGCTCACTCCGTGAGGCGGAGTGACCACCGGGTGGCGCCGCGGGTGTGGCCGTGCACGGCCAACGCCAGGAGCACTGCCAGACCTGCGGCAGTCCAGTGCGTCGCAGGTCCCGGGTAGCCGGTGACAGGCAGGACTTCGTCTGCGTTCGGCACCAGGTGGTTCACCACCGCGCAGCCGAGGTAGAGCACCAGTGTGGTTCCGCCGGCCAGTGCCGGTCCCAGCAGAGGGCTGAGGCAGAACGCGATCCCGGCGAAGACGAGGTAGTTGGAGACCTGCCACGCCCAGGGCACGTCCGCGGGTAGCCGTGTCGATCCGAGTACGAGGATCACCAGGGGCAACAGGATGCCGGACAGCGCGCAGAGGACCGAGACCAGTGACGCGCGGTGGGAACCCACTCGGTCCCACTCCCACAGGCGTGGTCGCAGCACCGCCGCGGTGGCGGCGGCTCCCACCACGGCGCACAGTTCCGGGAAGGGCAGGCGGTTCTGCGGTACGGCCGCGGATAGGTGGATGACCACGGCCCGGCCGCCCAGGAGGACGCTCAGCAGGCTGAGCGCGGCTGTGACGACCACGGCGACGTGGAACGACCGCGATGCCAGAACGACGCGGATCACTGGCCGGGGAGCGTTTCGGGTGTGAGTCCGCAGCCGGCGATCCGGTCTCCGTTCGCGGCGATCCACCGCTGGACGGAGGAATCAGGCATACCGGTGAAGACGTTGCCCGGTGCGGCCGTCCCGTCGAGCCAACGGCCGAGGTCACCGGCCAGACGGACTGACTCGGGGTCCGCTGTGCCGCGGAGTTGGTGGCAGGGCCCGAGACCGGATAGGACACCGACGGCCTGGACCGGTCGGCTTTCCGAGGGGTTGTGCGGTTGGACCGGGACCCAGAGGACGGTGTCGCGCGCCTGGGCGCGCCACACATCCGTTCCGTTGACGGGCCGTCCCCGCAGGGCCTCGTCGTAGACCCGGGTGAACGGCGCGGAGCCACCGTGGCGTGTCAGGGCTGCGTCCGTGGCGGCGATCATGATCCCCAGCCGCGAGCGGTGTCCCTCGTGCACGCAGTACTCGACCCCGTTGACCGCTCGGCACACCGACGGAGTCTCTGCTTCGTAGGCGAACAGGGCGGGTTTGGACAACAACGGCGGCACGACCAGCACGGCGGGAATCAGCAGCGGCAGCAACGCCAGGCCGCTTCCCCGGAACCGGCGGTTCGCGCGGTGTCGGCGCACGAGTCCGACGGTGGCCCACACGACCGCGATGGTGGAGGCCGTCAGGAACGCCAGGCGGTAGACGACGAAGGGGGTGGACTGCACCACGCCGAGCACGGGCTTGATGTGCAGGACCGGCGCCAGTGCCGAGAACGTGTCCCCGCCGCTGCCCAGCGCGGTGGCGCCGAACAGGAGCACGAAGGACAGCGGCGCGGTCATGGCGGTTCTGGTCACCGCGCCGACCAGGTAGCCGATGGCGGTCGCCAACACCAGCCCGAGCACCCCGGTGAGCATCACCCCGAGGTCGGGGCCGCCGTACTCGGCGCCGGACACCGTGACCACGACCAGTGGCAGGAGCCCGAGCAGGTAGGCGCCCACGAACGCACCGATGAGCAGACCCAGGTGTCGCGCCACCGTCTGCCTGCCCGCACGCGTGGCCGAGGGCAGGGCGAAGATCCGTGACGGCGGTAGCAGACGCCCGGCGAAGTAGGTGGCCGCCGCCGCCGCGATCGGTGCGGTCAAGGCGTTCTGCTGGTGGAACTCGGCCGAGGTCTGCACCCACTCCTGATAAGGCCACGCCCGCATGGCGCCGGTGGCGGCGACCACGACGCCGGTGATCGCCAGTACCGGCAGCAGGACGGGCCAGACCCCCAACGGAGACCGCAGACGGACCCGAGGGACGACGGCGGCGCCGTCCGGTGGCGTCGGGCCGGACGTGCGCAGGTCAGTCACGGTCCGCTCCCAGTTTCGCGACCAATGCGTGGTAGGCCCGCTCGAACGGCGAGCCCAACACCCCTGAAGAGGGCGTGCTGTCGACGAGTTCGGTCAACTCCGCTTCGGTGCCGTCGAAGGCCAGCCGGCCCTCCGCGAGAACACCGACCCGTTGGCACAGGTGGGAGATGTCCTCGATCAGGTGCGTGGACAGCAGCACCGTCCTGGTGCGCCCGATGTCGGCGATGACTTCGCGCAACCGCATCCGCTGGGCGGGGTCGAGCCCCACCGTCGGCTCGTCCAGCACGAGCAGGTCCGGATCGTGGGCGAGCGCTGCCGCGACGCCCAGCCGCTGGCGCTGTCCACCGGACAACGTCCGCACGCGTGCATCCGCCAAGTCGTCCAGTCGTACCGCCGCCAGCGCACGGAACGCCGCGTCGGCGCATCCACGCCGGTCGACGCCGTTGACCCAGGCCGCGTAGGCGACGGTGTCCACCACCCGCATCCCGCCGACGAGCGAGAACCGCTGTGGCACGAATCCGATCGTGCCCGAGGAGGAGCCCTGGAACCGGACACCGCCGGAAGCCGGACTCTCCAGGCCGACCAGCAGGTTGAGCAGCGTGGTCTTGCCCGCGCCGTTGGGGCCGAGCAGTCCTGTCACCCCGGTGTCGATCGCCCAGTCCACTCCCGACAACACCGATTTCCTGCCGTATCGGAATTGCACGTCATCGATGACTATTCGCACGTGATAGCGCCGATCCTGCCCGGGTTATTTTCGATTGGAAGCTTGTTCGTGTGGCGCGGACAGTGTCCGCGCCACACGAACGTTACTCTAGCAGGTGCCGGTTCGACCCGATTCGATCTCGTTGCCCGTCGAACTGATGGTCCACGTGTAGTAGTAGTCCCATCCGGCGCACTCCCCGTACACGCCGACATCACCGTTACCGAAGCCGGTCTTGGTGGTGGTGCCGTGGACAGTGTCCGGCTGCCAGGTTCGGTCCTTGGCAATCTTCACGGTGAGGTCGACCGTGCCGCTGCAGTCTGTACGGCTTCCGACACCATAGATGGTGCCGTCGGAAACCCAGTACGGGTTGTTCGCACCCAGGCCGCATGCCTCCAGATCCGGTGCACCCCACGAGGGAGCGGCCATCGCAACCCCTGCGGCCGAGAACACTCCGGCCATGATCCCGGCAATGACAAGACGTTTCATGCCACTCCTTTTGCGTGCACCAGAGATAATCAAAATCGTTGCCGATCGACAGCAGGGAAGTAATTGACGCCCCGCCTCAACCCACACTAGCCGGTAGTCGCAGAGGGCTTCGATCACCCGAACGAGCGGGATGATCGTCACACCCTGCACTGTTCGGGTAAGTTTTTTCTCGCCTTCAGACAGGTCAAGCCTTCACTATGGGAAAGTTCCCCAACTGCAGGTCACAGCCACATTAATGGCCGACAAGCGAGCACCCCTTCACACTCATTCCGGAAGTTACATGCGATCACAAAGGCGGATTTCACTCACGGACCGCGAGCGCAGATCGTCTCATATGGCTGAATTGGCGGCCTTTACGGAGCTGTTTTCGAGCTACTGGGGTTGGGTGAGTCGGCGGCTGGTGATGCGGATCACGGACCAGCGGACCATGGCCTCGTGGTGGTGGCGTAGGCGTTCGTAATCGCGGACGCGGCGGCGGTGCCCGGTGATCCATGCCAACGTCCGCTCGCCCACCCTGTGCCTGCCGAGAACCTCCTCCATGCAGGTAGAGGGCCTGCGTAGCCCCAGTTCCTGAAGCTCTCACGGGCCACGGTTACCGTCCGCGTGATGTCGTCCTGTGGGGTGTCAGAACTCTGCACGGGGATGCTGAGCTGCGACGATCGCGCGCGCTGGACCTTCTAGGCATGATCGTGAGGTGTGGCGTTACGGCTGCTGTACCTGATCTTCGTTCGATTCGGTGACTGGCTGGTCCTGCTCGGCCGGTCCTCCGCGGTCAAGGACGTCGAACTGCTGGTGCTGCGGCACGAGGTCGCCGTGCTGCACCGGACCAACACCCGCCCGCGGTGGGGGGGTGTCCCTATGTGGTTGTCAAGCCGCAACTGGAACGGGAGCAGACTCGGGTTGCCGGTAGTGGGCGCGGTTGGCGTGTGGGTACGCCTCACGGCGCTGGGCGTGCTGGACGGCGCCGTCGGCGGTGCCGGCGCGGAGGGCGGCGTCCGCCGCCCGGAGTGACCGTCCGGAGTGGACGGTGGGACTCGCGGAGTCGAGGGAACTCCACCTTGCAGCTGTGGCGCTCACGCGTGGTCCGGGGCTCGTCATCGGTCCAGGTCGTCCGGTAGCGCGGTCAGCGTTGGTCGCGAGCGATGGCGCCATCCATGCCAACCGGCTGGTATAGCGTGGAACCGCGGCCAAGACCATCGCGTGAACAGAGCACGGAGCCGTCGTCCACCCATAGACCGTCGGTGGCCCGTGCCGGACTTTGACGGGACGATGCCCGTGGGGTTCCGGCGTGGATGATGTCTGTGGGCATTGGATGAGTGCCGCAGGAGTGCCGTGCGGGCGCCCGGTCGGGCACGAGCCGCCACACCGCCCCGCAGCCGACGGCATCGTACGACCGGTGCGGCGCGTGCGATTGACGGCTCGGGACCGGGCCTATCGTGACCAGCTCGGAGTGCCGCCGAACGAGGCGCTACCCGCCGCGCAGGGCAGCGCCCACGTCCACGCGCGCGGGACCCAGTCACCTCGGCGGCGGCCGCGGCGACGGCGTGCTCCAACGACCGTGCACACCGACTCCGCGCAGCCACGCCCCGAGTGGAGCGCGAAATCAGGGAAGGCGGCGACCCCACCGCCTCCGCCGCACAAGGTCAGGGCACGGTCGCAGGGCACCTGCGGCGCCTGCGGCAGGAACTACGGGACCGGCGCGTTCGTGGCGAAGCAGCGGGAAATCCTCTCCGGGGAGACCTTCCGCGGCCAGCGGACGTCGACGTGGCGACGTGGTGTCGGTCCGGGCAGGACCCGGGAACGCTTCTGACCGCACCCGACGAGACTGTCATCGCGACCGCCCCAGCAGAAGTGCCAGTTCACGCGGATAGGGTACGCGCTCAGCTGCATGAGCACCGCGACACCGAGCCTCTGCGCTACGCGTGGCCCGCCGTGGCCGAGGTATGCGGCGCCTGCTGAATTTCTATGCCTGGGACACCGACGGCCTGCGTGACGACGTGCGGGCGGTGGTGGTGGAGGCGATCGGTGACCCCGAGGGCGGTGTGCTGATCGTGGACAAGACGGGATTTCTGAAGAAGGGCACCAAGTCGGCCGGGGTGGGTCGTCAGTACTCCGGGACGGTCGGTCGGATCGAGAACTCGCAGATCGGGGTGTTCCTTGCCTATGCCTCGCCGCGTGGGCGGGCGTTGATCGACCGGGAGTTGTACCTGCCCCGGTTGTGGACCGACGACCGGGAACGCTGTCGGGCGGCGGGAATCGGTGACGAGGTCGGGTTCGCGACCAAGCAGACGCGCCCGGCGGATGATCGAGCGGGCCGTGGAGGCCGGGGTGCCGTTCGGGTGGGTGACCGCGGATGAGTTCTGCGGCAACGACACGGGTTTCCGCCTGTGGCTAGGAGTCTGGACATCCCGCATGTGGTGGCGGTGCGAAGTCCCGGTCGACCAGGTCGCCGGCGCGGCGCCCGTCCTTCGCCGGATCGTGGTGCAGTTGCTGCTCGCCGACGGACGACACGTCCAGGCCCGCGCGGTGAGCAGGATCGGTCAGCGTGGTCAGCCGGGAGACGGTGTCCGCGGCATCGGGGCGTCAGTGGCGGAAGAGTACGTGGTGCCCTGCTGAACGGAGGATTGGTGGGCGAAGCTCACCGGCTGTGTGGCTGTTCCCGGTACCGTTATCCCGTTGTCGATTTGTCGGGTCGGGAGCGAAGCGGGGGCCGATGGCGCGGATCGTTTGCGTGCATGGGATCGCTCAACAGCTGCGGGGTGAGCAAACCTTGCTGCAAGCCTGGTGGCCGGCGATCGCCGATGGAGTGGCTCGTGCCGGCGGTCCTCCGGTGCCCGCCGGCGACGTTGCGATGGCGTTCTACGGTGACCTGTTCCGGCCGCCCGGTGAGCTGCTGGCCGTCGGCGATCCGCTTTACAGCGCGGAGGACGTGCGGCCGGGCTTGGAGCAGGAGCTGCTGCTGGCCTGGTGGCGCCAGGCCAGTGCAGTCGACGACGGGGTGCCGCCACCGGACGCGGACACCCTGGTCCGGGTGCCGCGGTCGGTGCAGACCGCGTTGCGGGCGCTGTCGCGGTCGAGGTTCTTCGCCAGGGTCGCGTTGCGCGCGCTGGTATTCGATCTCAAGCAGGTCAGTGGGTACCTGCTCGATCCTCGGTTGCGCCAGGAGGCACGTGCACTGGTCGCTGCGAGTGTCACGCCGGAGACCCGCGTGGTTGTGGCGCACTCACTGGGTTCGGTCGTGGCCTACGAGGCGCTGTGCGCGCTGCCCGACCACCAGGTACGGGCGTTGGTCACGCTCGGCTCGCCGCTGGGGATCAGGAACCTGATCTTCGACCGTCTCGACCCGACCCCGCGAACGGGGCGCGGTGTGTGGCCGGGGCCGGACACGTTGGCGTGGACTAACGTCGTCGACCGCGGTGACGTGGTCGCGCTGGAGAAGGACCTCCGGATCCGGTTCGGTGACCGGGTCAGCAACGCGGTGGTGCACAACGGGGCCCACGCCCACGACGCGACCGCCTATCTCACCGACCCACTGACGGGCCAGGCGATCCGTGGGGGTCTGAATGGCCGGTGAGGACCGGTTTCTCATCGCCACCGCCGTCGCGCACTACCGCGACGCACCGCACCTGGACCGGCCGGGACTGGTGGACGCGCGCCAGGAGATCGTCGACCTGTTCACCGGGACCTTCGGTTACACCCACGTCGACGAACTCAGCCTCGACCCGACCCGCCACCAGCTGACCGCGGGGCTGCGCGCGTTCTGCCGCTCACCGCAGCGCAGGCCGGACGACATGGTCGCAATCTACCTCGCCTGCCACGGTGAGATCCTCGACACCAGTGGCGAGCACGTCCTGCTGACCGGCGACAGCGACCCGGACGACATCGCCGACGCACTGCCCACCGAGGAGCTCGCGCGCAAGATCCTGCTGGACACCCCGGTGCGGCGGGTGTTGCTCATGCTGGACACGTGCTACTCGGGCCGGGGCGGCCACGACTTCACCGCAGCGGCACTGACCAAGCTGACCCAGCACTGGGACCGCGACCGGGGTTCGGCGCTGGTCGTCATGACCTCGACCCAACCGTTCGAACAGGCGCAGACCGGGGCGTTCCCCGCCCTGTTCCGCCGCTCGGTGGACGGGCCGTCTGTCGCCGGCCATGCCCCGGCCACGCTGGCGTTGGACGCGGTTGTCCAGGCCATGAACGACGACCCGGTCAGGCCCGGGTTCCAGACGATCACCTGCGCGTTGACGCATGTCACCGGGACGCTGCCGCCGTTCCTGCCCAACCCCCGCCACGACGCGAACTCCGGCGAGGTCGACCTGGCCATCCAGCAGGCCCGCGAATGGCGGTCCGACGCCGGCCGGCGCGAGCTCGAGTTCCGCACCACGATGCTGCTCCGGGCCATGGGAGGCCGCTCGCCCGACCGCGGGTGGTGGTTCACCGGCCGGGTGGCCGCGCTGACCGACCTCACCCGGTGGCTGCGTCAGCCCGATCCGGCCATGCCCTTGCTGGTCGTGACCGCGGCGCCCGGCTCGGGCAAGACGGCCGTGCTGGGATTCGTCGCGGCTCTGGCCCATGCGGACTGGCGCAGCACGGTGCCGATGAACTCGCTGGGGCTGTCCGAGGACACGATCCCGCCGCAGGGTTCGATTGACGCGGTCGTCTACGCCCAGAACCGTACCACCGACCAGGTGTTCCGGGCCATTGCCGCCGCGGCACGGCTGGACGCGGACACGCCGGACGCCCTGCTCGACGGCCTCATCGGCCGCGAGCGCCCACTGACCGTGGTCATCGACGCCGTCGACGAGGCCGCGCGCCCTGAGGAGCTCGCGCAGGAGTTGTTGCGGCCGCTGACGCAGCACGCGCGCGGCCGGTTGCGCCTGCTGGTGGGCACTCGGCCGCACCTGTTGACCGGCCTCGGTGTCCGCCGCGAGGACAGCGTCGACCTGGACGCGCCCCGGTACGCCGATCTGGAGGCGCTCACCACGTATGCCGCCCGGGGCCTGCTCAGCGCCGTGCCCGACAGCCCGTACCTCGGCCAGCCCGCACCGGTGGTTCAGGCCGTCGCGCGGCTGATCGCCGAGGCCTCCGCGCCCTCGTTCCTCGTCGCCCGCATCGCCAGCGCGACCCTTGCCGCGACCCCGGTCGTCGATCCCGGTGACGACGGGTGGCGCCGGTCGCTGCCGCGATTGCCCGGCGAGGCGATGCGGCACGACCTCGACACCCGGCTGGGGCCGCAGGCCGCACGCGCGCGGGACCTGTTGCGTCCGTTGGCATACGCCGAGGGGCAGGGCCTGCCCTGGGAGGACATCTGGCCGTCGCTGGCGTCCAGGATCGCCGGCGCGGAGTACCGCGACGAGGACCTGTTCTGGTTGCGGCGCAACGCGGGTTCCTACGTCGTCGAAGCGGCCGAGGACGACCGTTCGGTGTACCGGCTGTACCACCAGGCGCTGGCCGAGCACCTGCGCGAGGACGGCGACCACCGCGCGGTCCAGCACGCGTTCGTCCAGGTGCTGGTGTCCCACGTGCCGCTCACCCTCGGCGGTGCGCGGGACTGGGCTCGAGCCCACCCGTACACGCTGCGGTACCTTGCTACGCACGCCGCCGAGTGCGGTGTCCTGGACGAGGTCATCGCCGACGTCGAGTACCTCGTGCACGCCCACCCCGACGAGCTGCTCGTCGCGATGGGGAAGCTGGCAACGGAGGAGGGCAGGCTGACCGCCGCCGTCTACCGTGCCTCGGTCGCGACCCACCGCGACCTGCCGCCGGCAGACCGGCGTCAGATCCTCGCCACCGACGCGACCCGCCTCAAGGCGCCCCAGCAGCACACGCTCGCCAGGTCGATGGAGTGGGTGCCGCGCTGGGCGAGCGGCGGGCAGCTCAGCACCACCCTGCGCGGCACGCTCACCGGCCACCAGGGCACCGTGACCGCGGTGGCCTGCGCGCAGGTGGGCGGCAAGCCCGTTGCCGTCAGCGGCGGCAACGACGGGACCGTGCGGGTGTGGGACCTCGCCACTGGTGCCCTGTTGACCCGCCTCAGCGACCATATCCAGGGCGTGGAGTCGGTCGCCTGCACGACGGTGAACGGGCGGCCGGTCGCCGTCACCCTCGGGGCGGCGCTCGGGAACCCGCTCGTCGAGGATCTGGCCACTGGTAGCGCGCTTTACCACCTCGCTCCGGAGGGCACCTGGGTGAGCGCGGTGACGTGCCAGGATCTCGGCGGGCAGCCCGTCGCCATCATGGGCGTCAACGACGGCACGATCCGGGTGGTCGACGTGGCCACGAGGGCGCTCCGTGGGCTCGTCCCGCCGTGGGACTCGCCGAAGGCCGTGGCGCACGGTGAGTTGGACGGCCGATTGGTGGTCGTCGGCCTCGGCCTGACGGGGAAGGTCACGGTCTGGGAGGTGGCCACCAGTGCCCGGTTCGCGACTATCGGTCATGAGGACTGGAGCGTGACCTCGGTCGCGTGCACCACGGTGGACGGGCATCTCCTCGTCGTCACCGGCTGCGACGACAGCCAAGTCCGTGTGTGGGACCTGACCGCTGGCGCGCTGCGCGCCACCCTGACCGGCAACCTCGCGGTGTACGCCGTCGCGTGCTCTGTGGTCGATGGACGCGCGGTCGCAGTGAGCGGTGGTGTGGACGCGACCGTGCGGGTGTGGGACCTGACCACCGGGGACCTCCGCGCCGCGCTCACCGGGCATCTGGAACCCGTGACCGCGATCGCGTGCACCATGGTTGACGGGCAACCGGTCGCGGTCACCGGCAGCGAGGACAGCACGGTGCGCACGTGGAGTCTCGGTGGTCTCACTCGTCCCAAACTGAAGGGTCATGCCGGCGACATCGTTGACGTGACCTGGTGCGAGCTGCCCGGTGGACCGGTGGCGGTCACCGCAGCCGAGGACGAGACGGTACGGGTCTGGGACCTCGCGACCGGGGCCGTACGCGGGACTCTGACCGGCTACGTCGGCCCAGTGTCCGCGGTGGCGTGCGCGAGTGTGGCCGGACGCCCGGTGGCTGTGACCGCCGGGTTCGCGACGACGGTGTGGGTGTGGGACCTGCTAACAGGCACCCTTCGCTACGACCTGAGCAGCAAGGAAAGCCCGGCGCGCCAAGCGAACTGGGTAAGCGCGGTGGCCTGCACGGAGGTACACGGAAGGCCAGTCGCGGTCACCGGCAGTTCGACGGTCGGGGTTTGGGACCTGACCACCGGAGCGCTGCTCGGCAGCATCACCGGCCACAACGGGCGGGTGCGCCTGGTGGCCTGCACGACCATGTACGGCCGCCCAGCCGCGGTGACCACCACCGGCGAGGAAGCACTGCGGGTGTGGGACCTGACCACCGGCGCACCGATGGCCACGGTCGCCATCGGCGACACTTGGTTGACGGCCTTGACATGCACCACAGTGGACGGACGCCCGGTCGCCGTGACAGGCGCGGAGAACGGGGCGGTTCAGGTGTGGGACCTGACCACTGGCACCGTACGCACCACCCTTACCGGCCACAACGGCGTGATCAGTGCGGTGAACTACACGAATCTCGACGGTTCGCTGGTTGTGGTCACGGCAGGCAAAGACACGACGGTGCGGATCTGGAACCTGGCCAGCGCCGAGCTCGTCAGCACGCTCAACTTCCCTTCCCCCCTAAGCGCGCTCTGCGTCGGCCCAACCGGCGAGATCATCACAGGAGTCGGCTGGGACCTGGTGGTAACCGGCCGACGACCGAACACGCAACCAGAGCCGGGCTACGGCACATCGTGGTGACGTCCGCTTATCGGGCATGAACGGACGTCTGGGAACAGAAGTGGTCTCCGTGCGGCATCATGATCTGGTGCTGGTTCAGGTGAAGGGGTTATCCGGTCTCCGGATGCTGCTGCGCTGGTCGAGGTGCGGACCTCGGTGGGGACGGTGGTAGCCCGCTGGTGCGGAGACCTGGCGGTGTCACCGGGCGCGCACCGCGCCGGCTGACTGCTCCTCCCATCGCAGACCGGTAGGCACCATCGTGTCCGCGCATAGGCCGTGTTGCGCGCCATCCGCGCACCCGGAAACGACAGGTCCGGCAACCTGTCCAGGCGATAGCTCGCCCTGCAGCCCGACATCCCGCCACCCCCGATTCATCCGCGGCGGCAACCACTCCACCTGGTTACGCCGCACATCCGGCCGGCGCTCCACTGCCGTCTACCGCTTCGGCGAAGAACCGCAGATCGCGGGTGTGACCTCGCCAGTCGCTGCACAATTCGGTGAACGCTCCAGATGTCCACTCCGGACGGGCCATCGATAGAGCCATTGAACGACGACGCCTCACGCTCCCATGTGGACTCCGCTACCAACGGCCCTCCTCGTTGCGACACCGCCTGTGCTCGAAAGCCCGCCGATCGTCCTCGGTCGATTCCCCCCGCGTCCGCGGACTCCTCCCCGTCACAGTGCCCGCTCAGCCACTTGCGGGCGTGAAACCACAAGCAGTCCAAGAACCGTGCCACATCCCGGGCAACGGCCTGCTGGGTGTGACGTAAGGCTGTGGCCATCTCGTACGAGGCGAAGTCTCGTTCAACACCAGGTCGAACGAGCCATCCGGTGCGTGCGGCAGCCCGACCCGTACCGGCCACAACATTCGCAGGTTGTCCCGGTGGACCGTGCCCCGTCGCGTCGCGACCGGCCTGCACCATGCGATCGCGTGATCTGCCTAGCACAGGGGGCACAGGCGAGTACACTCTGTAACCGGAACTGACGGGTTGGGGGCGTTCATGGTCCTGTACGAGGGGACAGACGGATGGATTGGCGTCGAGGGGACGACGTTGACAATCCTCCGGACGGACAACAGGGATATCGGCCCTCGCACCCTTCCTTTTCAGGCTTTGAGCCGGGTGACTCTCAGGGAAGCGACGAGGCTACGCCGGGGGCACATCCAGTTGTGCTTCGGCACCGGCGTTCGGGTTCCGAAAGGGGCGGATGACGTCCCGAACATGATCAGATTCGGTTACGAGAGGCGAGAGCAGTTTCGGGCGCTCTACGAGTATCTGCAGGGCGTCGTGCGGACGAATGTGTCCACCGGCGTCGACATGGCAGCGGCGTATGAGGCCGCGAATGATCCATTGGCGGTATGGCAGGTAGCCCAAGCGCGGCGACAACAAGATGAGCACCGCCAGCGAATCGACAAACTGGCCCGGAAGATCGGACCTGAGGCTGCGGCGCGTCAGGACATCATGGCCGCGGGGATTGCTTCCGCCACGGGTGAGCGGTGCTGGCTCGTCCTCAAACACCTGCCTGGCCTTCTGCTCGGCAGAGAACTGGTCGTTGTAGTCGCCGAGTGCTTTCTTGGCAACGTTCTGGGCACGGTGGTACTGACGAACCAGCGGGTCATGTTCGTCAACACGAAGTTCTCCGGGGACCAGGTGCAAGTGCTGCGACTAGGCGAAATCATCGCGGTGTCGGCATCTGTAAAGCTCTTCAAGGGAGCACTTAAGGTGCAGACGTTGAGGGGTGCCATGGAGTTCAGTGGCCTCAGGATCGAAGACCTGCAACGGCTCGACGAATCACTGCGCCGTGTCGACGGAAACGTCGGAAGTGCCAATCAGGCCGCGTCGCACGGCGGCCGGAGCGTACTGGACCAGATCGCTCAGCTTGCGGAGTTGCACGAGGCCGGCGTGCTGAGCGCTGCGGAGTTCGAGGCGAAGAAACAGCAGTTGCTGGATAGGCTGTGACATCCCTGCCAGGCCAAAGCGTGGTGGGGTTGATGGCGCGGGTCGTTTCGCCGTCCTGTCTCAATGCCGCTGACTGAAGAACCTCCGCCGCCCGTCGCCGCAGGAGCTGTTCCAGCCGGACCGGATCCATGTCGGCGCGCGCGACCAACCCAGCGCCAACACCTCCGACCGCCTCGAACGTGTCCGCCACCGCCTCCACCACGGCGGCCTTGTCGTGATCGGACACATGCCGGAACTCCGCAGCCGACACCGTGCGACAACTGGAAAAAGGCGTCACCGACCCGACGGCACCCGACCCGACGCTGTGGTGCACGTGGGGCACCTTGGCAACCAGCATGGTCAACATCCTGTGCCGCACATCGGAACGGATCGACATCTTCGCACCGCTGGGCATCCACCCGGCCCTCGAACAGCTCAATGCCTACCGCTGCACCGCGTACGTGCTGGAGCGAACCGTGGTCGACCGCCGCAACGTCACCATCCGCGTGATTCCGCGCGACGTCAGTCTCTTCCCCGGCATCGAGTGCCACCCGCTGACCCGCTTCTCCATGCCTGACGGCCCCGCGGTGATCTTCTACGCCTACGTGCACACAGCGCACTTCACCGCGGAAACCCAGCACCTGCTGTCGGCGTACGCGCTGTTCGAGCAGCTCGCCGAGTTCACCGGCACGGCGGATCTCACGTAGTCAACCCGACCGCAGCAATGCAGCGCTTGGCTACCGAAACCCGTGCCGCCTTCGTGGCCGCCGCCGACACCGTGGACGTGACGCTGCGCGACTACCGGAACGTGGACGAGGACGCGACGATCAAGGAGGTGTCCTGATGCCGTTGGAGACCGCGGTCCAGGGCGACCCGGCCAGCTTGCGGGCGACCGCCGAGTGGCTCCGCGAGCTGGCGCGGGCCGCCGAGGAGGCCGGGACGACCGCGCGCGGCGCGTCGACCATGTCGGAAGCGGGCTGGACGGGTCCCGCGGCGGACTCGTTCCGCGCCACGGTCGGTGCCACCCTCGGCGAGGTCGACGGGATCGCCGCCACGGACACCGGCGCCGCCGCCGCGCTCGACGCGCACGCGGCGGACCTGGAGACCGTAAAGGCGCGGATGGCGCAGGCGGTGGCCGTCGCCTCGGGAGCCGGGCTGACCGTGTTCGGCACGCTGATCTGCGAGCCGTCCGGTCTGGCGGAAGGCGCGAAGCTGAAGGCGTTCGAGGAGTGCCTGCGCACCGTCTCCGAGGCCGACGCGCTGGAACGGGACTCCCAGTCGCGGCTGACGGACTTTTTCGGCACGCTCGGCGACGCGGCCACTCACCCGGCGACGTTCCTGGCGCTCGACGGCGCGGCGGGCGCGGCCGGCGCGCACTTCGCGGGACGGATGGTGCAGCTGTCCGAAGCCGCGGACCGCTACACGTCAGCGGCGACGACCACCACGGTCGTCGCCGGACAGCTGGAGGCCTCGGGCCGGTCGATCCCCTCGACCCAACGCTGGGACCTGCTGCGCACCAACGCCCTGAACCAACGGGAGGCGGAGCGCCGGAGCGCGGAACTCGCGCGGCTCGTCGGCGGCCAAACCGCCACCACGGCCCAGAATGGCCGGTTCATCCTGACCACGAACATCGGGAACACCACCCGGTGGGGCCAGAGCCTCACCGGGCGGTTCGGGACCGTGGTCAAGAACGTACCGTGGACGGGGCTCGGGCTGACGGCGGTCGGCGTCGGCATCGGCATCGGCATCGGCATCGAGATCGTCAACGAGCCGACCGTCGAAAACTCGATCGTCGCCGTCACTGCGGGCACTGCGGGCCTGGTGGCGTCCACCGCGATGGCATCGGCGGTCACGACGGCGATGGTGGGGTCTGCGGTACTGGTGGGCGCACCTGTCCTGGCGCCGGTGGCTGCGGGCGCCCTAGTGGGCGTGGCCACCGCGTACGTAGTGCAACAGTGCGGCGACGAGGCCGTCGAAGGAGTCAAGGACGTCGGCGGGGCCGCGGTGGACAAGGCCAAGGACATCGGGAAGACCGTGGGCGGCGGAATCAAGAAGACGTTCACCGGCGGCTTCCTCTGACCTTGCGGTCCGGGCCACGCGCCGACGCGGGCGGCCCGGACCGCAAGGTCAGCGGGAACAGGGAGCTGTAGGCGTTGAGGGCCAGGTTGACCACCCAGGTGGGCGTACGGGGCTTGCCCAAGGCCGCGTAGCTATTGAGTCGAAAGTGATCGTCTTCCTGGAAGTTGATCAGCGTGATCGAGGTCGAGGGTGCGCACCGGTTATCGCCCGCGGAGCGTGAGGTGCTGCGGTTGCGGGTGGTGGCCGCGTTGGAGGCCGGAAAAGTCGAGGGCTACGGGCAGGCCGCAGAGGTGTTCGGGGTCTCCGAACGCTCGGTCGGCACCTGGTGGCGCGCCTACCGACGGGACGACCGCGACGGCCTGGCGACCCGCAAAGGACGCCCCGGCCCCGCCGAACTGATCAGCGCGGAGGATCGGGGCACGCTGTTCGCGGCGATGGCCGACTACACCCCCGAGGAGTTGCTGATCGGCGGCCCGTTGTGGACCCGCCAGGCCGTGGTCCAGCTGATCCGGCTGGTCGTCGGCGTGGACATGACCGAGCAGGGCGTGGGGTTGTGGCTGCGCCGGCACGGGTTCACCCCCCAGCGCCCGGCACGCCGCGCCTACGAACAGCAGCCCGCCGCGGTGCGCACGTGGCTGGACGAGGACTATCCGGAGATCGAGGCACGCGCGAAGGCCGAGGGTGCGGCGATCGCGTGGGTCGATCAGTGCGGACTGCGCTCGGACACCGCGCCGCCAGGCCGGTCCTGGGCGCCGAAGGGCCGCACGCCGATCGTGCGGGTGACCGGGAAACGACGGCGGGTCAACGTCATGTCCGCGGTCGCCTCACGCGGCGCGTTGTGGTTCACCGTGTTCACCGTGCGGTTCACCGCACCGGTGTTCACCGCGTTTCTCGACCGCGTCGCCCGCCAGGCGGACCGGAAGGTCCACGTCATCGCCGACCGGCACCCGGTCCACCGCAGCAAGGCCGTCCGCGCCTGGCTGAAGGACAACGCCGAGCGGATCGAGCTGCACCTGATGCCCGGCTACAGCCCCGAGCTCAACCCGGACGAGCTGCTCAACGCCGACCTCAAACGCAACGTCAACGCCTCACGCGCCCGCAACGTCGACCGCCTCGCGCACGAGACCCGACGCTTCCTGCGCCGCCGCCAGCGCCAGCCACACATCGTCCGCGGCTACTTCGGGGCTCCCCACGTCCGCTACGCCATGATGCAGGCAACCGAACACTTTCGCCTCAATATTTGTACGTGGCCCCTACGATGGCACGAGCGCTGAACAGGTGAGGCGTGACTCGAAGAAGCACACTTTTCGGTGCGCCGGAATCCGCAGAGGCTCCGGTGCGTCATCCTGGGTTACCAACTCGGAGCGAGTCATATCGTGCGCGTCGTGAGGAAGCGCGGCGTCGGTCGGTTGCCGATGACGACGGCTGCTATGACGTGGCGCGGTGACGCATGGTCGGTAGGTGTGTAGGAGCGGGTCCATACGCAGTCGATCAAGGATCGGGTGCCGTGGCGGTGGTCGCTGATGTCGAGGACGAGCAGTTGGCTGAAGGGGATGTTGGAGCCTGAGTACTCGGCCGCCTGTGCGAGGTACTGGTTCAGGTTCTCCTGGCTCGCATCGGTCTCTTCCCGTTTGACCTCGGTGCTGACCACGATCTCGCCGATGCGGATGTGGACGTCGATGCGTCCGGTGCTGACGTCGCTGACTTCGGTGTGCACCCGACCGGCTAGCTCCCATGGCGCCGCCAGCCAGATGTAGAACTCTTGTTGCAGATCGGCCTCGACCGGTCGCTTCTCGCCTGGCTTGATCTTTTTGATGATGTCTTTCATGCCTGGGGCGAGTGGTCCACCGCGATTGTAGCGGTCGAGCAGAAAGGTGAGTGTGCGTTCCAGTACGGCGATGACCGCTGCACGCGCTTCGCCGACGAAATGAGGCTCGTGTTCCAGCCGGTCGATGATGTTCGTGCGCATCGTGGACAGCACGGGGTGCTCGGCGACTGGTGGCGCCGCTGCACGCACAAGGGCATCGACAGCTGCAAGGTCGGTGTCGTCTAGGGTGGAGAGCAGGTTGGCTAGAACGTCGGGATCGAGGCGCAGCAGTGACGGGGCGGTGCGCTGTAGGCGGGCTCCGTCGGGCTCCGCATCGTCCGCTGTGGTGAGTGACCTCCGATGCTGATGGCTTTCCCTGTTGCGGATGGCGCCCAAGAGGGCGTCTGCAGAGGCCGGTAGAACCGGTTGCGGGCGTTTCCGGTCCGCTTCCACTGCTCGTTTCAGCTGGTCGAGTAGTGCGGCGTTTTCCGCTACTGCGTTCTCGATGACCGGTTTGATCACTGTGGACAGACCTGTGACTACCTGGGGCATCCGTGGGCGTTCGGCTTCGTAGACCTTGCCGAGTTCGGCTATAGCGGTCCAGGTGTCCAGCCAGGTGGCCTCGGCGAGGCGGTCGCCGGCGGTACGCAGGTCCAGGACGAGGTTGAGCCAGGCCGTTTCGCTGTCGAGGCGATGTAGACGCCAGTCCGGGAGGTGGGTGTTGAGGTGCCATGCGCGGCGTTGCCGGAGTAGTTGCTCCAGCTCGACGGACGCAGCCTGCACGGCTTCTCGGTCGCGGCGGGCGAAGGCGATGACGGCTCGACATGCCTGCCGGTAGACCGCGGCGTCGTCACGGTCTTCTTCCGAGTTGCCAGCGATGGTGAAGAGTTGCTCGGCAGCTTGGATACCCGTCAGTACGGTAGGTTCGTCGGTGGCGTTCAAGGCTGCTCGCAGAGCGTCGCAGCCGAGTTCGAACGTGGCGTCGGCATCGGCGCCGAGGTCGTCCAGTTCGGTGAGCCGTTGCAGTGTCGTGCGCAGAGGGCGCGTGAGCGCCTCGTCGCCCGCCCAGGTGTCGAGTGCGGCTCCGAGGAGGCGGGGCAGTACCTCCACGTACTCCGAAGGCATCTGCTCGACACCGCGGGTCAGCCGGTCCAGCACGAGGTAGGGGGTCGTAGTACCAGACAGTGCGACGCGCAGCGCTCCCTCCAGCCGGGCGGCAGCGAGGTGAGGGTGGTCGGAGACGAGGGTGTCGAAGTCGCGCAGCATGGCGTCGTGCAGGCCAGGTCCGGCCACGGCGGTCGTGGCCGGGGTCGCCAGAAGGATGTCGATGGTGTCCGCCAGCGCTAGGACGCTGCTCTGCGCTGCTGTACCGGCGGCGAATGAGCGGACTGTGGAGGTCCAGGTTCCGGCAGTGTCGTCGGCCATGGCGGTTGCGAGGACACCGGCGGCCAGTGGCGCGACCGGAGTGCTGGCGAGTTCGGTCAGTTGCCGGGCCACTTGGTCGGACTGGCCGAGTTCGTCCACTGTGGGGATCCGGCCGGTACTGGCCGCCTGAATCAGGCGTTCCTGTGTGCTGGCCAGCGTCACCACAACGCGTCACGTCCCTCCGGTGGCGCGAGGATCGCCTCGTCGGGAAGTCTACCCACCGGTAGGGTCATGTCGGCCGTGGTGGTCAGCATCTGCAACTCCGGAGTCTCGCGGGCGATGCCGATCAGTTCTGCCAAGATCGCGTGTGCGTCCTCCTCCTGCACTTCTTCGGCGCGAAGGCTGTCGAGCATGAGCAGGCCGGGATGTGTTGCGATACCCAGCCGGGCTCCTACACGGAGCAACGCGATCACGGTGGCGATGCGCAGCCTGAGGCGTTCGCCGGGGCTTTGACCGGAGAAACTGTCGGGTTTCGCGCCGCCTTTGCTGATCGCCAGCGCAGCCCTCCGATCGATCTTGACCTGTTGCACCGAGGCGATACCGAAGCGTCTGGCCAAGGCCGCGATCTCGGGCCCAAGTTCGGCGAACAGCCGCACCGAGGCGGCCTTGAGATCGGCTTCCAGGATCTCCGCCAAGGCGCGCAGAACACGTAGTTCGATCGAGTCCTCGGTTGTTCCGGACGAGGCGGTCTCCTCGACGGATGGTTGCAGAATTTCCAGGGCGCCCTCGGCACGGGCAATCTCCCGCTCCAATTCGGCGCGTTTCGTGGCGGTGCCGGCTTGCTGGGCGTCGCGAAGCTCGGCCTCCGCAGCGGCGAGCTGCAAGGTCAATCGTCGGATGACCTCATCGGTGGTCGACAAGGTTTCTCTCGCAGCGTCCTCTGCCCGCTGAGACGCGGCGACGGCGTCGAGGAGTTCGTTGAGGAGTTCTTCATCCTCGTCATCTTGGACGTCGATCGGCGAGGTGCACACCGCGCAATGGTGTCGAGCGGCTTCCGCTGTACGGCGCTCGGCGGTGACCGGTGCTTCACACCGCGGGCAGGCTTGCGGGTCCAAGCCGTGAAACAGCCGCCGTGCCACCGCAGACTCACGCACGTCGTTGAGTCTGCGCCGGTCGGCCTGCCGTGCCGCTCGCGCCTGCCGATGCGCCACATCGGCTGCTCGCCGGTCGGTGCCGGTATCGGCCAGTTGCAGCGACAGCACCGTCACGCGTTCGGCAGCTTCGGTCGCGGAAGGTACGTCCGATTCGGCGAGCAGATCGGTCAGCGACCGCTGCGCCGTCTCGAGCCTCAGCTGCTGTTCGGCTCGCCGCGCCCGATCGAGGTCGGCGGCGGTCTTGACCAGGTCGAGTTGCTTGTTGTGCTCGGCTGAAAGCCGGTCACGGGCCGCTTTGACCCGGGTCAGCAGTGCGGCGCCGGGAAGGTCGAGGAACACCTCCAGCAGCCGTCCCGCCAAGCCGGCGAACGCCGTCTCTCCGATCAGGACCTTCTCGCCACCGGCCGGTGGATACACGGCACCGAAGTAGGCGGGCCACGAGTGGGTCTGCATCACGCCGGTCTTCGAGGCGTAGGCGAGGATGGGTTCCAGGCCGAGCCGGTCAAGCATGAACGCCTGGATTTCGGCCTCGTACTCGGCGTTCGATCGAGCGCGGGCGATGACAACCGCGTTGCCGGGACTGTGGCTGCGGGCTGCGGCCAAGTCCTCGATGCTGTTGGTCTTCACGATGACGGCGTCGGCGATCGCACCGTCGTGCAGGCGCATGCGGACGCCGTGCGGGACATCGTTGACCAGCACGTCGCATTCGACACCCTCCAACCAGGAGATCACGTCATGCTGCAACGCCTTGGGCGTCCCACGCAGGCACCAGGTGATCAACTCCAGCAGGCTGGTCTTGCCTTTGAGGTTCGGTGCGACCGCCATCACCAGCCCACGGGGAATCTGGAGGGTGGTGTCGAAGGAACCGCTTTCGGGGATGTCGCGCTTGTGTCCCCACAGCCGCAGCCTCAACACCCGAAGGCTGCGCGGAGCAGCGGGAATCGGAGAGGCCGGCACACCGTGGGACGCGAAGACCGCCTCCACCGCTGGCGCATCGATCCCCGAACTGGCGGCGACCCGCGTGGCCAAGCGTCTGGTGTCGGCGGAAGGCGTTGCCGTCGTCATCACACCTCCACTGCGGGTTCGGTATCGATCAGCGTGCGGGCGATCCGCTGTCGCACCCTGGCTGCGATCGGACGGATATCCTGATTCCACTTGGTTTCCAGATACTCCTGCTGTTGGTACTGAATGGCCTTCAACTGGCTGCCGCTCAACCCTTTCGTCACCTGGGTCAGCAAGGCGACACGGGTGACGTAGTAACTCAACTCGGGTACGTCAGTGATCAGATCCGTGGTCACTCTACGACCGTGTTGGGTGATGTAGTAGTTGTGCTGTCTGGTGTGGTCGGTACGGCCCTCGCGACGTCGATGCACCAGCCCTGCCGCCGCGAGCACCGACAGAGCCCCGTCCAAGGGCTCGTACGCGCCGAACCGATAGCGCAACATCGGATAGTTGCGTATCTCCGGTTCTTCGGAGTCCATGATCCGCCGGGCTTCGAGGAGCAGGGCGTGATCGCGATGCTCGTCGTGTAGGTCGAGCAGCCAGTTGGCGAAGTAGTCGGGGTTGCGCAGCCAAAAGTCGAGTGCCTGCAAGGCCATCTGCGTCCGAAGCACCGCGACTGCCCCGTGCGGCACATGAGGCGGAGGCGGTTGAGGAAGGTCTTCGGCCGCGCCGTCGACGAGAAGCAACAGGCGCACCGCATCCTGCACGCGACTGGTGGTCGCCGCACGCTCCGTGTAACCCTCCCGGTCTACCGGGCCTCCCGCAGGACTGGACATCCGGTGATTCTGCGACACCCGACCGGGTAGAAACCACATCCGAACGATAATTACGACGAACGAGTGAACGGCTGTAACGCGAGCAGCACTCGAATCGAGCAACCTTGGTTCGACTGTCGGAGGCTGTTCTTCGAGCAATGTCTTCGTGGTAAATGATGTGTCGATCGGCCGGTTCCGGTGCGACGCGCGTCTCAGAGTGGTGGAATGTGCGACCAGTCAACGCTATTGGCGTTTCGGTCAGGCAAGGGCGAGCGTCAACGCGAGTAGGTCGGCAACAGTGCATTGCGAGCCACCGTCATATGCTGCCCGCCGGACCTGACGCAGTCTCACCAACGGTCTCGAAATCGACCGGTCCGCCGTGGACGCCGCCCTCACCCTTCCCTACCACAACGGCCGCACCGAAGGCGTCAACACCCGCGCCAAGAGGATTACGAGGCAGATGCACGGGCACGCCGGATTCGACCTTCTCCGCCACCGCATCCTCCTGCCCTGAAAGATTCTCAGCGTCACCACCGACTACGGGACAGAGCCGCTCGTTCTACAGTCCCGCCACATGACGGCAATTTTCGAATCAGACCCAGGTCGCCTGCGTGTGGTCGGCCCCTTGGACGAGGTTGCCCTGGCAATGGGGCCAGTGGTCAGAATCGCCAGTTGACCTGGATCCGTTCGGCGACCGTTGCTCCGTCGGGGTTGATGACGGCGGACTCCAGCATCACGAGAAAAAGCAGACGGAGGTCGTCCTCGTCCATGTCCGGCACCGTCTCGCCGTCGAGCTGTTCGAGTCGTTCTGCGCCTCCGAGTTCCTCGAACTCGTCTGTGAACTCGCCGAGCGCCGCTTCTGGGTCCTGGCTGATCACCGCGGCGGCGCGTGTGAGGAGTCCGGGGTGGGTGTCGAGGCGTTCGGGTGTCGTGGGTGGCGGCCCCGCCGAGCTGACTGTGTCCACGGTGTCCCAAGCCGGTTGCCACCTCGACGGCGCCGGTCCAGTCGAGGCCGCTGCTGGACCAGCCCGGACCGGCCTCCTCGCAGGTAGTCCGGATCATCGTCGGTGCCGGTTGAGGATGCTGCCGAGTCCATTGAGGACGTCCGCCACTGCCTTCAGGACGGCAGGGCGGTCTTGTGGTCTGGTGTTGCGGACTGCCAACCAGGTCATCAGGCAGGCGCCGGCGATGACAAGGGCCACGGCCGCCGTGGCGCTGGCCGCCAGGACCAGCAGCGGGGCGTCGATTACGGATCCGATGCTCGTCAGATGCATGGAGCACATTCAGCCACAGTCGATTTCGCGTGATCGCCGACAACTTCGCGGGGTTGTAACATGGGGTCGTGCCTCGTTCCATGCCCAGCCCCGCCGATCAGAGGTTGTTGCAGGACGCGAGGGCCGCCGGATACGCGGTGTCACCGACGCAGTTGGAGCGCTGGAGGACGTCCGGACTGGTTCCGCGCAACATCCGCACCGGCCTGGGGCGGGGACGCGGGTCGGTGTCCGTCGTGCCGGAGGACGCGCTGGCGCGGTTGATCGCGGTGGCGAAGTCGGCTCGGCAGGGCCGTGCCCTGCTCCCCGACACCGTCCTCGCCCGGGTCGTTCACGGGATGCCGGTCCCGGACGCGGTTGTGCGCTCGAAGGTCGTGCGGCACCTGCGGCGCCTGGTCCGGGTCTTCGCGTTGGACAGGGTCGGTGACCAGGGGTGGCAAGCGCGCAACGACCGTGCCCGCCGGCACATGCGTGGCGCGGGCGGTCCGCCCGTGCTCGACATGCTGCTGTCCGCTGCGCACGATGACCCGTCATCCGACGACGGTGCCGGGGCGTGGAGACTCGGTGCCGTCCTGGCGCACGTAATGGCGGGTGACGGCGACGGGGTCACCGGCGAGGAACTCGCTCGCGAGATGGCCACCGCTGGTGGGCAGAGGTTGTCGACTGCCGAGGTCGAGCAGTTGGTCGCCGAGGTGCGTGCCGGGGAAACCGCGGGTTCCGACCTGGCCGAGGTCATGGCGCGGTTGATGTCGGTACACCGGCTGATCGAGGCAGCGGAGACGGTGGACATGGGCGTGTTGAAGCGGGCGTTGTCGGCGGTGTGGACGGTACTGATGTCGCACACGGTGCTGAACTTCCAGGCGTTTCACGAGATGGTGCGTCGTGAGGTGGGAGAGACGGAGTTGGACCGCCTGCTGCCGGAGTCCTATCGGCGTCTGCCCGAGGAGTTCGAGAGCCTGCGGCAGCATCCGGCGTGGACCTGGTTCGCGGGTACGCCGCTCTACCGGTCGCGATCGGCGTTCTCGACGACGGTCGCCTGGCTGTCGATGCTGCTCACACTCACCCGCGACGAGCTGATGTTGCGGGCGGTCGAGGACTACCGCGATCGGCTGGACACGGTCATGGGCCTGTAGGCGAAGGCCACGCCCACCCCTGCCGAGCAGTGTCGGTGTAAATGCCGGTCTTGTCGCGAAGGCCACCCCTGTAGCCGGTCCGCCGACCGGCTACAGCGACGCAGTCAAGAGCGCGACAGCGATGTGCCGGCCCGTGCGCCGCGCAGGGCCTAGAACCGGCTCTGACCTGCTGTTTCCATCCGGCGGTGCTGGAGATCCTGTCCCGTTGCGGCGACCCGACCGGCATCCGCGCCGCCCGCCAGCGCAAGCTCACCGCGATCGCCACCGCCCATGCGCCGAGGATGGGCGAGAAACTCGTGACCGCGATCCTAACGGCGTTGGACGAGCAGAGTGTCGTCGTCCCGGGCACCACGGCCGCCGACACAGTGCTGCCCCGCCTTGCCGACAGCCTGAAAACGGTTCTCCTGCAACGCAAACAGGTCGCCGCCGAGGTCGAGGGGATACTCGATGCGCACCCTCTTTGCCGGGGTCCTGATCTCGATGCCCGGCATCGGGTCAGGACCGCAGCCCGCATCCTGTTGGAGATCGGGGACGAAACTCAGTCCTGAGGTGATCTCGTGCTACCCCGAGGCTGACCTCCCATCCGTCCCTGTCTCGTGAGCGCTAAGGTAGGCGCGTCCCGCCACGATATATGCGTGAATTTGCTTCGCCGACGTGGTGATGGATCCCTCTCCGCGGCGGCGCACGATACTGATGAATGCACCTTCGGTCTTGTCGCCCGCAATTGCGCCATGCACGAGAAAAGGTTGTAGATCTGGCGGTTGCCTCGGCACCGCAATGATCAACACGCCTTGATTGTTGCCTAGGTCTACTCGCTCGACCGTCAGGCCCTCGATCGGTGGTACGACCCGGTCGTCAATGACGTCGTGGTAGCGGCCGACGTCGAGTTTGTCCAGTGGCACAGGCCGTACTCGGGCGAGTTTGGCTGGTCGGCCTCCTTTGGTCTCCTCGAATCCCACCACCAGCAGGGCGTCGGAGGATCCGTTGGCGAAGCGCGCCACGTCCTGCGCCAACTCGATTTTCTGTCTGGTTCCCGCGTCCCCTTCTGTTGCGATGCCGTACGCGCGGCTCTTCACTTCGAGCCAATCACTCTCAGGGAGTCCGAGGAGCAGGTGAGGAAGTCCGGAACGCAGCAGGTTCTGCGCCGTCCGGGCATTAAGCGGACCGTCCTTCAGCGCCTCCAGCATGGCCTGCACGTCGCGACCAGCCGCCAGCAAGACACGCACGGTCGTCGGGCCATCGTGTCGTATCAAGACCCGTATCTCGTGCGGATTTCGTCTCCGCCCCTCGCGAATCTCAGCTTCGAAGTTCCCGAACTCCTCGTCGAGTTCAGCGTAGCCGGCAAGGTCGCTATCTGGGGCGGTGCCGCCGACGAGATACTCGACCTTGTCGACGATGCAGCCGTGGGCTGCGGCAGCAGGTTTCAGGAGGTCCTGAAGTGCCGAGGACGTCCATTCCGGCTCACGTCGTACTATGACTTCCGCGCAAGCCTTGACATCGGTCGAATCAACGAGCAGATGTACTGTGTCGCGAGGCGACGATTCCGGATGGAAATTCTCGCCATCGTCCAGAGCGATCGCCAACGGCTCCGGTGAATCCGGCAACTGGCCGCAGCACCGTCGTTCGTCGAGCATCGCCTCACGAAGGCTGTCAACATCCGCGTCGCCGACAGCGGACTCGGATCCCACAAAGATGCTGTGCTTCGGTTGGACGATCCACCCGCGATCAACGACGTACAGCTGCCAATGAGCGTCGTAGTCATTCGGAGCGTCCTGGTCGATGCTCACGTCCTCGTCGATCCTGAGCAGAACGCGGGCACCGCCCGACAGCGTCCTAGCCTGTGTCCTGTCGGCACTCATCGGACAAACCTCACTGCTGTCCGCTCCCTACCTGTTTCTGTTCGACCGAGTGGTACTGGTCGAGCAGATCTTCCATGCCGGTGAACCCGGCGTCCAGCGCGAGCTCGACCAGCCAGTCGTCGACCTGCTGGTGACGGTCGGCGGGATCTCGAAGATCGAGTGCGAGTTGGGCGAGCAGGTTGGCGCCTTGGGAGGCGCCAACGTCGTGAATGTAGCCGAGACCTCGGTCTACGTCGGCGACGGCGTCCGCGGCCGGGGCGTCGGCAAGTCGTTGCTGCACAGGCAGGCCACCGGCGTTGATGAGGCTGGCCCTGCGGACGTTGCAGACCGCGGTCCCCGCTCCGGCACCTCGAGGCCTCCTGCCCTGGGCCGGCCTTGGCGCCAAACCTGACGGCGGTGCGGGTCGTCGCACTACAGCAAGTCTCGGGCCAGGTTACGTCGGCCGCGGCTTCGGCGTGTCGCCGTTCGCTCGTTCAACGGCCGCGTACCGGTCGTACGAGTCCATCGGCTGATCGCGCGAGATGCCGGTATCTTCCTCGACTCGACCAGACGCCAGGTTGAGCCGGATGAAGGTGGACCTACTGATCGTCTTCGGGTACTCACACTCGAACCACAGCTCGACGAGGAGGTCATCGCCTTCGCGGGAGCGAAGGTACCAGGTCGACTGCTCGGTGACGTGTGTTTCGCCCGGCACCAGGTTCCACAGCACAGCACCTGGTTCAAGGATCGACGGCCAGTACTTGACCGGCGCGAGGTCTCGCCCGACCAACTGCGTCCGGGTGCTGCAGCCGCGAACGGCCTTGTCGCCAATGTTCTGCAGGTATAGCTGGAGCTGGACCACGAACTTGTCCTGGTCATCCGGGGCGTAGGCACCGGACAGCTTGGTGAGGGTCTGGTAGACCTTCGTGACCTGCTTCTGCTCGTCTGCCAAGCGGGCGGCGAGCTGCTGCTGCTCGCGTGATACGTCGATGGTGCGGCTGATCAAGATGACGTTGGCGATCACGGTGGCGATACCTGTAAAGGCGACAACGATCTGGATCACCAGACCCATGCGGGCATGCGGGGCAGGAGGCGTGCTCAAGCGGAATCCCTTCGGGGTTGAGCCAGCAATCTCCCTATCAATCAGCGTCTGCCGCGCGTTACAAAGTAGAACGTTCGCTCGATGGGACGATGTCTTGGACGGCGGCACAGCCGACCACAGCCTCACTTTGGTGAAGAACGATCATCGGCATGCAGAGGGGCACATCTACAGCGATGTCACTCGGCTGCTGACGTCGCAGCTGCCCGACCTGTTGGCGGACTTGACCGGTGCCCAGCGGCACTCAATTGCCGACGAGTTGGTCCTGGATGCGGATGCCCGCCGTCCGCCCCGCCACCGAGGAATCCTGAATGCCCCGCCCGTTGTCCCACCGGCTGGTGGCCGAATACCTCGGCAGCCTGCTCCTCGCCGCCCTCGTGATCGGCTCCGGCATCGCCGCCCAACGCCTCTCCCCCGGCGACGTCGGCCTGCAACTGCTGGAGAACGCCGCCGCGACCGCCGTCGGCCTCTACGCC
>NZ_JNXC01000020.1 GCF_000716595.1 Saccharothrix sp. NRRL B-16314
AGGGCTGGTTCGGTGGGGAAGGCGGGGCGGGGTGGGCTGGGGGTGGCGGCGCGTGACCTGCGGCGACGTGGGCGGACAGGACCATGGTCGAGTCCGGGTCGGCGCCGTGCGGGTCGACCGCGTTGACCATGGCGCGCGGGATCTGCTGGGTCGCCGACGAGTCCATCGGCGACGTCATGTTGTCCGGCGTCACGACGTGGATGCCACGTGCACGAGCACGGGCCAGCGCCGCGTCGGCCCGAGCGCGGGGGTCCATCCGGATCTCTCCTGCGTGTGCCTTGGGCCGGCTGGTGAACGCCGGCGTTGCCGATCGGTGGCGCTCGCCGACACGGGACCACCGCCCGTGTCGCTGAGTGCTCATGCCAGAGTATTCGCAAACTACAGGTGGAAGTAAGCGGAGGAGGAAAAACGGCATGTCGGTGCTGCAAGGTGCGGAGGCTGTGGTTCTGGTCGGGGGCAAGGGAACCCGGCTTCGACCACTGACCCTGTCCGCGCCCAAGCCCATGCTGCCGACCGCCGGGGTGCCGTTCCTCACCCACTTGCTGTCGCGGATCCGGGAAACCGGCATCAAGCACGTGGTGCTCGGCACGTCGTACAAGGCGGAGGTCTTCCAGGAGCACTTCGGCGACGGCGCGGCGCTCGGCCTCGAGCTCGAGTACGTGGTGGAGGAGGTGCCCCTGGACACGGCGGGCGCGATCCGCAACGTCGCCCACAAGCTGCGCGAACGCGACGTGATGGTGTTCAACGGGGACATCCTGTCGGGTGTCGACCTGCGTGCCATCGTCGAGACGCACCGCAAGGCCGAGGCGGACGTGACGCTGCACCTGGTCCGGGTCGAGGACCCGCGCCCGTTCGGCTGCGTGCCGACGGACGAGGACGGTCGGGTCACGGCGTTCCTGGAGAAGACGGACAACCCGCCGACGGACCAGATCAACGCGGGCTGCTACGTGTTCCGGCGCGAGGTGATCGAGGGCATTCCCGCTGGTCGGCCGGTGTCGGTGGAGCGCGAGACGTTCCCGGGGCTGTTGGCGGCGGGTTCGCGGGTGCAGGGTCACGTGGACGCCTCGTACTGGCTGGACCTCGGCACGCCTGCCGCGTTCGTGCAGGGTTCGGCGGACCTGGTGCGCGGTATCGCGCCGACGGCCGCGCTCACGTCGAAGGGTGACGCGCTGGTGCTCGACGGCGCGGTCGTGGACGAGGACGCGGTGGTCCTGGGCGGCGCGACGATCGGCGCGGGCTGCACGGTCGCGGCCGGTGCCGTGGTCGACGGCGCGGTGCTGTTCGACGGCGCGGTGGTCGGCGAGGGCGCCCGGGTCGAGCGCAGCGTGCTGGGCGCGAACTCGCTGGTCCAGGCCGGTGCGGTGGTGTCGGACGCGGTGATCGGTGACGGCGCGGTGGTCGGCGCCCGGTGTGAGTTGATCAACGGTGCGCGGGTGTGGCCGGGGGTCGTGCTGCCCGAGGGCGGGGTGCGCTTCTCCGCCGATGTGTGAGGTCCTGATGTCCGATGCCTAGGACGTGGGCGCCGCCGTTCCCGCTGGACGTCGGCGCCGTGCTGGGGCGCTTGCGTCGCGGGCCGGGCGATCCGACGTTCCGGTCCGGGGACGGGGTGTGGCTGGCCGCCAACACCCCGACCGGTCCGGGCACCCTGCACGTCCGCCGCGCCTCCGACGTGGTGGAGGCGGACGCGTGGGGTGACGGCGCGGAGTGGCTGCTCGACGGGCTGCCGGCGTTGCTGGGCGCGGCGGACGACGATTCCGCGTTCGAGTGCCACCACCCGCTGATCGCGGAGACGCGGCGGCGACGTCCGGGGATCAGGTTGGGCTCGACGGGCCGGGTGTGGGACGCGCTGCTGCCCGCGATCCTGGAGCAGAAGGTCACGGGGACCGAGGCGTTCCGCTCGTACCGGGAACTGGCCCGCCGGTTCGGCACGCCCGCGCCCGGCGTCGCCGACTTGTACGTGCCGCCGACGCCGCGCGCGATCCTGGGCATCACGGACTGGGAGTGGCACCGGGCGGGCGTGGACGGCGGTCGTCGGCGGGCGTTGATCGCGGCGGCGCAGGTGGCGCACCGGTTGGAGGGCGCGTTCGACCTCGGCGGGGAGGACGGCCGGAACCTGCTGCGGAAGGTGCCGGGCATCGGGGTGTGGACGGCGGCCGAGGTGGCGCAGCGCGCGTGGGGTGATCCGGACGCGGTGAGCTTCGGCGACTTCCACCTGGCCGGGATCGTGGGGTGGGCGCTGCTCGGCGGGCCGCTGGACGACGACGGCATGGCCGAAGTGCTGGCACCGTACGCACCCCAACGCCACCGCGCGGTCGTCTACGTCCTGGCTTCGGGTGCCAGGAAACCCCGCTTCGGCCCCCGCTTCTCACCCCGCGACTACCGCGCCATGTGATCGGCCCTCCAGCGGACGCGGGGCGGCCCGCGGTCAGCGGGTCATCAGGCGAAGGCGCAGGGCCAGGCCGGCACGGACCGCGAGCATCAACGGCGCCCAGACGGGGCCGCGGTGGCGGTCTGCCAGGTAGCGGTAGGCGCTGGAGTGGTGGGCCGCGAGCATGCGGTCGGACGTGCGCTGGGTGGAGTGGCCGCCGATGTGCACGACCTCGGCCTCCGGCACGTACACGTTCAGCCAGCCCGCACGGGCCAGCCGGTCGCCCAGGTCGACGTCCTCGAAGTACATGAAGTACCGGGGGTCGAAGCCGTCGACCGAGTCGAACGCCTCCCGCCGCATCAGCAGGCACGACCCGGACAGCCACCCGGCGGTGCGCTCCTCCGGTGACGCCGCCGCCTGCCGGTAGGCCGCGGACCACGGGTTCGACGGCCAGACGTGCGCGAACAGCGCGTGCCCCAGCCCTCGCCCCAACGACGGCAGCAGTCGGGCCGACGGGTACACCGCACCGGACGGCTCGCGGATCAACGGCCCGAACGCGCCGCCGCGCGGCCACCGCTTGGCGGCCTCCAGCAGCGCGTCCAGGCTCCCGACGCCCCAGGACAGGTCCGGGTTGGCCACCACGACCCACCCGACCGACTCCGGCAGAGTGGCGACACCGAAGTTCGCCCCCGCGCCGTACCCGAGGTTCCCGCCGGTCGGCACGAAGGTGACGTGCGGGTGCTCGGCCGCGGCCCGTTCCGGCACGCCGTCGGTGGATCCGTTGTCCGCCAGCACCACCGACACCGGTCGTGTGGTCGCCGCGGACAACGTGGACAGGAAGCCGTCCAGGGTTTCACCGGGCGAGTAGGTGACGGTCACCACCGCCACCTCGTCTCCGTAACGCGTCACGGCGGTCACCCTAGTGGTGGTGCGCGTGGTGCACGACGGCGTGCCCCTTGCCGCGCGAGATGAGCCACCTGTTCACCGGCACGGTCAGCACGAACGCGACCGCCAGTGAGAACGCCAGGGCACCCCAGAACAGCAGGCTGGACACGCCCGCGTCCATCGCGCCCGGCACCGCCACCATGATGGCGTTGTCGACGATCTCCATCACCGCGATGGACACCGTGTCGGCGGCCAGCGCCACCTTCACCGCCGCGCCGAACGAGACGCCGGTCCGCAGCACGCCGCGCAGGGTCAGCGCGTAGCCGAAGAAGAACGCCAACGCCACGGCCAGCACCACGGTGCCCCAGTTCGGGAGCCCGATCGCGGTGCCGATGACCATGCCGAGCACTTCACCGATGGCACAGCCGGTGAGGCAGTGCAGCGTCGCCGAGATCGCCATCGTCCAGGTTGCCTTCATGCCGGCGACTATACCCCTAGGGGGTATCGAAAGCCAAGCGACGGCGCGCCGGAGTCCCCGTAGCCTCCGGCAGCATGCGCGACGAAGCGGCGTGGCCGCCGGCCGAGACCAACCACCCGTTCCTCGCACGGGGACTCGCGAAGAACACCGGCCTGGGGTTCGACGTCGTCCGACCTCTCCTGGCCAGTGCGGACCGCGAGACGCTGATGACGCTGGCAGTCCGCCGGGACCTGCCTCCCGACGCGGCGGAGACGCTGGCCGCCCACCCGGACGTCACGGTGAGGGCCGAACTCGCGGGCACGATCGCCGCCCGGCACGCGTGGGCGCGCTTGGCCGAGGACCAGGACGTCGGGGTCCGCAGGAGACTGGCGTCGAACGGCGACCGGTATCGGAGGCGTGGCGACCCCTCCCTGCCGGAGCCGGCCGCGTGGAAGCTCGCGGACGACCCTGACGACGAGGTGCGGCGTCAAGCAGCCCTGTGGGCGCCGGTCGAGGCCGTGCTCCACCTGGTCGCCGACCCGTCCTCCAAGATCCGTTCCACGCTCGCCCGGCGTCGACTGCCCGAACCCGCCACCCGTGCCCTGCTCACCGATGCCGACCCGGCGATCCGCCGGGGCGCGCTGCACCGCGAGACGGTGCCACCCGACCTGGTCCGGACCCTGGCGACCGACCCGGACGGGCACACGCGCGCGAACGCGGCGGAGACGCTGCCGCTCACGGCGGACCTGGCCGCGGACCTGGCGGCGGACCCGGACCCGTGGGTCCGTGAGAACCTCGTGGCGAACCCCGACCTGCCGCTGCCGTTGTTGCTGCGCCTAGCCGACGATCCGGACGAGGACGTCCGGGCCGCCGTGATGCTCCACCGGGACCTGCCCACCGACGTGCAGGAGCGGGTCGAGGCGTCGGTGGAACCGCACCACAGCCACCTCACCCGTTGGCTGACGCCCGACGAAGCGCCGCTCGCCCTGCGCCTCGAACACGTGGACTCGCCGTTCGTCTTCTTCCGCCGGGCGGTGGCGCTGTCTTCGGACCTGCCGGTCGACGCGGTGCACCGGCTGGCCGCGGACGCGGACCACAGCGTGCGGCTGCTGCTCGCGGAGAACCACCCGGACACGCCCGGCGACGTGGTGGCCGGGTTGATCCCCTGCGGCCACGCGACGTGGGAGCTGATCAAGCACCCGAGCCTGACCGTCGAGGCGCTGACCGCGTTCGCGGAAGGCGACGACGAGTACGCGAGGGTGCCCGCCGCGACCAGCCCTCGCCTACCGCCGTCGGTGATCGTGCGCTTGCTCGGCCACACCCACCACAACACCCGCGTCACCGCCGCGGCCAACCCCGCGCTGCCCGAGCCCGAGCTGCGCCGCCTGTTGTCCGGCAACGAGTTCGCCCTGGTCACCGCGGCAGCGACCAATCCCGCGATCCCGGTGGAGTCGGCGCGTCAGCTGGTCGAAGCGATCCTGGCGTGACGTCAGCGGCGGTGCGTGTGGGCGGCGCGTTCGTACGCCAGGCGGTGCAGGGCGGCTGACGTGGACCAGGAGAAGTCCTTGGCCCGCACCACCGCCGCCGCCGCCAGGGCGTCACGGCGGGCCGGGTCGTCCAGCAGCTCGCCCAGCGCGGCGGCGATGTCACCGGCGCCGACCCCGCAGTACGCCACCGCGTCGCCACCCACCTCGGGCAGGCTCAACCGCCGGGTGGTCAGCACGGCCGCACCGCAGGCCATCGCCTCCAGCACCGGCAGCCCGAACCCCTCACCGAGCGACGGGTACGCCACCACCTCGGCACCGCCCAGGAACCCCGCCAACGACGGGAACGGCAGGTAACCGGCCCGGATCACGCGAAGCCGGTGCGGCACGGCGTCCAGCGCGCGTTCCACCTGGCTGTCCCACCCGGGCTGACCGGCCAACACCAGCGCGGGCGGATTCGGTCTGTCCCGGCACGCCTGCGCGAACCCGCGGATGAGCGCCGGAACGTTCTTCCGCGGCTCCAGAGCGCCCAGGAACGCCACGTAAGGCGCGTCACCCAGCGACAGCATCCGCCGGACCTCGGCCACTTCCTCGGGCGTCGGCGGGTGGAACCGCTCGGTCTCCACGCCGTGCTGCGCGATGTGCAGCAACCGCCGGTCGGCGCCGGCGACCCGGGCCAGCTCGTCCGCGGTCGCCCGCGACGGCACGATGCACAGCGCCGCACGTCGCAGCGAAGCCCTGGTCCACCCGCGGAAGAACCGGGCCTTGACCGACGAGTGCAGCACCGCGTCGGTGAAGAACGTGGCGTCGTGCAGTGTCACGACCGACGCCGCGCGGTTCGCCAAGGGCACCGTGTAGTGCGGCGAGTGCACGACGTCGGCGCCGAGCCTGGCCGCGAGCCTCGGCAGCGTCATCTGCTCCCACGTCAGCCGGGCCGTCCGGGTCGCCACCGCGTCCGTCGCCGGGACGATCCGCGAGCCCGGCGCCAGGGACGCGTACAACGCAGCGTCACGGCGTTGGCACACGACGCTGAGCCGCGCGCCGTCCGCGTCGAGCGCGGCCACGAGGGAATCCACGTAGCGGCCGACGCCACCGCGGTCGGTCGGGACGGCGGTGGCGTCGATGAGCACGCTGGGCTCGACGGATGGCACGCGGAGAAGGGTACGGCGGCCGGCCGGCAGGTTGCCGGGAAATGGGGTAAACGGTTCCTCAGCGGACCAGGCCGAGATGGACGTCCCACACCGAGCGGGCGGCGTTCTCCCAGGTGAACGCCTTGGCTCGGGCCAAACCCGATGTGACCAATCGCCCAAAGAGCGCGGTATCGGACAGCACCGTGCGCAGCGCGGACACCAGCGCCGCGCGGTCGCCCCGGGCGAAGGTGATCCCCGCACCGCCGGCCACCTCCACCAGCGCCGGAGCGTCGGAGTGGACCACCGGCACACCGGCCGCCATCGCCTCCACCACCGGCAGCCCGAACCCCTCGGCCAGGCTCGGCGCGGCCAGCACCGCTGCCCGCCGCAGGACGAAGGCCAGCTGGGCGTCGCTCAACCGTCCCAGCAGGTGGACGTGCGGCGCGCGCAGGTCCACCCCGCCCCAGCCCTGCGGCCCGACCACGACGAGCGGCACGCCGAGCTCGCCGGTCGCGGACGCCAAGAGGTCGAAGCCCTTGCGCGGCTCGATCGTGCCGATCGCCAGGACGTACCGCGGCGGAACGTCCACCGCCTCCTCCGCCGGGAACGCCGTGACCCCGTTTCCCACCACGTGGACGGGGACGGGACCGGGCGCGTACCGCCGCAACTCGTCCGCCACCACCGACGTCGGCACCACGATCGCGCCCGCCCGCGACACGGCGCGGCTGATCACGCGCTGGTGCCACGCCACCCCGCGCGGTGTCAGGGTCGACGGGTGGGTCCACGGCACGGTGTCGTGCACGGTCACCACGACCCGACCGCGCGGCGGCGCGAACGGCGTGAACGCGTGCACCGAGTCGCCACCGGGCCAGTACGGCACCCCCCGCTCCCACGCCGCGATCAGCGCACGCCGGGGCAGCGGCAGCACGCGCGGCCCCTGCACACCGGGCACCACGGCCGCCGACACGTCGGCGTGCCTGCTCACCACCCCGGTCACGGTCCACCCGGCGGGCGCGGCGGCGGCGAGCGCGGCGGCCAGCTCGCGGGTGTACCGGCCGGTGCCACCGGGCACCGGCGCCAGCAACTGCTCGGTCAGCACAACCAGTTCGGGCACGTCGCGTACCGTCTCACGCCGTGTCGATCCCCAGCACGACGGTGGTCGTGGTGACGTGGCGGGGCCGTGAGCACATCACCGCGTGCCTCGACGCCCTTGCCCGCCAACGTCCACACCGGACGCTCGTGGTGGACAACGCGTCCGACGACGGCACGGCCGACCTGATCGCCGCCCACCCGAGCCGCCCGGACGTCCTGCGCCTGCCCGTGAACCGGGGTTACGCGGGTGGCCTCGCGGCGGCGTTGCCGCGGATCACCACCGACTACGTGGCCTGGCTCAACGACGACGCGACCCCCGACGACGGCTGGCTGGCCGCCCTCGAAGACGCCTTGGCCGCCACGCCCGACGCCGCCGCCGCGACCCCGTCCATGCTGCTGGCCGACGGCTCGACCCAGTCGGTCGGCGTCCGGCTCACCGCCGACGGCCACGGCGCCGACCTGGTGCTTGCCGGTCGCGAGGTGTTCGGCTTCTGCGGCGGCGCGGCCCTGATCCGGCGTGCGGCGCTCGACCACGTCGGCGGTGTCCCAGGCGGGTTCTTCTGCTACTACGAGGACACCGACACGGCCTGGCGGCTGCGGCTGGCCGGTCACCGGGTGCTGTCGATCGGCCCGGCCCGCGTCCACCACCGGCACGGCGCGAGCACCAAGCCCGGCTCCCGGCTCTTCCACCGCTGGAACGAGCGCAACCGGCTGCTGATGCTCCTGCGCTGCGCTCCCCTCGGCACCGCCCTGGGGCAACTGGCCAGGTTCGCGGTGATCACCGCGCTGCTGCCGTTGCGGCGGAACACCCCCGACGCCGAGAACTTCCGCGTCCCGCTCCGCCTTCAGGTGCTGCTGGAAGTGCTCGTCCGGCTGCCGACCACGCTGATCCACCGCGCGAAGATCGGCAGACGTGCGAAGGTGTCGAGGCGCGCGGTGTGGCGTGAGTGGGCGGGGCGTTAGGGGGGACACCTGGTGGTCGAGCGAGCGCTGGTGCGGGTGTTCCGCGACCGCGAGCCGATCGGGGTCGGCTTCCTCGTGTCCGAGGACACGATCCTGACCTGCGCGCACGTCATCGGCGACGAGGACGAGGTGGAGGTCGACTTCCCCGTCCTCGGCGAGGTGGTGCGGGCCCGGGTCGTGCACCGCGCGGACGGCGTCGACGCCATCGGCCTCCGGCTCGACCGCACCCCGGTCGGCGCGCGTGCCGTCCGGGTGGTCGCCGAGGACGACATCCGCGACCACCGGGTGCGCACGTTCGGCGTGCCGGACCGCCGGCCGGACGGTGTGTGGTCTCAGGGCGTGGTGCGCGGCTCGATCGCGGGCGGGCGCATCCACATCGAGGACGACCGGGCGCACGGCCTGCCGATGCTCCAGGGGTTCAGCGGCGGCCCGGTGATCGACGACGACCTGGGCGCGGTGGTCGGCATGGTCGTCGAGGTGGAGGCCCGCCGCGAGCACCGCATCGGCTACGCCCTGTCCGGCGCGGTCCTGCACGACGCGTGGCCCGAACTGGCCGCGATCACGAACCAGCCCAGCCCGTTCCGCGGCCTGGAGCCGTTCCAGCCGGGTGACGCCGAGTTCTTCTTCGGCCGGGCGGAACGCACCCGCGAGCTGAAGGAGCGGCTGGACCGCGACGGCGTCCTGGTCGTCACCGGCCCGTCCGGCTGCGGCAAGTCGTCCCTGGTGCTGGCCGGCCTGGTGCCGACGCTGCCGGAAGCGGTGATCGTCCGCCCGGCCACCGGCAGCTCGCCGTGGGCGGCGCTGGCGACCGCGCTCGGCGTCGAGGACATCGCCGCCGACCAGGTCGAGGACACCGTCAACCGGCTGATCATCCGCAAGGACCTGCGCCGCCTGACGCTCGTGGTCGACCAGTTCGACGAGGCCGTGACGCGGTTCCCGGACGAGTCGGCCGCCCTGCTCGACGCGCTGCTGGACACGGCCGCGTCCCACCACCGCACGCCACGCGTGGACGTCGTCGTCACGACCACGACCGAACCGCTCAACCGCTTGCTGGCCGACCCGAAATTCGGCTCACGGCTGGCCGGCCACACCGCCACGCTGGGCGCTCCGAGCGCTGCCGAACTGCGCGAAGCCGTCGAAGGCCCACTGGCCGAGCCCGGCATGCCGGTGTTGCAGGAAGGCCTGGCCGACGCGGTCCTGGAAGACCTCCAGAACGAGCGCAACCCGTTGCCACTGCTGGAGTTCACCCTCACGCTCCTGTGGGAACGGCAGGACCGGGGCGTGCTGACGCACGACGCGTACCGGGAGCTGGGCGGCGTCGCGGGAGCGGTGTCCACGTACGCCGAGCAGGTGTGGCAGCGCTTCGACCCGGACGCCGTGCGCCGCGTGCTGACGCAGCTCGTCAGCCCGCTGGAGGACGGCGGTTTCGTGCGCCGGGCCGTTCCGCCGGACCAGCTGGGCGAAATCGCGCTCGACCTCGCGCGCACCCGCCTGGTCACCCTCGGACCGTCCACTGTGGAGCTGGTGCACGAGTCGCTGGTGCGGCACTGGGACCGGTTGCGCGGCTGGGTCGAGGAAGACCGCGAGTTCCGGCTCTGGCAGGACGAGGTGGACCGCCAGTCCACCCGCTGGCACGACACCGGGGAACGCGCCCTCCTCATCCGGGGCAAGGCGCTGCGCCACGCCAGGACCGTCTACAAGGAGCGCCGGGACGACCTCACCGACCGGCAACGCCGGTTCCTGGAAGCGAGCAACAACGGGCACCACCGGCGGATCGCCGTGCGCGCCGGGGCCGTCAGCCTGGTGTTCAGCCTGACCGTGTCCACTACCTACGCGGTGAGCCGGTTCATCGGCCAGCAGGGCGAGGTGGACGCCGACCGGGCCGTCGAGACGCTTCTCGACCGCGTCCGATCCGCGTACGCGGTGCCGGAGCTGATCACGACCACGGCCCTCGCCTTCCGCACCGTCGACAACGTGAACACCAGGCAGGCCCTGCGCGGTCTGGCCCGCTCCCTGCGGCACGCCGAGGTGGTCACGCCCGGCGCGTCCCTGCCCAACCTCACCGGCACGCGGATCGCCGAGTACGGCGAACTCGGCGGGCTGGTCGGCCTGTGGGACGTCACCACCTCGCCCGCCAAGAGGGTGGACGTGGCGGACGGCGGCACCGACGTGATCTGGCTGACCGAGGACCGGATCGCCGACCACGGCCCGAGCGGCGACGTCCACATCCGCGACGCCCGCACCGGGCAGGTGGTGCGCACGGTCGAGGCGCGGGCCGACGTGATGGAGGCCGACGCCACCGGCCGCTGGCTCGCCCACGCCACTATCGGCACGACCGAGGTGCACGTGGTCGACCTCGACCAAGGCACCACCTGGACGGTCGGTTCCCCCGCCGAGGTGCAGGGCGACCGTCAGCGCCCGCCCGGCACGGCGACCCTCAGTGACGTCCTCGCCGGCGGGGAACCCGTGGTCGACGTCGACGACAAGCGGCTCGCCCTCTCCTCCGTCGGGTCGCGGGAGGTGCCCGCCGTCTACCCGGCCAGGGCGTTCACCCGTGCCGAACCGGTCACGGTCCAGTGCGTCGGTGAGGAGCTGGTCATGCAGCGGCTGCCCGACAAGGCCGCGCTGGAGAGCGTCAACCCTGGCACCGGCGAGTGCGTGAGCGGCACGTTCAGCCCGGACGGCAAGGCGTTCGCGGTGATCAAGCGGCCAACGTCGAGCGGGGACCAGTTGTGGCTCGGCTCGCCGGAGTCCCGGACGGGCATCACCGTGCCGAAGTCCGGATGGGTGCACAGCGTCGCGGTCGAGGACTCCGGCGCGTACCGGGTCGTGCTGAAGTACTCCGAACAGTCGCTGGTGCTCCGCGTGCCGCCCCCGGACGGCTTGGACCAGGCATTGCGGGGCGCCCAGCGGGTCGCGATCACCCCGGACGGCGCGCACGCCGTGCTGTTCCGGCAGTCCGGCCGGGTCGAGGTCTGGCGCACCGCCGACCGCTCCCGCGTGGCCGGGGTCAGCGCCGGCAGGTGGCACCCGGACGACTCCGTGCGCGACTCCTACGCCCTGTCGCCCGACTCGAAGACGCTGGCCACCCGCGACGGCGACTCACCCGTGGTCAAGCTGTGGAACCTGCCCGACCTCGCGCCGCTCGGCGACCTCACCGCGCCCGGCTCCGACCGTGAGTACGACCACACCACCCTCGAGTTCCTGGACGCGGGCCGCCTGCTCACCCACCGCGTCGACCGGCTCGGCGTCTGGGAGGCGCGCACCGGCAAGCCCGTGGGCAAGCCGATCGCCCTGACCGAGGGCATGGCCCCGGTCACCGCGCCCGTCGGCGACGACGAGGTGGTCATCGTCACCGGTGACCTGCGCGTGCGCCGCTACTCGCTCGCCGACGGCCTCGAGGTGCCCGGCTCGGAGTTCTCCTACGGCGACCCGAGCTCGTCGACCGCCAACCGGATCGTGACGGACGAGGACGGTGAACTGGTCGCCCTCTACGCCGACAACGCGGTGCAGGTCTTCGACCTGGAGACCGGTGAGCGGGAAGACCGGCTGGACATCCCGGACGAGATGATGGTGAGCCGGCTGCGGTTCCGCCCGGACCCGGACGACGTCGAGGTGACCATCGGCGACCCTCAGGCGAGCGGCGGCCAGGTGGTGCTCTGGAGCCGCAACCTGATGTGGGGTCTGCCGGCCCTGCTCGACCGCCCCGACATGAGTTCCGAACGACTGCCCGGACCCGCCGCGCCCGGATTCGCCGACGCCGGCGGCCTGGAGTCCGCGGACCCGGCGGTGTGGCTCGACCAGGTGTGCGGCGTCGTGCGGCGCAGCGGGTTGACGCTGGAGATCGACCGGCCGTCCGGGTCGTTCAAGGACGCTGTCTGCTGAACACGAGGAGCGAAGTGGCGGAGTACGTAGAGGTGCGCACGGAGGACGGCGACCTGGTGCCGTTCGAGCTGGACGAGGAGTACGACGGGCCGGTGCGCGCGGGTCGCCGGTGGGACGCGGCCGTCGAGCGGGCCGGCGAGACGCTGGAGAGCGGTATCGAGCGGGCGCGGAAGGTGGCCCGGTCGGTGGCGGCGAAGATCGGCGACATGCCGTCTCCGCGACCGGACCGGGTCGCCGTGGAGATCGGCCTCAAGGTCGGCTCCAGCGCCGCGCTGGCGATCGCCAAGTCGTCCGCCGAGGCCCACGTCAAGATCACCGTCGAGTGGCTGCGGGACAGCCTGCCCGCACCGGCGCCGGTCGAGGACGAGGAGTCAGAGCCGGATTCCGAGGGCGACTCGGAGGCATAGGACACCTTGACCGCACACTGCGGAGCGTGATGAGGCAGAGTTAGCCCGTGGAGCAAGGAAGCCTGCCTGTCGTGTCGGTGGTCGTGGTCAACTACCGCGGCGCCGACGACACCATCACGTGCCTGCGGGCGTTGTACGGCGACCTGCGCTACCCGACGGACAAACTCCAGGTCATCGTGGTCGACAACGCCTCGGGTGACGGCAGCGCGGACCGCATCCGGGCCGCCGCGCCGAACGTCGAGGTGATCGAGTCGCCCGACAACCTGGGCTTCGCGGGAGGCTGCAACCTCGGCGTCCGGAGTGCGCGCGGCTCGGTCGTCGCGTTCCTGAACAACGACGCCCGCCCGCACCCGGAGTGGCTGAGCGAAGCGGTGCGGGTGCTGCGCGTCGAGCCCGCCGTGGGCGCGGTGGCGAGCAAGGTCCTGGACTGGGACGGCGAGGCGATCGACTTCGTGGACGCCGGCCTGACGTGGTTCGGCATGGGCTACAAGCGGCACGCGGGCATGCCGGACGACGGCACCCACGACACCCCCCGCGACGTCCTGTTCGGCACCGGCTCGGCGTTGGTCGCGCGGACCTCGGTGTTCCGCGAGCTCGGCGGGTTCGACGAGCGGTTCTTCATGTTCTACGAGGACGTCGACCTCGGCTGGCGGATGAACCTGCGCGGCTGGCGCGTCCGGTACGTCCCGACGTCCCTGACCTACCACAAGCACCACGCCTCGATGTCCACTGTGGACAGCAGTCGTGAGCTGTACCTGTTGGAGCGCAACGCGCTCGCCGCGCTCTACAAGAACTTCTCGGACGAGACGCTGGCCAAGGCGCTGCCCGCCGCGCTCGCCCTGGTCGTCCGCCGGGCCACCGCGCGCGGCGAGATCGACGCGACCCAGCTGGAGATCACCCGCCGGCCGGAGAACCCGGCGAACGACCGCGCGCCGGTGCCGGTGTCGCGGGAGGCGCTGGCCGGGTTCCTGGCGATCGACCAGTTCGTGGAGCTGCTGCCGTCGCTGGCCGAGTCGCGCAAGACCGAGCAGGCCGCGCGCCGGGTGTCGGACGCCGACCTGGTGCCGTTGATGCGCAAGGCGATGGAGCCCGCCTACCCGCTGCCCCGCTACCTGGCCGCGCACGACGTGCTGGTCGACGTGTTCGGGCTCGAAGAGGTGTTCGGCCGGCCGCGACGGGTGCTGATCATCACCGGTGACGCCATCTCGGAGAAGATGGCCGGCCCCGCGATCCGGGCGTGGAACATGGCCGACGTGCTGTCCGGCGAGCACGACGTCCGGCTGGTCACGATCAACCCGCTGTGCTCGCCGCCCGAGTCGTCGTTCCCGGTGTCGAGGGTCCAGCGACGGGACCTCAAGCCGCAGGTCGACTGGGCCGACGTGATCGTGCTGCAGGGCCACGTGCTGGAGTTCGCGCCCTGGTTGAAGGAGAAGGACGACACGAAGGTCGTGGTCTGCGACATCTACGACCCGATGCACCTGGAGCTGCTGGAGCAGAGCAAGGACTCCACCGACGAGCAGCGCCACAAGGACCTGCGCGGGATCACCACGGTGATCAACGACCAGCTGGCCCGCGGTGACTTCTTCCTGTGCGCGTCGGAGCGGCAGCGGCACTTCTGGCTCGGCCACCTGACCGCGCTGGGCAGGCTCACGCCCACCCTGTACGACAACGACCCGACCGTGCGGTCGCTGCTCGCCGAGGTGCCGTTCGGGCTGCCGGCCAAGCCGCCGCAGCGCACCGGGCCAGGCCTGCGGTCGACGTTGGGCATCGCCGAGTCGGACAAGGTCGTGCTGTGGGCCGGCGGCGTCTACAGCTGGTTCGACCCGCTGACGCTGGTGCACGCGATGGACCTGCTGCGGTCGCGGCGGTCGGACGCGCGGCTGGTGTTCCTGGGGATGAAGCACCCGAACCCCGAGGTGCCGGACATGGACATCGCCGGGCAGACCCGCGCGCTGGCCAAGCGGCTGGACCTCATCGGGTCGCACGTGCTCTTCAACGAGACATGGGTGCCGTACAACGAGCGGCAGAACTGGCTGCTCGACGCGAACGCGGGCGTGACCACGCACTACGAGCACGTGGAGACGACGTTCGCGTTCCGGACCCGGGTGCTGGACTACCTGTGGGCCGGGCTGCCGATCGTGACGACGGACGGCGACTCGTTCGCCGACCTCGTGCGGCGTGAGCGGTTGGGCGTGGTGGTGTCGTCGGAGGACCCGGCCGCGCTGGCCGACGCGCTGGAGAAGGTGATGTACGACGAGGCGTTCGCCGCCGGGTGCGTGGCGCGGATCGCCGACGTGCGGGAGCAGTTCACCTGGGAGAACGTGCTCGCGCCGCTGACCGCGTTCTGCCGCAACCCTCGTCCCGCCGCCGACCGGCTGCCGGGGGCGTCGTTCATGGTGCCGAACCGGCAGCTCGGGCGGCTGGAGAAGGTGCAGCGGGACGTGTCGCTGGCCAAGGAGTACATGACCGCCGGTGGCGCGGGCGAGGTGGCGCGGCGGGCGACCGGCCGGGTCCTCAAGAAGTTGCGCGGCCGTGGCTAGGCCGTTGCGGGTGCTGATCGACGGCACCCCGTTGCTCGGGCAGCGGACCGGGATCGGCCGGTACACGGCGGCGTTGGCCGAGGAGCTGGCGTCGATGCGGGACGACGTCGACATGCGGGCGGTCGCGTTCACGCTGCGGGGGTGGCGTGCGCTGCGGACCGTGCTGCCGCACGACGTGGTGGCGCGCGGGTTGCCGGTGTCGGCGCGGTTGCTGCGGCAGTTCTGGCTGCGCATGCCGTTCCCGCCGGTGGAGCTGCTGGCCGGGCCGACCGACGTCATGCACGCGACGAACTTCATCCTGCCCCCCACGATCCGGGCGGGTGGCGTGACGACCATCCACGACCTGGCGTTCCTGGACGCGCCCGGCGACCTGCCGCCGTCGGACCGCCGGCTGCCCGAGCTGGTGCAGCAGTCGGCGACCCGCGCGGATGTGGTGTGCACGCCGACGCGCGCGGTGGCCGAGGTCGTGGTGGAACGGCTTTCGGTGCCGGAGTCGAAGATCGTCGTAACGCCGCTGGGGGTCGACCCGGCCTGGTTCGCCGCGCGGTCGCCGTCACCGGCTCTGCGCGCGCGGCTGGGGTTGCCGTCGGAGTACCTGCTGTTCGTCGGGGCCGGTGGGCCGCGCAAGGGCTTGGGGACGTTGCTGGCCGCGCACGAGGTGCGCCCTTCTCTGCCGCCGTTGGTGCTGGCCGGGCCTCACGTGGTGAGTTCGGACGGCCGGGTGATGCGGACCGGGTACCTGAACGACGTCGACCTGCGGAGCGTGGTGGCGGGGGCGGCGGCGCTGGTGCTGCCGTCGCGCGACGAGGGGTTCGGGCTGCCGGTGCTGGAGGCGTTGGCGTGCAACGTGCCGGTGGTGTGCACGGACGTGGCGGCGTTGCGCGAGGTGGCCGGCGGGTACGCGACGCACGTGCCGGTCGGTGACGTGGAGGCGTTGGCGACGGCGATGGTCGACGCCGTGGAGGCCCCTCCCACGCCCGCCGACCAGATGGCGCGGCGGACGCACGCGTCCGGGTTCACGTGGCGGAAGACGGCGGAGAAGACGGTGGCGGCCTATCGGCGTGCCGCCGGGCAGTGACCGGTGTCCAGGCAGGTGTCGCAGTCGTAGCCGGCGGGGTCGAGGACTTTCAGCTCCCGCCGGACGGCTTCCAGCAGGCGTGACGCGCCGCTGATGGTGAGGCCGAGGACGACTTCGCCGGGCCGTGGGCCGACGGAGAGGCAGACCACCTCGGCCTCGTCGTCCGCCCACACCCTCAACGGCGTGTTTCCTTGCACGTGCGTCACCCGAACCTCCACAACACCCTCCTCGATCGACGGAATCCGGTTCTGCTAGGTTGCGCACACTCTCCCCCGAGTGCAAGCTTCACTGGAATCACATTCCAAATTTTCACCCGATCGAGGGAACGCACGATGACTCCCCAACAGCGCCGCCTGGCGCGCCGCCTGCGCCAGCTCCGGGTCAACTCGGGCACGTCCCTGGAGGCCGCCGCCACCCACCTGGGCTGCAAGCAGCCGAAGATCACCAAGATCGAGATCTGCCAGTTGGGCGCGCGGCCCGACGAGGTGCGGCTGCTCTGCGAGCTGTACGGGGCGGGCCGGGCCACCGTGGAGAGCATGGTGACCTTGGCCCGGACCGCGAAGACCCGTGGCTGGTACCAGGTGTACGACGAGTCGGCGAACCCCGAGAACATCGACTTCGTGGAACTGGAGACCGACGCGGTCAGCGTGTCGAACTACCAGATCGACCTGGTCCCGGGCTTGCTCCAGACTCCCGACTACGCCCACACGGTCATCCGCGCGGCCAACCCCGGCATCGGCGATTCGATCCTGGAACAGCGAGTCGAGCTGCGGATCAAGCGCCAGGACCGCGTGCTCGACGGCGGACTCGATGTCTGGGCGGTGATCACGGAGGAAGCCCTCCTCCGCGCAGTGGGTGGCAGGGACGTCCACATCGCCCAGCTCTCCCGGTTGACGGACTTGGCTTCCCTGCCGAACGTGCAGTTCCAGATCATCCCCACTCGCGCGGGCGAGCACATCGCCATGGGGGTGCCGTTCTCCTGCTTCCGGTTCGACGACGGCTACGGCACGGTGGCGATCGACCACCTCACCGGCACCCTCTTTTTGGAGGAAGAGGCCGAAGTCGAGCGGTATAGGCTGGCGTTCCAGCACTTGTGCGGCACCGCGCTGAGCGCGCCGGACTCGCTGGCCCTGCTGCGGAAGTACGTCAAGGAGGAGCACAGCGAATGGGAGCGTCGGAGCTGACCTTCGGAACCTGGCGTAAATCCACCTTCAGCGGCGGCAACTCGGACTGCGTCGAAGTGGCGTGGCGCAAGTCGTCGTTCAGCGGTGCCAACTCCGGCTGCGTCGAGGTGGCGCACTCCACCGCCGTCGTCGGCATCAGGGACAGCAAGTCGCCGTCCACCGGCACCCTCACCCTCCCCCGCACCACCTGGGCAACCTTCCTGGCGACCCTGAGGTGACGTACCGGTCACCTTCGCCCGCCTGGATGTCGGGTGATCGCCTGACATCCGAGCAGGCCGACCGCTATTAGCGTCGTGATCACAGTCGGGGCCACACGTGCCCACGGCAATTCTGTGATCGCGGAAGGTCGTTCCCGAAGATGGTCGTCGCCAGGTTGGGCCGTTCGAAGCGCTGGGTCGTCGTCGCCGTCGCTGCCGTCGCGCTCCTGCCCGTCGCGGCGTGCGGATCGAGCGGTTCCGCGGGGAACGCCTCCGGCGCGGCCGGCGCCGACCGCGCCCAGGCCATCGGGCGTTGGCAGGACGACTTCTGCCCGACCGTGCAGCCGGAACTGGCGGCCAAGCGCCTGTCGTACTCCAAGTACGTGAACGGGCCGTCGTACCTGGCGATGGGGGACGCGATGACCCCGAACACCTTCGACTGCCTGGCCACGTTCGAGATCGACCTCCCGAAGCGGAAGCACCCGGAGAACGCCGATGTGGCGATCGCCATCTACAACCGCAACGAAAAGGCGTGGAGCAGCGTCGAGGAGTACTACCAGAAGCGCCTGAAGGACTGGCTCGCGGTCTACGAAGAACTCGAGGTAGGCGGCAACGAGCACAAGGTCCGCGAAAGGGACGGCGCTCTGAAGCCCTTCCTCGACAAGAAGCTGGACGGTCCGTGGGTAGAGGGCCAGGCGTACGCGATCAAGGCCTCCGGGGTCTACCGCGGGTCCGTGTTGGCCGCCGTGCGCACCGAGGACTACGCGCTGTTCATCAGGATCGAGACCCCGATGGACCCCGAGGTGAGCCAGGCCCTGACCGCCGTCGAGTTCTACGAGAAGCGAGGGGAAAAGCCGCCCGCCGAGCTGAACGAGGAGGGCATCGAGAGCCGGCGGGTACTGCCGTTCACGGACGAGGAGATCGCCGAGTGGACGACGACCGAGTACATCGCCGCAGTTCACAAGGCGGTCGAAGCGAAACTCGGCAAGTAGGGCGAGACCCGGACCTGCCGTAATCGCCAGTGCGAACCTGACGACGGCCTTGTCCGGCCGGCCGGGCTCGTCCTCGGGACACCACCCTGTCGAAGCGCCCGACCTGCGTCGAGTCCCGACCCGCGTCGAGTGGCGACCTGCGTCGAGTGGCGTGAGGTCCTATGAACGGCCCGCCCGCTGATCTGCCTGCGGGTTCTTGAGCACGTTCCACGAGATCTGCCGTGACCCCGTCACGGCACAGACGCAACGCAGGAACCGCTGACGCTCGCCGTCATGGCGGGACGCGGTCGCTTCAGTGGATCGCCCAAGCGCGGACATGGGCGAAAGGGTGCCGTACTGCTTGCGCGCAAAACTAGTGCGACAATCCGACTCCACTCCAACGGCCCAACACCCACCCCTCGGGTGGTCACTCACCGCGTCCACTGCCATGATGCCCGCCATGAGTTTCACGGCTGTGTGGCCGATCAACGACGCGAGCGACACCGACGCCGCCGACGAGCTGACCGTCAGCGCGCCGGAGGACGTCGACACCCTCCTGAGCCGCTTGGCCGAACCCGGCGCGGGCCCCGCCGTGATCGAGCACCAGGACCGCGAGCTGATCATCGACTCCGAAGGGCTGCTGGGCGCACCCGGCACGACCCGCATCCCCGACCACGACGTCGCCGCGGCCATCCACAGCGGCTACGGCTACCTCACCTACGCCGACCCGGACCACGACTACTCGACCCTTAAGGGCGATCCGTCCTCCCCCGAGTACCGCTCCGAGTACGTCGACTACCCGGCCGGCGCGGGCGTCCCGGTGGACGTCCTGGCGACCGCGCTCAAGCAGTTCCTGACCACCGCCCAGCGCCCCACCACCGTCACCTGGCAACCCGCCTAACCCGTGAGTCCTACGTTCGGAACGCGTGAGTCCTACGTTCGGAACGCGTGAGTCCTACGTACAGAACGCGTGAGTCCTACGTTCAGGACGCGTGAGTTCAACGCTCAGAACAAACGATCTTGTACTGAGCGTTGAACTCGGGGTACGCGAACGTAGGACTCACGGGTCCTGAACGTAGGACTCACTGGTGGAGTGGGGTTAGGGGACGGCGTGCGCCGCCACCGCGGCCGTCAAGGCCTCACGCCAGTGACGCAGAGGCGGCAGGCCGGCGTCCTCCCACGACTTGCCGGACAGCACCGAGTACGCCGGGCGCGGCGCGGGGCGGGGGAAGTCGGCGGTAGTGCAGGGCTTCACCCGGTCCGGGTCCAAGGCCAGTTCGGCGAAGATCGCACGGGCGAAGCCGCACCAGGTGGTCTCGCCGGCGCCGGTCGCGTGCAGCACCCGTGACGGCGTGCCGCCCGACGACACCAGACCGGCCAGTGACACCAGGCCGTGAGCCAGGTCCAGGGACCACGTCGGCGAGCCCAGTTGATCGTCCACAACGGACAGCGTGTCGTTCGTGGCAGCCAAGCGGGCCATGGTCTTCACGAAGTTCGCGCCGTGCTCGCCGTAGACCCACGCCGTGCGCACGACCCACGCACTGTCCCAAGTGGACAGCACGCGTTCCTCGCCGGCGAGCTTGGTGCGCCCGTACGCCGACCGCGGCCCGGTGGGGTCAGACGGCTCGTACGGCCGCGTCCCGTCACCCGGGAACACGTAGTCCGTCGACACGTGCAGCAGCGGCACGTCGTGCTCGCGGCAGTTCGACGCCAGGTAACCCGGCCCCACCGCGTTGACCGCGAACGCCCGGTCGAAGTCGGTCTCCGCCGCGTCCACCGCCGTGTAGGCCGCCGCGTTCACCACCACCGGCCGGAAACCGGCGTCACGGGCGGTCGCGGCGAACACGCCCACCGCGTCCGCCACGGCCGACGGGTCGGTCAGGTCCAGCTCGGCCGACGACGGCGCGTGCACCAGACCGTCACCGGGCGCGGCGGCCACGACGTCCTGCCCGAGCTGCCCCCGACCACCGGGCACCAGCAGTGCGAGCGCCATCAGCCGGCCAGGGCCGCGCGCTGCTTCAGCGGCTCCCACCACGACCGGTTGTCCCGGTACCACTGCACGGTCGCCGCCAGGCCCTCGGCGAAGTCGACCCGCGGCGCGTACCCGAGTTCGGTGCTGATCTTGGTGATGTCGACCGAGTAGCGCCGGTCGTGGCCCTTGCGGTCGGCCACCGGCTCGACGGACGAATCCCAGTCACGGCCGGTCGCGTCGAGCAGGCGCTCCGTCAGCTCCCGGTTGGTCAACTCGGTGCCGCCGCCGATGTTGTAGATCTCGCCACCGCGACCGCCCTCCAGCACGAGCTGGATGCCGCGGCAGTGGTCGTCCACGTGCAGCCAGTCGCGCACGTTCAGCCCGTCGCCGTACAGCGGCACCTTCTTGCCGTCCACCAGGTTCGTCACGAACAAGGGGATGACCTTCTCGGGGAACTGGTACGGACCGTAGTTGTTCGAGCACCGCGTGACGCACACCTGGAGCCCGTGGGTGCGGAAGAACGACCGGGCCAACAGGTCCGACGAAGCCTTGGACGCCGAGTAGGGCGAGTTCGGCTCGAGGATGTGCTCCTCGGTCCACGACCCTTCGTCGATCGTGCCGTACACCTCGTCGGTGGACACGTGCACGAACTTGGCCACCCCGGCCTCCAGCGCGCCCTGGAGCAGCACCTGGGTGCCCAGCACGTTGGTCAGCACGAAGTCGGCCGAACCGGAGATCGAACGGTCCACATGCGACTCGGCGGCGAAGTGCACCACCACGTCCGTCCGGCTCATCAGGTCGGCGACCAGTTCGCGGTCGCAGATGTCGCCGTGGACGAAGGTCAGCCGCGGGTCGTCCGCGACCGGCGCCAGGTTCGCCACGTTGCCCGCGTAGGTGAGCTTGTCCAGCACCACCACCTCGGCATCGGCGTAGGCCGGGTACGAGCCGCCCACCAACTCCCGCACGTAGTGCGAGCCGATGAACCCGGCCCCACCCGTTACCAGTACGCGCATGCTCAGTGCCCTCCTACGAGCGGTCCACCCACCGAAGTCTGTCACGGGCTTTAACCGTGCAACCCACCTGGTTGTTACAGCGTCTCCCGTATAAGAGGAGTGGCAGGAAGCTTGTACGCACGGGGGAGGCAGGCAAGTGGACCGGAGTCCGCCCGGAACAGCCGGCAGATCGGCTGCTCTTCGTGTTCTCGCGGTCACCGCCCGTTCGATCGTGGCGCTGGTCTCGGCGGCTGTGCTCGTCGTCACGTGGTACGGCTGGTACTACCTGAGCGACATCGACGACGACATCACCACGACGGACGTCTTCCAGTCCTCGGTCGCCGAGCAGGACGAGGGCAAGGTCCGCAAGCCGCTCGACGGCGCGATCGACATGCTGCTGGTCGGCGTCGACAGCCGCACGGACGCCCAGGGCAACCCGCTGTCGGACGAAGTGCTGGCGCTGCTCAACGGCGGTGTGGCGGACGGCACGCTGAACACCGACACGATGATCCTGGTGCACATCCCCCAGGACGGCACCCGCGCGGTGGCCATCTCGTTCCCGCGCGACGCGTACGTGGAGATCGCGGACGGGTTCGGCAAGCACAAGCTGAACTCCGCGATGGCGCGGCAGAAGAACGACACGGCGCAGCGGTTGCGCAACGAGGGCGTGACCGACGAGGCCCGCGTCGAACTGGAGTCGACGCTGGCCGGGCGCCGGACGTTGATCAAGACGATCGAGCAGCTCACCGGCGGTTCGGTCACCGTCGACCAGTACGCCGAGGTCAACCTGGCCAGCTTCTACGAGGTCACCAAGGCCATCGGCGGCGTCGAGGTGTGCCTGAACGAGGAGACCCGCGACCGCGACTCGGGTGCGGACTTCCGGGCGGGTCGGCAGACCATCGAGGGCGCGCAGGCGCTGTCGTTCGTGCGGCAGCGCGGTGGGCTGCCCGGCGGCGACCTGGACCGGATCGTGCGGCAGCAGGTGTTCATCGGCGCGCTGGCCCGCAAGGTGCTGTCCACGGGCACGCTGACCGACTTCGGGAAGCTGGACCAGTTGCTGACCGCGGTGAAGAAGTCCGTGGTGATCAACGCGGGGTGGAACCTCACCGAGTTCGCCGAGCAGATGCAGGGGTTGGTGTCGGGCAACATCCAGTTCCGCACGATTCCCGTCGGCGACCCGACGGACACGTGGAGCGACGGCAACGTGCTGCCGGTCGAGCCGGCGAAGGTGCGGCAGTTCATCAAGAACCTGGCGACGGACGGCTCGTCGTCCTCCAAGTCGCCCACCACCACGACGCCGACCGGGCCGCCGCCGTCGGAGATCACCGTGCACGTCTACAACTCGGCCGGAGTGGCCCGGTTGGCGGCCAACGTGCTGGACATGTTGGTGCAGAACGGGTTCGTCCGCGGGCGCGCGGCCAGCGGCGAGTACCTGGAGACGACGTCCGTGCGGCACTCGCCGGACGAGGCCTCCAGCGCCGAGAAGGTGATTTCCGCGTTGGGCCGTAACGCCGAGGCCATCGCGGACGACTCCGTGCCAAGGGGGCAGGTTCAGGTTCACCTCGGCGCGGACTACGCGGTGCCGGACCAGTCCGACCCGGCGTCGGTCGAAGGCACCGGGACGGTCGCGCCCACCACCGGCTCGACCCCGCCGATCACCGCCGACGGTGTGGTCTGCGTCAACTGAACCCCTGGTCGAATTCGCACGTCCGACCGGCCGCAGCCGGTTAGCCTGATCGGACAGTCCCAGTCGTTGGAGGAACGTCGGTGAAGGCCGCGGTGATTGCCGGACGCACGTTCCTCGCGCTGCTGTCCGCGACCGTTCTCGTGGCCGCCGGTTACGGCTGGTCGACGTTGAAGCGGGTGCAGGAGAGCGTGAACACGACGGACGTGCTGACCGCGCTGTCGGACGTGCCGAACGCGCCGCCCGTGGCCGACGGCGCGACGGACATCCTGCTGGTGGGCAGCGACAGCCGCACCGACGCGCAGGGGAGGCCGCTGCCGGACCACGTGCTGCGGCAGTTGCGCACCGAGGCGACGGACACGCTCAACACGGACACGATCATCGTCATGCGGCTGCCGCACGACGGTGGCAAGGCACGGGCCGTGTCCATCCCGCGAGACACGTACGTGCCGGTGCCGGACATCGGCTCGGAGAAGATCAACTCGGCGTACGGGCTGACCAAGTTCTTCACCATGCAGCGGCTCCAGGCGGAGGGCGTGTCCGACCTGACCGAGCGCTCGCAGCGGGGCGACCAGGCCGGGCGGCGGGCGTTGGTGCAGGTGGTGCAGGAGTTGACCGGGGTGCGGGTCGACCACTACGCGGAGATCAACCTGTACGGGTTCTACCTGCTCACCGAGGTGATCGGGGGCGTGGAGGTGTGCCTGAAGCAGGCGACGTCCGACCCGGATTCGGGGGCGAACTTCCGCGCGGGGGTCCAGTCGATCTCGGGGGCGGACGCGCTGGCGTTCGTGCGGCAGCGGAAGGGTATTCCGAACGGGGACCTGGGGCGGATCACGCGGCAGCAGGTGTTCATGTCGGCGGCGGCGGCGAAGCTGATGTCCGCGGGGACGTTCACCGACCCGGCGCGGCTGTCGGGGCTGCTGGACGCGGTGAGCAAGTCGGTGGTGGTGGACGAGAAGCTGGACCTGACGACGTTCGCCGGGCAGGCGCGCGGGTTGGCCGGTGGGAACGTCGAGTTCGCGACCATCCCGGTGACCGGGGTCGGTGCGCGCAACGAACGCGGCCAGAGCATCGTCACGGTGGACCCGGCCGCGGTGAAGGCCTTCGTGGCCCAGCTGCTGGGCGAGAAGTCCCCCGCCACGCCGCTTCCGTCGTCCCCCGCCGGTGCCCCCACCACCCGCAAGCTGGCCGGCGACCGCCTGGTGACCTTCGACGGCCACCCCCGCCCCGCCACCCTCCAGTCGTCCCCACCCTGCATCGACTAACCCACACACACACTCGAGAGTCCTACATTCCCGCCCCGTGAGTCCTACGTTCAGAACGCGTGAGTCCTACGTTCAGAACGCGTGAGTCCTACGTTCAGGACCCCCGAGTTCAACGCTCAGAACAAACGATCTTGAACTGGCCGTTGCACGCCGGTGTTCTGAGCGTTGAATTCAGGGGTCCCGAACGTAGGACACGGGTGTCCTGAACGTAGGACTCACGCGACGCGAACGTAGGACTCACGGGAGGGGTGGGTGGGGCGGGGACGGGGCGTGGCAAGGTTGGCGCATGACCGTCACGGATGCCCTGTTCGCACCCCTGTTCGCGGCGAATCCCGGCCGGCCCCTGATCACGCACTACGACGACGCGGCCGGCACGCGCGTGGAGCTGTCGCGGGCCACGATCCGGAACTGGGCGGCCAAGACCGCGAACTGGCTGCGCGACGAGCACGACGTGGAGCCGGGCGACCCGGTGGCCGTGCTGCTGCCCGCGCACTGGCAGACGGCCGGCGTGCTGCTGGGTGCGTGGTGGTGCGGCGCGGCGGTGACGGACGACCCGACAGGCGCGAAGGTGGCGGTCGTCGCGCCCGGCGGCGAGGCACCCGGCGCCCTGGTGACGGCCGTGGCGTCGCTGCACCCGATGGGACTGGGCAGCGGCGCGGCGGTGGACTACAACGACGACGTGCGCGTGTTCGGTGACGACTTCACGCCGTGGGAACCGGTTCCCGGCACCACCCACGCCCTCCTCAAGTCCACTGTGGACGAGGTGGTGGAGGAGGCGCACCAGCGGGCGGCGACGTTGGGCATCACCGCGACTTCGCGTGTTCTGTCCACTGTGGAGTGGACGTTGCCGGACGGGCTGCTGAACGGCCTCCTCGCCGTGCTCGCGGGCGGCGGGTCACTCGTGCAGTGCAGCAACGCCGCGCCGGAACTGCTGGCCGCACGTCGTGCAAGCGAGCAGACGACCCTGGACCTGGTCGGCTGAGGCGACGGCCAAGGTAGGACCAAGGCAGCCCCGTCATGGGTGGGTGTTGACAGGCGCTCGACGGAGGCGTAGAAAACCAATCAGTTAGGTAACCGATTGGTTAGGTAGGCATGGCGGACGACCCCCTGAGCATCACCTTCGCGGCGCTGGCCGACCCGACGCGTCGGGCGATCCTCGCCCGGCTGGCGGAAGGCGCGGCCACCGTGAAGGAGCTGTCCGAACCGTTCGCGATGAGCGGCCCGGCCGTGTCCAAGCACCTGCGGGTGCTGGAACGGGCCGGCCTCATCACGCGCGGCCGTGACGCGCAGTGGCGGCCTTGCATGCTCGATGCGACGCCGTTGCGCGAGGTCACGCTGTGGGCCGACGGCTTCCGGCGGTTCTGGGACGACAGCTACCGACGCCTGGACGCCTACCTGGAACGCATGAAGGAGCAGGACAATGGCCACTGACACCTCGCTGTGGAGCACGCCGTCCGACGTGGAGGTCTCCTTCACCAGGACGTTCGACGCGCCGCAAGCGCTTGTGTTCGACGCGTTCACCAAGCCGGAGCACGTCGTGCACTGGATGCTCGGCCCCGAGGGCTGGACCATGCCGGTGTGCGAGATCGACCTGCGGCCGGGCGGCCGGTGGCACATGGTGTGGCAGCGGGACGACGGCACCGAGATGGCGATGACCGGCGAGTACCGGGAGGTCACGCCCCACTCGCGGACGGTGCAGACCGAGTCGTGGGGTCCGGAGTGGCCGTCGACCGTGAACACCACGGAGTTCGTCGCCGAGGGTGACCGGACGACGGTCGTGCAGACGATGAAGTTCCCGTCCCGGGAGGCGCGGGACAAGGCCACCGAGACCGGCATGAAGGACGGCGCCGACATCAGCTACGACCGGCTCGCGGCGTACCTGGCTTCGGTGGTCTGAGCACGTCCGTTCGGCGGCAACGCGCCGGATCGGGTTTGGCGGCCCCGGTCAGCGGTTAATGATCGGTTGACCCACGTGCCGTGATCGCGAACCGGATCGGTGGACATGCTCAGCTCGTACCTGGAGTCCGTTCGGACGGGCTTCGCGGCGTTCGTCGGCGTGGGCGCGCTGGTGCTGCTGCCGGTGATCGCCCTGCACTACCACCGGTTCGGCCGGGTGGAACCCCGTCGTGCCGTGGTGCTGTACGGGCTGCTGGCGTACGGCTTGGTGGCGTTGGCGCTGATCTTCCTGCCCTTCCCCTCGGCGCCGCTGGCGTGCACCGGTGAACAGATGCTGTCCACCACGCCGTTCCAGTGGGTGACCGACATGCGCCACAACATGGCGGCCAACGGGCGTTCCGGGTTGGGTGCCGTGGTCACGTCGACCGCGTTCATCCAGCAGGCGTTCAACGTCGCGCTGTTCGTGCCGCTGGGCGTGGTGCTGCGCAAGTCGTACGGCCGCGGGGTGCTCGCGGTGGCCGTGATCGGGCTGGGCGTCTCGCTGGCCGTCGAGGTCGTGCAGTACTCGGGGAATCTGGGCGCGTACCCGTGCCCGTACCGCATCGCGGACGTGGACGACCTGATCTCGAACACGACGGGTTCGCTGCTCGGGTGGATGATCGCCCCGGTCGCGCTGGTGATCCCCGCGGTGCCCCACCCGGACGTCTCGACCGCCCCGCCCGGCACCGTGACCGTGCCCCGCAGGCTCCTGGGTGCGGTGGTGGACTTGCTGCTGCTGGTGGTGGTCGCCCACCTGGTCTTCCAGGACAACCGCTGGTGGGTGGTCGTGCTGGCGGTGGTGATCCGCATCGCGCTGCCGTCCGTGGCGGACGGCCGGACGCCGGGTGGGTGGCTGCTGCGGTACCAGGTGCGCAGGGTGGACGGCACTCGCGCCGGCCCGCTGCGGATCGCGCTGCGCGAACTGCTCGGTGTCACGGGCCTGGTCGCCTACGTGATGCTAGCCCCGTCCGGCTGGTGGTTCGCCGTGGACGTCGCCGTGCCGGCCCTGATCGTCCTCGGAGCGTTCGTCGCCCCGGTCTTCCGCCGGGACCAGCGGAGCTGGCCGGACCTGGCCGCGGACACCCGCGCCGTCAGGACCGCAAGGCGCCCGGCGAAGCCACGGCGTCCCGCTCCGGCGGAGCACTGACCCGCGATTCGGCGTTCGTTCAGTCGAAGTGGTTGAAGAGCGCTTCCCCGAGGTTGGCCGGTCGCCAGTACTTGATGTCGTGCGCCAGGACTTCGGGCCAGTCTTCGGCGACGAACCGCCCGTTCAGCTCGGCCGGGGTGAGCAGCCGGAACCCGGACACGTCCGCCAGCACGGCCATCAGCCGAGGAGCCTCCACGAAGGTCATCGGCGACACGTCGGCGAAGCCGACGGCCCGGGTTTCCGCCACGGCCATCAGCCCCGAGTGGCGAGTGCAGACCACGGCGACCAGGCGATCGCGGTAGGCGATGATCGCCTGGTGGAAGTTCGGCGTCACGCCGTCGGCGATGCGGAACTCGACCACCCGGCCGCCACTGCTCAGGGCGACGGCGTGGCAGACGCGCCGGAACTCGCTGAGGTCCGTCATCGTGGAGGCGTCCGACCTGGAGACAGCATGACCTCGCGGACCATACCGGTCCAAGCCACACCGTTCAGCACGTTCACGGGCCGGAAACTGCCCTAGCCTCGCCTCATGGGACCGCTGACGGACGACGAGTGCCGGACCTTCTTCCACCTCCTCCACCGCTACTGCGAGGAGGAGCTGGACCAGGCGGACGCGTTCGCGGTGCCGACCAGGTTCGGTGACGTGTACGTGTCGATCGGGCGCTGCGCCATCGGGCCGGAGGACGCGTACCTGCCGTTGGGGGACACGAAGTTCTGGGGTCCGGACACGACACGGGGCGTGACACCGACGACCGGCGTCACGCCCCGTGAGGTGCGGGAACCTAGCCCTTGAGCAGGGCGCGGGACATGACGACGCGCTGGATCTGGTTGGTGCCCTCGTAGATCTGCGTGATCTTCGCGTCGCGCATCATGCGCTCCACCGGGAAGTCACGGGTGTAGCCGGCGCCGCCGAACAGCTGCACGGCGTCCGTCGTCACCTCCATGGCCACGTCCGACGCGAAGCACTTGGCCGCCGCCGTGATGAAGCCGATGTTCGGCTCGCCGCGCTCGGCCTTCGCCGCCGCCACGTACACCATGTGCCGGGCCGCCTCGATCTTCATCGCCATGTCCGCCAGCATGAACTGGACGCCCTGGAACTCGGAGATCGCCTTGCCGAACTGCTTGCGGTCCTTGACGTAGGCCACTGCGGCTTCCAGCGCGCCCTGGGCGATGCCCACGGCCTGCGCGCCGATCGTCGGACGGGTGTGGTCCAGGGTCTTCAGGGCCGTCTTCAGGCCCGTGCCCGGCTCGCCGATGATGCGGTCCGCCGGGATGGTGCAGTTCTCGAAGTGGATCTCGCGGGTCGGGGAGCCCTTGATCCCCAGCTTGCGCTCCTTCGAGCCGACGACGAAGCCCGGGTCGTCCTTGTGCACGACGAACGCCGAGATGCCCTGCGACTTCTTCGCCGCATCGGGGTCGCTGACCGCCATGACCGTGTACCAGGTGGACTCGCCCGCGTTGGTGATCCAGCACTTCGTGCCGTTCAGCACCCAGTGGTCGCCGTCGAGCCTCGCGCGCGTGCGCATCGACGCCGTGTCCGACCCGGCCTCGCGCTCGGACAGCGCGTACGACGCCATCGCCTCACCGGCCGCGATGGACGGCAGCACCTGCTGCTTCAACGACTCCGACGCCGACAGCAGGATCGGCATCGTGCCCAGCTTGTTCACGGCCGGGATCAGGGACGACGACGCGCACACGCGCGCGACCTCCTCGATCACGATGCACGTCGCCACCGAGTCGGCGCCCTGGCCGTCGTACTCCTCGGGCACGTGCACGGCCGCGAAACCGGCCTTGACCAGCGCGTTCAACGCCTCGACCGGGAAGCGCTCCTGCTCGTCGACGTCCGCCGCGTGCGGTGCGATCTCCTTGTCCGCAAGCGAGCGGACCGCCTCGCGCAGCGCCTCGTGCTCCTCGGCGAGCTGGTAGGTACCGAAGCTCGGGTCCACGTTAAGTTACCTCCCGGTAGGCGTCCTGCCAGGATGTTAGCGCGCGTTCACTCACTTGTCCGCAGTGCCGTCCGCAACAGCCCGCAGCGCCAGATCCCGCAGCGCCGCGTCCTTCTCCAGCACGAGGTCCGACAGGGACGCCTGGAACGCCGCCATCCGCTTCTGCAGGTCGGGGTCCGACGCCGCCAGCACCCGCACCGCGAGCAGCCCCGCGTTGCGCGCGCCGCCGACCGACACCGCGGCCACCGGCACACCGGCCGGCATCTGCACGATCGACAGCAGCGAGTCCATCCCGTCCAGGTACTTCAGCGGCACCGGCACGCCGATCACCGGCAGCACCGTCGCCGACGCCACCATGCCCGGCAGGTGCGCCGCACCACCGGCCCCGGCGATGATCACCTGCAACCCCCGTGACGAGGCCGAAGCGGCGTAGTCCAGCATCCGCTGCGGCGTCCGGTGGGCCGAGTACACGCCGACCTCGTAGGTCACGTCGAACTCCGCCAGCGCCTCGGCCGCGGCCTTCATCACCGGCCAGTCCGAGTCACTGCCCATGATCACGCCGACCTGCGTCACTGCTGCCCTCCGTGGATCTCGTAGCCGTCCAGCCACACACCGTCGGACAGCCAGTGCGCGGCGAGCCGAGCCCGCTGCCGCACGTCGTCCATCCGCTCACCGAGCAGCGTCACGTGACCGATCTTGCGCCCCGGCCGCTCCGCCTTGCCGTACAGGTGCACGTGCGCGTCGGGGAACCGGGCGAACAGGTGGTGCAGCCGCTCGTCCGGCCCCATCTCGGGCACGTCCGCCGCACCCAGGACGTTCGCCATCACGACGGCGGGCGCGGCGAGGTCCGTCGCACCGAGCGGGTAGTCCAGCACGGCCCTCAGGTGCTGCTCGAACTGCGAGGTCCGGGCGCCTTCGATGGTCCAGTGGCCGGAGTTGTGCGGGCGCATCGCGAGCTCGTTGACGACCAGCCCGTGCGCGGTGTCGAACAGCTCGACCGCGAGCAGCCCGACCACGCCGAGCGCGCCGGCGATCTTCAACGCCAGTTCCTGAGCCTCTTCGACGGGCGCGTCCGGCGCCGGGGCCAGCACCTCGACGCAGATCCCGTCCGACTGCACGGTCTCCACCAGCGGCCACGCCGCGCCCTGGCCGAACGGCGAGCGCGCGACCAGCGCGGACAGCTCGCGGCGCATCGGCACGCACTGCTCGACCATCAACGGCGTGCCGGCGGCCAGCAGCTCGGGCACGACCCGCTGCGCGCTCTGCGGCGTGTTGAGCATCCACACCCCACGCCCGTCGTAGCCACCGCGCACCGCCTTCAACACGCACGGCCAGCCGTGTCGCGCCCCGAACCGAAGCACGTCCGCCGTTTCCAGCACGGCGGAGAACGGCGGCACCGGCGCGCCCAGCTCCGCCAGCCGTGCCCGCATGACCAGCTTGTCCTGCGCGTGCACCAGGGCGTCCGGACCGGGGAACACCTTCACGCCGTCGGCGACCAGCGCGTGCAGGTGCTCCTGCGGCACGTGCTCGTGGTCGAACGTGATGACGTCGCACGACTTGGCGAACGCGCGCAACGCGTCGAGGTCGGTGTGCTTGCCCAGTTCCACGTCACGCGCGACGAGCGCGGCGGGGTCGGAGTCCGACTCGGCGAGCACCCGCAGCGACTGGCCGAGCGGGATGGCGGCCTGGTGCGTCATGCGGGCGAGCTGGCCGCCGCCGATCATGCCGACGACGGGGAGACGAGTTCGGGAGTCCACGGTTTCGTGATTCTACCTGCACAAACACCGTGCTCCGGCAGCAGGGGAAGACCCGCGCACCCCCCGAGGTGCGCGGGCCCCTCAGCAGGGCCGCCGCGGTGCGAAGGCGGCAGGCCCGGTCCTGGTCAGACCCGACGGGCCCGGCGCACCCACACGAAGGCCAGCGCGAAGAGGCCGGCGGCGAGCACGGCGAAGACACCGGTCTCGAACCACTGGAACGGCACGAGCCGCTCGATCGGGTGGTGATAGCTGACGTAGTGGATGCCGCTGTCGTTCATGCACTTCGTGTACTCCACGTGCGAGTTGACGTCGGTGCACACGTCGAAGTTGCGGATCTGGTTGCCGGCCGCGTCGGCGAGGTAGCCCTTCACCCTCCACGACTGGTCGTCCCCGGTGCCGACGGACATCGAGAAGACCCCGTACGGCTCGACCTTGCGCAGCGGTTCCAGGAAGTACGGCCGCCACCCCCCGGCCACGAAGCTCCGGGTGACGAAGAAGACGCCGAGCGTGAGCCCCATCGCCGGAACCGTGCGCCGGGTGACCGCGCTGAACGCCAGACCCAGCGCCAAGCCGAACGCCGCGTAGCCCGCCTGCACCTGCGGCGCCGCCTCGAACGACGAGGTTGAGAACGGCGGGAACGGCGGCTGGACGTTGACCTCGTTGATGCTGTTCAACAGCTTGACCAGCGCCAGGCCGAGACCGGCGGCGAACGCCACGGCGGTCACGCCGAGCAGCACCACCTTGCCGGTCAGCCAGCGCAGCGGGGTGATGTCCTGGCTCCACACGACGAGGTGCGTGCGCTGCTCGTACTCGCGGGACAGCAGTGGCGCGGCCCAGAACACCGCGATGACCGCGCCGAACACCGTCGGGGCGAAAGTCAGCATCTGGGCCGTGCCGATGTAGCCCCACTCGCCGAGCAGTTCGTGGGTGTCGCCGGTGGCGTCGGTGTGCCAGGCCATCCCCAGGGCGAGCCCGACGACGGCGACGACCAGCGCGCCCGTGCCGAGGATCGTCCAGCGGTGCTGCCGCCAGGTCAGCCACAGCAGGTCGCCCCAGCCGACGTGGGAGCGGGTGGCCACCGGAGCGGCGGTCGTGGTGGCGGTCATGCGCCGGCCCCCTTCCTGGTGGTTTCGAGCTGCGCCAGCACGTAGTCCTCCAACGTCAGCGAGCGCTCGGTCCACTGGCCCGCGACCACCGGCCGCGGCTGCCCCGCGGGCAGCTCGACCAGGAACGACGACTGGTTGTCGTCGTGCCGCGCCGCCACGACGGTGCCCGGGACGGGTGGCGCGTCCGAGCGCGGGCCGGTGTAGCCGACGTGCCGCGCGAGCAGTTCGTCCAGGTCACCGCCCGCCAGCAGCCGACCGTGCGCGAGGAGCAGCAGGTAGTCCGCCACGCCGGCCAGCTCGGCGACCACGTGCGTGGACAGCAGCACGGTCATCCCGGTCTCGGCGACCTCGCTCAGCAGCTCGGCGGTCACCTCGCGGCGGGCCAGCGGGTCGAGGTTGGCCAGCGGCTCGTCCAGCATGAGCACGTCCGGCCGCGAGCCGATGGCCAGCGCGAACGCCACCTGGGCCTGCTGGCCGCCGGACAGCTTGCCGCACGCCTTGTCCAGCGGGATCTCGAACCGCGCCAGCCAGCGACGTGCCCGCGCCTCGTCCCACACGACGTTGAGGCGGGCGCCGAGGCGCAGCATCTCGGCCGCCGAGAAGTGCCGGTAGACCGGCTTCTCCTGGGACACGAACGCCACCCGGCCCACCGCGCCCGCCGACCCCTCATCGGCGTCGAGGAGGCCCGAGAGGACGGTCATCAACGTCGTCTTGCCGGCGCCGTTCGCGCCGACCAGTGCCGCGACCCTGCCCTCCGGCAGGTCGAACGTGCACTCCCGCAGCGCCCACTTGCTGCGGTACCGCTTGCCCAACGCCCGCGCGCGCACCGCGATCGCGGTGTCGCCGACAGGCTCGACAACGGTCGTCATCCGACCGCCACCCCTTCCCCCTCCGTGAGGACGGACCGCACGAGTGCGTCGATGTCCTCGATGTCCAAACCGGCCTCACGCGCTTCACGGACCCACTCGGCCAGCCGCGTCCTCAGCGCCGCCATCACCTCCGGGTCGGTCGAGCCGAGCCCGGACTTGACGAACGTGCCGGAACCCTGACGTGCCTCGACCAGGCCGGACAGTTCGAGCTCGCGGTAGGCCTTGAGCACCGTGTTCGCGTTCACACCACTCCTCGCGACGACGTCGCGGACGGTCGGCAGCCGGTCTCCGGGGCTCAGCCAGCCCATGCGCAGCGCTTCGCGCACCTGGCGCACCAGTTGCAGGTAGGCGGGGAGGCCACTGGACCGGTCGATGCGGAACTCCACCCGGCGCCTCCAAATTGTTCTACTCAACTAAGACAGTGACACGAAGGTAACCACCGCGGCGGACCCGCTGTCAACGCGAACGCGAAGAAGAGCCCGGTGCGCTGGGGAGGCAGGCACCGGGCTCTTCCGGGGAGGGGAGTCGGCAGCGGACGTCGGACAGGGGTTCGACGTCCGGGAGGGGTCAGTGGCCGAGTTCGGCGATCAACTTCAGCGCTTCCTGGCGGGTCTCCGGCAGTTCCTCGACCCAGAGCCGGACCGGACCGGACGGCGCGACGTGCGGGTCGACCGCCAGCCGGTCGGCCGTGAGGATCCGCAGGTTGGACACGGCCCGCGCCAGGTGTCTGTCCCGCCGCAGCAGCACGCACGCCACCGACGGCCCGATCGACGCCACCGTCTCGCCCGCGTCGAACACCTCCTTCAAGGCGTCCGCCAACAAGGTCATCGCCACCACGCGCGACCACCCGGACGTCCGGGTCAGGTCGAGTTCCACGAGCACCAGCACGTGCTCCTGGCGGCCCACCGCGCGTGACTCCGCGTACACCTCGCGCAACCGCGTGCGCAGGTAGGCGGGCGTGGCCAGGCCGGTCAGCGGGTTGTCCGCCGTGCAGTTGCCGACCTGCCTCGTCATCGCATCGCCCCAGCCCAGCGCGGTGCACCGGAGCATCCGGGCCGGAATGGCGTCGATGCTCGCCGACACGATCCCGGTCGACCCGGCCGGCTCCTCCATCACCGCGTGCAACGCCGCCAGGTCCAGCAACGCCTCGGCCAGGCCCGTGCCCGCCTCGGCTCGGGCGCCGCCCAGCCGGTACAGCTCAGGGCCCGGATCGCCCTGGCGCAGCACCGCACGGCAGACTTCGTCCACTTCGTCCACCGGCCAGTCCCCCGGGAACGCCCAGCCCGCGGCCAGTGAGGCGTTGCGCCACCTCGACCGCAGTGCTCGCGACCCGTCAGCGTCGGAACGCCGTGCGACTGCTTCCCGAACACCCACCCGGATGCCTCCCTCGACGTCGGTTCCGGTAACGGGACGTCCGGGGAGTTCATCCATGACGGCATTCATCCTCCCCGTTGAGGGGGATTCAGGTGACGTTCCGCGAGCCGGTGCGTCACACTGGCGCCGCGCGAGGAGGGAAGAAACACTTTGGCGACCGTTCCTGCCGATGTCCAGGGGCCGAGCGACGCGGAGCTGATCGAGTCCGTGCGCGGCGGGGAGATCGATGCCTACGGGAAGCTGTACGAACGCCACGTCTCCGCTGCCCACAACCTGGCCCGCCAGCTCGCCAGGTCGTCAGCGGAGGCCGACGACCTCGTTTCCGACGCCTTCGCCAAGGTGCTCGACGCGCTGCGCGCCGGCCGCGGGCCGGATTCGGCCTTCCGCGCCTACCTCCTCACCGCGCTGCGCCACACCGCGTACGACAAGACGCGACGTGACAAGAAACTCGAACTCGCCGACGACGTGGCCGAGATCGCGCCGGAAGCGACGAGCGTGCCGTTCAAGGACACCGCCGTGGCCGGCCTGGAGCGGTCGATGGCCGCGAGGGCGTTCGCCCTGCTCCCCGAGCGCTGGCAGACCGTCCTCTGGCACACCGAGATCGAGGGCCAGTCCCCCGCCGAAGTCGCGCCGCTGCTGGGCCTGACCGCCAACGGCGTGTCCGCCCTCGCGTACCGCGCCCGTGAAGGGCTGAAGCAGGCCTACCTCCAGGTGCACCTGGCCGAGACGCAGGCCGACCGCTGCCGCGCCACCGTCGACCGGCTCGGCGCGTGGACCCGGGGCGGGCTGTCCAAGCGGGAGACCACGCAGGTCGAGGCGCACCTGGACGAGTGCGCGAACTGCCGCGCGCTGGCCGTCGAGCTGGCGGACGTCAACGGCGCGCTGCGCGGGATCATCGCACCGCTGGTGCTCGGCATCGGCACGTCCGGCTACCTGGCCGCCGTCGGCGCGGGCACCGCGAAGGCCGTCGTGGTCGCCACCGCGGCGGGCACGGGCGGAGCTGCCGCCGGTGCCGTCGCGTCCGCACCGCGCCAGTTCCTCACCGCCGCCGTGTCGACCGCCGCCCTGGTCGTCGCGGTGGCGATCGGTCTGGCCTCCGGGGGCGACCAGGAGGTGCCCACGGCGCAGCCCGTGCAGCAGCCGACGGTCCAGCAGGAGGTGCCGACCCAGGCGCCCGTGCCCCCTGCTCCCGTCCCGCCCGCTCCCGTGCAGCCCGCTCCGGTGCAGCCGGCCGAGCAGCCCTCGCCGGCACCCGTGCCCGTTCCCGAACCGGCGCCCCCACCCGCACCCCAGCCGGCTCCGCAACCCGCACCCCAGCCCGCACCTGAGCCCGCACCTCAGCCGCAGCCCGCACCTGAGCCGCAGCCCACGCCGCCGAACCTGGTGCCGACCGTGCCCGCCGGGTTCACCCTGGTCCCCGGTGACGCGCCGGTCGACCTGCCGATCACCGTGCTCAACTCGGGTGAGACCGCGTCGGAGCCGGTCAGCGCCGCGCTGAACCTGCCGCCCGGCGTCCGGTCCGTCGGCAGCGCCGCGTCGTTCGCGGGCGGTCGGCTGGTCCGGTTCGACGGCGCCGCCACCCAGGACGTGACCTGCCCCGCGGGCACCGGCTCGGTGACGTGCAGCACGACCCAGGGCATCGCACCCGGCGGGACGGCGACGTTCGTGTTCCGCCTCCAGGCCGATCCGGACGCGGCGAACGGCCGGATCACCGGCACGCTCACCGCCGGCACGTCGGTCAGCGTGTCGATCGAGGTCGCGGTCGAGGTGCGGCCGGTGCACGACGACCTGGAACTGCTGGTCGACAAGTGGCAGCACGGGTTCTGGGACACGCGCCTGGACATCCGGGCCACCAACACGGGCGGCCGGGCGGGCACGCTGCGGCTGGTCGTGTCATCGGACGACCACGTCACGCTGGTCGCGTTCGGCTGCGACGAGCCGGCGCGGCGAAGGGTGGTGTGCGAGGTGCCGTTGGACCGCGACAAGACGTTCCGGCTCGCGGTGTGGGCCCTCGGCTCCCCGCACCGGAACGCGGTGGTGCGGGTCAGCGCGACCCTCGGCAACGCGTCGAAGAGCGTCGACGTGCCCCTCTCGATGCGCCCGGACGAGGGTGACGGCCAGGTGCCCGAGCCGCCGGTCGAACGGCCGACGGAGGCGCCGGGGACGCCGGGGACGAGCACCACGACGCCGGCTCCGACGACGACCACGACCACGACCGCGCCGACCACCACCGACCCGACCACGACGGACCCGACGACCACCCAGCCGCCGACCACGGACCCGACCACGACCGTGCCTCCGTCGACCGGGACGCCGACACCGACGCCGGATCCGACCACGACCGCGCCGACCACGCCTGCGCCGACCACCCCCACCCATCCGGGCCAGGGAGAACCGTGTCGGCCGGGGAACCCGCCCGCGCCGGAGGCCTCACGCCCTGATCGTTGTCGTACCCCTTCGTGATCGTTCGAGCACAGGGCTCGGTAGCCTGCCCCGGTGCTGCCACTCGCGCGCAGAGTCCTGGGACTCCTACCGGAACCCGTCCGGTTCCTGATCAACAAGCACCGTGAGCTGATCCGGTTCGCCGTCGTCGGCGGCACGACATTCCTGATCGACAACGGCATCTGGTACGCGCTGAAGCTGACCGTCCTGCAGGACAAGGTCGTGACGGCCAAGGCCATCGCCGTGCTGGTGGCGGTCATATCGTCGTACGTGCTGAGCCGCGAGTGGTCCTTCCACACCAGGGGCGGGCGTGAGCGGCACCACGAGGCCGGGCTGTTCTTCCTGGTCAGCGGCATCGGCATCGGGGTGAACCTGCTGCCGCTGTACGCCTCCCGGCACGTCTTCGACCTGCACTCGGAGATCGCGGACTTCGCCAGCGGCTCGGTGATCGGCATGGTGCTGGCCACCGTCTTCAAGTTCTGGGCGATGCGGAAGTTCGTGTTCCCGGAGGCCGACGCACGGCCGTCGGTGACACCGCTTCCCGTCGTCGCGGAGCAGCGCGACGTGGCCTGAACAGGCGATTCACCTCTTTTCCGTATCCTGCTCGGGTGTCCTTCGTCGAGAACGTCGTCCGCCGGCTGCCCGAACCGCTGCGCTCGCTGGCCCTCAAGCACAGAGAGCTGCTGAAGTTCGCCGTCGTCGGCGGCACCTGCTTCGTGATCGACACGGTCATCTTCTTCACCTTGAAGTCGATCGTGCTGACCGAGAACCCGGTGACCGCGAAGATCGTCGCGACCCTGGTCGCCACGATCGTGTCGTACGTGCTGAACCGCGAGTGGTCGTTCAAGACCAGGGGCGGGCGGGAACGGTCGCACGAGGCGGCGCTGTTCTTCCTCGTCAACGGCGTCGGGATCGCGCTCAACTCGCTGCCGCTGTGGGTGTCGCGCTACCTGCTCGACCTCCAGGAGCCGAACGTGAGCAGGCTCGGCGAGGAGCTGGCCGACTTCGTCAGCGCGCAGATCATCGGCACCCTGATCGCCATGGCGTTCCGCTGGTGGGGCTACAAGAAGTGGGTCTTCCCCGAGGCGGACTTCCGGCCGCGCCGGGTGACCAGGGAGTACGACAGGCCGGAGGACGAGGAACCCCTCGGCCGGTCCTGACGCGGAGGCTCAGCGGGTGAGCACCTGCAACGCCGAGTCGTGCAGGTGCCCGTTGCTCGACAGCACGTTGCCGCCGTCGAACCGCTCCACCCCGCCCAGGTCGCTGAACCGGCCGCCGGCCTCCGTCACCAGCACCTGGAACGGCGCCACGTCCCACGCGTTCACGATCGGCTCGGCGGCCAGGTCGATCGCGCCCTCCGCGACCAGGCAGTGCTGCCAGAAGTCGCCGAACGCCCGGTTCTCCCAGCACGCGTCGACCAGCGCCAGGTAGGCCTCGCGGGAGTGGTACTCGACCCACGTGCCGAGGTGCGTGGTGGAGAGGTAGGCGTCGGCCAGGTCGCGCACGCCGGACACGGTGATCGCCCGTTCGCCCGTCGCGTCCGACATGTGCGCGCCGCCGCCCGTCGAAGCCCACCAGCGGCGGCCCAGCGCGGGCGCGCTGACCACGCCGACCACCGGCACGCCGTCCACGACGAGCGCGATCAACGTCGCCCACACCGGCACGCCGCGCAGGAAGTTCTTCGTGCCGTCGATCGGGTCGACCACCCACGCCCGCCCGGCGCCCGCCGTGCCGCCGCGCTCCTCGCCCGCCACCTGGTCGTCCGGCGCCTCGACCGCGAGCACGGCGCGGATCGCGTCCTCGACGGCCACGTCGGCGTCCGTCACGGGCGTGCGGTCGGGCTTGCGCTCCACCACGAGATCCCGGGCGCGGAACCGCGCCGTGGTGATCTTGTCGGCCTCGTCCGCCAAGCGGAGGGCCAGGGACAAATCTGCGCTGAGGGCGGACACGCGGAGGATGGTGCCACGCCTACGCTGAGCGGCGTGAGCGTGGTCTTGTTGGCCGAGGACGACCCGGCGATCGCGGAACCGCTGTCCCGCGCGTTGCAGCGGGAGGGGTACCAGGTCCAGGTCGTCGGCGACGGTCCGGGCGCGTTGGAAGCGGCCGAGCACAGCGGCATCGACCTGCTGGTGCTCGACCTCGGCCTGCCCGGGATGGACGGGTTGGAGGTGTGCCGGCGGTTGCGCGCGAACGGTCGGGGCATCCCCGTGCTGATGCTCACCGCGCGGTCGGACGAGGTCGACTTCGTCGTCGGGCTCGACGCCGGCGCGGACGACTACGTGGCCAAGCCGTTCCGACTGGCCGAGCTGATGGCCCGCATCCGCGCCCTGCTGCGCCGCCGCTCACCCGGCACGCTGGAGGTCAACGGCGTGCGCATGGACCTCGCCGCGCGCCGCGTCACCGTGGACGGGCTGGAGGTGCAGTTGGCCAACAAGGAGTTCGAACTGCTGCGCGTGCTGATCCAGCGCGCGGGCCAGGTCGTGCACCGGGACGAGATCCTGTCCGAGGTCTGGAACGACCCGGAGCTGAAGAGCAGCAAGACCCTCGACATGCACATGTCCTGGCTGCGCCGGAAGCTCGGTGACGTGCGCTCGGTGGAGCGCCGCATCGCGACCGTGCGCGGAGTCGGCTTCCGCTTCAACACCGCCGACTGATGCGCACCCGGATCCTGCGGGCGATCCTGCTGGCCGTCGCGGTCACCGGGTTCGCCCTGGGCATCCCGCTGGGGTACACGGCCCTGCGGTTGGTGGACGACGGCGCGCGCACCGACCTCGCCGCGCGGGCGCAGCGGATCGCCGCGTCCATCGACGACCAGATCGCGAGCGGGCGGGCGATCGACCTCAAGCCGGTGGAGGTCGGCGTGCCCGAGGGCGGCCACCTCGTGGTGACGTCGGCCGACGGGGTGCGGGAGTTCGGCAGGACACCCGGTCCGAACCCGTTGTCGGTCGAGGTGCCGATCGCGCAGCAGGGCACGGTCCGGCTGGAGCTGTCGTCCGCGCCCATGCACACCGCGCAGTACCAGGTCGCGGCGCTGGTGGTGCTGCTGGTCGTGCTGTCCGTGAGCACCGGCACGGTGGTAGCGACGGTGACGGCCCGCAAGCTCGCCATGCCGTTGCGGCACGTCGCTTCGCGCGCGGCGCGGCTGGGCGCGGGTGACTTCCGGCACGACGACCGGCGGCACGGCGTGCCGGAACTGGACCTCGTCGCGGACGCGCTGGACAAGTCGGCGGGCGCGCTGGCGCAGCTCGTGCAGCGGGAACGGGAGCTGGTCGGTGACGTCTCGCACCAGCTCCGCAGCAGGTTGACGGCGTTGCAGCTGCGGTTGGAGGCGTTGTCGCTGCACCCCGAGCCGGACATGGCCGTGGAGGCGCGGGCCGCGTTGGAGCAGGCCGAACGGCTGGCGGAGGTGCTGAACGAGATGCTGGCCGCCGCCCGTGCGGCCCGTGCGGTGGGCGCGGAACCGCTCGACCTGGGCGCCGAGCTGTCGGCCATCGCCGAGGAGTGGCGTGATCCGCTGAAGAGCGTCGGGCGCGTGCTGCGGGTGCGCGTGCCGGAGGGTCTGCTGGCGCGGGCCACGCCCGCACGGCTGCGTGAGGCGATCGGCGTGCTGCTGGACAACGCCTTGCGGCACGGTGAAGGTCAGGTCGTCGTCTCCGCGCGGCGTGACGAGGGGACGATCGTCGTGGAGGTCGCGGACGGGGGCGCGGGCGTGCCGGACGAGTTGGCGCACCACATCTTCGAGCGCGGTGTGTCCGGCGGCGGGTCCACCGGCGTCGGGTTGGCGTTGGCGCGGGCGCTGGTGGACGCCGACGGCGGGCGGCTGGAGCTGTCCACCGCCCGACCGGCGACGTTCGCCGTGTTCCTGCCCGTGCCGAAGGCCGAGGACGTGGTGGGCGTGACCTGGCGGACCGACCTCACGCCTCGCTAGGCGCGGCTTCCGGCTGCCTGGTCTCGGTCTGCGCGGCTTCGGTTTGCTTGGTTTCGGCCTGCGCCGCTTCCGGCTGCGTGGTCTCGGGCTGGGTCAGCACGCCGACCGCGCCGCGCACCACCTGCGCCCACACCAGCCGGCCGAACAGGTAGTGGCAGGCGACGTCCTCGCTGGTGAACGCCGCCCAGTCGTACCGGTTGCCCTGCTCGCGCCAGAAGACCTCGAAACCCTCCTCGGTCGGCAGCAGGCACCACGTGTTGTCGGCTTCCGCCCCGATCGACACGACCTCGGCGGGCACTCCGACGGCCAGCAGCCAACCCTGGATCGACTCGGCGTTCATCCCATCTCCTCCAGGTAGCCCAGCGCGATCAGGTCGGCGACCGGGTAGGTGGCGCGGTACCGGACGCCGCCGCCGGGCTGCCCGAACCACTCGGCGGACAAGGTGAACCACACCGGCAGCACCTTGACCACCCGGTAGCGGTGGTAGCCCGAGTCGACGAGCGCGGGCGGCAGGGACCGCGCCGGGTACGCGGTGCCGAGCTGGGACAGCACCCGGCCTTCCGGTCCGCCGAACCGGTCCAGCTCCACGCCGACCGCGAGGCTGCCGGCCTGGCCCGCCTCGTAACCGCCCTCGGGGAACAGCTCACCGGGTGGCCAGGCGTACTCGGGCGGGTCGGCGCGGACCAGGAACCTGCGCTCCCAGTCGCGTTCGTGCAGGCCCGCCAACGGGTCGTAGCCGTCCAGCAGCTCCGGGTCGGGCGCGGTGCCGGGCGTGAGGACCACGCGCGGGCGGTTGCGTGCCGGCACCGGGTCGGTCGACACCGCGGCCGTGGGCGCTTCGGTCGGGTCCGCACCGGACAGCCTTGACCGCAGTCCTTCTTGGCCGGTGGCGAGGAGGTCCAAGCCGAACTTGGCGGACGCGTCCACCAAGTGGCCGTCCGGGTGGCCCTGCGGCTCGAAGCGCAGCCCCGCCGCGAACGACTCGTCCTCGGACGGCGGGAGCAGTTGGCGTGCCGGTTCGGCGCTGGGCTGCGGGAGCTTGCCGCCGGGGAACATGTGCAGCAGGAACAAGGCCGCCGCTTCGGTGGTCGGCTGCGCGGTCCGCGCGGCCTCGACCGGGGACGAAGGCCGGTTGTCTCCCGGTTCGGCCGGCAGCGTTCCCGCCGTCGGGCCGGGTTGGAGCGGGAAGCCGGTGGAGGTGGTGTCGCGCGCGCCGGCGGGCACGCCGATCGGCACGGGCAGGATCGCCAGGCCGAGTGCGCTGTCCTTGACCTGCTGGGCAACGGCGGCCAGGACGTCCTTGGCTTCGGCCTTCGCCTGACCGTCCGCCTTCGCTTGGCCTTCCGCCTTGGCCACGGCCTCGCCCTTGGCCTGGGCGGCGCCCGCGTCCTTGGCCTGACCGCCCGCGCCTTGCCCCTGCTGGTTCTGGCCAGGCTGGGACTGGCCCTGGGCTTGCCCCGACTGGGCTTGACCGGGCTGAGGCTGGGCTTGAACCGCTTGTGCCGCACGGGCTTCGGCCTTCTGCCCCGCCTGCTGCCCGGTCTGCTGACCCGGAGCCTGCGTGTTCGCGGCGGCATTGGCAGCGGCGTTCGCGGCCGGGTTCTGCGCCACGGAGGCAGCCGCCGCAGCCGGCGCCGCTGCGGCAGGTCCACCGCCGAGCGACGGGCCGCCGAACCCCGGTCCCTGCGGCGAGGGCTGGTTCGACACCGGCGTCGCGGGCTGGGCGGGCGCGTGCGGGGCTTCGGTGTGCGGCAGCGGACGGTCCAGGAGCGCCGCCGACGACTGGTTGACCGTGCCCTCGGTCCGCGTGACGACGTCCCCGACCGTCGCGGCAGCGGCCGGGACCGCGCCGAGGACCGGGTTCAGCAGGTCGCCGACGATCCGGGGGCCCTGGCCCGACGGTGCTCCGGCCTGACCCGGCGGGGTGCCGCCGTGCCCGGGTCCGTTGTCGTGCCCGGGTCCGTTGTCACGGCCGGGCACCACGGTCTCGGTCACGCCCTGGACCGTGTCCACCACACCCTGGACGGTGCGGCCGACCGTGTTGTCGACGGCATCGCCCGCGCCCTGCACGACGTCGCCCGCCGTGTCCAGCACCGGTTCCACCACGGCCGCGACAGGTGGCACGACCGCGCCGACCGCGCCCACGACCGGCTGCGCCACCGCGCCGACCGTGTCGGTCACGGCACCGACGAGCCCGCCGACCAGACCGGGAGCCTGACCCGAACCGCCACCAGCAGCACCACTCGCAGCACCGCCACTCGCAGCACCGCCATCGCCGGTCACGCCGCCGAGCAGACCGTCCACCAGCCCGCCGCCCTGCCCCTGGTCGCCGCCCGGCGAACCACCGCCGAGCAGACCACCGAGCAGACCACCGCTCTGGCCACCACTCTGTTGGCCACCGCTCTGCTGGCCACCACCCGGCTGGCCACCACCTTGCTGGTCGCCACCCGGCGCCACACCGGAACCCGGACCTGAACCAGGGCCGGAACCCTGCGCGGAACCGGCGTCACCCGGCGCGTGAACCCCCGGATTGGCGTTCACCAGAGGCTGCTGGCCGCCGACCTGAACGCCGCTGTCCAACCGCACCGCGCTCGTCAACGTGTCGGTCAGGTGGGCGACGTTCGCCGCCGCACCACGCACCGCGGCGTCCAGCCCCAGCAACGCCGTCGGGTGCCCGGCGCCCGCCGCCTGCTGCGCCGCGTCGTTGTTCTTGGCCAGGTTCACCAGCTCGCGCACCAACTCGACCTTGGCCGCGCCGACCTGCTCGGCCGCGTGGTCCAACCGGTCGGCCGCCGCGTGGCACCCGCGCACCACCGAGTTCAACGTGCCGTCCGGCGCGGTGAACCTGCCCCAGTGGCCGCGCGCCGCATCACCGGCCGACCCGGACATGGCGGCCAGTGCCTTGCTCGCCGAACCGTCGGACTCCCCCGCCAACGTGGACAGCTTGGCGCCCGCCTCCCGCCACGCGGTGGCGGAGGCGCGGAGGGCGTCCTCGTCGGCCTGCGGCCACGACACGCCGGCTTTGGCGGCGACCTCGGCCAGTTCGGCCGGCAGCTCGATCCCCATCACGGCCCCCTGAGTCAGATCGCGCCGAGCGCGTTGCGGTTGCCCTCTTCGACCTCGCGGTACGTGCGGGCCGTCTCGGCGAAGCGCTCCCCGATGCCGCCGAACCCGCCGCCCAACCCGCTCAGCCCGGCCAACACGTCACCGGACGGCTGCACGTGGCTCGCCGCGAAGCTCTGCCCGATCGCGTCACCACCCCAGCAATCGCCGAGGGAGTCCAGCAGGCCACCCAGGTCACCCGCGATCTTCCCGGCGCGCTCGGCGAACGCGGTGAAGTCGTCGGCCCCTTCGGCGAGGCGGGCGAGGTCGGTCTGGAAGCCGGTCATCTCGTTCTCCTCTGGCCGCTGCTCCCGTGGACGGCGGCGTCGCCGTCCAGCCAGTCGCGCTGCTCGAAGTCCTCGTCGTCGTCGACGACCGGACGCCGTCGAGGTGGCTCGGGCGGCCGGATCTCCTCCGGGCGCAGGTCGGCCGTCCCGCGCAACAACGCCTCGGGGTCCGTGCCGGCGGGCAGCACGGGGCTCAACGTGCGGTAGGCGCCTTCGGCGGCCTCGGCCGCGGCGTCCCGCGTGGTGCGCACGATCAGCTCGGCGAGCTGCGCGGGACGCAGCCGGTACGCGTTGTCGCTCAACACCAGGTCGGCGAGCGCGCCCTTGGCGTCGACCACGGCCGTCACGGAGCCGTCCGGGCTGGTGGCCGACCCGGACACCTTCGCCAGGTCGCGCTGAACCGACGCCAACTGGTCACGGCTGCGCCGGTAGTCGGCGAGCAGCTCGTCCACCCGGGCACGGTGATCGGTCGTCACGGCCACCTCCGGTCTACGCCGTCGCCAGTCCGATTTGCCACGGCCGGCCGCGGTGGCATGGTCGTCGGTCGCGCGTTGGACGTTACGACCGACACGCCGGTTCCCGCCCGTTCGACGGATTCACCCGAGCGGATTCACTTCACGAATGACGAGCTAGCCGCGCAGCGCCCGCACCACCCGCGACGGGCTCGGCCGGCCGAGCCGTTCCGCCATCCACGCGCTGGTGTCGGCGAGCTTGTCCAGGTCGACGCCGTGCGCCACGCCCAGCCCGTCGAGCATCCACACCAGGTCCTCGGTGGCCAGGTTGCCGGTCGCGGACTCCGCGTACGGGCAGCCGCCCAGGCCGCCGGCGGACGAGTCGACCGTGCGCACGCCCGACTGCAACGCGGCCAACGTGTTCGCCAACGCCTGCCCGTACGTGTCGTGGAAGTGCACCGCCAGCCGGTCCACCCCGCCGAAGCCGGCCAGCAGGGCCGTCACCTGGCCGGGTGTGGCCACGCCGATCGTGTCGCCCAGCGAGAGCTGGTCGCAGCCCATGTCCAGCAGCCGCTTGCCGACACCGATGACCTGGTCGCGCGGCACGGCGCCCTCCCACGGGTCGCCGAAGCACATCGACACGTACCCGCGGACCAGCAGGCCCTCGGCCTTGGCCTTGGCCACGACCGGCTCGAACATGGCGAACTGCTCGTCCAGCGACCGGTTCAGGTTGCGCCGGGCGAACGTCTCGGTGGCGCTGGCGAAGATCGCGACGTGGTCGACGCCCGCCCGCAGCGCGCGCTCCAGGCCGCGTTCGTTGGGCACCAGCACCGGGTAGCTCACGCCGGGGCGCTTGACCAGGCCGGCCAGCAGCTCCTCCGCGTCGGCCAGCTGCGGCACCCACTTGGGGTGCACGAAACTCGTGGCCTCCAGGACCGTGCCGCCCGCGTCGGCGAGCCGGTCCAGGAACTCGAGCTTGGTGGCGACCGGCACGACCTCGGACTCGTTCTGGAGCCCGTCGCGCGGACCGACCTCCCAGATCGTCACCCGGTCCGGCAGTCCGCTCGTGCCCACCGCCTCGGGCAGACCGACGTCACGCGCTCCCATCGCCGACCTTCTCCTCGTGCCGGAAGTCGTCCTCCGGGTTGTCGTTGATCTCCCGGTAGAGCATCGAGTGCACCTTCTCCACCCCCGGGATGTCGTCGAACTCCAGCGGCTCGTCCGAAGCCGACTCGATGATCAGCGTGCCGCAGCCGAGCACCCGGTCCACCAGGCTGTGCTCGAACCGGACGCTGTTGATGCGGCCGAGCGGGATGTCCAGGCCGGTGCGCTTGAACACGCCGATCCGGTACATCACGCGGTCGCTCGTGACGATGAAGTGGGTGGTGCGCCAGCGGACCACCGGCGCCAGCGTCAGCCAGGTGACCAGCACCACGACGACCGCGGCCAGCGCGATCCAGGCGACCGCCGCCCAGCTCAGGTCGGCCACCAGCGCCGCGAGGTAGGCGCCACCGCCGACCGCGACGAGGAGCACGAGCACCGGGACGACCAACGTCTTCCAGTGCGGGTGCTTGTGGATCACGACGTGCTCGCTGGGGCTGAGCAGGTCGTCCGGGTAGGCCACGACGGTCCCTTTCGGTGGCTGGGCTCGCCGCTGACCGGGCTCGCCCCCTGCTGGGCAGGTTCACCGTACCCGGAGGTGCACCACGTCCCCCGCGGAAATCGCGTGGTCGGCACCTGAATCGTCACGGACGACGAGCGTGCCGTCGGACTCCAGGTCGTGGGCCGTGCCGAGCAGCTGCTCGCCCCTCGACAGCTCCACCCGCACCGGGCGGCCGAGCGTGACGCAGTGCTCGCGGTACTCCTCGCGCAACGACGGCTCGTCACCGCCGGCCCGCCGCCACCGGCCTTCGAGCGCGTCCAGTTCGGTGAGCAGGGTGACGGCGACCTCGGTGCGGTCCAGCGGGCCGCCGTGGTCTTCGAGGCTGGTCGGCCGCAGCCCGCCCGCGCCCGGCTCGACGTCGTCGGGCAGCTTCGCCACGTTGAGCCCGATGCCGAGGACGACGGCCTGCGTCGCGCCCGCGGTGATCTCGGCCAGCACGCCCGCCGCCTTGGCGTCACCGATGAGCAGGTCGTTCGGCCACTTCAGGGTGGCGTCCACGCCGACGCTCCTCGCCGTGCGGACCAGCGCCACACCCGCGAGCAGCGTCAACCACGGCAGCCGTGACGGCGACACACCACCCGGCCGGAACAGCACGCTGAGGTAGAGGCCACCGGTCGGCGACGACCAGCCGCGACCTCGTCGTCCCAGCCCGGCGGTCTGCTGCTCGGCGATGAGGACGGTGCGGTCGTGGGCACCTTTGGCCGCCGCGACGCGCAGGTCGGCGTTGGTGGAACCGGTGTGATCGACGACGTCGATGGCCGCATAGGGGCCGATGAGCTTGGCGCGGAGTCCCGCGGCGTCCAGGGTCACGGTGCGCAGACTATGAGCGCCGGCGTTCGACCGCATGGCCTACGCGGGAAGTCGCGACCCGCCCCACGCGCTTGTCGGAGCGGTGTGGACCGTGGGGCGGATCACGGGGTCAAGCCTGCAACCTCCACCGCACTGGAGGTCAACACCGCGGATCGTGAGCTGGGCTACTACACCGGCGGCCCGCCGATCCGACCCGGCTAAGCTGCGCGGCCATGAGCAGTGGGACCGCCCCCATCGGCGACGAGCCGGACGTTCACACCACGGCCGGGAAACTTGCCGACCTGTACCGGCGCAATGACGACGCCGTGCACGCCGGTTCGGCGCGAATGGTGGAGAAGCAGCACGCCAAGGGCAAGAAGACGGCGCGTGAACGCATCGAGATGCTGCTCGACCCCGGCTCGTTCGTCGAGCTGGACGAGCTGGCCCGGCACCGCTCGACCAACTTCGGGCAGGAGCGCAACAAGCCCTACGGCGACGGCGTGGTGACCGGCTACGGCACCGTGGACGGCCGCCCGGTGTGCGTGTTCAGCCAGGACGTCACGGTCTTCGGCGGCTCGCTCGGCGAGGTCTACGGCGAGAAGATCGTCAAGGTCATGGACCTGGCGATCAAGACCGGCAGGCCGATGGTCGGCATCAACGAGGGCGGCGGCGCGCGCATCCAGGAGGGTGTCGTCTCGCTCGGCCTCTACGGCGAGATCTTCCGCCGCAACGTGGCCGCGTCCGGCGTCGTGCCGCAGATCTCGCTGATCATGGGCGCGACCGCGGGCGGCCACGTCTACTCGCCCGCGCTGACCGACTTCGTGGTGATGGTCGACCAGACCTCGCACATGTTCATCACCGGCCCGGACGTGATCAAGACCGTCACCGGTGAGGACGTCGGCTTCGAGGAGCTGGGCGGCGGTCGCACGCACAACACCAAGTCCGGCAACGCGCACTACCTCGCCGGTGACGAGGACGACGCCATCTCCTACGTCAAGGAGCTGCTGTCGTACCTGCCGGCCAACAACATGTCCGAACCGCCCGTGTTCGACACGGCGGACGACCTGGTGCACGGCTCGATCGAGGACTCGATCACCGACTCGGACCGCGAGCTGGACACGCTGATCCCGGACTCGGCGAACCAGCCGTACGACATGCACGAGGTCGTCACCCGGGTGCTGGACGAGGGTGAGTTCCTGGAGGTCCACCCGCTGTTCGCGCCGAACATCCTGGTCGGTTTCGGCCGGGTGGACGGGCACTCGGTCGGCATCGTGGCCAACCAGCCGACCCAGTTCGCGGGCTGCCTGGACATCGACGCCGCGGAGAAGGCGGCGCGGTTCGTGCGGACGTGCGACGCGTTCAACATCCCGGTGCTGACGTTCGTCGACGTGCCCGGCTTCCTGCCCGGCACGGACCAGGAGTGGAACGGCATCATCCGGCGCGGCGCGAAGCTGATCTACGCGTACGCCGAGGCGACCGTGCCGCTGGTCACCGTGATCACCCGCAAGGCCTACGGCGGCGCGTACGACGTGATGGGGTCCAAGCACCTGGGTGCGGACATCAACCTGGCGTGGCCGACGGCGCAGATCGCGGTCATGGGCGCGCAGGGCGCGGCGAACATCGTGCACCGCAAGACGTTGGCCGCCGCCGCGAGCGCGGGCGAGGACGTGGACGCGCTCCGGGCGAAGTTGCAGCAGGAGTACGAGGACACCCTCTGCAACCCGTACGTGGCGGCGGAACGCGGCTACGTCGACAGCGTGATCCCGCCGTCGTCCACGCGGGCGTACGTCGCACGGGCGTTGGCGATGCTGCGCGACAAGCGCGAGGTGCTGCCGCCCAAGAAGCACGGGAACATCCCGCTGTGAGCGGGGCGCCGCACCTCCGGGTGGTGCGAGGGAACCCGGACGACGTGGAACTGGCCGCGGTGGCGGCGGTCGTGGCGGGCCTGGCCGCGAGCGGTGGCCAGGTCGGGGACAAGCTGCGCCGGTCGGCGTGGGCGGACAAGTCGCGGCTGCTCAGGCGCGCACTGCCGCACGGCCCCGGAGCTTGGCGCTCGTCCGGCCTACCGGGCTGACAGGCGTTCCAGGACCACCGCCGGACTCCCGGGTTCGGCGGTGGTCCCGTTTCAGCCGGTCTTTCGGCAGTGGACTCCAGCAGTGGGCTTGAGCAGTGGGCTTGAGCAGTGGACTTCAGCAGTCCACGCGGCGTGAGTTGACCTGCACCCCGGTGTCGCCGAGGACGGTCACCTCGCGGCAACGCGAACCGTCCGGCACGTGCATGCGCACCCGCATCCACATGCTGCTCGCACCGACCCGCGCGTCCAGCACCTCGACGCCCTCCGCGGCCACCGCGGACGGCACCGCGTCCAGCCGCCGCAACGTGCGCACCACGGACGTGACGTGGTCCATCACCAGGTACTCGACGCGGTCGCTGCCGTTCGCGAACGGCCAGAACGGCACGCCGTACCCGACCGGGTCCGTCGACACGATCCGCGCCGTCAGGACGAGGACGAGGACGGCCGGGAACACCAGGAGCCACCGGTACCGGCCTCGACCCCGATCGGTCCGGCGGACCACCAGAGCCAAACGCTGCACGATTCCGACGGTGCCCGACCGCCGCGCAGGGCGCATCGGTAGATCTACGCAACGCCGGGATCACGACGTCCCGACGCCGCTGCCGGGCTTCGGCATCACGTACCCACCCGCCCGCGGTACAGGCCCGGTGCCACCCCGTACGCGCGCTTGAACGCCTTGCCGAGCGCGTACTCCGAGGCGTACCCGCAGTGGGTGGCGACGGCGCGGAGCGGTGCGTCGGTCTCGCGGAGCATGCGCGCGGCCGTCGTCATGCGCCACCACGTCAGGTACTCCAGCGGCGGTTGGCCGATGACCGCGGTGAACCGCTTGGCGAACGCCGCCCGCGACAGGCCCGCGACGGCCGCCAGGTCCACCACCGTCCACGGCTTCTCCGGGTGGCGGTGCATCTGGCGCAGCGACGTGGTGATGGCCGGGTCGCGCAGCGCCGTCGCCCAGCCGGCCGCGTCGCCGGGCTGCTCGTCCAGCCACGCCCGCAGCACGTACAGCAGCAGCATGTCGATCAACGCGGGCAGCACGGCCTCGGTGCCCGAACGCGGGTCGCACAGCTCGTCGCCCAGCAGCTCGACCGCGCTGCGCAACGACGGGTGCTGCCCGACCCGGTTGGGCACGTGGATGATCGTCGGCAGGTCGGCCAGCAGCGGGTGCGACCGCGCCGGGTCGAACCTGTAGGACGCGCACAGCAGCTCGGTGGCCGCGCCGCCGCCGTCGATGTGCATCTCGTCGAGCGGGGTCGCGTCGTCCGGCTCCGGCTCGAAGTCGACGGTCGGGGTGCCGGGCCGGTCGACGAGCGCGTAGCCGTCGCCGTGCGGGATGAACAGCACGTCGCCGACGCCGAGCGGCAGCGGCTCGCGGTGCTCGGACATGAGCCAGCAGCTGCCCGAGAGGACCACGTGGCAGCCGGCGGCCGTGCCGCGCTGGAACCGGACGCCCCACGGCGCCTGGCTGACGGAGCGGGCCGCGGTCGGGCGACCCGTTCGCATCACGGTCAGCACGTCACTGAGGACATCCATGGTGAAGACTCTAGGACATCTTTTGGAGCTTCTTGGCTATCCACAGTCTTCTTGCCGGGCAATACCTTCGACTGCATGACATTCCACGTTGTAGTAGGCGCCGGTCCGACCGGCACCGCCACCGCACTGCGGCTCGCCGAGTCCGGCCACGACGTCCGGGTGGTCACCCGCCGGGGCACCGGGCCCGAGCACGACCGGATCGAGGTGGTCGCCGCCGACGCGACCCTGCACCTGACCGGGTTGGCCGAGGGCGCCGCGACGATCATCAACTGCGCCATGCCGCCGTACCACCGGTGGCCGGAGGAGACGCCCGCGCTGTCGGACGCGCTGCTGGCCGCCGCCGAGCAGACCGGCGCCGCGTACGTGAACCTGTCCAACCCCTACGGCTGCGGCCCGATCGACGGCCCGCTGACGCCGGACCTGCCGATGCGCCCGATCTCGATCAAGGGCCGGGTCCGGGCGCGGATGTACCTCGACGGGCTCGCCGCGCACGAGGCGGGCAGGCTGCGGTTCGCGGAGGTCCGCCCCGGCGACTACCTGGGCGTCGGCGCGCTGGCCATGTTCAACCTGCTGATCGGACCGCAGGTGCTCGCGGGACAGGAGGTCGTGTTCCCCGCTGATCTGGACGTGGCGCACAGCTGGACGTACACCGGCGACGTGGCCGCGACGCTGGTCGCCGTCGCCACGTCGGACCGGTCGTGGGGCCGCGCCTGGCACACGCCGCAGACCTCCGACCTCCCGATCCGCGACATGGCGGCCCGGTACGCGGCTGTGGCCGGCGTCCCCCTGCCGCCGGTGCGCGAGATGACCCCGCTCGAACTGCACACGCAGGCCGCCGCCGACCCGGTCATGGCCGAGATGACGGAGATGCAGTACCTGTACCTGCGCGAGTCGGTCCTCGACTGGTCCGACACGGCCGCCGAGTTCGACCTGAAGCCGACCCCGCTGGACGACGTGCTCCGCGAGTTGCTGCGGGGCTGACCGGGCCGCCGGGACAGCTCAGGTCACCGGCACCAGAGCCGGCGGTGCGCCGGAGGTCTCTGGGACGAGACCTCCGGCACACCGCCTAGGCTTCGACGCGTGCGCTTCGTCCTCGCTTCCCAGTCCCCCGCCCGCCTGGCCGTGCTCCGCGCGGCCGGGGTCGAGCCCGTTGTCCGCGTGTCCGGCGTCGACGAGGACGCGTTGACCGCCTCCCTCGCCGACGCGAAGCCGGCAGAGCTCGTGACCGCGCTGGCGACGGCCAAGGCCGAGGCGATCGCCACCGCACCGGACGACGGCACGTACGACGACGCGGTGGTCGTCGGGTGCGACTCGATGCTGATGACCGCGGACGGCGACGTGCACGGCAAGCCCGGCACGGTCGAGGTCGCGCGCGAGCGCTGGAAGAAGATGGCGGGCACCACCGGCACCCTGCTCACCGGGCACGCGGTGCTGCGGATGCGTGGCGGGGAGGTCGTGGACCGGGCCGCCGGGCACGAGGCGACGCTGGTCCGGTTCGGCCGCCCGACCGACGACGAGCTCGAGGCGTACCTGGCGACGGGCGAGCCGCTGCAGGTGGCGGGCGGGTTCACGCTCGACGGGCAGGGCGGCTGGTTCGTGGACGGCATCGACGGCGATCCGTCCAGCGTGATCGGCATCAGCCTGCCGCTCACCCGGAAGCTGCTCCGTCAAGTCGGCGTCGCGGTGTCCGACATGTGGTAGCCGTGGTCACAATCCGCCTGATGCGGGAAGCTCCTGGCAGGAGTCTCGCGTTGGGGGAGCCGTGGGTGAACTGCTGACGCGCCGCCGTCACATCGACTTCGGGCGCAGGACGAACACGGGCTGTCGGGGCTGACGCCCCCGCCGTCCGCCCCGGGCCGTCCGTCCCGGTCGTCCACCCTGCGCCGATTCCGGAGCACACCCATGTCGTTCGTCCGCAGTTACACCAAGCCGAAGGTCTTCGGCATCACCGTCCTCGCCGCGCTCGTGCTGGGCGCGCTCGCGGGGTACGTCGCCCAGAGCACCGACCAGGCGTGGCTGATCACCGCCCTCGGCACGATCGGTGACGCCTTCACCAGCCTGTTGCAACTCACCGTGATCCCCCTGGTGTTCACCGCGATCGTGGTGGGCATCACGAGCCTCCGCAGGCTCGGCACCTCGCGCGCGGCCCGGCTCGGCGGCAAGACGCTGCTGTGGTTCGCCATCACCTCGTTGATCGCCGTGCTGATCGGCCTGGCCATCGCGCTGGTCTTCAAGCCGGGCGCCGGCGTGCAGGTCGAGCCGTCGCAGGCGGCGGTGGAGAAGCTGGCCGCGCGCGACCAGGGCTCGTGGAGCACCCTGCTCGAAACGCTCATCCCGTCGAACCTGTTCAGCGCCTTCACCGAGGGCGAAGTGCTCCAGGTGGTGTTCATCTCGGTGCTGGTCGGCTTCGCCGCGTACGCGCTGGGCGAGAAGGCCGCGCCGTTCGTGTCGCTGACGCGGTCGGCGTTCGACCTGATCCAGAAGATCGTCGGCTGGATCGTGCTGCTCGCGCCGATCGGCGTCTTCGGCCTGATCGGCACGGCGTTCGCGACTTACGGCAACTCGTTCGTCGGGCCGCTGTTCTCGCTGATCGCGTCCGTGTACGGCGGGTCGCTGCTGGTGCTGTTCGTGGTGTACCCGCTGCTGCTGCGGTTCGTCGGCCGGGTGTCGCCGGTGACGTTCTTCGGCAAGGCGTGGACGGCGATCCAGTTCGCGTTCGTGTCGCGGTCGTCGGGCGCGACGCTGCCGTTGAGCCGGCAGGCCGCGGCGAACCTGGGTGTGGACGCCGACTACGCGTCGTTCGCCGTGCCGCTGGGCACCACGACGAAGATGGACGGCTGCGCCGCGGTGTACCCGGCCATCGCCACCGTGTTCATCGCCAACCTGTTCGGCGTGCAGCTCGGCTTGTGGCAGTACGTGGCGATCGTCGCGGTCGCCGTGTTCGGCGCGCTGGCCACCGCCGGCACCACCGGCTGGTTCACCATGCTGACGTTGACGCTGGGTGCGGTGAACATGCCGCCGGAGGTCATCGCCACCGGCGTGGCGGTCGTCTACGCGATCGACCCGATCCTGGACATGGTCCGCACGGCCACCAACGTGACCGGCCAGATCACCGTTCCGGTCCTGGTCGCCCGCACCGAGGGCCTGCTGGACGACGAGGTCCTCAACGCACCCGCCGAGCCGTCGCTCCGCACCGCGCCGAGCACCCCGGTCCCCGCCTGAGCGTTGAACTCACCCGTTCCGAACGTAGGACTCACGGGTACGGAACGTAGGACTCACCCGACGCGAACGTAGGACTCACGCAAACCCCGCGTGAGTCCTACGTTTAGAACGCGTGAGTCCTACGTTCGGGACCGCCGAGTTCAACGTTCGGAACACGCCGGGTGTCCACTTCCTGCACGGCAGTGCCCGTTCATGCACCGCACTGACGGAGTTCCGAAGGGTCCGGAGCCACCTCGGGCCACCCGGACAGCGCCTCCGGCTCACGGACGACGGGCGTGCAGCCCAGCTCGCCACCCCCGCCGGCCAGCGAGAACACCTGCACGAACCAACGCGCGCAGTCCGCACCCGTCGGGCACGCCCGCTGCACGGCCACCACGTCGGCCACCGCGTCCTGGTTCACGTCCCGCAGCGCCAAGTACGCCCCGCTCGACACGTACGGCACCTGAGCCCGCGACCAGGCCCCCGACCTGCGCACGAGCACCTCGCCCACCACCTCGCCGCCGACCTCGCCGCGCGCCAGGCACACCCCGACCTCCGCGTCGACGCACTGCAACGACTGCTCGGTGATCCGCGCGCCGGACGACGCGATGGTCAACTCGAAGATGTTCGGCCCCGAAGCCCCACCGGTACGGATCCGGCCCGCGCCCTCACCGACGAGCAACTCCACTGAATCGACGCCGACCTGCTTCTTCACCACGGACCGGCACGCCGTCGTCCCGCACCGGAGATCGTCGCGCGGAGCCGTCGCACCGGCGTCCGTGACCGCCGTCGGACGCAGTGACCAGGCGATCGCCAACCCGGTCACGGTGGTCAGGACCGCCGCGCAAGCGATCGCGAGCGCGGCCATGGGCGGGCGTGTCACGATTGCGGATTGTTCCACCAAGCGTGAGCTGTCTCTCGGTCACCGCGTACTGACGGGTCACTAAACTCCCCGACCATTGCCGCTCCAAGTTCCACAGTTGCCAGGAGGTAGGACGTCGTGTCGCTGCGCAAGGTCCTCGTCGCCAACCGCGGCGAGATCGCCGTCCGGGTCATCCGCGCCTGCCGTGACGCCGGGCTGGCCAGCGTCGCCGTGTACGCCGACCCGGACCGGGACGCCCCGTTCGTCCGGCTGGCGGACGAGGCGTTCGCCCTGGGTGGCAGCACGCCCGGTGACAGCTACCTGTCCGTGGACAAGCTGTTGGACGTCGCCAAGCGCGCCGGCGCGGACTCGGTGCACCCCGGCTACGGCTTCCTCTCCGAGAACGCGGACTTCGCGCAGGCCGTCATGGACGCGGGCCTGACGTGGATCGGCCCGACCCCGCAGGCGATCCGCGACCTCGGCGACAAGGTGACCGCGCGGCACATCGCGATGCGCGCGGGCGCGCCGCTGGTGCCCGGCACCAAGGACCCGGTGAACGGGCCGGACGAGATCATCGCGTTCGCCGAGGAGCACGGCCTCCCGGTGGCGATCAAGGCGGCGTTCGGCGGCGGCGGTCGCGGCCTGAAGGTCGCCCGCACGCTGGAGGAGATCCCCGAGCTGTTCGACAGCGCGGTGCGCGAGGCCGTCACGGCGTTCGGCCGCGGCGAGTGCTTCGTCGAGCGGTACCTGGACAAGCCGCGGCACGTCGAGGCGCAGGTGCTGGCCGACCAGCACGGCAACGTGATCGTCGTCGGCACGCGCGACTGCTCGTTGCAGCGCCGCCACCAGAAGCTGGTCGAGGAGGCGCCCGCGCCGTTCCTCACCGACGAGCAGCGCGCCGCGATCCACACGTCCGCGCGCGCCATCTGCAAGGAAGCCGGCTACCACGGCGCGGGCACGGTCGAGTACCTGGTCGCGGTGGACGGCACGATCTCGTTCCTCGAGGTGAACACCCGGCTCCAGGTGGAGCACCCGGTCAGCGAGGAGACCGCGGGCGTCGACCTGGTCCGCGAGCAGTTCCGCATCGCGGCCGGCGAGAAGCTGCGCTTCACCGAGGACCCGACGCCGCGCGGCCACTCGATCGAGTTCCGCATCAACGGCGAGGACGCGGGCCGCAACTTCCTGCCCGCCCCCGGCACCGTCACCACGTTCGTCGCACCGTCCGGCCCCGGTGTCCGGGTGGACGCCGGTGTGGAGAGCGGCACGGTCATCGGCGGCCAGTTCGACTCGTTGCTGGCCAAGCTGATCGTCACCGGCGAGAACCGCACGCAGGCCTTGGAACGGGCGCGGCGCGCGCTGGACGAGATGGTGGTCGAGGGCATGGCCACCGTGCTGCCGTTCCACCGCGCGATCGTGCGCGACCCGGCGTTCGTCGGCGAGGACGGCTTCATCGTGCACACGCGGTGGATCGAGACCGAGTTCGACAACACCATCGCCCCGTTCTCGGACGGCGCGGAGGCCGAGGAGGACGAGCCGCGGCAGACCCTGGTGGTCGAGGTCGGCGGACGGCGGCTGGAGGTGTCGCTGCCCGGTGACCTGGCGTTCGGCGGTGGCGGCGGCGCGAAGACCGCGGTGAAGGCCAAGCCGCGCAAGCGCAGTGGCGGCAAGGGCGGTGCGGCCGTGTCGGGTGACGCGGTGGCCGCGCCCATGCAGGGCACCATCGTGAAGGTCGCCGTCGAGGACGGGCAGCAGGTCGAGGCGGGCGAGCTGATCGTCGTGCTGGAGGCCATGAAGATGGAGAACCCGGTGATCGCGCACAAGGCCGGTGTGGTCACCGGTCTGGCCGCCGAGCCGGGCGCCACGGTCACCCAGGGCACCGTTCTCTGCGAGCTCAAGGAATAGGCTCGGCCGTGTGAGCGAGCGGGACATCCGGATCGGCGACGCGGAGCGCGAGCACGCGCTCGAACTGCTCGGCACGCACCTCGGCGAGGGGCGGCTGACGGTGGACGAGTTCGGCGAGCGCTCCGCCCGCGTCGCCACCGCGAAAACCCGCGGTGACCTGTACTCGTTGTTCGGTGACCTGCCCGCGCCGCGCCCGAGCTTCACCCGCGTGGAACCCGAGGTGCGGCCGGTCGGGTCGGTCCAGCGCGACATCAGGCGCGATCCGCGCTTCAACGGCGCCGTCGTGATGGCGGTGGCGTTCGTGAGCTTCGCCCTGCTCTTCGTGGTGAAGACGCCGTTGATCCTCCTGCTGATCCCCGCGGCGATGCTGCTGGTCGGCCGGATGGGCTCACGGTGAACGGGTCGTTGTTGCTGGTCCTGCACGACCGCGAGGACGCCGAGGAAGCGGCGCGCGAGCTGGCGGCGGCGGGCTGGTCGCCGTGCGCGGTGCACAAAGACCTGTTGGCGGGCGAGGACGACGCCGAGGACGCCGACTGGGTGGTGGAGCTGGTCACCGGCCCCGGTGGCCAACCGGCCGCCGACCACCGCGCGCTGCTCGAAGAAGTGGCCGAGCACCACGACGGCTTCGTCACCGACTAGTCTCCCGCGCCATGGAGGCCGTCGAGATCAACGCGGGCGAGTTCTACCTGCGTCAACTGCGCGTCGACGACCGCATCGACGACCGGGTGGCGTTGGTGGGCGGCGGCCTGTTCCCCGATCTCGCCACCGCCGGCGCGCACATCGCCGAACGGGCGGACCAGTGGCACACCGAGGAGTGCTGCTCCTGGGCCGTGTGCGACCAGCTCACCGGGACGGCCGTCGGCGAGGTCGCCTTGGCCCGCACCGGCGAACTCACCTGCTGGACCACCCCCGACCTGCGCGGCAAGGGGATCGCGACGCACGCGGCGTCCGCCGTGCTGCGGTTCGGGTTCGGCTTCCTCGACCTGCCGCGGATCACCGCGACCCCACCTGACGAACCGGCCCGGCGAGTAGCTGTGAAATGCGGCTTCACCGCCGGGTCTCCACTTGGCGTGTGGACACGGCTACGGTAGGTGCCCATGAGGGTTGCTCGTGTGATCATCGCCACGCTGTGCGCGTGGACGTTGGCCGCCTGCACGCCCTTCCCGGAGAAGAAGGCCGACGGCCGGGTGGACGAGCCGCTGCCGCCGACGACGACCACCGTGACGTCGTTGCCGCCCAGGCCACAGGACATCCGGCTGGACGAAGTGGACCCGTGCGCGATGCTCTCGGCGGAGCAGCGGACCCAGTTGAGCCTGGACAACCCGCCCAGCCCCTATGTGGAATCGAGCTTCGGGAACGCGAAGGCGTGCACCATGCGCAGCAACATCAGCGGGAACGTGGTCAGGTTGACGCTCGTCACGGTGGAGGGCGTCGGTGTCTGGCTGAGCGAGAACGCCCAGGTCGACGCCAAGCAGACGACCGTGGCCGGATTCCCAGGTCTGACCGTGCGGACACCCGGCATGGACAACGTGTGCAACGTCGAAGTGGACCTCGCCGAGGGCCAGTTCCTGGACGTGATGTTCCGCGACGGCGGTAACGCCACGGCGGCGAAACAAGACACTCTGTGCCAAGGGGCGCAGCGCGCGGCAGAAGCGGCGGTAGCCGGTTTGCTGCAACGGCGTTGATCCACGCGGGGGATGTGCACGCCACCTACTCCCCGCTGTCGGACCCGGTGGCTACAGTGACCATGCGCGACGGGAAGCAGGAAGGCGGGGAAGTCGTCCATGGCGTCGGAAGACAACGGTCAGGGCGCTGACACGGGCTCACCACCGCCCTTGGCCCACACGTTGAACGTTGAGCCCAGCGCGATCCCCAGCCTCCGCAGCGCGTTCGCCGGCGCGCTCACGAAGCTGGACAAGGAGATCGAGCTGGCGATCACCGAGGTCCGGGTCCGCCCGTGGGCCGGTGATCCGGTGAGCCAGGAAGCGGCGGAGCGGTTCAACGAGCGGTCGCTGGAGTCCGGCGACTCGGCGTTGACGGCGCTGGAGAACTACCAGCGGCAGCTCAAGTCGGCCATGGACGCGTTGACCCTGGTCGAGCGGCAGTACACGTCCATCGAAGAAGACAACACCGGGTTGATGGGACAGCAGGGCAGCCGCTGAGCGCCCGGCGCAGGCAAGGGGAACGTTCATGCCCGATGGACACCGCTGGAGCGGGTACAGCCACGAAGAGCTGTACCGGCAGATCAACTCCGGGCCGGGACCGAAAGCCTCGCACGCCTCGATGGAGCGGTGGCAGGGCGTCTCGACCGCGTTGACCGAGATCAACGCCGAGTTGCTCGCCGGCGTGCAGCGCTCCGGCGCCACGTGGGAGGGCTCGGCGGCGGACCACGCCCGCAGCGGCCTGAACCCGTTGGCGGCGTGGGCGGACGATGCCCGTACCGGCGCCGAGGTGATGCGCATCTCCGCCGAGTTGCAGGCCGACTACATCTCCAAGGCCCGTTCGGACATGCCGCCGCCGGTGAAGGTGACGGCGGAGGAGCCGAACCTGCTCGTCAGCGCGCTCACGAACCTGGTGGGCGGGCAGACGGACTACGAGAAGCAGGAGAAGGCGCAGAACGCGGCCGAGCAGCGGGCGCGTGAGGTGATGACGACGTACGCGTCCAGCACCGTGTCGAACACGACCACGCTGGGCCAGTTCCACCAGCCGCCGCAGCTGGTGATCAGCGCGGGCGACGTGGTGCGGAACGACTCGGCCGGCGTGTCGCAGCCGGGGTGGGCGTACGGCGGTCCTCGTGGCGGTCGTGGCGGCGGCGGCGGTGGTGGTTGGCGTCGTGGTGGGCGCGGCGGCATGCCGATGTGGCGTCCTCCCGTGTCGTCGGGCTCCGGCAGCTACGCGGGTGGCGGGTCGACGGGCACGTCTTCGGCGGCTCCGGTCGCGTCGACCAGGCCGTCTACCGCCGCGGTCGTTCCGGCGGGGCCGAGTTCGGCGGCTTTCGGGACGGGTGGCGTGATCGGCGGTGCGGGTCGGTCGGACAAGGAACGGCGCGGCTCGTCGTCTTCCGGCTCTTCCGGTTCTTCCGGCTCCTCTGCGTCCTCGGACACGACGAGCGGGCAGAACGCCGCGGCTCAGCACGTGCTCTCGGGCGGCACGTCGTCGTCCAGCGGCACGACGTCGGTCAGCTCGGCGGAGTTCGGGGCGTTCGCGGCGGCCAACGCGCAGCACGCCGCCACGGCGGCCCCCGGTGGGTCGACGGGCGCGCTGGCCGGCGGCCAGGTCGGCGGTGGCGACACCGTGCACAAGCGGAGCACGCCCGCGCCGGTCGCGCCCGCGTTCGACCCGTTCGGCGGGTTGGGCGGCCCCCGTGGCGGGGACGACGAAGAAGATGCCACGCACGATGCCGCCGACTACCTTCGGGAGACGGACGACATCTACGGCGTTGGCGGGACGATCTCGCCTGCGGTGATCGGGGAGAGCACCACCCACTGATGACGATGTTCGGTTTGGACTTGGGCAGCAACGACCTGCGCGAACCGGTGACCATCTCGGCGCTGGAGTTCGACGTGCTGTGGGAGCACCTGCGGTTGGAGACCATGCCGCTGGTGCTCAAGGTGCCGTCGCCCGGCAAGACGCACGCGGAACGCGCCGAGCTGGAGCAACGGGCGTGGGCCGACCTGGACCGCCGCGGGCTGGGTCGGCCGGTGTCGCTGGACCCGATGCTGGAGGACCTGCTCCACCTGCTGAACCGTCCGCAGCACGAGGTGGACGGCCGGCTCTGGCTCGGTCGCAGCGTGCGGTTGCTGGCGGCGGCGAAGGGGCAGTCCGGCGTTCTCGCCGTGCTGGACGACGGCCGGCTGACCCTCCGCCCGGCGAGCAGCGAGGGCCTGCCCCGGGAAGCCCTCTCCGTACTGCCGCCCCTGCCGGCGGGTCCCGGTCACTCGGTGACCCTGCCGAGCGCCGACCTGGACGCCGCCGCTGCCGCCGCGGGCACGCCCGACGACCTGGAGGCGGCGCTCCTCGCGCGGGGCGTTCGCCAGCAGGACGCGCGAACGTTGGCCGACATGTTCCGCGACGCGGGCAACCGCGGCCAGTTCGGCTCGGCGACCCGTGACAAGTGGGGCAAGCGCGTCCGGCAGGACCGCGTCGTGTCGTTCTTCGACAACCCGCAGGGCCGCTACATCCAGCTCCGCCGCGCCACGCCGGGCCAGCAGCCGTGGAGCACCGTCTCCCCCGTGGACGGCCGCCGCCTGATCCAACACCTGGAAGACCTGTCCACCCCCACCCCGTGAGTCCTACGTTCAGGACCCGTGAGTCCAACGTTCAGAACCCGTGAGTCCAACGTTCAGAACACCCCAATTCAACGCTCAGAACGGCGTCGCTGCACGATCGGGTGAACCAGGTACGGAATCGGCGTCCCGGCGCTCGGTTCTACATGATCGAACTACCTCCCGGCCTCCATGGGGCCTACCCGCGCACGCGCCTGCACCACCACCTCGGCCTGCAAGGGCTGCGCCGTGCGCTCAATGACGGCCACCTGGTCAACTACTGCCGCACGGTGGTCATCCGACGGGACCGGATGACGAACCTGCACACCCGGGCCGCCGCCGCACTGCTGATGGCCGGGCCGGACGCGGTGCTGACCAACCACACGGCCGTCTGGCTGCACGGGTGCACGGCCGCCGAGACCAACCGCGTCCACGTCCTGCTCGACTACGACCGCAGGCTTCGGCCTCGCCCGGACCTGGTCGTGCACTACTACCAGTACGACCCGGCGGACGTCGTCAAGGTCGACGGCCTGCGCCTCATGGCGCTCGACTACGCCCTCGCCGACCTCCTCTGCCGAGGCCGTCATCGCTCGACCGCCCTGGCCTGCGCGGACCAGGCGCTCGCCGCCCTCCCACCGCAGCAACGCGCCGAGTTCAAGGCCGACCTCGCCGTGCGCATCGCGACCCGCCGTGACTTCCGGGGCAAGCGGCAAGGCGTCTTCCTGCTCGATCTCGCAACGGGCCTGCCCGAGTCACCGGCGGAGAGCGCGCTCCTGCTGATGATCGCCGAAGCGGGGTTCCCCTTGCCCACGCCGCAGTACTCCGTCCGCGACCTGGCCGACCGCGAGGTCTGGCGGCTGGACTTCGCCTGGCCGGACGCACGGGTCGCGGTGGAGTACGACGGCTACGCGGCGCACGCCGACAAAGCCGAGGCCGACCGCGCCCGTGACGAGGACCTGCGGCGGCGTGGCTGGAAGGTCCTCCGGGCCGACGTCTCGGACTTGCGGAACCCCACCCGCCTGTTCCAACTCCTGAGCGTTGAACTCAGGGGTCCTGAACGTAGGACTCACGCGTTCCGAACGTAGGACTCACGAGGGGCCTATGCCTTGGCAGGGGCGGGTGCGGAGGTCGGAGACGTAGTCGTCGGGGGCGCCGGCGGCTTCGGCGGCGTCGGCGACCACGCCGATGTACCGGGCCGACGGCAGACCGCCCTCATAGGCGTCCAGGACGTAGAGCCAGGCGGTTACCGAACCTTCCAGGGTCTGGACGCGCAGGCGGATCTTCTTGTACAGGCCGAGGGCACCCTCCCAGCGGTCGAGGCGGGACTCGTCTCGCGGGCTCACGTCGTACAGCACGCAGAACACCTGCGAGTCGGGGTCCTCGACGATGGTGGCGAGCGCGCCCTCCCAGCCAAGGTCCTCGCCACCGAACGTCAGACGCCATCCGGCGAGCCACCCGGTCCCCGCCATCGGGGAGTAGGGGGCTCGCTCCATCATCTGGTTCGGGTCCATGTTGGACCCGTACGCGGCATAGAGCGGCACGACGACAGCCTAGCGACCTCCCGATCACCGCGAGGTACCAGAAGACCGGACGACACACTCCGACACCCGACCGCGTACGGTTGTGCGCGGCTACCAGCGGCTATCAAAGGTGCTGATGGCACCGACAACCACGAGGAGGACGTGTCGTGACCCGCATCGTCATCATGGGCGGTGGCCCCGCAGGTTACGAGGCGGCACTGGTCGCGGCCCAGCACGGGGCCGACGTGACCATCGTGGAGAACGAGGGCCTCGGCGGCGCCTGCGTGCTCTACGACTGCGTGCCGTCCAAGACGTTCATCGCCTCCGCCGGCGGCCGGAGCGCCTTCCGCAACGCCGGTGAGCTGGGCATTCGCATGAACAACGCGGAAGCAGCGGTCGAACTGCCGGTCGTCCACGGGCGGGTGAAGGGCCTTGCGCTCGCGCAGTCCGCCGACGTCCGCGCCCGCCTCCAGCGCGAGGGCGTCCGGATCGTCAACGGCACCGCGAAGTTCTGCGACAACGCCCGCGGCCTCGCCCAGCACGAGGTCGTGGCGATCGACAAGGACGGCGCGGAGGAAGTCCTGCCGGCCGACGTGGTGCTCATCGCGACCGGTGCGACCCCGCGCGTGTTGCCCGGCGCCGAGCCCGACGGCAAGCGGGTGCTCACCTGGCGGCAGATCTACGACCTCCCGGAGTTGCCGGAGCACCTGGCCGTCATCGGATCGGGTGTCACCGGTGTGGAGTTCGCCTCCGCCTACACGGAACTCGGCGTGAAGGTGACCATGGTCTCCAGCCGCGACCGGGTGCTTCCGCACGAAGATGCCGACGCGGCAGTGGTACTGGAGGACGTGTTCGCCGAACGCGGCACGACCGTGATCAAGCACGCCCGCGCGGACCGGGTCGAGAACGTCGGCGACGGCGTCCTGATTCACCTGGAAGACGGTCGCACGATCGAGGCCAGCCACGCCCTGATGACGGTCGGCTCGGTCCCGAACACCGCCGGCCTCGGCCTGGAGAAGATCGGCATCGAGCCCGGTCGCGGCGGCTACATCCCGGTCGACCGGGTGTCCCGGACGAGCGTCTCCAGCGTCTACGCGGCGGGCGACTGCACGGGCCTGTTGCTCCTGGCCAGCGTCGCCGCCATGCAGGGCCGCATCGCCATGTGGCACGCGCTGGGCCAGGGCGTGAGCCCGATCAGGCTGAAGACGGTCGCGGCGAACGTGTTCACCAACCCGGAGATCGCCAGCGTCGGCATCAGCCAGCAGGCGATCGACTCCGGTGACGTGCCCGCGCGCACGATCATGCTGCCGCTGGCCACGAACCCGCGCGCCAAGATGGAAGGCCTGCGCCGCGGCTTCGTGAAGCTGTTCTGCCGCCCGGCGACGGGTGTGGTGATCGGCGGCGTCGTGGTCGCGCCGAACGCCAGCGAGCTGATCCTGTCGATCACGCTGGCCGTGCAGAACCAGCTCACGGTGGACGACCTCGCCACCACGTTCTCCGTCTACCCGTCGCTGACCGGCTCGATCACCGAGGCCGGCCGCCAGCTCATGCGGCACGACGACCTCGACTGACCCCGGGGAGGGGCGCCGCCGCGCACCCGGCGGCGGCGCCCCGCTCGGTCAGTCGACCCAGTCGAACGTCCTGGTCACGGCCTTCTTCCACTGCGCGTACGTCCGGGCGCGGGTCTCGTCGTCCATCGCCGGGTCCCACTGCTTGTCCTGGGCCCAGTTCTGCCGGATGTCGTCCTCCGACGCCCAGAACCCGACCGCCAGACCGGCCGCGTAGGCGGCGCCCAGCGCGGTCGTCTCGTTGACCACCGGCCGGATCACCGGCACGCCGAGGATGTCCGCCTGGAACTGCATCAGCAGCTCGTTGACGACCATGCCGCCGTCGACCTTCAGCGACTTCAGCGGCACGCCCGAGTCGGCGTCCATCGCGTCGATCACCTCACGCGTCTGGAACGCCGTCGCCTCCAGCACCGCGCGGGCCAGGTGGCCCTTGTTCACGAACCGCGTCAGGCCGACGATCGCGCCACGCGCGTCCGACCGCCAGTACGGCGCGAACAGGCCGGAGAAGGCGGGCACGAAGTACGCGCCGCCGTTGTCCTCCACGGTCCTGGCGTGCTGCTCGATCTCGGCCGCCGATCCGATCATGCCGAGGTTGTCGCGCAGCCACTGCACCAGCGACCCGGTCACCGCGATCGAACCCTCCAGCGCGTACACCGGGTCGTTCGAGCCGATCTTGTAGCAGACGGTGGTGAGCAGGCCGTTCTCGCTCATCACCTTGTCCGTGCCGGTGTTGAGCAGCACGAAGTTGCCGGTGCCGTAGGTGTTCTTGGCCTCGCCGGGCGACAGGCACGCCTGGCCGAACGTCGCCGCCTGCTGGTCGCCGAGGATGCCCGCGATCGGCACGCCGGCCAGCGCACCGCGTTCGCGGACCTTGCCGTACTCCTCGGACGACGACCGGATCTCCGGCAGCATCGACATCGGGATGCCCATGTCCGCCGCGATGCCCTCGTCCCAGTTCAGCGTGTCGAGGTCCATCAGCAGCGTGCGCGACGCGTTGGTGGGGTCGGTGACGTGCACGCCGCCGTTCACACCGCCGGTCATGTTCCACAGCACCCAGGTGTCCATGTTGCCGAACAGCAGGTCGCCGGCTTCGGCCTTGGCCCGCGCGCCTTCGACGTTGTCGAGGATCCAGCGGACCTTCGGGCCGGAGAAGTACGTGGCCAGCGGCAGCCCGGTCTTGTCCCGGTACCGCTCCTGGCCCCCGCCCGCCGCCGCCAGTTCCTGGCAGATCTTGTCGGTGCGGGTGTCCTGCCAGACGATCGCGTTGTAGACGGGCTGCCCGGTGGTCTTGTCCCAGACGAGAGCGGTCTCGCGCTGGTTGGTGATGCCCACCGCGGCGATGTCGGCGGTGGTGAGGTCGGCCTTGGCCAGCGCGCCGGCGGCCACCTGCCTGGCGTTGGTCCAGATCTCGTTCGCGTCGTGCTCGACCCACCCGGCCTGCGGGAAGATCTGCTCGTGCTCCTTCTGGTCGACCGAGACCACCCGGCCCGAGTGGTCGAAGACCATGCACCGGGTCGACGTAGTGCCCTGGTCGATCGCGGCCACGTACTTCGTCATGTGCTGGAGTCCTTTCAGACCGGGAGAACCAGGTACAGGAGTGCGGCGAGCGCGCCGCCGATCAGCGGACCGACCACCGGCACCCAGGAGTAGCCCCACTCGGCGCTGCCCTTGTCGCGGATGGGCAGGATCGCGTAGGCGATGCGCGGCCCGAGGTCGCGGGCGGGGTTGATGGCGTACCCGGTGGGGCCACCGAGCGAGGCGCCGATGCCGACGACCAGGAACGCGACCGCCGCGTAGCCGAGCGCGGAGTTGCCGAGCTGCGGCAGCCCGCCTTCGGCCTCCTTCGCCCCCGGGCTCAGCAGGATCCACGCGACCAGCACGAACGTGCCGATGACCTCGGTGACGACGTTCCAGCCGGCCCTGGGGATGGTCGGACCGGTGCAGAAGATGCCGCGCGTGCCCGCCGGGTCGTCGTGCGCGTCGAACTGGGTTTTGTACGCCAGCCAGGCGAGCACCGCGCCGAGGAACGCGCCGACGAACTGACCGGCGAAGTAGACGGGGACCTGCGACCACGGGGTCTTGTCCGCGATGGCCAGGCCCAGTGTGACCGCCGGGTTGATGTGCGCGCCGCTGGGCGCGGCGATGCTGGCGCCCGCGAAGACCGCGAAACCCCAGCCGAAGTTGATCAGAAGCCAGCCGCCGGCGTTGCCCAGCGTGTCCTTGAGCACGACGTTGGCGACGACACCGGCACCCAACAAGATCAGGATCGCGGTGCCCAGCAATTCCCACACGAAGATCGAGCCACTGCTCACTCGCCGACCTCCTCGCCTTGGCAGGAGGCAGCACGGTCCGGGTTCGGCGGCGCTGCCCACCCCACAATGTCCGTGACGCTAGTTCCGCGCACATCGGTTGTCCACGGGTGGCGTACCAGCCGGTAACGTGGTCGAGTTCAGTCCTGGCCTGGCCGGTCGAACGAGCATCAGGGAGGCATTCGTGGTTACACGCAAGCACCCCGCCACCGCAGGCAGGCTCGGCCCCCTCGAACGATCAGAGGCGTGGGAACGCCTCGGTGCGGACACCTTCGACCTGGTGATCATCGGCGGTGGCGTGGTCGGCGTCGGCACCGCGCTGGACGCCGCGACGCGAGGTCTGCGGGTGGCGCTCGTCGAGGCCCGTGACCTGGCCTCCGGCACGTCCAGCCGGTCGTCCAAGCTGTTCCACGGCGGGTTGCGGTACCTGGAGCAACTGGAGTTCGGGCTCGTGCGCGAGGCACTGCGGGAGCGCGAACTCATGCTGACCCGACTGGCTCCGCACCTGGTCAAGCCGGTGCCGTTCCTGTACCCGCTGACGCGGCGGGTGTGGGAGCGCCCGTACACCGCGGCCGGGCTGCTGATGTACGACACGATGGGCGGCGCGCGGTCCGTGCCGGGGCAGAAGCACCTGACCAGGGCCGGTGCGCTGCGGCTGGTGCCCGCGCTGAAGCCGTCCGCCCTGGTCGGTGGCATCCGGTACTACGACGCGCAGGCGGACGACGCCCGGCACACGATGATGGTCGGGCGGACGGCGGCTCACTACGGGGCGGTCGTGCGGTCGTCGACGCAGGTCGTGGGCTTCCTGCGGGAGGCGGACCGGATTTCCGGCGTGCGGGTGCGCGACGTGGAGGACGGGCGGGAGACGTCCGTGCGGGCGCACGCGGTGATCAACGCGACCGGGGTGTGGACGGACGAGTTGCAGCGGCTGTCGGGCAGTCGCGGCCGGTTCCGGGTGCGGGCGTCCAAGGGCGTCCACATCGTCGTGCCGCGGGATCGGATCGTGTCCGAGTCGGGCTTGATCCTGCGCACGGAGAAGTCGGTGCTGTTCGTGATCCCCTGGCGAAATCACTGGATCGTGGGTACGACCGACACCGATTGGAACCTGGACCTGGCGCACCCGGCGGCGACGCGGTCGGACATCGACTACATCCTGACGCACGTCAACACGGTGCTGGCGACGCCGTTGACGCACGACGACATCGAGGGCGTGTACGCCGGGCTGCGGCCGTTGCTGGCGGGTGAGAGCGAGTCGACGTCGAAGCTGTCGCGTGAGCACGCGGTGGCACGGGTGGCGCCGGGGTTGGTGGCGATCGCCGGTGGGAAGTACACGACGTACCGGGTGATGGGCGCGGACGCGGTGGACGCGGCGGCGGTCGACCTGCCGGGGCGGATCCAGGCGTCGATCACGGACAAGGTGCCGCTGGTCGGGGCGGACGGGTACCACGCGCTGGTGAACCAGGCCGACCAGCTGGCTTCGCGGTACGGGCTGCACCCGTACCGGGTGCGGCACCTGCTGGACCGGTACGGGTCGCTGGTGCACGAGGTGCTGGAGTCGGCGGACCCGGAGCTGCTGAAGCCCGTGCCGGGTGCGCCGGACTACTTGCAGGTCGAGGTCGTGTACGCCGCTTCGCACGAGGGGGCGTTGCACCTGGAGGACGTGCTGACCCGGCGGACGCGGATCTCGATCGAGTACCCGCACCGGGGGGTGACGTGCGCGTTGCCGGTGGCCCGGTTGATGGCGCGGGTGCACGGGTGGGACGAGGAGCGGGTGGCGCACGAGGTGTCGGTGTACACGGCCCGGGTGGACGCGGAGCGCGCGTCGCAGGCCGAGCCGGACGACCCGGCCGCCGACGCCGTGCGTTCTTCGGCGCCGGAAGCCCGACCGGAGATCGTCGAACCGATCAGCTGACCCGACGTCCGGAGCCGGGGGTCCCCCCGCTCTCGGTGGCCCGGCGGGCGAGTTCGGCGTCGTAGTCGGTGGCGGTGAAGGTGACGCCTCGGCTCAGCCGCACGTCGAACGGCGACTCCCGCGGACTGGTCGACGCCGGTCAGCCCGGACTCGCCGATGACGTCGACGTCGTTGACGTGGACGCGCACCTCCGAGCTTGAGCGGTGCGGCACGACCTCCAGGCGGAGGGTGTCCGTCCCGGATCGCCGAACCACCCCGCCCCGGCCGCGACGCGGTACCCCGGCGGCACGGTGCCGGGCCACGGCACGCGCAGTTCGTCCAGCGCAGTCTTCGTCGACTCGGTCACGTCCGACAGCCGGTCCCTCGGCAACGCGCCCGCCAGATCGCGCAACGCGGGCGAGTCGAGCCCGTCCACCCGGGCCGTGCACGCCGCGTCGATCAGCACCCGCAGGCCGGGCAGGTCGTACTCCCAGCCGGCGACGGCCTCGTACAAGCGCGCCTCAGGGCTGGTCACGGCAGGGATCATCCGCGACCAGCCGAGGAAAGCCCACGGTATTCACAGGGCCCAAGTGGACCCCGCACGGTCAGGCAAGAGCGGCCAAGGCGGCGTGGACCATGACGCGGACGCCCACCATGAGTGCGCGTTCGTCGAGGTCGAAGCCGGGCTGGTGCAGGTCGCGCATCTTGCCGGCACCGTCCCACACACCCAGCCTCGCGAACGAGCCGGGCACGTGCTCCAGGTACCAGCCGAAGTCCTCACCACCGGACGACTGCTCGGTCCCCGCCAACGCGTCCTCGCCCAGCGCCGCCTCGATCCCCGCCCGCAGCAGCATGGTGCTCTCGCGGTCGTTGACGACCGGAGGCACGCCACGTCGGTGGTGCAGGTCGAAGCCCACGCCGGTCGGGGCCAGCAGCGCGCCGACCAGTTCCTTGATCAGCGGCTCCAGCTCGGCCCAGATGTCGCGGTCGCCCGTCCGCAGCGTCCCGCGCAGGACACCGTCCTGCGGCACGGCGTTGGGCGCTTCACCCGCGTGCACCGCGCCCCACACGAGCACCGTGCCCGAACGGGGGTCGACACGGCGCGACAAGAGGCCCGGCAGACCGGTGATGACCGTCCCCAGCGCGTGCACCAGGTCGGCCGTCAGGTGCGGCCGGGAGGTGTGACCGCCGGGCGACGTCAGGCGCAGCTCCAGCATGTCGCTGGCCGACGTGATCGCACCGATCCTCGTCCCGATCCGGCCGACCTCCAGCCTCGGGTCGCAGTGCAGCCCGAAGATCCGCTCCACCCCGTCGAGACCACCCGCCGCCAGCACGTCCAGCGCGCCACCCGGCATGACCTCCTCGGCCGGCTGGAACACCAGCCGCACCCGACCCGGCAGCTCGGTGGCGGACGCCAGCGCCAGCGCGGCGCCCAGCAGCACGGTGGTGTGCGCGTCGTGCCCGCAGGCGTGCGACACACCATCCACAGTGGACGAATACGCGGCACCGGTCTTCTCCGGCAACGGCAACGCGTCGATGTCCGCGCGGAGAGCCACGCAGCGCGGGCCCGAACCGACGTCGCACACCAGACCGGTCCCACCGGGCAGCACGCGCGGCTTCAGGCCGGCGGAGCGCAGCACGTCCGCGATCAGCTCCGTCGTCGCGTACTCGTGCCGCGACAGCTCCGGGTGCGCGTGCAGATGCCGGCGCCAGGCGACGACCTCGGCCGCGTTCGCCGCGAGCCAGTCGTCCAGCCACGAGGGTCCGCGACCCTCACCGGGATCATCCACAGGGGCAATGCTGACCCCACGCTCGGTCAACAGCACCTCGGCACCCTCCTCCGGCAGAAGCGAGTCCACTACCGTCATGCCGCACCCACCAGCAGTCGAGAGCGCTGCGCACCGTCGGTGGCAGCGGAAATTGTGGTCCAGGCAAGGGCGAGTGCCCCGTCGAGGACGGCGCGGTCGGCCGAGGCCGACGCGCAGGCGGTCGCGAACTCGATTTGGTGGTTCACCGCGTCTCCGCAGTCGATGGCGATGGTCGGGTGGATGGCCGGCAGCGCACGGGTGATGTTGCCCATGTCGGTGCTGCCGATCTTCTCCTTGAGCTCCTGCTCGGGGCTCATCGGATTCCTGCCCAGTTCGACGGCCGCGCGCCGGTAGGCGTCCGCGAGCCAGGGGTCCGGGGTCAGTTCGGCGTACACCGGCGAGACCTTCACGACCTCGTGGGTGCAGCCGGTGGCCACCGCGCCGGCCTCGAAGCAGCGGTTGATCCGCTCCTCCAGCCGGCGCAGGGAGTCGAGGTCGTCGGCGCGGAGGTCGAACATCGCCGAGGTGTGCGCGGGCACCACGTTCGGGACGGTACCGCCGCGGGTGACGATGCCGCTGACCATCTGGCCGGGTTCGAGGTGCTGGCGGGCGAGGCCGATGGCGACCTGGGCGACGGTGATCGCGTCCGCCGCGTTCACCCCGAGGTGGGGCGCGGCGGCGGCGTGCGAGGCCTTGCCGGTGTAGTGGACCTCGACGTCGGTGATCGCCAGCGATCGGGCGGCGACGGCCTCGTAGGGGGCCGGGTGCACCATCATCGAGAACGACACGTCGTCGAATACCCCGCGTTCGAGCATCAGCACCTTGCCGCCGCCGACCTCTTCCGCGGGGGTGCCGATCACCCTGATCGTGAGGCCCAGTCGGTCGGCGAGGTCACGCAGCGCGAGGGCCGCGCCGGTGGAGGCGGCGGCGATGACGTTGTGCCCGCACGCGTGGCCCACCTCGGGCAGCGCGTCGTACTCCGCGCACAGGCCCAGCACCAGCTCACCAGAGCCGAACGACGCGGTGAACGCCGTCTCCAGGCCCGCGACGCCGCGCTCGACCTCGAAGCCCTCGGCGGCGAGCAGGTCGGCCACCTTGGCCGCGCTGCGGTGCTCGGCGAACGCCTGCTCAGGCTCCGCGTGGATGCTGTGCGATAGGTCTACCAGCGCAGTCGAGTACCGCTCGACGGCCGAGCGCGTGCTCATCTTGAAGTCGGTACCCATTTGCTTCCATCCTGCATCACGGTCCGGCGGGCACGACGCACCTCGGGTTGATCAACCGGCAACCGGTCGCGGGGCTGCGCCAAGCGGTGCTCGATGTTCGGTCAGACCGATCACGTCTGCGCAGGTCATGCTCAAAGCCGACCACACAGCGCCGAAAAGCTCCCACTGGGTGGGAGTCACCCCTTCTTACGACCCGCACGCCACTTCGACCACCGCTTCTTGTTGCGCCAGTACACGAGGGCGAACAGGAGCACCGCGATACCGCCGAGCCACAACTTCCGGCGCGTCTCGGCGCTCTTCTCGGGGGTCGGCTCCTGCGGCGCGTCGACCACGGGACCGGGGGCGGCCGGAGCCAGCTCGATCGAGCCGCCGGGTGCCAGGCTCTCCGTCTGCACCGCCGCCACCTGCGACGATGTCGTCACAGCGGTCCCTGTGCCGGACACGGTGAAGACACCGGCCAGTACCAGCAGGCACACCGCGAGCACAGATCGCCACATGGCCGCCAAGCCTAGCCACCGCCTTCCGTGGTTACCACTGTCAGTGGTCGTCCAAACCGGTGACCGTTCACGTCGCGTAGTGGTCCTGCTCGTTCACACACCGCGTTCGAACTCGCGGAACGCGCCCAGGATGCGTTCGGCGGCCAGCGTCGCGGTCAGTTCGCCATCACGCACCTGCCGCTCGACCTCGGGCACGACCGCGCGCACGGCAGGCGCCGCGCGCAGGCTCGTGAGCAACTGGTCGTGCACCATCGCCCAGGTCCAGTCCACCTGCTGCCGACGACGCCGTTCGGCCAGCTCACCGGCTTCTTCCAGGGTCGCCCGGTGCTTGCCGATCTGCTGCCACACGGCGTCCAGCCCGGTGCCGTCCAGACCGCTGCACGTCAGCACGGGCGGGTGCCACAGGGCGTCCGGCGGGCGCAGCATCCGCAGCGCGCCGGCCAGCTCGCGCGCCGCCTTGCGGGCGTCCAGCTCGTGCGGCCCGTCGGCCTTGTTGACCGCGATCACGTCGGCCAGCTCCAGCACGCCCTTCTTGATGCCCTGGAGCTGGTCGCCGGTGCGGGCGAGGGTGAGGAACAGCGAGCAGTCCGTCATGTTCGCCACCGCGACCTCGGACTGGCCGACGCCGACCGTCTCGACCAGCACCACGTCGTAGCCCGCCGCCTCGACCAGGACGATCGACTCGCGGGTCGCCTTGGCCACGCCGCCGAGCGTGCCGGACGTCGGGGACGGCCGGATGAACGCCGCCGGGTCCACCGCGAGCCGGGCCATCCTGGTCTTGTCGCCCAGGATCGAGCCGCCGGTCTTGGTGGACGACGGGTCCACCGCCAGCACCGCGACCCGGTGACCCTGCTCGGTCAGCATCGAGCCGAACGCGTCGATGAACGTCGACTTGCCCACGCCGGGCACGCCGGTGATGCCGATGCGGTGCGCACCCGTCCCGGACGGACCGGAGGCGTGGGGCAGCAGCTCGACCAGCAGCTCCTGCGCCAGCACCCGGTGGTCCGCGCGCGTCGACTCGACCAGCGTGATGGCCTGGGCCAGCTTGCCGCGGTTGCCGGCGAGCACGCCCTTGGCGTACTCGCCGACGTCGATCCGCTTAGCCATCTCGTCCCGGCTGCTCGGCCGCGAACTCCTCGTGGCCCAGCTGCACGGCGAGCTTGCGCAGCAGGTCACCGGCCGCGTCGGCGATGACCGTGCCGGGCGGGAAGATCGCCGCCGCGCCCGCCTCGCGCAGCGCGTCGAAGTCCTGCGGCGGGATCACGCCGCCGACCACGATCATGATGTCCTCGCGGCCGGACTCGGCCAGCGCCGAGCGCAGCGCGGGCACCAGCGTGAGGTGACCGGCGGCCAGCGACGACACCCCGACGATGTGCACGTCCGCCTCGACGGCCTGGCGGGCGACCTCGTCCGGGGTCTGGAACAGCGGGCCGACGTCCACGTCGAAGCCGAGGTCGGCGAACGCGGTCGCGATCACCTTCTGGCCGCGGTCGTGGCCGTCCTGGCCCATCTTCGCGACCAGGATGCGGGGACGGCGGCCCTCGGCCTCGTTGAACGCCGCCACGACCTCGCGCGTCGACTCCACGTTGGACACCGAGCCGGCCTCCTCGCGGTAAACCCCCGTGATGGTGCGGATCTGCGCGGAGTGCCGGCCCCAGACCTTGCCCAGCGCCTCGGAGATCTCGCCGACGGTGGCCTTGGCGCGGGCCGCGGAGATGGCCAGCTCCAACAGGTTCCCGTCCGCGCCGGCCGCCCGGGTCAGGGCGTCCAGCGCACCGTCCACTGCGGACTGGTCGCGTTCTTCGCGCAACCGGGCCAGTTTCGCGAGCTGCTGCGCGCGCACGCCGGCGTTGTCCACTTTGAGCACGTCGATGTGCTCGTCGACCTCGACCTGGTACTTGTTGACGCCGATCACCGGCTGCCGGCCGGAGTCGATCCGCGCCTGGGTGCGCGCGGCGGCCTCCTCGATGCGCAGCTTCGGGATGCCCGCGTCGATGGCCTGCGCCATGCCGCCCGCGGCCTCGACCTCGCTGATGTGCGACCACGCGCGGTGCGCCAGGTCGTGCGTGAGGCGTTCCACGAACGCGCTGCCGCCCCACGGGTCGATCACCCGCGTGGTGCCCGACTCCTGCTGGAGCAGCAGCTGGGTGTTGCGGGCGATGCGCGCGGAGAAGTCCGTCGGCAGCGCCAGCGCCTCGTCCAACGCGTTGGTGTGCAACGACTGCGTGTGGCCCTGGGTCGCGGCCATCGCCTCGACGCACGTGCGTGCGACGTTGTTGAACACGTCCTGCGCGGTGAGCGACCAGCCGGACGTCTGGCAGTGCGTGCGCAGCGACAGCGACTTCGGGTTCTTCGCGTCGAAGCCCTTCACCAGCTTCGCCCACAGCAGCCGGGCCGCGCGCAGCTTGGCGACCTCCATGAAGAAGTTCATGCCGACGGCCCAGAAGAACGACAGCCGGGGCGCGAACGCGTCGACGTCCAGGCCCGCGTCACGGCCCGCGCGCAGGTACTCCACGCCGTCCGCGAGCGTGTAGGCCAGCTCCAGGTCGGCCGTCGCGCCGGCTTCCTGCATGTGGTAGCCGGAGATCGAGATGGAGTTGAACTTCGGCATCCGCTGCGACGTGAACGAGAAGATGTCGGAGATGATCCGCATCGACGGCTGCGGCGGGTAGATGTAGGTGTTGCGGACCATGAACTCCTTGAGGATGTCGTTCTGGATGGTCCCGGCCAGCTGCTCCGGCGCCACCCCCTGCTCCTCGGCCGCGACGACGTACAGCGCCAGGATCGGCAGCACCGCGCCGTTCATGGTCATCGACACGCTCATCTTGTCGAGCGGAATGCGGTCGAACAGCTGCCGCATGTCGTAGATCGAGTCGATGGCCACGCCCGCCATGCCGACGTCACCGGCCACCCGCGGGTGGTCCGAGTCGTAGCCGCGGTGGGTGGCCAGGTCGAACGCGACCGAGAGGCCCTTCTGGCCGGCCGCGAGGTTGCGGCGGTAGAAGGCGTTGGACTCCTCGGCGGTGGAGAACCCGGCGTACTGCCGGATGGTCCACGGCTGGTTCACGTACATCGTCGGGTACGGGCCGCGCATGAACGGCGCGATACCGGGGTAGGTGCCCAGGAAGTCGAGGCCCTCGGTGTCCGCGGCCGTGTAGACGGGCTTGACGCCGATGCCTTCCGGCGTCTCCCACATCAGCGCGTCCGCACCCTTGCCGGTCGCCTCCTGGAGGGCGGTCTGCCACTGCGCGGCGGTGGCGGCGGTGGGCTCGCCGAGGTCGACCTCGGCGAAGTTGGGGATCATCGCTGGACTCCGCTTGAGGTAGGGACGGCCAGTGCCTCGAACGTGTGCTCCAGCACGTCGAGCGCCGAGCAGCCCATGAACACGTACTCGTCGATCTGCGCGCCGGAATCGGAGGCAGTCGACTTCTTGCCCGCCAACAGGACGCGCTCGGCACCCGCCGCGCGCAGCGCCTCCGCCACCGGCGCGGCCAGCTCGGCGTAGCTCGTCTCGCTGCCGCACAGGCACGCGATCCGGGCGCCGCTCTCGCGGAACCGCTCGACCACGTCCTCGACCGTCCTGGTGGGACCGGCGTTCGGCGTCTCGATGCCGCCCGCCTGGAACAGGTTCGCCGCGAACGACGCCCGCGCGGTGTGCGCGGCCACCGGGCCGAGCGTGGCGAGGAAGACCTTCGGGCGTTCCGGGGTCGCCTCCGCCGCGTCACGCAGCGCCTCGTACGCCTCGGCGTACCGGACGCGCGGCAGGCCGCCTCCCGGTTCCGCGGGCGCGGATCGGCGGGTGACGGGCTGCTCGGCCAGGTTCGGGAACTCGCTGACGCCGGTGATCGCGTCGGACCGGTCGGCCAGCCGCTTGCGGCGGTTCTCCCAGGTCACGGCCATGCGGTCGGCGACGAGGTCGAACGCCGCCGGCAGCCCGCCGGCGGCCTCGATCTCCTGGAACCACGCCCACGCGGCGTGCGCGAGGTCGTCGGTGAGCCGTTCCACGTACCAGGAGCCGCCCGCCGGGTCGATCACGCCGGCCAGCCGCGACTCCTCCAGCAGCAGCGACTGGGTGTTGCGGGCGATGCGCCGGGAGAAGTCGTCGGAGAGGCCGATGGCCGCGTCGAACGGCAGCACGGTCACCGCGTCGGCACCGCCGAGGCCCGCGCCGAAGCACGCCAGGGTGGTGCGGAGCATGTTCACCCACGGGTCGCGGCGGGTCATCATCGCGGGCGACGTGACCGCGTGCTGGAGCTGCGCGCTCGGCGCGCCGGCGACCTCGGTGACCCTGGCCCACAAGCGCCGGGCGGCGCGGAACTTGGCGATGGTGAGGAACTGGTCGGCGGACGCCGCGTACCGGAACTCCAGCAGCCGCACGGCTTCCGCGACGCTCAGCCCGGTACCGGTCAGGTGCCGCAGGTACGCGACACCGGCCGCGAGGGACGCGCCGAGTTCCTGCGCGTCCGAGCCACCGGCCTCGTGGAACGGAAGACCGTCCACAACGACCACTCGCAGCTCGGGGAACGCCCGCGCCTTGCCCAGGAGATCCGTCAACGCGGCGAAGTCGGCGGGCTGCCCGGTGCGGGCGCGCACGCCCAACGGGTCCGCGCCGAGGTTGCCCCGCACCTCGCTCGGCAGCACCGGCCGCTGGTCCCAGACCCGCAGCATGGCGCGGCCCGCGTCGAGGAAGCCCTCGCCGCCGTCGACCACGATCGGCGCGAGGTCCAGGTAGACGTCGGCCAGCACGTCGTCGTACGCGGCCGGGTCGAGGCCCTTGAGCCACAGCGACGTGACGCCGTTCTCCAGGTCGGCCATGACCGCCTCGCGGTCCGCGACCCGGTGCTGCTGCCGCACGTCCCAGCCCTCGACCGCGCCCTGGGGGCGACCGCCGCGGGTGAACGGGGCCAGACCGGGAAAACCGGCGTCCGGCACCTGGTCGTCGGCCGTGTAGAGCGGCTGGACCTCGATGCCGTCGTATGTGGTGGTGATCAGAGAACCGAAGTCGGCACCCGACTTCCGCAGCACACCCTGGACCAGTTCCAGCCACTGCTCTCGGTCAGGGGTGGGGAACTCGGCGGCCAGCGCCAACTCGCCTGACGGGTCCATCATGCTCCGCAGTCTTGTTTACCGGTGAGTACGGCGGCTATGTGAGGTTCACCGCCGTGAACGATGCAGACGCCAGTCTTCCACGGGGGTGAATGATGGCGCAGTGGAAACGGAGCGTCTGATCGCCGGCCGCTATCGCCTGCGGCACGTGCTGGGACGCGGCTCGATGGGCACGGTTTGGGCCGCACACGACGAAGTCCTGCGCCGGGACGTCGCCGTGAAGGAGATCCTGCGCCCTCCCGGTACGCCGGACGACGAAGCGGAGTTGCTTCGGGAACGCACACTCCGCGAGGCCCGTTCCGCTGCCGCTCTGGCCCATCCCAACCTCGTGACGCTCTACGACGTGGTACAGGCCGACGGCGACCCCTACGTGGTGATGGAACTGGTGCCGTCGTCGTCGCTGGCGGAGGTGGTGCGGCAGCGCGGGCCGCTGACCGACGTGCAGGGCGCGGTCGTGGCGGACGCGGTGGCCGCCGCGCTGGAGGCCGCGCACCGGGCCGGGATCACGCACCGGGACGTGAAGCCGGGCAACGTGCTGGTGGCCGACGACGGCCGGGTGAAGCTGACCGACTTCGGCATCGCGCGCAACGTCGCCGAGGCCACGCTGACCAGTCGGGGGATCGCGCTGGGCACGCCCGCGTTCATCGCGCCGGAGGTGGCGGCGGGCGAGGCGGTGTCGTTCGCGGCGGACCAGTGGTCGCTGGGCGCGACGTTGTTCGCGGCGATGACCGGGCAGCAGCCGTTCGAGGGCGCGAACGTGCTCCAGACGATCAACCAGGTGGTGCACGGCGAGGTGCCGTCGGCGTCGGCCTGCGGTGCGCTGGAGCCGGTGGTGGCCGGGTTGATGACGAAGACGCCCGATGACCGGATGTCCTTGGGCGAGGTGCGGCGGCAGGTCCGGCCGCTGCTGCCCGAGCTGGGCACCGACGTCTTCCCCGCCTCGGCGCCGTCCCGCCCGGTGGTGGAGATCGAGCGCCCGCCGGTCGTGGAGGCCGAACGCCCGCCGGAGGTCCCGGTCAGGCCGTCGGTCCCGCCGGAGACCCCGCTGGCCGCCGACCCCGGGCCGCTGCCGTTCGCGGTGGTGGCGCCGCCGACCCTCGAACTGCTGCGGCGGCGACCGGCGGCGAGCCTGGTGGTGGCCCTGTCGGCGGTGGTGCTGTTCGCGATCGGCAGCGTGTCCGGCTTCGCGCTGACCAGGACCGTGGCCGGCGCGTCGCTGCTGCCGCCGCCACCGCAGAGCACGCCGACCCTGCCGGTGATCATCGAGACGCCGTCGCTGCTGCCCGTCACCGCCTCGGCCGCCGCCGCGAACGGCGAGCAGGGCGCGGAGTTCACCATCGACGTCGGGCCGGACTGGACCAGCTTCCTCGAGCAGCGGATGAACAACGGGCTGGGGCCGAGCACGGTCGTGCACCTGGTCGCGCCGAACGGCCTGTACGAGGTGGCCGTGCAGCGGTTCCCGGACTTCTACGAGCGGAACACGATCGACGACTACCTCGGGCTCGTGCGGTCGCGGTGGGCCGAGGGCCAGTACTTCGGCGAGGCGCTGGAGCCGACGGCGGACCTGCCGCAGGGTGGGCCCGAGTCGGCCGTCCAGTTCGCCTACCGGACCGTCGAGCGGGCGACCACGTTGGCCCGCGGTTCCGCGCCCGCAGGCCCTGACCTGCGCCGAAGCCGGTACTCGCGGGTCCTGCCGCGGGGCAACGACCTGTGGGTGGTCGAGGTCGTGGTGCCGACGGAGCAGGAGGAGATGGGCCGGGACCGGCTGTTCGAGACCATCGCGAACACGTTCGAAGTGCGGGATTAGCGGCGGCACCGGCCGGCCGCAGGCACTGCGGGCAGCGCGCGAGGTCGGCTATTAGGCTCGCGGCCGTGACCGCCATCAGTGAGAACACCACCCCCGAGGCCCTGGCCACCGACGCCGCGAAGGCCTTGGCCGAGCGGACCGGGGTGGCCAAGCACGACATCGCCGTCGTCCTCGGTTCGGGCTGGCGCCCGGCCGCCGACCTGATCGGCGAGCCCACCGCCGAGGTGCCCATGGGCGAGCTGCCCGGGTTCGAGCCGCCCACCGCCGTGGGCCACGGCGGCACCGTACGGTCGGTGGCCGTCGGCGACAAGAACGTGCTGGTCATGCTGGGCCGCACGCACGGCTACGAGGGCAAGGGCGTGACCAAGGTCGTGCACGGCGTGCGCACGGCAGCCGCGGCCGGCGTCTCCACGGTCGTGCTGACCAACGCGGCCGGTGGCCTGCGCCAGGGCATGGCGGTCGGCCAGCCGGTGCTGATCGGCGACCACCTGAACCTGACCGCGTCGTCCCCGCTGGTGGGCGCGCGGTTCGTGGACCTCACGGACCTGTACTCGCCGCGGCTGCGGCAGCTCGCGCGGGAGATCGACCCGTCGCTGGAGGAAGGCGTCTACGCGGGCCTGCCGGGGCCGCACTTCGAGACGCCCGCCGAGATCCGGATGCTGCGCACGATGGGCGCGGACCTGGTCGGCATGTCCACCGTGCTGGAGGCCATCGCGGCCCGCGCGGAGGGCGTGGAGGTGTTCGGCCTGTCGCTGGTGACGAACCTGGCCGCGGGCATCACCGGCGAACCGCTCAACCACGAAGAGGTGCTGGAGGCCGGTCAGGCCGCGGCGAGCCGGATGGGCGCGCTGCTGCGCGACCTCGTGGACCGGGCGTAGAGCCTCCGCACGTGCTCCTCTCACCGGAGGTTCGATGAACAGCAGCCTGACCCCTGCCCTGCGCGACGCGGCGTTCCGCTGGATCGCGGACGACCCGGACGCCGCGACGCGCCTGGAGTTGCAGACCGTCCTGGCGCGGGCGATGGGTGGTGACGCCTCCGCCGCCGACGACCTGGCGGACCGGATGTCGGGGCCGTTGACGTTCGGCACGGCCGGGCTGCGCGGGCCGGTGCGGGCCGGGCCGAACGGGATGAACCGGGCCGTCGTCATCCGCACGACGGCAGGTCTCGCCGCGTGGCTCAAGGCGAACGGGCACGTCGGCACGGTGTTCGTCGGGCGCGACGCGCGCCACGGGTCGGAGGACTTCGCCGCCGCCACCGCCGGTGTGCTGGCGGGCGCCGGGTTCACCGTGCGGGTGCTGCCGGAGCCGTTGCCGACGCCGGTCCTGGCGTTCCTCGTCAAGCGGCACGACGCGGTCGCGGGCGTGCAGATCACCGCGTCGCACAACCCGCCCGCGGACAACGGCTACAAGCTGTACCTGGCCGGTGGCGGGCAGATCGTGCCGCCGGAGGACCGGGCGATCGAGGCGGCGATCCGGGGTGTGCCGGCCGCCGTGTCGGTGCCGCTGTCGGACGACTACCTGCCGGTGTCCGACGCGGAGGTGGACGAGTACCTGGAGCGGGTGGCGTCGCTGCCGCGCGGCGTGGCGCGCGAGCTGCGGGTCGCGTTGACGCCGATGCACGGTGTCGGCGGTGCGACGGCGGTGGAGGCGTTGCGGCGGGCCGGGTTCACCGACGTGCGGGTGGTGCGGGAGCAGGCCGTGCCGGACCCGACGTTCCCGACGGTGTCGTTCCCGAACCCGGAGGAGCCCGGGGCGGCGGACCGGTTGCTGGAGCTGGCGGCGGCCGAGTCGGCCGACCTGGCCATCGCGCTGGACCCGGACGCGGACCGGTGCGCGCTGGGCGTCCGGGAGCGCGACGGGTCGTGGCGGATGCTGCGCGGCGACGAGACGGGCGTGCTGCTCGGGTCGCTGGTTCTGTCCACTGTGGACGGACCAGATCCGTTGGTGGCGACCACGATCGTGTCGTCGTCGTTGCTGAAGTCGATCGCGGCGGCGCGCGGCGCGCGGTACGCGGAGACGTTGACCGGGTTCAAGTGGTTGGTGCGCGCGGGCGAGGGCTTGGTGTTCGCGTACGAGGAGGCGTTGGGCAACTGCGTCGACCCGGCGCACGTGAACGACAAGGACGGCATCTCGGCGGCCGTGGTGGCGTGCGACCTGGCGGCCGGGTTGAAGGCGTCCGGGCGCACCCTGCTGGACGCGCTCGACCAGCTCGCCGTCGAGCACGGCCTGCACCTGACCGACCAGGTCTCACTGCGGTTCACCGACCTGAGCCGGATCGGGGCGTTGACGGCCCGGTTGCGCGCCGACCCGCCGGCGGGCTTCGCCTTCGAGGACCTGCTGCCCGAGGCCGACGTGGTGCGGCTCACGAAGGAGGGCGTGCGGGTGGTCGTGCGGCCGTCCGGCACGGAGCCGAAGCTCAAGGCGTACCTGGAGGTCGTCGAGCCGGTCGCGGACGACCTGCCGGCCGCCCGCGTACGCGCCGAGGGCAGGTTGGCCGAGCTCCGGACTCAGGTGTCGGACCTGCTCACGGCACCATAGCGATCAGCAGGCAGAGCACGGCGACGACGAGCGCACCGCCCGCCACCAGGTACGGCCGCCTGGTCGGCGGGCTCACCGGGCGGGACCGGTTCTGGGTGGCGGCGGCGACCGAGATCCGGCCCGCGATGTAGCTGGTCGTGCACAGCGCCACACCGGCCGCCAGGATCATCGTGTTGACGTCCCACGGGCTGTGGTCGACCCCCGGCCACAGCGCGATGAACACCAGCGGCAGGCCGATGAGCCCGACACCGATGCCGACACCGGCACCCCACGTCATCCGCCGGTTCCGCTGCATCGTGGCGATACTCCGAGTTTCCATGACTCCCTCCCGTGCACTGCTACTACTGAAGACGCACAACGGCCGCATCGGTTCCCGGCGGCCGTGAACCGGCTCGTCACCGGGCGTGACCATGCTACCGAGCGGTTGCGCGCCGTCCCGGTGCGCGGCAGCCTGTCCCGCGTGCCCCGACTGCTGATCGTGCACCACACGCCGTCACCCGCCATGCAGGAGCTGTTCGAGGCGGTCGTCAGCGGTGCGACGGACCCTGAGATCGAGGGTGTCGAGGTAGTCCGCCGGCCCGCGTTGTCGGCGACCGCGTCCGACGTGCTGGAGGCCGACGGCTACCTGCTCGGCACGCCCGCCAACATCGGCTACATCAGCGGGGCGTTGAAGCACTTCTTCGACACCATCTACTACCCCTGCCTCGACGCGACGCGCGGTCGGCCGTTCGGGGCTTACGTGCACGGGAACCTGGGCACCGAGGGTGCCCTGAAGGCGTTGCGTGACATCACGACCGGGCTGAAGTGGAAGCCCGTGGTGGAGCCGCTGTCGCTCACCGGGGCACCGGACAGCGCGGCGCGGCAGCAGTGCTGGGAGTTGGGCGCCACCGTCGCGGCGTCCCTGATGTGAGCTACCGGCCGAGCGTTCCCATCACCTCGGGCGCGTAGCGGGTGCCGGCCACCGCGTCGGCGGGCACGGCGTCGGTGATGCGGGCCAGCTGCGCCTCGGTCAGCCGGATGTCGGCCGCGGCGGCGTTCTCCTCCAGGTACTTGACCCGCCTGGTGCCCGGGATCGGCACCGCGCCCTGGTGGTGCACCCACGCCAGCGCGATCTGGCCGGGCGTCACGTCGTGCTCGCGCGCAACCTCGCCCAGCGACTCCACCAGCGCGAGGTTGCGCGCGAAGTTCTCGTCGGAGAACCGGGGCATGCCGACCGCCCGGAAGTCACCGGCCGCGAAGTCGTCCTTCGACGTGTATCGGCCGGTGAGGATGCCGCGGCCCAGCGGCGAGTAGGCGACGACGCCGATGCCCAGCTCGCGGCACGTCGGCGCGACCTCGTCCTCGATGTCCCGGGAGAACAGCGACCACTCTGTCTGCACGGCCGCGACCGGGTGCACGGCGTGCGCCCGGCGGATCGTCGCCGCGCCCGCCTCGGACAGCCCGATGTGCCGGACCTTGCCCTCCGCGACGAGTTCGGCCATCGCGCCGACGGTGTCCTCGATCGGCACGTTCGGGTCGACCCGGTGCTGGTAGTACAGGTCGATGTGGTCGGTGCCCAGCCGGCGCAGCGACGCCTCGGCGGCCTGCTTGACGTACTCGGGGTCGCCGCGCAGGCCCCACTCGGCACGCGGCAGACCCGGCTCGCGGACCACGGCGAACTTCGTGGCCAGCACGACCTCGTCCCGACGTGCCGCGACGGCCCGGCCCACCAGCTCCTCGTTGGTGAACGGCCCGTACATGTCGGCCGTGTCGAGGAACGTGACGCCCAGGTCGAGGGCGCGGTGGATGGTGGTGGTCGACTCGGCCTCGTCACCGGGACCGTAGAAGTCGCTCATGCCCATGCAGCCAAGACCCTGTGCGCTGACTTCGAGCGCACCCAGACGGCGGTTCTCCATGGTGTTGCTCTTCCCCTCGAACGACGTCACTGGTTGGAAAGCTTCAGGAACTCGGCCGGGTAGCGGTCGCCCGCGACGGCCGGTGCCGCGTCCTCGATCGCCCGGAGGTCGTCGGCGCTCAACTCCAGGTCGGCGGCGGCGACGTTCTCCTCCAGGTACTTCACCCGCTTGGTGCCCGGGATGGGCACGACGTGCTCGCCCTGGTGGTGCACCCAGGCCAGCGCCAGCTGACCCGCCGTGACACCGCGCTCGGCCGCGAGTCCGCGCAGGGCCGCGACGATCGCCGTGTTGCGGGCGAAGTTCTCCTCGGCGAACCGGGGCAGGTTGCGGCGCATGTCGTCGTCGGCCAGGTCGGCGACGGACGTGACGCGGCCGGTCAGGAAACCACGGCCGAGCGGCGAGAACGGCACGATGCCGATGCCCAGCTCACGGCACGTCGGCGCGATCTCGTCCTCGACGTCGCGCGTCCACAGCGACCACTCGCTCTGGAGCGCGGTGATCGGGTGCACGGCGTGCGCGCGGCGGATCGTGGCCGCCCCTGCCTCGGACAGGCCCAGGTGACGCACCTTGCCCGCGGTGACCAGCTCGGCCATCGCGCCGACGGTCTCCTCGATCGGCACGGTCGGGTCGACCCGGTGCAGGTAGTAGAGGTCGATGCGGTCGGTGTCGAGGCGGCGCAGCGAGTCCTCGACGGCCTCCTTGACGTACCCGGCGTCGGCGCGCGGCCGTCGGTCCGGGTCGGCGAGGCCGAACTTGGTGGCGAGCACGACCTCGTCGCGGCGGGACCTGATCGCCCGACCCACCAGTTCCTCGTTCGCGCCGGTGCCCGCGGTGTCGGCGGTGCCGGGACGCGTGACGCCGCCGTAGACGTCCGCGGTGTCGAGGAGGGTGACGCCCAGGTCCAGCGCGCGGTGGATGGTGGCGATCGACTCCCGCTCGTCCCCGACGCCGTACGACTGGCTCATGCCCATGCAGCCCAGGCCCTGCTTGCCGACCCGGAGTTCGCCCAGCAGCGTCACGCGGTGATCCCCTCGACGAAGGTGTGCTCGATCTGCTCGTAGTGCGAGATCTTGTACTCGAGCACTTCGAGGCACGACTGGAGTTCGGCGATGCGCTCGCGCACCGACGCCCGGTGCTCGAACAGGATCTGTTTGCGACGCCCGGCCGTGGCCGCGCCGCGGTGCCGGAGCTGCGCGTACTCGCGCATCATGCGAATGGGCATGCCGGTGGTGCGGAGGCGGGTCAGGAAGACCAGCCAGCCGAGGTCGTCGTCGCTGTAGTTGCGCCGCCCGCCGGAGTCCCGAGCGGGCGGGTCGACCAGGCCGATCCGTTCGTAGTAGCGCAGCGTGTCGATCGACAACCCGCTGTGCTCGGCCGCTTGGGCGATCGAGTAAGTCACGCTGTCGACGGTAGGAGCTGGAGTGCACTCCAGGTCAACCCGATTCGCGCTACTCGGCCCGATTCGCGTCGGACGTCGTCCTCGGGGGTCGCCTCGGGGGTCGGCCGTGGGGCGTCGGCTGGGCGTCGGCCGTTGGCGTGGGTCGGCCGTGGGCGTCGGCCGTGGGCGTCGGCCGTGAGCGGGAGCGGCCGTGAGCGGGGTCAGTCGTCCTTGGGCAGGCTCCAGGCCTCAAGGTGGGCGGCCATCCCGGACACGTCCATCTGTTCCCGGCCCAGCGCTCGCACCAGGTCCAGGGCGTCGTCTTCCGCCGCGTCGATCCACCAGCCGTTGATGTCGCACAACGTCACTGCCGCGACCCAGCCCAGCCGCCAGTTGCCCTCGGCCAGCGGGCGGGTGCGGACGATGGAGTCGAGCAGCGCGGAAGCTTTCAGCCAGAGCGTGTCGTAAGCCTCGACCCCCAGCACGGTCGCCCGCGGGCGGTGGGCTGCGGAGTCGAGGAGACCTAAGTCGCGCACGACCAGATCCCCGCCCGTGACGGCGGTCGCCAGCACGAGCAAGTCACCGGCGTCGAGGTAGTTGACCACTGCTTGACGCGCTCCCTGTCCTGAAGGGCCGGGACTCCGGTGCGGCCACGCCGCGTCCGGTATGCCTCCTGCGGCACCGCCCACCCCCTCAGGTCCGTATCGCCTCCCCGCCCGACGGGCGGCGAGGAACTTGTCGACCGCGTTGTGCACCGAGGCGCAACCTGGACGCAGTCTGATCTTCAACGGCGAACCATACCGGTGCGCTTCCGATCGGCGGGGACGTTCACAGAGGTGGCGCGGTGAACAACCGGCATGATCGCGGTTGAGCTGCATGGATGGATCTTATCGAACATCTGTTCGAACGGCGAGGGCGTTGGGGGTCGGTCACCCGAACGTGTGGCACGCGTCGCCGCCGGTGCGGGGTTCCGCACTCGTCAGGCGGGTCGGATCAGGCGGAGCCCAGGCGGTCGAGCAGGCCCCGGTACTTGGGGAGCACGCGCCCGAGGACCTCGGACAGCTGCTCCTCCTTCTGCGACCTGGCCCACCGCTCGGCCAACGCCAAGCGCACGACCTCCTGCTTCGAACGCCCCTCGGCCGCGGCGAGTTCGTCGAGCCGCCGGTTCTCCTCTTCGCTCAGACGCAGAGTCATCGCCATGGGAAAGGACGGTACCAACTTGATACCACGTTGACTAGACCACGTTTTATAACGCCGTTGCGATACGATGGGCGAGTGCCACGACCCAAGACCCACGACGACGCGCTCCGCGCCCGCCTGCTCGAGCGCGCAGGAGAATTGCTGTCCGCCGAAGGGCCAGGCGCTTTGAGCTTGCGCAGGCTCGCGGCGGATGTCAACACGTCGACAACCGCCGTCTACTCGCTGTTCGGCGGCAAGCCCGCACTGCTGAACTCCGTGTACGAAGAGGCGTTCCGCCGATTCGGTGAACGCCTCACCGCCGTGCCGCAGACCGGCGATCCGGTGGAGGACGTCGTCCAGTTGGGGTTGGCGTACCGGGAGAGCGCGCTCGCCGACCCCCAGTTCTACCTGGTGATGTTCAGCAAGGTGCCGGACTTCGAGCCTTCGGAGGAGACCGAGGAGGCCGCCGTGCAGACGTTCCAGCCGGTGGTCCGCGACGTCGGGCGCGCGGTCGAGTCCGGGGTGTTCGCGCAGGAGCCGCACGAGCGGATCGCGGTGGCGATGTGGGGCATGGTGCACGGCCTGGTGAGCCTGGAGCTCAACGGGAACCTGCCGCCGGGCGTCGAGATCGCTCCGGTCTACGAGCGCGCGCTGCGTGCGTTCGCGGACGGTTGGCGCCGGCGCTGAACGTGGCGGCGCTGAACGTGAAGGTGGGGCCCGAGGAGGTGGCCGCCGCGAAACCTCCCCGGACCCCGTGGACTGCCTGGTATCAGGACAGTCCGCTGGTGAGCGCCTTGATCAGCTCGCCGTCGGCGGTGTCGCCGTCGAGCGACCAGATCATCGCGCCGCCAAGGCGCCGTTCGGCCACGTAACGGCCCTTGCGCTTCATCTCGACCGGGTCGTCCCAGGTCCAGAACGTCGTGCCGTCGAACAGCCACGCGTGTCCGGCCTTGGTGTCCCGGTACACGGTGAAGTTCGGCAGCTGCGCCTTGAGGATCCGGTAGTCCTCGTACCCGGCCTCGTAGGTCGCGGGGGCGGGTCCGGTGGCGGGCTGGAACAGGCCCTGGTTCTCGTTGCGCACGCCGGTCCAGCCGCGGCTGTAGAACGGGACGCCCATGACGACCTTGTGCCTGGGCGCGCCCGACTTCAGGTAGTGGTCGATGGCCACCTGGGAGCTGAACGGCGGCGCGGTCGGGTCGGCCGCGGGCGTGCGGAGCGAGGACTGCTGGTTGGTCAGCGGGTCCCACGCGCCGTGGAAGTCGTAGCCCTGGATCGTGCCGAAGGTCAGCAGTTCGAAGACCCTGGCGACCTCGAAGCCGCGGTCCACCTGGCGCGGGTCGGCGGGCAGGAACGCAGTGAGGTCGTAGCGCTCGCCGGTCTGCCTGGTCAGCTTGCCGAGCTGCTTGCGGTACTCGACCAGCAGCGCGGTGAAGTTCTGCTTGTCCTCGGGGCGGACGACGTTGCCCGGGGCGGCTTCCGACGAGGGCCATTCCCAGTCGAGGTCGACGCCGTCGAACACGCCGGCCGCGGCACCCGGTGCGGCGTCGGGGAAGTTGCCCTTCAGCCACATGTCGAGGCACGAGGCGACGTGGGCGGCGCGGGACTCGGGTGTGAGGGCGGCGTTGGAGAAGTACTTGGAGCCGGTCCAGCCGCCGAGCGAGATGTTGACGCGCAGGTCGGGGTGCTCGGCCTTGAGCTGCTTGAGCTGGTTGAGGTTGCCGGAGAGCGGCTGGCCCGCGACGTCCGCGGTGCCGTCGACGCTCTGCTCGGCGGTGAACGGGCGCTGGTAGTCGGCCCACGGGTCGGCGCTGACGCACTTGCCGGACTCGTCCAGGAAGCCGAAGGCGTAGTTCAGGTGGGTGAGGCGGGGCGCGGTGCCGTTGGCCACGAGGTCTTTGACCAGGAAGTTGCGGCCGTAGCCGCTCCACTGCGTGTAGTACCCGACGGTCCGCGCCTTGTGGTGGCCGCCGCCGTGCCGGTCTTGCTCGCCTTGCGCGACGGCTTGCGGGGCGAGCGACACGGTCATCGCGGCGGCCAGGAAGGCCGGAAGCACCCATCTTCGACTCGACATGCTTCTCCTCCGGGCGGCGCTGCCTCTGTGGTCCAGACCACGCTAACGACAAGGTCTAGACCACTTCTACCCCCGAACGGCCGAATCCGTTGATACGAATATTCCTCGCGTTGCTTGCAAACTTTTGCATGTGCGGGGTGAGGGGTGATCGCGCTAGCTTCGGTGCCATTCAAGTTTGAATACGTTGATGAGGGGGAGCTTGTGACGATCCTGGTGACCGGGGCGACCGGAACGGTCGGCGGCGCGGTCGTGCGGCAACTGGCGGCGGCGGGCGTGCCGGTGAAGGCGTTGACGCGGAACCCGGCGCGGGCCGTGCTGCCTGCCGGCGTGGAGGTGGTGGGAGGTGATCTGACGCGGCCGGGTGAGCTGCCGTTGGCGGGCGTGACGGCGGTGTTCCTGCTCGCGGCGATCGAGTCGGAGGACGCGGTGGCGCACGCGGAGGCGTTCCTGGGCAGTGCGCCGGACCTGCGGCGGGTGGTGTTCCTGTCGAGCAGTGCGGTGACCGTGAAGCGGCCGGGGAGCTACGAGCTGCACCACGACGTGGAGCGGGTGATCGAGGAGTCCGGGGTGGAGTGGACCCACGTGCGGCCGGGTGAGTTCATGGCCAACAAGCTGATCTGGGCGCGGACGATCAAGGCGGAGAACGTGGTGCGGGCGCCGTTCCCGGAATCGGTGGGCGCGCCGGTGCACGAGGACGACGTGGCCGAGGTGGCGGTGCGCGCGTTGCTGCGCGACGGGCACGCCGGCAAGGCGTACACGTTGAGCGGTCCCGAGGCCTTGACGCACGTCGAACAGGTCGCGGCCATCGGCCGGGGGTTGGGCCGGCCCATCACGTTCGAACGCCTGACCTACGGCCAGGCACGCGCCACCCTCATCCGTGACGAAGGGCTGCCGTACGACGTGGCCGAGTACTTGCTCGGGTACATGGCGCAGCACAACGAGGAACCGGCCTCCGTCACCCCGGACTTCACCGCCGTGACCGGCCACCCGGGCCGCACCCTCGCCACGTGGGCCGCCGACCACACCGCCGACCTCACCTAACCGCGTGAGTCCTACGTTCAGAACACGAGAGTCGTACCTTCAGAACAACCGTGTCCTACGTTCAGGACACCCGAGTTCAACGCTCAGAACAAACGATCTTGTACTGAACGTTGAACTCGGGGGACGCGAACGTAGGACTCACGGGTCCTGAACGTAGGACTCACGGGGTCTGAACGTAGGACTCACGGGGTGGGGTTAGTGGACGGCGCCGTATTGGCGGTCGCCGGCGTCGCCCAGGCCGGGGACGATGAAGCCCGAGTCGTTCAGGCGTTCGTCGATGCTGGCGGTGAGCAGGCGGACGGGCAGGCCGGAGTCCTCCAGGTACTTGATGCCCTCGGGCGCGGCCAGGGCGCAGATCGCCGTCACGTCGGTCGCGCCGCGATCGGTGAGCAGGCGGATCGTGTACGCCATGGAACCGCCGGTGGCGAGCATCGGGTCCAGCACGAACACCGGACGGCCGGCCAGCGACTCGGGCAGCGACTCCATGTACGGCGTCGGCTGGAGGGTTTCCTCGTCCCGCGCCAACCCGACGAACCCCATCTGCGCGTCGGGGATCAGCTTGTGCGCCTGGTCCGCCATGCCGAGACCGGCGCGCAGCACGGGCACCAGCAGCGGCGGGTTGGCCAAGCGGTAGCCGGTGGTCCGGGCGACGGGCGTGTGCACCCGCTCCTCGGCCACCGGCAGGTCGCGCGTGGCCTCGTACACGAGCATCACGGTGAGCTCGTGCAACGCGGCGCGGAACGCCGCGTTGTCCGTGCGGGCGTCGCGCATGGTGGTCAGCCGCGCCCTGGCAAGTGGGTGATCGACAACGAGGACGTCCATGGTCGAACAGTATGTGGTACGTGTAGCCGATGCCCGACGGCTCGTTACCCACCTCCGTCGTCCGCCTCCTCGACGCCCGTGGTGGGACGGTCGGCGCGGGAGTCGTGCTCGGCGGCCACGTCGTCACCTGCGCCCACGTGGTCAACCTGGCGCTGGGGCGGGACGAACGGTCGCCCGAGCAGCCATCCGGGACGATCACGGTCGACTTCCCGGCTTTGGACGGCGCCCAGGACGGCACGACGGTCACTGCGCGGGTTCACACGTGGGCTCCCCCGCCGCCGGAAGAAGGTCGGCCCGGTGACGACGTGGCCGTCCTGGAGCTGGACCTGCCCGCCGAGGTCACACCCGCGCGGTTGATCTCCACCCCGCTCCGCAACGGCAGTCCGGTCGACGTGCTCGGCTACCCGGCCGGCCGCCCGGACGGCGCGTGGGTGCGGGCGGTCGTGCGCGGTCAGGTCGGCGGACGGCTGTTGCAGCTGGACAGCGACTCGGCGCTGACCGTGCAACGCGGCTACAGCGGCAGCCCCGTGTGGGACCCGGCGACCGGCCGGGTGGTCGGCATCATCGCCACGGCCGGGGCCCGCGACAGCTACGCCATCACGGCCGAGCAGCTGGCCGAAGCCCTTCCGGGGTCGCCGAACAGCCTCACCGTGCTGCACCTCGCCGGCACGAGGTTCGGGTCGGGCCTCGACGTGTGGTCACCGCGCGAGTTCGCCGAGCTGCGGCCCGATCTGATCGTGTTCACCGGCGACCTGACCGAGCACGGCCTGCCCGACGAGTTCGCGGCCGGTTTCGGGTTGCTGGCCGAGGTGGCGGACGCGGTTCGGCTGCCACGCGAACGGGTGGTCGTCGTGCCGGGAGTGCGGGACGTGAACCGGCGGGCGTGCCAGGCGTACTTCGCGCAGGAGGAGGCGTGGGGCCGTGTGCCGACCGCGCCGTACTGGGCGAAGTGGGGGCCGTTCGCGGCGGCGTTCGACGAGTTCCACGGCGGCAGGTTCAGCTTCACGCCGGACGAGCCGTGGACGCTGTTCGACTACCCGGACCTGGAACTCGTGGTCGCCGGGTTGAACACCACCGTGCCCGTGACGCACGAGGTTGACGTCCTCGGCTTGGGCGAACCGCAGGTCGAGCGGTTCCGGGAGCTGCTGCGCCACCCGAAGCGCACGCACTGGCGGCGGCTGGGCGCGGTCCAAGGGCCGATCGGAGGGCCGGGCCAGGGAACGGTGGAAGGGTCGGGCGAGGCAACGGTCGGAGGGTCGGACAAGGGGCCGGGCGAAGGGCCGGGCCAGGGAACGGTCGGAGGGCAGGGGTCGGGCAACGGGCAGGGCCAGGGGCAGGGGCACGTCGAGTCGAGTGTCGGGCTGCCGCCCGTCGACCTGCTGCTGGCCGGTTCACGGCACGAGAGCGGCAGCTGGAAGCTCGTCGCGCTGCCGTCCCGCCGCCGTCGGGTGGTCATCTCGACCGAACGGCTGACCGGCGGTTCGGACACCTTCTTCGACCGGGTGCTGGAGGCCACCAAGGTGGCGCACCCGACCGCGACCGTCACACCCCGTCCCGAGGACCACTACCTCCGGGTGTCGAAGCAACGCCCGGTCGGCGGCTTCGAGCAGTGGCCGGTCGGGGTGGCCGCCGAACCCGGCGTCGCGGAGGTGACCCGGTTCGTGGAGGAGGTGCACAAGCCGTTCGCCGCCGCGGACCCGTCGGTGCCGTCCGAGCTGGTCTACAGCGGCCCGCCGGCGCCTCCGGACCTCGTGCTGGCGGCGCAACGGCAGGGTGTGCGGCTGCGCAGCTTCGTGGAGTACGGCGGCTTGCTGGACCTCCGGCCGCTGGCGGACCGGCAGGCCCGACGGCTGGCCGCAGACCAGGTGTACCCGGCCGACCTGTACGTCCAGCAGCGGTTCGGCGTGGTGGGGTCGCCGGACGGTGGCGACGACGTCCTCTTCCGGACGCTCACCTGGTTGCGCGAGGAAGTCGCCCGGTTCGTGGTGGTGCTGGGCGACTTCGGGCGCGGCAAGTCGTTCCTGCTGCGGCAGTTGACGCGGGCGCTGCCCGACGAGCACCCCGGTCTGCTGCCGGTGCTGGTGGAGCTGCGCAGCCTGGAGAAGGCGCCGACGCTGGACGAGCTGCTGGCCCAGCACCTGGTCCACGAGCACGTCCAGGCCGTCGACGTGGCCAAGCTGCGGTACATGATCAGCAGCGGGCGGCTGGCGTTGTTGTTCGACGGGTTCGACGAGCTGGAGCTGCGCGTCGGGTACGACAACGCGGCCGACTACCTGACCACGTTGCTCCAGGCCGTCACCGATCGGGCGAAGGTCGTGCTGACCAGCCGGACCCAGCACTTCCAGTCCACCAACCAGGTGCTGAACGCGTTGGGGCAGAAGGTGTCGGCGTTGGCCGCCAGCCGGGTGGTGGTGCTGGAGGACTTCACCGACGACCAGATCCTCGACTTCCTGACCAGGCACTACGGCGGCGACGAGAAACGGGCGGCGGCGCGGTTCCGGTTGTTGGGTGCGATCCACGACCTGCTCGGGCTGTCGCGGAACCCCCGGATGCTGTCGTTCATCGCCGGCCTGGACGACGAGCGGTTGCGCGAGGTGCAGGAGGAGCACGGGCAGATCAGCGCGGCCGAGCTGTACCGGGAGCTGGTCGACTTCTGGCTGGTGCAGGAGGTGAACCGGCAGCGGCACCGGTTCGGGACGCCCTCGTTCGACGGCGCCGAGCGGCTGGCGGCGTGCACGGCGTTGGCGTTGCGGCTGTGGGAGACGACGGCGACGACCATCCAGACGTCGGACCTCGCGCACACCGTGGTGCGGACGTTGACCCGGTTGACGGAGCGCGGCTACTCGATCGACCAGGCCACGCACGCCGTGGGCTCCGGGTCGTTGCTGGTGCGGACGGAGACGGGCGGGTTCGCGTTCGTCCACCAGTCGGTGATGGAGTGGCTGGTCGCCAAGGTCGCCGCCGACGAGCTGCCCGAGACGGAGATCGTCAACCGGAAGATGTCCCGGCTCATGGTCGACTTCCTGTGCGACCTCGCCGGGCACAAAGTGGCTCTGAAGTGGGCGAAGGGCGTCCTGACGGACTCCGACGCGTCGGAGGCGGCCAAGCAGAACGCGACCGAGGTGGCGCGGCGGCTGGAGGCGCGGGTCCACCTGAACCTGGTCGGCGCCGACCTGCGCGCGTACGACTTCAGCGGGTTGGACGTGCGGGGAGCGGACCTGAGCGGGGCCGACCTCTCGGGGCAGCGGCTGTACGACAAGGACTTCGCGGAGACCGACCTGACCGGCGCGAACCTGACCGACGTGCGGGTGATCGGTGGCGACCTCACCGGGGCCGTGCTGGCCGGCAGCCGGTGGGACCGCGCGGCCCTGCTGGGCGTGGCCGGTCCGATGCCCGCCGAGGCCGCGGTGATCGGCCGGGACGTGGCCGGGCCGATGCTCGCGCCGTTGGGCGACGACGTGGTGGCGGTCGCGTTCTCGCCGGACGGCGCACTGGTGGCGATGGCCCGTCAGCACGTCGTGGAGCTGCGGCACGTGGCAGCGAACCGGCCCCTGAGGGTCTGGCGGACGATCGCGCACCCGATCAAGGACATCGCCTTCGCGCAGGACGGCCGGCGGATCGCCACGCTGGAGGAAGACGGCGCCGTGACCGTGTGGGACGCGCGAACCGGTGATCTGGTCATCGGTCTGCCGCACCACGTCACCGGGCGGATCTGGTTCGTCGGGCCCGGAGATCAGCTGGCCGGACGGGACGCCGACGGGCTGGTCCGGTTCTGGAACGCCGAAACCGGTGCGGTCGTGGCGGCGCTGCCGGGAGCGCACCAGGAGGTGGTGGTGTCGTCGGACGGGAGCACGGTGGCGACCACGTCGGGCTACGAGGTCGAGGTCCGGCGCACGAGCGACCGCCAGTCGATCTGGAGGTCCGAGGTGGACCACAGTGTCCGCGTGGCCCTCTCGCCCGCCGGAACGACCTTCGCCTTCCACGGCGCGAGCCGGGTGATGCTCGTGAACCTGGGCTCCGCCCGTCAGTTCAGCATCGCGACCGGCTTGGGCTGGATCGACCGGACGCACTTCCTCGACGAGTCCCGGATGATCCTCACGGACGGCTTGCACCACGAGATCGTCGACACCCAAGCTGGAAAGGTCGGGAACTTCGATCTGACTTCGCGCTCGCGCGGCATCGCGTCATCGCCGGACGGCAAGCACTTCGCAGGAATCGCGCAGGACGGGTCCGCGATTCTCCACAACGCGACCGGCAAAGCCCTTCAGCGCCTGTCGTCCGACGGGTGGGTCGCTGTCGGATCGGCGTCGTACTCACCCGACGGCCGATCGTTGCTCACCACGTGCGATGACGGCGCGGTTCGCATCTGGGACCTCACGACGGGGTCGGTGAGCACCGAGTTCAACCACCGGTCAGGACGTGGGCGGCTCGCCGCGTTCTCACCGGTCGACCGGACGTTCGCGTATGCGACCAAGACGGGCTTCAGGATCACCGGCCGCGAGGCCACCACCAGGTGCGAGACCGACGAGGTCCACTCGCTCGCCATGTCTCCGGACGGCACGCAGGTCCTCACCGCATCCGGCGGCAACGTCGTGCGGCTCTGGCACACCAGGACCGGTTCCCGCCTCAGCGAGCACAGCACCAGGAAGTCGCCGACCAACGCCGTCGCGCTCTCCCCCGCGAGCACCGCGTTCGCCGCCGCGCACGGCGACGGCACGGTCTCGGTGCACGACATGACGCGGACTGTCGTTCTCGAAGGGCACACCGCGCAGGTGTCGAGCGTGGTGTTCTCCCCCGCCGGGAGCCGCATCGCCAGCGCGTCGCTCGACGGCACCGCGCGGCTCTGGAACCTCCACGGACAGCTGGTGAAGACGCTGGAAGGGCATGGGCAACCCGTCTTCGACGTGGTGTTCTCCCCTGACGGTGGCCGGGTCGTCACGGCGTCGTCGGACGGGACGGCGGGGATCTGGAGCACGAGCGGCGAGCGCTTGTTGACGTTGATCGGGCACACGGCCGGCGTGCGCAGCGTGGCCTGTTCGCCGGACGGGACGCGGATCGCGACCACCTCCGACGACGGCACGGCGCGGATCTGGGACGCCGACACCGGGGCTGAGCTGGCGATCCTGGTGCACGCCGAGGAGCCGGCGGTGCTGCTGCCGGACGGGTCGTACAAGGGCGATCCCGGTGACCGGATGTGGTGGGCGGTGAAGCAGGTGCGGTTCGCGGTCGGCGAGCTGGACCCGTATTACCCGGAGATCCGCCGGTTGGGGCGTGACGCGGCGCTTCCCGGGGTAGTCAGCGGGGCATGACGGACCACGTTCGGATCGGGGTTCTCGGGGCGGCGCGGATCGTGCCGGCGGCGTTGGTGCGGCCGGGGCGTTCGGCGACGGCGGTCGAGGTTTCGGCGGTGGCGGCCCGCGATGCCGGTCGGGCGCGGAAGTTCGCGGACCGGTTCGGGATCGCGCGCGTGCACGGGTCGTATGAGGAGTTGCTGGACGATCCGAACGTGGACGCCGTCTACATCCCGCTGCCCAACGGGTTGCACGGGAAGTGGACGTTGGCGGCGTTGGCGGCAGGGAAGCACGTGTTGTGCGAAAAGCCGCTCGCGGCCAATGCGGACGAGGCGGCGGAGGTCGCCGCGGCGGCGCGGAAGAGCGGGCTGGTGGTGATGGAGGCGTTCCACTACCGGTACCACCCGCTGGCGTTGCGGTTACCGGAAGTGGTCGCGGAGTTGGGGGAACTGCGGCACGTGGAGGCGCGGTTGTGCTTCCCGTTGCCCCGGTTCAAGGACATCCGGTACTCGATGGAGTTGGCCGGCGGGGCGATGATGGACGCCGGGTCCTACGCGGTGAACCTGGTGCGGCTGCTCGGTGGTGAGCCGGAGGTCCGGTCGGCGCGGGCGCTGGTGAAGGAACCGGGAGTCGACCGGGCGATGCGGGCGGAGCTGAAGTTCCCCGAAGGGCACACCGGGACCGTGGTGGCGTCGCTGTGGTCGCGCTCGCTGCTGCGGTTGTCGGCGAAGGTGTTGGGGGCCAACGGTTCCATGCAAGTGCTCAACCCGTTCGCACCGCAGTTCGGGCACCGCCTCGCGGTGAAGCTGAACGGACACCGGCGGGTCGAGCGGTTCGAGCGGCGTCCGTCGTACGAGTACCAGTTGGCGGCGTTCGCGGACGCGGTGCTGCACGGCAAGCCGTTCCCGACGACGGCGGACGACGCGGTGGCCACGATGCGGGTCGTGGACGACACCTACCGGGCCGCCGGGCTGCCGATGCGTCGACCCAGCTGAGTTTCAAGCTGGGTCTTTCAGGTCAGCTGCTCCAGTTGCAGCTGCGCCTCGGTCATCCCGACCAACGCGTGGAAGTGGTCGACCAGGCCGTCGAAGTCCGGCCGTGGCTCGGGTTGCTCCGGCAGGGGTTCGATCAGCGGTTCGCCTTCCGGGGGGAGGATGGCCACGGTCATCTTCCAGGTGGCGGCGGCTCCCCTGATCTTCCAGGTCTTCTCCATACCGGAACGGTCAGGCCTTGCTCCGCGGTCGCGCAACGCTCTCCTTCGGGTGACACGACTTTCGTGCCCACGTGGCAAGACGGGACAGTCGGGCCCATGACACGCAAGGGGGCATCCGTCCGGCAGCGGCGGGTATCGACGGAACTGCGCGCGCTGCGGTTGGCGAGGCGTCTGAGCTGTGCCGATGTGGCCAAGGCGATCGGCTGTTCGGAGAGCAAGATCAGTCGGATGGAGACCGGGCAGCGGGGACTGCGGGCCGACGAGGTCGCGGCCATCCTCGGCTTCCTCCGCGCGCCGGCGGCGTTGCGGCAAGAACTGGTCGACCTGGTTCGAGGCGGAGAACACCGGAACTGGCATGCCATCCACGGCAAGCTGCCGTCCAACTGGAAGGATTTGATCGGCTTCGAAGCCGAGGCCACCGCCCTCTACAACTACGAGCCCGTCCTGATACCCGGCCTCGCCCAGACCCCCGACTACGCCCGAGCCATCATCCAAGGGGCGAATGACCGTCTCTCCGACGCCGAACTCGACGCGCTGGTCGCCACCCGGATGGGCCGACAAGTCATCCTGAGCCGCGCCCAGGTCCACTTGCTCATCGACGAGGGGATTCTTCACCGCCGGCTGGCGTCGCCCGGCATGATGCGCGCCCAACTCCAACACCTGGCCACGCTGGGCAGCAGGGCCAACATCGTCATCCAGATCGTGCCGCTGGACATCACCGCGCATCCCGGTTTGGGCGGGCCGTTCCTGGTGATGGACTTCGCCGACCAGCCGAGCCTGGTGTACGTGGAAAGCCGGGGCACCAGCACGTTCCTCGAAGAAGAAGTGCACCTCACCAACGCTAGGCTTGCCTGGCAGAGGCTGCGCGCCTTGGCGCTGTCACCTGAGGAGTCGCTGGGGCTCATCGCCAAGGTCGCCGGACAGATGACGTGATGCGAGGAGCGCACCGATGGACTTCACCAACGCGAACTGGCGCAAAAGCAGTCGCAGCAGCGACCAGGCGAACTGCGTCGAGGTCGCCCACGTCGCCAACCGCGTAGCCATCCGCGACTCCAAGAACCCCGACGGCCCGGTCCTCCACTTCGGCAGGGTCGACTGGTCCACCTTCACACGGTGAGCCGACGTGTCCTAGCGGTCGCGTTGGCGGCGGCGCTGCTGGTCGGGTGCCAGGTGGAGGCGTCCGAGCCGGCGGCGAAGTCGGGCACGGGCGAGTTGCGCACGGACCTGGAACCGCTGGTGAAGCGCTTTCCCGCCCTCGCCACTGCCACTGGCGCGCGGTGGATGTCCGGCACGTTCGGCCGCGCGGACGTCCCCGGACCGTCCACCTACTGGATCAACGCGGTGGTGGCGTTGGAGCCGTCGGAGGTCGAACGACTGGTGTCCGCCCACGCGCCCACCGCTTCCGGCGAGAAGCCCGAAGTCATCGAAGAGCTGCGCGAGCAGTTGCCGCACGGACCGTTCCTGACCGGCGACGCGCTCGACGCCGCGTTCCGCCTCGAAGAGTGGCGCGTGGACTCCTACCTCGACCGGGAATCCGGGGAACTCGTCCTCATCGCGATGGGAACCTGACCCGAACACCGGGCACCCTCCTAGACTCACGTGCGTGAGCGACGAGCTGGTGCCGGACCCCCGTCAGATGCGTGCCTCGGACGCCGACCGCGAAAAGGTCGCCCAGGTACTCCAGCAGGCACACGGCGAAGGCCGGCTGGACCTCCACGAACTGGACGAACGCCTGGCCTCGCTGTACGCGGCCAAGACGTACGGCGAACTCGTGCCGCTGACCGCCGACCTCGGCGTGCCGCCGCCCACCGTGCTGCCGGTGCCCGCCCACCACAACCTGCCTTCCTCGCGCATCGGCGGAGCGCCCGGCTCGTCCACCTCGTTCGCCTTCTGGTCGGGGGTGGAGCGCAAGGGCGAGTGGGTCGTACCGCCGACGCACACGGCGGTGGCGGTCATGGGCGGCATCCAGCTCGACCTGACGAAGGCCCGGTTCGCGCAGGCCGAGACGACGATCCACGCCTACGCGCTGATGGGTGGCGTGGAGATCATCGTGCCCGAGGACATCACCGTGCGGATCGACGGCGTCGGCTTCATGGGCGCGTTCGAGGACGCGACGCACAAGGGCGCGCCGACCATCCCGGGTGGACCGGTAGTGCGCATCACGGGTTTCGCGATGATGGGCGCGGTCGAGGTGAAGCGGCCGAAGCGCAAGAAGATCAAGGGGCAGAAGCGGGACGAGCTGGAGGGGTAGTCGCCCGGCACGGGAGGGCGTTACCCTTCGTCGTCCCCGCCGCCCTTTGCTGAGCCGAATGGCCCAACGCTGCCATGACCAGTCCCGTCTTCGTCGACCCGTCCGGCCGCCGCCGGTGGGTCCTGCGCATCGTCATCGGCACAGCCGTGACGTGCGTGCTCGCCTACTTGACGCTGCTCGCCGTCGCTCTCGCGGGCGGGCCGGTCAACCGCTCGGCGCTGCTCCCGATCCCGGACGAAGAGGCACCCGTCGTCGTCACGACCACCGAGGTCACCTCGACGACCACCCGGGCTCCCGAAGTCGTCGTCACGACCCGTCCGACCACGACCACCACCGACGACACGACCACGACGACCACCGAGGACACGGCCGCCACCACGAAGCCGTCCCAGGGTCGTCGCTCGGAAGTTCCCGGTGCGTCGAACCGGCCGACCGCTCCCGGTAGAGGCTGATGCGGGCGCACCTGCCGTCACCGCGTGCGCACTGGCTGTTGCTGGCGCTCTCGCTGGTCGTCCTGCTGGGTTTCCTGCTGCTCGACTTGCTGGTGGTGCAGAAGGTCGGCCAGGGAGAGGCGCCGTCGGCCGGACCGGCGGACCTCGTGCCGGAGTCGGTCCGCGCCGGTGGTCCGCTGATCGGTTCGGACGGCAACGGCCTGACGTCCCGCGCGGTGCCGGACGGCGCGGTGGTGCTCACGTTCGACGACGGTCCGGACCCGGTGTGGACGCCGCAGGTGCTGGACGTGCTGCGGCGCAACGGCGTCAAGGCGACGTTCTTCGTCACCGGTGTCGCCGCCGCGCGGCACCCGGACCTGGTCGAGCGGATGGCCGACGAGGGGCACGAGGTCGGGCTGCACACGTTCACGCACGTCGACCTGGGCAAGGTCGGTGCGACGCGCACGTCCGTCGAGCTGGGTCAGACGCAGCTCGTGGTGGCGTCGTCGACCGGTCGTGCCAGCACGCTCGTCCGGCCGCCGTACTCGTCCAGCGCGGAAGCTCTGGACAACGAGGACCTGGCGTCCGTCGAGCGCATGGTGGGCTCCGGGCACTTGGTGCTGTTGTCCACCCACGACACCGAGGACTGGCGCAATCCCGGCGTCGACGCGATCGTCGCCGCGGCCACACCCGCCGACCATCGCGGCGCGGTGGTGCTCGCGCACGACGGCGGCGGTGACCGTGGGCAGACCGTGGCGGCGCTGGAGACGGTGATCCCGAAGCTGCTCGACCAGGGCCGCCAGTTCCGCACCGCGAGCGACGCCCTGGGCGTGCCGGTCGCGCGGTCGGCGACCTTCGTGGAGCAGGCCGAGGGCACGGCGGTGTCGCTGGCCGTGCGCGCCGCTGCCGCCACCACCGAGCTGATGCTGTGGCTGGTCGTCGTGTCGAGCGTGCTGGCGATGCTGCGCGCCGTGCTGTTGCTGGTCACCACTGGCATCCACGCGCGTCGGGCGCGCATGGTCGGCAAGCACGTGCGGCGGCTGCCACCTCAACCGGTCACCGTCCTGGTCCCCGCCTACAACGAGGAAGCGGGCATCGAGGCGACCCTCCGCACGATCCTGGCGAGCACCGCCGAGGTGCGGGTGATCGTGGTGGACGACGGGTCGACGGACCGGACGAGCGAGGTGGTCCGGTCGCTGGACCTGCCGGGCGTGACGCTGATCCGGCAGGCGAACGCGGGCAAGGCGGCGGCGCTGAACACCGGCCTGAAGCACTGCCGCACCGAGCTGGTGGTGATGGTCGACGGTGACACGGTGCTGGAGCCGGACACGGTCGCCGAGCTGGTGCAGCCGTTCGCCGATCCGGACGTCGGCGCGGTGTCCGGGAACGCGAAGGTCGGCAACCGGGACGGGCTGCTGGGGCGGTGGCAGCACATCGAGTACGTGATCGGCTTCAACCTCGACCGGCGCATGTACGACGTGATGGAGTGCATGCCCACCGTGCCGGGCGCGGTCGGCGGGTTCCGGTTGAGCGCGTTGCAGCAGGTCGGAGGCGTGCCCGAGGACACGTTGGCCGAGGACACCGACCTGACGATGGCGTTGGAGCGGGCGGGCTGGGCGGTGACGTACCGCGAGACGGCGCGGGCGTGGACCGAGGCGCCGGCGACGCTGGGCCAGCTGTGGCGGCAGCGCTACCGGTGGTGCTACGGGACGCTCCAGGCGATGTGGAAGCACCGGGGCGCGCTGTTCGAGCGCGGGTTGGGCGGGCGGCTCGGTCGGCGCGGTCTGCCGTACCTGGCGCTGTACCAGGTCGTACTGCCGGTGTTGGCGCCGGTGATCGACGTGTTCGCGGTGCTGAGCCTGTTCACCGATCCGCTGCGCGGTGCGGCGGCGTGGCTCGGGTTCCTGGTGTTGCAGCTGGTGCCGGCGGTGATCGCGTTCCGGCTGGACCGGGAAAGCCTCCGGCCGCTGTGGGCGGTGGCGCTGCAACCGGTCGTGTACCGGCAGCTCATGTACCTGGTGGTGATCCAGTCCGTGATCACGGCCATCGCCGGGGCACGGCTGCCGTGGCAGAAGCTCAAGCGGACCGGAACGGCGGCCCAGCACGCGCCCGAACTGGCCAGGGAAGCCGAAGTCACCGCGCCGCTCGGGAACGTGCGGCGGGTCGAGGAAGAGGTCACGAAACCCCTTCGCATCGGCTGACGGTCGCACGAGGCTGGTCGAACCTCGCCGCAGTGCCCCTGACCAGGCCGAAGTCACTCACTTAGGACGGCCGTCCCATTCCGCCTAGACTCGGCGACATGGCTGCTCCATCGACATCGCCGTCGCTGCCCCCGGCGCTCGCGGACGCCGTCCGCGACGACGCGTCGCTGCGCCGGTTCCTGCACGGACTGCCCGGTGTGGACCAGGTCGGCGTCGAACAGCGCGCGGCAGGTCTGGGCACCCGCAGCATCAAGAAGGCCGGCAAGATGTGGGCCATCGACACCGCCATCGGCATGGTCGACCTGACCACGCTCGAAGGCGCGGACACCCACGGCAAGGTCCGGTCGCTGGCCGCGAAGGCCCGCCGACCCGACCCGGAACACCCGGACGTGCCCCAGGTCGCCGCCGTCTGCGTCTACCCGGACATGGTCGAGACGGCGGTCCGCGAACTGGACGGCACGGGCATCGACATCGCCAGCGTCGCCACCGCGTTCCCGTCCGGCCGGTCGAGCCTGAAGGTGAAGCTGGAGGACACGGCCTACGCCGTGGACGCGGGCGCCACCGAGATCGACATGGTGATCGACCGCGGCGCGTTCCTGTCCGGTCGCTACGGCCAGGTGTTCGACGAGATCGTGCAGGTCAAGCACGCCTGCCGGGACGCGCACCTCAAGGTCATCCTGGAGACCGGCGAACTCGCCACCTACGACAACGTGCGCCGCGCCTCCTGGCTCGGCCTGCTCGCCGGCGGCGACTTCATCAAGACGTCCACCGGCAAGGTCTCCCCCGCCGCGACGCTGCCCGTCACGCACGTGATGCTGCAAGCCGTCCGCGACTGGCACACCCAGACCGGTGAACTCAGAGGCGTGAAGCCCGCCGGCGGCATCCGCACGACCAAGGACGCGATCAAGTACCTCGTCGCGGTGCACGAGGTCGCGGGGCCGGAGTGGCTGACCGCCGACCTGTTCCGCTTCGGCGCCTCCACGCTGCTCAACGACCTGCTGATGCAGCGGCGCACCCAGTTGGAGGGCCACTACAGCGGCCCCGATTACGTGACGGTGGACTGACCATGTGGGAATACGCGCCCGCGCCCGAATCACGGGACATCGCGAACCTCAAGCCGACCTACCGGATGTTCGTCGACGGCCAGTTCGTCGAGGGCGCCGGTGAGCCGCTGAAGACCGTCAACCCCGGCACGGAAGAGGTGCTGGCCGAGGTCAGCACCGCCGCGCCGGCGGACGTGGACAAGGCCGTGAAGGCGGCCCGCCGCGCCTACGACCGGGTCTGGGGCAAGATGCCCGGCTCGGAGCGCGCCAAGTACATCTTCCGGATCGCCCGGCTGATCCAGGAGCGCGGACGCGAGCTCGCCGTCCTCGAAAGCCTGGACAACGGCAAGCCGATCAAGGAATCGCGGGACGTGGACGTGCCCACGGCCGCCGCGCACTTCTTCTACCACGCGGGTTGGGCGGACAAGCTCGGCTACGCGGGCTACGGGCCCGACCCGAAGCCGCTGGGCGTCGCCGGTCAGGTGATCCCGTGGAACTTCCCGCTGCTGATGGCGGCGTGGAAGATCGCGCCCGCGCTGGCGTGCGGCAACACGGTGGTGCTCAAGCCCGCCGAGACGACGCCGCTGACCGCGCTGGTGCTGGCGGAGATCATCCAGCAGGCCGACCTGCCACCCGGTGTGGTGAACATCCTCCCCGGAGCGGGTGACGTCGGCGCGGCGGTCACGTCGCACCCGGACGTCGACAAGGTCGCGTTCACCGGGTCGACCGAGGTCGGCAAGCTGATCCAGCGCCAGCTCGCGGGCACCGGCCGCAAGCTCACCCTGGAACTGGGCGGCAAGGCGGCGAACATCGTGTTCGACGACGCGCCGCTGGACCAGGCGGTCGAGGGCATCGTCAACGGCATCTTCTTCAACCAGGGCCACGTGTGCTGCGCGGGTTCGCGCCTGCTGGTGCAGGAGTCGGTGGCCGAGGAGCTGCTGGAGAAGCTGCGCGTGCGCGTCTCCACGCTGCGCGTCGGCGACCCGTTGGACAAGAACACGGACGTCGGCGCGATCAACTCGCGCGAGCAGCTCACCAAGATCCAGCAGCTCGTGGAGACCGGTGACGCCGAGGGCGCTGAGCGCTGGACGTCCGCGTGCCCGTTGCCGGACAAGGGTTTCTACTTCGCGCCGACCGTGTTCTCCAACGTGTCGCAGGCGATGCGGATCGCCCGGGAGGAGATCTTCGGCCCGGTGCTGTCGGTGCTGACGTTCCGCACGCCGGACGAGGCGGTGGCCAAGGCGAACAACACGCCGTACGGGCTGTCCGCCGGCATCTGGACCGAGAAGGGTTCGCGCATCCTGTGGGCGGCGCAGAAGATGCGCGCCGGCGTGGTGTGGGCCAACACGTTCAACCGCTTCGACCCGACCGCCCCGTTCGGCGGCTACCAGGAGTCGGGCTTCGGCCGCGAGGGCGGTCGCACCGGGCTGGAGGCGTACCTCGATGTCTGAGAACCGGATTTCGGTGGCGAAGACCTACAAGCTCTACATCGGCGGCGCGTTCCCGCGTTCCGAGTCGGGGCGGTCGTACCCGGTGGTCGACGCGAAGGGCGCTTTCCTGGCCAACGCGGCGCAGGGGTCGCGCAAGGACGCGCGGGACGCGGTCGCGGCGGCGCGCAAGGCGTTCCCGGGCTGGTCCGGTGCGACGGCGTACAACCGCGGGCAGGTGCTGTACCGGGTGGCCGAGGTGCTGGAGGGCCGCCGGGAGCAGTTCGCCGCCGAGGTGGCCTCCTCCGAGGGCGTCGCGGTGAAGAAGGCGCAGTCGCTGGTGGACGCGGCGATCGACCGGTGGGTCTGGTACGCGGGGTGGACCGACAAGGTCGCCACCGTGCTGGGCGGGACGAACCCGGTGGCGGGGCCGTACTTCTCGTTCTCGATGCCGGAGCCGACGGGTGTGGTCGCGGTGCTCGCGCCGCAGCAGTCGTCGTTGCTGGGGCTGATCAGCGTGGTGGCGCCGGTGATCGCGACCGGGAACACGGCGGTGGTCGTCAGCTCGCAGGACCGGCCGCTGCCGGCGGTGACGTTGTCGGAGGTGCTGGCCACGTCCGACCTGCCCGGTGGCGTGGTCAACGTGCTGACGGGGCGCACGGCGGAGATCGCGCCGTGGCTGGCTTCGCACGGTGACGTGAACGCGCTCGACCTGACCGGCGCGCCGGAGGCGATGCGGGCGGACCTGGAGCGGTCGGCGGCCGGGACGGTGAAGCGCGTGCTGCGGACGCGGCCTTCGGAGGACTTCACCCGCGAGCCGGACCTGGCCCGGCTCCGGGCGTTCCTGGAGACGAAGACGGTCTGGCACCCGATGGGTGTCTGACGGTCGGCGCCGCTCCTAGCGGCGGCAGCCGAACGAGCTGTAGGCGAGCAGGCCGGTGCAGCCGAGCACGATCGCGGTGATGGTGGCCGAGGTCGTCGCGGCGGGTTGCACCGGCCAGCTCAGCAGCCTGCTGAGCCAGTGCTCCTCACCGGTCGGCACGACCAGCGTGATGCCGGTCCACCCGACCGGCAACGCCCACGCGGCCCGTGAGCCGAGGAGCAGCGCACCGAGCGCCGCCAACCCGCCGAGCCCGACGACGTCGCGCACCAGGAAGGCGTCCGCGGCGAGCGGGTCGGTGATCCGACCCGCGGCGAGCAGCAGCCCGGTGAGGAACGCGCCGCCGAGCAGCACGTGCGCGGCACGGCGCGGCGGCCAGCCGAACGCGGCCGTGCGGTCGAGCGCCAGGTCGTGCCCGCCGAAGCCGGTGGCGAGGGCTGCGACACCCACGGCCACGGCGAACGCGGCGAACTGCCGGCTGCCGCCCGGTCCGGCGAGCACGGCCGACGCCGCCACCCCGACGAGGGCTGCGGCAGCCGACGCCGGCACGTGCCGTGAGCGTGCGTAGAGCACCAGCCACCGCGTCACGACGCACCTGCCATGAGCGTCGAGAACGCGTCGCCCGAGCACGCCGCCTGCACGTCGCGGGCCGCCTGCACCCTGGCCGCCTGGTCCGGTTCCGGGAGTGACCGCAGGTGGTCCCACGCCCGTTCGGCCAGACCGTCGGTCTCCCTGCTCAGCCAGGACCGGTACATGGGCAGCGGCTCGTAGCGCCCGGTGAGCCAGGCCGTCATCGCGGTGCGCGCGGCCAGCTCACGGGCCGCACCCAGGGGCACGTCCTGGCCGTAGCAGGTCCGCGTGCCCGCACCGCCGACCAGGTAGGCCGTCACCTGCTCGTCGGTCGGCGGCTTGCGGCGGAAGTACGTGAACTCGTCCAGGTGCACCCACACCGCGTCCGCCGACTCCGGACCACGCCCGTCCCTCGGGCGCACCGGGGCGACCACCTCGCGCACCGACGTCGGCGGTGACGGCAGCTTCGCCAGCAGCTTCAACGCCTCCCGCGCCGGCCCCGCCAACGCCGCCCGCTCGCCCTCGTGCGCACGGGTGAGGCACAGCCGCTCCACGCACACCAGTTCGGAGGCCGCGTGATCGGCCGCCACCGCCTCCCCCGGCGTGGCCGGCAGCAACGGCGCCACCACCGCACCGGCCACGAGCAGCGGCAGCGCGCCCAGCCACCACCGGCGCAACGCCACCAGCAGGAACCCCGTCAACGCCATCCCCGCGAACCACAGCGCCTGCACCGCGCTCACCGAACCCGCCACCGACGCGAACACCGTCGTCGGCGACGGCAGGGACGGCAGCAGGAACGTCCAGCGGAACTCTCCCCCCACCGTCTCCCGCAACCCCAGCGCCATGAGCGCCAGCCCGAGGACCGCGAGCACCGGCGGCGTCAGCGGCGACGGCAGGAGCCGACCCAGCCCCATGCCGAGCCACGCCGCACCCACCAACGACAAGACCCCGACCAGCGCGACCGGCACCCAGCCCCAGTGGAAGTAGTCCGACGACAACTGCACCGCGCCGACCGCGAGCACCACCGCGTACGCGGCGAACGACCCGACCGCCAGCGCGCCGAGCGTCCACCCGATCCGCTGCGCACGCGGCCGTGGCGTGGAGGAGAACAGCTCCTCGACCCCGGAGCGCCGGTCCCGCAGCCCCTGCAACGCGCCCGCGCCGAGCGTCAGCGGCCACGAGAACATCAGCATCGACCGGACCCACTCGGCCAACGTCGTCCACTGCCGGGTCCACGCCGTGCTGTTCTTCGTCGACGGACCCCAGTACAGCAACCCCACCATCACCAGCGCGATCAGTGCACCGACCACCAGCGCGGTGGTCCGCTTCAGCTCGATCCCGAGAATCCTCACCAGCCGCCCGCCTCTCCGAGCAGCGCCGAGTACCCGCGTTCCAGCGGGCTGTCGCCGACGTCGTCCGAGCCACCGGCGGCGGCCAGGTCGTCCGGCGTGCCCTGGAACACGAGCCGACCGGCGTTGATCAGCACGACGTCCGTGCAGGCCGCCGCGACGTCCTCGACCAGGTGCGTCGACACGACCACGCACGAGTCGGAACCCAACTCCTGCACCAACTCCCGGAACCGGACCCGCTGACCGGGGTCGAGCCCGGCGGTCGGCTCGTCCAGCAGCAGCACCTCGGGATCGTTGACGATGGCCTGCGCGATGCCCGCCCGCCGCACCATGCCGCCGGACAGCGTCTTCATCCGGTCGTCCGCGCGGTCGGCCAGCCCGACCCGTTCGACGGCCCGCTGCACCGCGCCGGGCACGTCCCGCTTGGGCATCTCCTTGAGCCACGCCACGTACTCGACGAACTCCCGCACGGTGAACCGCTTGTAGTAGCCGAAGTCCTGCGGCAGGTACCCGAGCGCGCGGCGCAGGCCGCGCAGGTCCACCTGCCCGGACACCGGCGAGCCGAGCACCTCCAACGTCCCGGACGCCGGCCGCAGCACCGTCGCCAACGACCGGATGAGCGTGGTCTTGCCCGCGCCGTTCGGGCCGAGCAGCCCGTGCACACCGCGTCCCAGCCGCAGGTCGAGCCCGTCCACGGCCATCTTCCGACCCGCGCGAACGCGCAGGCCTTCCGCCTTCACCTGCCAGGCGTACCCCGTCGGCGCGACTTCCGCCGCGCTCACCGCACGCACCACGTCCCCCACCTCCGTCACAGCCGCGCGTAGGACGCGGACCTGAAGAACACGGCGGCGGCGCCCCCGACGAGCACCGCCGCCCACACGGGCGACGCGGCCGGCGCGAGGACGCCGGGCACACCGCCGAGCACCGCTGCCGGGCCGATCACCAGCACCGCCCACGTGGCGGCGGTGGCGACGGCGGCCCGGCGAATCCCGATCACGCCGCCGAGCGCGAGCGTCAGCGACGTGACGCCCAGGCACGGCAGCAGCCAGTACGCGGGTGACGCGCCGGCCACCCAGCCGCCCACCAGCAGCACGGGCAGCACCGTCACCAGCACCGCGACCGTCCGGCGCAGCACGAGTTGCAGCCCGGCCCGCGCCGTCGACACGACCAGCTCGTGCGCCGGGTCCATGAACCGCGACCAGGCCGCGGCCACGCCGAGCACGGGCACGATCGGCGCGACCAGCAGCACCGCGGACGACACCGAGTCCACCGGCAGGAACCCGTCCACCGACAGCGCCGCCAGCACCACGAACGCCGTCATCGCCAGCCATGGCAGGAACGACGGCGTCGCCCAGCGCGCGATCCGACGACGTCCGCGTGCCGGTGTGCCGACCGGCTCCAACCCCGCCCAGACCGCCGACGTCAACGCCGTGACCTGCGGTGGAGCCAGGTCGGCCAGCCGCAGCCGGCACAGCTCGCAGGTCTCCAGGTGCGCCTCCACCGCCCACAACCGGTCACCGGGCAGGTCGTCACCCGAGGCGTAACGGGCGATCGACTCGGCGGACGCGTGCTCGCTCATGACAGTGCCTCCCGCATCGCGATCCGAGCCCGCCGGGCGCGGGTCTTGACGGTGCCCTCGGGCACCCCGAGCAGCACGGCGGTCTCCCGCACGCTCAGCCCGTCCAGCACCATCGCCTGGAGCACCTGGCGCAACTCCGGCGCCAGGTCGCGCAACGCGCCGCCGACGTCGTCGCTCAGCGCCCCCGCCAACACCTCGTCCTCGGCGGCGGGCGCGGTTTCGACCACCGGCACCGGCCGGGCCTGGTGCGCGCGGCGGCGGAACGCGTCGACCAGCCGGCGGGCCGCGATCGTCCACAGCCAGCCGACCGCCGTGCCGTCGACCGCCGCGCCCGCGAACGACCCCGCCGCCCGCCACACCGCCAGGTACGTCTCCTGCATGACCTCGGCGACGACCTGCTCGTCGGCGCACCGGCGGCGCAGGCGCACCGCCAGCCACGGCGACGTGCGCCGGTACAGCTCTTCGAACGCGGCACGGTCGCCACGGGCCACCGCGCGGACCAGTTGCTCCTCGTTCACATCCGGCAAGACGGCCGTCCGGGGGAATCGGTTCTCGGATCAGAGTGACCTGCACCACATCATCGGGCAGTGGTTGCGGCGGGGGTGGTCAGGCGGGGGTGGTCACGCCGTCGAACAGCTCGCGTAACAGGTCCGCCGACGTGCTCATGCTCTGCCGGCACGCTTCGTAGAACGCCCCGCGTTCCAGCGTGTGGATGGCGACCCGCCAGCCCGCCTCACGGGCCAGCTGCCGGAAGAAGGCCCGCTGCGTGCGCCCGTTGCCCTCGCGGAACGGGTGCAGGGCGTTGACCTCGACGTAGTAGTACGTGAAGCGGTCCAGGAACGGGTCGCGGTCGAGGTCGCGGAGGTACCGCTCCTTCTTCAGCTCGGTGAACAGCCAGAGCCCGTAGGGCTCGATCTGCCGCCACGCCGCGAACATCGCCGCCTTGGCGATGTCGACCCGCCTGATCTCGCCGGCCCACGGGTAGAAGTCACCGAAGATCCGGCGGTGGAACGCCTGCAGGTGCGCCAGGTCGTAGAGGCCGGGCATGGGCGCGAACGCGAGTTGTTCGACCCGCATCGTGCTCAGCCTGGTCTCGGCCTGGTCGCACTCCTCCTTGTCGGTCAAGCCGAACACGTTGCGCAGCACCCCGGACTCGGGGTCCAGGTAGGGGTCGTCGGAGTTCACGACCGCCGCAGTGCCTCGATCTCCCTGGCGATCGCCTCGGACATCGTCAACTCGCCAGCCGCGACCGCGCGCATGGTCGCCACCACGTCGTCCGGTACTTCCAGGCCCTCCAGCCGGGCACTCCCGACGGCCTCCTCGATCGCCTCGTCCGGACCGCTGGTCAGCCTGCGGAAGTAGTGCGCCATCACCTCGTGCGAGAGGGGCGTGCTGCTCGGCTCGGACTCCGGCAGCCCGTCCCGCGCCGCCCGCCACGGCGCCTCGTCGTGCGCCATGTCGCTCAACTCGTGCCGGCTGAAGTGCCCGTACCGCTCGACCACCGACCGCACGACCGACGATTCACGGTCGTTCAAGCCGTCCGGATCGCCCTCTTCCCAGGCGCAGACCTCGGACTGGCCCTGGTGCCGGACGTAGACGTCGGGCACCACCGGGCCGCGGCGCCAGGCCTCGATGCGGGCGGTGAAGAGCGGCTCGTCGTACTTGGCCAGGTGCCACGCCTGCGCGTAGTAGAGGAGCTTCTGCAGCTTCATCGGCGACTCGGGACCGGTGGCGTCGAGCACGGCCGCGGCCACGTCGTGGACGTCCGCCATGCCACCTCCAGCTAGTGCTCTGAGCTGCGACAACCCATTCTACCGGAGATCGTGGCGCGACGGTCGTGCCGGTGGCGGCGAGTTCCCCGCCACCGGGGTGGTCTCCCGTCAGTCGGTGCGCCACCCCAACCGTCCGTCGGTGGTGACCAGGGGCTCGCAGTGGCCGAGGCGCCCGCGGTGCTCCAGCGCGGTGGCCACCTGGTCCAGCATCTCGTCCAGGCTGGTCCACTCGGGCTTCAGCATCTCGCCCGCCTGCCGGTCCCACTCGACCACGCACCCGCACAGCACACCCGGCCGCAGGTCGACCGCCAGCGCGTCACCGCACCCGTCGAACGCGATCGGCAACCACATCGGGTGGAAGCCCAGCGTCGGCGTGCCCGCCTCCGAATCGAGGTCCGTCGGCCAGAACCGCTCCTTCAGCCGCCACGACCGCAGCGCGTTGGACGGGCCGAGCGGCGTGTAGAACGGCGGCAGCACCTCGGCGAACGCCAGGTTGGCCGTGCCGCCGCACACCGACCACCACGAACGCAGGTCGTCCGGCGGCGTCAGCCCGCTCGCGTGCGCCAGCGCCTCGACCGCGGCGCTGTCCTCAGGGGGCACGAACGCCGACGCGGTCGAGGGGGCGTGGTGGTCGAGCCACGCCACGATCCGTTCCCAATGGCGCAAAACACCCACGCACACATGATCAGGTCGTGACACCGCCGGTGGTACCGCCCATCGGGGCAGGATCTCGTCGAACGCCGCACGACGGGGTTCCGGATGCGGCAGGATCGCGACCGCACGGCACCAAAAGGGGGACAAGGGTGGAACGGGGTTTCGGCGTCGACACCGCGGCGCTGTCGGCGTACGGCGGCACGGCCGCGGGTCTGGCGAGCGAGGTCGGCGCGATCGGCACGTCCACGCTGGCGGGCACGACGTCGTTGGCCGCGGGCAGCTTCGGCGGGATCGGCGACGAGGTCGGGTTGGGCGCGGCGTTCCAGCGCGCGGCACAGGCCCAAGTGGACGGTGTGGCCGCCGCCGCGGCCGGGCTGTCCGCGTTCGCCACCGCCGTGCGGCAGACCGGCGAGGCGTACACCGAGCAGGAGGCGCGTAACCGCGCCGACATCGACCGCGCGGCCCAGGTCTGACGTGGACGTCGGAGGCTTCCTGGCGGCCCTGGTCCAGCCCATGAAGGACCACCTGGCCAAGCTCGACGGCGACACCGGCGGCGCGACGAGCGCGGCGGACGCGTTCGGGCGGGCGTCCTCGGCGTTGACCGAGATCGACGGCAGGCACACCGGCGCGGCGAACGCCGCGCTCGCCGACTGGTACGGCGAGAAGGCGAACGCGTTCCAGGCGCGGGTGTCGACCTTCTCCGGCGGCGTCGGCACGTTGGCGCGCAACGCGACGACCACCCAGCAGGCCGCGACCACGGCCGTGAACGCGGTGACGTCCGGCAAGACCGCGATCCAGGGCCTGATCGACGAGTTCACCGGCTGGGCGTGGCCCCGGTTGGCGGCGGCCGTGGCGGCGGGCGTGTTCGGCGGGATCGGCGCGGTGCTCGCGGTGGCCGCCGAGGTGACCGCGAAGGCCCGCGACTACGAGGGCAGGACCGCGCAGGAGCTGGAACGGGTCCGGACCGAGCTGACCGGCGTGGTCGCGCAGTTGCAGGGCTTGGCGCAGCCGGACTTCGCCGGGCTCGGCGATCCGATCGGCGCGGAGAGCGGCGGCACCACGTCCGCGTCGTCGGCGAGCGGTGACGGCGGCGGGCGCCAGTCCACTTCGACCGGCGGCGGTGGCGGTAGTGACAGCGGCGGTGGCGGTGGCGGTGGCGGTGGCGGAGGTAGTGGCGGGGGTGGAGGCGGGGGTGGCGGTGCTACCGGGCCGCGCTTGCCGGTGGCCATCCCACCGCAGCCCGGCACCGGCGTCGGCGTGAACCTGCCGGACGGCAGCTCCGCCGAAGCGCCCAACGAGACGGCCGCACGCGCCGTGCGCAATGCGTTGTCCGCCTTGGGAACCCCGTACGTGTGGGGTGGCGCGAACCCGCCGCAGGGCACGGACTGCAGCGGCTTGACCCAGTGGGCGTACGCGGGTGCCGGCTTCGACATCCCCCGGCCGGCGTCGTCGCAGGCGATGGGCGCGTCCGTGCCGCCGGACCAGCTGCTGCCCGGCGACCTGGTGGTGTGGGACGGGCACGTGGCGATGGTGATCGGCAACGGGCAGATGGTGGAGGCGGGCGACCCGGTGCAGGTGGGCGCGATCCGCACGAGCAACAGCGGCATGGGCTTCATGGGCTTCTACCGACCGACGGGCTGAGGACGTGGACGAGACGGAGCGGGCGGCCCGACGGGTCGCGAACACCGGGCGGCAGGTCGCCGAGCACGCGGCGCGCACCGGGCCGGTGCTCGGCCGCGCGTCGTCGCCGGACGGCGCGGTCACGGTCGTGGCGGCGCCCGGCGGCCCGCCGCAGGAGGTGCGGATCGCGCCCGGGGCGTTGACCATGGGGCCGCGGGCGTTGGCGGACGAGATCCTGCGCGTGTCGGCGCGGGCGTCCCGTGACGCCGCCACGCGGCTGCACCGGACGGTGGAACGGGTGGCCGATCCGGCGACCGTGCGGGCGTTGACCGAGATCGGCTTCGAACGAGGTCCGGACGACGACGATTTCGGCGGCTCGTACCTGAGGGGTTCGCGGTGACGCAGGAGCAACGACTCTCGGCGGCCGAAGGGCTGACCGAGCTGCTGGCCCGGACGACCGGCTCGGCCGAGCACCCGACCGGCCTGGTCCGCGCCACGGCGACCGCGACGGGTGAGCTGAAGGCGCTCGACCTGCACCCGAACGCGTTGGCGCAGGGACCGGACGCGGTCGGCAGACTGGTCGTGGAGACGGCCCGGCTGGCGACCGACGCGGCCGTGCAGACCGGCTACAACGAGCTGGCCAAGTCGTTGGGCGACGGCATGGCCATGGCGGTGGAGGCCTTCGCCGGCCCGCCACCCCTGAAGGCCGCGCCCGTTCCCACGGCTCCCGTGCCTGCGGTTCCCGTGCCGACGACCACCGGCGCGCACCAGGCCGGACGGGGTGAACAGGCCCGGCCGGCAGCACCTCCGCGCGCCGCCGGACCACCCGCGCCGCCGTGGGCCGGGCAGCGGCAGGGCCGGCCCGCGGCCCGCCCGGAGCCCGTTGAAACGGACGACGACGACTACTTCGCCGACCCTTTCCGTGGTCAACGGCAGTAGTGCGTGATCGACCCCGTACTCTTGCCACCGCATCGCAAAGGGGCATGGCGTGACCGGGAGGTCGGATGGCACAGGACATCGTCCCGATCGAGCTGGGGCTCACTCAGGGTGATGTGGTCACCCTTTGGGCTCCGCGCTGGCGGGAAGAGGGCGAGGAGTGGGAGGCATTCCTCGGCCACGAGGAGGACCTGTACGCCTTTCCGGATGCCGCGCACCTGGCGGCGTTCGTGCGCAAGGCCGAAGAGCACGACCTGACCGACCACCCGGCGTGGCACGTGGTGCCGGCGCTGTCGGTCGGCGAGCTGTCGCCGGACGACAACCACCAGTTCGACCTGGTCGGCGTGCCGGAGCTGGTCGCCGAGGAGCCCGACACCTGGGTCATCGGCGAGCTGGCCGACGTGGTCTCGATCGTGCGTTCGCTGGCCGACGTGTGCGACCTGGAGAAGGTGCACGAGATCCTGGACTCGGCGGAGGGCTTCTCGCTGCTGCCGCAGGGCACGCTGCCGTTCACCGGCCGCGAGGGTCAGGCGCTGTGGACCGAGATCGCCGAGGTCGTCTCCGAGAAGTGGGACGAGGTCCTCGACGCGATCGACGAGGTCGTGAACACGCCGGACGTCGACGGGACCGAGCTGAAGGCCGCCCAGGAGGAGTTGGCCGCCTTCGAGGAGGCCAACGCCGCGGCGGCCGTCGCCAAGTCCAAGTCCGACTCCGAGGAGGACGACGAGGACGGCGAGCCGGTCGGGTTCTGGGCCGAGGTCGGCATCGACCCGATCAAGATCATCAGTGGCGCGGGCGAGTACTACACGCTGCGCTGCTACATGGACGACCAGCCGGTGTTCCTCGGTCGCAAGGGCAAGATCGACGTGTTCGGCTCGCCGCGCGCGTTGGCCCGGTTCATCGTCGAGGCCGACGACAACGACCTGGCCGAGGTGTCGACCTGGGGCGAGCTGGTGACCAAGGCGACCGGCGGCGACCTGGAGGTCGAGGTCGACCCGGACAACGTCTACGTGCTCACCGGCCTGGACGAGGACATCGCCGACGGCCCGGACGGCATCGACCCGACGCAGCTCGACCTCGTGGTGGAGCTGCTGGAGGACGCGGGTGAGTGGGCGAACGACGACACCGTGAAGGTGGCGCTGAACCAGTCCGAGCGGCTGGGGTGGCTCGTGTCGTACGTGCTCAAGCCCGACCCCACCCGGTTGGCGCCCAGCGCGCCGTTCGACGACGAGCAGGTGGCGTGGCGCAACCTCGTGGCGTCGTTCGAGGACCGGCTCAAGGTGCACTAGCACCGGCAAGCGTTGAAGCGCAGAGGTCGCGGGTCTCCTAGGAGCCCGCGACCTCTGCTTTGTGGTGGTGCCGCGCTGTGGTGCTACTGCTGGAGAGCGGCGTACGCGGGCTCGATGACGTCCTGGATCAGGGCGCGGCGCTCGTCGTGCGTGATGAACGCGGCCTTCGCGGCGTTGACGGTGACCTTGCGCAGGTCGTCCCAGCCGAAGCCGAAGTGCTCGACCACGGTGGCGAACTCGCTCGTCATCGACACCTGGCTCATCAGCCGGTTGTCGGTGTTCACGGTGACCCGGAAGCCCAGGTCGGCCATCCGCCGCAGCGGGTGCTCGGCCAGTGACGCCACCGCGCCGGTGTGCACGTTCGACGTCGGGCACATCTCCAGCGCGATGCGCCGGTCCCGCACGTAGGCCGCGAGGTGGCCGACCTCGTCGCCCTTGATGTCCTCGGCCAGCCGCACGCCGTGGCCCAGCCGCTCCGCGCCCGCGAGCTGCACGGCCTCCCAGGCCGACTCGGCGCCCGACGCCTCGGCGGCGTGGATGGTGAAGTGCGCGTTCTGCTGCCGCAGGTACTCGAACGCGGACAGCTCCTTGCTGGGCGGGAACCCGATCTCGGGGCCCGCGATGTCGAAGCCGACCACGCCCGCGTCCCGGTAGCGGACCACCAGGTCGGCGATGCGCTGCCAGCCGTCGTTCTGGCGCATCGCGCAGAGCAGCGTGCCGACCTTGATCCGACCGCCGGACGCGGCCTCGCCCAGGCGGAAGCCCTCCTGCACGGCCTCGACGGCCTGGTCCAGGCTCAGGCCCTTCTCGGTGAACAGCTCCGGGGCGTAGCGGATCTCGGCGTACACGACGCCGTCGTCGGCGAGGTCCTGCACGGCTTCGGAGGCGACGCGGACCAGCGCGGCCTCGTCCTGCATGACGCCGCAGGTGTGGGCGAAGCCCTCGAGGTAGCGGACCAGCGAGCCGGAGTTGGCGTTGTCTCGGAACCAGGCGCCCAGCGCCACCGGGTCGGTGGTGGGAAGGCCCTGGTGGCCACAGGCTTCGGCGAGTTCGATCACCGTCTGGGGGCGGAGGCCACCGTCGAGGTGGTCGTGCAGCAGCACCTTGGGTGCGCTGCGGAGGGCCTCCTGGGTAAGCGGGGTCGACATGGTCGTCACCGTATACCGGTGGCACGGCGTGCCGTTCCGCGACGGAATGATCTTGTCAAGGTATGATCGGCGCGGTGTCACGCGATGTGTGCAGAACCACTCGCTTGGACGCCCTCTCACCGTTGTGCACTCGTGATGCAGAACTTTCCGCTACCGCTACCACGGCTTTAGTCACTCGCACGGCGGATGCTCACGCGATGCGCTCACGAGCCTGCTACCCGTTACCTCCAGGTCGTGTCGCTCGTTGTCACTCGAACGGACTACGCGCAAGGCCGGTACGGGCGGCCCCTGACGGGGGGCGCTACTGCGCACCACCCCAACCTGGCTAGGCTCCCGGAGGTCTCCCCTCCCCTGGACGAAGGCACCCGAGCCGTGAACGAGAACAACAACTCCACGATGTCCTTCGATCGGATGCGCAACATGCTCACGCGCGCCGCGGAGATTCGTGAGAGCGAACAGCAGCAGATCTTCGACGCACTGGACGAGATCCACGCGAGGATGTCCCCGCTCGAATCGCTGGGTTCCGTTCGCAAGCGCCTGTCCGAGCTGCCCGACCGGAACGAGGTCAGCGTGCTGGCCGAGCGCCTGGACGAGGCGCTGGCGAGGTTGGAGGCGCAGGACAACGCGGTCCAGGGCATCGGGCGGGCCGTCGAAGGCCTGGTCGACAAGCTGGCCAAGCCGTTCGCGCAGCTCGACGGTCGGCTCGACGGGGTGGCGGGCCGGTTCGAGGGTGTCGCCGGGCGGATGGACGGGCTGGAGGACAAGCTCTCCCACATCCACAAGCGCCTCGACGACCTCGACGGGCACCTGGACAAGCAGGACGGCAAGGTCGAGCAGGTGCCGGCGGCGGTGACCGGACCGCTGCGCGAGCGGATCGAGGCGCTGGAAGTCGCGCTGCGCGGGCGTCTGGACGAGGTGGACGAGGGCGTCCACGAGCACCTGGACGGCACGCGCGAGGCGTTGCAGCGCTCGGTGACGGAGTCGGGCAGCACCCTGCACGGCAAGCTGGACGAGACGCGGGAAAGCCTCAACACCACGCGGGACGGGCTGCAGGCGGCGCTCACCGAGACGCGCGACTCGCTCACGGCGTCGTTGACGGACACGCGCACGACGATGAACGGCAAGCTGGACGAGGCCCGCGAGGCGCTGCACGCGGCGCTGGACGAGACCCGCGACCAGGTCGACGCGACGGACCGGCTGGAGGCGCTGGCGCAGCGCTTGGAGCAGGTCACGTCCCGCCTCGACACGATGACCACGCGCCTCGACTCGGTCGAGGACGACTTCGCGGCGCGGCTCGGCGAGCTGTCCGGTGTGGTGGAGCAGGGGATCGCCAAGGTCGAGGGCACCCTGTCCACGCGGCCGGACACGGAATCGCTGGCCGGGCTGGTGCGCAAGAGCAACCAGGAGTCGGAGCAGCGCATCGGCGGGCAGCTGGACGAGGCGATGGCGACGTTCGCCGAGCTGATCCTCGGCGGCGGCTCCCCCACCCCGCCCCCGCCACCCACCGCCCTGCCCCGGCCGCAGCGGCGGACCCGGAAGAACGGTCCGAAGTCGAACGACAACCGGAACGTGGACGACGACGACCTGGCTGCCGAAGGCGCCTGATCACCGACGCCGACAAGGCCCGGTCCGCATCGTGCGGGCCGGGCCTTGTCGATGTCGTGAGCCGATCGGGTCCGAACTCAGCCCTTTCGCGCCTCTCTCCGACGAGTGCCGGTGGACGCGCTCCCCTTCGCATCCTGCGCTGAAGCCACCGTCCGCCGCGTCCTCCCCCGATGTGCGGAAGACTTCGCCTTCGAGCCGGATGTCGGCTCTCGCCTCTCCGGACGTGGCCGGGCAGCCTCCTCGGACCGCTCGACGACGGCAGCCTCGATGCGGGCCAATCGCTCGTCGATTCGGGCGAGCTCCTCGCTTTCGGCGAGACGCACACCGTTGACGGCGTGCTCGATGATCTCCCGGACCAACGCCGTGTAACGCATGCCTCGTGATGTGGCGAGCGCCTTCAGCGCGTCGACGACCTCACCGGGCAACCGGAGTGATGTGGTCTGCATCGGACGCGGATCGGCCCATTCGCCATGTTCCATCTCGGCCGACGTGTCATGGGCGTCGTAGTGGGCGGCCAGCGCCTCAAGGTCTCGGACCGGCCAAGGAAGGGCCTCGTTCCGCTTCACCATCGTCATCACCGTGCCTTCCTCTGGAAGGTCTTCTTCTCTCTGGAAGTCATGTCCCGCGCGGTAACGATGAAAGCTTCACCGTTGTCTTCAACAGCCACTACGAGCAGGTACCGACCTGCATAGGTGCGGCCGTACATCAGGATCGTGTCGCCCTTGCCTTCGGCCTGCCATCAGGGACGTTCGAGGACCGCCTCCTTGGCCTCGTCCAGACTCACGCCGTGGTGTGCGATGTGATCAGCCGACCACGCGCTGTCTTTGACGCTCCGGAACACCCACCCAAGTGGAATACGAACGCATTGCGTTGCCACGGCCACCAACAGCGCGTCATGCGACGAGCCGCTCCGCGGTGTCGGTCGCGCGGGGTTCAGCCCCTGATGGTGTCGATCACCAAGGGGGTGCGGGTCGGTGGGGTTTCGCCGATCTCGTAGCCGCCGTCCAGTGATTCGAGGGCGGCGGGGATGGCGTCGGGGGTTTCGGTGTACAGCTCCAGCAGTGGCTGGCCCTCGGTCACCCGGTCACCCGGTTTGGCCAGGCACAGGATGCCGGCGCCGGCCTGGACCGGGTCCTCCTTGCGGGCACGGCCCGCGCCCAGGCGCCAAGCGGCCACGCCCACCGCGTACGCGTCCAAGGTGGTCAGGTAGCCGTCCGAAGGGGCCGTGACCACGTGCTTGTGCTTGCCGACGGCAAGAGGGGCGTCCGGGTCGCCGCCCTGCGCCCGAATCATCCGGGCCCACGTCTCGTACGCCTCACCGGACGCGAGGACCGCCGCCGGGTCCGCCGAGATGCCCGCACGGGACAACATCTCCCGCGCCAGGGCCACCGTCAGCTCGACGACGTCCGCCGGACCGCCGCCGCGCAGGACCTCGACGGACTCGGTCACCTCCACCGAGTTGCCGACCGCGCGCCCCAGCGGGACGGACATGTCGGTCAGCAGGGCGCTGATCTTCAGCCCGTGGTCCACGCCGATGGAGACCAGCGCCGTCGCGAGCGCACGTGCCTGGTCCAGGGACTTCATGAACGCCCCGGACCCGACCTTCACGTCCAGCACCAGCGCCTCGGCGCCTTCGGCGATCTTCTTCGACATGATCGACGACGCGATCAGCGGGATCGCTTCGACGGTCGCCGTCACGTCGCGCAGCGCGTACAGCTTCTTGTCCGCCGGAGCGAGACCGGAAGTCGCCGCGCACACGACCGCGCCGACCGCCTGGAGCTGCGACACCACTTCGTCCACCGACAACTGGGCCCGCCAGCCGGGGATGGACTCCAGCTTGTCGAGCGTTCCGCCGGTGTGGCCCAGGCCGCGCCCGGACAGCTGCGGCACGGCGGCACCACAAGCGGCGACCAGGGGCGCCAACGGCAGCGTGATCTTGTCGCCGACGCCGCCGGTCGAGTGCTTGTCCACGGTAGGACGACCGACGTCCAGGGACAGCTTCTCGCCGGAGTCCACCATCGCGTGGGTCCACCGGGCGGTCTCGGCCGCGTCCATCCCGTTCAGGAAGATCGCCATGGCCAGCGCCGACATCTGCTCGTCGGCCACCGCCCCGCGGGTGTAGGCGTCCACCACCCAGTCGATCTGGGAGTCGGTCAACCGGGCGCCGTCGCGCTTGGCCCGGATCACGTCCACCGCGGTGTGGGTCGTCATGGCAGGTCCTCCGGACCGAACGCGTCGGGCAGCACCGAGGTCATCGGCAGCACGCCGGACGGCGTGTCGATCAGGCACGACCCGCCGCCGAGCTCGTAGATCACCTGGCGGCACCGGCCGCACGGCATCAGCAGGTCACCGGCGCCGCTGCGGCACGCCAGGGCCACCAGCCTGCCGCCGCCGGTCAGGAAGAACTGACCCGCCAACGTGCACTCGGCGCACAGGCCGACGCCGTAGGCGGCGTTCTCGACGTTGCAGCCGACCACGATCCGGCCGTCGTCGCACACCGCCGCCGCACCCACCCGCAACCCCGAGTACGGGCAGTAGGCGGACTGGGCGGCCTCGACGGCACGGGCCCGCAGCAGGTCCCAGTCGACGTCAACCACGGCGGTACACCACCCCGTCCGCGGCGGGCATGCGCAATCGTTGGGACGCGACCGCCAGCACGATCAACGTCACCAGGTGCGGCGCGTACGTGGTCAGCTCGCTCGGCACCTCGTCCACCGAGTAGTACACGGCGTACAGGAGACCGGCGGCCAGGATGCCGAACGCGGCGGCGAACCAGCGGCGGCGGACCAGCTGCCAGATCACGATCACGACCAGCAGCAGCACCGCGCCGTAGACCAGCGCGAGGAACGTCTTGCCACCGGACCGCAGCTGCAAGCCGTCCGCGTACCCGAACAGGGCCGCGCCGCCGAGCAGGCCACCGGGCCGCCAGTTGCCGAAGATCATCGCGGCCAGGCCGATGAACCCGCGGCCGTTGGTCTGGCCTTCGAGGTACCCGGGCTGGCCGGGGTTGAGCACGAGCGCCGCGCCGCCGATGCCGGCCAGCGCGCCGGACGCGATCACGGCGGCGTACTTGTACCGGTAGACGTTGACGCCCAGCGACTCCGCGGCCACCGGGTTCTCGCCGCACGACCGCAGCCGCAGCCCGAACCGGGTGCGCCACAGCACCAGGTAGCTGCCGACCACCAGCACGATCGCCAGCATCGTCAACGGCGACACACCGGTGACGAGGCCGCGCAGGATGCCGGCGACGTCCGACAGCCCGACCCGTTGCTGCGCCTCCAGCGACCCGAGCCAGTCCGACAGCCCGGACGCCGAGTACGTGTCGAACTTCGGCACGGACGGCGACTCGCGGGGGTTGCTCGACAGCGGGAAGAAGATCAGCGTGGACAGGTACTTGGTCAGACCGGCCCCGAGCAGGTTGATCGCCACACCGGACACGATGTGGTTCACGCCGAACGTCACGGTCGCGATCGCGTGCAGCAACCCGCCCAGCGCGCCGAACACGGCCGCCGACACGAGCGCCGCCCACGGACCCCACTGGTACCCGGCCCACGCCGCGCCCCACGTGCCCATGATCATCATACCTTCGAGGCCGATGTTCACCACGCCCGCGCGTTCCGCCCAGAGGCCGCCGAGGGCCGCGAGCAGGATCGGCAGCGCCAGCCGCACGGCGGTCTGGATGGTGCCGGTGGAGGTCAGCTGCGGCACACCGGTCAGGTACGACGTGGTGGACAGCAGCACGACCGCGCCCGCCACGCCCAGCGCGCCGATCGCCCAACCGGGGATGCGCCGCGCCTTCCGGGGCGGCGGCACGGTCGAAGGTGCCTCTGACGGGTTCATCAAGGAAGTGCTCATGCCGCATCCACCGTCCCGAGCTGCCGACCGACCTGCCGCTGTTGAGCGGCCAGTTCGAACCGGCGGACCACCTCGTACGCGACGACGACCGACAGCACGATCGCCCCCTGCATGATCGTCACGATCTCCCTGGGCACCTGCACGTTGTCCAACGCCAGGCCCGACTTGTCCAGGAACGCCCACAGCAGCGCGGCGAACGCGATTCCGCCCGGGTGGTTGCGCCCCAGCAACGCGATAGCGATGCCGGAGAAGCCGATCCCGGCCGGGAAGTTCAGGTTGTACGTGTGGTCGCGGCCCAGGATCTCGGGCATCGAGACCAGCCCGGCGATACCACCGGACAGCAGCATCGCGATCAGCACCATCTTCTTGGCGTTCACACCGCCGGCGGCGGCGGCCGTCGACGACTCGCCGGACGCCCGCAGCTCGAAGCCGAACCGGGTGCGGTTCATCATCACCCAGTAGCCGATGCCGAGCAGCGCGGCCAGGAACACCAGGCCGAACACCGTGCCGGACGAGCCGAACGAGATGCCGGGCACCCAGCCGCTGTGCGGGATCTCCGGCGTGCGGATGTTGTTGCCGCGCAACTCGCCGAACACGTCCGAGCCGATCAGGTACGCCGCCAGGCCCAGCGCCAGCCCGTTCATCATGATGGTCGAGATGACCTCGTTGACGCCGCGCGTCACCTTGAGGATCGCCGGCACCGCGGCCCACAGCGCGCCCGCGACGGCGGCCGTCAGGATGATCACCAGGGCGTGCAGGCCGGGCGGCAGCACGATCGAGCCGCCGACCACGGCCGCGACGACCGCCGCGACCCGGTACTGGCCCTCGACACCGATGTTGAACAGGTTCATCTGGAACCCGATCGCCACCGCGAGCGCCGCGATGTAGTACGTGCCGGTGCTGTTGACGATGTCGACGGCGGTGGTGCCCTGACCGATCTGGGACAGCATCACCCCGAACGCCCGCAGCGGGTTCGCGCCGGACACCACCAGCGCGATACCGCACAGCAGGGCGGAGAACAGGATCGCCAGCACGGGCGGCAGGAGCTTGCCGCGCAACATTCCCATTACTCGCCTTCCGATTCCGACGCCTTCGCGGCGCCAGGGGCGTGCTCTGCGGCAACGGCGCCCGTGGCGCCCGCGCCGGTCATCGCACTGCCGAGGTCTTCCGGGGTGACCGTGGCCGGGTCGGCGTCCGCGACCAGGCGACCGCGCAGCATCACCCGGATCGTGTCGGACAGGCCGATCAGCTCGTCCAGGTCCGCCGAGATCAGCAGCACGGCCAGGCCGCGCGCGCGGGCGTTCTTGATCTCGTCCCAGATCAGCGCCTGCGCGCCGACGTCGACGCCGCGGGTCGGGTGCGACGCGATGAGCAGCACCGGGTCACCGGACAGCTCACGGCCGACCACGAGCTTCTGCTGGTTGCCGCCGGACAGCGCCACGGCGGCCACGTCGATGCTCGGCGTCCGCACGTCGAAGTCCTCGACGATGCGCGTCGTGTCCTGCTTCGCGCCCGCGAGGTCCAGCCACTGGCCCTTCGACACGGGGCGGCGGGTCTGGTAGCCGAGGATGCGGTTCGCCCAGAGCGGCTGCGTGAGCAGCAGGCCCTGGCGGTGCCGGTCCTCGGGGATGTAGCCGATGCCGGCTTCGCGCCGCGCCAGCGTGCCCAGCCTGGTCAGGTCGCGGTCGCCGAGCGCGCTGCTGCTGAGCACGACGCGGCCGTGGTGGGCCTTGCGGATGCCCATGATCGTCTCGACCAGCTCGGTCTGGCCGTTGCCCTCGACCCCGGCGATGCCGAGGATCTCGCCCGCGCGCACCACCAGGTCGATGTCGTCCAGCACCGGCCGGGTGCCCTCGGCCGCGACCAGGCCCAGGTTCTCCACCCGCAGCACGACGCGGTCGGTGACGGTGGACTCGCGCGTCTCCGGGCTGGGCAGCTCGCTGCCGACCATCATCTCGGCCAACTGGCGCGAGCTGACCGCCTTCGGGTCCGCGGTGCCGACCGTGGTGCCGCGGCGGATCACCGTGACGGAGTCGGCGATCGCACGGACCTCGTCGAGCTTGTGCGAGATGAACAGGAACGTGAAGCCCTGCTGCTGCATGCCGCGCAGGGTGGTGAACAGCTCGTCGACCTCCTGCGGCACGAGCACCGCGGTCGGCTCGTCCAGGATGATCACCTTGGCGCCGCGGTACAGCACCTTCAGGATCTCGACCCGCTGCCGGTCGGCCACGCCGAGGCGTTCGACCAGGACACCGGGGTCGACGGTCAGGCCGGTGGCCGCCGCCAACTCCTGGATGCGCTTGCGGGCCTTGCCGCCGATGCCGTGCAGCGCCTCCGCGCCGAGCACGACGTTCTCCTGCACGGTCAGGTTGTCGGCCAGCATGAAGTGCTGGTGCACCATGCCGATGCCGGCCTTGATCGCGTCGGCGGGGGTGCGGAACCGGACCTGCTCGCCCGCCACTTCGATGGTGCCCTCGTCGGGCTGCTGCATCCCGTACAGGATCTTCATCAGGGTGGACTTGCCGGCGCCGTTCTCGCCGCACAGCGCGTGCACTTCGCCGACCTGCACGCTGAGGTGGACGTCGCTGTTTGCGACGACACCCGGGAAGCGCTTGGTGATGCCCGACAGGACGACGGCAGGGGTTGTACTGCTCATGGAAGCTCCGTCTGATCTCCGGCTGCGCCGGGGCTAACCACGCACTGGGCCCCGCGAGGGTGCTCGCAGGGCCCAGTGCGCCGGAGGCCGGATGGGGTTACGGCGCGGACTTGACCTTGATCTTGCCCTCGATGATCTGGGCCTTGTAGCCCTCGAGGACGGCCTTCAGGTTCTCGTCGATCTTGCCGCCGGAGGTGGCGTAGCCGACGCCGTCGACGGACAGGTCGAACACCTTGGGCAGGCTGGCCACGTCGTTCTTGGCGACCGCGCGGACGAACTCGTACACCGCGACGTCGACCCGCTTCAGCATGGACGAGACGATGACGTCCTTCGACTCCTCGACCGTCTTCTGGTTGTACTGGTCGGAGTCGACGCCGATGGCCTTGACGCCGGCCGTCTTGGCGGCCGAGAACACGCCCTTGCCGGACGCGCCGGCAGCGTGGTAGAGCACGTCGGCGCCGGCCTCGATCTGACCGGTCGCGGCCTCGCCGCCCTTGGTCGGGTCCTGGAAGCCGGTGAAGTCGCCCGCCGGGGTCAGGTACTTCTTCTCGATCTTGATGTCCGGAGCGGCGGTCTTCGCGCCCTGCTCGTAGCCCGCGTCGAACTTCTGGATCAGCGGGATCTCGACACCGCCGACGAAGCCGACGTGGCACTTCTTGGACTGGTAGGCGGCGATGACGCCCGCCAGGAAGGAGCCCTGCTCCTCGGCGAACAGCAGCGGCGTCACGTTCGCCGCGCCCTCCACCGCACCGTCCACGATCGCGAACTTGACGTTCGGGAACTCCGGCGCGACGACGGCCAGCGACTCGGCGTAGGCGAAGCCGACACCGATGATCGGGCTGAAGCCCTCGCCCGCGAGCTGGCGGAGCCGGGTGAGCTTGGCGTCCTCCGGCTCGTTCGGCGCGGCGGTCAGCTCCTTGACGTTCTCCGGCTTGATGCCCAGCTCGGCCTTGGCCTTGTCCAGGCCGGCCGCGGCGGAGTCGTTGAACGACGCGTCGCCCCGACCACCGATGTCGTAGGCCAGGCCCACCTTCAGGGCACTGCCGTCGACCTTCTCGTCCGAGGCGGCCTTGCTGGAGGTCGCGGCGGCTGCCGGCGGCTTGTCAGCCAGCTTGCAGCCCTCGGCGGTGTTGGTCGACCCGGACCCCTGGGTTCCACCAGTGTCCTTGGCGCAGGCGGCCATCGACAGAACGCTGGTCAGCGCGATCGCGGCCACCGCGAGGCCACGCATTCGACGACGCACGGCTCGTCTCCCTCCCTGCTCGTCTAGGAGCAGACAAATGCCGACGGCGTGGCCGTCGGGGCTTCCGAGTGGCGAACCGTACCCCGTAGTAATGAGACCCGCGCACGCACCGGTCCGCCGTGACCTAATCGTTGGTGGGAACACCCCGCACCGCCACTCGGGGTGATTCACCGACTACGGCGTCGGACTGCCGCCGTGGCCGATCATCGCTGGTCCACGGCCGGCGACGGGCCGGAGCGGGCGGCGGGCGGACAGGGGTTCGGTACACCGCAGGCTCACCCGTTGGTGGGGCGTTGGGGCGGCGTTGGCGGCCTCCGGTCGACTCCAGGGTGCACCGCTTTCCACCCCAGGAGGTTGACCTTGGACCCCCAGCAGTGGCTCGACAACTTCGAGGCCAAGCTGGCCGATCTCCAGCGGAAGTCGGCGGACCTCCAGGAGAACTTCGAGAACTCGCAGGCCACGGCCGCCAGCCCGGACGGCGCGGTGACGATCACCGTCGGCCCCAACGGCGGCCTGCTGAACATCCAGCTCGGCCACCGCGCCACCGAACTCGGCTCCGCCCGCCTCACCGCCCTGATCATGCAGACGGCCAAGGTCGCGCAGAAGCAGGCCGCGCAGAAGGTGATGGCCGCGTTCGAACCGCTCGGTGAGGGCACCGAGGCCATGCAGATGGTGAGCGACGCCATCCCGGACGACGACGAGCCGCAGGACGACGGGCACGACTACGTCGAACCGGACGACGTCGAACCGGAGCCCGCGCCGGTCCCCGCCGCGCCCCGGCCCGTTCCCCAGACGCAGATGCCGTCGCGGCCGGTGCGCAGGACGCACGCCGGTGACGACGAGGACGACGAGAACCACCCCTGGTGACGAGGAGAGCTGACCGATGACCGCCCCCGACACCCCGATCTCCTCGCCACCCGGCATGGAGATCACCGAGAAGAACAAGTTCAAGGGCTCCCTGTTCATCTCGGCCTGGGACGAGATGATCACCACGATCGGCAAGGACGCGGAGACCGAGACCGAGAAGGCCCTCGACATCACGTTCGCCGCGATCGGCGCCGCGTCGTCCACGGCCATGCTGGCGGTCGACCCGCTGGGCACGTTGCTCGGCGCGGGCATCGGCTGGCTGATCGAGCACGTGTCGTTCCTGAAGGAACCGCTCGACCAGCTCATGGGCGACCCGGACGAGATCGAGGCCAACGTCGAGGCGACCAAGAAGCAGGCCGCCGAGCTCCGGGTGCTGGCCGAGGACCACCGCCGCGAGCTGGCCACGTTCGACGGGTGGACCGGCGCGTCGTCCGAGGCGTTCCAGAAGAACATGGAGTCGATGGGCCAGGAGCTCGACTCGCTGGCCAACGCCGTCGAGCAGAAGGCCAAGATCGTCTCGATCTGCGGCGTGCTGGTGTCCGTGCTGCGCGACATCGTGCGCGACCTGATCGCCCAGCTGCTCGGGTCGCTGCTGGCGGGCGCGCTGATCGCCGCCGCCACCGCGGTCATCACGTTCGGCGCGTCGATCGCGGCCTACATCGGCTTCGCGGTCGGCAAGGCCGTGGCGCTCGGCGTGAACATCGCGTCCCGGATCGCGCGGCTGACCGCGGCGCTGGGCAGGCAGATGGGCCGGATCAAGAACCTCGACGAGATCACCGAGAACGTCGGCAAGGGCTGGAACCGGTTCGAGAACATCGCCGACGTGGCCGAGGTCGGCTACGAGTCGTGGAAGGCGCAGAAGGGCGTCGACCGCGAGATCGACAAGGCGTTGGCCAAGGACGTGCAGGACGACAAGGTCACCGACGCCAACAAGAAGGCCGAGGAGGCCAACGAGCGGTACAGCAAGGCCAAGGAAGCGGAGACCGCTGCCGCCGAGGAGGCCAAGAAGGCCAACGAGGACGTGAACGCGGCGGCCACGAAGGCGAGCCAGGCCAACGACAAGGCCAACGCGTTCGTCGAAGAGGCCAACGCCGCCGCCGCACGCGGTGACCAGGCGGGTCGGGACGCGGCGATGGCCAAGTACGAGGCGGCCAAGGTCGAGGCGGACGCGGCGCGCGGCGAGGCGGCCCAGGCGGCGGAGAAGGCGGCGCGGGAAGCCCGTGAAGTCGCCGAGGCGGCGAAGGCCAGCAACGAGGCGTTGACCGACGCGAAGCCCGCCGACGACGCCGCGAAGGCCGCGTACGAGGAGTACAAGCGCAACAACCCCGGGCCGGACGACCCGGCGCGCACGTCCGCCGAGGGCGACCTGTCGACCAAGAACGACGCGGCGAAGGCGGCGAACGCCAAGTACGAGCAGGCGAACGTGGACTTCACGGCGGCCAACGCGGCGGCGGCCGAGGCCAACGCCAAGGCGTTCGCCTCGGGCAGCGAGGCCGACATCAAGGCCGCCGAGGAGGCGTCGCGCAAGGCCGAGCAGGCGGGCACGAGCGTCGAGCAGGCGGCCGACGAGGCCAAGTCCGCGGGTGAAGCGGCGAAGTCGAGCTACGAGTCGTTCCAGTCGCAGTACTCGCAGCCCGCTGCGAGCGAGACATCCACCAGTTCCGTCCAGGTCTAGAAGAACCACGGAGAACCAGCCATGGCACGCGGTGGCGGCGGCGTCGACTCGAACACCCCGGGATCCTCGGGCACCTCGTCGCCACCGCCGTCACCGCCACCGCCGTCACCGTCGCCCGGTGGGCCGACGGGCAACTCCGGGTTCGGCATGAGCGAGTCGACCATGTCCGACCTGGACAAGCGGGCAGGCAGCCTGCGGGACCGGTTGACCGCGATCTCCGGCGGGTTGCAGGGGCTGAAGCTCGGGCCCAACGCGCTGGGGCCGATCGGCATCGTCGCCGTGCCCGCGTTGAACAGCTCGAACGACGCTTCGGTGAAGCAGGCGAACAACGCTTCGAGCGCGATGGGCAACGTCCAGTCGGGTTTGAAGGCCACGCTCCAGACGCACGTGCAGAACGACCAGTTCAGCCGGGACCAGTTCGCCAAGATCGACCCGAACTCGAACGCCCAAAGGCCACCCGGCTCACCCGGCAACGGGCCGCTCGGGGTGAAGGGGCCCGGTGGGCCGGTGGTGCAGCCGGTGACCAACGTGCCGGGTGCTTCAGGGCCGCACGGGACCGGCGGGGTGAAGGGTCCGGGTGGGCCTTCCGTCACGCCGGTGAAGAACGTGCCGGGTGCTTCCGGGCCCAACGGGACCGGCGGGCCCAAGGGACCAGGTGGGCCGGCGGTCGGGCCGGTGAAGACCCTCCCCGGCGCTTCCGGGCCCAACGGAACCGGCGGGCTCAAGGGACCAGGTGGGCCTTCCGTCACGCCGGTGAAGAACGTGCCGGGCGCTTCCGGGCCGAACGCGACCGGCGGACCGAAGGGACCGGGTGGGCCGGCGGTCGGGCCGATCAACAACCTGCCCGGTGCGCCGGGCGTGACCCCGTCAGGTGGTCCGCGCAGCACTGGTGGACCGACCGTGGCACCGATCACGAACGTTCCGGGCGCGTCCGGCCCGAACACGGGTGGGCCGTCCAAGACGTCGGGTGGGCCGGCGGTCGGCCAGGTCAAGAACCTGCCCGGTGCGCCGGGCATCACCCCGCCCGGTGGTCCGCGCAGCACCGGTGGACCGACCGTGGCACCGATCTCCGGCATTCCGGGATCGCCGGGTTCTCCGGGTTCGCAGGGCGGCCCGCGCGGTGGTGGCGTTCCCGTTGGTGGCGTGCCTGGTGGTGGCGTGCCGGGTGTGACCCCGCCCGGGTCGACGCCGTCCGGTGGGCCGGTGGCCAAGGGCGGCCCGACGCCGGGTGCGGGCCCGGTGACCGGCACGACCTCGCCTGGTGCCGGCACGGCGGCCCGCAGCATCGGCGGCGCGCTGTCCGGTGCGCCCAGCGTGACAACGCCCCCGATGGCCGGTGCCCCAATGGCACCCGGTGCCGCTCCCGGTGCGGCAGGCGGAACCGACCGTTCGAGCAAGTTCACCGGCGGCCCCGGCAAGGGCATCTTCGACGCACCCAAGCCCTCCACCACCGACGGCAACATCAACAAAGCCCCGGCCAACTCGCCCTCCACACCACCACCTGCGCCGAAACCGACCATCAGCGCACCCGGCGGCGCCGGCATCCCGAGCATTCCCACAGCCGGCACTCCCACGACCACCGCACCCGGTGCGAACGCCCCCAGCACCACCACGCCCGGCAACGGCGCTCCGAGCAGCGCAACGGCCCCGCCATCGGCCGGCCCGAAGCCGACCGTGGGCGCTGCGCCCCCGGTGAGCGCTCCGACCGTGCCCCCGATGGCCGGTGCCCCGATGGCCCCCGGTGCGGCTCCCGGTGCAGCAGGCGGAACCGACCGTTCGAGCAAGTTCACCGGCGGACCCGGCAACGGCGTCTTCGACACGCCCAAACCACCCACCACCGACGGCAACATCAACAAAGCCCCGGTCAGCTCGCCCTCCACACCACCGCCAGCGCCGAAACCGACCATCAACACGCCGGCGCCCAGCACCCCGGCTCCCGCCCCGACCACGGGTACACCCACCACCAGCGCCCCGCCCGCAGCTCCGCCCGTGACAGGCCCGACGCCGTCTCCCGCCGTCGCCCCTCCGGTGAGCCCACCGGCAGCGCCACCGGTAGCAGCGCCACCGCCCGCAGCCGCTCCAGGTGCGAGCCCGTCAACGCACCGTTCGAGCAAGTTCACCGGCGGCCCCGGGAACGGCGTCTTCGACGCACCCAAACCAGCCACCCCTGACGGCAACGTCAACAAGGCCCCGGTCGCTTCGCCCTCCACGCCACCACCGGCGCCCAAACCCACCATCAGCGCGCCTCCGACCGACATCGCCGGCCCCAAGCCCGTCAGTACACCGCCGCCCCCGGCGGCAACCCCCCCAGCGGCAACCCCACCGACGGCAACCCCACCGGCCGACACCGCCCCCTCCGCACCCCCGGCATCTCAGACGGCCAAGCCGTCCGCCCCGCCAGTCACCACCCCGCCGGCCACCACCCCGCCGGCCACCACCCCGCCCTCGGCACCGGTCACCCCACCCGCCGCCACCGCGTCGCCGGCACCGGCACCGGCACCGGCCACCTCACCCACGCCTGCTCCGGCGAACCCCAGGCCCACGCCACCAACCATCACCCCACCCGCCGTCACCCCGCCGGTAGCCACACCACCGCCCACCGCACCCCCGGCCAGCGCCCCGGTCACCACCCCACCGGCCGTAACGCCGCCAGCCACCACCCCATCGGTCACCGCGCCGCCAGCCGCCACCCCGCCGGTCGCCACCCCGCCGGTCGCCACCCCGCCGGTCGCCACCCCGCCGGTCGCCACCCCGCCG
>NZ_JNXC01000021.1 GCF_000716595.1 Saccharothrix sp. NRRL B-16314
CCAAGGCCCGACTGCGGGTCGCGCGTGTCCACGCCCGCATCGCCGACCGCCGCCGAGACCTGCTGCACAAGCTGACCACTCGACTCGTCCGGGAGAACCGACTGGTCGTGATCGAGGACCTGGCGGTCCGCAACTTGCTCAGGAACCGCACCCTGGCCCGTGCCATCTCCGACGCGTCGTGGTCGGACCTGCGGTCGATGCTGGAGTACAAGTGCGACTGGTACGGCCGCGACCTGGTCGTGGTCGACCGGTGGCTGCCCAGTTCGAAGACCTGCTCGGCCTGCGGACGGCTCCGCGACCGCCTGCCGCTGCACATCCGGAGTTGGGCCTGCCAATGCGGGGCACGGCTCGATCGCGACGTCAACGCTGCGAAGAACATCCTGGCCGCCGGGCTGGCGGTCACCGCCTGTGGAGACGGTGTCAGACCAACCCGACGCTAGTCGGCGAGGCAACCGTCACAACCTCCCTCGGGAGAAGAAGCAGGAATTGCCGGGCGCGAGCCCGACAGGAATTCCCTCCCGTCAGGGAGAGGAGGAAGTCAAGTGAGTGCCGCGTTCAGGTAGGCGGCGAGTTCGGTCAGGAGCTCGTCGAAGTCGAGGTCGGTGGTGGCCGGTCGGATCGACAGGACCAGCGACTGGGTGGTGAGCAGGACCAGGCGGGCCTGGGCGGCGGTGGAGCCGGGGCGGATGGAGCCGTCCGCGTGACCCGCCTCGACCTGCGCCACCAGGAACCCCTCGACCAGCCTCTGCGTGCTGCCCAGCCGTTGCACCAGGTATGGCAGCATCAGCTCGGCGTCGAGGTCGAGCACGCGCCGCATCAACGGGTCGGCGGCGAGCAGTCGGATGCTTGTGATGGCCTGCGTCACGAGCCGCTGCCGCGCGTTGTCGCCGCTCGGCGGGATGCGACCGAGGAGCTTGGTGAACTCCCTGGTCATCAGGGCCCTGACCAGGGTGCCGACGTCCGGGAACCGGCGGTAGAGGGTCATCCGGCTCACGCCGGCGCGTTTGGCGATGTCCGTCAGCGTGGTGCGGCGGACCCCGACTTCGACCACGCAGTCGCGGGCGGCGTCGAGGAGCGCGTCATCACTGTGACGTTGAGACGTCATATGTCACACTGTAGCGGTGACCGAGCACATCGACCACACCCTCCGGGGCAGTTGGACCACGACCACGGGCTCGATCCCGCCGCACGCGCTGAAGTGGCTGCGTGCGCGCACCGGGCTCGCGGCCGGCCGAGCGGATGACCTGGTGGATACCCGAGCGGATGACCGGGCCGAGACGGGTGGGCCGGGTAGTGCGGAGTCGGCCTTGTCGGAGGCCGCGCACGCGGCGCTGGACGCCGTCGTGGGGCCGGGGTACGTCCGGGTCGACCGCGACTCGCGGGCGGGTCGCGCGGGCGGTCTGTCCTATGTGGACCTGCTGCGGCAGCGCGGCGCGGGCGATCCGGCGGTGCCGGACGCGGTGGTGCTGCCCGCGTCGCCCGAGCAGGTCACCGACGTGCTGAAGGCGTGCGTCGAGCACGACGTGGCGGTGGTGCCGTTCGGCGGCGGCACGTCCGTGGTCGGCGGCGTGAACGCGTTGCGCGGCGACAAGGCGGCGGTGATCGCGCTCGACCTGCACCGGCTGGACAAGCTGGTCTCGGTCGACCCGGTGTCACGCCTCGCCGTGCTCCAAGCCGGTCTGACCGCGCCGCGCGCCGACCAGCTGCTCGCCGCGCACGGGCTGACGGTCGGGCACGTCCCGCAGTCCTACGAGCGCGCCACCATCGGCGGGTTCGCGGCGACCAGGTCGGCCGGTCAGGCGTCCTCCGGCTACGGCCGGTTCGAGGACATGGTGGAAGGGCTGCGGCTGGCCACCCCGGTGGGCGAGTGGCGGTTGGGCCGCGCGCCCGCGTCGGCCGCCGGGCCGGACCTGAAGCAGCTGGTGGTGGGTAGTGAAGGCGCGTTCGGCGTGATCACCGAGGTGACGCTCCGGGTGCGGCCGAGGCCGGAGGTCGAGCGGTACGAGGGCTTCGTGGTCGACGGCTGGGCGCGCGGCTCGGCGCTGGTGCGCGAGTTGGCGCAGCGGCGCGTGCTGGCCGACGTCACGCGGCTGTCCGATGTGGACGAGACCGAGGTGTCCCTCGCGCTGGCCGGCGGGTGGAAGACCGACGCGCTGAAGGCGTACCTGCGGGCGCGCGGCGTCCGGCAGCCCTGCCTGCTGGTCCTCGGGTGGCACGGCGCGGACCAGGCTGAGGTCAAGCGCCGGCGGGCGGAGACGCTGCGCGGGGTGAAGGCGGTGTCGCTCGGCACGGCGCTCGGCGAGGCGTGGCGGCACGGCCGGTTCAACGGGCCGCGCCAGCGGGACGCGTTGCTGGACATCGGCGTGTGCGTCGAGACGTTGGAGACGGCCACGCACTGGTCGACCGTCTCCGAGCTGCGCAGCGCGGTGCGCGAGGCGCTGGTCGACGCGCTCGGCGAGTGCGTGGTCATGTGCCACATCTCGCACGCCTACGAGACCGGCGCGTCGCTGTACTTCACCGTCCTCGCGGCGCGGGACGCGGCCGACCCGATCGGACAGTGGCAGGTCGCGAAGGCCGCCGCGAGCGAGGCCATCGCGGGCCTCGGCACGATCAGCCACCACCACGCGGTGGGCACGGACCACGCGCCGTACCTCGAAGCCGAGATCGGCGGGCTGGGCCTGGACGTGCTGGCGTCCGTCAAGCGGACGCTCGACCCCACCGGGGTGCTCAACCCCGGCAAGTTGATCGCTGGCGACTTCACCCCGGCGGGGCTAGCGTCGCCTGGTGACCGGTGACCTCCTGATCCGTTCCGTGCGGCCGTGGCCGAACCTCCCGGGCGCACCCGTGGTCGACGTGCTCTGCGAGGGCGGGCACGTCGCGGCGTTCGCCCCGGACCTCGACCCGCCGCCCGCCGTGCCGGTGGTCGACGGCCGGGGCGGCGTGCTGCTGCCCGCGTTCACGGACGCCCACGCGCACCTGGACTCCACCCGGCTCGGCCTGCCGTTCCGGCCGCACGGCGCGGGCGCCGGGCTGGCCGACCTGATCGAGCACGACCGGCGCAACTGGCGGTCCGCCGAGGCGTCCGTCGCGCAACGCGCCACGCACACGCTCGCCCGCACGATCGCCGGCGGCGCCACGCACGTCCGCAGTCACGCCCAAGTGGACGTCGACTCGGGGCTGGAGAAGCTGGAGGGCGTGCTCGCCGCGCGCGAGGAGCACCGGGGCCGGGCGCACGTCGAGGTGGTGGCGTTCCCGCAGTGCGGCATCCTGCGGGAGAAGGGCACGGCCGAGCTGCTGGAGGCGGCCCTGCGCGCGGGCGCGGACCTGGTCGGCGGGCTCGACCCGGCGGGCTACGACCGGGCCCCGGTGCGGCACCTGGACGTGGTGTTCGGGTTGGCCGAGAAGCACCAGCGCGGGGTGGACGTGCACCTGCACGACGGCGGGACGCTCGGCGCGTTCCAGGTGGAGCTGATCTGCGAACGCGTGCAGGCGCTCGGGATGCAGGGGCAGGTGACGATCAGCCACGCGTTCGCACTGTCCACTGTGGATGGTGATCGGCAGCGGGAACTGGTGGAGCTGCTGGCGGAGCACGACGTCGCGGTGACCACGGTCGCGCCGGGCGTGCGGGAACCGCTGCCGCTGCGGGAACTGCGGCGCGCGGGCGTGCGGCTCGGGCTCGGCCAGGACGGCATCCGCGACTACTGGTCGCCGTACGGCAACGGCGACATGCTGGACCGCGCCTGGCAACTGGCCTACCGCAACGGGTTCCGCCGTGACGACCTGGTGGAGATGTGCGTCGACATCGCGACCCGGGGCGGCGCGGCCGTGATGGGCCGGGCGCTGGGCCTCACCGAGGGCTCGCCGGCCGACCTGGTCGTGGTGCCGGGTGACACGGTGACCGCCGCGGTCATGGACCGCGCCCCGCGCACGCTGGTCGTGCACGCGGGACGCGTCGTGGCCGCCGAAGGCGAGATCGTCTGAGGTTGTCGGTGGTGGCCGCTAGCCTGCGCGCATGAGCGAAGACACCTGGAAGGCGTTGGCGGCGACCCCTCTCGCCGAGGCCCGCCGGCGTGCGGCGATCGTCGGCGAACTGGCGGGGGTCGCGCCGGTGGCGGTGGACGACGCGGAGCGGTTCGCGTGGAACGACGGCGGCGGGCAGTCGGCCGTCTGGTACTTCACGCCGGACGGCCGGGCGCTGCTCCTCACCTTCGACCACGAGTCGGACCTGAACCTGTACGCCGAGGGCGACTACGCCCTCCAGGAGTCGCTGTACCGCGGGGTGCCCGAAGACCTGGTGCGGCTGGTGCGGAACCGGCCCGAGAACTACGAGTCGCTGAACCTCGTCGACCCGGAGACCGGGCACGCGATCCACTACGCCGGTGGCGTCTTCTGGTTCGACGGGGAGCGGTGGCGGGCCGCCGAGGGCTTCCTGGAGCACTGCGAGCAGGAGGGCCTGTCCCCGATGACCGAATCGGGGTTCGACTACTGCCTCGACGCCTGCGCGTTCGGCCGGGAGTTCACCGCCGGGACGGTGGTCGGGCAGGGTGACTCCGACGGCCGGTACGAGGAGGCCGCCGACCGCGACGCCGCGCTGGTCGAGGTCCGGGAGGTCTTCGACCGGCACGCGGCGTCGCTGGGGGCGGGATCGTCCGGGCGTGGTTAGAGGGTGACCAGGGCCTTGCCGGTGTTCTCGCCGTTCAGCATGCCGATGAACGCCTCCGGAGCCCGGTCCAGGCCCTCGGTGACGGTCTCCCGGTAGCGCAGCTTGCCCTCGGCGATCCAGCCGGCGACCTCGCGCACGAACTGCTCGCGCAGGTGCTCCAGGTCGAACACCAGCATCCCGCGCAACGTCAGCCGCTTGCCGACGGCCAGACCGAGGTTGCGCACCCCCGTCGGGGTCGTGGTGTTGTAGTTCGAGATCGACCCGCAGAGGGCGACGCGGCCGAACAGGGTCAGCGCGTCGATCGCCGCTTCCAGGTGCTCGCCGCCGACGTTGTCGAAGTACACGTCGATGCCGTCCGGCGCGGCGTTCGAGAGCAGCTCACCGACCGGGCCGTCCTTGTAGTTGAACGCCGCGTCGAAGCCCAGCTCCTCGACCAGGTACCGCACCTTCGCCTCGCTGCCCGCGCTGCCGATGACGCGCTTCGCGCCGCGCAGCCGGGCCACCTGGCCGACGACCTGCCCGACCGCGCCCGCCGCGCCGGACACGAACACCGTGTCGCCCTCCTTGAACGCGGCGATCTCCAGCAGGCCCGCGTAGGCGGTCAGGCCGGGCATGCCGAGCACGCCCAGGTACGCGCCGAGGGGCGCGGCCTCCGGGTCGACCTTCACCGCGCCGGCCGCGTCCACCGCGCTGTACTCGCGCCAGCCCAGGAAGTGCCGCACCGTGTCGCCGACCGCGAAACCGGGCGCGTTCGAGGCCACGACCTCGCCGACGGCCTCGCCCGAGAGGACCTGGCCGACCTCGAACGGCGGGATGTACGACTTGCCCTCGTTCATCCGGCCGCGCATGTACGGGTCCACGCTCATCACGACGTTGCGGACCAGCAGCTGGCCGTCGCCGATCGTCGGCACGGGCACTTCGACCAGGTCGAAGTTGTCACCGGTGGGGAAGCCTTCGGGGCGGGAGGCGAGACGGATCTCTCGCGCGGTGCTCGGGAACGTCATACGGATCATGACGTTCCGAGGGCCTGCCGCTATTCCCGGCGTACCGTCACGCCGTGGACATCCGCCGGATCACGTCGCTCGAAGCGGTCATGGCCGCCGGTCACCTGTTCGACGACCTGCCGCGGGAGGACGCGACGCGGGCGTTCCTCGCCGACGACCGGCACCACCTGCTGATCGCGTACGTCGACGGCGAGCCCGCCGGGTTCGTGTCCGGCGTCGAGACCATCCACCCCGACAAGGGCGTGGAGATGTTCCTCTACGAGCTGGGCGTGGACGACGCCCACCGGCGCCGCGGCATCGCCACCGCGCTGGTCGAGCGGCTGATCGGGTTGGCCCGGGACCGCGGCTGCACCGGCGTGTGGACCGGCACCGAGAAGGACAACACCGCCGCCCTGGCCACCTACCGCCGGGCCGCCGCCGAACTCGACTTCGACAGCGTCATCGTGTCCTGGGGTTTCTGAACCGGGCTAGGAACCCTTGCGGCGCAACAGGGTGCGTTTCTGCAACGACTCCTCCAGCGCCTGGTAGGCCAGGTCCATCGCGGTGTTGTACTCGCGCTGGTCGCGCGCCGGCACCGACTCGTCCGGGCCGGGCACCGGGGTCATCGTCATCCACCGCTCGTCCCACAGCAGCTCGACCGCGGCCTCCCAGTGCACCGCGACGATCAGCTTCACCACCTGTTCCTGCTCGATCACGTCGGCCATCCGGTCCTGCGACGCGGCCAACCGGGCCAGCAGGTCGCGCACGCGGGCGCGGTCCGCCGCGCGCATCCGCTCGACCGACTCGGCGGCCAGCGCGACGATCTCCTTGTACCGCTCGACCGCCGAGACCACCTCGACGTCCGGCACCCCTTCCCCGCTGGTGCGCTGCACGGGCACTGCGGAGATCTGGCCGGTCATGATTCCTCCCCGGTGTCGAACGGGATGACGACCTGCGGGCGCGAGTGCTCGAACCGGTCGAAGAACAGGCCCCGGCGCGGTCGCGGTGACCACGCCATGACCTGCTCCGGCCCGAACGACAGCAGCTCCTTGCCCTGGATGTCGAACGCCACCCACGCGCCGATGTCGTCGTAGACACCGGGCGACAGGCTGTTCTTCAGCCGCTGCGCGCCCCGCCACCAGCCCAGCACGTGGGTGCGGTTCTCCGGGCCGTGCTTGAGCACGGTGCGCAGGTGGTCGACCCCGGAGGCCCGCGTCGTCGGGTTCTTCGCCTCCAACAGGGTGTGCGCCGCGTCCACCGCGTAAACCACCACGTAGTGCGGTTGCAGCGGCGCACCCGTCTCACCGGTCATGCTCGCGGTGATCCGACCGGCCACTTCCTCGACCAGCTGCCGGATGCCGTCGAGGCCCATCAGGTCGACCACGTGGCCCGCGTCGCGCAGCTGCTTGGCCAGCTTCTCCGCGTGCGGCCAGGCGTCCTCGGCCAGGCACGCCAGGGTGAACTGCGCGTCGCTCGGCTCGTGCTGCCGGGCCAGCGACAGCGCAGCGCCGCCCAGCACGTCCGCCGCGTCCTCGGCCAGCGATCCGAGCACCGCGATGTTCCGGCCGGGGGTGCGGGCGAAGCGCACCTTGGCCGCGCTGCCCGCCACGTCGATCACCTGGCCGAGCAGCACGGTCGGGTTGCCGGCGCCCGGTCCCAGCGCCCGGAAGTCCGGCAGGGCCTGGAGCGCGGGCACCTTGCTGCCGTCGAACAGGATCGGCTCGGCAAGGTCCGGCGGCCGGCGGCGGTGCAGCTCCGCTTGCAGCGCGTCGAACGTGCCCTTGGCGGTGGCGTCCGGGATGCGCGCGATCTCGTTGCCCGGCCGGACCCCGGACTCGTGGTTGACCACCGCGTGCCAGCGGGGCAGCTCGACGGCTGCGTCGTTCTGCGGCTCGGCCAGCACCCGCCGCGCCTTCGGCAGAGCGATGCGCACGGTGAACTGCTCGAAGATCGCCGACTTGCCCCAGAAGCCCTCGATGCCGGACACGTCCTGGCTGGACAGCACCAGGTGGATGCCCTGCGACCGCCCGCGCCGGGCCACGTCCTCCAGCAGCTGCGCGGCCTGCGCGGTGACCTGGTCGCGTTCGCCGAACAGGTACTGGAACTCGTCGATCACCGCGACGATCCGCGGCCAGTGGCCGAGCGGGTCCTCCTCGCGCAGCTGCTCCAGCTTGGTGACCTCGTGCCGCTTGGCCGCGTCCGCGCGCCGGCGCATCTCGTCGGCCAGGAACGCCAGCAGCGCCACGCCGAACTCGCGGTCGGTGTTGACGTTCACGCCGACCAGCCGCGCGTGCGGCAGCCACGTCGGGTCCTTGCGTCCCGGCGCGAACTGGGCGAACGACACGCCCTCCTTGAAGTCCAGCAGGTACAGCTCCAGCTCGTCCGGCTCGTACCGGGCGGCCAGGCTGCCGAGCATCGCGTAGAGGAAGTTCGTCTTGCCCGAGCCGCTGGGCCCGCCGATCAGCGCGTGCGGCGACGTGTCGCCCAACGCCACGTGCACCGGCTCGCCCTCCAGGAAGCCCACCGGGGCCACGACGCCCGCCGACGAGTCGTCCCGCCACAGCTGCTCCGGCAGCAGGTCCGCGAACGTGCTCAGCCGGTTGCGGCGCTCCTCCCGCTTGTCCGCGATAGCCGCGCACGCGCGGGGCACCAGCGCGCGGGGGAACGGCGGGTCGAGCGCGACCGTCACGTGCTTGCCCGTCATCGTGCAGGTCGCGGACTGGTCGGCGGCGATCGTGACGGTCTCGACCGGCGAGTTGACGGTGATCGGGATGTCGACGATGACCAGCTGGATGCCGGCCGCCAAACCGTTGCGCGCCACCCGTTGCAGCTGCTGCTGGTGCTCCTCCCGCAACGCCTGCCGGTTGCCGAACAGCACCGCCACCCGCCACGGCTCGGTCCGCCGACCGCCCGCCGCCGTCACCGACTGGTGGCCCTCGACCAGGACACCGGTGTGCACCCGCCGGATGTGGTCGGACAGCTCGTCCAGCAGCTCGTGCAGCCGGGCCGGGTCGTGCACGGTCAGCAGTCCCGCGCGGGTCAGCGGGTAGAGGCCGGGCAGCGCGCCGGTGAGCTGGCCGACGTCCCACACGTGGACGTGCACCAGTCCGGGCTGGAAGTGGCTCAGCAGCCGCAGCAGCAGGTTCTCCACCAGGCCCTCGGCCGCGTGCCTGCTCTCGTACGTGGACGACACGTGCAGGTGAGCGTGGTCGAGCAGCGGCACCGCCACCGGGAACCGGTGCGGCTCCGGCGCGCTGCGCACCGCACCCGTGCCGATGCGCCACAGCTCGGGCACGCCGTCCGTCGCGTCGGCCGTGCCCGGCGTGCCGAGCCACCTCTCGTGCGGCCAGGACGCCGGACCGTCCGCCACCGCGTCGACCAGGCCGGTCAACGCGTCCGGCCCGCGCTCGGACCAGTCGCGGAACGCGTCCACCCGGTCGATCAGCGCGTTCGCGACCTGTTGCTGGAACAGGGGGTTCGCCAGCGCGTCGGCCAGCAGCGGGTCCTCCATCGCCCGGTCCACGCCCTGCCCGCGCAGCATCACCTCGAACATGTCGCGCGCGCGTTCGTCGGCGAGTCGGCGCTGCTCGCGCGAGGCGTTGCCCAGCGCGGCGGCGACCGCCCGGCGGAACTCCTCGAAGGAGCCCTCGATCTTCTTCCGGCGCTCGTCACGCCTGCTCACGTCACAGCTCCACGGCTAGGCGTTGGACCAGTTCCAGGCTGCCGACGATCAGCTCCAGCTCGTCCGCGAACCGCTCGCCCGCCTTCACGAACCCGGCGGGCACCAGGGATTCGTGGTGGTCGGCGCTCGCCGAGACCAGGATGTCGACCGCCTCGTCCAACGCGTGCTGGGCCTCCCGGACGCTGCGGTAGGCGTCCCGGAGCAACTCGCAGCTCTGCTCGAGCGCGAGCTTGATCTCGCCTACCGAGGTCACGTCACAACCTGGAATTGATGCTCTCGGCCTGGGAGATCCCGGCGCCGAGGTGTTGCTGCAAGTCGGAGACGCCGCTGACCACCTCGGCGAACCGGGCGTTCGCCTGCTCCACGTCGGCTTGGACGCTGCCCTGGGTCGCTGTGCTCAGCAGGGCTTGCGCGTCCTCGGCCAGGTCGGCGGCCTGTTGCAGGGCGTTGACGCTCTGGCCCGCCTTCTCGACGGCCTGGGCGATCGCGGCGCGGACCTCTTCGATGCTGGCCATGTCGGATCCCGACCCTCCCGCAAAGCGTTTGCGTTCCTATAGTTGAAAGTAGTACCTAAAGAATCACGATTCACAAGCAAGATCGGCTGACCGGGTGGCGTCGAAATCCACTCGATCGGGTCAGCGTTTTCGATCTCAGTCCGGCACCGTCCACACGAACGCCGAGGCCGGTGTCGCTGTCAGTTCCAGAGCGGCGATCCCGGCCGGTGGCACGGGTGTCGCCGACCAGCGGATCGAGCCGGAACCGTCCGACCACTCGACCGGCGACCATCCCGAACGGCCCAGCGACGCCACCGCGTCGTGTAGCGCGACCGTGGGCGAATTAACGCTTGAACCGAGGTCGATGTGCACGCTCAGTAGGTGCCCGTGGGGAGCCACTCGGGTGATCTTGCCACTCCGCGCCACCCGACTCGCTACCGCCCGTGCCTGCCATTCGGCGCCGGCGGATCGGTCGGTGGCCACGTCGACCCGCAACGACAGCCGCGTGGCGGGTTCGGGCACGTCGGCGGGGGGTGCGGTCGGGTTCTCGGTGGGGTCGGCGGTGGGGTTGACAGCGGGAGTGACAGCGGGGCCGGCGGCAGGAGTGACAGCGGGGCCGGCGGTGGCGCCCGGCTCGGCGGCCCCCGATCCGGCGCGCACCGGACCGGGCTCCGATCCGGCAGCCCCTGGCCCGACATGCCCCGGCCCGACAGGCCTTGATCCGACATGCCCCGGCCCGGCTGGCCCTGAGCCGGCAGGTTCGGGTCTGTGCTCGGTGCGGCGAAGGTCGGTGTGCTGCGGGTCGTTGCGTTGGGGGTCGCCGCCGGCCCACGCCTCCACCAGCAGTCGCTCACCGCCCGGCACCGGGCCGTCGAGCAGCGCCGGGTCCTCCAGCACCGTCCACGCGGTCGGGGGTTCGCAGGCGACGCGGGGTGTCGGGAACTCGTCGCCCAACAGGCGCACGAACGCGCGGACCGCTCGGGCGAGCGCCCCCGCCACGTTCTGCGTCACGCGTTCGCCGCTGACCCCGCTGATCGTCACCGACCAGCAGCCGGGCTCCTCGTCGGAGCAGTCGACGGCACGCACGACCCGCCCGCGGACCTGGTGCAGCAGTCCGGCGCAGGCGGCACGCGCCTGCTGCTCGTCGTCGGCCGCCACCACCGCGGTGATCAGCAACTCCAGGTCTTGTCCAACCATCCCGACGGATTCTCCACGACGGCGCTGTGACGCGTGAGGGTGCCACCGATGTCACCCATAAGCAGGGGCTTGCGCACACCCCTTGTGATGTCCGCTGATCAGGCCCTTTTCGCCGGTTCAAACCGACGGTCACACGATGCGGTCGGCGTCGTTCGGAGCCCCACCGCCCGAGGTAACGATGTGAACGCACGGCCCACCAACCGCAGGAGGTTTCCACAATGCGCAGCATCATCCGACTCATCGCCGCGGGCGCTCTCTCGCTCCCGATCATCATCGGTGCCGCGGGCATCGCCTCGGCGGACGTCGAGTTCGACCAGAACAACGCGTCCGCCACGCAGCACGGCGCCGCCGTCTACGACCTCGCGTCGGGCGCCGATGATCACGGCAACGCGTACTTCTACGAGCAGTGGCAGGTCGCAGGGCCGTACGGCGCTGGTTCGGTGACCGTGGCGTCGTGGGTCCACAACGGCGACGCGGGCTACTTCGACCACTACGCCTGGGCGGACGCCTACGGTGCGTGGACAGGTTCGACACACGCGTCCGCCGACGGTGCGGACCACGACTGAACCGATTGAACCGTGAACGGGTGGGGCGGCACTGCGGCCACCGCCCCACCCCCACGGTGTTCAGCGCAGGTAGAGGTTCAGGGCAGGTCCAGTTTCAGGGCAGGTCGAGCACCCGGCGGACGAACTCGACCACGTCGGCCAGGACCTCGTCGGAGTTGGTCTCGTTGAACACCTCGTGCCGCGCACCGCGGTAGACGCGTTCCTCGAACAGCAGGCCGCGCAAGCGGTCGGTGCCGGTGCGGGTGTCGGCCAGGGGCACGAGGTCGTCGGCGTCACCGTGCAGCCACAACGTCGGCAGGTGCTCCAGCGCCGGCCCGTAGTTGACGTCGTCGAGCGCGCGTTCCAACGCCTCCAACGTCTCCCGCCGGTACGGGCCGTGCCACACCAACGGGTCGGCCGCGTACCGCTTCCCCACTTCCGGGTCGCGCGACAGCACGTCCGGGTCCAGCGGCACGTCCGGGACCTCCGCGCGGCCCAACAGGTCCAGCCCCTGCCACGTGCCCAGCACCGGCGCGGACAGCACCAGGGCCGACAGCGGGTTCAGCTGGGCGTACCGGGCCGCGACCAGCCCGCCCTCCGCGTGCCCGATCAACACCGTCGGCAGGTCGGACGACGCCGAGCTGATCGTCGCGCCGACGTCCGCCACCACGCCGTCGAAGTCCGGGATCAGCGCCCGTTCGCCCTCGGACCGGCCGTGCCCGACGTGGTCGGCCGCCACGACCAGCGCGCCCGCCCCCACCAACGCCTCGGCGACGTGCCCGTATCTCCCGCTGTGCTCGCCGTAGCCGTGCACGAGCACGGCGAGCCACCCGGCATCCAGGTTGGGCCAGGTGCGCACCGCGAGTTCACCGGCGTGGCCGGGGACGTTCGACTCGATCACCTAGCCAGCGTAGAACGCGCTGATCTCGATCTTCCCGCCGCCGCACACCGGACCCAGGCCCCACGAGAGGCTCATCGGCTGCGTCTCGTCCGGCGGGATCGCGGCGGCGCTCGTCGCCTCCGGCCGGCACGGACCGTCCACCGGCTCGTCACCGGTCGGCACCACGGTCCAGTGCAGGTTCGCCGCCGCCGCCGCGCCGGGGGCGAGGGTCACCAGGGACGGGCCGGGGTCGGGCTTGCGCTGGAGGTCCGTCGGCACGGGGTTGCCCGCCGCGTCGAGCAGTTGCAGGCCGCTGTAGCCGTTGAGCGTGCACGGCGCCGCGCCGTTGTTGGTCACCACGAGCTTGCCGTACCGGTTGCCCGCGCCGGCATCGGTCGTCTGCACCGAACCCGCGAGGGCCGCGGCCGTGCACCTGGTCGACCCGGCGGCAGCCGTCGTGGGCTGCGCCGGCGGCACCGGCTGCTCCGACGGCGGCGGGGTCGTCCCGGCGGTCGTCCGGGATGCCGTCTCCGAGGCCGAAGAGGGTGGCGTGACAGCGATGGTCTGCTGGTCGGCCGCTTGTTGGGGGCTCCCGCACGCGGTGAGCGCGACCGTCAGGGCGCCGAACGCCACGAGTCGCCTCATGTCCACCTCCTGGCTCGGATTCGTGGTCCTTGTCAGGAGGACGTACCCAACGCGGGATCGGTTGGGTGGGTCGGCGAAGAATTCACCGGATTGGGCGCATCATGGGCGATTCTCGACCCAGCCGTCCGGGAGCACCGGCATCCGGTCCACGTCGGCCGTCCAGACGTAGGTCCAGCAGACCTGCCCGTCCGGCAGCGTGACGCGCACCCGGCGGTACTGGTCGCCCTCGTACTCGTCCAGCACCGGCAGCGCGTCCTCCGGGTGCTCCAGCCGCAGCACGTGCCCCGGCACGCCCGGTCCGTCGCCCGGCCTCAGTGCCGGGTAGCCGCGGCCGGTGTCGTGCAGGGTGCCGGGCAGCGCGGCGGGTTCCGGGTCGCCGGTCACGAACGGCGCCATGAGGTGCCACGCGCCCATCCCCGGCTGGAGCGTGCCGTACGCGAACAGGCGGTCCGGCCAGTCGTCGGGCGTCGGGTCGCCGTGCACCGGGGTCACGTCCAGGCCGTCGTCGTCGGCGGGCCGCCCGCCCAGCCGTCGCGCGCCGCGCTGGTCCACGTCGGCGCAGCGCACGGGCTCGCCGTTGATCAGGAGCGGCATCCGCCTGGTGCCCGCGCCGGTGTACGCGAGCACGGAGTCGACGACGCCGCCGTCGAACAGCGTCACCCGGCCGGTGTGCACCCGGACGAGCCGGTACCGCAGGCCGCGTCCCTCGCAGCGGTCGAGCACCCGCAGCTGTTCCGCGGTGGCGAACCACACCGCGTGCTCTTCTTCGACGCCGGGCGCCGCCGCGAGGGTGGCTGGCCGCTGGCCGTCGGTCTTGCGCAGTCCCGCGGCCCAGACGGCGGCGAGGTCGGTACAGCGGGCACGCAGCACGACCGCCGGGCCGGTCAAACCGAGTTCGTCCCGCAGCCACGTCACCTTGGCGGGGTTGGCGTTGGAGCCGTAGGCCAGCACCGGCATCCGGCCCGCGAGCGGCGGTTCGCCGTGCTCCGCGAGCCAGTCGTCCAGGTCCTGCCCGTCCGGGGCGACGCGCCACCCGGAGTCGGCGCCGGGGTCGGGGGTGACCGGCCAGCCTTCGCCGTCGAGGTGCACGAAGCAGTGTCCCGGCCGAGCTCCCGGATAGGGCTCGGCCGGGTGACTATCGTCCGTGAAGGGCTGAGTCATGAATCCCATACTGGCAAACCTCACCTCGAATTCACCCGGCGTTGGGTTCGGGAGGTGACGTGCCCCACGTTCTCGGCGGCCCCGCGTGCGAGTGGGTCACGCCTTCTCGAGCCGTCGTGCGTCGTACTCGTCCTGCGCGGCGCGGAAGTGCGGCAGGTTCTCCTCGATCCACCCGAACAGCTCGCTGATCCGCTTCGCCGCGTGGTCGCCCAGCGGGGTGAGGGAGTAGTCCACCCGCGGCGGGATCACCGGGTGCACGTCGCGGTGCACCAGCCCGTCCCGCTCCAGCGCCTGCAACGTCTGGGCCAGCATCTTCTCGCTCACCCCGGCGACTTCCCGGCGCAGCTCGCCGAACCGCCGCGTGCCACCCAGCAGCTTGCCGAGCACGAGGCTGCCCCACTGGCCGGTGGCGTGGTTGGCGATCACCCGGGACGGGCAGTTGTGGTCGTACACGTCACCTCGCAGCTCCATGAGAACGACTCTACCTCGATACTTTCTGGAGGGTAAGTACCTGACAATCAGGTAGGTACTGTCGAATAGTTAGCGTCGGCCCTAACTTGGGTCGCATGACGACCTTGATCACCGGCGCGACCGGCCACCTCGGCTCCCTGATCCTCGAACACGCCCTCACCCGCCTGCCGGCCGACCGGCTCGCGGTGTCCGTCCGCGACCCGGAGAAGGCGGTGGGCCTCGGCGTCGAGGTGCGCCACGGCGACTTCGACGGCCCGCTCACCGACACGTTCGCCGGGGTGGACACGCTGCTGCTGGTGTCCGTCGACGGGCCGGACGAGATCCGCATCGCCCGCCACCTGAACGCCGTGCGCGCGGCGGCGGAAGCGGGCGTGCGGCACATCGTCTACACGTCGGTGTCGGACGCGGACACCTCGCCGCTCAGCCTGGCCAGGGTGCACAAGGCGACCGAAGAGGCGATCCGGGCCACCGGGATCACGTTCACGTTCCTGCGCAACGGGATGTACCACGAGAACTACCTCCCGCAGGGCCCCGGCCCGATCGTGACGGCCGCGGCGGACGGGCGGATCGCCAGCGTGGCCAGGGACGACCTGGCGCTGGCCGCCGCCGTCGTGCTGAGCACCCCCGGCCACGAGAACGCGGTCTACGAGCTGACCGGCGCGCGGGCGTGGAGCTTCGACGAGCTGGCCGCCCTCGTCGGCACCACGCACGACAAGGTCAGCCAGGAGGAGCGGGTCGCCGGTCTGAAGGGCTTCGGCCTGCCGGACTTCGTCGCGGAACTGCTGGCCGACATCGAGGTCAACATCGGCCGCGGTGTGCTCGCGGAGGTGCGGCCGGACCTGGAGAAGCTGATCGGCCGCACGCCCACCACGATCGAGGAGGCCACCCGCCGCTGACACCGGTCGCGGCTCGGCCGCCGGGCGATCAGCTGCCGACCGGTAGGGCCGCGTCGATCTCCTGGTGGGCTTCGGGGTGCTCCTCCCACCACTTCGCGTAACCCGGGTTGCGGGGGAGCGCCGCGCGGTACGCCCTGGCGGCGGCGATGAAGACGTCGTGGGCTCGACCGGCGGCGGGGCCTTCCCGGCGGGTGGCCAGCAGGAGGTCGACCATCAGCGGGGCGCCGCGCAGCGGCCGGATGACGATCCCGTCGCCGCCGCGTGACTGCGGGAGCGCGAAGGACACCGCGCCGCCGGCCACCAGGCTGCGGGCGATGCCCGCCTCGTTGACGTGGTGGGTGAACCGGGGCGTGAACCCGGCCGCCGCGCACACCGTGAGGAGCTGCAACCGGTGGCCGAGCACCGCGTCCGGCGGCGTGACCCAGTCCCGGTCCGCGAGCCGTGCGAGGTCCACCTCCTCCAGCTCGGCCAGCGGGTCGGTCTCCGGCAGCGCCACGAACTGCGGCTCGCTCACCAGCCGGCGGACCTCCAGCCCGCGCAGCTCGCGCCGGTCCAGCCCCTCGAACCGTTCCAGCACGCCCAGCTGAACCTGCCCGGACACCAGCAGTTCGAGCAGGTGCGACGCGCCGGACGTGATCTCGGTGCGCACCTCCGAGCAGGGGATCACCCGCCGCAGCTCCGCCACGAAGTGCCCGAAGAACAACGCGGGCACGCCGCCGACGAGCAGCGGGCCCGCCGTGCCGGGGCAGGTCCGCGCCCTGGCCAGCGACACCAGTTGGTCGACCTCGTCGAGCACCAGTCGTGCCGTGGTGACGACCTGCCTGCCCAGGTCGGTCGGCGCAGAACCGCAGGGGGTGCGGTCGAACAGCCGGCCGCCGACGATCCGCTCGGCGGTCCGGAGCTGGGCGCTCATCGCGGGTTGGGTGAGGCCGAGGCGCGTGGCGGCCTTCGTGAGGCTGCCTTCTTCGGCGATCGCGCAGACCGCGCGCAGGTGGCGGAGTTCAAGCTCGGGCATAGCGCTCTATCTATCCCCCTTTTCGCGCGGCCCGCCAGGGTCGTGGTGCGGCGACCGGCGGCGTGGACGCGTTGTCGGTAGCTTCGGAGGCATGTCAGTAGTGGACAGCCCCGTCGGCTGGGTGAAGAAGCACATCCAGAAGTACGTCGAGTCGGGCGGCACGGAAGGCCACGAGTGGCGGCCGGGCGTCTTCACGCTCCTGCTGACCACGACCGGCCGGAAGTCGGGTGAGCCACGGCGCACGGCGTTGATCTACCAGCCTTACGGTGACGCGTACGTGGTCGTCGCCTCGCACGGCGGCGCTCCGGAACACCCCTCCTGGTACCGGAACCTCCTCGCGGACGAACGGGCCGAGGTGCAGGTGGGCCCGGACGTCTTCACCGCCACGGCCCGCACCGCCGCCGGTGACGAGCGGGCGAAGCTGTGGAAGCTGATGACCGAGGTGTGGCCGGACTACGACGGCTACGCGGAGAAGACCGACCGCGAAATCCCCGTGGTGGTGCTGGAGCGCACGCAGCCCTGATCGGGGCTCGACCTGATCGGGGTTCAGCCCTGATCGGGGATGGGCACCGCCCCGCCCGTCACGGTGACCCGCGGGTCGTGGGGTGACACCTCGATCTCCAGCACGCTCGGCCGGCCCATGTCGTCACCCTGGTGGATGGTGATCGTCCGCGGCCGGGTGACCGCGCCGATCGTCCGCAGGTAACCACCGAACGCCGCCGCCGCGGCACCGGTCGCGGGGTCCTCCACGACCCCGCCGACCGGGAACGGGTCGCGCGCGTCGAACACGTCTTCGGACCGCTGGTGCACCAGTTGCGCGGTCAGCGCGTCGTTGGCGCGCAGCAGGTCGCCCAGCGCGTCGAACTCGTAGTCCAGCGAGGCCAGCCGCTCCCGGTCCCGCACCGCCAGCACCAGGTGCCGCGCCCCGCCGAACGCCCAGTGCGCGGGGTAGCGCGGGTCGAGGTCGTCGGCGGACCACCGCAGTGCCCGCAACGCCTCCACGACGTCCGCCTCGGGCGTGGGCGTGGACGACGTGGGCACGCTGGTCAGGGTCGCCGTGCCGGGCGCCGTGGCGATCTCCACCAGCCCGGCCTTGGTGTGGAACCGCAGCGTGCCGGGCCGTTCGAGGGCGACGGCGGTGGCCACGGTGGCGTGACCGCAGAACGGGACCTCCACCAGCGGGCTGAAGTACCGCACGTCGAAGTCGCGTTCACCGGCCCGGGGGAGCACGAAGGCGGTCTCGGAGTAGCCGAGGTCGGCGGCGATCTCCAGCATCCGGGCGTCGTCCAGCCCGGTAGCGTCCAGCACGACACCGGCCGGGTTGCCGCCCGCCGGGTCGGTGGTGAAGGCGCTGAAGCGGAGGACTTCGGGTCGGGGTGCGTCGTTCATGCGTACAGCGTGTGCCATCACCGGCATCGAGTCCAACGATTCCCTGTGATGCATCCGATCGGTATTGTCGATCCGGTGGACACCCGCCTCCTGCGCACCCTCCTGGCGCTCGCGCGCACGGGCAGCTTCACCGCCACCGCGGCGGAGCTGCACCTCGTGCAATCCACGGTGACGAGCCAGGTCAAGGCCCTGGAACGGCACCTCGGAGCCCGGCTGTTCGACCGGCTGCCCAGCGGCGCCCGGCTGACCGAGGCGGGCCGGCAGGCCGTCGAGCACGCCAGGGAGGTGCTGTCCGCCGAACAACGCCTGCGTGACGCGGTCCGCGGCAGCACCGCCGTGGAGGGCGACGTGCGGATAGCGGCACCCGAGTCGGTCTGCGCCTACCGGCTGCCGCAGCGCATCGCGGACGTCGCCATGCGCTGGCCGGGCATCTCCGTGCACCTCTCGCCCGCCGGGACCCGGCAGGCGATCACCGGTGTCCGCAACGGCACCCTGGACCTGGCGCTGGTGCTGGAGGACGCGGTGGTCGCGCCGGGTCTGAAGGTGACCGCCGTCGGGGCCGAGCCGATCGAACTGGTGTCCGCGCCGGGCGTCGTGCTGGACGAGCGGTACTTCCTGCTGGAGGAGGGCTGCTCGTACAGCGACCGGTTCGTCCGGGAGCTGTCCGCGACGCCGAGCATCACCCGGTTCGGCAGCATCGAGGCCGTCCGGTCGTGCGTGGTGGCGGGGCTGGGGTGGACCGTGCTGCCCCGCGTGGCGGTCGCCGAGCAGCTGGACGCCGGCACGCTCCAGCGCGTGCGCGAACTGCCCGACAGCACGCTGTTCCTGGTCACGGACCCGCGTCGGACGCCGTCGGCGGCGGTCCAGGCGGTGGCGGCGGCGCTCAACTGAGCGGGGCGAGCATCCCCTCGCAGCTGCGCACGACGACGGACGCGGCCCGCCGCTGCGCGTGGTCCAGCGCCGGGTCGACCGCGTGGTCGCGCCACCGGCCCAGCGTGTCCAGCACGGCGTGCCGCAGCTCGCCCTCGGTCGGCTCGTAGTCCATGCCCAGCCGCACCACCGGGTTCGTGCCGAGGCCGCCGACCAGCCGGGACGCCTCGGCGTCGAGGTCACCCGGAAGACGGGTCCGCCCGCCCTGCAACGCGGCCAGCAGCCGGAGTTCCCGGAAGTCGTGCGTGGACGCGAGGATGCGCTCCACCGCCGTCGCCAGGCCGATCGAACCGGGCCTCGGCTCGGCGCGCAGCACCACGTCCAGGCCCAGCAACGCGGACCGCGCCTTCAGCGCGTCGCGGCGTTCGGTGAAGTAGATGCCGACCGAGTCGCGCAGTTCGCCCAACCCGCTGCGCTGCACCAGCTGACCGGTGAGCTTCACCTGCGTGTCGAAGCCCTGCCGGATCAGGGTGGTCGTCAGCCGCACGCCGAAGACGCCGAACCGGTCCACCAGGCCGCGCCGCGCCGCCGGGTCAAGCCGGACCGGGAAGTCGTCGGCCACGAACCGGTCCGCGGACAGCAGGTGCTTGTCCAGGTCGGTGCGGGCCAGCGCCGCCAGCCTGGACAGCGCGGTGAACTCGTCCGCCCGCACCGTCCGCGCGGCCACCGCGAGCAGCCCCGCCACCGCGACCACGTTCTGGCACAACGGGGTCACGGTCGCCTCGCGCCGGTAGCGGCGGGCGATCTGCTTGGCCGAGGACAGCGCGTCGATCCGGCCGCCGCCGATCTCGTCCGCCCGCGCCAGCACCAGCACCGTGTTCACCGGCGCGGCCCGCGCCACCGGGTGGTCGTGCGCGGTCTGGAGGTACCGCACGTCCGTGGTGTGCATGTGCCTGGTCAGGTAGAGCACCGCGTCGGCCTCGCCGTAGACCTGCTCGACCGGCGCTTCGGCCGGCGTGTCGATCAGGATGAGGTCGCGCAGCGAGCGGGACGGCCACTCGACGACGACGCGCTCGGCGTCCGGCGCGTCGACGAACGCCTTGCCGTCGCGGCGGGTCACCGGCACCTCGTACGGGCCGACGTGCGCCTTCGCCTGCGGCCCGTCCTGGTACCAGGTGGTGGCGCCGGTCGGCGCGAACTCCTCGCCGATCAACGCGCTGACCACCGTCGACTTGCCCGACCGGCGCGATCCGGCGACGGCGACGCGGACCGGTTCGGCGAACCTGGCCTGGTGCCCCCGCAGCCACGCGACCGCCCGCGGGCTGTCCCGGTAGACGGCCAGGGCGTCTTCGAGCAGCGCCCAGACCTCGTCCTCCAGAGTGGTGCCGTCGAGCATCAGGCGCTGATCCCCAGCGGCGGAGCCTGACCTCCCGCGAGTGCCTGGACCCGCTGGTAGAGCGCGACGAGGTGGTCGAGCTCGCGCTTGGCCTCCAGGCTGCGGCGCTCGCGCTCGGAGTTGTCGTCCTGGACGGCGCGGCGCGCGCTGCGGGCCGACTCCAGCAGCGTCTCCTGCAACTCCTCGGCCAGCGTGGAGAAGTGGTTGCGCAGGCTGCGCTGGATGTGCCGCGCCGCGTCGCGGCAGTCCTTGCTGAACTTGATGAAGAAGTCGTCCACGTGCCGGGCCGCGGCGGACTTCGCGGCGGCCTGCCTGCGGCGCAACCGCTGATCGCTCTCGTCGATGATCGACTTGCCGCCGAACAGCGCGCCCGCGCCGAGCGAGATCGCGTTGATCAGCGGCATGCCCGCGAGGCTGGTGGCCAGGCCGAACATCAGCACGCCGCCGTAGGAGCCCTTCAGGCCGGTGAAAGCCTTCTGCACCACGGAGAACTTCTCGATCACCGGTTTCTCCATCGGTGACACGCGGTCCAGCACGTCGTCCGGGAAGATCGATCCGGGCAGCAGGTCGTCCCGGACCACCGGGAAGCTCTTCGCGACCTTCTCCGCCACCCATTCCGACCGGTCCAGCAGCCAGGCGAAGTTCGTCGTCGCGGCCTCGGTGAGGCTGTCCTCCAGCCAGGACTCGAACTTGTCCCAGCCCAGCGCCGGATCGGCGGTCTCGAACGTCTTGTCCACCTCGCGCATGATCTTGCGGGTCCGGTCGCGCAGGTCGTACTCGATGTCGGAGACCAGGTCGGCCATCTCGTCGGCCAGCACCGTCTGCCAGCGCGCGGACCGGCGCCGCAGCTCGTCGATGCGGCGCTGGGCCTCGTTCAGCGTGGCGATCGTGTCCTCCGCGCCCTTGCCCCCGGCGGCCCTCGACCCGCGGGCCGTCAGCTCCTCGCGCACCGGCGTCACCAGCTGCTTGATCGCGGACGCGGCGGTGACCGCGACCGTGCGGCGGGCCAGCACGTCGGCGGCGGCCACGATGTCCTGCCGCACGCAGGCCAGCAGCTCGGGGAACCCGGACTCGGCGTTGAGCGCCTTGTCACCGGTCTTGGCGGCGCGCAGCCGCAGCGCGGCGGACACCGGGATCAGCTTCGCGGCCACGCCCGCGCGGGCCAGGTGCGCCCGGTTGCGCTCGACCACGCGTCGCCACTGGACCGCGATGTCGATCTTCGTGAGCACGACCGTCACGTTCGGGCAGGACGTCATGACTCGCTTCAGCAGCTCCAGCTCGGAACCGGTCAGCTCGGCCGTCGCGTCGGACACCATCAGCACCGCGTCGGCCTGGAGGAGCGCGGCGAACGTGCTCGCGGTGTGCGCGGGCCGCAGGTCCCCGACGCCCGGCGTGTCGATCAGCACCAGGCCCGAGTCCAGCAGGGCGCGCGGGATGCCGATCTCGGCGCGCACCAGGTCGCCGCCGCCCTGGTCGGCGCTCACCCTGCTGGCCAGCTGGTCGATCGGCACGGGGATGCGCTCCGTGGGCGTGTTCGCGATGGACGCGCCGCGCACGAGGGCGGCGGACGGCGTCTCCGCGTGCTGCACGAATGTGGGAACCGTGGTGGTGGCGTCGTCACCCACCGGGCACACCGGTGCGTTGACCATCGCGTTCACGAGCTGGCTCTTGCCCTGCCCCGGCTCGCCGATCACGAGCACGCGGAGCTTGGGGTCCAGCTGGCGGGCGCGCTTCTCGCGCAACCGTTCGGCCAGGTCGGGCCGGTTGTGCGCAGCGCAAGCCCGGATCGTGTCGTCGAGCACGTCGAGCCAGGGCGCGGACATCACCCGGCAGAGTGTGCCGGTAAAACCCGTTCGGGTGAAAGTCCCGGGCACCGACGAGGGCCGGTGCCGTCCCGTGGACAGCACCGGCCCTCCGGTGGTCGATCAGTCTCAGAAGAGCAGGTCGTCCACGCCGAGGCCGCTCACGACCGGCAGGTCGAGGCCGTCCACGGTGCCGGTGACGTTGCTCACCAAGCCGCCGACGCCCGCGGTGTCCGCGACGCCCGAGACGGTGTCCGTGACGTCGGACAGCGGAGCGGTGCCGTGGGTGTCGAACTGGGCCGAGCCGTGCGCGGAGCCGGACACGCCCAGGGAGTCGCCGACGCCGCCGACGACGGGCAGGCCGCCGAGGTCGCCCAGGTCGCCGACGCTGCCCACGACGGGCAGGTCGCCGGTGAGGCCACCGGTCACGTTGCCGACCACGCTGGTCAGCGTGTCGACGGTGCCGAACGCGGTGCTGGTCAGGCTGTCCGCGTCCGGCAGCGAGCCGGCGACCCCACCGGCCGTGGCGAGGGCACCGTCCAGCGTGCCGGTCGCCGTGCCGGCCAGGCCGTCCACCGGCCCGGAAACGGTGGCCAACGTGCCGTCCAGGGTGTCGGTCACGTCACCCACCGCGGAGAAGTCGCCCTCGACGTGGAGCTTCGCCGAGCCGGCGATGTCCAGCAGGTCCCAGCTCGACACGCCGCCGAAGACGGTCAGGCCGTCGGCGTCCGCGCTCAGCGTGCCCGCCACGGCGGCCTTCACGTCGCCCGCACCGGTCGCGCCCGACACCGCGAGCTGGTCGGTCACCGCCTTGAGCTTGAAGATCGCGCCGGCCTGGCCCGCGTCGAGCACGTCGAGGGGCAGGTCCTCGAGGACCGAGCCGTCGAGAGCGGGCAGGCTCCCGGTCGGCACGTAGTCGAGGACCAGCGGGATGACTTCCTGCACGTCCAGAGCGCTGATGTCGCTCAGGCCCGCCCTCGCCAGGGTGCCCTCGGCGTCGGCCTGGAAGTCGGCCAGCGCGGTCGGGTCGCTGAGCAGGTCGAGAACGAAGTCGTGCAGCGTGTTGGGGCTGGAGCCCATGATGGATTTCTCCTGGTCGAATCGGACGCGGGAAGCAGGACCGGCAGGGGTGGGTCCGGCCTGGTGATCAAGGTAGGGGCGGGGGGATCACCCGCCATCGGGGATTACTCCCAGTAGATGCCGCAACCACTATGGGGTGGTTCTCGTTCACTCCCTAGGGGGTTAGGGGATGACCTTGTGACCCTCTCGTCACCCGTGTAGGTAGTGCCCTACTTCGATCAGGCGAATGAGGAGGCGTACGAGTTGCCGTATGTCCTCGGGGTCGACGTCGGCACCACGCGCACCGCGGCGGCGGTGTGCAGGCTGGGCGGCACCGGGCGGGCCGAACCGGAGCCGGTCGGCCTGGGCGGTCCCGGTGGCGGCGTCGCGTCGGCGCTGAACCTCGCCCCGGACGGCGCGTTCGCGGTCGGCGAGCCGGGCGACCCCCGGTGGACCGCCACCGGCTTCAGCCGCCGCGTCGGCGACACCGTGCCGATCGTGCTCGGCCCGGAGGTGGACGGGGCGCAGCGGTGCCCGGCCGAGGAGCTGACCGCGCTCATGGTCATGTGGGTGGCCGACCAGGTGACCGCCCGTGAAGGCGAACCGCCCGCGCACGTCGTGCTGGCGCACCCGCCCGGGTGGGGGTCGCACGCCAAGGGGCTCATGCACCGGGCGCTGCGGTCGGTGGGGGTGGAGGCGTCGCTGGTGCCGGAGCCGGTCGCGGCGGCCGAGAACCACGCGTTCAGCCGGTCGTTCGCCGGGTCGCTCGGCGTGTTCAGCCTGGGCAGCCACGCGTTCGGCGCGTCCGTCGTCGGCCGCGGGTTCGAGCTGGTCAACGCCGTGGAAGGGGTCGACCAGGCGGCCGGCGTCGATTTCGACGACGCCGTGTTCTCGCACGTCCGGACGTCACTCGGGCGGTCGCTGACCGAGCTGGACGCCGACGACCCGCGCACCCGCGGCCTGTTCGGGCGGCTGCGCCGGGACTGCGAGGCGGCGAAGCGGGTGCTGTCCGGCGCGGTGGAGACGTCGATCCCGGTGCACCTGCCGTCCGGGCCGGTGGACGTGCCGATCACCAGGGCGAGGTTCGAGGAGCTGATCCGGCCCTCCGTGGACCAGGCCGTCGCCACGTTCGCCCGGGTCGCGGCCGGCGTCGAGATGACCGTGCTGGTCGGCGGCAGCGCCCGGATACCGCTGGTCGCGGCGTCCGTGCCGGGCCGGGTCGTGCTGGAGGCCGCGCCGGAGACGTCGGTGGTGAAGGGCGCGGCGCTGGCAGCCCGGCGGCTGGTGCTGGGGCCGGACCGTGAGCCCGAACCCATCGAGACCTCGATCATGGTGCGGGACGACGACCCGCTGCTGAGGTTCCCCGTGGGCGGTCTGGACGCGCCGGACGCGGAGTTCACCGCGCCGCCGCCCCGGCCGCCCGTCGACATCACACCGCTGGACCTGCCGGAACGACGCTCGGTGAAGCGCGTCGTGCGCGGGCTCGCGTTGACCGGTGGGCAGCGCCGTGCCCGTGACCCCGAGGATGGCCGTTGAGCCCGAGCATGACCGCGCGCCCCGTGTTGTCCCGACAGGTCTCGCAGGTCCTGGAGGTCGTCGCGGCCGGGTCCGCCGTGCGACTCGGGATCGTCGCGCCCGGCGGGTACGGGAAGACGACCGTGCTGCGGGAGGTCGAGCGGGCGTTCGAGGACGCCGGCACGCCCGCCACCGTCGTGGACGACGCCCACCTGCTGCCGGACGCCGAGCTGCTGGCCCTGCGCGCACGGGTCGAACGCGGCGACGAGAGCGTGGTGGTCGCCTACCGGCCCTGGCCGCGGTCGCGGGCGCTGGCGGCGCTGGCCGAGTCGCTCGGCCGGTCGCGGCCGTCGCTGATGCTCGAACCGCTGACCCGCGAGCAGGTGCGGGCGGTGCTGCCCGCGTCCGCTCGGGGGCTGGTGGACTTCGTGCACCAGCAGACCGGCGGCGTGCCGCGGTTCGTGCGGCGGCTGGCGGGGCTGACCGCCGCGGAGGTGCCGGCGGAGGTGGTGGCGTCGTTCCGGGTCGACCTGGACTGGCTGGACCCCGACGTGCAGAAGTACCTGCTGGCCGCCGAAGCCGGTGCGGCGCTGCGGCTCGACCTGCTCGGCGGGCTGCTCGGCGGTGACGCGGACGCGGTCGGCGACGTGATCGAGGCGGGCCGGGCCACCGGGCTGGTGTCGGCGGACGGGACGCTGCCGCCGATCGCGCGCACGGCGGTGGCCGCGTTGAGCCGGACGGACCGGCGGATCGCGGTGCGGCAGCGGCTGGCCGAGCTGCAACTGCGGTCCGGTGGTCCGGTGCTGGAACTGGTGCGGCCGTTGGTCGGCCTGGGCGGGACGGGCGTCGGAGCCGGCGGTCAGGCGGGCGTCGCCGGGCCGGAGCTGGCGGCGGCGTTCCGGGCGGCGGCCGACGAGGCGCTGGCCACCGACCCGGCGCTGGCGGAACGGCTGCTGGCGGCCATCGGCACGCCGAGCGCCGAAGTGGCCGTGCGGCGGGCGACGGCGGCGGCGATGGCGGGCGACCTCGACGCGGCGATGAGGCTGGCGGACCAGGTCATCTCCAGCGGTGACACGGCGCATCGCGGCACGGCCGCCGAGGTGGCCGCGATCGCGTTGGCGCACCGGGGGCAGCTGGCGCGCGGCACCGAGCTGCACAGGTGGTCGCCGAGCTCCACGTCGGCGGCGTTCGCGGTGATCGGTCAGGTCGGCACCGGGCGGCTGCCCGAGGCGCCGTTGCCGGTCGCGCCGCCGACCATGCTCGACGGCGGTGCTGCCCTGATGGCGCAAGGGGTGGTGGAGTCGGTCACGTCGTCCGCCACCACCTCACTGTCCACTTTGGTCCGCGCGGCCGGGTTGCTGGAGCCCGCGGGCAAGGCCGTGCTGCTGCCGGACACGCCCGCCGCGCTGGCCGCGCTGGTGGCGTTGCACAGCGGTGAGCCGGGTGTCGCCGAGTCCGTGCTGGACCGGGCGGTGGCGACGTCGTCGGGCGGCGCGCTGATGGCCGTGCGGCACCGGCTGCTGCGGGGCTGGATCGCGATGCAGCGGGGCAACCTCGCGCAGGCGCGGGAGACGTTGGTGGCGCTGCGGAAGGCAGGGAGGCCGCTGGAGCCGCGCGACTGGCTGTTCGCGGTGGCGCTGGAGATCGGCATCGCCCGGCGCAACAGCGACCTGGCCACGTTGAAGCGCACGTGGGAGCAGGCGTGCGAGGCGGTGCTGCGGCACCCCGTCGACCTGTTCACGTTCCTGCCGCTGGGCGAGTTCGCCACCGCCGCCGCACGGCTGCGCGACCAGCACCGGTTGGCGCCGCACCTGCTCGTGGCGCGGGACCTGCTGCGCGACCTGGGCGATCCGAGCCTGTGGGCCGTGCCGCTGCACTGGAGCGCGCTGCACGCAGCGATCATCGCCGAGGAGACGTCGGTCGCCGAGGAGCACGCGGCCTCGCTGGCCGCGTGCCGGGACCGGAGCCGGTACGCCGGGATCGTGTCGGTCGCGGCGGAGAGCTGGCTGGACGTGCTGGCGGGCAAGGTGGACGCCGACCAGGTGGAGGACGCCGCCCGCGGGCTGCACGCCGTCGGCCAGTGGTGGGACGCCGCCCGCCTGGCCGGTCAAGCCGCGATACGGACGTCGGACCGGCAGGCGATGGTGCGGTTGCTGGACTGCGCGCGGCTGCTCCAGGGACGGACGACGGGCGTGGCGCGCAAGCAGCCCGAGCCGGTGGCGGAGACCGACGCCGGGAAGCTCAGCGACCGCGAGCGCGAGGTGGCCGAGCTGGTCGTCGGCGGGCTCACGTACAAGCAGGTCGGCGACCGGCTGTTCATCTCGGCGAAGACGGTCGAGCACCACATGGCCCGGATCCGGCAGCGGCTGGGCTGCGGCAGCCGGGCGGAGCTGCTGGACCAGCTCCGCCAGATCGTCGGCTAGTCCGGCACCACTTCGCGTGACCTGCTCGCGTGCAGCAGGACGAGCCCCAGCGCGGCGACCACGAAGTTCTGGAACGCGGCGGACAGCCCGTTCCAGTCCTTCGACTGCCACATCACGAACCACTCGCCGCCGATCGCGATGAACCCGCCCCCGAACAGCAGCACCTGCATCACCCAGCCGGTGGACGACAGCCGCCGCGCGGTCTCCTCCCGGCCGCGCAGCCAGGCGACCAGCCCGGCCACCAACACCAGCGCGGTGACCGCTTCCCACGCGATGATCATCACGTAGGCGATGGTCACGAGCGTCGGGTTGGTGATCGCGCGCCACGTCGTGTTGGGCGACCCGAACGTCGTGTCCATCGCGAACACGTGTTGGACGAACGCGTGGTTGGTCGGGTAGTCGGTGATGTTCCCGAACGCCACGAGACCCATGTAGAGCGCGGTGATGCCGGTCAGTGCCGTGATCGCCGCCTGCGGGCTCCCCACCCTGGCAAGTAAACGCATGATCTGTAGAACCTAGTCACGATCGGGTGGTTGTCCATCGGTTCACGGGCACGGGGGTTCGTAGTCCAGCTGCGGCAGGTGCTCGTGCCACCGCTCCTCCGGCAGCACACCCTTGGTCCTGGCGCAGATCCGCTCGATCGCGTGCTGGAGGTCGAGGTTCCACACCCGCACCGTGCTGTCGGAGCTGGTGGACGCCAGGACCTGGCCGTCCGGGCCGAACACGAGGTCCCGCAGCCCGCCGTCGTGCCCGGTCAGCACCTGCCCGAGCGGCGCGGCGCGGTGCAGGTCGTGCACGTCCCACAGCCGGATGGCGCGGTCCTCGCCGCCGCTGGCCAGCGTCTGCCCGTCCGGGCTGAACGCCACCGCCACCGCGCCCTCGACGTGACCGGTGAGCGGCGCGCCGATCGGCTTGACCCGGCTCGGCGAGGTCAGGTCCCACAGCCGGATCGTCCGGTCGTCGCCCGCGGTGGCGAGGGTGCGGCCGTCGGGGCTGACGTCGCCCGCCCGGACCGCCGCGGTGTGCCCGGTCAGCGGGTGCCCGAGCGGCTGGGCGGTGGCCGGGTCCGCGACGTCCCACAGCCGCACGGTCTGGTCCGCGCCCGCCGTGATCAGCGTCTTCCCGTCGGGCGTGAACCCGGCGTAGTGCACGTACTCGCCGTGCCCGACGAGCGGGCGCCCGAGCGGCTCCGGGTGCTCGCGGTCCCTGATGTCCCACAGCTGGACGGACTCGTCGTCGTGCCCGGTGACCAGCACCTCGCCGTCCGGCCGGAACGCCACCGGCGAGCTGTACCGGGTGCCCACGGCGATCGGCTCGCCCAGCGGACGGGGGTGGTCCGGGTCGGTGAAGTCCCACAGCCGCACCGACTTGTCGCTCACGGTGGCCAGCGTCCGGCCGTCGTCGCTCAACGCGAGCGACCAGACGCCCTCGCCGTGCGAGAACGAGGCGGACGACCTGGGCGCGTTCGGGTCGGTCAGGTCCCACGTCCGGATCGAGTGGTCCTCGCTGGCCGACACCAGCCGGTGGTCGTCGGGCGTGAAGCGGGGGCCGATGGTGCGGCCCGAGTGCCCGACGAGCACCCCGCGCGGCAGCGACCACAGCCGGACGACGGCGTCGTGGCTGCCGGTGGCCAGGGTGGCGCCGTCGGGGCTGAACGACACCGCGTAGACGATGCCGTTGCGCCCGGCCAGCGGCTTGCCGAGCGGCACGGCGTGCGCGGGGTCGGTGACGTTCCACACCCGGGTGGTGCCGTCCGCGCCGGACGTCGCCAGCACCCGGCCGTCCGGGCTGAACGCCACCGACCACACGCCCTCGGTGTGGTCGGTCAGCGGCCGGCCGAGCGGCCGGGGCAGGGCCGGGTCGGCGAGGTCGAACAGCCGCACGTGGTGGTCCTCGCTGCCGGTGGCCAGCACCCGGCCGTCCGGGCTGAACGCCAGCGAGCGGACCGTGTTGTCGAACCCGGTGATCGGCTCGCCCAGCGGCTTCGGGTCGTGCCGGTCCCGCACGTCGAACACCGCGACGGTCCGGTCGTCGCCGCCGGTCGCGAGCAGCGTGCCGTCGTGGTTGAACGCCACCGACCGCACCTGCCCGGTGTGCCGGCCGAGCGGTTCGCCCAGCCGCTCCGGCGCGGACGGGTCGGACACGTCCCACAGGCGGGCCGTGCTGTCGCCGTTGGCGGTGACCAGCGTCCGGGAGTCCGGCGTGAACGCGAGCAGGTAGATCGTGCCGTTGTCGCCGTTCAGCGGCTCACCGAGGGAACGCGGGCGCGCCGGGTCGGCGACGTCCCACAGGCGCACCGTCTTGTCGTCGCCCGCGGTGGCCAGCGTCCGGCCGTCCGGGCTGAACACCGCGGACGTCACCCAGCCGGTGTGACCGGCCAGCGGCGAGCCGAGCGCCTTCGGGTCGTCCGGGTCGCGCAGGTCCCACAGCCGGACGGTCTGGTCGAAGCTGGCGCTGGCCAGGGTCTTGCCGTCGGGTGAGAACGACGTCAGGTACACCGGCCCGGTGTGCCCGGCCAGCGGCATCGCCAGCGGCGACGTCTGGGTGGACAGCAGCCGGGTGCGCACGTCGCGGTCGTCGGGCCGCATCCGGTGCGCCACCAGGGCCAGCTGCGCGGACAGCGACGGGTCGGCCTCCTTCAGCCGGTCCGCCTCGGCCACGACCTGCCGGAACACCGCGTCGTCGCGCTGGCGGACCGCCAGCACCGCGGCGGTGGCGGCGATCAGCGCGAGCACGACCACGCACGCCACCGCCGCGCGTCTGCCCCAGGCGGCCCGCCGGCGGGACTGCATCGACACGGCGAGGAAGTCCTGCGCGGTGCCGGTGAGGCCTTGCGGACCGGCCGCGTCCGCCCAGTGCCGCGCCGTCTCCAGCCGGGCGCCCCGGTAGAGCAGCGACGAGTCCCGGTCCTGGCCCGCCCACGTCGCCGCGTCCTCCTCCAGCCGCTGCCGCAGCAGCTGGCCCTCCCGGTCCTGGTCGATCCAGCTGCGCAGCCGCGGCCACGCCTGGAGCAGCGCCTCGTGGGTGATCTCCACCGAGCCGGCGTCGAGCGTCACCAGCCGGGCGCGGGCCAGCACCTCCAGCGCCGCCTCGCCCGCGGCCTGGTTCGAGGCCTGGTCGACGAGCTCGTGCCGGGTGGACCGGCGGCGGGTGTCCTGCGTGTCCTCGCCGACGCGCACCAGGCGCAGCAGCAACGGCCGCGCGGCCTGCTGGGCGTCCGGCGCGAGGTCGGCCCACGCCCGTTCGGCGGTCGCCGCGACCGCGCCCTGGATGCCGCCCGCCGAGCGGTAGCCCGCGATGGTCAGCTTGCCCGCCTGCCGGCGTTGCCAGGTGGCCAGCAGGGCGTGTGAGAGCAGCGGCAACGCGCCCGCGTCGTACGCGCCCTGACCGGCTCTCGCCTGCGCGCGCCCGCTGCGCACGCCCAGGTCGCGCAGCATCAGCTCGATCAGCCCCGGTTCCAGTTGCAGGCCCGCCGCCTTCGCCGGCCGTGACACCGCCTCGCGCAGCTCGGCCGACGTCATCGGCCCGAGCACCATCTGCCGGTCCTGCAACGCGTCCGCCAGCTCCGGGAACGCGAGGCAGCGGCCGTAGAAGTCGGCGCGCACGCCCACCAGCACCACCGCGGGCGGCGTTCCGCCGGGTACGGCCGGCGTGCAGGCCACGTGCAGCGCCTGCACGAACACCTGCACCCGGTTCTCGTCCGAGGACAGCGTGAACGCCTCCTCGAACTGGTCGACCACGACCACCACCCGGTCGCCGCCGTGCCGCTCAGCGTGTGCCGCGAACGCCGCCCGGATCTGCGCGGCGAACCGCAGCACGCCCATCAGCGTCTGCCCGAGGAACGTGTCGGGACCGTGCCCGGACGCCACCAGGTCCTGGTCCATCCCGTCCAGGCTGAGCGCCATGTCCATGATTTCGGCCAATTCCGGCACCTGCCGGACCAATTCGCGCACCGGGTCCGCGCCGGGCGTGATGACGACCGAAGGCCATTTCGTGGAACCGGGCAGCGCCAGCGCGCCGTCCCGAATGGACGGAATGACGCCCGCGCGCACCAATGACGATTTCCCGGCGCCGGAAGCACCGACCAGCATCACGATTCCGCCGGTTTCCGCGGCACTTCCCAACCGGGACACCAAAGCGGCGGTGCTGCGTTCCCGGCCGAAGAACCAACCGGAATCCTCCGGCTGGAACGCGGCCAGTCCCCGGTACGGGCACACGCCGATGCCGTCGGAACTCGGCGGGTCCTCGTCCTCGCCCGCAGACGCCGGGCTGGCCAGCGCCTCCTCCCACAGCGCGCGCCACGCGTCCAGGTCGTACAAACCGGCTGCGGGCGGCTGCGGGCGGGTCTTGCGGGCCTCGCCGATGAGGACTTCCAGCACTACGGAGAGTGCCGAGAACCGGGCCGGCACGTTGCGCCCGCGGCGCCAGTCGCTGACCCGTTGAGCCGTCGCCCGGACGGGCCGGCCGCGCTCGTCCGTGCGCCGGGCACGGCCGACCGACTCGGTCACCTTTTTCAGCGGCGGGTCGCCCGCTTCCGCGTAGAGCAACGCGAACCGCTCCGCGAACACGATGCGGGGACCCGACCCCTGACCGGAACCAGCCATCCGCGGCGTGCCTCCTCAGGTCCGGTGTTCCGGACCGGAAAACCGGATGTGAACGCGTGAACAGGTCGTTTGCCGACCGGTGCAGCTCTGGGCAGTCCACCCTAACGACTTGCACTGCCAAGCTGGCCAGGACGTTCCGGTGACGTCGTCAAGTTGTGCGAAGGGACCGGTCAAAGTGGTTTCGCAGACAACTACCGCGAGTGGCAGAGCGTTCTCCGCTGAGGAGTCCTGGGGGTCTTCTCAGCGCTGTGCGCCGAACCGGCCCGGTCGGTGGAACGGTGCGGCGACCTGCCATGCCGACCGGGGTTGACGGTGAGTGGGCCGGCCGCGCGCCGGTCACGGCCCGTGAGGACCGGGGCTTCCCCGGTGAAGCACGGGTCTGCCGGATCCTCCGGACGGTGCTGGACGCGCACCAGCGGGACCGGTCCGAGGTGAGGCTGGACCTGCTGGCCCGGATCGCCGGCCCGCCGGTCGTGCCGGTCTTCGACTCCCGGTGCTTCGACTGAGACCCGTCGCCCTTCCCCTCGGGTAGTGCCGCACATCGCGGTGTGGCATTACCGGAGTCGGCACTATCGCCGCAGCCACGGACTATCGAGGCAGCCACTATCCGGCCGGCCACTTCCGGGTCCGCGACTTTCGGGTAGGCCACTGTCGGGTACGTCACTATCGCGCCAGGCGTTATCGGGTCAGTGTTTTCGGGCCGGTCACTCCCAGGGCGGGCACTGCCGGGTCAGCCGCCGGCAAGGCGGGCACGGCACGTCCGAGACCGGCACAGCCGAGGCCAGGACTGCCTGGATCGGGACCGTCGGGAACAGCGCTGTTGGGATCGGGACTGTCGGGATCAGGCCTGCCGATGCCGCGTTTTCCTCCCTGTCGCATTTCCGCCGGCCACCGGTCGGTCGGGTGACCGATGCTGGTGCCGTGCACGAAGACGCGGAACGCTGTGTCCGGGCCGTCAAGTCCAAGGACGCCCGGTTCGACGGGTGGTTCTTCACCGCCGTCCTGACCACCCGGATCTACTGCCGGCCGAGTTGTCCGGTCGCGCCGCCCAAGGTGGAGAACATGCGGTTCTACCCGAGCGCGGCGGCGGCCCAACAAGCCGGGTTCCGGGCGTGCAAGCGGTGCCGTCCCGACGCGTCACCCGGATCGCCGCTGTGGAACCACCGCGCGGACTCGGTGGCGAAGGCCATGCGGCTGATCGCGGACGGCGTGGTGGACCGCGACGGCGTGCCCGGCCTGGCCGTCCGGCTCGGGTACAGCGTCCGGCAGGTCGAACGGCTGCTGCTCGCCGAACTGGGCGCCGGACCGTTGGCGTTGGCCAGGGCGCAGCGCGCGCAGACGGCGCGGCTGCTCATCGAGACCACGTCTTTGCCGATGGTCGAGGTCGCGTCGGCGGCCGGGTTCGCCAGCGTCCGGGCGTTCAACGAGACGGTGCGCGAGGTGTTCGGGCTGTCGCCGACCGACCTGCGCACCCGTCGACGGCCCGCGCCGGACACCCCCGGCGTGCTGTCGCTGAGGCTGCCGTTCCGCGCGCCGCTGCGCCCGGACAACCTCTTCGGCCACCTCGCGGCGACCGGCGTGCCGGGGGTGGAGGAGTGGCGTGACGGCGCCTACCGGCGGACCCTGCGGCTGCCGCACGGGCACGCGGTGGTGTCGCTGAGCCCGCAGGCCGACCACGTGGCGTGCCGGCTGGCGTTGAGCGACCTGCGGGACCTGTCGATCGCCATCGCCCGGTGCCGTCGCCTGCTCGACCTCGACGCCGACCCGGTCGCGGTGGACGACGAACTGCGGTCGGACCCGCTGCTCGCGCCCGTGGTGGACGCGGCACCGGGACGGCGCGTGCCCGGCACGGTGGACGCCGCCGAGTTCGCGGTGCGCGCGGTGCTCGGGCAGCAGGTGTCGACGGCCGCCGCCCGCACCCACGCCGGTCGGCTGGTGGCGGCGGTGGGCGAGGAGGTCGAGGACGTCGGCCTCACCCACCTGTTCCCGACGCCGTCCGCGCTGGCCTCCCTCGACCCGGCGCTGCTGGCCATGCCGCAGTCCCGCAAGATCGCGTTCCGCGCGCTGGTGGAGGCGTTGGACGGCGGTTCGCTCGACCTGGGGGTCGGCGCGGACTGGGCGAAGGCGCGGGCGGACCTGACGGCGTTGCCCGGTTTCGGGCCGTGGACGGTGGAGGTGATCGCGATGCGGGCGCTGGGCGACCCCGACGCGTTCATCCCCACCGACCTCGGCATCCGGATCGCCTCCCGCACCCTCGGCCTGCCCGACACCCCCGCCGCCCTGGTGCGGCGTGCCCAGCGGTGGCGCCCCTGGCGGGCGTACGCCGTCCAGTACCTCTGGGCCACCGGTGACCACGCGGTCAACCGGCTGCCCGCCTGAAAGGAACCCCCTGTGATCGGAAACCGCAGATGAGCCACACCACGGTGGACAGCCCCGTCGGACCGCTGACGCTGGTCGCGCGCGGCGGCGTGCTGTGCGGGCTGTACATGACCGAGCAGCGGCACCGGCCGGCCGACGACACGTTCGGCCCCGAGGACCCGTCGCCCTTCGAGGACGTGACCAAGCAGCTCGCCGAGTACTTCGACGGCGCGCGGACGTCGTTCGACCTGCCGCTGGAGCTGGTCGGTACGCCGTTCCAGCGGACCGTGTGGGAGGCGCTGCGCGAGATCCCCCACGGCGAGACCGTGTCGTACGGGGAGCTCGCGCAGCGGCTCGGCCGGCCCTCGGCGGCGCGCGCGGTCGGGCTGGCCAACGGTCGCAACCCGATCGGGATCATCGTGCCGTGCCACCGGGTGGTGGGGTCGAGCGGCAGCCTCACCGGGTACGGCGGCGGGTTGGAGCGCAAGCGGCAGCTGCTCGACTTCGAGCAGGGAGCACACCCCGACCAGCTGCCGTTCGGCTGAGGTCGGACCTGGAGCAGCTGCCGATCGGCCGAGGTTGGACCCCGACCGGTTGTGGTTCGGCCGAGGTCAGACCCGGAGCAGCTGCCGTTCGGCCAGGGTCGAACCTCGACCGATCCCGCTCCGCTGAGGTCAGACGCCGACCGGCTGACGTTCGGCCGAGGTCGTGCGGGGGCGGCGCTTGCGGGCGTCGCCCCGTTCCAGCCACCACTCGGCGGCCAGCAGCGGGAGCACCCACCCGAACCACGCGGCGAAGCCGGCGATCGCCTGCGTCAGGGCGACCTGGCTGCCGCCGAACGTGGTGTCGAGCTGCGGGGAGAGCGTGATCGTCGCGACCGCGCCCCAGATCCGGTTGCTCATGATCGACGCGGTGAGCGCGAAGCTCCGGATCATCCACCGCCGGTGGTCGACGAACCGCCGCTGCCGGGCCATCCGGAAGCCCACCACGGTGAACGCCAGCCACAGCGTGCCCATCAGCACCGTGCCGGTCGCGTTGAGCGGCCCGAACGGCGAGACCGACCCGATGGCCAGCGCGAGCACCCCGCCCGGCAGCACGCCGCCGAGCACGTAGACCCGCCCGATCCGCCGGTGCGCCACCGGGTACCGCTGCCGGAACCAGGGCCAGACCTGGAGCACGCAGGTCAGGATGGCGACCGACCCGAAGATCACGTGCGCGACCAGCGCCGGGAAGTACCACGCGTAGTCGCCGGGCTGCGGGACCCGCGAGTCGGCCGGGTCCAGCGTCAGGTACGGCGGCAGCGAGAAGGCCACGAACGCCACCACCACGAACGCGAACGGCGCCACCCAAGGGCGCCGGTACCACTTCGTCTTCCCCATGGACCGCACTCTCCGCGCCCCCGCTGACGGACCGCGCACCGATCGCGCACCGCCCCTCGCGCCGCCGCCCCCCGAGCCGCCCTAGTCCTCGCCACCGACAAATCGAGTTGTCTTGACAAGAAGAGTTGTCGGTGCGACAGTTCTCCCATGCTTGACGTGGCAGTGATCGAGGACCCGGCGATCGCCGAGGTCTCGCTGGACCCGGTGCGGGCGAGGTTGCTGGCCGAACTGGCCGAGCCGAACTCGGCGACCACGCTGGCGGCGAAGCTGGGCCTGCCCCGGCAGAAGGTCAACTACCACCTGCGCACCCTGGAGCAGCACGGTCTGGTCGAGCTGGCCGAGGAGCGCCGGAAGGGCAACATGACCGAACGCGTCATGCGGGCCACCGCCGCGTCCTACGTCATTTCGCCCGTCGCGCTGGCCGCCGTCCAACCGGACCCGGAGCGCGCGCCCGACCGCCTGTCGGCCCGGTGGCTCCTCGCCGTCGCCGCCCGTCTGGTCCAGGACGTCGGCAAGCTCATCACCGGCGCGACCAGGGCGGGCAAGAAGGTGGCCACGTTCGCGCTCGACGGCGAGGTCCGCTTCGCCACGGCGGCCGACCGCGCGGCCTTCGCCGAGGAGCTGACCGCCGCCGTCACCACCCTGGTCGCCAAGTACCACGACGAATCCGCACCCGGCGGACGGGCGCACCGCGTCGTCGTCGCCGTCCACCCCAGCATCCCGAAGGAGTGAAAATGGGGCACGAGTTCGAAGGCGTCAACGAGGTCGAGCTGACCGGCGTGACGCCCGAGCAGGTCTGGGAGGCCATCGCCACCGGCCCCGGCCTCGACTCCTGGTTCATGGGCGCCAACGAGGTCGACCCCGGCGCCGCCGTCCGGCAGGTCTGCTTCGGCGGCTACGAGCCGACCCACCGGATCACCGGCTGGGAACCGGGCAAGCGCCTCGCGTACGGCGGCGACAAGGCGCCCGACGGCCGGTTCATCGCCTACGAGTTCCTGATCGAGGGCCGGGACCGGGGCAGCACGGTCGTCCGGATGGTCGCCAACGGCTTCCTGCCCGGTGACGACTGGCAGGACGAGTTCGAGGCCATGACGGCGGGCGGCGAGATGTTCTGGCAGACCCTCGTCACCTACCTCCGCCACTTCGCCGGCCGCACCGCCCGGCCCGTCACCGTCGTCGGTCCGTCCATTGAGGACTGGCCCGCGATGTGGACGGCGCTGGGCCGCAAGCTCGGCCTCGACGCCGCGCCGAAGACCGGCGACCGCGTCGACCTGGACGGCGGCGTCGTCTACTTCGCCAACTCGCAGACCGTCGGCATCCGCACGGAGAAAGCGATGTACCGCTTCTTCCAAGGACTTCCCGGCGCCCTGATCTCCATGCACCACGTGTTCACCGACGACCACCGCGACGAGCGGACCTGGTCGACCTGGATGGGAGACCTGTCATGACCACCACGGCTGTCGAAGGGCGGGCCGTTTCCCAGGACGGCACCACGATCGCCTACACGCGCATCGGTTCCGGACCGGCGCTGGTCGTCGTGGACGGCGCGCTGTGCTACCGCGAGTTCGGTCCGGCCAAGGCGTTGGCCGAGGCGTTGTCCGCGCACTTCACCGTCTACACGTACGACCGGCGCGGCCGTGGCGACAGCGGCGCGGGCACCGCGTACGAGGTCGGGCGCGAGGTCGAGGACATCGCCGCGCTGATCGAGGCCGCGGGCGGGTCGGCGCACCTGTTCGGCATGTCCTCCGGCGGCACGCTGGTCGCCGAGGCGGCGCACCGGGGCGCGACGTCCGGGCGGATCGCGATCTACGAGTCGCCGATGATCGTCGACGGCACGCGCCCCCCGATGGACCCCGACCTCCCGGCACGGGTGGAACGAGCGGTCGCCGAAGGACGTGCGGGCGACGCGGTGAAGATGTTCATGCGTTACGTCGGCACGCCGGGCTTCTTCGTCCTGGCGCTCAGGTTCACGCCGATGTGGAAGAAGCTGAAGGGTGTCGCGCACACGCTGCCGAACGACTTCTCGGTGGTCGGCGAGTTCCAGCGCGGCACGCCGCCGGCGGCCGACCGGTGGGCCGGTGCCGACGTGCCCGCGCTGGTGATCGCCGGCGGCAAGAGCCCGGACTACCTGCGCAACGCGCAGCGGCACCTGGCGGACGCCCTGCCGCAGGCCGAGCTGACCGTCCTGCCCGGCCAGACCCACATCGTCAAGTCGGACGTGACGGCACCGGTGCTGGTCGAGTTCTTCCAGCGCTGAGGGCAGCGCGGAACCCGGTGGTGGGCGAGGGTCCTCGTCCACCACCGCAGTGTCCACACCGGACTCCGAACCCGCTCGCCCCCCGCGGCGCGCGAGCCCGGAACCCGCTACGGCTTGCGGGCCACGCCGCCGGCGATGCAGTGGCTCACCGCGTCCAGCTCCCTGAGCCGCGGCCCGTCCGGCCACCAGTCGGCGCAGATCACCAGGCCCGGCTCGACCAGCTCCAGACCGTCGAACAACTGGTGCAGCTCGGCCATCGTGGCGAACCGCCCGCTGCCCATCGGCGAGTGCAGGAACGTGTCCTCCATCCGCCGCGCGATCGCCGAGTGCTCCTCGGTCTCCGGGTCGAGGAAGTGCGAGAGCGCAACGTACGAACCGGACGGCAGCGCGTCGATGTACTCGGCCATGATCTCCGCCGACGTCGGCGCGTCACCGTTGTAGTGGTGCAGCGTGCCCAGCTGGAACAGCGCCAGCGGCTCGTCGAAGTCGATGTGCCTGCGCACGACCTCGTCGTTCAGGATGTCCCGCGGCTTGAAGATGTCCGCCGCCGAGAAGTGCGTGCGGTCGTTCTCCTCCAGCAGCGCGCGGCCGTGGGCCAGCACCACCGGGTCGTTGTCGACGTACACGACCCGTGCGTCCGGGCTGATCCGCTGGACCACCTGGTGCGTGTTCTCCGCGGTGGGCAGACCGGACCCGCAGTCCAGGAACTGGTCGATGCCCGTCTGGCTCGCGACGAACCGGGCGGCCCGGATCAGGAAGCTCCGGTTGTCCACCGCGAGGGTGGCCGCTTCGGGGGCGACCTGCTGCACGCGCCGCAGCACCTCGCGGTCGATCTCGTAGTTGTCCTTGCCGTTGAGGAACGCGTCGTAAACCCTGGCGATACTGGCTTTTGTGGTGTCGATGTAGACGGGGGCGGCGGCGTCCGAGGACGTACCCGGCATTGTGGTGACCTCGCATTACGGGGGCAGTAGGGCTGGCGTCTGTGCACCGCGTCACAGTCCGCTCAGCGTAAGCGTATGGGCTGTGCGCATGAGCGGAGCGCGTGCGGCTGACCGGGCAAGATCATGGGTGTACGTTCAGTGACGATGCGAGTTTGCCCGCCCCGGCCGCAACCGCTGTTCGGGTGGACAGGCATGACGGTCGGGAGGATCGGCAGATGGCGACTGGCGAGCCCGCGCCGGAGCGGGAGAGCGGCCCCACCGCGTTGCGCATCGTGCTCGGCGCCCAGTTGCGCCGGCTGCGCGAGGCCGCGGAGATCAGCCGGGCGGACGCGGGTTACGCGATCCGCGGTTCCGAGTCGAAGATCAGCCGGATGGAGCTGGGTCGCGTCGGCCTGAAGGAGCGCGACGTGAACGACCTGCTGACGATGTACGCGATGAACGACGAGGACGCCAGGGCGAAGTTCCTGGAGATGGTCCGCCGGTCGAACTCGCCGGGGTGGTGGCACCGGTACACCGACCTGATGCCGGACTGGTTCCAGGACTACGTCGGCCTGGAGGAGGCCGCGTCCCGCATCCTCACCTACGAGACGCACTTCGTGCCCGGTCTGCTCCAGACCGAGGACTACGCGATGGCCATCGCCAGCCACGGTCGGCCGGAGCTGGCCACGCCCGCGGTGCGGCGGCGGGTGTCGTTGCGGATGCAGCGGCAGAAGATCCTGGCCAGGCCGGGTGCGCCGCGCGTGTGGGCGGTGATCGACGAATCGGTGCTGCACCGGCCCATCGGCGGTCGTCAGGTATTGCTCGACCAGCTCGAATATTTGCTCAGCGTCACCAAGGACGGGCCGGTCACTCTTCAGATTGTCTCCTTCTCGTTGAGCGGCTACGCAGCGGAAGGTCCTTTCACGATGCTCCGGTTCAGTGAGCCCGACCTGCCGGACATCGTGTACCTCGAACACCTCGCCGGTGCCCTCTACCTGGACAAACTCGAAGAGCTGGAGGCCTACAGCCGGGTTTTCGACCGGCTGACGGTGGACGCCGAGACGCCTGATCGCAGCCGTCAGATGCTCGCGAAGATGCGAGCCGGCCTCTAATCTTCCTCCTTCCGGATGAGATTCGCGCTCTGCATCTGCACGTGCATTTACCCGTGCGCCACGCAGTGCTACCGTCCGTGCACAATCAGATGCACGTGCAGCTGCATCACTCGTGGTTGGAGGGCTGATGTCGATCGCCAGCAAGGTTCACAACGGCATGTCCGCAGCCGACTTGTCCGGCGTGACATGGCGCAAGAGCGTCCGCAGCGGCGCCCTCGGCAACTGCGTGGAGCTCGCGGTGCTCAAGGGGGACGCGATCGCGATGCGCAACTCCCGGTTCCCCGACGGCCCAGCGCTCGTCTACACCCGAGCGGAGATCGCGGCCTTCGTGGCCGGGGCCAGGGACGGGGAGTTCGATGACCTCCTCAACTGACTACTCCACGCGGACGACGTTCCAGCTGCGCGAGCTGATAGCGCGGGGTTTCCAGTTCCTCCACCCGCGGGACGCGAGGGGTGAGCTGGCGGCGGTGGTCGGCGTTCGCGCCCACGACGCCGTGATCGACGTGGTACGGCTGCACACCGAGGACGACGCGATCGCGATGCGGATGCCCGCCGACGAGGTGAACGTGTTGTCCCCCAGCCGTTTCTCGTGGCGTCGCCACGGACCGGCCGCGCACGTGCTCGAAGAACTGCTCGACCTGCCGGATGAAGACCGGGTGCAGTGAACCCGGGTTCTTCTTGCCGGGCAAGGACTTCCAGTCTTCCCGTCCGCGTCCGCGGTGGCGGACGGGCCGAGGGGTCACCACCCCTCAACGGCGAACCTGACCTGGAGGCGCAGCGGGAGTCGGCTCCGCGCCGGTTGTCGACACCACGCTCGGAGCGCAACTCCGTGTTCGTCGCGTTGCACGGCGTGGAGGTCGAGGTCGGCTTCGACCTCCACGCCGACCACTACGGGCGGCGCAGGCCGCTGAGCACGACTTCCAGGCCTCGGCGGAACTCCACGTCGGAGGGGATACCGCCGGCCACCCCGGCGGTTTCGGCCAGCAGCGGGTACTTCTCGCTCAGCCCGGTCATCGCGTCGGTCCCCTCGCCGGCCAGCGGGCTCCGGTGCTCCATCTCGGTCGCGCCGATCAGGTAGCCGAGCACCACGCGCAGCGCGATCACCCGCTCCTCGCCGGTGAACCCGGCCCGGGTGAGCACTCCGAGCACGGCCTCGCCCCACCGCAGCAGGCTCGGGCACCGGTGCCGGTGCGACATGGTGAGCGGCACCGCGTTGGGGTGACGGGCGATCGCCGTGCGGACGCGTTCAGCCAGGACAGCGACCTGCTTGTCCCACAAGGCCTTCTTCGGCGGATCGACGTCGACTTGGGACAGGATGTGCTCGACCGCCACGGCTTCCAGCTCGTCCCGGTCGGCCACGTACCGGTAGAGCGACATCGTGCCGACGCCGAGTTCGTTGGCGACGGCACGCATCGACAGCGCGGCCAGGCCGTCCCGGTCGAGGACGGCGAGCGCGGCGACGGCCAGCGCGGTCTGGGTGAGCGACTTCGGGCGTGGCATGGCGCTTGACAGCGTACAAGATACGCGCATAGCTTAGGTAGGCGTACAGCGCACGCTTACAGTGGAGGGGGAAGCGGACGTGAAGGTCACTGCACGTGAATGGGAGGCCGTCCTGGGCGGTGCGGTGCGGGTGCCCGACCCGGACCGCCTGGTGCACCTCCAGTTCCGCCGGTTCGCCGGGTGCCCGGTGTGCAACCTGCACCTGCGGTCGGTCGTCCAGCGGCACGACGAGATCACCGCACACGGGATCGCCGAGGTGGTGGTGTTCCACTCGACGGCGGACGAACTGCGTCCGCACGTCGCCGACTTCCCGTTCGCCGTGATCGGCGACCCGGACAAGCGGCTCTACGTGGAGTTCGGGGTGGAATCCGCGCCGCGCTCCCTGCTCGACCCGCGGGCGTGGGGCGCGATGGTGTCCGGCATCGTCCGCGACCTCGGTCCGGTGCTGCGCGGCCGTCGTCCGCTGCCCCGCCCGACCGGCGGGCGGCTCGGGTTGCCGGCCGACTTCCTCATCGCGCCGGACGGCCTGGTCGTCGCCGAGAAGCTGGGGCAGCACGCCTACGACCAGTGGTCTGTGGACGAACTGCTCGGCCACGCACAGGCCTTGACCAGCAAGAACTGAGTTGTCCACAGGGTTGTCCCCAGCTGTGGACGGATCGAACACGCGTTCGATAGTCAGCGGGTCAACCGCAGGAGATCGGGATCGCGCAGCGGGCGGCCGTGGCCGAACAGCACCAGCTTCGGCCGCAGTTCGGCCAGCCGGCGCATGGACGCCAGGTTGCGGGTGTCGTCGTAGCTGAGGAACTTCGGCGGCGCGCCGAGGCGGAGCACGTTGACGAACACGTCGCCGCAGAGCAGCACGCCGTCGTGGTCGCGCCACAGGGCGATGTGGCCGGGGGAGTGGCCGGGGACGTCGAGCACGGTGAACCCGGCGACCTCGTCCCCTTCGGCCAAGCTGCGCGCGACGGGGTGGGGTGGGGGCATCCGCATCCGCGACACCACCGCCGCGGCGAAGCCCGAACCGGTCACGGGTGTCGCGGTGGCCACGGCCTCCGCGTCCTTCCGCCCGATCCACAGCGGCACGTCGTACCGCTCGCACACCGCGTGGCTGGAGCCGAAGTGGTCCGGGTGGGCGTGCGTGACGACGTGGGCGGCGAGCGTGCGGCCGTCGAGCTGGCGGGTGATGCGGCGGCGGGCGGACCGCGTTCCGGCGTCGACCAGCACGTCCTCCACCAGGTAGGCGTTCACCAGGTGCGGAGGACGTCCGAGGAGCAGGTGGACACCCGGGGCCAACGGACGCACGTCGCCCATCGTAACCGCGCGTGGCTCAGTGTGATGGTTCGACGGCGTCGTCGGGTGGCACGCCGTCGTCGGGGGTGTCGTCGGGGGTGTCGTCGTGGGACGACACGACTTCGAACAGGTCGTCGAACTGCATCGGCGCGAGCGCCGTCAGCGCGCCGCCGATGAAGGCCGGGCCGGGCTGGAGCTCGCCGCCGAGGACGCGCGCGACCGTGGAGCGGTTGACGTCCATCGCCCTGGCCAGGGCGTAGTCCGACGTGAACCCCGCGAGCCGCGCGGCCTTGCTGAAGACGCCGGTGCGGAGCTTGATCTTCTTCGGCATGATCCGCCTTGTGTTGTGCGCACCCAACGAGTGGTGTGAGCGCACAACGCTAGCAGTGCGTGGTGCATTCGCAACGAATGTTGTTCACGCACAACACGCAGGTCAGGCCTACCTGGGGGGAGTGCGCAACACGCGTTGCGCCCGCGCGCGTACCATGGCGCGGGTGACCACAGACGAGAGTGCGGGCTCGACCTGGTGGGAGTGGGTCGAGCGCCAGCTGGAGGACCGCGCCATGACCCCGGCGGTCCTCGGCGAGCGGACCGGCCTGGACCGCAGTTGCTTCACCAGGTGGCGCAAGGGCGAACGCCCCACCATGGACACGGCGCGCCTGGTCGCCAGGGCGTTCGGCATGAGCCCGCTGGAGGTCATGGTGAAGGCGCACCTGATCAGCGCCGAAGAGGCCGGCCTGCGCGCCGCGGCCCCCGACCCGTCGACGCTCACGGACCAGCAACTGCTGGCGGAACTAGGCCGCCGCCTGAAGCGCACCCGCTGACACTGCGGTCGCCCAGAGCTTCCTCGGCTGCCGTCGACCCGGAAAGTCGCTCGCCAGAGCAGCCGATCACCAGTGCAATGGACCGGTGATCGACTACACGGAACTGAACCGCCGGCACTGGGAGAACACGGCTGCCGCCGCCCACGGACCGCTCGCCCGTGAGCACTGGGCGCGCGAGGAGGCCTGCTGGGGGCTGTGGGCGACCCCCGAGTCGCAGGTCTCCGCGCTGCCCGCCGACGTGTCCGGGATGGACGTGATCGAACTCGGCTGCGGCACCGCGTACGTGTCGGCGTGGCTGGCGAGGCTCGGCGCGCGACCGGTCGGCGTCGACATCTCGGCGGCCCAGCTGGCCACCGCCCGCGCCATGCAGGTCGAGTTCGACCTGGAGTTCCCCCTCGTCCTCGGCGACGCCCAGCAGGTGCCGCGGGACGACGCCACGTTCGACCTGGTGATCAGCGAGTACGGCGCCTCCCTGTGGTGCGACCCGTACCGCTGGATCCCGGAAGCCGCCCGCCTGCTCAGGCCGGGCGGCCACCTGGTCTTCCTGAACCGGTCACCGCTGTTCGCGTTGTGCGCCCGCACCGACGACACGGCGGCGACGTCGCTGCTGCGCCCGCAGTTCGACCTGCGCCGCCTCGACAACGACACGTCCGCCGAGTTCACCCTCGCCCACGGCGACATGCTGCGCCTGCTGCGGTCGACGGGCTTCACCGTGGAGGACCTGGTGGAGATCCAGGCCCCCGACCCCGCGCACCGCGAGTACAGCGAGGTGTCGTCGTCGTGGGCGCACCGGTGGCCGAGCGAGGAGATCTGGAAAGCTCGCCTGACCGGGTGACGTGCGGGGGTCGGCCGCGCGGGCACGGCTCACGGACTCGTCGACGCGAGGTCGGTCCGCCGGGTCTGCGTGGACCTGATCCAGCAGAGCACCGCGGGCACGGCGAGCACGGCGGACACCCCGCACATGATCAGCATCAGGTCCTGCGCGCCCGTCACCGCGCCGAACACCGCCAACAGGACACCCGCGACCGGCGTGGCGGCGAGCACGGCGGCGACGAAGAACCCGAGCGCGCCGCCGACGACGTCGGGCGGCAGGTAGTCCAGTCGCCTCGTGCGCAGCCAGATCGTGAACACGGTGACGCCGGCCGTCCACAGGACGTAGGCGGCGGTGAAGACGACCAGGTTCGGCGCGAGCGCCATCGCCGGACCGCTCGCGACCAGCGCGGCACCGGCACCGGCGACCACGGTGCCGAGGGACGTCCTGCGGAGCAGCCGCTTCGTGAGCAGCGCGGCCACGAGGCTCATCACGCTCGCCGCGCCCGCCACAACGCCGGCCATGGACGGCGCGGCGTCGAAGTCGCCCACGACGATCACCGGGAGCGCACCCAGGGCGAGGCCCGCCACGAGGTTCACGACGATGGTCAGCGACACCAGCGACATCAACGGCTTGCTGCCCAGCACGACCCGTGCGCCGTCGACGAGGTTGCGCAGCGGTGACCCCGTCACAGCGCCACGGCGCACCTCAAGGGACCTGAGCGCGGCGGACGTCGCCGCCGCCGCGACCACGAGCACACCCGAGATCAGCACGACGCCACCGGACAGACCCGGCCACACCAGCAGCGCGCCACCCAGCGCGGGACCTGCCGTGAACGACAGCTGTTGCGCCACCTGCACCCTCGACTGCGCGTCCGGCATGAGCCGGCTCGGCACGCACCTGGTGAGCACGGTCTCCGTCGCGATCACCGCGTGCCCGTTGAGCAAGGTCATCACGGCGGACGCGGCCATCAGCGCCACCGGGTCCGCGACCACCGCCACCACGAGGAGGACCCCCGCCCTGGCGAGGTCGTTGACCAGGAACTGCCTCGCGATCGGGAACCGGTCCACCAGCACGCCGAGGACGGGCAGCGCCACGACCCGGGGCAGCCACTGCACGGCGAACGCCAGCCCGGACAACCCGACGCTGCCCGTGGTCGCGTAGATGACCACGGGGATCAGGTACGTCGACATCTGGTCGGCGAGCAGGCCGAGGAACCGCGCGGCGATCATCCGTTGGACGGCACGCGCGGTCGTGCCCGGGATCTCCCGCTCCACCGCGGGGTTCATGCCAGCACTAATGAGTCGTTGAGCCAGGCCATGGCGTGCCCGAGCTCGTCGAGCACGACGCGGCGGCTGTCGCCGACGACGACCATCGCGGCCACGCAGTCCACGCTGGACGTCGAGTCGGCCAGCTCGGTGCCGACACCGACGCGCAGGTCGTAGTCCTTCACGGCGGGCAACGGGCACACGGTCGGCACGGACGTGACGACACCGGGTCGGGGCGGCGCCAGCAGCCACCCGGCCTGCGTGCGCGGTGCCGCGGCAGGCGTCGGCATGCGGTCACCGGTGCCGAACGCGTGCCGGACGTACCACTCCAGCAGGTCGACCCCGAACGCCTGGATGAGCATGTCCCGGATCTTGCCCCCGCCCACGCGGCAGCCGATCTCGTTGAAGACCAGCTCACCGTCGGGCGTGCGGAACACCTCGGCGTGGAACAGGCTCACGTTCGGCGTCGGCAACGCCCTGATGGCGCGCGTGGTCAGCTCGACGAGGGCGGCGCGGTACGGGTCGTCGGGTTCGAGGGCCGACGACAGCAGCGGGTCGCCCGACTCGAACGCGAGACCGTTGGTGATCTGCGAAGGCCAGCACAACTGCACCTCGCCGTCGCGCACGCAGCCGTCGACCGTGTACATCTCGTTGGGCACGAAGCGCTCCGCGATCAGGTGCGCGGGCTGGTCGGTCCTGATCGGACACCCCGGGCCGAGGAACCGCTCCAGCTCCAGCCGGTCCCGCAGCACGTGGACGTCGATGGACGACGCGCCGGTGCGGGGCTTCACCACCACGGGGTAGTCGTGGCGCCGGGTGAACTCGACGAGGTCCGTCGCGCTGTCGACCGCGCCGTACGGGGTCACCGGCACGCCCGCCGCGCTGAGCACCTGCTTCATCACCAGCTTGTCGCGGTAGGCGGTGGCGCTGTGCACGCCCTGCCCCGGCAACCCCCACGCCTCCCGCAGCGCGGCGGACCGCAGGATGTCGAACTCGGACATGGCGAGCACCGCGTCGAAGCGGTAGGTGCCGTGCAGGCGGTAGGCGTGGAACTCGACCATCGCCGTGCTGGTGTAGTCGTCGAGCGCCACGATCTCCGCGTACCCCTCCGGCTCGACGGGGGGCAGCGCGCCGGCGCGGGTCAGCAGCACCAGCTCGTGCTCGTCGTCGATCCACTCGCGGTAGGGCACCCGGTCGAGCGCGTAGCGGTTGAGGATGAGGATCTTCATGTCGGAACTTCCCGCCAGTCGAAGGACAACGCCCGCACGGCGTCGTTCGCACGCTCGGCCGCGACCGCCGAATTCCCGGCCGTCGCGATGACCGAGGCCACCCGGTCGCGGTTGGACCCGTTGCTCTCGTAGGTCACGCCGACCCCCTTGTACAGCCGCACTTCCGCCACGTCCGGCCGTGCCCGCACGTCGTCCACGCCCTGGATCGAGCGCAACCGGCCGCTCGGCGGCGCCACGGCGAACGCGATGGCCGCGCCACCCGTTCCCGTGCCCGGCTCTCCCGGCGGCAGCCCGAGGTGGGCGCGCACGAGCTCGGTGGTCAGGTCGACGCCGATCGCCAGCCGCACCAGTTCCGGGATGCGGTCGCCCGCGAGCCGCGGGTTGACCTCGATGATCTTCGCGTGATCGCCGGAGAGGCGCAGTTCGACGTGCGCGGCGCCCCACCCGAGGCCGAGCGCGCGCAAGGCCGTCAACGCCGCGTCGGCCGCCTGTCGGTGCACGGGCTCCGGTTCCGGTGCGGGCACCAGGTGCCCGAGCTCGACGAAGTACGGCTCCGGTCCGATCAGCTTCCTGGTGACGGCGACGGCGCGGCCACCCACGACCTCGACCGAGAACTCGGTGCCGCGGACGTACTCCTCGACCTGCACCAGCGGTCGCACGGCGAGCCCGACGTACTCGCCGATGGCCAGGATCAGCCGCGCCTGGTCCCGCACCTCCTCCTCGGTGGCGCAGAGCTTCACGAACGCGCTGCCGGTCAGGTGCACCGGCTTCACGACCACCGGGAACCCCAGCTCGGCCGCCTGCTTGGCGACGAGCACCGGGTCGTCGCCGACGACGTACCCGACCGTCAGCTCCGGTGCGCGGTCCCGCAGCACCCTGCGCATCTCCGGCTTGTCGCGGCACCGCGCGACGGCGTCCGGATCGGGCCCCGGCACGCCGAAGACCAGCGCGGCGCGGGCGGCGATCTCCGTGGTGTACTCGTAGAAGGACGCGATCCCGCGCAGTCCGTACTCGTCCGCCAGCGCGCCGCACGCGCGCACGACCTCGTCCAGGTCGAACGTCGCGCACTTCACGACCGGCACCCCGAGTTCGGCGTAGCGGTCCAGCAGCCCCGCGGGGAGGTCTGCCGCCATCTGGCTCAGCAGCACCGGTTGGACGCCGCACTCCAGCATCCGCACGGCCGCCGACTCACCCGCGCCGGTGCGCGGGGTCTCGACGATCACACACGCGTCCCGCTTCACGACGCACCTCCGGCGAGCGCCACGAGGTCGGCGCACCCGAGCACCGCCAGGTCGGGGTCGACCCGCGCGGCGGTGCCCTGGAAGCGGCCGGGATCGGGACCGATGCCGACGAAGGGCAGGCCGAGCGCGGCGGCGGCCTCGGCGTCCCACACGCCGTCGCCGACCGACACCGCCCGCAAGTGCCCCGCCGGCTCGTGCCCGGCCCGCTCGTGCCCGGCCCGCTCGTGCCCGGCCCGCTCGTGCCCGGCCCGCTCGTGCCCGGCCCGCTCGTGCCCAGCCCGCTCGTGCCCCGCCGCCCGCAAGTGCCCCGCCCGCTCGTTGCCCGCCGGCTCGTGCCCAGCCCGCTCCACTGCGGCGGCCACGATCTCCACGCGGCTGAGGTGATCGCTCGCGGTCACGACCGGGAACCTCTCGGCGGCGGTGCCGAAGTGCGCGAGCTTCAGCGCGGTGACGCCGGCCATCCCGCCCGTCGCGACCACGGCCGTGCAGGAGTCGGATTCGGCCAGCTCGGCGATCAGCCGCGCCGCACCCGGTACCTCCTCCAGCGGTTCCCGCGCGAGTTCCTCCACGAAGTACTCGGTGAGCAGCGAGTCCAACCGCGCCAGTTCCTCCGGTGAGACACCGCGACCGACACCGGCCTCGAACAGCTCGTCGAGGATGCCCGAGTCCGTGTGGTGCCGGAACCGGTCCCAGCCGCCCGTCACGGTGGGCACGGGGAAGTGCGCGTACGCGCGCACCAGCGCGGCCTGGTGCTGGCGCACGCTGTGCAGCAGGGTGCCGTCGATGTCCAGCACGACCGTCACCATGGTCCACCTCCGTCGAGGACGATCAGCATTGGCGCCGCTACGACGCAGAAGGCGGTGAACACGTGCACACCCCATCCGGTGATCTTCGGCACCGACAGCGCGGAGACGTGCAGCACCGCGCAGCACACGACCACGGCGTACAGGACGACCGGGAACGCGGCGTCCAGGAACGGCGTGGCCAGCACCACCAGCGCGATCACCGGGGTGTTGTGCACGATCGGCAGACCGCGGTAGCGGCCGGACGCGTCGAGCCCCACCACGTTGAAGTAGGCGAGCCGGACCGCGCCGGCCACCGCCACCGCCAGCGCGCCCGGCCAGTACTGCGGCGCGAACCCGCCCGCCGCCAGCAGCACCATCGCCGGGTTGATCCCGCCGCTCACCAGGTCGGCGAGCGAGTCGAGCTGACCGCCGAACTCGCGGGTCAGCTGCGCGCGGCCCGCCGTGGCCCGCGCGACGCGGCCGTCCCACCAGTCGCACAGCACCGCGAGCAGCGTCATCGCGACCGCGAGCTCGACCCGGCCGATCGCGGCGAACGCCGTGCCGCACAGCGCGAGCACCAACCCGCCGAGCGTCAGCAGGTTGGCGGGATCGACGACCACGGCGCCGATGCCGTGCCGGCGGAGGTCGCCGCTCATGCCGGCACGACCAGCCGGTGGCTGTCGTCCACCGTGAGCCGTGCCATCCCGTCCAGCAGCCGGTAGTTCTCCTCCGCGGTCCGGGACGCGATGCGCAGGAACCGGTGACCGTCGACCATGGACTTCCCGGCGCAGTGCTTGACCATGGTGCCGTAGAAGGTGAACAGGTCCTCGGCGAGCGCGCGCCCGTCCATCGGCCCGGTCAGCTCGACCATGACGAAGTTCGCGTCCGGTCGCCACGCGGTGATGCCCTCGATGTCCACCAGGCCGTGGTAGAGCTGGTCGCGCTCGACGCGCACCTGGCGGCAGCTGAGCGTGAAGTCGTCGAGGAACCTCGGCAGCAGCCGCAGGAACGACTCGGCGAACCCGTTGACGTTCCAGATCGGCAGGTCGGCCCGGACGGCGTCCACGAAGTCGGTGTCGGCCGACGCGACGTAGCCGAGCCGCAACCCGCCGATCCCGTACACCTTGCTCATGCTCTTGAGGATCACGAGGTTCGGGTGCTGGTCCAGCTCACCGGCGAGCGTCTGCCGAGCCGGGTCCCCGCAGAAGTCCACGAAGGACTCGTCGAGCAGCAGGGTGCAGCCCGCCGACGCCAGCTCGCGGCACAGCCTGCGCAGGTCGGCGGCGGGCACCGCCAGCGACGTCGGGTTGTTCGGGCTGACGACGATCGCCAGCTTGGCCCCGCACCGCCGCGCCTCGGCGGCCAGGTCGTCGACGTCCAGCTCGAACGACGGCCTCGGCAGCTCGTACCGGACCAGGCGACCGGGCTCGACGCTGTTCTCGTACTCGTTGAACCCCGGCACGGGGATGATCACCGGGCCGGAGGTGACGCGGACCAGCGCGCGGATCAGCTCCGAACCGCCGTTGGCGACCGCGAGCCGGTCCTCGTCGAGGCCGAGGGCGAGGGACGCGAGCCGGGCCAGCTCCCGCTGCCCGCTCGGGTAGTGCGCGATGAGGTGGTCCATGTCCCGGGCCAGCGCGCGTTTCAGACCGCGGGGCGGGAAGTGCAGGTTGTACAGCAGTGCGTGGTCGATCACGGGATAGCGCCAGTAGCTGCCGTAGATCTCGTTGAGCCTGCGCAGCTGCGCCTTGCGGTCGGTGAGCTGGAACTCGGCCCGGTCGCGGTCGGTGTGGTCGTCGATCTCGAACCACTGCTCGGCCGGCCACACGACCTGGTGGAACTCGAACCGGCCCTGCTCGATGGAACGTCGGAACGCCGACTCGTAGTAGTCGCCGGTATTGCCGGCGGCGATGGCCGCGTCCAGGGCCGGCACCAACTCTTCGACGAGGTAGTCCTTGCGGAGTAACGAGATGTTGACGGTCTTGAAGGTGCCGTCGAAGTCGAAGTCGTCGCCCTGGTTCGGCTTGTCGACCAGGCAGGTGACGCGCCCGGTCGGGTCCGCGGTGACGACCGTGCCGTCCATCGTGGACGACCACCGCGAGGTGACGAGCACGTTGCCGGCCGGCCTGGTCAGCAGCGACCGCAGCAGGTGGCCGCGGAAGACGATGTCGGCTTCGAGCAGCAGCACGTCCTCGGTGAGGTGCTCGCGGGCCAGCCAGAGCGAGTAGATGTTGTTGGTCGTGCGGAACTCCTCCGACATGACGTACGTGATGTCGATGCCCGCGAAGCGGGGGCCGACGGCCTCCCGGATCTGCTCGTGCATGTGGCCGACCACGATCACGGCGGTTTCGACGCCGACGGCCGCGAGGTTCTCCAACGTCCGGTGCAGGATCGCCTTGTGGGCGACCTCGATGAGCGGCTTCGGGCTGACACGGGTGGACAGACCGAGGCGGTTCCCCCTGCCCGCGGCCAGGATGACGGCTCGGGTGGGTGTCGTGGCTGTAGTCAAGGATCTTCTCCGTGAGCGCGCGGACGGGCCGCAGGCGCTCCTGCCGGCGGCGACAACGATTTCGTCAGACGATGGCGGGGCGACGCAGGGTCGAGGTGATGACGGACCCGACGTCGTGCTGGTAGAGCCAGACGCCGTCCGCCCGACCGCGGAAGCGCGGCTCGCCACCGACCGCGGCGGACACCCGCAGCCCGCAGCCGAGCCCGAACGCGACGAGTTCCGGCACGGACCGCCCGGCCTCGTCGACGAGGTGCCCGTCGGCGTCGACCGCGTGGCCGTCCGCCGTCGTGAGCAGGCGCAACGACTCGCCGTCCCGTCCGGTGACGGGTGGGACGGCGCCGTCGAACCCGGTCGCCGCGACCACGAGGTCCGCGGACGCGAGCACGTCGGTGTACGTCCGACGCGGGGTGTCCCGGGTGATCGGCAGCACGTCGAGCGTCGCCGGCCGTGAACCGGCCAAACCCAACGTGCGGGCCGCGAGATCCTTCGCCCTGCCGCGCAGGCCGCTGTACCGGTTCACCCTGCCGCTCAACGGGCACACGTCCTCGGTGTCGAACGGGTAGCCGTCGGCGGCGGCCAAGGCGGTGCTGGTGTAGAACAACCGCAGCGGGCTGCGGTGGAGCACCGTGACGTGCGGACGTGCGCCGAGCACTTCCTCCTTCAGCAACAGGTGCGCGACCGACCAGGCGCTGTGCGCGCCACCGACGACGACCACGCGGGCGTTCGGCCCCAGCGGGGGGAGTTCGGTGCGGCGGTCGATCACCGCCGAGGAGTGCACCGACTTCCCGAGGTAGTCCCGCAGGCTCAGGTCGTCACGCAGTTCGACCCGGTCCAGCGGACGTGGCCGCCCGCCGGTGGCGACGACGACGGTGCGCGCCGTCGCGGTGTCCGCCGCGCCGGTGACCTCGTCGACCATCCGCACCTCGGCCCCGCCGGCCGGTAACAGCCGGATGGCGTCGACCCGGGTGCCCAGGCGGACGTCACCACCGGGGTGCGCGGAAATCGCTTCGCCCACAACGGTTCCGAGCTCGCGCAGGTACTCGCCCACCACCGGCAGCGGCGGCGTCGTGCCGGCGAGCGCCCGCACGGCCGCCACCGACGGGTGGTTGCGCAGCGCGGCGAGCCGGGGGTCCACGGCGTCGTCGTCCAGCGCTTCCAGGAACGCCCCGCCGAGCGAGTTGGCCTCGATCCGGTAGTGCGCCAGGGAGCCCGCGCCGAGCTGCGTCGACCGCTCGACCAGCAGGACGCCGGGTGCGAGGAACGCGTCAAGTGCGTTGTGCCGCATGGCGTGCACGAAAAGCCCAGTGCCCGCCGGACCACCGCCGCAGACGATCAGGTCGTGGTTCACGCGACGGTCTCCAGCGCGCGGTGGGCGAGCATCCAGTCCACCGCGAGGTCGACGAACGGTCGCTGCGGGAACAGGACGGCCTCGCCGTCACCGACCTTGCCCGTGCGGGCCTCGGGCAGGCGGTCGAGGCACCACCGGCCCATCGGCTCGAAGTCCTCTTCGTAGAGCTCGATGTCGGCGCAGGTCGTCCACCGGGTGCGGCCTCCGTGCGGCACGGGCACCGACCTGGTGAGCGTTCTGCGGCCCGCGTAGTCGGCCCGGTTCTCGGCGAGGTGGAACGACGTGTTCTTCGCGAAACCGATGCCCAGCAACAACACCCACCCGTCCACGTCGTAGACCCGTGCCAACGGAGAACCTTCGCCGAAGCGGTAGTCCAACGCGTGCTCACCGACGATGTGCGCGGCCTTCGGTCCACTCGCCGCGAACGAGTTCTGCGGGTGCGGACTGCGCAGGACGCCGTGTCCGGTGCGGAAGCACTCGGCGACCGCACCCGTGCCACGGGTGGCCGTGCGCGCTTCGTCGTAGGCGGGCAGCTCTTCCCGGATCGTGTCCCACCATTCCCGCGGTGCGGGAGGGTTGCGCCAGGTGGCCGGATCGGACAGCTGCCCCGAGAACGTCGGCATGACCAGCGTCCCAGCGGTTCCGACAGCCGTTTCGAGCGCGGTGACCACGGCGTGCGCGCCACCGCACACCCAGCCGAGGGCGCTCAGGGACGAGTGCACGAGGAGGGTGCTCCCCTCCACCACGCCCAGTGAACGCAGGTCGCGTCCTAACGAGCGTGCTGTGACAACAGCGGAACCGTCCACCAATGGCTTCTCCCCCCAGTGGCCACCTGGCTGTTACCAGACGTTTACCCTAGGCATTGGTGCACCGCAAGCGGAGTGATCTCACCGTGACAGGCGCTCACGTCTCGTCTCGGCGAAGTCCTTGGCGGCCCACCGGATTCCCCGAAACCGAACAATGCGGGTCTTCGAAGTACCCAAACAGCGTGACCGTCCGTAACGGACAGTAGCCGCACGGCCGTGGACAGTCCCGATCACCACCACGACGTCCGCTCCTGGAACAGAGTTCAGCGGAAGCGGGCTGTGTCGCCGTCGATGCGGAGCAGGAACTCGGTGATGGGTGGTCCGCCGTCACTCGGCAGGAGCACAAGACCTGCCGTCATGATCGCTTCGTCAGCCGCACGGGCCGCCTCCAGGTCTCTGCGCCTCCATGCCTCGGCAGAGCGGGCGATGAGAGGGCGCACGTCCTCCCACGCCGGACCTGGCTGGAAGCGGCAGTCGGACCAGAACATGTCCTGTGCCTCGAAGATCAGCGTTCCGACGGGACGATCCGCCAGTTCGAGCGCCCAGGTCACCTTCGGCGAATCGCTCGCTTGCGCGTCACCTGCGGGCACGCCCGAAGCATACGACTGACGCGGTCCCCACCCGGTGGCAAGACGGCCCGGCAGTCGATCACCGTGCCCTGCCACCCGACCCGCGCGACCGTCCCGCCCGGCAAGCCGCGGTCTCTGTACCGACGTGATGACCGCCCGGCCGCGTTCCGGCCGGCGGCGCGTCTCGACCCGGTAGCACCGTCGACCCCTGACCGGGTCGATGGCCGCCGCCACCGGCAGCGGGCCAGGCCTGCGGGCAGATCCCGGCTGACGGCGACTGAGGTAAAAGATCAGGCCCCGAGCGCGTTGCCGCTGCTCAGGGCCTGATTCACCCGGCGAAAGGTGAGTGCCCCCGGCAGGATTCGAACCTGCGACACACGGTTTAGGAAACCGCGTGGCCCAAGTCGCGTTGCGCATCACCTGACCTGTACGAACCCGGTCCCAGCGCTCACCACGCCACACAGCCAGTCCGTGAGGAGTCCGCAGTCCGCGCGCTGCCCTTCGGCGGGCCTCGCTCCAGCGCGCCCAAGACCCGATGGCAAGGCGGCGAAGCCGTCGCGGCAGTCGATCGCCCCGGCCACCACGGTAGCCGGGTAACCGCGCGATCGTCCCGACCGGCAAGCCGCGGGACTCCTCGGCTTCCAGCTCCGTTGCGCCCAGACGGCGTTGCCCCGGTGCTCCCTTATGCCGTTGCCGCTCCGCGCCGCCTCCGGGCCATGTGCACCGACTCCGCGCACGGCCGCCGGGTGGAGCGAAGCGGGAGCCCGGCGTGCCGTGATGCGGGAGTCGGTGCCAACATGCCCCCGGCCTGCCCGCGCGCAGCTGCAGGCGGCGCGCCTTGATCCTGTATAGCCGGATTCGGCAGTGGTCCCAGGTTGGATGTGCCCTGGTTGCCGGCCAGCTCCTGGCGTATTACGCCTTGTGCTCGCTGGTTGTTTTCCGTAATACGGTTATCTACACTGAGGGGGTGCCGGCTGGTGAGGACGACTATGACGGTGTGGCCTACGGAGACCTGGTCTTCGGGGATGTGGACTGGTCGGAGGTAGGTGATCATGACCCGGCTCGGCGGTCCGCCAGGAAGGGGACGACCGAGCAGAACGTCCATGTGGAATGGGCGACGGAGGCTTGTCAAGATCCACGGCGCTGGGTGCGGTCAGCCGGGAGTAAGTCCGGAATGACCGTCAAGGTCACCGGTTACTCGGAGTCTGCCGGGTTCCTTGTGACGGCGGTAGTGGCACCGAAGGACAGCCCGCCTCGAACCAGCTGGTGGGGTGCATCGGCCTGGAAGGCCAACACCAAGGACATGGAGCAGTATAGGGAGGGCGGATGAGCGAGAGCATTCGAGACATGCTTGCGCGGGAGGCCGCCGAGGCTGAGGCGCAGGCGGAAGCGGAAGAGCGAGGGGAAGTCGCTCCTCCGCGAGGACAGCGAGGACGGAAGCGCGCTGAAGACCCTTCCCAGGTTTATGCGGTCCGAATTCCCGTATCTCGACTCAATGAATTGCGCGAACTTGCCGACAGTCTAGGCGTGCCTCCTACTTCTTTGATTCGAGAGTGGGTCATTGGGAAGCTGGATGAAGCAAAAGAAAATGAACACTCCGATGTCGCGTCAGTCGCACGCCTCGGCGCAGATTCGCTCGCTCCAGGAGAAGTGCGTCTAGGGCCACCGAGGCAGCCGAAGTTTGTCGAAGGATTGGACTTGTTGCCGCAGAAAGTGGTGCAGCGTAGGAGGCGTCGTGCCTGACACTTTGTATGTTCCGGTATTGAAGGGCAGGCAAGGCGAGCTTTCGGCCCTCGGAAAGATACAGCCTATAACGCGTTCGGCAGTTCTTCCGCTTCTTGAGATAGTCCCCGGTGAGTCCGACGATCCGGAATCGGTCCGGCGCGTGATCGATCGGACTGCTAAAAAGCTTGATCAATGGGGCGGAGAAAGGTTGATGGTCGATGCCGGCTTGCTTGGTTCGACTACACCGGTACAAGATGAATCAGGTGCCGCTGCCTATGCAGTTGCTAAGGCTCGCGAGTTCGGGATTGGGGCTATTCCGGTAGTCCGTCTCGCTGACGGCGAGTTGGCACGCAATGATGTGCGTAATACGCACCAGTCATATCAATCTGGAATTGCTATTCGCCTCAATGTCGAGGACATGGATGAAGATCCAGACGACGTAAATGACGCTGTGTCTGCCCTGCTCGATCAACTCAGCGTCAAGCGTGCGGACGCCATTTTGATCCTAGATCTGGGTGTAGTGCAAGGCGACATCGCTGTCAGAGCAGGCTCGCGCATGGTTCTTGATGTGCTTCGCGATGCTGACGGAGTCGATGAATGGCGGCATATTGTCGTCGCATCTGGTGCTTTTCCAGCGGATTTGTCTACAATACTTCCCCGTAGCATTGGTGATCTACCTCGTTACGATGCCGCCTTGTATGACGCTCTACGGGGCCGTCGTCGCCTACCGCGTTTGCCGCTGTTCGGTGACTATGGTGTGTCTTACCCACTTCTATCCAGTGGGCCCCCGTTCCCTGCTGCGCCACAGTTGCGCTATACAGTATCTGATCGTTGGCTCGTTCTGAAAGGTAAGCGCAGCGATCCGCGTGGTAATGAACAATTCTACGAAGTATGTGACACAATCGCGGGGCACCCGGAATTTGCAGGAGCGGCATTGGGTGCGGCTGACGCCAGGATCGCCGATTCGCGTGCATACGGCGGTCCCGGCAACGGCTCAACTTGGCGTGAGATTGGCACTACTCACCATCTTGACTTCGTAGTACGTAGATTTACCACTGTTGGCGAGCCTTGATGGCTTCCCTGACCTCGCTCTGGAGCGTTTCGAGAGGTAGCTCTTCGGCTAGTCTATTCCATAGACGCCATCTAGTGGACGTTCTAAATCCCGCTGCCAAGTCATATTTTTTCAAGATTGCATAAGCTTCGTCGCGGAGAACTAGTTGCGCTACTGATAGTGGATCTGGGCATGGATTCAAACAATGCGGCCGAATGATCCTCAGTGTAACTCCTCGACTTGTCTCCGAGGCTTGCCAGATGCCCCACCAGGAAGGGACTGCGGAATCGGCCCGACGAGTGGCCTGATCGCCCTCAACAACTAGTACGGCAGTGTCTAGAACGGCGCTATAGAGAGGAACTTGCGAAGCGAGGCGCGAGAAATTGTCACGAGAACTTTTGATCTCGCAACCCGTTATTTCCCCATTGATCGCTGCAAAGTCGATTCTTGTAGCGCCCGCCGCTATGGGCCATTCTCGACGGTAGACGGTCCTACGTCCGCGGTGACTGCGACGAAGACGCTTCTCGACTGCATCAATGATCTGGGCCGCCCACACCGGGCGAGTCTAGCCCGACTGCCTCTGTCCTACATGGTGCGTTCGGTCGCTAAGGTCATGCTGTGGACGTCTCGACCATGGCGTGGAACCTCGCGTGGGACACGCTAGGCGGCTCCTCGCCGCGCCGCTGGCTGCATGTGCAGGGCGTCGGAGCGCGCGCTTCACAAGCAGCCCCGATGCTGGCACCGCCCGAAGGTGTACTTCTGGTGGCCGCTGCACTACTCCACGACATCGGCTACGCGCCTAACGTCGCCTTGACCGGTTTCCATCCCTTAGACGGTGCTCGCTACCTGCAAACCCAGGGTCTGCCCGAACGTCTTTGCGCCCTTGTCGCTCATCACTCGTGTGCCCGTATGGAGGCGGAGCTACGGTGCCTGTCCGTTGAGCTGGCAGCTTGGAACGACGAGAAGACCGAGCTCCGAGATGCTCTCTGGTGGGCTGACATGACGACGACACCGGACGGTAGGCCAACCAACGTGCATGACCGGATCGTGGAGATCGAGAGACGGTATGGGCCGCATGATGTGGTTACGACCTTCATCCGGCAAGCCGTGCCAGAGCTAGTAGGCGCTGTTGAGCGGACTGAGGAACGGTTGCGGGTGGCTGGGTTGGGTCACTTGGCGAAGTAGGGGGTGGTCCGCGGTGCGAAGCCGTGTTCGATCCGGAGGCGGATTGATGGGTGGATGTTGAGGGCTTGGAGGTCTTCGCGGGCTACCCAGTGGACTTCGCTGGATTCGTTGCTTGTGCGCAGCTCGCCTCCGATGGGTTGAGCGCGGAAGCAGATGGAGAATTCTTGGCGGACTTCGCCGTCCGTGTAGGAGATGACGTGGGCCGGGTCCGAGTAGATGCCGATGACATCGGTCGGTTCGACATCGAAGCCGGTCTCTTCCTTGACCTCGCGGATGACGGTGTGGCCGATGGTCTCGCCTACGTCCTGGGCTCCGCCGGGGATGGAGTAGAGGTCGTTGTCGGTGCGGCGGATCATCAGTAGGCGGCCTTGGTCGTCTTGGACGAACGCGGTCACGGCTACGACGATGTTGGTTGCCTTGGGGGCGTTGGGGTCGTTGTAGTGGTCGGTGCGCGCCATGTGTCCCTGCCTACCACTTGGGTGGCTTGGCGTCGTCCCAGACGCCCTGGAAGCTCTCCGCGTAGGTCTCGAAGAGGTCGCCTCCGGAGAGGCGGCGCAGGTGCAGGACCGGGGCGTGAGCTGCCATGAAGCCGTGTACGTGGGTGTTGACCAGCATCTCGTCGTCGAAGCGGTAGATCGAGTTGTAGAGCGTGGTGCGGTGGCACCTGACTTCGGCGTGGCCGGTGTCGGCCAGTGGCTTGAAGAACGCGAGGGCGTTGCGGACTTTGGCGGCGAGGGTGCCCTTGCCGATGCCCTCTTCCTCGCTGCGGCGGGCTACCTCGCGGCTGGCTGGGTCGCCGAGGAGTAGGCGGATCTTGACGCCTGCCTCGGCCTTCTGGCGGAAGGTCTTGATCAGGTTCGGGTTGTCGGTGAGGAACATGCCCGAGTAGATCAGGATCGAGATGTTCATGCGGGCCTGGTCGACCAGGTAGGTCCACTGCTCCTGGGGGATGGAGTGGCGGTGCGGGTAGACCTGCACGACCTCGGATTGGGTGATCTCCTTCTTGGCATCCGGGGCGAGGGCGTTGGGCCAGAGGTAGGTCTCGGCCTCCCGGACCATGGCGGCGATGGTGCGCCGGTGCCGGGGGTACGGGGTGCGGTCGAGGTTGATCCAGCGTTCAACCGTCTTGGGGTCCACGCCGGTGGCTTTGGCCACCTGGATGAGGTCGAAACCGTTGCGTAGCAACGAGTCTCGTAGGCGTTGGTTCGGCATGGCTCCCCCTGTGGAACGAGTTGGGACGCCTTCAAGGTAGCAAGGACGTCTGTAGTTGTCCCGCTATGCGGTGCTGCCGTCCCGCATTTCTGCCGAAAGTGGTTGGTGTCGAGATGCCGGACAGCAGGTCCGGCCGACGCTGACGACAGGAGAACGGCTATGGCGATCACGGGTGGGAGCAGGCTCCCCACGTCGCACGACTTCGTGTTCCCGCGCGGTGCGTTGGTGATGGGCGTTGAGCCGGTGCTCAAGTTCCAGTCCGCCGAGGAGCGGGCGAAGGGCCTGCCGGTTCAGCAGGAGACGGACAAGGAGACCGGGTTGCTGGTGTGGTCGGTCCTGGTGATCGACCAGGCGGCCGAGCGGAAGACCGATGCGGCGGTCACGGTGAAGATCGCTGCTCCTCACCAGCCGGTGCCTCCGGAGGCGATTCCGGGGACGGATGTTCGGCCGGTGGTGTTCGAGGGGTTGACGGTGACGCCGTGGATCGATGACAAGGCGTGCCGGGGGAGCCACGGGGGTGAGCGGCACCGGTGCCGGGCGAAGCTCGGGTACAGCCTGCGCGCGTCCGGGATGAAGCCGGTCGTCGCCAAGCCCGCCTCTAAGGCCGCGTGACCCCGGTGGCGGACATGGTGCGTCTTCACGTGACCGCTGACCTGCCGATGCGGGTCGAACCGCTGGTGTTCGCTGGGCGGGTGGAGGTCCGGTTTGGCAACGCCTTCCCGGCCGTGCTGTTGGTGGACCACGCGGCGCTTCCGCGTCTGGTGCGTGGCCTCACCGAGGGGCAGGCGGCTCTGGAGCAGGTGGCCCCTCCGAAGGCGGGGCGGCATGTGCTGGTTGAGGAGGTCGGTGATGACGCCACCGGGGAGGGTTGAGTCGATGGCCCTGCCGCAGGTGGGCGGCAACGTCGCCCTGATCGTGGCGCGCTACCCGGAGCTTGGCCGCCTGGTCGAACTGGAGGCGGCGGGGTGGTCGTTCATCCACCACCGGGACGCGGAGGGCGTCAAGCAGGTGGACGCGTTCCGGGCGTGGCCTGACGGGTGGATGGACTGCCTCCGGGTCCGCTCGGCCACTGATGCGATGGGGCTGCGGTCGACCGGTGGTGATCCGCCCGCGTTGACGTGGGAACGGACCGGGGATCTGGCTGAGGTGGTCGACGGGCTGATCGGGCTTCCGGCACCGGGGGAGAGGACTGCTCCGCGATTGGTGCGCGGGGTTGCTCCGCGGTTGTGGACGCCTGGGGGGCGGCGGTGACTGCGGAGGGTAAAGCCGCACGTCAACCGGCACGGCGCTCGGTGTACTACCAGGTGTTGGGCGGGCATCTGCGGCAGTTGCGTCGTGAGCGGGGCGTGTCGACGGTGGACATGGCCGAGCGGTTCGGGATGTCGGTGGCGATGTTCTCCAAGATCGAGCATGGGACGCGGGGGCCAAGTCCGGCGGCGTTGGAGATGTATGCCGAGGTCACGGGTGTGCCGCTGCTGGAGCTGTTGGCGGGCGCGGCGGCTCGGCACCGGGAGGAGTTGGACCCCTTCGATCTGTTGTTGCGGGTGGAGCTGCCTGAGCACGTGCGGGCGTTGGACGGCCTGGCGTTGTACGCGGGCATCCCGGCGCGGCACATGCCCCGGTCGCTGCCGCTGCGGCTCACCGACACCTCGGGCGTGATCTTCGGCGCGGCCGACGCCTACACCCGCAGGAGCGGCACGGAGGCGGGGTGATAGCTGACTGAAGTCCTGTTTGGACAAACCGCGTGATCCGCTGTGGGTCATGTGGCGATGCCGCACATCCTGTTGCGGCGCAACGCTTTCCGTAAGACGCAGGAGCGGTACCGGGCTACCAACCTCGCCGCTCCTGCGTTGTCCACACCGCGTGGGAGTGAACAACGATGACGGTAAGGCATGGGCGCAAACACGCGCCAGAGAGGGTCACCCGGACGCGCTGCGCGACCTGTCGCAGGTTCACGCGGCTGCTGTCGGGACAGAGCGAGTGCAACCGCTGTGTTGGGGCGCTGGACTTGGACTTCGGCGGTGCCCGATGAGCGGCGGCAGGTGGGTTGACCCGGCTCCGTTCGAGGGCGCTCGACCTCGCGTGCCGTGGTGGGTCCTGGTGCCGGGCAGGTTGAGGTGGATCGCGTTCCTGGTGGCGCTGGTGTGGCTGGTGGTGGTCGGGATCGTGCGCCTGGTGCTCGTCGTCGTGCGCTACCCGGTCGTGACGGTGGTGCCGGTGTCGGCGGTCTGGTGCTGGTGGCGGTTCGGGCTGTCGCCACTGGTGCTGGCGCTGTTGTCGCTGGTGGCGGCTCTGACGGTCTGGGCCGGGTACGACCGGGCGTCGTTCCTGCGGCACTGCTGGTACCGGCTGGTCACCGAGTGGCGGCGGGCCACGGTCTACGTGCCGAAGTGGCGGGCCGTCGTGCGCCTGGCGGACCTGGCCAAGCGGGATCGGGGCCGTGAGTACCGGCCTCGACTGCGTCGGGTGCGGTCGGAGGGGTGGCGGGATCGGGTTCGGGTGCGGATGGTGCCTGCGCAGGCACCGGAGGCGTGGGAGCTGCGGCGGGACGGGCTGGCGCACTCGTTCGGAGCTCGGTCGTGTCGGGTGCGGGTGCTGCGGCCTCGGGTGATCGAACTGGACTTCGTCCACCGTGACCCGCTGGCACGTCCGCTGCCGGTGCCTGTGCTGGCTGACGTTGAGGTCGATCTGAAGCGCGTGGTCGTCGGGCGGACGGAGACCGGTAAGCCGTGGCGACTGCGGTTGCTGGGATCGCAAGTCCTGGTGGTCGGTGTGCCCGGTGCGGGTAAGGGCTCGGTGTTGTGGTCGCTGGTGTGGCAGCTCGCGCCGGCGGTCCGGGCGGGCTTGGTGCGGCTTGTGGGGATCGACCCGAAGGGCGGGATGGAACTGGGCCAGTGTCCGGATGCCTTCGATCGGGTTGTCTACGACAACGGGCCGGAAGCTGTTGCGCTGCTTGAGGAAATCGCATCGGCGGTCAAGGAGCGTGCGACTCGCTACCGGGGTGTGCGGCGGCTGTGGGCGCGGTCGACGGGTGAGCCGTTCACGGTCTTGGTGGTCGATGAGCTGGCGGACCTGGTCGCCTACCAACCGGACAAGCAGCTCCGGGAACGAGCGGTGCGGGCTATCCAGACCATCACCTCACAGGGCCGTGCTCCTGGCTACGCGGTGGTCGGTCTGGTGCAGGACCCGCGTAAGGAGGTCGTCTCCTTTCGGCACCTGTTCAGCACCCGCTGGCGTTGAGGCTGGACGAACCGCAACAGGTGGACATGGTCCTGGGCGACGGTGTCCGGCAACGCGGCGCGGCGGCTCACGAGATCAGCGAGAACACACCCGGCGTGGCCTGGGTCAAGCAGGACGGGCAGCGGGAGCCGGAGCGGGCCCGGGCCTTCCACGTCACCGATGCGGACTTGGTCGACTTGGGCGTCTACCTGGCCGACGCCACGGTGCACGACTTTCCGACTCGGCCGGATGGCACGGGGGAGGTGGCGGCGTGAGCGAGTACCTGACTCGTGCCGACCGGATGAAGCAGCCGGCGGCGCTCGACGTGGCTCGGGCCGTGGCCGAGGAGCACGGCGTCTGTGTCCGGCCGCTGGCCAAGGAGCGAATCGACCTGGACACCGGACGAGTGGAGATCGTGCCCGTGCCGTGCGGCTCGACCGTGGCCAGTGTGTGCCCTACCTGCGCGGAGAAGAACCGGCGGTTGCGGATGGCGCAGTGCCGAGAGGGATGGCACCTGACCGAGGAACCCGACTTCACCCCGAACGCTCCCAGCGACGATCAGCGGGCGCTGACCGCGTACCGGGCGGATCTGGTCAAGGCGTACCGCCAGGCCGTCGAAGAGGACGACGAGATCGGGGCGGCAGAGGTACGGGAGGAGGTCGCCGGGGTTGACGCCGAACTTCGGCAACTGGGAATCTGCGGTGCACTCCCGGCGCTTGAGGTGCGGGCTCGGGCGGTGCGCAAGCGGTCGACCAGGCGGCGGCAGGATGCGCCGAACCTGCCTCGGCGGCCGGTCCAGAAGCGCACGGTCGGCCGGGTCTTCGGCGGCAAGTACCAGCCCTCGACCTTCCTCACGCTGACGCTCGACAGCTACGGCAAGGTGCGCAGCGACGGCACGCCGATTGACCCAGCCAAGTACGACTACCGACGTGCGGCTCGGGACGCGGTGCACTTCGCGGCCCTGCTGGACAGATTCGTGCAGAACCTGCGGCGCTGTGTCGGCTGGGATGTGCAGTACTTCTCCACCGTTGAGCCTCAGCGACGCCTGGCGCCGCACTGGCACGCGGCTGTGCGGGGTTCGATCTCGCGGGCGGAGCTGCGGGCGGTCGCGGAGGCCACCTACCACCAGGTCTGGTGGCCCAACCACGACGAGATCAAGTACAGCGGCGACAACCGGCCGGTCTGGGATTCGCGGGCGAAGGGGTTCGTTGATCCGGTTACCCGTGAACCGCTGCCGACGTGGGAGGAAGCGCTCGATCAGGTGGAGCGTCCGGCGCACGTGGCGCGGTTCGGGGTGCAGGTGCACTCCAAGGGCATCCTCGGCGGCACGGAGGAGGCCGGACGCCATATCGGCTACCTGACGAAGTACCTGACCAAGAGCATCGGTGAGTGCTTCGACGCCCGAACCAGCCGCCAGGAGGACCACGCCGAACGCCTCGGCGCCGAGCTGGCCGTCACGCCCTGCTCACCGCAGTGCCCGGTGTGGCTGCTCTACGGCGTGCAACCCAAGGGCGCTCGGCTGTCGATGGAACCCGGCCGGTGCAAGGGCAAGGCGCACAAGCGCTCAACCCTCGGCGTCGCCGGACGGCGGGTGCTGGTGTCACGGAAGTGGTCCGGGAAGTCGCTCGCCGACCACAAGCACGACCGCAAGGAATTCGTTCGGCAACTGCTCGCCGACGTGGGGGTCACCGGGGACGACCAGCCGAAACGGGTCGTCTGGAACAACGTGCAGCCCGGTGACCCGAACGTGCCCCCAAGACCTCACCTGCTGTTGCGGGCGGTTGCGGAGCGGCGTCGATGGAAGGCCGAGTACACGGCGGCGCTGCTCGCCTCGGCCAGTCCGCCAAATCGTTCGGCAACGTCTCAAGCTGCGTAAACGGGGGTTCGGGCATGAGTGGCAAGGTGCGTGAGCTGGCTCAGTTGATGTCTGTTCCGGAGATGCTGGAGGCCCTGGGCGGGGAGGTCTCGCGGGACACGTTCTACAAGTGGCGACAGACGGGGAAGGGGCCTCGGTGCTTCACGCTGCCCAATGGTGAGCTGCGGTGCAAGCGGGTGGACTTCCTCGCCTGGCTCGACGACCTCTACAGGGCGGTGGCATGACCACCACGTTCAAGGTCAAGTTCTGGGAGATCAAGAAACGGGCGGGGCGGAAGCGGCCGTACCCGGTCCGGTGGCTGACGGACAAGCGTGAGCACTCGGAGTGGTACGCGACCAAGGCGTTGGCTACGAGTCGGCTCTCCGAGCTGAGCCAGGCGGCGCGCAACGGTGAGCCGTTCGATGTGGAGACCGGGTTGCCGGTGGCGGAGATTCGGCGGCGGAACTCGTTGTCGTTTCTGGAGTTCTGCCAGTCCTACATGGACATGAAGTGGGCGGACGCTGCCGCGACGACTCGGGGGAGCACGGTGGAGGCTCTGGCGACTGCCGGCGCGATGTTCGTGCGGGACGGGGTCGGTCGGCCGGAGGTGGCGGAGCTGCGGGGTGTGCTGACGCGGAACCTGCTGCCCCCGACTACTCGTGACGCGGATCTGTCGGCCGATGATCGGGAGGTCGTGGACTGGCTTGTGCGGAACTCGCGCCCGTTGTACGACGTCACGGACGCCGTCGCTGTTCGAGGGCTCCTGGATGCACTTGCCTCCAAGCTCGACGGCAAGGCGGCGGCTGCCACGGTCTATCAGCGGAAACGGGCGGTGCTGTTCAACCTGCTCGCCTATGCGGTCGAGCGGGAGCTGATTCCTGACAACCCGCTGACCAGGGTGAAGCGCAAGGTCGCGAAGGTGGTCGAGCAGGTTGACCCGCGTGTGGTCGCCAACCCTGGCCAGGTGGGCAAGCTGCTGACGGCGGTGACGTACGTCGGCCGGCGAAATCAGGAGCGGGGCGCGCACTTGGCGGCGTTCTTCGCCACCGGCTACTACGCCGCTGCTCGGCCCGCTGAGGGCCTGGCGCTCCGTGAGGACGACTGCACCCTGTCCGAGGAGGGCTGGGGCCTCCTGATGCTCGGTGAGTCGCGGCCTGCGGCGGGAAAGCGGTGGACGGACTCCGGGGAGGTCCACGACCGGCGCGGGCTCAAGCACCGGGGGCGGAGAGAGGTGCGGCCGGTTCCCATCCCTCCGGTCCTGGTCACCGCGCTCCGTGAACACCTCGACCGGTTCGGGACCGGGCCGGATGGTCGGCTGTTCCGCTCGCCCGGCGGAGGGGTCGTGTCGTCGTCTACCTACTACCGAGTGTGGGAGGAGGCCCGCCAGTACGCCCTCACGCCCGCTCAGGTCGCCTCTCCGCTGGCTGGGCGGCCGTACGACCTTCGGCACGCCGCAGTCTCGCTCTGGCTGAACGGGGGCGTTCCGGCTCCGGAGGTGGCTGAGCGTGCCGGTCACTCGGTGGACGTCCTCCTGAAGGTCTACGCCAAGTGCATCGACGGGCAGCGGGAGACCGTGAACAAGACGATCGAGGGTCTGTTCGAGGAGTGATCGACAACGAGTGACCTCGAACTTACGTGCTGATGGGCGGCACACCGGGGCAGAGCTTTGGCGTCCCTCTGCGTACCGAGGTGCCGTCCGCAGACTCGCGCGCCCGAGAAAGCGACGAAAAGTTGCCCGGTCACGCGCACCTCAGGACTGAAAGCCCTGGGGTGCGCGTCCGGCGGCCAGCAAGTTGAGTGGTGTCCCATCGGTGTCCCAGATGGGTCGCCCAGACGGTCTACCATCGGCGTTCCATACTGGCACCTGGCAGAGCATGTTTAGCGGGCCGGTTCGTTTGTTCCTAGGAACTGGTTCGTCTAGCTTGGTCACATGGCAACCAAACTACTCACCGACCCGTTCGCAGGGATCGAGGATGCGCCGGAGCCGACGCCTGCCGAAACGCGCGCCTCTCTGCTCAAGTCCACCAGGCGTGGCTACGTTCCCCTTCGCAAAGAGTTTGTACAGAGGCGACGCGGTGAGGGCTCCGAGCCTCGGAGTTCGCTGCTCGCTCAGTTCGTCACCAACCGGCGGCATCGTCCGCTCGACGCGTTCCTCCTGCTGCACGCCCTCTACCCGATCACTCGTGACGAGCCCTTGGATCTCAAGACGTGGGCCAGGCTTCTGTCCGTCGGGAATCCGTGCACCCCAAACCTGGTTGGCAAGTCGTTCTCCGTCTTGGAGGAGATGGGGCTTGTTGAGCGGGCGCACGAAGGGCGACGCATCATCGTGCGTCCGCTCAAGGAGACCGGGGACAGGTCTCCCTGGACGCGCGCTGGCGAAGACTCGGGTGAGGGCGGGCCGGGTTTCTTTGTGATCCCCCACGCCTTCTGGACCGGCGGGCTAAGCGAGCGACTCACTATGCCGGGTAAGGCGATGTTCCTGGTACTTCTCCACGACACGCAGAGTCCACGCACACCTACTTTCCACGTCGCGCTTGAGCGGATGGCCGAGTGGTATGGGATCAGTGAGCGGACTGCCGAGCGTGGCTACCGTGAGCTTGACACGGCAGGGGTCCTGACCCACCACGTGCAGAAGATCGTCGACCATCGCCATCCGATCGGTCGACGCACCGTCCACCACCGTGCACTCGTGCCGCCATTTGGCACACGCGACCGGATGGTCCTGCAGGGCAGGACTCGGGCCGCCGTGAGGAAGAAGGTCGAGAAGACGCAGGCGGTCGGAACCGTTGGCGGTGCCCAGTGACCGATAAAGCGGACGGGGCCCCTTCCGAGACCCCGCCCAATGACCAAGCCCGCGGCAACGGGCGGTCAAATGGGCCAATCACCAACTCTCCCCAGGTCACCGAGGATGCTGAGCGGCCCATGCGCACGATACCTGTCAGTCCGCTGATCCCGCAGGATGCCAGCAGTCAGGACGCGAGTTCACTGGCTATGATCGTGGTGGCGGTACTGGACTTCTTCCGACCCACGATCTTCGGTAGTTCCTGGACGCCTTGGCTGAGGGCCATGTTCGCGATCATGGTCCTGGCCGCTGCGATTGTCGCCGTCGCCTTGTCGGTGCAGTTGACGTAGTTACTGCCAGTCGGGACAGATGGGCCGGAGCGAGTGAACTTGCCCCGGCCCCACCTGCAAGGGCGGATGCGAGGCGTACGGGCAGTGTCGGCGGTGCAGAACCAGTCCGTGATGAGTCCGTGGACGGTGGCAGACAAGGGCAGATCCCGGCTGACGGCGACTGACGTAAAAGATCAGGCCCTGAGCGCGTTGCCGCTGCTCAGGGCCTGATTCACCCGGCGAAAGGTGAGTGCCCCCGGCAGGATTCGAACCTGCGACACACGGTTTAGGAAACCGATGCTCTATCCCCTGAGCTACGAGGGCGCGTGGGGGAGCCTACCGGGTGGCCGGTGCGGGTTCGGGTGGTGGGGTTGTCACCCGGTGGGCGTACGAGTGTGCACCTTCGGTCATCTGCCGCCCCCTTCCCCATCGGCTGTCCGAGGGAAGTGGCCCGCCTCATCTGTTCCGCATCGGTCCAGTGAGGTACAGAGGGGTACATCTGGGCAAGCTCCCCTCCGACGAAAGCCATCCCATGAGCAGTAGACCCTGGCCTGACTTCCGTCCCGGCCCGCTGGGCTCCCTCGCCGCCTGGTGGCGTCGGCGCCGCACCCGCGACCACGACGAGCAGTACACGTTCGTCCCCGCCCCGACCGCCCACCAGCACCCGCTCGAGACGCCGCTCCCCAGCGCCGTCTACGGCCTCGACTTCCACGCCCGGCTGACGATCCACTGGCGGGTCGACCTGACCTCCGGCTCGCGGCACGCCGCACCGCGCAGCGCCGCCGTGAACGACATCATCCTCCGGGCCAAGGCGCTCACCGAACGGTCGATGCTCGTCCACCACGCACCGCTCCAGCACCAGCTCGGCGCGGAGCTGGCCGCGGAGCGGCAGGTCGACGGGACGCACGTCTGGGCCCGCGCGGACGGGATCGAGCTGACGGTCGACGAGCCGGACCTGGAGATGGCCCGCAAGCACATCGAACTCCTCCAGACCACCACCATGCGCCAAGCCGAACGGGACGCCGAGCGCGCCGAGATCAAGTACCTCCGCGACGAAGTCCTGACCGACCTGTCCACCGCCACGATCTGGTGGCTGGTCCGCAACGGCTACGAGGTCGAGCAGGCGGTCGCCCTGAGCCGGCACCTCGCCGAGCTCGTCGGCATCGCCTCCCAGCGCCGCGACCACCACTGGGCCGACACCCTGGTCACCTCCTTCGAGAGCGCCCTGCCCCGGCTGGACGACGGGCACCGCGCCGACGTCCGCCTGCACCTGGCCAAGGCCCTCGGCATCTACGGCGGCTCGACCGTGGCCGCCGAGTTCGCCGCCCAGGTCGGCCTCCAGAACGGCGCGAAGCCCCTGACCCAGCCGGAAATCCGGCCGAGTCCCTAACCTGGTCACCGTGACCCACAACCTGACCGAGGTGCGCGGCGCGGCCGTGGCTGGCGCGTTGCGCGTCCTCGCCCGGCTGACGCCGTTCGTCGAACCCGAGCTGATCGGCCTGCGCGACGTCGTGCGACCCGGTGACGTGTGCGTCGACATCGGCGCCGCGCTCGGCCTCTACACCGTGTCGCTGTCGCGACTCGTCGGTCCACATGGGACTGTCCACAGCGTCGAGCCGCTGGTGTTCGCGCACCCGACGCTGTCGTACCTGCTCCGCCCGCGCGAGGCGCCCAACGTGGTGCGGCACTCCGTCGCGCTCGGCGCCGCCGAGGGCCAGGACGTGATGAGCGTCCCGGTCCGCCACGGCACACCGGTCACCGGCCGCTCGTTCCTCACCTCCGGCGCGGACGGCCTGGGGTCCAACGCCGAATTCGCCGACCACCTCGAGGTCCTGGTCCGCACGGACACCCTGGACCGGTTCTGCGCGGCCAACGCGATCGACCGGCTGGACTTCGTCAAGGCCGACGTGGAGGGCGCGGAACTCCGCGTGCTGCAAGGCGGTTCCGAGACCATCGAGCGGCTCCGCCCGAAGCTCCTCCTGGAGATCGAGGAACGGCACGTGCTGCGCTTCGGCTACCGCGCGCGGGACGTCCAGGACTGGCTCGCCGAACGGGGCTACCGGATGCACACCTGGCACCGGAACGCGTGGCGCCCGACCGACCGGATCGACGACAGCGTGCGCAACTACCTGTTCCAGCCCCGGTAAGCCGAACCGCGGGGGTCGAACCCGGAACAGCGGAAGACCCCGGTCCCTGGGGGTGGACCGGGGTCTTCCTGTAGGCCGGTCTACGTGACGTAGACCTCAAGTTCGTAAATCGAGTATCCGTACCCCGTCGCCCGTTGGATACCCGTCATTCGTACGAATCGTGCCGCACCGGGTGCGAAGGACGCAAGATCCCGGCCACCATCACCCACGGATGTCGTATACACCGTGCGCCACGCGCTGCCATCGGTCGACAGCTCTATGCGATATGCCCTGGCATAAGCGGCTTCCCAGGACAGCGCGACCCGCCCGACGGTGCGCGTCGCGCCGAGGTCGACCTGCAACCACTGCTGGTCGGACCAGTCGCTGGCCCACCGCGTGGCCGGCTTGCCGTCGACCGCGTTGGACGGCGGTGACGGGTACCAGCCGCGCTCGTGACTGCTGGCGGTCGCGGTGGCGCCGGCCGCGAGGTTGGTCAGGTCCGTACCGCGGCGGGACGGGAACTGCACGACCTGCTGGTACGTCGGCCGGTTCTGCCAGTTCACCTTGTCGTGCGTGATGCCGCCCATGGACCGGTGGATGATGGTGTCCGCGCACCACTGGTCGCCCGCGGAGCAGGACGCGTCGCCGGGGTACACGGCGGTCGCGGGCTTGGCCGCCGCCGCGCGCAGGCTGTCCAGCAGCACCTGGCGGCACGCGGTGACCGAACCGCCACCGCAGTACTTCGAGCCGAGTTGGCCGTCCACACGATCGCCGAGCACCGCGCGGAGGTCCTTGTCGACATAGCTCCACCAGCCGTGCTGGAACGAGGAACCCTTGTGCGGCGCGGTGCCGTGCGCGTCCGACGGTGGCTCGTCCACTTGGACGGCACGCGTCAACTGGCCGTACAGGGCGTCACCGAGGCCGGGCTTGAACTGCGCCTCCACCAGCATCGGCCACCACGCGTCCAGCACCCGGATCGCCTCCGAGTGCCCGTACGCCTTGCTGCCCCGCGACGCCTCCTTGCGCAGCGAGCCGGACCGCTGCCAGTCGCGCAGCTTCGCCACCGCCGACGCCAGCGCCGGGTCGGTCACCGCAGCCGTGTCGATCACCCGCAGCAGGTCCGGCAGCACCTGCTCGGCCCGCAGGTCGGCCACGCCCGCCTCGGCCATCACCCGGGTCAACGACGCCCGCGTGACGGGACCGCTCGCGATCAACGCCCGCACCCGGTCGTCCAGCAGGTCGCCGCGGTGCACGGAGCCGTTGCCGTAGCCGGACGCCGAGTAGTCCAGCGCCTGCTTGTTGTTCCAGCTGATGTAGTAGTCCTGGTTGACGGAGTTCGGGTGCTGCGCGAACGGCGTGTACGTCGCCGTGTTGCGGTCGGCGTTCCAGCCCTCCCACTCGTACGCGGCCTCGGCCTTCACCGGCAGGTGCGGGTCCACCGACGCCTTGCGCACCGGGTTCGCGCCGGAGTTGAAGTACGCGGTGTCGCGGGAGTCGACGTAGAACCAGTTGAACGCGTACCCGACGTGCTCGGCGGCGCGCTGGAAGTCCGCCGCCGACCTGATCGCGTCGGGGTCGTTGAACTCCTGGAACCCGATGATCGAGTCCACCTCGTGCATGTACGTCGACCGCAGGGACGTGTACGCGACGAACTTCCCGTCGACCTTCGCGCGGCTCTGCACCAGGCCGTACTTCGTGCGGTGCATGACGAGCGTGTACGAGCCCGCGGGCGTCGGGTCGGCCACCGTCGGCTTCCAGGAGTTCTTGCGCTCCAACCGCTCCATCGGCAGGCACTGCCCGTGGTACCGGTAGTGCAGGGACGACGCGGTCGGGGCGCCGGACGGCTCGCACAGCTCGACGGCGTACGTGTCGGTGATGTCCTGCCCGGCGGACGTCGCGCTCCACGAGTAGTCCGCGCCACGGCCGAGCTGCACGTACATCGAGACGCCCGCGAACGACACGCCACGCGCACGCAGGCCCGGACCGTGCAGCTCCTGCAACATCAGCAGCTGCGGCGCGAAGTACCCGGTCTGCGGTCCCCACACGGCGATCGGGTTGCCCGTGTCGGTGTGCGCGCCGGAGACGGCCAGCGCGTTGGACATGCCCTGCTTGCGGCTGAGCAGGTCGCGCGGCAGCACGCCGTCGGCGAAGAGCCCTTCCACCGCCTTGAGGTCAGCCGGGACGTCCACAGTGGACTGGGCGTTGGACGTCTGGTCGTGGACCATCGGCTCGGGCGTCACCACGCCGCCGTCCGGCAGCGCCACGCCCTCGGGTGACGCGGGCGTCGTCCCGTAGGGGAAGCGCTGCCCGTCGTGCAGGGTGAGCACCGCCTCGGGGTCGTTCTGCTCGCGGAACGACCGCCACACCCGCTCGCCGTCGGCCGCGCCGTACCGGTTCTGCGCGGCCAGCTTCACCAGCGCGTTCTGCACCTCGCCGCCACCGCCCGCGCCGAACAGCCCGCCCACCACGGCGGCGATCGCGACCAGGTCGGTCAGCTGGAACGGCTTGATGTCGTTCCAGTTGGTGATCGCGTCGGCGTGCCCGGTGAGCACGTACTCGCCGGGGAACGTCCGGCTGTTCACCGAGGCGGTGATGTAGGCGTTGATGCCGGCGACGTAGTCCTTGACGTCCTGCAGCGCCAGCGCGCCGCGCGGACCATGTGACGCGAACTGGTCGATCTGCGCCTGGAGGTCGGCCTCGGTGTACGGGATCTGGTTGTAGAAGCTCTGCTCCAGCGCCCGGTTGCCCTCGGCGCCGCCGGCGAACCCGGACAGCTGACCGCGGCCGAGGTGGCGGAACAGGTCCATCAGCCACAGCCGGTCCTGCGCGGCGGCGTACCCCGCGCCGAACTCGGTCCCCGACCGGGTGGTCCCGTAGATGTGCGGCATCCCGATGGTCTTGTCGCGGACGATCGTGACGTCGGCCCGCGGCTTGATCGTGCTCTCGACCTGGTCGGCGGGGACGCCGAACGAGGCGTCGTTGAAGAAGGTGCCCAGCTGCTCGTTGGTGAGGCCCCCGTAGCCGGAGACGAGGGAGTCGTAGCGGCCGAGCTGGTCGGCGGAGTGCGCCGGCCGGGTGCCGAACGCCTGGTGGGCCAGGATCTCGGCGAGCGTCGCGTTCCCGTTCTGACCGGGCGGCAGCACGTCGTGGCACTGGCCGAGGCAGTGGTCGTCCGGCGTGAACGCGGTGGTCTTGACCTGCGCCTGAGCGGCGGCGGGGACGGTGAGGACGGCCGCGGTGAGGAGGGTGACCACGGCTAGCGATCGGGCGGCTCTCCGCATCACGCGAAGCTCCTTCCAGGCAGGGATCGTGTGATGCACGTTACTGACAGGTACGGATTTGCGAAAGTCCTTCGCGTTTGAAATTCGGCCGTCCGGGTGTGAACGGGGTGTGAACTCTTGACCTATCGACCGGACATTGGGAAAAAGGTCAACATGATGCGACGTCGATCGCTGCTCACCGGTCTGGCCGGCGCGGGTGTGCTGGCGGGTCTCGGCGCCTCACCCGCCTTCGCGGCCTCGCCCGTCCTGCCCATCCGCAGTTGCGCCGACTGGGGCGCGCGCCCGCCGTCCGCGCCGACGACCGCTGTGAACGAGCGGCCGGTCCGGATCCTCATCCACCACACCGCTTCCGCGAACGTCAACGACTACTCGCAGGCGGCGGCGTACGCCAACGCGCGGTGGATCCAGAACCTGCACATGGACACCAACGGCTGGATCGACTCCGGCCAGCACTTCACCAACAGCCGCGGCGGGTTCCTGATGGAGGGCAGGCACGGGAGCCTGGCCGCCCTGCGCGGAGGCGACCGGGTCGTCGTCGGCGCGCACTGCCCCGGCCAGAACACCGCCGCCATCGGGATCGAGAACGAAGGCCTCTACATGGACGTGGAGCCGCCGACGTTGCAGTGGGACACGTTGGTCTCGTTCTGCGTGTACACGTGTGAGCAGTACGGCATCTCGCCGTCCGCGATCCAGGGCCATCGGGACTACCGGGACACCCTCTGTCCGGGCGACAAGCTCTACGCCCTGTTGCCCCGCCTGCGCCAGGAAGTTGCGCAGGTCCTGAGCTGACCTCGGAATTCTCCTGGCAACTGTGAACGGGCGGCACCCGCGTCTTTCCGTGGTGAGATAACGGTGAATTAACATCAGCTTGCGTGTTCGTGCGCGATGCTGGGCGAGTACGAACACGAAACGCCAAAGCGGGGAGGCGTCGTGATCAAGGTGATGCTGGCCGATGACGAGGACCTCGTCCGGTCCGGCCTTCGCATGATCCTCAACAGCACCGGCGACATCGAAGTCGTGGCCGAGTGCGACGACGGGCACCTGGTGGCCGACCTGGCCCGCCGGCACCGCCCGCACGTCGTGCTGCTGGACATCCGGATGCGGTCGAACGACGGGTTGATGGCGTTGCGCAGGCTGCGAACCCTGCCCGACCCGCCGAAGATCGCCATGCTGACCACGTTCGACGTGGACGAGTACGTGTCGGAGGCGCTGCGGCTGGGTGCGTCGGGATTCCTGCTCAAGGACACCGAGCCCGAGCAGCTCGTGCGCGCGGTGCGCGACCTCGCCGTGGGCGGCGCGGTGCTCGACCCCGGCGTGGCGGCGCGGGTGCTGGCCGCGGTCGCGGACGGCGAGCGCGCCGCCGAGCCCGCGCGCCGGCTGCTGGCGTCGCTGTCCGAACGGGAGCGCGAGGTGCTCGTCCTGATCGGACAGGGCATGTCGAACGCCGAGATCGGCGGCACGCTGCACCTGTCCGAGGCCACCGTGAAGGGCTACGTCTCGTCGGTGCTCGGCAAGATCGGCGCGGTGAACCGGGTGCAGGCCGCCCTGGTCGCCTTCCGCGGCGGTCTGATCGCCTGACCACCCGCGCGAGCGGGTCAGACCCCGGAGACGGTCTCGGTCGGAACGTCCAGGTAGGGCTCGACCTCGACGCGGTTGCGGCCGTGGCGCTTCGCCCGGTACAGCGCCATGTCCGCCGCCGCGAACAGCTGGTCCAGCTTGGCCGGTCCGGCCGCCACCCCGATGCTCACCGTCGGCCGGCGCGTCGTCCCGAGGACCACGGTCCAGTCGTGGCCGTCCACCGCCGCCCGGATGCGCTCGGCGACCGTCGGGCCGACCTCCGCCGAGGTGCCGCCCTGGTCGCCGAGCAGCACCACGAACTCGTCACCCGCCCACCGCGCGACCAGGTCGGCGGACCGGCACTCGCGCCGCAGCAACTGCGCGATCTCGCGCAACGTCGCGTCACCCGCCGCGTGGCCGGCGTCGTCGTTCACGCCCTTGAACCGGTCCACGTCCACCAGCACCAGCCACGGCACCCGGCCACGCGCCGCCGTGCTCTCCAGCAGCCCGGCCGCCGCGCGCTCCAGCCCGAGCCGGTTCGCCAGCCCCGTCAACGGGTCGCGCGCCGCCGCCTCCTGCGCCGCGACCGCCATCCGCTGCGCCTGCACCGCCACCCGGCGCTGCTCCAACGCCTGCGCCAGTCCTTCCTGGAGGGTCTCGGTCGCCGTCTTGCCCGCCGCGACCGAGCACCGCAGCGCGGTCGCCTCGCCGACGTGGTCGCCCATCTCCGCGCAGATGTCCGCCAGGTCCAGCGAGAACCGCAGCAGCAGCGACGGGTCGTTGATGGACTCGGCCGCGGCCACCGCCCGGCTCGCCAGCGTGCGGGCCTCCACCAGCCCGCCCTGCTCGCGCCGGACCACCGCCAGCACCCAGCCGGCCACCGCCATCGCCCACTTGTCGCCGGCGTCCCGCGCCTGCCGCAACGTCTCGGCGGCGTTCTCCTCGGCCCGCTCCAGCTCGCCGACACCCGCCAGCGAACGGCTGTACGCGGCTTGCAGCGCCAGCCGCATCTGCTCGTCCTTGGCCAGTTCCAAGCCCTCTTTGAGGTACCCGCGCGCCTCCTCGAAGATCGCCGCCGCGCGGTCGGGCGGTGACGAGATGGCGCGGAAGTTCAACGTGCCGCCCAGGCCCTGGAGGCAGTGGCCCAGCACCTCGACGCCGGCCTCCGACGTCTCCGCCGCCTTGCGCGCGACCTGCACCGACAGCCGGAGCATGTCCACCGCCGCGCGGCGGTTGCCGATGCCCTCCAGCAGGTAGGCCAGCGCGTGCATCGCCTGCGCGGCGGCCGGGTTGTCGGCGTGCTCGCCGTCGAGGTCCGTCCAGCCCTCCGCGGCCAGCTCCAGCGCCAGCGGGATGCGGCCCAGCCGCCACGCCAGCTTGGCCCGGTTGACCAGGACGGCCGAGCGCTGCCACCGGTCCGCGCCGGGCGGCACCCGGCTCACGACCTGGTCGAAGAGGGTGTTGGCCTCCGGTAGGCGGCCAGCGTTCAGCAACGCCTTGACCTCAAGGTCGAGTTGCGGCACCTGCCCCGCTACCAGCGGATCTCGCTGCTCCACTCGTGCTGACACTCCATTCCGACTCGGCGAGGCGGTACGCGGGCCCGCTCGCCGCCGGCACGGCTACCACAGGCTACCGGCCTGAACGCCGGGTGTACCGCTCCTCGTGCAGTACGTCGTCAAGGGGCAGACGGTTCCGCCAGCCGTGCCGTTCCAGGTCGGGTGTCTCGGGCAGGGAGGCGACGGGCCCGAGGCACAGCCACGCCACCGGCCGCAGCCGGGACGGGATGTCCAGCAGCCGGCGCAGCATGTCCTCGCGGTAGAAGCTCACCCAGCCGACGCCGAGGCCCTCGGCGGTCGCGGCGAGCCACAGGTTCTGGATGGCGAGGCACACCGAGTACAGGCCGGCGTCGGCGATCGCGTGCCTGCCGAGCACGGCGGGGGAGCCGCGGTCCGGGTCGTAGGTGACGACCACGCCGACCGTCGACTCCAGGATGCCCTCCACCTTGATCTTGGCGAACAGCTCGGCCTGGCGCGGGTCCAGCTCGGCGGCGAAGACGCTGCGCTCGGCCTGGACGTGGTCGCGGAACGCGCGGCGGGTGTGCTCGTCGCGCACGACGACGAAGTCCCACGGCTGGGACAGACCCACGCTGGGCGCGGCGTGAGCGGCCGAGAGCACCCGGCGCAGCACCTCGGGCGGGATCGGGGCGCCGGTGAACTCACCCCTGGTGTCCCTCCGGCGGTACAGGACGTCGTAGAAGCTCATTCGGAGGATCGTGCCTCACGCGATCCGGTGAACCTGACCGTCGCGGACGTGGCGTGCGTCTCAACTGGGCTTGAATGGTCGGTCATGGTCGGAACTGTGCAGGGGTCCGCGCTCGGCTTCGCAGGAGGTGTCGGCGTGACCGCGCTGGCCGCGAACTGGCCGGTGTTCGCCCTGGTCCTGCTCGTGGTGGTGGTGGCCGTCGTGTCGTGGTGGACGACCGTGCTCGGCGCGGTGCTGACCGCGGTGCAGTGCTGGGGCCTGTACGCGAGCTTCGTCGTCGGCGACGAGGGCCACCTCGTGCCGGACTGGGCCGCGCTGGGCGTCCTGGTCGTCGCCAGCACGGTGTCGCTGAGCGGCCTGGTGCGCGACCCGGCCGCCCCCGCCCGTTCCTGAGCCCTCTTCGCACCCGGCGATCCGCCTGTTGACCTTCACCCTGGGTGAAGCGCCACCGTGGAACAGGCCGGGCCACGGACCCGGCGGGGGAGGGGTGCGACGTGGAGCTGTTGACCATCGGGGCGTTCGCGCGGGCCAGCCGCCTGTCGCCGAAGGCGCTGCGGCTCTACGACGAGCTGGGCCTGCTGACACCCGCCCGGGTCGACCCGCTGTCGGGCTACCGGCGGTACTCGCCGGACCAGCTCGACCGGGCCCGGCTGGTGGCGTGGCTGCGGAGGCTCGGCATGCCGTTGGCCCGCATCCGGCTGGTGTGCTCGCTCGACCCGGCGGACGCCGCCGACGAGGTGCGCGCCTACTGGACGCAGGTCGAGGAGGACACCGCGGCCCGGCGAAACCTCGCCGCCTCCCTCGTGGAGCGACTGTCCGGGAAGGACAAGACCATGACCCTCGCACTCCAGTACGCCCTGCGCACCGACCGCGGGCTCGTCCGGGACTCGAACCAGGACGTCGGCTACGCGGGTGAGCGGCTGCTCGCCGTGGCCGACGGGTTCGGCGCGCGCGGCGAGCCGCTCAGCTCGATGGCCATCGACGCGCTCGCCCCGCTGGACACCGCGATCCCGGCGGGTGAGCTGCTGAACGCGTTGGCGGACGCCGTGCACCGGGCCGGGACGGCGGTCGGTGACTACCTCTCGGCGCACCCCGGCGACGAGTGCAGCGGGACCACGGTGACGGCGCTCGTGCTGTCCGGGTCGCGGCTGGGGCTGGTGCACGTCGGTGACGCGCGGGTGTACCTGCTGCGCGGCGGCGAGCTGTTCCGCATCACGCACGACCACACGGCGGTGCAGTCGCTGATCGCCGAGGGCCGGCTGACCGAGGAGGAGGCGGTCAGCCACCCGCAGCGCTCGATGCTCGTGCGCGCCCTGCACGGCAAGGCGGTGCAACCGGACCTCGCGCTGCACGACGCCGTGCCGGGCGACCGGTACCTGCTGTGCTCGGACGGCCTGCACACCGTGGTCCCGCAGGCGGACGTGCGGGAGGTGCTGGTGTCCGCGGCCGACCCGGAGGAGGCGACGCGGCGACTGGTCGACCTGGCCAACGCCAACGGCGGACCCGACAACGTGGTGTGCGTGGTCGCGGACGTGGTGCCGGACGTGGTGCCGGGCGTGATCCCGGGTCAGTAGGCGGCGATCGGGCCTTGGGTCTCGCCGTCCGGAGACGGTCGCCACTGGTCGAACGGCCGGTCGAGGTGCCAGGTCTTGCCGTCGTTCGTGAGCACGCGGTGTTCGCAGGTCTCCAGGTTCGACAGCGACTCGAACAGCTCGATGCTCCACCCGAACAGGCGGCGGCAGAGCAGGCGGATGGTCAGCCCATGTGACACCACCAGCGCCGTGGACGGGTGGGCCGGGTCGCGCATCCGGGTTTCCAGGTCGGTCAGGAACGCGGCGAGCCGGTCGTCGACGTCGGCGCCCGACTCGCCGTTCGGCAGCCGGAAGAAGAAGTGGCCGAACGCGTGCCGCTGGTGCTTGAGCACCTCCTGCTGCACGGGGTCCTGGAGGTTGCCCCAGTCCTGCTCCCGCAGCCGCGGCTCGGCCACCGTCCGCTCGGCCTGATCACCGAGGTCGAGGTTGCGGAGGGTGGCCCTGGTCCGCACGTACGGGCTCACGTAGACGGCCGCCGGGTCGCCGTTCAGGAGTTCCTTGATCCGCGGGCCGGCGGCCGTCGCCTCACGCTCGCCCGGTTCCGTCAGCGGGAGGGCGTGGTCGGGGACGCGGCAGTACGCCGACTCGTCGACGTTGCCCAGGCTCTGCCCGTGGCGCAGCAGGATGATCCGCACCGGTCCATGGTGCCGGTGTTACAGTCACACGCGAAACCGGACGGAAGGTGTCACATGGTCAAGTATGTCGCCCTGTACCGGAAACCGGCCGACGTCGAGGCGTTCGACGAGGCGTACTTCGCGTCCCACCTGCCGTTGGTCGAGCGGACACCGGGACTCCTGCGGGCCGAGATCGCGAAGGTCACGCGGGTCTTCGTCCCCGGTTTCCTCGGCGGGCACGAGCTGCACGTCATGGCCGAGATGTACTTCGAGTCCTCGCAAGCGATGAAGGACGCGTTCGGGTCGCCCGAGTGGCAGGCCGCCGGCGCGAACCTCACCGAGATCGGCGGCATGGAACTCGTGGCCATGTTCGCGGCGGAGGTCGTGGACCGATGATCTCGGTGGTGATCGGCGGCGGCACGATGGGCGCGGGTGTCGCCCACCTGTTCCTCGCGGGCGGGCACGAGGTGGTGCTGGTCGAGGCGGGCGCCGAACGGGCGTCGGCCGCGCGGCGGGCCGTCGAGGCGTCGCTGGCCAAGGCGGCGGACCGGGGCAGGCTCGAAGCCGTCCCGCACGAGCTGTTGAAGCACCTCACCGTGGTGGAGCGACTGGACGACGTGGCCGCGGGCGCGTCGCTCGTGGTCGAGGCCGTGCCCGAGGACGTCGAGCTGAAGCGGCAGGTGCTCAAGGCCGCCGCAAACGCTTGCCCCGACGCGGTGCTGGCGTCCAACACGTCGTCGCTGTCGATCTCGGCGCTGGCCGAGGGGCTGCCCGGCGAACGCGTGCTCGGCATGCACTTCTTCAACCCCGTCCCGGTGCAGCAGCTGGTCGAGCTGGTGCTCCACGACGGGGTGTCCGCCGACGTCGTGGCCCGGGTCCGGGGGTGGGCCGAGGCGCTGGGCAAGACCGTCATCGAGGTGCGGGACGCGCCCGGTTTCGCCACGTCGCGGCTCGGCGTCGCGGTCGGCATGGAGGCGATCCGGATGCTCGAAGAGGGCGTGGCGAGCGCGGAGGACATCGACACCGGCATGAGGCTCGGCTACGGCTGGCCGATGGGCCCGCTGCGGCTGACGGACCTGGTCGGGCTGGACGTCCGGCTGGCCATCGCCGAACACCTGGCCGCCGAACTCGGTCCCCGCTTCGAACCGCCCGCGCTGCTGCGCGACAAGGTCGCCGCAGGCCACCTCGGGCGCAAGACCGGCCAGGGCTTCTTCACCTGGTAAAACGACCCGCCGGCCCGCGCACCCTCTGGCGATCGCCCGCGCACGGCCGCGAGCCGGCCAACCCGCCGTGACGCCGCGCCATTCGACCGGCTGGTCGGCGTACCTGGTTGCCCGGCCACCTGGCGTGCGGCGTCCGGCGGACTGCTTCTAACCTGACCAGCCGTGCTGCTCGCCGTGCTGGAACTGATCGGTATCGCCGCGTTCGCCGCCTCCGGGGCGGTGGCGGCGGTGCGGGCGCGGCTGGACGTGTTCGGGGTCATCGTGCTGGGCCTGACCACGGCCCTGGGCGGCGGGATCGTGCGGGACGTGCTGCTCGACGTGCACCCGCCCGCGGCGTTGATGAGCTGGCCCTACCTCGCCGTCGCCGGGGTCACCGGACTGGTGGTCTTCTGGTTTCACCCGACGGTGGCGAAGCTGTGGCGGGCGGTGCTGCTGCTGGACGCGATCGGGCTCGGGCTGTTCGTCACCGCCGGCACGACCACAGCCCTCAAGCTGGGCGTTCCGCCGTACGCGGCGTGCCTGATCGGGATGACCACGGGCATCGGCGGCGGTGCGCTGCGCGACGTGCTGCTGCGGGAGATCCCGCTGGTCCTGCGCCGGGAGATCTACGCGGTGGCGGCGTTGTGCGGGGCGGTCGTGGTGGTCCTGGGCGATCACTTCCGCCTGCCCGCGGTGCCGGTGGCGCTGCTGGCGTCGGCGTTGATCGTGGGTCTGCGGCTGGTGGCGATGTGGCGGCGCTGGAACGCCCCGGTGGCCCGGGACGTCGACGGCGGAAAACTTGACGGGTAGCTCACACTCCCTTCTCAGGCGGCTCTCAGGACCAAGAGCAAGACTGACCCCATGCGCATCCTCGTTGTCGACGACGACAGGGCCGTGCGTGAGTCGCTTCGTCGCTCACTGCAGTTCAACGGCTACCAGGTCGACCTGGCCGGAGACGGTCAGCAGGCTCTCGAGTCCGTCGTCTCCCAACGTCCCGACGCGATGGTGCTGGACGTGATGATGCCCCGGCTCGACGGGCTGGAGGTGTGCCGCCGGCTGCGCAGCACCGGTGACGACCTGCCGATCCTCGTGCTCACGGCCCGTGACGCGGTGTCCGACCGGGTGTCCGGGCTGGACGCCGGCGCGGACGACTACCTGCCGAAACCGTTCGCCTTGGAGGAGCTGCTGGCCCGGCTGCGGGCGTTGCTGCGGCGGGCAGCCTCGGACGCCGAGGAGCCGGCGGGCGTCACGCTGCGGTTCGCCGACCTGGAACTCGACCCGAGCACCCGGGACGTCCGGCGCGGTGAGCGGCCGATCAGCCTCACCCGGACCGAGTTCGCGCTGCTGGAGCTGTTCCTCGGGCACCCGAAGCAGGTGCTGACCAGGGGGCGGATCCTGGAGGACGTCTGGGGCTACGACTTCCCGACCTCCGGCAACGCGCTGGAGGTCTACGTCGGCTACCTGCGGCGCAAGACCGAGGCCGAGGGCGAGCCTCGGCTGCTGCACACCGTGCGCGGCGTGGGGTACGTGCTGCGGGAGACGCCTCCGTGATCGGTGCCGCCAACGGGCGACTCCAGCGGGTGTCGCTGCGGGCGCGGGTCACTCTGCTCGCCGCGTTCTGCGTCGCCGGTGCCGTCGCGGTCGTGTCGCTCGGCGCGTACATGACGGTGAGCCGGAACCTGCACGACCAGATGGACGAGAACCTGCGGCAGCGGGCCGAGGCCGCGGTCAACGCGCCGAAGGTCAACAACGACGTCACCGAGATCCCCGGCGCGTTCCTGGCCGCCGGTGACGTGCGGATCGGCGTGCTGGACGTGAGCGGGCGCATCCTCTACCCGAAGGGCACGATCGCGCCGCCGACCCAGCCCGCCGACCTGGACGTGGCGCGCGGGCAGCGGTCGGAGAACTTCTGGACCGACGAGCGCACCGACTTCCGGGTCATCGCGGTGCCGTACGGGGACGGTCAGGCGATGCTGATCGCCCAGTCCACCAAGCCGCTGAACGTCTCGCTCGGCAAGCTGTCCGTGGTGCTGTTCGTGATCAGCGGGTTGGGTGTGCTGGTCGCGGCGGCGGCGGGGACGGCGGTCGCGCGGACGGGGCTGCGGCCCGTGCAGCGGCTGACGGAGGCGACCGAGCGGGTCGCGATGACGGGTGACCTGCGGCCGATCCCGGTGTCCGGTGACGACGAGCTGGCCCTGCTGTCGCAGCGGTTCAACGCGATGCTGGGTGCGGTGGCGGAGTCGCAGGAGCGGCAACGGCGGCTGGTCGCGGACGCGGGGCACGAGCTGCGCACGCCGTTGACGTCGATGCGGACGAACCTGGAGCTGCTGCTGGCGTCGGAGAAGCCGGACTCGCCGACGTTGTCGGACGAGGACAAGGCGGAGATCAACGCCGACGTGCGGGCGCAGCTGGACGAGCTGACCACGTTGATCGGTGACCTGGTGGAGTTGGCGCGGGAGGACGCGCCGCAGGTCGTGCACGAGCCGGTGGACCTGGTCGAGGTGGTGGAGCGCGCGCTGGACCGGGCGAAGCGGCGGGCTACCGACGTGCGGTTCGTGGTGGAGTCGCAGCCGTGGTCGTTGCTGGGTGATTCGAGCGCGTTGGAACGTGCCGTGCTGAACCTCCTCGACAACGCGGTGAAGTTCAGCCCGGCGAGCGGTGTGGTCCGGCTGAGCCTGCGGCAGTTGGGTGACGGCAGTGCGGTGGTGGAGGTGGCGGACTCCGGTCCCGGCATCGCCGACGCCGACCTGCCGCACGTCTTCGAGCGCTTCTACCGCTCGTCGGAGGCCCGCACGCTCCCGGGCTCCGGCTTGGGTCTGGCGATCGTCAAGCAGGTGGCGGAACGTCATGGCGGCATGGCGTACGTCGGCCGTGCCCCCGAGGGCGGCGCGATGTTCACCCTCCGCCTCCCCGGCCGCCCCAGCCCCGTGCCCACCTCCCACCACCCCGCGTGAGTCCTACGTTCACGTCGCGTGAGTCGTACCTTCAGGACACCCGTGTCCTACGTTCGGAACCCCCGAGTTCAACGCTCAGGACAGACCGGCCGTTCTGAGCGTTGAATTCGGGGGGCACGAACGTAGGACTCACGCGTTCTGAACGTAGGACTCACGCGTTCTGAACGTAGGACTCACTGGTTAGCCCTTGGTGGAGCCCAACGTCAGGCCGCCGATGAACTGGCGTTGGAGGACGAAGAAGACGACGAGGGTGGGCAGGGCGACGAGCAGGGAGCCGGCGGCGACCAGGTTGTTGTCCACGAAGAACGTGCCCTTGAGGTTCTGCAACGCGGACGTGATCGGCATCTTGTCACCGGTCTGGATCAGCACCAGCGCCCACAGGAAGTCGTTGTAGATCCAGGTGAACTCCAGCGTCGCCAACGCCGCCAGCGCCGGACGGCACAGCGGCAGGATCACCTGCCAGTACTGCCGGAACACACCGGCGCCGTCCACCCGGGCCGCCTCGCTCAGCTCGTGCGGGATCGTCTTCATGTAGTTGCTGAGCACGAACACGCAGAACCCCGACTGGAACCCCACGTGGATCAGCACCAGGCCCACCTGCGAGTCCAGCAGCACACCGCTGTCGCTCAACCACTCCGGCAACGGCGTGAGCAGGTACAGCCGCCACAACGGGGTCACGATCACCTGCTGCGGCAGCAGGTTGCCCGCTGTGAACAGCATCAGCAGCACCAGGTTGAACTTGAAGCTGAACCGCGACACCCCGAACGCCACCATCGAGCTGAACAGCAGCACCAGCACCAACGCGGGCAGCGTCACGAGCAGCGTGTTCAGGTAGTAGTGCGGCAGGTCGGCCTGCGTCCACGCGTTGCTGTAGTTGTCCAGCGTCAGGCTTTCGGCAACTGAGAAGTACCCGTTGCGCGCGGTGTCGTCGTACGTGCGCAGCGATGCGTACAAAGCCCACACCAGCGGCGCGAGGGTCACCAGGCACGTCACGATCAGGAACGCGTGCAAGGCGATGCGCGGCAAGGAAACGCGTGGCGAAGAGACGGGCGGCGGAGAAGCGGGGGACAAAGAAACGCGGGACTTCACGCCCGTTCCTCCTCGCGGAACACCTGGAACAGGTAGGTGATGATGAACCCGAGCGAGATCAGCAGCAGGATCACCGCCAGCGCGGAACCCCACCCGATCCGGCTCGACTCACCGATGATGTTGTCGGTGACCAGCACGGACAGCAGTTCCAGCCCGTTGCGCCCCTTGTTGATCACGTACACGATGTCGAACGCCCGCAGGCCCTCGATCACGGTGACCACGAGCACCACCACGTTCACCGGCTTGAGCACCGGGAACGTCACCTGGAAGAACGTCTGCCGCGCGTTGGCGCCGTCCAGCGCCGCGGCCTCCTTCAACGCCGGGTCCACGGCCTTCAGCCCGGCGAGGTACAGCAGCATGATGTACCCGGTGTGCCGCCACCCGGCGGCCACGAGCACCGCGTACAGGTTGATGTCCGGATCGCCGAGCCAGTTCACCGGATCGGTGGACGCGGTGCCGAGCACGTTGTTCAGCAGCCCCTGCTCGGGCTGGTAGATCAGCTGCCAGATGAACCCGACCAGCGCCAGCGACAGCACCATCGGCAGGTACAGCGCGCTCTGGTACAGCCGGCCGAACCGCAGCTGCCGGTCCAGCAGGACGGCGAGCAGCAGCCCGGCCACCGTCGGCACCACGATCAGGAACAGCAGCCAGATCAGGTTGTGCTGCACCGCGGGCCAGAACCGGGGGTAGCGGGTGAAGATGTCGACGTAGTTCTGGAAGCCGACCCACTCGATGTCCTCGAACCCGCCGATGCCGTCCCACGAGCTGAACGACAGCGCGATCGAGCCCATCGCGGGCACCCACACGAGCACGAGGTGCACCAGCGACGGGATGCCGAGCATCAGGCCGAGCACGAGCTTGTCACGGGGCGCGAGCGCGGTGGCGCGACGCCTGCCGCGCCGGGGCGACGGGGAGGGGTCCGTCGTCCCGGCGGGCTTCGGGGGGGACTGCAAGGCGGTCACGAGATCACTCCGTGAAGATCGTCTTCGCCTGGTCGGCCATGCCCTTGAGGATCGAGTCGATGTCGTCGGGGTTCTGGATGAACGCGTTGATCCCGTTGGTCGCGGCGTCGCTGGCGAACCGCGGGTCGGTGTCGCGGTCCAGGAACTGCGTGATGTGCGCGGCTTCCTTGATGACCTGCGCGGCCTTCTTCTGCAACGAGTTGTAGCCGGACGTGTCGGCCTTGTTCGACGCGGCGATCTGGCTCGGGTCGGCCTTGATGTACGCCAGCTGCGCGGCGGGCGTGGACATGAACTCCAGCAGCTTGGCCGCGCCCTCGGGGTTGCTGGGCTTCCTGGACATCATGTAGCCGTCGATCGGCGCTTCCACGGTGTCCTGCCCGTGCTCCGGGTTGATCTCCGGGTACGGGAAGAAGTCGAGGTCTTCCTCCTGGCCCTTGAACTGCTGCGCGACGAACGTGCCGAGCAGGAACATGCCCGACTTGCCCTGCTGGAGCGACTGCGCGGCCTCCTGCCACTCCCGGCCGAGCGCGTTCTCCTGGTGGAACGGCAGCAGCCGCTTCCAGGTGTCGAACACCTCGCGCACCTTGGGCCCCTGCCAGTCCTCCTTGCCGGCCATGAGGTCGACGTGGAACTGGTAGCCGTTGATGCGGAAGTTCAGCTGGTCGAACGTGCCCATGCCGGGCCAGCCCTGCTTCTGCGCGAACGCGATCGGCGCGAGCCCGTCGGCCTTCATCCTCGTGGACAGCGCGACCATCTCGTCCAGCGTCTTCGGCACCGTGTAACCGCGCTGCTGCCACACGCTCTTCAGGTAGAACATGCCCCACGGGTACTGCACGAACGGGATCAGGTACTGCTTGCCGTCCGACGCGGTGGACGCTTCCTTCAGCCCGGGTTCGTAGCCGGCCGAGACCTTCGACCACACGTCGCTCAGGTCGCCGGTCAGGCCCTTCTCGGCGAAGAAGCGCATCCGGTAGCCGGCGAACCAGGACAGCACGTCGTCCGGCTTGCCCTGCAGGTAGTTGTTGATCTGCTCCTGGTACTGCTCGTGCTGCTTGGTGTTGATCGCGACCTTCAGGCCGGACTCGCCCTCGAAGGACTTCAGCACGGCGGTGATCGCGTCCTTCGGCACCTGGTCGGACTGGTTGTTGCCGAACGACACCGTGTCGGTGGCGCCGCCACCGCCGTCGCCGGAGCCGCAGGCGGCCAGTCCGGGCACGGCGGCGATGCCCGCGCCCGCCAGGACTGCCTTCAGCAGGGCACGCCGGCCCATGAGCGGGTGGGGACTGGCGGAGAACCTCGTCATCGTCGCTCCTACGGGTGACACTCGACCGGAATCAACCGAACACCGAACATGGAGTCCAACAAGATTGCCCACAATGTGGTGCGCGGCACACAGGCTGTCAAGCGCCGTTATCGAGCCGTTAACGCCGTCTTACCTTGCTGAATCGACCCCAACTGGGGTAGTGCCACCGGGTCTCGATCTTGTACCGCCGAACAGAGGTAAACGAGGGATTTTGTTGGACTGTGTTGACGTTTGCCATGACGGTCAGTCACGCTTGCGCGCATGACGACGTGGCCTGACGGCGTGCGCGGCCTGGCCTGGGGCGCCGACTACAACCCCGAGCAGTGGCCGGAGGAGGTCTGGGTCGAGGACGTCGAGCTGATGCGGCGGGCGGGGGTGAACCTCGTCAGCGTCGGCATCTTCTCGTGGGCCCTGCTGGAGGTCGAGGAGGGCCGGTACGAGTTCGACTGGCTCGACCGGGTCCTCGATCGGCTGCACGCGGGCGGCGTGCGGGTCGACCTGGCCACCGCGACCGCCGCGCCGCCGCCGTGGCTGACCACGGCGCACCCCGAGATGCTGCCGGAGACCGCCGACGGCGTCCGCCTCTCGCACGGCTCGCGCCAGTCCTACTGCCCGAGCTCGCCGGTCTACCGGGCCAAGGCCGTCGCGCTGGCCCGCGCGCTGGCCGAGCGGTACCGCGACCACCCGGCGCTGTCCGCGTGGCACGTCGGCAACGAGTACGGCTGCCACGTCTCGCGCTGCTACTGCGACCGGTGCGCGACGGCGTTCCGCACCTGGTTGCAGGCCCGTCACGGCAGCCTCGACGTGCTGAACGAGGCGTGGGGCACGGCGTTCTGGAGCCAGCGCTACACCGCGTGGGACCAGATCCTGCCGCCGCGCGCGACGCCGTCGTCCAACAACCCCGGCCAGCTGCTGGACTTCGACCGGTTCTCGTCCGACGCCCTGCTGGAGCTGTACAAGGCCGAGCGGGACGTGCTGCGGGAGGTCACGCCGGGCGTGCCGATCACCACGAACTTCATGGCCGCCTCGTTCGCCCAGCTGGACTACTGGAAGTGGGCCGCCGAGGTCGACTTCGTCTCCAACGACCACTACACGTTCGGCGAGGACCCGGACCGGCACATCGACCTCGCGTACTCCGCCGACCTGGTGCGCGGCCTCGCGGGCGGCAAGCCGTGGCTGCTGATGGAGCACTCCACGTCGGCGGTGAACTGGCAGCCGCGCAACATCGCCAAGCAGCCCGGCGAGCTGCGGCGCAACTCGTTCGCGCACATGGCGCGCGGCGCGGACGGCACGCTGTTCTTCCAGTGGCGGCAGTCGCGGGCGGGCGCGGAGCGCTACCACTCGGCGATGGTGCCGCACGCCGGTCCGGACACGAAGGTCTTCCGCGAGGTCGAGCAGGTCGGCGCGGAGTACCGGCGGATCGCGGAGATCGTCGGGTCCACTGTGGACGCACCGGTCGCGGTGGTCTTCGACTGGGAGTCGTGGTGGGCGCTCAAGCAGCCCGCGCACCCGACGGTCGACGTCTCGTACCGGGACATCGTCTTCGGGCTGTACCGGGCGTTGTGGCGGGCCGGGGTGACGGTCGACTTCGTGCCGCCGGGCGCGGACCTGTCGAAGTACCGGCTGGTCCTCCTCCCGGCGCTGTACGTGGTCGACGACGCGACGCCGTACGAGGAGTACGTCGCGGGCGGCGGGCACCTTTTCGTCACCTACCTGTCCGGCGTCACGGACACGCGCGGCCACGTGCACCTCGGCGGCTACCCCGGCGCGTTCCGCGACCTGCTCGGCGTGCGCACGGAGGAGTTCTTCCCGTTGCGCGCGGACGAGGTCGTGGCGCTGGACGACGGCTCGTCGGCCACCGTCTGGACCGAGCACGTGCACGCGGACGGCGCGAAGGTCGTCGCCTCCTACACCGACGGCCAGCTGCCCGGTGTGCCCGCCGTGACCCGGAACGACCACGGTGACGGCGTGGCCTGGTACCTGGCGTGCGGGCTGACCGGCGACGGGCTGGACCGGCTGGTCCGGACCGCGCTGGACCAGGCGGGTGTGCCGACCGGCGCCGAGGACGTCGAGGTGGTGCGTCGCAGCGGTGAGGTGGCCGGGGTCGCCGTATCGTGGCTGGTCGCGGTGAACCACGGGGACGGCGACGCCGAGCTGTCCGCGGTGGGCGTCGAGCTGCTGTCGGGCGCGCGTGCGTCGGGCCGCGTGGTCGTGCCCGCCGGCGGCGTGGTCGTGGTCAGGGAAGAGGTGTGACGTGCTGGCACGTCAGCGGCAAGCGGTGATCCTGGAAGAGGTCCGGCGCACCGGCGCGGTGCGGGTGAGCGACCTGGTCGTCCGGCTGGGCGTCTCGGACATGACCGTGCGCCGCGACCTGGACGTGCTGGCCGCGCGCGGCCTGGTGGAGAAGGTGTACGGCGGGGCCACGTCCGTGGTCGGCCGCAGCACCGACGAGCCGGGGTTCGAGGCCAAGTCGGTGCGCCAGCTGCCGGAGAAGGAGGCCATCGCCGCGTTCGCCGCCGGTCTGGTGCGCCCCGGCACGGCCATCGGCCTGTCCGCGGGCACGACCACGTGGACGCTGGCCAGGTTCCTCGACGACATACCGGACCTGACCGTGGTGACCAACTCGATCCGGGTCGCCGACGTGCTCCAGCAGAGCGGGCGCACGGACCGCACGGTGGTCCTCACCGGCGGGGTGCGGACGCCGTCGGACGCGCTGGTCGGGCCGGTCGCCGTGCAGGCGCTGCGGTCGCTTCACCTGGACGTGGTGTTCCTGGGCGTGCACGGGATGGCCGAGCGGTCCGGTTTCACCACGCCCAACCTGAACGAGAGCGAGACCGACCGCGCGCTGGTGGACGCCGCCGGCCGGGTCGTCGTGGTCGCGGACCACACCAAGTGGGGCACCGTCGGCATCTCCACGATCGCCGCGCTGGACGAGGCGGACGTGCTGGTGACCGACGAGGGGTTGCCCGAGGCCGCGCGGACGGTGCTCGGCGAGCAGGTCGGTGAACTGGTCCTGGTGCGGGCGCCGGGCCGCGGAGAGGAACTGGCGTGAGGCGCACGGCGGGGAAACTTGCCGATGGTCGGGAGATCATCTACTTCGACGACACCCCGGACGCGCCGCCGCGGCACGCGGTGGACACCCGTGACCTGCCGCGCACGCAGGCGCTGTCGGAGGTGCGGCGGGACCCGTTGACCGGTGAGTGGGTGGCGATGGCAGCGCACCGGCAGACGCGCACGTACAAGCCGCCGGCCGACCTGTGCCCGCTGTGCCCGTCGACGCCGGGCAAGGCGACGGAGATCCCCGAGCCGTCGTACGACGTGGCGGTGTTCGAGAACCGGTTCCCGTCGTTCGCGCCGGGCACGCCCGAGTTGCCGTCCACTGTGGACGGTATGCCGATGGTGGCGCGGGCGGCCGGGCGTGGCCGGTGCGAGGTCGTGTGCTTCACGTCCGACCACAACACGTCGTTCGGCTCGTTGACCGCTTCGCGGGTGCGGACGGTGGTGGACGCCTGGGCGGACCGCACGGAGGCGTTGAACGCGACGCCGGGGGTGGAGCAGGTCTTCCCGTTCGAGAACCGCGGTGAAGAGATCGGCGTGACGCTGCACCACCCGCACGGGCAGATCTACGGCTACCCGTTCGTGACCCCGAAGACGGAACGAATGCTGGCCGCCGCGGCGGACTACCAAGCGTCACACGGCCGTCCACTGATGGGTGACATTCTGGCGGCCGAACGGGCAGTCGGGACGAGGGTCGTCGCGGAGAGCGAGTACTGGACGGCGTTCGTGCCGGCCGCCGCGCGCTGGCCCGTCGAGGTGCACGTCGTGCCGCACCGCCAGGTGCCCGACCTGCCCGCGCTGACGGACGCGGAGCGGGACGACTTCGCCGCGTTCTACCTGGCCGTGCTGCACCGGCTGGACGCCCTCTACCAGCGTCCCCTGCCGTACATCGCGGCGTGGCACCAGGCTCCCGTGCGGGTCGGCCGTGACCTGTCGTGGCTGCACCTGGAGGTGTTCTCGGTGCTCCGGGCGCCCGACAAGCTCAAGTACCTGGCGGGTTCGGAGTCCGGCATGGGCGTGTGGATCAACGACGCCACGCCCGAGCAGATCGCCGAGCGGCTGCGCGCGTCGGCATCCGGGTGACGGGTCCGGACTCACAACTGATGCCCAGTTTCGTTTAAGGCTGCTCTCAGGCGGGCACCGCACAGTTGTGGACATGACCGAGAACGAGCAGCCGAAGCGGCCACACCAGTCTCCGCAGCAGTCTCCGCAACCGGAGCAGCAGAGCCCGTGGGCACGCGGCGGCGCCGAGCCCGGTCATGACGACGCCGGCTTCCAGCAGCAGGGTGCTGGTCAGCCGGACACCGGTGGTGCGGGCGCCGTGCAGGGCGGCGTCGGCGGGCCGGGGTCCACCGGAGCGCGGGGTGCCTGGCAGGGAGGCCCGGCGCGACCGGAGGACGTGACCGACGGATCGGCGGCAGGGGTCGATCGGTCGGACGGCGGGTCGGCGGGTGCTCCGCAGGGGAGCACCGCCCACCCGGCCGAAATCGCACCGCGGAGCGTCGCCGACGAGGCCGCTTCGGGTGTGGTGGGCGCAGCCCGTGACGGCAGCCTCTACCCGGACAGCGTCACCACGACATCGGACGTCACGGCTACACCGGACGTCACCGCGACACCGGACGCGTCCGGTCGCACAGCGAACTTCGGCCCGCCGGCTGCTCCTGGGATGAGCGCCGGCCGGCCTGGACCCGGGTCGCCGGCTGCCTCTGGCGCCGGTCACTCGGATGACTTCGGCTCACCGGGCGCTCCTCAGTCGAGCGCGGGTCAGTCGGGAACCGGTCAGCTCGGCGCCGTGCAGGGCGGCGTCGGCGCGACCGGAGCAGGTGTGGCGGGTGGCGTGCAGGGCGCCGCCGGCCAGGCCGGAACCGGTGGGTTCGGCGCCGTGCAGGGCGGCGCCGGCCTGCCGGGTTCCGGGTCGGAGGCGTGGCACTCCGCCTACCAGCGTCCGGAGCAGGGGCAGCACGGCCAGCACGCGCTCGGGCAGCCGGAGCAGGGGCAGCCAGGCCAGGGGCAGCACGGGCAGCAGTCGCTCGGGCAGCCGGGACAAGGGCAGCCGGGACAGGGGCAGCCGGGTTTCCCCGGCGCGTCCGGTCCCTACTACGCGCAGCCCGGTCAAGTGCCGGAACAGCCGCGGCAGCGGGGGCGGAGCAAGGTCGTCGCCGGTGTCGCCGCGCTCGTGCTCGCCGTCGGTGGTGTCTCGGGCGGGATCGGCGGCTACATCGGCTACCAGGCGGCCGAGTCGGCCGGGCCGGTGACCAACGCGCTCAACCAGGCCCCGCCGGCGCAGCAGATGTCCAACGCGCCCGAGGGCTCCATCGAGCAGGTCGCCCAGAAGGTGCTGCCGACGGTGGTCCAGGTGCAGGTCACGGGCGGTGCGGGGTCGGGCTTCACGCTCAGCTCCGACGGCCTGGTGCTGACCAACAACCACGTGGTCGAGTCCGCCGCGGACGGCGGTCCCATCAAGGTGCAGCTCCAGGACGGCCGCTCGTTCGACGCGAAGATCGTCGGCCGCGACCCGTCGTCCGACCTGGCCGTGCTGAAGATGGAGGACGTCTCCGGCCTGCCCACCGCCGAACTCGGCAACTCCGGCGACCTGAAGATCGGCCAGCAGGTGGTCGCCGTCGGCTCCCCGTTCGACCTCAACGGCACCGTCACGTCCGGCATCGTGAGCTCGCTGAACCGCCCGGTCCGCGCCGGCGGCCAGAAGGGAACCCCGGACACCGTGCTCAACGCCATCCAGACCGACGCCGCGATCAACCCCGGCAACTCGGGCGGCCCGCTGGTGAACATGCGCGGCCAGGTCGTCGGCATCAACTCGGCCATCTACAGCCCGAACTCCGGTGAGGCCACGCAGGGCGGTTCGGTCGGCATCGGCTTCGCCATCCCGGTCGACCAGGCCCGCCGCACCGCGAAGGAGCTGGCCGAGACCGGCAAGGCCACCCAGACCGTGCTCGGCGTGCAGGTCGGCGACGCACCGGAAGGCGGCGCGGTGGTCCGCGACGTCACCGCGGGCGGCGCGGCCGAGGCGGCGGGCATCAAGAACGGCGACGTGATCACCAGGTTCGGCGACCGGCAGGTGGAGACGTCGGACACCCTCGTGGCCGCCGTCCGCTCCCGCGCCCCGGGCGACAAGGTGCAGATCACCATCGGCAAGGACCGCACGGTCGAGGTGACGCTCGGCAGCCAGACCGTCGAGCCGCGCTAGGCGTTGCCCGGGAGCGGACCGGAACCCCGCCGTACCCGGCCACCATGGACTTCCTAGCGACCGGCTCCCTTGCGGCGGAGCCGGTCGCGCCATTCCAGCAGCATCTTCAGGTGGTACTCCCCGAGGTTCTCGTCCTGGGGGTAGATGGTGCACCGCTCGGCGGCGAGCTCCTTCTCCACGTAGACGAGGGCCCGCTCGAAGTCGCCGTGGCGCTCCAGCGTGTAGGCCAGGCCGACCCAGGTCTCGCGCAGTTGCTCGTCCGAGGGTCGCTCCAGGGCCTCCAGCTCGGTGAGGACGTCGGTGAACACCTGGACCGCCTCGGCGACCGCCCCGCTGTCCCTCAGCGAGTACCCGACCGAGCGCCGGGTGAGGAGCGTGTCGCGGTGGTACGGGCCGAGCACCCGGGCCCTGTCCTCGGCGAGACGCCGCGTCTCGGCGATCACCGCGGGCCAGCCGAGGGTCTTCGGAGCGAGGTGGATCATTCCCCAGCGAGCGGCCAGGGTGTCGGGGTGGTCCGCGCCGAGTGCCGCCGTCCGGTCGGCGACCTCCGTCTGGGCGAGGCGGATCGCGGTGGCCGGATCGCCCTCCTCCACCAGCCAGAACCGCAGTTTGGCCCGGGCCTCCGCGGTGTCGGGGTGCCAGGGGCCGAGGGTGCGGGTCAGGAGTTCGATGCCCCGCTCGGCCTTGTCGCCGGCCATCGACCTCGGCCGCGTCCAGGGCTTGAACTTCCGCAGAACCCGCCGACGTCGCACCCACGACCTCATGCCCATCGGCGAAGTTTAGGATCAGCGCGGGCCGCGGTGGGCGCAGACGTCGCACGGCTTCACATGGCCGGCGGGGGCCGTTCTGTCATTGGCTGCCAGGCGAGGGCACTGCCACCGTCAGGCAACCCTTCACCTGTCGGCGCGCGGCCTCGTCAGCGTCACGGCCAGGACGCCGAGCCAGATCACGGCGACCGCCACCAGCAGCCCGACCAGGTAGTCCCGGTCGTTCAGGCCGGGGTTCGGCGACCCGGCGAACGGGCGCCACAGCAGGGGGACGGCCAGCGCGAGCAGCACTCCGGTGAGCAGCCCGCCGACCTGCACCGGGGCGCGCCACCGCCCGGGCACCCAGCGGGCGACGAGGAGCCCGAGCCCGCCGAGGAGCGGCGCGAGCAGGAGGTCGTGCACGACCGGGCCGCCGATGAACCACAGCGCCAGGTTGACGTCCACCAGCGGCAGGAGCAGGAACGCGCCCCACGAGCCCATGGCCACTCCCAGCGCACCGATCAACCACCTCATCGGACTACCTTTAGACGGGTGACCCACTTGGTCTGCGTCACGCCCGGTCGGCTCGGCGCGATCAACCGGCACGGGTAGCCGTGGTCCAGCGGCAGGGTCTCGCCGTCGACCTGCAAAGCCAGCAGGGTCAACGGGTCGCGGGCGTGGAGCGCGGGCAGCGTGCTCGCCCGGTAGATCCCGTCGCGCTCCAGCGATTCGACCCGGACGTCACCCGGCTCGACCCCGGCCAGCGCCAGCAGGTCGCGCACCGGCACGCCGGTCCACCTCGCCGACGCGCTCCACCCCTCGACGCACGCGATCGGCAGTTCCGCCGTGGTCTGCGGCAGCGCTGCCAGCTCGGCCAGGGAGAACCGCCGGTCGCCGACGGTGAGCCGCCACGCGGAAGGGTCCACAGCGGACACTCCGGCCGCGCCGGCCGTGCGGTTGACGGGAAGTGCCGCCGAACGCGTGCCCAGCACCGACACGGACCGCAGCCACGGCACCGTGGCGCCGACCGTGGCGAGCACCGCGACCGCCGCCGCACCGCCCGTGGTGAGCAGGAATCCCCGCCGGCTGAGCGCACCCGGGTGGGACGGACCCCGCCGCACCTCCTCGGCGGGCGTGCGCATCAGCGGCAGCTTCACCGCGATGTGCACGAGCAGCGCCCCGACGGCGATCCACGCCACGGCGTAGTGCGCGGGCGGGAAGAAGAACTGCCACGGGTAGTTCTGCGTGGCGTTGAACAGGCCGGTGACCAGCTCGAAGAACGACGCGCCGACCAGCACCAGGATCGACCCGCGTTCCACCGCGTGCGGAACGGACTTCACCAGCGGTCGGGTGAACAGCTTCGGGTAGACGGTCCACAGCTTGGCCAGCAGCAGCGGGATCGCGGCCACCCCGGACGTGACGTGCACGCCCTGCGTGATCCGGTACAGGCCGACGGGCCGGGTGGGCCAGGTGAACCACCCCGGCGGGTGCTGGACGTAGTGGCTGAGCACCCCGGTGACGAAGCACAGGCCGAACGCGATGCCCAGCCAGGTGCCGATCCGGGTCGCGGTGTGCGGGCTGGACTCCCGCGTCGGGAGTCTCACGATCGCACCAGCTCGGTGAACCAACGGCCGTCGCGCTCGGCGAGCCACCGCGGCTTGAGGCCGGCGCGCGCGGCGGTGGGCCGGATGGCCCTGGCGTCGACCCTGGCCCAGTCGAACCACGCGCCGCCGTCCACCCGAGCCCGTTCCCGGCGCAGCCCGCAGCCGGGCGGCTCGACCTCCACCAGCACGCTCCCACGCCCGTTCAGCAGCCCTCGCGCCCGGCGCAGCAGCACGACCGGATCTCCGCCGATGCCGATGTTGCCGTCCGCGAGCAGCACGTGCGCCCAGCGGCCGACCCCGGGCAGCCGGCCGAACACGTCGCGGTGCAGCGCCGCGCCGCCCCGGCCGCGGGCGAGGGCGACGGCCACCGGCGAGTGGTCGACGCCGAGGGCGGCGATCCCGCGCCGCGTCAGCGCCGCGACCAACCGGCCGGGGCCGCAGCCGAGGTCGATGGTCGGGCCGTGGCAGGCGTCGAGCAGCACGTGGTCGGCGTCGTTCGCGTCCTCGTGCCACCGGTCGACGGGGAGCGGCACGTCATCGCCCCCGTCCAGTTCGAGCCGGCACTCCGCGCCACCGAGGCCGACGTCGAACGCCGTCACCGCGGCACACCGAGGTGGGCCAGGGCGGCGGCGAACCGGGTGTGGGGCACGGCGGCGGCGACCTCGCGGGCGGTGGCCATGTCGTCCACATCGGACAAAACCGGCAGCACCCCGATGTCGTGCCCGTCCAGCGCGAGCAGGGTGCGCGCACCGGTGTCGGGCCGGGACATCGGCACGCCGCGCAGGTGCCGGGCGAGCGACGGGTCGTCGAGGCCGAGCGCCCACCAGCCGCCGTCGGCCGCCGGACCGAGCACCGCGTCGTGCCCGGCCAGCCGGTCGACCGACTCGGCCAGCAGCAGCGGGGTCACCTGAGGGGTGTCCATGCCGATCTGGAACACCGGCAGGCCGTGCCTGGCGGAGGTGTCGGCGTGCGCGTTGGCCAGGCGTTCGGCGAACGTCGCGCCGCGCTGCGCGATGACGGTGCAGTCCCGCAGCGCCGTGGCGATCTCCGCGGACCGGCACGCCCGGTGGAGTGAGCCGGTCAGCGCCACGACCGGCCGCACGCCGGGGGTGCGGAGGACGGCGTCGAGGGTGTCCAGCAGCGCGGCGGCGGCGACCTCGGCCGCCTCGCCGGGCGTCGCGGGCGGGCAGAGCCGGGTCTTCGCCAGACCGGGCACCGGCGCCTTGGCGACCACCAGCAGGCTCGCCCGGCTCACCGGAGCACCGCCGCCATGTCCCGCACCGCGCGCACGGTGCCGCGGACGGAACCCGACACCTTGGACTTCGTGCCCGCCGCACGAGGTCCGTAGCGCACGTCCCGCTCGACCACCCGCCACCCGGCCGCCGCGGCGCGCAGCAGCAGTTCCAGCGGATAGCCGAACGCGCGGTCCTCCACCGCCAGGTCCAGCAGGTCCTGCCGGCGGAACGCGCGCATCGGCGCGATGTCCCGCACCGGCAGCCCCTTGCGCCGCAGCATCGCGGCCAGCACCGCGTTGCCGGCCCGCGCGTGCCACGGCCAGCTGCCCGCGTCCGGCACCCGCCGCCCCACGGCCAGGTCGGCCCGCGCGAGCAACGCCACCAGGTCGGGGAGCTCACCGGGGTCCAGCGAGCCGTCCGCGTCGAGCACGCACACCACCTCGGACCGCGCGTGCTCGATGCCGGTGTGCACGGCCGCGCCGTACCCGGGCCGGGGCTCGTGCACCACCTCGGCGCCCAGCGACCGGGCGACGTCCGGCGATCCGTCACGCGATCCGTTGTCCACCACCAGGGGCCGGTAGCCGGCGGGCATGGCCCGCAGCACGCCCGGCAGGGCCGCCGCCTCGTCCAGGCAGGGGAGCACCACGTCGATTTCGTCCACGAGCACCAGGATGGTCCGTCATGGACGGCGGGAAACCGTTGTGCCGCTTACCGAATCCTGACGTGTGAACCAGTTCTTACGGACCGCTGACGGATGGCGCCGTGAACGCGCCGACCCGGTGCCGCAGGCCCTACGGTGGGTGTGTGCTCCGTGTCCTGGCCGCCGCGGCCCTCGTCGCCTCGGCCGCTGTGGTCGGCGTGCTCCTGGGCGGTGAGCGCACGTTCGCCGGCGCGCCGCCGCTGTTCGCGGGGTGGTTCCCGCACGTCGGCATCGGCACGCCGTTGGCCGTGCTGGTCGCGGTGCTGGTGGTGGTGTGGGGGCCGAGCCTGGCCGGTCGGCTGTCGTGGCGGGCGGCGTTGGCCGCCGGGTACGCGACGGCGGTCGCGTGGATCGTCTCGCTGGCCCTGGTGGACGGGTGGAAGCGCGGGTTCAGCGGTCGGCTGACCACGTCCGACGAGTACCTGCACGAGGTGCCGGGCGTGACGGACGTCGGCGTCGTGCTGCGGGAGTTCTCGTCCCGGATCCTGGACTTCCAGCCCGACTCGTGGACGGTGCACGTGTCCGGGCACCCGCCCGGCGCGCTGCTGGTGTTCGTGGGGCTGGACCGGGTGGGGCTGTCCGGCGGCGCGTGGGCGGCGGCGTTGGTGGTGCTGGTGGGCGCGTTGACGGCCGTCGCGGTGCCCGTGACGGTGCGCGCGATGGTGTCCGAGGAGCACGCGCGGCGCGTGCTGCCGTTCGTGGCGCTGTTCCCGGGCGCGGTGTGGATCGGCGTTTCGGCGGACGGCCTGTTCGCGGGCGTCACGGCGTGCGGGATCGCGCTGCTGGCCACCCGCCGTGCGCTCGCGGGTGGTGTGGTGCTCGGCTTCGGGGTGTTCCTGTCGTACGGGCTGGTGCTGATCGGGGTCCTGGCCCTGGCCGTGTCGTGGCCCGATTGGAGGCGGATCGGCCTGGCCGTGCTCGGCGCGGTGGGCGTGGTGGCGGTGTTCGCGGCGCTCGGGTTCTGGTGGCTGGACGGCTACCACCTCGTGGTCGAGCGGTACTACCAGGGCATCGCGTCTTCCCGCTCCTACGGCTACTGGGTGTGGGCGAACCTCGCCGCCGCCGTGCTCGCGTGCGGGTTCGCGCCATTTGCCGCACGGTGGCGAGGCCCTGCCCTCACACTGGCCGCAGCGGCGGCGGTGGCCATCCTGGTGGCCGACGTGTCCGGTTTGAGCAAGGCCGAGGTGGAGCGGATCTGGCTGCCGTTCACCGTGTGGCTGGTCGTGCTCGTGCCGGACCGGCCACGGGCCTGGCTCGCGGCCCAAGCGGTGACCGCGCTCGCGGTCAACCACCTCCTGCTGACCAACTGGTGAGGCGTGACATGGATGGGACGACCGGGCGGGTCCTCGTCGTGGACGACGACGTGACCGTGCGCGACGTGGTGCGCCGGTACCTGGAGCTGGCCGGGCACGAGGTGGAGGTCGTCGGCGACGGAGAGAGCGCGCTCCGCCGGTTCGCCGAGCGCGAGCCGGACGTGGTGGTGCTGGACCTGATGCTGCCCGGCGTGGACGGGCTGGAGGTGTGCCGCCGGCTGCGGGTGCGCAGCGCCGTGCCGGTGGTGATGCTGACCGCGCTGGGCGAGGAGGAGGACCGGATCGCCGGGCTCCAGCTCGGCGCGGACGACTACGTCACCAAGCCGTTCAGCCCGCGTGAGCTGGCGTTGCGCGTCACGTCGGTGCTGCGCCGGTCGAAGGTGGCGGCGTCGCGGTCGTCGTCGGTGCTGGAGGACGCCGGGCTGCGGGTGGACGTCGGGGCGCGCTCGGCGTGGCTGGGCGGGCGCGAGCTGTCCCTCACCACCCGCGAGTTCGACCTGCTGGTGTTCTTCCTGACCCATCGCGGCACCGCGTTCAGCCGGAGCGAGCTGCTGTCGCGGGTGTGGGGCTGGGAGTTCGGCGACCAGTCCACCGTGACCGTCCACGTGCGACGGTTGCGGGAGAAGGTGGAGGCCGACTCGGCCCGGCCGGTGCGGATCTCGACCGTGTGGGGCGTCGGCTACCGGTACGACGGCGGTGCGTGATGCTGATCGAGATCTACCACATCCTGCCGTTCGCGGTGCTGTTCTCGCTGCCGCTGGCGCTGCTCGGGGCGGTGGTGCTGCGACGGCTGTCGAGCGGGTCGCTGGCCACCGCGCTGACCGTGCTGGCGATCGTCCCGGTGGTGGCGACCATCGGCGGTGTGCTCGCGGTCAGCGGGTTCATGTTCACCCCGATCCTCACCACGACCGTGCTGGTGTGCCTGCTGGTGGCGCTGGTGACCGTGCCGACGGCGGTGCTGCTCGGTCGGGCGCTGGCGCGGCGGAGCGTGTGGGAGAGCGAGGCGCGGGCGCGGGAACGCGCGGCGGAGGCGTCCCGGCGCGAGCTGGTCGCGTGGATCAGCCACGACCTGCGCACCCCGCTGGCCGGCATCCGGGCGATGGCCGAGGCGCTGGCGGACGGCGTGGTGGCGCGGCGGGACGAGGTCGCCGAGTACGCGGGGCGGATCTCCACCGAGGCCGAGGCGTTGTCCGGGATGGTGGACGACCTGTTCGAGCTGTCCCGGATCACCGCCGGCGCGTTGCGGCTGACGTTGTCCGAGGTGCCGCTGGCGGACGTGGTCAGCGAGGTCGTGGCGGCGGAGAGCCCGGTGGCGTCGCGCAAGGGCGTCCGGTTGCAGGCCGACGCGGCGACGTGGCCGGTGGTGCTGGGCAGCGACCCGGAACTGGCGCGGGTGGTGCGCAACCTGCTGTCCAACGCGATCCGGCACACCCCGCCGGACGGGACGGTGGCCGTGCGGGTCGACGTGGACGGGTCGTCGGCGCTGCTGAGGGTGGACGACGGCTGCGGCGGCATCCCCGAGGCGGACCTGCCCCGGGTGTTCGAGGTGGCGTTCCGCGGCACGCCGCACCGGCAGCCGGTCGGCGGAGGCCTGGGATTGGCGATCGCCCGGGGCCTGGTGGAGGCGCACCAGGGCACGATCGACGCGCGCAACCACGGGCGCGGCTGCCGGTTCGAGGTGCGGCTGCCGCTCAGCGCAGGGGGTCCGCTGCGAACTGCTTGACGCCCGCCGCGAACGACGTGGCGGCGTGGAAGCCGATGAGGTCCCTCGCCTTGGCGGGGTCCGCGACGACGTGCCGGACGTCGGCCGGTCGCGCGCCGCCGACGACGCGCGGCGGCGGGCCGCCGTACGCGTCCGCCAGGTGGGTGGCGAGGTCGCCGACGGTGTGCGGCTCGCCGGAGCACACGTTGAGCGCGGTGAGCGTGCCGGGCGGGCCGGGTCGGTCGATGGCCAGCACGTTGGCCCGCGCCACGTCGGTGACGTGCACGAAATCACGGCGCTGACGGCCGTCTTCGAGGACGGTCGGCGCCTCACCGCGTTCGAGCGCGCTGCGGAACAGGCTCGCCACGCCCGCGTACGGGGTGTTCTTCGGCATCCTCGGGCCGTACACGTTGTGGTACCTCATCGCCCACACGTCGCCGCCCGTCTGGCGGGCCCACGCCGCCGCGTAGTGCTCTTGGGCGAGCTTGCTGGCCGCGTAGGTGCTCCGGGGGTCCAGTGGGGCGTCCTCGGGGACCAGTCGCGGTTCCAGGGGGTTGCCGCAGTGCGGGCAGGGCGGTTCGTAGCGGCCCTGGTCGAGGTCCGCCTGGCGGCGTGGCGCGGCGCGGACGATGCCGTGTTCGGCGCACTCGTAGCGGCCCTCGCCGTACACGACCATCGACGAGGCCATGACCAGGCGTTTCACGCCCTTCTCGTGCATCGCGGCGAGCAGCACGGCGGTGCCGAGGTCGTTGTTGAGCGCGTACAGCGGCGCGTCGGACGGGTCGAGGCCGTGGCCGACGACGGCCGCCTGGTGGCACACCACGTCCACGCCGTCGAGGAGGTCCTTCACCGTGTCGAGGTCCGTGACGTCACGGACCTCGGGCGGTCGGGTCCGGTGGGCCTGGGGGAGGTAGGCGTCGAGCACGACGACGTCGTGGTGTCGGGCGGCCAGGTGGTCGGCGACGTGTGAGCCGATGAAGCCGGCCCCGCCGGTGAGGAGAACGCGCACGTCACAGAAGTTAGGGGTGCTCCGGCGGAATTGCCCGGCGCGGCAGCGTGACGTCACGGAACCGTCAGATCCGCCGATTGGCTACGGTGGCGTTCATGGAACGCAGCGCGCAGCGACTGGGACGCGCCCTTGTCGTGATCGTGGACGACCGGGTGGCGCACGGTGAGCACGACGACAGCACAGGACCGCTGGTCACCGAGTTGCTGGAGGAAGCAGGGTTCATCGTCGACGGGACCGTCGCGGTGGAAGGCGAGGTCGTGGGCATCCGTGCCGCGCTGAACACAGCCGTCATCGGTGGTGTCGACCTGGTCGTCACCGTCGGCGGCACGGGCGTGTCGCCTCGTGACGTCACGCCGGACGCCACACAGGGCGTGCTCGACCGGCCCATCGCCGGGATCGCCGAGGCGCTCCGGGCCTCGGGGCTGGCGGCGGGCGCCGTCGACGCGGGCATCTCGCGGGGGCTGGTCGGCGTGTCCGGCAGCACCCTCGTGGTGAACCTGGCCGGCTCGCGCTCGGCCGTGCGTGACGGCATGGCGACGCTGTCGGCCCTGGTGCCGTACGTGATCGACCAACTGTCCGGGCTCGACGAAGCGTGACCGACCCCGCCGACGCCGCCGCCTCCGACGCCGCTGCTGCCGCCGATGCCGCCGCCGCTGCGTCGGAGGCGGCGGCGCGGCGTCGTCGGCTGGCCGAGGTGTTCGGGGACGTGCTGCCCGAGGGCTCGTCCGACGAGCCGAACCCGAGCAGGCGCGACGACCGGTGGTACGAGGAGAACCGGCCGCCGCACCACGGCGGTTAGCAAGGCGATCGCACCGGCCAGAACCAGCGCCGACCAAGAACCAGCGCCGGCCAAGAACTCGCGCCGGCCGGAACCAGATGCCGGCCGGAACCAGACGCTGGCCGGAACCAGATGCCGGCCGGAACCAGACGCCGGCCGGAACCGGCGTCGGCCAGAGCAGGCGCCGGGCAGAACCGGCGTTGGCCGAGAACTCGCGTCGGCCAGAGCAGAGGCTGGCCAGAATTAGCGTTGGCCAGAGCAGGCGCCGGCCGGAACCAGCGTTGGTCAGAGCTGGCGCTGGGAGGCGAGCAGGTCGCGGATCTCCTTGAGCAGTTCCACGTCGGTGGGCTCGGCGGGACCGGCCTCCTCGCCGCGCTTCCGACGTTCCTTGATCTTGTTCATCGGCAGCACGAAGATGAAGTAGACGACCGCCGCGACGATCAAGAAGTTGATGGCGGCGGTGATGATCGCGCCGAAGTCCATGATCGTCTTGTCGCTCTCGCCGAGCTTCACGGCCAGGCCGTTGACGTTGTTGCCGCCGAACAGCGCGATGATCGGGTTGATCAGGTGCGAGGTGAGCGCGGTGACGATGCCGGTGAAGGCGGCGCCGATGACCACCGCCACGGCGAGGTCCACGACGTTGCCGCGCATCAGGAAGTCCTTGAAGCCCTTGATCACGGTTGGTTCCTCCGTTTGGGGGTATAGGGGGCGAGCGGAGGGTAACGGCAGAGGGCTCCGATCGTCACTCAGCGGGTCTGCGTGTCGAGGGAAGATCGGGCACGCAGAGCAGGCCCAACAGGCCTGACAGGTCTAACCGGTCGAACACCGGCGGGGCCGAACATGGTGATTTCCGCCATCCGGACGCCCTTCGACGCGGAGCATTTCCAGCCTGACGCCGGAACTCCGCGTCGCCGCTCCGACGCCACCCCGACCCATCCCGACCTCGGCCGCCCGTGACTTTGATCGCAGCGGTTCACCCCTCCTCCGTCTGGGGGAGGCGAGTCCTGAGCCGCGCGCGACTTCCGGGCTCGCCCTCGCCGCTCGGCTGACCGGTGCCCGGCCGGCCGCGTCCTCGACCATCCACTGCCGCTCGACCATCCACAGTTGCCCGTGCTGCCGTGCTGCCGTGCTGCCGTGCTGCCGTGCTGCCGTGCTGCCGTGCTGCCGTGCTGCCGTGCTGCCGTGCTGCCGTGCCGCCGTGCCGCCGTGCCGCCGTGCCGCCGAGCCGCCGAGCCGCCGAGCCGCCCGAGCTTCGCGTGCCCCCGTGCTGCCGGTGCTTCTGGTGCTTCTGGTGCCGCTCGTGTTGCCTGTGGCGCCAGTGCTCCTCGTGCTGACGGTGCTGTCGGTGCCGCCGGGTGCTTCTCGTGCTGCCGGTGTTGCCGTGCCGCCCTGGTGCTGCCTGTTGCCGCGCGGTGCTGGCTGTGCCGGCCCGTGCTGCCGGTGCCTTCCTGTCGCCTGCCGCGCTGCCGTCCACGCGTCGGTCACCGTGCTGCCTTGAGGCCCGCACCGCCGACCCCAGCGCGGGCCGGTGGCGTGCTGGCTGGCGGCTGGCGGCTGGCGGCCTGTGGCATCGGCGCTCCGGCTGCTGTCAGTGCAAGTGTCAGTGCAAGGTCACCGCCACCGGGTTGGCCAGGGACTCGGCGGCGATGCGGTGGGCCGCCGCGCGGTTCGCCGAGATCACCACCACCTCGCCCTCCCGGACCGCCACCACCGAGGCGTCCGCCGCCAGCACGTGCGCCTCCGCACCGACCACGTCCACCCTGCTCCCCGGCCGCAGCAACCCGACCACCCCGGCATCGGCCAACCGCACGGCCACCGACGACACCTCAGGGTCGACCGGGGTCAGGCGGGCGTCGGTGAGGGGTTCGCCGGCTCTCGCCGCGCCTACCAGTCCGCGGCCTAAGGCGTCGCCCTCCGAGACCGCCCCGGCGGGTGCCAGGGCAGGCGGCATGGCGACCACCCGCACGTCTGTCGCGCCCAGCGGCACGCCCGGTGCCAAGTCGTGCGCGGCTACCAGAACGTCGACCGTCGGACTGCCCGGCAGCAAGGCCAGACCCACGGCTACCAGGGCCAGCAGGCCCGCCAGGATCCTTCTGAGGTGGAGGAGCATGGCTTCGACGTTAGGGACGGGGCAGGGTTGGGGACAGCGCAAACCCCCGAGCTGTGGACAACTCGGGGGCTTGTGGACAACTAGAGCGGCTTCAGGACGCGGCGGCGGCCGGAGCGGAAGACGAAGAAGACGACGAGGACGAAGAAGAGGACGAAGAAGTCGACTCGGTCTTCGCAGGAGCCGATTCGGTCTTCGTGGCCGCCGGAGCGCCCGAGGACGACGAACGGCTGTCCGTCCGGTAGAACCCGCTGCCCTTGAACACGACACCGACCGCGCCGTACAGCTTGCGCAGCCTGCCGGAGCACTCCGGGCACTCGGTCAACGCGGAGTCCGAGAAGGACTGCACCGCGTCGAACCGGTGGTCGCACTCGGTGCAGGCGTACTGGTAGGTCGGCACGGCGGGCCCTCCACGAGTCCTGGTTGGCACTCCTCCGTCACGAGTGCCAACAACGATGATGCGCCACTCGGCACAGGTGGCGCAAACATCACAGGTCAACGTCACAACGGCAGTCGAACCAGCCCCGATCCGGGCGTCAGCACCGCATCCATCCGGACGTCGTGCGGTTCGGCCGGCAGGGACGGCACGAACTCCTCGTCCCGCACAAGCGCGACCAGCGGACCTGTGGACAACGTCAGGGCACGGTCGTAGTAGCCGCCACCCTTGCCCAGCCGCACCCCCGAGTGGTCCACCGCCAACGCCGGCACCAGCACCAACGCCGCCGACCCGACCGCCGCCGCACCCAGCAACGGCCCCACCGGCTCCCGCAGCCCGAACGCCCCCGGACGCAACTCCCCGGAGTACGCGGCCCAGTCCAGCTCCGACCCGACGACCACCGGCAGCAGCACCCGCAGCCCGTGCGACCGCAGCACCTCCACCATTTCCAGCGATCCCGGTTCGTGAGCCGAAGCGACGTACGCGCAAACGGTCTGACCCGGAGAAAGGGCGAAAGCATCAACGGCCAGCAGCACTTCGGCCGCCATCGAAGGCACGACACCGCTACGCCGCGCGGCCCGCAGCCGTGTGCGCAGCGTGTTCTTCCGATCACTTACGTCGGACGTCATGGCAGGTCACACTAAGCGCGCCGTTACGCTCGCAGGTCATGAGCGCCTTCCAGACAGCAATCGTGCCCGCGGCAGGCCTGGGCACGCGCTTCCTCCCGACCACCAAAGCGGTGCCCAAGGAGCTGCTGCCGGTCGTCGACACCCCGGGCATCGAACTCGTCGCTGCCGAGGCCGCCGAGGCGGGTGCGACGAAGCTCGTGATCGTGACCTCACCCGGCAAGGACGCGGTCGCGGAGTACTTCCGCCCGCAGCCGGAGCTGGAGGCGACGCTCGAAGAACGCGGCAAGACGGACCTGGTCGCCAAGGTCCGCCGCGCGCAGAACCTGCTCACCGTGGAGACCGCCCTCCAGGACAAGGCCCTCGGCCTCGGTCACGCCGTCAGCTGCGCCGAGGGCAACCTGACCGGCGAGGATGAGGCGGTGGCCGTCCTCCTGCCCGACGACCTCGTGCTGCCCACAGGCGTGCTCAAGAAGATGGCCGCTGTGCGCGAGAAGGTCGGCGGCAGCGTGCTGTGCGCGTTCGACATCCCCAAGGACCAGATCTCCGCGTACGGCGTCTTCGACGTCCAGGACACCGCGGACGACGACGTCAAGAAGGTCGTCGGCATGGTCGAGAAGCCGAAGGCCGAGGACGCGCCGTCGACGTTCGCCGCGGCCGGCCGCTACCTGCTGGACCGGGCGATCTTCGACGCGCTCAAGCGCATCACGCCCGGCGCGGGCGGCGAGCTCCAGCTCACCGACGCCATCGCGCTCCTGATCAACGAGGGCCACCCCGTGCACGTCGTCGTGCACCGCGGTGGGCGACACGACCTGGGCAATCCGGGTGGATTCCTCAAAGCTGCGGTTGACTTCGCACTTGAACACCCGGACTACGGGCCCGAGCTGGGGGTGTGGTTGCGGGAACGCCTCGGCAACTCCTGAACGAGGGTCGACACATGAGGTCAGTGGATGAGCAGCTCGCCAGGGTGGTAGCCGCCGCCGTGCGGCCCGCCCCCGTGCGCGTGGCGATCTCCGAGTCGCAGGGTCTGCTCTGCGCCGAGGAGGTCGTCGCCGAGCGCGCGTTGCCCGGGTTCGACCAGGCGGCGGTCGACGGCTACGCGGTGCGCAGCGTGGACGTGCAGGCGGCCAACGAAGAACCCGTCCAACTCCCCGTCGTGGGTGAGATCCCGGCGGGATCGCGCCAGCCCAGACGGTTGCAGCCGGGTCAGGCGGTCCGGGTCGCGACCGGCGCGCCGCTGCCCACGCTGGCCGACGCCGTGGTGCCGCTCGGCTACACCGACGGGCACGCGGCGAAGGTGACCGTGCAGCGGTCGGTGCCGTCCGCGGCGTTCGTCCGGCGCACCGGCGAGGACGTGCAGACCGGCGACGTCGCGGTGCGCCGCGGCTCGTCCATCGGCGCCGCCCAGGTCGGCCTGCTGGCCGCGGTCGGCCGGAACAAGGTGCTGGTGCACCCGAGGCCGCGGGTGTCGGTGATCTCGATCGGCGAGGAGCTGGTCGACGTCGACCGCACCCCCGGCCAGGGTCAGGTGTACGACGTCAACTCCTACGCGCTGACCGCCGCCGCGCGGGACGCGGGCGCCGAGGTCAGCCGGGTCGGCATCCAGTCGCCCGACCCGCGCCGGATGCGCGAGGTCGTCGAAGGACGGTTGCTGCTGTCCGAGATCGTGGTCGTCGCGGGTGGCGTCGGGGGCGCCATCGGCGACGAGGTGCGGGCGGCGCTGGCCGACCTCGGGGACCTCGACGTGACCCGGGTGGCCATGCACCCCGGCTCGGTGCAGGGCTTCGGCCGCCTCGGGCCGGACGCGGTGCCGACGTTCCTGCTGCCGGCGAACCCGATGAGCGCGTTGGTCGTTTTCGAAGTGCTGGTGCGTCCGCTGATCCGGGCCGCGCTGGGCAAGCGCAACCCGTACCGGCGGGCGGTCAGCGCGCGGCTGCTGTCGCCGCTGACGTCGACCAAGGGCCGGCGCGGCTACCTGCGCGGCCAGCTGCTGCGCGACGCGGACAACGGCGAGTACCTGGTGCAGCCGCTGGGTACCTCCGGGTCGCACCTGCTGGCGTCGTTGGCCGAGGCGAACTGCCTGATCCTGGTCGACGAGGACGTCACGGACGTGTCGGTCGGTGAAGAGGTCACCGTGTGCTTCTTGGCGCAGAGGGGATAGATGAACCACGCGTGGGAAGGCGGTCGGCACCCCGGCTGGCCCGCGCGGCTCGGACCGCTCCGGGTGGCCGCCGGTCTGGTGGCACTGCGCCCGCCCAAGCTGCTGGACGCCGCGGAGTGGTCCCGCACCAGGCTCCGCGACCAGGCGTACCTGGAGGCCTGGGAACCCACCGCGGTCGAGGGCTGGCAGGAGCGCAACGCGATGCTGGCGTGGCCCGTGCAGTGGTCGTCGCTCAAGGCCCTGGCCCGGCGCGGCCAGGCGCTGCCGTTCGCGATCACGGTGGACGGCGTGCTGGCGGGGCAGATCACCGTGGGCAACGTCGTGCGCGGCTCGCTGCGCTCGGCCTGGGTGGGCTACTGGGTGGCGGCCGACCGGGCGCGCGGCGGCGTGGCCACCGCGGCGCTGGCGCTCGTCGTCGACCACTGCTTCGGCGACGCCGGCCTGCACCGGCTGGAGGCGACCGTCCGCCCGGAGAACCAGGCCAGTCTCCGGGTCCTCGCCAAGGCCGGTTTCCGCGAGGAGGGCCTGTTCCTGAGGTACCTCGACGTGGCCGGCGCCTGGCGCGACCACCTGTGCTTCGCGATGACCGCCGAGGAGGCCTCACCCGAGGGACTGGTACGCCGGTTGGTCGCCCGCGGATACGCCCGAACGGCCTGATCAGAGGGGCCGTGTGGCTTATTCGTGTCACCCGAATGTGGGTGATACACCACACTTTGGTACGCACGCCGGTCGGCGTGCCTCCGACACAGGTGTGACTGTTGTGACTAGCGTGGCACGTGCACCGAGCGCGTCGCGGGGTAGGGGGAGGTGACGAGGATGCCCAGCTCGCTGATCGTCGTGGGACTGGTCGTGGCCTGGTTGGTCGTCCTCGTGCCGATGGTCGCGCGCAAGCGCGCCGACGCGACGCGCGGCAGCATGGAGGAGGAGTACGACGCCATGCCCGAAGCCGATACGGAGTTCGAAGCCGAGTTCGACGACTACGACGAGTACGACGACGACATGGACGAGTTCGTCCCGCCGCGGGTGTTCCGCCCGGGTCGTGGCGGCTACGACCCGGAGACCGCGGCGATCGTGGCGCAGGCGAAGTACGCCTTCCGCCGCCGCGTCGTCGCAACGCTGCTGCTGACCGCGTTGGTCACCGGTGTGATCGCGGGCGTGCTCTACCCGCTGGCGTGGTGGGTGCACGCGGCGGTGGACGCGACGCTCGTCGCCTACCTCGGCTACCTGCGCCGCCAGGTGCGGATCGAGGAGGACGTCCGCGCGCGCCGGCAGGCCCGGATCGCGCAGGTCCGCCGCCGTTCCGCGCGCCGGTCCGGCGAGGCGCAGCCGCACCTCGTGGGCCGGCCGTCCGCGCCCCCGGCCGAGGGCGAGGCGTCCCGTGACCAGCAGCGCCCGGCCCCGCCGCCCAGGTTCCAGCACCACGTCCGCCCCGGCACCGTCGTGGTGGACGTGGACGACGAGGACCCGGTGTTCGTGGAGCTGGACGGCCCCGACGCGCTCCCGTACCGGCGGGCGTCCGGCGAGTAGAGGGGGGTGGCGGAACCACCCCCCGACTACTGATATGCTTCCTCCCGCACGACAACGGAACACGGGGCTGTAGCGCAGTTGGTAGCGCGACTCGTTCGCATCGAGTAGGTCAGGGGTTCGATTCCCCTCAGCTCCACGTTAGAACGCTTACTAGAACACTGGATCAAGTCCATGCCAGTGAGTAGGCCGGAGATCTCGTTGTACGAAGCAGGGCCACTCCCGGAAACCGGGGTGGCCCTGCTGTCGTCCGGGAGGTCATCTGTCGATGTTCTCGGGTCTGGCTTGTCGCCTGGGGGTTCCGTCCCGTGCTGACCCTTCTGGATGGGGCGAACGGCTGATGCAGGTCGTGACCGAGAAAACCATCTCCGAGTAGTACGGCCGGTCGGCGGCGATGCGGTCGATGGGTAACAGGGTGCCGTCGAGGATGACGTAGGCCTTGCGCATGGCGGCTTTCAGCGCGTCGGCCAGGTCCGGTTCCAGTGCTGCCAGGAGTTGGACGGCCTCGTGGATGTAGCGGCAGACGGTGGCCAGGCCGACGCCGAACCCCGCTGAGGAACGTCAACCCGGAATCCTTCCAGCACAAGACGAATGGCACACCCCCGGAGACTCCGGGAGGCGATAACAGTAAGCTCCCAGCAAGGCCGATCGAGGACGATTCAGGCTCGGGGAAGTCGAAGTGAAGCGTCGAAGGACGGGTCTCCCTCGAATGTCCGAGATTGTGGATGTTCAGGGCGCGCGTCGGGTTTGCATCGTAGTTCTTGACCATCTGACCCAAAATGCCCAATCGGAGTTGCTTCTCGGAGATTCTCGGGCGATCAGGGCTGTCATCAATGATCTCACCGGCGCCCTCGAAGATCTGAGTGGACTTGAAGCTCGGGTCAAGAAGTTGGAGCGGCATGGTGCGCGAGACACGCGAATAAAGTGGACGCGGCGGTGGCTTGGCTCGAAGGCACTGCACGGCTGATGGCGTTGGCACTCGCTCGGGAGCTGTACGCGGGGCAGAGTGCACGAGTCGCAGCCGCCCTTTCCGCTCAGCGCAGGCTGACCCCGAAGCAGATCAGCGAACGCCTTGGCCTCAGTGTCGAGATGGTGGAGGCGATGATTGATAAGGCGCTGTCCGACCCACTTGACCAGCCGATGGTGTTGACGTTCCTCGATGTTATGCCCCCGAATGCCTGGAAGCAGTGCCGAAAGCTGGTCTCTCGCCAGCGCACGCTACGGAGAGGTGATTCTGATGCTGAATCGGACCATACTTGCGACTCGGCACACTTACGATCACCTTCAGTGGGTGCCCTTTTCGACGAATGATTGAAGGACTTCTAGTGTGTGCCTATTCGCCCCTTGTGACCGTGCACGTTCCGCTGCTACGTACGGTTCAATTGCGGTCCACACCTCGACCATTCTCGGTACAGGTTCCCGAGACTCTCGGTCTTGTCTAGGATACTGAAGCTTCTGAGGGATGCGAAAGTCTGATAGAAGAATGCCTGATCAATGACGTCAGACCTGGCAGGTTCAGGCAATTGCGAGAGGCCGCAACTGGGAGGATGCTCCAAGTGTAGCCAGTTTACTACATAATCGTAACGATCATGAAATGCCGGCTTGCGGAATTCTGCGAACAAGCTCGCCACCACAGGGAAGTGGTTGATCTTTCTGAACTGGGCGAGCTGTTGACGATAGGATGTATAAGCGATTGTCGTGGCCAGCACCGACAGCGTCAGGGCCGCCACTGAAAGCGATAGCGATAGCATTGACTTCTCCCTTGCGCTCGTCATTTCAGCCGCTCGGACAAGCCGGGCGAGGTCGACGCGAACTTGAGTCGCACGTTGCTCGTTTACAGCAGCTTGTCGACATAGTTTGCAAATGGGACTGCGTAGAATCGTCGCGCAACCTTCCATGCCTCTTTGTACTCATCGATTCTAAAGTCCGCCGCTATCACCCGTTCCCAACTTTCCCAGATCTCGCCTGGAACCCTGCACTTTGCGTTCCGTAAGAACATGGCCTCATGAGTACCCAGGCGCAACAGGATGAAGGTCAAAGTTTTCCCTTGCTCGACCGTAAGAGTGCCGAAGCCGTGCGCCTCGAAGTGCCACCGCATCACGTCGGGTTCCCCCAGGAAGAGTACTGCCAGATCTTTCTCCGAGGCGATTTGCGCGTCATGAGACGACTGCTCGAGGGTTCCTACGATGACTTCAGTCTGCTTTACAGCCGCCTCAGCCTGCTTCGTCGCGACTTCAGCCTGCTTCGCAACGCTGCGCATCTGGCGGAAGCCGACGGCAAACGCTCCTGCAATGAAGATAAGTGTTCCAACCTCAATCAACTCTTTCAGAGTCATACGGGTAGCCTCTACATTCCATTATTGGCGTGGACGCAAGGCGGTTGAAGTCCTCGCTCATCTCAGATGGTGCATCACGGGGGTCGAGATGCAATGAACTCCCACGAACCGACCCGAATCTCGTCGAGTCACGGCGGGTTTGCCCTGGTGGACGGTGTGACTGAGGAGTAAACCGCCCGATCGAGCGGATTACTGTTTGAACACGAACGGCTGCATACCGTAGGAAGGAAAGGCGAATTTGCGTACCCTGCCGGGGCGCCAAAGTAGACGCGCGAGGGCGATGGGTTTTTGGACATGGTTGGCGTCGAGTTGCCGTGCCCCATCGACAACGGCCGGACGAACACCTACCTCCCGACGACGGCCCACGACCACCTCCCGAACCAGCTGGAGAAGGCGACCCCGATCGACACCGCGCGGCGCGGAACCCACCGCGAACGCGAGATACTCGCCCTGCTGGCGGCTGGCATGAAGGACGCGGCGATCATGCGTGCGTTGGGCATCACCAACGCACGATGACCCGCCGCATGTCGGCGCTGCTAGAGGAGCTGGGACGCCACCACCCGCTTCCAGACAGGCGCAAACGCAACCGCCGCGGCCCGGTGTGAGGCGTCACCGGCGGATTCCCACGCGAAGGAAGAGCTTGGCGGCACTCAAGACGCGGTTGGTCTTGGTGGGCCAGGAAGAAACCCGCGTGGTCGTGCGCACGGCCTCGACGGTGATCGGTGTGTCCTGCCCTGCCACCCGGATCGCCTGGACGCACTCGGTCGTGTCGCCGAGGAGGCCCATGCCATTCTCGATCCGGTTCGCCAGTTCGGAGTCCTCGATGATTCCGGGGAGTTCGTCGCCCACGTTGTAGCCGGCACGGAAGCAGGCGAGCGCGGCGTTGCGCACGGAGGACCCGTTGGCGAGGTACGACTGGAGCCGGTCCAGCGCCTTGTCCTTGACCGTGTCGGAGACGAGCGTCAGCGCCTGCCAACCGGCCTGTACCCGCGGGTCGAGGGCCAGGTGCACGCTCCCCGGAGGGACCGCGACCCGCATCTGCTGACCCGGTTCGAGCGGCAGTCCGGTCAGCGCCACCTGTGAGGTCGCCGCGCGGAACGTCGCGACCACGAGGTCGTAGTGCTGCTCGGTCCACCGGAGTCCGGTCGGCTGGTCGACGATCCAGACTGCTGAGTCGTCGTCGTTGAGGAGCAAGGTCGAGGTACCACCGCCGTTGGTGCACATCGTCAGAGTGGGGAGGAGGCGAACCTCCGCCTGGGTCTCCGGGATGAGGGGCACGGCGGTTGCGTGGTCCGGCGGGCAGGAGGACTTTGAGGGCAGCGAAAGGGTGATCGAGGGCGAGGGAGTGGTCGGCCTCACCGTGGGCGTCCGGTCCTGCCCAACCGTGGTCGTCGTGCCCGGCGTCACCGCCGTCGACGGGTTCGGCGGGATCGGGTCGTGGTTGCAGCCTGCGGCGAGCACGAGGACGGCCAGCACGCCTGCTGCTGCTTTGGTGATCATCGCGTGTCTCCCTGCGGTAGACGGGTGACGGACGCTTTCCTGTTTGGTCGCGGACCGTGGCCGTCCATTACACGAAAGAAGTCGCCCGATCGGGTGATGAGCGATGGACCGTTCAGTGCAACGTGGCTGCCTTCCGCTGCGTATGCGGGGCAAGGAGGTGGCCGCCGCTGACGCACCGCCCGAGGACCGCGCAGGACGCGGTCGCGGTCTTCGAATGGCCGCTCTCCGAGGTGGCCGTGAGGGTCACCTTCGACACCAGCGGACCGCCGTCTCAGGCGAACCGCGTGGCTTAGCAACCGATCCGTTCAAGATCGAGGCTGCCCGTGTATGTCTCGTGTGGGGATGCCGCGCTCCCGCAGTTTGCTCACCACGGTGGTGGGGTCGACGCACAGGTGTCCGTCGACTCGCGCGAGGGACCAGCCGAGGTTGTAGAAGCGGACAGCGTCGTCGACCTGCTCCGGCGACAGCCCGCGCCGCCGCATCGAGACTTCATGTCGGAGGATGTTGCTGACTGTCCGCCGTTCGTCGCCGAATCGGGTGCCCAACTCGTACACCGTCGCTCCAGGCTGGTACCCGGCGATGAGTTCCTGGACCTGGTCGGCGTCGAGCTGTCGTGCCCGTCCGGGTTTGGACCGGTCGACCGGTGGGGTCGGGCAGCCTCCGGAGCAGAGCCTCCAAGGCTTCTACCTGCGCGTTTGTGTTGTAGTAAGGTCCCCGCAGCTCCACCAGAGTCAAGGTGTGCGAACACCTCGGGGCGGGAACCGGTAAGCCGGTTCCCGCCCCTTTTCGCATGCGCGGCTGTCGGACCCGGCCGGCGCGAAAAGGTCCTTGGGGACGCCGGTTCGGATACTCTGCGACGACGGTCACGAAGTCGTTGACGCGGATGGTCGGACAGGATCGGTCGAACGGAAGTGCGTTGACGGACAACGAAGCTGGTGAGTTAGCCAGGGCCCTCGACCGGCACCAGGTCGACGCGACCGCCATGGCCAACGCGCTCGTCGAACTCGACGGGCACCCGGGGCACCGGCTCTTCACCTCCACCCTGTCCTCGGGGATCACCGCCGAGAGGTGGGCCGCGGCCGAGGTCACCTTCGCGGGCCTGTGGCGGGACTTCGACACCTACCGCGCGGTGCTCGACGAGGCCGAACGGGTGCGGGGACGGCGCTCCAAACCAGGGCCGGCCGAGGTCGCCGAACTGCGACGACTGCTCGTCGAACCGTCCGTCGAGGTGTCCCGGCGGGCCGTTCCGCTGCCTGAGCGCGGGTTGACCGGGGCCGCCGAGCAGATCGAGTCGATCACCCTCGCGGCGTTGACAGCCCGGATGCACGACGGGTACCGGCAGGTCAGCGAGCTGGCCGTGCGGTGCGACGAGCTGAATTCCACCACCCTCAAGACTTTCGGGCCGCTGCTGGAGCAGGCGCGAAAACTCGCCGAAGACTCCGCGGTGCTCGAACTAGAGCCGGCGCCGGTGGTGCGGCGAGTCCGCGAGATCGAACAGCTCGCGGGCAACGACCCGCTCGCGTTGGCCGACCGGTCGCTCGACGACACCCTGGCCCGGCTCACCGCCGAGTTCGCCGAGGAACGCGCGCGGGTCGACCGGATGCTGGTGCTGCGGGAACGCTGGGAGCAGGTGCGGACCGAACTCGTCGATTCCACGCGGGCGCTCGCCGACCTGCGGGTGGCCACCGCCGACGACTACGCGGCTGCCGCCGAGCGGGTCGTCGCCGGACTACCCGCCCTGCCGGCCGACCGGGCACCGCAACTGCAGGCCGCGATAGCGCGGCTGGACGGCCTGGGCTGGGCCAAGCGCGACGCGGGGGCGGTCGAGGTGCGGCGTGATCTCGCAGCCGCCGACGCGGAACTGCGCGCGGCGCGTCAGCTGGCCACGGGGTTGTTGGAGCGGCGCGAGGAACTGCGCGGACGATTCGGCGCCTACCGGGCCCGAGCTGTTCGGCTGGGGTTGGCCGAGGACGCCGCGGTGATGGCCGTCGCCGAGCGGATCAAGGCGACGTTGTGGCGGCGGCCGTCCGATCTCGCCGCCGCCACCAGGGACTTGGGGGACTTCCGCCGGCTGCTCGTCGAGCCCGGCACGGACACCGGAGGCAGGTCGGCATGAGCCAGAAGGATCGTTGCGCGCAGCCGGGTTGTGGCGGTGAGATCGACGGCGGTTATTGCGATACGTGTGGGATGGCTGGTGCGGTGTCGGTGAGTGCGCCTGTGACTGCGCCTGTGCCGCAGTCGGGGCCGGTGTCGGGTGGGGGGTGTTCGCAGCCGGGTTGTGGCGGTGAGATTGACGGCGGTTATTGCGATACGTGTGGGATGGCCGGTGCGGCCCCCGCCCGCTCGGAGACCGCCGCCTCGTCCTCCTCCGGCAAGCTCAGCGGCCGGGCGTCGCGTCGGACCGGCGCCACCTCCACCACGCATGCCACTTCCGGGCGTGGCGGCGGTCTCGGCGCCGGGCTCGTCGACGTCCCCCCGGTGCCCGTGGTCGACCCCGTCGCGGCCATCCTCAAGGACCCCCAGGTCGCCGAGAGCAAGCGGTACTGCAGCAAGTGCGACCAGCCCGTCGGCCGCGGCAAGGACGGGAAACCCGGACGGCTGCGCGGTTTCTGCCCGAAGGACGGCACCCCGTTCAACTTCGTGCCGTCGCTCACCGAGGGAACGCTCGTCGGCGGCCAGTACCTCGTGCAGGGCTGCCTCGCGCACGGCGGGCTCGGTTGGATCTACCTCGCCACCGACCGCAACGTCAACGACCGGTGGGTAGTGCTCAAGGGACTGCTCGACATCGACGACCCGGCCGCCCGCGCGGCAGCCGAGGCCGAGCGGCGGTTCCTGGCCGAGGTGAACCACCCGAACATCGTCATGATCCACAACTTCGTGGAGCACCCCGACGACGACGGCAAACCCGTCGGCTACATCGTGATGGAGTACGTCGGCGGCTCGTCGCTGCGCAAGCTCGTCGAGGACAGCGGCACTGCCGTCGGCCGCCGCCTCGCTCCGCTGCCACTGCCCCAGGTCATCTCCTACGGTTTGGAGATCCTGCCCGCGCTCGGCTACCTGCACGGCCAGGGTCTCGCCTACTGCGACCTCAAGCCGGACAACGTGATCCAGTACGAACGCCGGCTCAAGCTGATCGACATGGGCGCGGTCGTGCCGTTCGAGAACGCCGACGGCTTCGACTGGTACGGCACGCCCGGCTACCAGGCACCGGACTTCGAGTCCGGGGGGCCGTCACCGGCCGCCGACATCCACACCGTCGGCCGCACGCTCATGGTGATGGCGCTGGGCACGTCGCCGTTGCGCGGCGGCCGGCCGGTGCCGTTGCCCGACCCGGCGACCGAACGGCTGCTCGCCGAGCACGAGTCGTTCCACCGGCTGCTGCTGCGCGCCACCGACCCCGATCCGATGCGGCGCTTCGCCTCCGCCGAGGAGATGGCCGACCAGCTGAACGGCGTGCTGCGGGAGGTGCTCGCCGCCGAGGACGGCAAAGCGCGCCCCGGTGTGTCCACGTTGTTCGGTCCGTCGCCGTCGGTGTTCGGCATCGGCCTGCTGGGCGACGTGGGCAACCCCGGCCGCCCCCATCCGGTGGTGGTCGCCCGAACGTTGTCGGTTCCGCTCGTGGACACGAACGACCCGGCGGCCGGGCTGCTCGCCACGGTGTCGTCGGCGGCGCCGGAGGAGATCCTGCGCCTCGCGGCGGTCACCCCGACGCCCAGCGTCGAGCTGCGGTTCCGGGTGGTCCGCGCGCACCTGGAAGTCGGCGACGTCGGTTCGGCCAGTGAAGAGCTGCGGCGCCTGCGAACCGACCTGCCCGGTGACTGGCGCTGTGACTGGTTCACCGGGGTGGCGGCCTTGACCGCAGGGGACGCGCAGGCCGCGGCCACCGCGTTCGACACGGTGCTCGCGAAGCTGCCCGGTGAGTCCGCGCCGAAGCTGGCGCTGGCCGCCGCAGCGGAGTGCGCCGGCGACGACGCGGTGGCCGGCCGTTACTACCTGCAGGTCAACCGGCCGAATCCGGACATCGCCGACGCGGCGTTCGGCCAGGCGCGGGTGGCGTTGCGCGCCGGTCGGCCGGCGGTGGCGCTGGCCGCGCTGGACACGGTCGCACAGACGTCGAGCCAGTACGTGACCGCGCAGACGGTCGCGGTGAAGGTGATGATCGGCGGTTCGGTCGACGAGGGCGTGCTGCGTGCGGCGGCCGACCGGGTCGGCAGGCTCACCCTGGACCGGACCACGGGGCACGAGGTCCGCGCATCGGTGTTCAGGGCCGCGTTACCGCTGGTCATGGGGTCCGCCGCTGCTCGACCACCGCTGCTCGGCAGTGCCTGGACCGAGCGCGGCATACGGGCCGCGTTGGAGACCGAGCTGCGGGCGGGTGCCCGGCTGGCCACCGACGAAGCCACCAGGGTCGACCTGGTCGACCTGGCCAACGACGTCCGACCGGTGTCATGGGTGTGAACGAACAGTCCGCCAGTTGCCCGGCGTGCGACGAACCGGTCGGGCAGGGTGATCGGTTCTGCGAGGCGTGCGGCAATCCGTTGCTGCGCCAGGGCAGCACCTCCGCCGAGACCGCCGTGAAGGACGTCGCGCGGAAGTGCCCGGCGTGCGGCGCGGTGAGCGGAGCCACGACCGAGTACTGCGACGAGTGCGGGTTGCGCCTGCCGGACCCGGCCGACCGGACGACCATCGACCTCGGCGCCTTGGCCGGGGTCAGCGACCGGGGCCGGGTGCACCACCGCAACGAGGACGCGATCGCGCTCGCCCGCCTGCTCGACGGCACCACCGCCGCTGTGGTGTGCGACGGAGTGTCCACCACGAGGGAACCCGAACGCGCGGCACGGGCGGCGTCCGACGCGGCGCTGGCCGTGCTGCTCGGTGGGGACGCGCCGGTGGAACCGGTCGCCCGCGTCCGCGCGGCGGTGGCGGCGGCGGGTACGGCTGTGGCCACTTTGGACGGTTCGAACCCCTCGCCGGACGGACCGTCCTGCACGCTCGTGGCCGCCTACGTCGCCGACGGCGAGGTGACCGTCGGCTGGGTCGGCGACAGCCGGGCGTACTGGCTCGACGGCCCGGCCAGCCGCCTGCTCACCCGCGACCACTCGTGGGCCGCCGAGGTCGTCGCGGAAGGGCTCATGGACGAGGCGGTCGCGTTCGCCGACCGCCGCGCGCACACGATCACCCGCTGGCTGGGCCCGGACATGCGGCCCGATCCCGACGTGATCTCCGTGCCCCACAACGGCGAAGGCACCCTGCTCGTCTGCTCGGACGGTCTGTGGAACGAGGTGCCCGAGGCCGAGCGGATCGGCGAGTTCGCGGCGGGTGCGGGGGATGGGGCGACACCGCTGGCCGTCGCCAACCGGCTCACCGAGGTCGCACTGGCCGCCGGCGGCCGGGACAACATCAGCGTCGTCGTCATCCCTCTGGGAGGAGTACGGGTATGAGTGCAGAAGCAGAGTTCGCCGTCACCGTGGACCAGAACGCCTACCTTTCGGTGGGTGCCACGAGGGTGGACGCGGTCGTGTCGGTGACCGCCACCGGTGACGCCACCCCGGCGGTGGCCACCGAGGCGCTGGAAATGCTGATCATCGACACCTCCGGGTCGATGCAGGGCGACCGGATCGCCTCGGCGCGCACGGCCACCGCGGTCGCGATCGAGCAGCTGCGCGACGGCGTGCTGTTCGCCGTGATCTCCGGCGCGACCAGTGCCCGGCAGGTCTACCCGAAGCGCGGCGCGGTGCGAGCCGACGCCGGGACCAGGGCCGAGGCCGTCGCGGCGGTGCGCAAGCTCTCCGCGAGCGGGGGCACCGCGTTCTCCAACTGGCTGACTCTCGCGCGGCAGATCGCCGAGCAGCACCCCGGGGCGATCCGGCACGCGCTGCTGCTCACCGACGGCGAGAACGGCGACGGCCGCGGTGTGCTGGAGCAGGCCATCGAGGAGTGCGTCGGCGTGTTCAGCTGCGACTGCCGCGGCATCGGCACCGACTGGAAGGTCGCGGAGGTGCGCAAGATCGCGTCCGCGCTGCTGGGCACGGTGGACATCGTGGCGAACCCGGAGAACCTGGCCGCCGACTTCCACGCGATCATGAACTCCGCGATGGGCAAGCGGGTCGCGGACGTGTCGTTGCGGCTGTGGACGCCGAAGGGCGCGCAGGTCAAGTTCGTCAAGCAGGTCGCGCCGGAGGTCGAGGACCTGACCGCGAAGCGGGTGCAGACGGGGCCGTTGCACGGCGACTACCCGCTCGGCGCGTGGGGCGCGGAGAGCCGCGAGTACCACGTGTGCGTCGAGGTGCTCACGCAGGCGGTCGGCGCGGAGATGCTCGCCTGCCGGGCGATGGTGGTCCGCGGCGGGTCCGCGGAAACCCTCGCGCAGGGCCTGATCCGGGCCGTGTGGACCGATGACGACGCGTTGTCGGCCAAGGTCAGCAGGAAGGTCGCGCACTACACCGGGCAGTCGGAGTACGCGGACGCGGTCGAGCACGGGCTCGCCGCCCGTCGGGACGGCGACGAGCGCACGGCCACCGCGCGTCTCGGTCGCGCGGTCGCGCTGGCCACCGCGGCGGGCGACCGGGAGAAGCTCGACATGTTGGCGAAGGTGGTCGACGTGGACGACGCCGCGACCGGCACCGTCCGGTTGAAGAGCAAGGTCTCCAACGAGGCCGAGATGGAGCTGGACATCCGATCGCGGCGGACCAGCCGGATCCGCGGCGAGGGCTGAGCCGTGCCGGTGTGCGCGGCCGGGCACGATTCGACGGCCACCGACTACTGCGACGTGTGCGGGCTCGTGCTCGGGGCCGCCCCGTCACCGCTGCCGGAGGAACCGGAGGAGCCGGCAACTGTGCCGTCGGCACCTGCGGCACCGTCGGCCGGAGTGATGACCTGCGTCGGCTGCGGGGTGCTGAGGGAGGGCAGGTTCTGCGAGGAGTGCGGGTACGACAACGACCTGCCCGCGCCTCCGGCACCTCCCGCCGCGGTCGAGGCGGCGCAGTCGCTCTGGACGGCCGTGGTGCGGGCCGACCGCGCCTGGTTCGACGAGGTCCGCCGGCGTGAGGGTTCGGAGGCGGCGGAGATGGACTTCCCGCTCTACTGCCCGGAACGCCGCTTCGAGCTGGACCGCGAGCAGGTCGCGATCGGCAGGCGAAGCCGCTCGCGCGGTACCAACCCGGAGATCGACCTCGGTGGCCCGCCGCTGGACCCGGGGGTGTCCGCGCAGCACGCCGTGCTGGTGGCCCGCTCCGACGGCGGCTGGGACGTCGTCGACCTCGGCTCGACCAACGGCACCTCGGTCGGTGACACGACCGACGTGATCGAGCCCAACACCCCGGTCGAGGTCCCGGCCGGTGCGCCGATCCGGCTCGGTGCGTGGACCGTGATCACCCTGGAGCGGACCTAGGTCGTCGGCGGCGATCCGGGGGAGAACCCGAATCGCCGCCCGCGGTTCCTAGTCGCGGTAGGTGGCCTGCGGGATCGGCGGCACCGGGTTCAGCTGGGCGCCCAGCCACTTCCGGGCGCTCGCGGCGAGGCTGCCGTTGGCGCGGTCGCGTTCGAGCAGCTGGTTGACGAAGCGCACCAGGTCCGGCTGGCCGGGCTGCATCCCGACGCCGTAGTAGGCGTTGGCCAGTGGCCGGCCGACGACCTTCGTCTGCGGGTCCTGCGCGGCCATCCCGGCGAGGATGCCGTCGTCGCTGGACACCGCGTCGACCTTGCCCTGCTGCAACGCCACCATGCAGTGGGGGATGCCCGCCAGCGTCACCACGTCCACCGCGTGCTCGGGCTTGCGCAGCACGACCTCGGTGGTGGAGCCGATCGACGTGCAGACCTTCTTGCCCGCCAGCTGCTCGATCCCCTCCACACCGGACTTCGCCGGGACCAGCAGTCGCTGCGTCGCGTTGTAGTAGCCGGTGGAGAACTCCACCGTGCGCTGCCGGTCGCAGGTCGCGCTGAACGTGTTGACCACGACGTCGACCTGGCCCTGCTCGAGCAGGAGCGCCCGGTCGGCGACGTCGCGCACGACGTACTGGACCTTGTCCGGATCGCCGAGGATCGCCGCGGCGATCATGCGGACGATGTCGATGTCGGCGCCTTCGAGCTGCCCGGTCTGCGGGTTGCGGTAACCGAGCAGGTACTTGCCCTGGTCGACGCCCGCGATCAGCCGGCCGCGTTCCTGGATCTTCGCCATGGTCGAGCCGGACGGCATGGCGCCGGGCGGCGGCAACGAGCCGACCGGCCGCAGGCTGTCCTTGATGGTGTTGCACTCGCCTTGCTTCCCCGGCGGCGCCTTGGTGCCCGCGTCCGCGGTGGTCACGGCCACGGAATCGGTGCCGTACAAGGGAGGCAAGGCGGTGCTGCCCAGCGACAACACCGCCGCGACGGCGAGGACGACCACCGGCCGCCGGACGTCGACCTTGGCCTTCACGGGACCGGTCATCGGTACTCCTCCACCCGGCGTGCGATCCCGATCGCGAACCCGACAGCCGCCAACGCGAACAGCACCGCCGGGCCGAACCCGAGCAACGTCGTCGCGTCGCGCGCGTCACCGGTCGCGGCGGACAGCCGGGCCCGCGCGGTGTCACCAGCGTCGCGGACGGCCTTGTCCAGCGCGGTGAAGGCGGAACCCGAGCCGGCCGTGTCGGTACCGACGGCGGCCTGCACGGCGTCGGCGTAGCGGCCCTCGTCGTCGGCCGCGCGCAGGTTCTTGTGCGCTTCGACCCAGGTGGCGGTCGCCGTGCGGATGTCGGCGACGTCCACCCCGTTGTCCGCGGCGACGGCCAGCGGTCCGCCATCGGCCAGCAACCGGTCGATCTGGTCGGTGAAACCGTCGTCGGACGCGCTGCCACCGCTGCGGGCGACCAGCACGAGGCTCTCGTTGCTGCGGGCCTGCAGGACGAGCGTGCCGGCTTCGTCGAGCGCGGTCGCGGCGTTGCCGGCCTCGTTGGCGTCGGCCAGGGCGGTGTCGGCGGACACCGTGGCCGCCACCCACCACAGCAGCCCGGACGCGACCGCGACGATCGCGGCGGCGACGCCGACGTTCAGCCTGCGGCGGGTCCGCCGGAACTCCTTGCGGGAGAAGTCGAGGGCGATGAGCAGCAGCGCCAGCCCGAACACCACGACCGCGACCGGCAGCGCGCTGGCCCGCTGGTAGTCGGCGTTCAGCGCGCTCACCTCGCTGTGGCGCAAGGACTGGGCCGCGGGCAGCAGTTCGGTGCGCATCTGCGAGGACGCCTGCGACAGGTACGACTGGCCGAGCGGCAGCCCCTGCCGGTTGTACGTGCGCGCCGTCTCGATCAGCCCGGTGTAGGCGGGCAGCCCGGTGATCATGGTGTCCAGCGGCTTCGCGGCCGGGTCGTCCGGCGTGATCAGCCGGGACGCCTCCGCGAGCCGCCTGCCGGCGAGGGTGATGTCGGCGTCGTAGCGGGTGCGGATCGCGGGCGGCTCCTGGCCGGACGAGACGTAGCCGCTGGTGGCCATCGCGTCGGCGTCCGCGAGCGCCCGGTAGATCTCGCCCGCGGCTTGCGCCAACGACGCGTCGCGGTGGCCGGCGTCGTCGATCGCGCCGACCCGCGAGGTGCCGCCGACCAGGCTGATCACGGCGGTGACCAGGCCTGCGAGCGTCAACACCACGCCGATGCGCCGCAGCTGCGCGGGCGTGCGCGGCCCGGTCCACCGTGAAAGACGGGATCGTTGTAACCCGGTCGAACCACCGGCCGACGGCGGCGCGGCGGCCGGGATCTGCGTCGTCATGGGTACCCCCTTGGCAAGCTGCCGATCTTAACGACCGGAGGCGGGCACCACCCCGATCTCGGCGAAGGTCCCTCGGGTCCGCGGACCTGTGCGAGGTGGTCGACGAGAGCGCCGCGACGGGCCAGTGCGGGTGCGGTGTTGATCACTCACTACGATCCGGCCGGTGCGCTTTGTGGCGGATCTCCACATCCACTCCAAGTACTCCCGGGCCTGCAGCCGCGACTGCGACCTCGAACACCTGACCTGGTGGGCCCGGCGCAAGGGGATCTCGCTGGTCGGCACCGGCGACTTCACCCACCCCGCCTGGTACGACCACCTGACCGGGAACCTGGTCGAGGACTCACCGGGCCTGTTCCGGCTGCGCGAGGACCTGGACCGCGACATCGACCGCCGGCTGCCGCCGTCACTGGCGACGACACCGGTGCGGTTCATGCTGTCGGTGGAGATCTCCACCATCTACAAGCGCGGCGACCGGACGCGCAAGGTGCACCACCTCGTCTACATGCCGGACCTCCAGTCGGCGGCCCGCTTCAACACCCGGCTGGCCAAGATCGGCAACATCGGGTCCGACGGGCGGCCGATCCTCGGGCTGGACTCGCGCGACCTGCTGGAGATCACGCTGGAGTGCGGCGGTTACCTCGTGCCCGCGCACGTCTGGACGCCGTGGTTCGCGGTGCTCGGGTCGAAGTCCGGGTTCGACGCCATCGACGACTGCTACGTCGACCTCGCGTCCCACATCTTCGCCGTGGAGACCGGCCTGTCGTCCGACCCCGCGATGAACTGGCGCGTGTCGGGGCTCGACAAGTACCGCCTGGTCAGCAACTCCGACGCGCACTCGCCGCCCGCGCTGGGACGTGAGGCGACGGTGTTCGACACCGACCTGGACTACTACTCGGTGCGACACGCCCTGGAGACGGGCGACGGGTTCGCCGGCTCCCTCGAGTTCTTCCCCGAGGAGGGCAAGTACCACGTCGACGGTCACCGCAAGTGCGGCGTCCGGATGGAACCGCGGGAAACGCTGGCGCACCAGGGGGTCTGCCCCGAGTGCCGCAAGCCGCTGACGGTCGGCGTGCTCAGCCGGGTGGAGGAACTGGCCGACCGGGAGCCCGGTTCGCCACCGACCGGCGCCGCCGGGTTCACCAGCCTGGTGCCGCTGCCGGAGATCGTGGGCGAGATCGTCGGCACCGGGCCGAAGAGCAAGAAGGTGCAGGCGGAGGTCGACCGGCTGACGTCGGCGATGGGGCCGGAGCTGGTGATCCTTCAGGACGTCCCGGTGGACGACATCGCGGTGCACTCGACGTTGCTGGGCGAGGCGGTGGGCCGGCTGCGCCGCGGCGAGGTGGTGCGCGACTCGGGGTACGACGGCGAGTACGGCGTGATCCGGGTGTTCGAGCCGGGGGAGCTGGAGCGGCGGCGGTCGGCGTTCTCGCTGTTCGACTACACCGCGCCCGTGAAGTCCACTGTGGAGCGTCCACGGCCCGTGCCCGTCGAGCCCGCGACGCCCGAGCCCGTGGTTCCGGCCGTGGTCACGGGATCGCTGCTGGACGGGCTGGACCCGGAGCAGCGGGCGGCGGCCGAGGTGGACGGCGGGCCGTTGCTGATCATCGCCGGGCCGGGCACGGGCAAGACGCGGACGTTGACGCACCGGATCGCGGACCTGGTCACGTCGCGGGGCGTACCGGCCGCCGAGTGCCTGGCGATCACGTTCACCCGCCGTGCCGCGGAGGAGATGGCCGAACGCCTGGCGCTGCTCGCACCCGACGTCGTCGGCGACCTGACGATCGCGACGTTCCACTCGCTCGGGGTGCTGATCCTGCGTGAACACCACTCGTCAGCGGGATTGTCGGCGTCGTTCGGCGTCGCGGACCCCGACCGGCAGGTGGAGGTGGCGCTGACCGTCGTCGCGGACGCCAAGGAGGCGCGGGCGCTGGTCGAGTCCGGCGACGAGCGGTACAAGAAAGCGTTGCGGGCACTCGACCTGGTGGACTTCGAGGACCTGATCTCCTTGCCGCTGGCGCTGTTGGAGGACTCGCCCGACCTCGTCGCCGCGTACCGCTCGCGGTGGCGCTGGGTGTCCGTGGACGAGTACCAGGACGTCGACGAGCAGCAGTACCGGCTGCTCAAGCTGCTCACGCCGGCGGACGGCAACCTGACCGCGATCGGTGACCCGGACCAGGCGATCTACCGGTTCCGGGGCGCGGACGTCGGCTTCTTCCTGCGGTTCCAGGAGGACTTCCCCGCGGCCCGGACCGTGCACCTGACCAGGAACTACCGGTCGTCGTCCGCCGTCGTGACGGGTGCGCTGGAGGTGATCGCGCCGTCGTCCCTCGTCCCGGGACGGGAGCTGCGCCCCATGGTGGACCACGGTTCCGCGGCGATCGGCGTGCACCACGCGTCGTCGGAGTCGGCGGAAGCGGCTTTCGTGGCGCGGACCATCGAGCAGGTGCTGGGCGGCGCGTCGTTCCACGCGCTCGACAGCGGGCGCGTGGTGTCCGACGGCACGCAGGGCCTCGGTTTCTCGGACTTCGCGGTGCTGTACCGGATGGACCGGCAGTCACGGGCGCTGGTCGACGCGCTGACCGAGTCCGGTCTGCCGTTCCAGAAGCGCTCGCACGACCGCCTGGCCGACCGCCCCGGCGTGGCGCGGATCGCGAACGACCTCAAGTACGCGTCCGGCGACACGGTGCTGGAACGCGTGCGTGCCGTCGCGGGGGAAGACCACACCGCGTACGAACTGCTGAAACCCCTGGCCGCCACCTGCGACAGCGATTTCGAGCGCTTCCACACCGCGCTCGCGCTGGGCGTCGAGGTCGACACCTGGGACCCGAGGGCGGACCGGATCTCCCTGCTCACCCTGCACGCGTCCAAGGGCCTGGAATTCCCGGTCGTGTTCATCGTCGGGTGCGCGGACGGCCTGCTGCCGATGCGGTGGCCGGGCGCGGACGACCAGGACGCCGTGGACGAGGAACGCCGCCTGCTCTTCGTGGGCATGACCAGGGCGCAGCGACACCTGTTCCTCAGCCACACGACCGGGCGACCCCGGTCCCCGTTCCTCACCGCGCTCAAGGCGTACGACCAGCTCGGCGACGCGCAGCCGCGCCGCAAGCGCAAGGGGACCCAGCTGAGCCTGCTCTGACGCGTCCGACCGGAAATTGTCGTACCCCGCGGCTACGGTCGGCGCCATGGCACACACCATCGGCTTGGCCCTCGACTGCCACCACCCGACCGAGCTCGCCGAGTTCTGGAAGCTCGCCCTGGGCTACGAGGAGGAACCGCCGCCCCCGCCGTTCACGACGAGGGCGGAGTGGGCGGCGCAGTTCGACGACCCCGACGACGACCAGGACGACGGCGCCTGGCTGCACGACCCGGCGGGCGTCGGCCCGAAGCTGTTCCTGCAACAGGTGAAGGAGCCGAAGACGGAGAAGATCCGCCTCCACCTGGACGTGCGGGTGAGCCTGGAGGCGTCCCGAGAGGACCGCTGGCCGACGATCCAGGCCAAGGTGGCCCGGTTGGTGGAGGCGGGCGGTCGCGTGGTCGGTGAGCACCCGGAGCACCACGTCGTCATGGCCGACCCGGAGGGCAACGAGTTCTGCGTCTGCTGAAGGCGTCCGCGCGGGCGGTCCAAGATCACGAGTGGACTAGACCATAACACCGCGTTATGACTCGACTGGCATATCCGCCCGGCTCTCCTGACGCCTAGCGTCGGTGCCACGGCCCCGCATCCCGTGTCACCACCCCTGCAAGGAGACAAGCGGATGACTCGACGCACCGTCGCCGCTGCCGCCGTGGCGCTTCTGGGCGCCGCCGGTCTGGCAGCAGCGCTCACCACCACCGCGACCGCAGACCCGCCGCCGACCCTGACCGCGAACGGCGGCATGGTCGCCGCCCTGGCGCGCGACCTGAACCTGACCACGGAGCAGGCACGCGCCCGCATCGACCGGGAGGCCACCGCGGCCCGGACCGAGAGCACCCTCAAGACGCGCCTCGGCCCGGACTTCGCGGGTGCCTGGATGAACGCCGACGGCACCGAACTGGTCGTCGGCGTCACCACCGCGTCGCAGATCCAGGCCGTCGAGGCGGCGGGCGCGCGGCCGGAGGTGGTCGGCCGTTCCCTCGCCGACCTGGACGCGCTCAAGGTCAAGCTCGACCGGAACGCCCGCAGCGCACCGAAGTCGGTGCCCGGCTGGTACGTCGACACGCCCACCAACGCCGTGGTCGTCCTCGCCCGGGACGTCGCCGACGCGAAGGCGTTCGCGCGGGCCAGCGGCCTGGGCGAGGAGGACGTGCGGATCGAGCGGTCCGCCGAGCGGCCACGGCCGCTGATCGACGTGATCGGCGGCAACGCCTACTACATCGGCAGCGGCTCGCGCTGTTCGGTCGGGTTCGCGGTGGACGGCGGCTTCGTCACGGCCGGGCACTGCGGCCGGACGGGCGCGTCCACCACCCAGCCCAGCGGCACGTTCGCCGGGTCGAGCTTCCCCGGCAACGACTACGCCTGGGTCCGCACGGCCGCCGGCAACACGGGCCGTCCGCTGGTCAACCGCTACCCCGGCACGGTGCCGGTGGCGGGCTCCACCGAGGCGCCGGTGGGCGCCTCGGTCTGCCGCTCCGGCTCCACGACGGGCTGGCGCTGCGGCACCATCCAGCAGAAGAACGCCTCCGTGACCTACCCCGAAGGCACGATCACCGGTCTGACCCGCACGAACGCCTGCGCCGAACCCGGCGACTCCGGCGGCTCGTGGCTGACCGGTGACCAGGCGCAGGGCGTCACCTCCGGCGGCTCCGGGAACTGCACGTCCGGCGGGACGATCTACTTCCAGCCGGTCAACGAGATCCTCCAGGTCTACGGCCTCCGGTTGGTCGTCAGCGGCGGCACGCCCCCGACCAGCACCACGTCGCCCACGACGACCACGACGGACCCGGGTCAGACGACCTGGCAGCCAGGCGTCGCGTACGCGACCGGCTCCCTCGTGACGTACGGCGGCGTCGGGTACAGGTGCTTGCAGGGGCACACGTCCCAACCTGGCTGGGACCCGCCGGCGGTGCCGGCCCTGTGGCAGCGCGTGTGAGTGGCTAGCGGCGGGCGCACACGCGCGGAGGTCCGGCTCGTGCACAGCGAGCCGGACCTCGTCGCGTCACAAGTGGGCGCCGCCGGTCGCGTCGAGCCACGCGCCCGTCATCCAGCGCGCGGCGTCGGACGCCACGAACGAGACCACGTCGGCGATGTCGGCGGCGGCACCGATCCGCCCCAACGCCGAGCGCGCCGCCATCGCCGCCTCCGCGTCCGGGTTCCCCCGTAGCCACGACGCGTTCTGGTCGGTGTCCACCACGCCCGGCGCAACGGTGTTCACCGTGATCCCCCGTGGGCCGAGGTGTAGAGCCAGCGTGCGCGTGAACGTGTCCAGGGCGCCCTTCGTCATCGAGTACGCGATCCCCGTCGGCATGGCGATCCGCGTCGCCCCCGACGAGATGTTCACGATCCGCCCACCGTCCCGGAACAGCGGCAGCGTGCGCTGCACCAGGAAGAACGGCGCCCGCACGTTCACCGCGAACACCTCGTCGAACGCCTCGGGCGCCACGTCCTCGATCGGCGCCGGCAGCGCGATCGCGGCGTTGTTCACCAGCACGTCCAACGGCGGCAGCGCCGCCACCAGCGCGTCGAGGTCGTCGGGCAACGACGCCCGCACCGCGAACGCGCCGCCGCCGGCCTCCTCCACCACCGAGGCGGCTGCGGCGTCGTCCCGTGCGTAGTGCACGACGACCCGCATCCCGTCCGCCGCCAGCCGCAGGGCGATCGCCCGCCCGATCCCGCGACTCGCTCCCGTCACCAAAGCCGTCTTCACCTGCACCCCAATCTGTAACGTCCACTACAGAACGGGAACTGTAGTGGACGTTATAAAATGGGTGCCGTGGTGGGTCGCAAGCGGGGGTTCGACCGGGACGAGGTGCTGGACCAGATCACGCGCGCGTTCTGGCGCGACGGCTACCAGGCGACGTCCGTCGCGGGCCTCACCGAAGCCACCGGCGTCAACCCGCCGAGCCTCTACGCCGCGTTCGGCGACAAGCGCGCGCTCTTCACCGGAGCCGTCGACCGCTACCAGGCGACCTACGGCAGGTTCGCCTCGCGAGCCCTCGACGAGGAGCCCACCGCGCGCCAGGCCGTCGAGCGGATGCTGACCGAAGCCGCCGTCGAGTACACGACCCCCGGCCGGCCCAGGGGGTGCCTGGTCCTCAGCGCCCCCGAGTTGCACGAGTTGCGCGACCAGGCGATGCGGGCGGTCGAGGCCAAGATCCGGCACGATGTCGACACGGGTGCGCTCCCGGCCGGCACGGACGCGCACCGGCTGGCCGTGTTCGTCGCGGCCACCGCCCGGGGCATGTCGTCGCTCGCCCGGGACGGCGCCACGCGGGCCGAACTGTGCGACGTTGCCCGGACGGCGCTGTCGGCGTGGCCCGCACCCGTACCCTGAGAGGCGACGAGAAGGGGTGGTGCGGGTCGTGGAGCTGGCCGAGTCGCTGCTGGCGTGGCTGCACGGCTGGTCGGGCGTGCCCCTCTGCCCCGGTGACTGGGCGTGGACGGCGACCGCGTTCGGCGCCCTGATCGGCGTGCTGCCGACGGTCGCCGCGCTGCTGGCGATCACCGTCCGGCGGGTGGTCGGCAACTCCTACGGCCCGGTCACCGGCGCGATCTTCGCCGTGTTGGGCGTGGTCAGCACGCTGGTGCTGCCGTGGATGGCGTTCACGGCCACGTTCAAACTGCTCAGAGCCCGCGCGGTGACGGGGATGGAGACGCTGGACTCCACGCCGTGCCTGGCGTTCAGCCAGTTCGACTACCTGGTCGTCGCGCCGTCGTTCGTCGAGGCGATCAGTGGCCGGCGCGTGGAGTACGTGATCGCGGCCGGTGCGACGGCGGCCCTGGCGCTGCTCTGCCTGCTGTTCGTGATGCTCCAGGCGGGTTCGGCTTTCCGGCTCGGCCCGAGCTGGCCGCGCCGGGTGTTCTGGCCGCCGTTCGTGGTCCTGCTGCTGTCCACGTCCGCCCTGCCGGTCACGCTCGTGGGACACCTGCTGCTCGGGTTCTTCCCGATCTCGTTGCTGGGCTCCCTCGTCGTGCGGGTTTTCGGGTTGACTACCGCCATGCTGAACCGCCCCGGTCGCGATCGCGGGAACCCGAGCCCGCAACCCGCGGTGTCGAGAACGCCGCCGCCGCAGCAGCCGTCCCCCAAGCCCCACCAGCAGCAGCACCAGCCGCAGCAGGGGCAGCCACACCAGCCGCAGCAAGGGCAGCCGCACCAGCCGCCGCCCTACAAGGTGGAGAAGCCGCCGCCCTACCAGCCCGCGCAGATCCCGCAGTACCAGCCGATCCCGCCCTACCGGCCGACCCCGCCGCAGCGGCACTACCCGCCGACGCGGGTCGCCGACGTGCCCGTGGAAGCGCCCAAGCCGACCCGGGTGGACACGCCCGCGCCGCTCGCCGACACCCCCGGCCCGCTGCCGTTCGGTCCGGGAGCCGCCGGTGCGGGAGGCACTGGGGGCGGGCCGGGCACCGGCGGGTCCGCCGGTGTGCCGAAGTCCGCCTCGGACTCCGGCACGGTGTGGAACCCGGCCGGCGGTCGGTTCCGGCGGATCCGCCAGCTCGGACGCGGCGGGTTCGGCACCGTGTGGCTGGCCGTGGACGAGCAGTTGGCCCGCACGGTCGCGGTGAAGCTCGCGCACGCCCCGGACAACGAGACCGAGCAGCGCATGGTGCGTGAAGCGCGCGCTCTGGCCGCCGTGCGGCACCCGAACTGCGTGCGCGTGTTCGACATCGTCCAGGACCCGGACGGCCTGGCGATCATCATGGAGTACATCGACGGTCAGCCGCTGTCCGACGTGGTGCTCAAGAGCGGGATGCTCGCCGACACGCTCGCCGCCCGGCTCTGGGTGAACATGGCCGACGCGCTGGCCGCCGCGCACGAGCAGGGCGTCCTGCACCGGGACGTGAAGCCGTCCAACGTCATCGTGGACACCCAGGGCACCGCGCACCTGATCGACTTCGGCATCGCCCGGTCGAAGGGCGACAGCACGCTCACCGCCACCGGGATGATGGTCGGCACGCCCGACTTCCTCGCGCCGGAAACCGCGCGCGGCGAGGCGGCGAGCCCGGCGTCGGACGGCTGGCAGCTGGCCGCCACGGTCAGCTACGCCCTCACCGGCCAGCCGCCGCGCGGGTCGCGGGAGAACCCGATCTCGTCGCTGATGGCCGCCGCGCAGGGCGAGCCGTGCGTGAAGCTGCCCCAGCACAGCGCCCACTCCCGGCTGCTCGCCAGCGCGCTGGACGCCGACCCGGCCAAGCGGCCGACGCTCGGCGCGATCCGCAACGAGCTGAGCAGCTGGCTGTCGCAGGCCGGGCTGAGCAAGGAAGGCCCGGTCACGAGGATGATCGACCGGCCGGAACCGCCGACCCGTCCGGTGCGCTGAGCCCGACGGCGGCGGCCGGTCCGCCGCCGTGGCTCAGGCCATGAGGGGCAGCTTGCGGGTGAGCCGGGAGACGTCGGCGCGCGGGCCGTACAGGGCGACGGCGACGAACTCCGGGTCCTCGGTCCGGGAGAGGGCTTCGAGGTACTCGGGGTAGGTGCGGGACCGGCGGGCCACCTCGGTGAACCCGATCTTCAGCACGCCTTCGGCGCGGTGCAGGGCCTTGATGGTGTCGGCGGGCGCGGTCAGCACCGGCACCGGGTGGGTGTTCAGGCCGAGGTGGGCGGTGCCGTCGGCGTCCTTGGCGTCGTCGCCGAGGAGGTCGGGGAGGCGGGCGCCGAGGGTGAGGCCGAGGACGACGGCGGCGTTGGCGGCGAGGTTGGCGGGCAGGTCGTCGCGGAGGATCAGGGCCAGTTTGGTGGGCAGCACGGTCGGTTCCATTTCGTTCGGTGGAGAGGGCTCAGACTTCTCCACCTGAATGGCGTGGTCCAGCGCCTCCGAACTTCGTTCGGCGTGGTCTGCCATGATCGAACCGTGGACGAACTTGATTCGGCGATCGTCGGGAATCTGCAACTGGATGCGCGGCTGACCAACCGCGAGCTGGCCAGGCGGCTGGGCGTGGCGCCGTCGACGTGCCTGGAGCGCGTGCGCGCCCTGCGCGAGCGAGGCGTGATCAAGGGCTACCACGCGGACGTGGACCTGGGCGCCCTCAACCGCCCCGTCCAGGCCTTCGTGGCCGCCCGCCTGCGGCCCATGAGCCGCGCCGTGATCGACAACTTCAAGCCGGCCATCGGCGCCCTCCCCGAGGTGACCGCGATGTACGTGGTCGCGGGCGACGACGACTTCCTCATCCACCTGGCAGTGCAGGACCTGGAACACCTGCACGCGTTCCTCATCGACCGGCTGAGCGAACGCCGTGAAGTCATCAGCTTCCGCAGCTCGGTGATCTACGAGAGCATCCGCAACCCCGTGCTCACCGAGCTGCCGGGCTGAACGCCGGCGGAGCCGGACCCGGGGGCCGGACCTGTCAGTTCCAGGACGGAAGCCACTTCTGGGCGTCCCACGTCTCCGGGGTGATCGGTATGCCGTTGAGGATCGGCCACAGCCACACGAAGTTGGCCACGACCAGGCCCACGTAGAGCGCCACGGCGAGCAGGCCGGTGCCGCGGCGCTCCTTGCCGTCCGTCCGCTTCCCCAGCATCTCGCCCAACGCCAACGCGATCGCCAGCACCAGGAACGGCGCCATCGGCGTCACGTAGAAGAAGTACATCTGCCGGTCGACGTTCAGGAACCACGGCAGGAAGCCCGCGCCGTACCCGACCAGCACCGCCGCGTACCGCCAGTCCAGCCGGGTGATCGACTGCCACAGCGCCCACGCCAGCACCGGGAACGCCAGCCACCACATGGCGGGCGTCCCGATCAGCATGATCGCGCCGACGCACGTCGGCCCGCCGCAGCCCTGCACCGCGCCCTCGAAGTAGTAGAGCATCGGCCGCAGGCCCATCGGCCACGTCCACGGCTTCGACTCCCACGGGTGCCGGTTCGTCTCCGACGTCACCAGCTTGGTGTGGAAGTCCAGCACGTTCCCGCTGTAGTACCAGAGCGCCCGCAGCGGGTCGGGGATCCACGAGTCGTCCGGCAGCTTCCCGCCCACGACGTGCCGGTCGATGGCCGTCTCCGACGTGAACCACGCCCACCACGTCGCCAGGTACGCCAGGATCGGGATCACCAGCAGCGCGAACAGCGACGGCAGCAGGTCCTTCGCGAACGACCCCAGCCACGGCCGCTCCACCCCGGCGGCACGGCGGGCGGTGGCGCTCCACAGCACCGACAGCACGCCGAAGAACGCGATGTACCAGACCCCGGACCACTTGACGCCGCACGCCAGGCCGAGCGCGACCCCACCGGCGAACCGCCACCAGCGGAAACCCAGCCACGGACCCAGCGGTGAGCTCGTCGCCCACCCCTCGCGCACCGCGACGGCCAGCCGCGACCGCACCTGGTCCCGGTCCACCACCAGGCACGCGAACGCCACCACCACGAAGAACGCCAGGAAGATGTCCAGCATCCCCATCCGCGACTGCACGTGGCTCACGCCGTCCGCGATGAGCAGCACACCGGCGATCGCGCCGATCAGGTCGGACCGGGTGAGCCGCCGGGCGATCCGCACCACCAGCAGGATCGTCAACGTGCCCACGACCGCCGACGCGAACCGCCAGCCGACGCCGTCGTAGCCGAACAGCCACTCGCCGAGCGCGATCAGCTGCTTGCCCAGCGGCGGGTGGACGATCAGCTCGTAGCCGGGGTTGTCCTCGTAGCCGCCGTTGCGCAGCACCGACGCGCCCTGCGGCACGTAGTGCTTCTCGTCGAAGATCGGGGTGCCCTTGTCGGTCGGGAACCCCAGGTTCCAGAACCGCACGACGCCGCCGATCAGCGCCACGGTCAGCGTGACGAGCCAGCCCCTCAGGGCGTCGCTCAGGGGGCCGGGTTCGAGCTGGCGTGCCCGCTCCTCGCGGTCGTTGCCCGGAGGAGGGCTCGCCGGCGGAACCTCGCCGGCCTCGACCACGTCGTCTGCGGACTGCGGTGCGATCAGGCTCACGTCGCCGATCGTAGGGTGAGAGGTGTGAGACCTGTATCTGGATCAGGCCGTTTGGTGCTGGCCGCTACTCCGCTCGGCGACGTCCGGGACGCTTCGGCGCGCCTGGTGGACGCTTTGGGATCGGCCGACGTGATCGCGGCGGAGGACACCCGGAGACTCCGGTCGTTGGCCACGGCCCTGGGGGTGACCCCGTCGGGGCGGGTCGTCAGCTTCTACGACCAGGTCGAGACGGCCCGGCTGCCGAAGCTGCTGGAGGCGCTGCACGAGGGGCAGACGGTCGTCCTGGTGACGGACGCCGGCATGCCCAGCGTGTCCGACCCCGGCTACCGGCTCGTGGCGGCGTGCGTGGAGGAGGACATCCGGGTCACGTGCCTGCCCGGACCGTCCGCCGTGACGACCGCCCTGGCGTTGTCGGGGCTGCCGTCGGACCGCTTCTGCTTCGACGGCTTCCCGCCGCGCAAGCAGGGCGAGCGGCAGCGGTGGTTCGCGGCGCTGGCGAACGAGCCGCGGACGTGCGTCTTCTTCGAATCACCCCATCGGCTGGCGGACACGCTCGCCGACGCGGCCTCGGTGCTGGGCGACGACCGGCGGGCGGCGGTGTGCCGGGAGCTGACCAAGACGTACGAGGAGGTCAAGCGGGGTGGGCTCGGTGAGCTGGCCGAGTGGGCGGCCGAGGGGGTGCGGGGCGAGATCACGGTCGTGCTGGCGCCCGCCGAGACCCGTGAGGCGCCGCCGATGGAGGCGCTGGTGGCCGAGGTGAAGCAGCGGGTGGCCGACGGGGAGCGGATGAAGTCGGCGGCGGCGGAGGTCGCGGAGGCGGCGGGCGTGGGCAAGAAGGCGCTGTACGACGCGGTGGTCAGGGGCTCCTGACCGGGGTGGCGGAGCGCGTCCGCGGCTCCGCGCCGGCGCGCGGCCGGTGGTCGTCAGCGGTCGGACGCGACCAGCCCGACCCGCGAAAACCTGCTGGACGCACCTCCGTAGGCTTGGCCCATGAGTGCCTCCGTGCTGACCGCGGTGGCGTGGCCCTACGCCAACGGCCCCCGCCACATCGGTCACGTCTCCGGTTTCGGTGTCCCTTCCGACGTGTTCTCCCGCTACATGCGCATGTCGGGCAACCGGGTGCTGATGGTCTCCGGCTCGGACGAGCACGGCACGCCCATCTCGGTCCAGGCCGAGAAGGAGGGCATGTCCACCCGCGAGCTCGTGGACAAGTACCACCGGGTCATCGCGAACGACCTGCACGGCCTCGGCCTGTCCTACGACCTGTTCACCCGGACCACCACCGGCAACCACTACAAGGTGGTCCAGGAGCTGTTCCTCGCCCTCTGGCGCAACGGCTACGTCGTCCCCAAGACCGAGATGGGCGCGATCAGCCCGTCCACCGGCCGCACCCTGCCCGACCGCTACATCGAGGGCACCTGCCCGATCTGCGGCTACGACGGCGCCCGCGGCGACCAGTGCGACAACTGCGGCAACCAGCTCGACCCGATCGACCTGAAGAACCCGCGCTCGCGCATCAACGGCGAGGTGCCGAAGTTCGTCGAGACCGAGCACCTGTTCCTGGACCTGCCGCAGTTCATCGACGCGCTCGGCGGCTGGCTCCAGACCCGCACCGAGTGGCGCCCGAACGTGCTCAAGTTCAGCCAGAACCTCATCGGCGACCTCCGCCCGCGCGCCATCACCCGCGACCTGGACTGGGGCATCCCCATCCCGCTCGACGGCTGGAGCGAGCAGCCGATGAAGCGCTTCTACGTGTGGTTCGACGCGGTCATCGGCTACCTCAGCGCGTCGGTCGAGTGGGCCCGCCGCAGCGGGGACGACGACGCCTGGAAGGAGTTCTGGACCGGCGACGCCCAGGGCTACTACTTCATGGGCAAGGACAACATCGTCTTCCACTCGCTGATCTGGCCCTCCCTGCTCCTCGGGCAGAACGGCCAGGGCGCGAAGGGCGGCGAGCCGGGCGCGTTCGGCGCGCTGAACCTGCCCACCGAGGTGGTCAGCTCCGAGTTCCTGACCATGAGCGGCTCGAAGTTCTCCACCTCGCGCGGCACGGTCATCTACGTGACGGACTTCCTGAAGGAGTTCGGCCCGGACGCCCTGCGCTACTTCATCTCGGTCGCCGGCCCGGAGAACCAGGACACCGACTTCACCTGGGAGGAGTTCGTCCGCCGGACCAACTTCGAGCTGGCCAACGAGTGGGGCAACCTGGTCAACCGGTCGATCTCGATGGCGCACAAGAACGTGGGCGCCGTGCCGAGGCCGACCAACCCCACCCGGGCCGACCACGAGCTGCTCGAACTCAGCCGCAAGGCGTTCGGCACGGTGGGCGCGAACCTGCGCCGCTCGCGGTTCAAGCAGGCGTCCTCGGAGGCCATGAAGGTGGTCGGCGCGGCGAACCGCTACCTGTCCGACCAGGAGCCGTGGAAGCTCAAGGACGACCCGGAGCGCCGCGACACCGTGCTGCACACCGCGTTGCAGGTCGTGCAGGACGCGAACGCCCTGCTCACCCCGTTCCTGCCGCACTCGGCGCAGAAGGTGCACGAGGCGCTGGGCGGCACGGGCGTGTGGGCGGCGCAGCCGGAGATCACCGAGGTCGAGGACCTGGACGTGCCGGACCGCGGGTACCCGGTGCTGACCGGCGACTACGCGGGCGAGCAGGCGACGTGGGCGTCCACGCCGATCGAGGTCGGCCGGCCGCTGGCGAAGCCCGCGCCGCTGTTCGCGAAGCTCGACCCGGAGCTGGGCGAGACCGGCCCCGAGTGGGCCCCGATCGTCAAGTAGCCCGGCTCAAGTGACGAAACGCCGCGGCGAGCGGCCACCGGTCCCGGAAACCCTTCCGGCGCCGGTGGTCGACGCCCACACCCACCTGGACGCGTGCGGCGCGGAGACGCCCGAGCAGGTCCGCGAGATCCTCGACCGGGCCGCACTCGCCGGTGTCGACCGCGTGATCACCGTCGCCGACGACCTGGCCTCCGCGCACTGGGCCGCCGAAGCCGCCACGTGGGACGACCGGGTGTTCGCCGCCGTCGCCCTGCACCCCACCCGCACGTCCGCGTTCGGCGACGCGGAGCGGACCGCGCTGGCGGAACTCGCCGAACGGCCGAGGGTCGTCGCGATCGGCGAGACCGGTTTGGACTACTACTGGGACTACGCGCCGAAAAGCGCCCAGCACGAGGCGTTCCGGTGGCACATCGACCTCGCCAAGCGGGTCGGCAAGGCGCTGATGATCCACGACCGGGACGCGCACGACGACATCCTCGCCGTGCTGGACACCGAAGGCGCGCCCTCCACAGTGGTCTTCCACTGCTTCTCCGGCGACCTCTCCTTCGCGCGCGCGTGCGTGGAGCGTGGTTTCGTGCTGTCGTTCGCGGGCGCCGTGACGTTCCGCAACGCCCAAGCCCTCAGGGAAGCCGCCCGTTGGGTGCCGGACGACCACGTCCTGGTCGAGACGGACGCGCCGTTCCTGACCCCTCACCCGTACCGGGGTCGCCCGAACGAACCGTATTGCGCGAACTACACACTCCGGGACTTGGCGACACTGCGTGACGTAGATCCGGCCGATCTTGCGTCGAAGATCACCCGAAACGCCGAACGGATCTTCGGTCTTCGTGACGTGGCGGAGTCGTAATCCCTCTTACGACGAATGGCGGACACACTTGCTCCGCCGACGGAGTGACTGAGGTCACAAGGCTTGCAGGGGTGTTTGCACAACCCCCGGACACCCGTTACGGTCCCGTGACCGTGGCCCGAGTTTGAAAATCGGGACGCACCCGCAGTCGGGGCGGGTCACACAGACACCAGAAGCGAGAAGACGAGCGGACGCACAGGAGTTGCCGGAGATCACGAGCTGACCACCGACATCGACCGTGCGCGCAGCCGGACTTCGCGCCTTCAGGAGGTATGGCACCCCGTGAACTCGTTCAACGAGGACACCGACTGGTTTACGCCCGTGCAGGTGGCGCCGACAGGCGTCGACGTCCTGGACAGACCCGGGCCGCCGTCCGAATGGGACACCGCGGTGTTCACCATCACCCCGGACGACGTGCTCGAAGTGCTCGGTCCGGACGCGGACGAACTGCTGGCCGGCGCGAACGTCGACGTCGACGAGCTGATCCGGCTCATCAACGCCGAGACCACGCTCCTCCCCCCGATCATCATCCCCGACGAGGTCTCCCAGGACCGGGTCGCGGGCAGCATGGCTGCCGAGCAGCCGAGCGCCCCGCCCGCCGCGCTGGTCGAAGCCGCGGGGAAGTGGAAGCGCCGCTTCCTGAAGGCCGCGGTCCTCACCGTGCTGGTGACCGTCTCCGGCGGTGGCGCCACCGCGATCGCGATGGACAAGTCCGTCACGGTCGACGTCGACGGCGAAGCCAAGACCGTCCGCACCTACGAGTCCACCGTCGGCGAGATCCTGGCCGACGAGGGCATCACGATCGGCGAGCACGACGCGCTCAGCCCGTCACCCCAGGCGAAGGTCGGCGACGGCGGGAAGATCTCGCTGGACCGCGGCCGGCTGGTGAAGATGACGGTCGACGGCGAGCAGCGCGAGGGCTGGGTCCGCTCGGTCACCGTGGACGAGGCGCTGGACCAGCTCCAGGTCCAGGACGACGGCGCCTGGCTCTCCCACGACCGCGGCATGGACGTGCCGCTCGAGGGCATCGCGCTGGAGGTCAAGAGCCTCAAGACCGTCACGGTCTACGACGGCGGCAACGCGCCCCGGCAGGTGCGGACCACGGCGGTGACCGTGGACGAGCTGCTGAAGGCCGAGAACCTGTCGCTCGGGCCGGACGACCAGCTCGGGACGGCGCTGGACCTGAAGGTCACGAACGGCGCCGAGGTGCACATCACGCGCACCGGCGTGTCGGTGGTCAACGCGACGGAGGCCATCCAGCCGCCCGTCGAGGAGGTCACGGACGACACGATGATGAAGGGCCAGAAAGAGGTCCTGGAGCCGGGTGTGCCCGGCGAGCAGATCGTCACCTACCGCGTCACGGTGAAGAACGGCGCCGAGGTCGGCCGCGAGAAGCTGGGCGCGAAGGTCACCAAGGAGCCGGTGGCCAAGAAGGTCAAGGTCGGCACGAAGCTCCCGCCCGACGGCGAGGTGTGGGACCGGCTGGCCTACTGCGAGGCGACCGGCAACTGGGCCATCAACACCGGCAACGGCTACTACGGCGGCCTCCAGTTCAACAAGGGCACCTGGGACGCCTACGGCGGCAGCCAGTACGCCGCGTACCCGCACCAGGCGAGCCGCGAGCAGCAGATCGCCATCGCGACCAAGCTCCGCGACGCCCGCGGCGGCTACTCCGCGTGGCCCCACTGCCAGCAGAAGCTGGGCCTGCCGTAACCCGGCGCCGCCTGCGACCTCGCGTGGTGGTGCGGGTCCGGGCGCGACGTGGTGGAGAATGGATCGGTGACTGAGGATTCGACGTCGGCCGGGTCGGGGAGTTCGCTCCTCGGCCCGGCCGACGTCCGTCGGCTGGCAGCCGAGCTGGACATCCGCCCCACCAAGAAGCTCGGCCAGAACTTCGTGCACGACCCGAACACGGTGCGGCGCATCGTGTCCGCGGCCGGGCTGCGCGCCGACGACGTGGTGCTGGAGGTCGGCCCCGGCCTGGGTTCGCTGACGCTGGCGCTGCTGCCGTCGTGCCGCGCGCTGGTGGCCGTGGAGATCGACGGGGTGCTGGCGGACCGACTGCCGGTGACGGTGGCCGAACGCGCGCCCGGCCTGGCCGACCGGTTGAGCGTGGTGCACGCCGATGCGATGCGCGTCACACCGTCCGACCTGCCCGTGGAGCCGACCGCGCTCGTCGCGAACCTGCCGTACAACGTGGCCGTGCCCGTGGTGCTGCACCTGCTGGCCGAGCTGCCGTCGTTGTGCACCGGCCTGGTGATGGTGCAGTCCGAGGTGGCCGACCGGATGGCCGCCGGACCGGGCAGCAAGGTCTACGGCGTGCCCAGCGTGAAGCTCGCCTGGTACGCGGACGCGCGGCGGGCCGGCCCGGTGCCGCGCTCGGTGTTCTGGCCGGTGCCCAACGTGGACTCCGCGCTGGTCGCGTTCGAACGGCACCCCGCACTGTCCACTGTGGATCAAAAGCTGCTGTTCTCGTTGGTGGACGCGGCTTTCGCGCAGCGGCGCAAGATGCTCCGCGGCGCCCTCTCCGGGTGGGCCGGTTCGGCGGCCGAGGCCGAGCGGCTGCTCGTCGCGGCGGGCGTTGACCCCGCGGTGCGCGGCGAACAACTGGACGTCAGTGCCTTCATCCGGATAGCCGAGGCTGCTACCGCTCGATAGACGTTGATCTTTCGGCCGAAAGTGTGATTTGCCGGACGATCCGGTTACAGGCTTGCGTCGGCCGGGTCGGGTCAGGTGTACTCGTGTTGCCATCCCGAGCGGCTGAGAGACCTGGCTCTACGACGCCGCAGCAACCACCCCCCACGGGGCAGGTGCTTCCGCCAGGATCGATGGAGGATCACGTGCCCAGGATGCGAATGCTCACCCGCCGGCGGGTCGTCGACCACGGTCGCCGCACGTCCTCGGCCTGTCGCAGCTTCTGAAGCCCTAGGCGCTTTCGAATCCTCGCGTCCTCTCGCGGGACACCCTTCTGAGCTGGAGCCGCCGGTCCGGCACGCCGTGAGCGTGCCCGGCCGCATGCAGTCGTGGAGCGAAACGTGATCACTGTCGAGAACCTCACCAAGACCTTCCCCGGGAGTACCGGGCAGGTTCGCGCGCTGGACGGCGTGAACCTGGACGTCGCCGCGGGCACCGTCCTCGGCGTCGTCGGCCCCAGCGGTTCGGGCAAGTCCACCCTCGCCCGGTGCGTCGGCCTGCTGGAGCGCCCGGACAGCGGCTCGATCCGCGTCGACGGCACCGACCTCGTCTCGCTCGACGGCATCGCGCTGCGGGCCGCCCGCCGGCAGATCGGCGTTGTGCCGCAAGGAGATTCCCTGCTCCGCCAGCGCACCGCCGCGGGCAACGTCGCGCTGCCGCTGGAGGCCGCGGGCGTCGCCGGGCCGCAGCGCCGCAACCGCGTCGCCGAACTCCTCGACCTGGTCGGCCTGACCGACAAGGCGGGGTCGTACCCCGACCAGCTGTCCGGTGGCCAGCGCCAGCGGATCGCGGTCGCCCGCGCCCTCGCGGCGTCGCCGTCGGTGCTGCTGGCCGACGAGCCGACGTCCGCGCTCGACCCCGACACCACCGGCTCGGTGCTCGCCGTGCTGGACCGGGCGCGGGCCGAGCTGGGCGTGACGGTGCTCGTGGTCACGCACGACATGGGCGTGGTCCGGCGGATCTGCGACGACGCCGCGGTGCTGGAGAACGGTCGCGTCGTCGAGCACGGCAAGGTGCTCGACCTGGTGTCCGACGCCGCCAGCCGCACGGCCGCTTCGCTGCTGCCCGCCGTGGACCAGAACCCCGCCGCCGAAGGCTCGTTCGACCGGGTCGCGGACGTCGTGCTGATCGGCTTCGCCGCCGTCGGCGCGCTGCTGCCCGAGGCCACCAGCCGGTTCGGCGTCGACCTGAACCTGCTCGGCGGCGGCCTGACCAGGCTGGGGGAGACCCCGGTCGCGCGGTTCCGGGTCGGGCTGAAGGGCGAGCGCGCGGACTCGGCGCTGGAGTGGATCTCGGAGGCGGGCGGCTCGGTGCGGCGGACCCTGTCGGGTCCCCAGGGAGTAGCTGCGTGAGGTCTGCGACACCCTGGTCGGAGGTCTTCGACCAACTGCTCTTGGCTACCGGTGAGACGTTGTACATGGTGGTCGTCTCGACCGTCATCGCGGTTCTGCTCGGCACACCCGTCGGCATCTGGCTCCAGCTCACCGCTCCCGGTGGGCTGAGGCCGCGGCCGGTGCTCCACAAGGTGCTGGGGTTCGTGGTGGACCTCGGCCGCTCCATGCCGTTCCTGGTGCTGCTCGTCGTGCTCACGTCGCTGACGAGGCTGTTGCTCAGCAGCACGATCGGACCGACGGCGGCGATCGTGCCGCTGTCGGTCGGCGCGATCCCGTTCGTCGGCAGGCTGGTCCAGAACGTGCTGGCCGAGGTGCACGTGTCGGTGGTCGAGGCCGCCGTCACGACCGGGTCGTCCACGCTGCGGATCGTGCGCAGCGTGCTGCTCCGCGAATCGGCGCCAGCCCTGGTCAACGCGGTCGGCGTGACCGCGATCGCGCTGCTCGGGTACTCGGCGATGGCCGGCGTGGTCGGCGGCGGAGGACTCGGCGACCTCGCCGTGCGGATGGGCTACCAGCGGTTCAACGACCGGTACCTGTGGAGCACGGTCGTCGTGCTGGCCGTCATCGCCACCGCGATCCAGCTCGTCACCAACCGGGTCGCGCGCGGCGTGGACCGCCGGCGCACCACATCTGTCTGATCTCTTCCCGGCAACACCCTCCTGGCAAGAACCTCCCAAAAGGAACGACATGCGTATTCGTGCTGCCCTCGTCGCCGTGCTGCTGACCGCAGTGGGCTGCGGAAGTGGCGACACCGGCGGCGCCGCCTCGGACCCGAACGCGGCCCTGAGGATCGGCGTCAGCCCCGTACCGCACGCGCAGGTGCTGCGGTACGTGGCGGACAACCTGGCCGCGTCGAAGGGCTTGAAGATCGAGGTCGTCGAGTTCACCGACTACGTGCAGCCGAACACCGCGCTGGTGGACGGTTCGCTGGACGGGAACTACTTCCAGACCGTGCCGTACCTGGACACGTTCAAGGCGGAGAGCGGCGCCGCGCTGGAGTGGATCGGCCCAGTGCACATCGAACCGCTCGGCGTGTACTCGAAGAAGCACAAGGCGCTGGCCGACCTGCCGTCCGGCGCGCGGGTGGCCGTCGCCAACGACGCGACGAACGAGGCGCGCGGGCTGAAGCTGCTGCAGGACAACGGCGTGATCAAGGTGAAGCCGGGCACGGAGAAGACGGCGACCATCCGGGACATCGCGGAGAACCCGAAGAACCTGGAGTTCGTGGAGCTGGAGGCGGCGCAGCTGCCCCGATCCCTGGACGACACGGACGCGGCGGTGGTCAACGGCAACTACGCCATCGACGCCGGCCTCAAGCCGTCGTCCGACGCGTTGGCGCTGGAGCGGGCCGAGGGCAACCCGAACGCGAACGGGCTGGTGACGCGGGTCGAGCTGAAGGACGACCAGCGGGTCAAGGACCTGCTCGCGCTGCTCCAGTCGCAGGAGGTCAAGGACTACATCAAGGAGACGTTCGCGGGCTCGGTGCTCGCCGTCTGACGATCCGACCGCCTGGACCGGTCCGACAGCGTGGACCGGTTTGGGCGTTCGGCGGCTTGGACGGTCGAGGGTCGGTCAGCTGCTGCCAGTTCGGCAGCTGCCCGGCCGCCCGGCCGCCCGCCTGCCCGGCCTGCCCGGCGCGCCTGCCTGCCCGGCCTGCCCGGCGCGCCCGCCTGCCAGTCGCCCGCCTGCCAGCCGTCCGCCGGTCGACGGATCAGCCGTCGGGCAGTTCGGACTTTCGGCAGCCGAACAGTCCGCCCCGTCAGCCGTCAGCCGTCAGCCGTCAGCCGTCAGCCGTCCGCCCGTCCGTCAGTTGGGCATTCCGCCGGGTCCGCCGGGCCGCCCGGGTTTGCCGTCCGGCCGACGGCCGGTGTCGCGGCCGTCGGCGCGGCCGGAATCGCTTCGCAGGGGTCCTCGCCAAGGGGACCCCTGCTTTGATCTTGCCGGCTTGGTCCGACGAAGGCGCGCGGTCGGCGCGGGCCTGTGGACAACTCGCAGATCTGTGGACAACTGCGTGGTGCCGGTCGGTGCCGAATGGTACCGACAGCATCCCGCAGCAGGTCAGGGGTCGGTAGGAGCGGACAACCCGGAAACGCCCGTACGCTTCATGGCGTGCTCGCTGTCGTCCCACCCCCGGTCACGGTCCGCGTCCCGGCCAAGGTCAACCTGCACCTGGCTGTAGGCGATCTTCGCTCGGACGGCTACCACGACCTCGTGACGATCTTCCAGGCCTTGTCGCTGACCGACGAGGTCACCGTCGCCATCGCCGAGGACCCCGGGGTCGAGGTGCACGGCGAAGGCGCCGACGCCGTCCCCACCGGCGCGTCCAACCTGGCCTGGCGGGCGGTGCGGGTGCTGGCCGAGCACGTCGGCCGCGACCCCGACGACCCGAAGGTCCGGGTCGTGATCCGCAAGGCCATCCCGGTCGCCGGCGGCATGGCGGGCGGCAGCGCGGACGCGGCGGCGACGCTCGTCGGCCTGGCCGCCCTGTGGCGGCTGGAGATCAGCCGGGACGACCTGGCGACGCTGGCGGGCAAGATCGGCGCCGACGTCCCGTTCGGCATCTACGGCGGCAGCGCGCTGGGCACCGACCGGGGCGACCGGATCGTCCCGGTGCTGTCCCGCCACACGTTCCACTGGGTGCTCGCGTTCGACCGGCGCGGCCTGTCCACCCCCGAGGTGTTCGACGAGCTGGACCGGCTGCGCGCGGACGGCGACCCGCCCCGCGTCGGTGAGGCGGAGGCCGTGCTGGAAGGCATGGCGTCCGGCGACCCGCGTCAGCTCGCGCTGCTGCTGGGCAACGACCTCCAAGCGGCGGCCGTGTCGCTGCGGCCGAACCTGCGCCGCACGCTGCGCGCGGGCGTGAACGCGGGCGCGTTGGCCGGCATGGTGTCCGGATCCGGGCCGACCTGCGCGTTCCTGTGCACCGACGGCGATTCCGCGGTGCGGGTGGCGGCCGAACTGGCGGGCGCGGGCGTGTGCCGGACGGTGCGCGTGGCGCAAGGCCCGGTGCACGGCGCACGCGTCATCGGCACCGAAGAGGCACCCCGGCCGATCCCGCCCGAGGTGCACGCCTGAGCTACTCGTCGTTCTTCTTGGCCGACAGCAGCACCTCGGTGTCGCAGGGGACGACCTGCCCGGCGGCCGGCGTCTGCGCGGTCGTGGTCCAGTTCCGGTCCAGGGCGAGCACCCGTCCCTGACCGGTCGCGTCCTGTTCGCGCAGCATGAAGAGGCCTGCGGCCTGCATGGTGTCCTGCGCGGTCTGGTGGATCATGCCGACGACGTTCGGGACGGTGCAGGTCTTCGCCACCGGTTCGGTCGCCGCCGGTTCGGTCGCTGCCGGCGCGGTTGCCGCTGGTTCGGTCGCTGCCGGTGTCGTCGCGGCCGGCACCGTGACCGTCGTCGTGGCCGGTGGCGTGGTGCCGCACCCCGCGACCACCAGGGCCGTCAACGCGCCGGCGACCCACTTCAGCTGTGACATCGGACTCCCTCGCTCGGCTACAGCCGGTACGTCGGGTCGGTGCGGACCGTCGTTACCGGCGCGGTAGCTAGGCTGGCGTACTGCGCATACCCCTGTCTCTCGATGAAGGTGCTGGTACATGGCCAACTTGGTCAACTTGGAGAACGTCTCCAAGTCGTTCGGCGTGCGTCCGCTGCTCGACGGCGTGTCCCTCGGCGTCGGCGAAGGCGACCGCATCGGCGTCGTAGGCCTCAACGGCGGCGGCAAGACGACGCTGCTGGAGGTCCTGGCCGGGCTCGCCGAACCGGACGAGGGCCGGGTCAGCCAGAACCGGGGGCTGCGGATGGCGGTAGTCACCCAGCGCACCGAACTCGCCGAGGGCTCGACCGTCCGCAACGCCGTCATCGACCCGCTCGGGTTCGACGCCGAGCACGAGTGGGCGGCCGACGCGCGGGTGCGGTCCATCCTCGACGGCCTCGGCATCACCGGGTTCGGGCTGGACTCGCCCGTGGGCACGATGTCCGGTGGCGAGCGGCGGCGGGTGGCGTTGGCGGCGGCGCTGGTGCAGGACCTGGACCTGGTCGTGCTGGACGAGCCGACCAACCACCTGGACGTCGAGGGTGTGCGCTGGCTGGCCGACCACCTGCTGGCCCGGCGCACGGCGCTCGTCGTGGTCACCCACGACCGGTGGTTCCTGGACACGGTGTGCAGTCGCACGTGGGAAGTCGTCAACGGCAAGGTCGAGCAGTACGAGGGCGGCTACGCGGACTGGATCTTCGCCCGCGCCGAACGCGCCCGGCTGGCCGACACGATCGAGGAGAAGCGCCGCAACCTGGCCCGCAAGGAGCTGGCGTGGCTGCGCCGAGGCGCACCCGCCCGCACGTCCAAGCCCCGCTACCGGATCGAGGCCGCGGAAGAGCTGATCTCCGACGTGCCGCCGCCGCGCGACTCGGTCGAGCTGCTGGCGTTCGCCAAGCGCAGGCTCGGGCGCACGGTGCTGGAGCTCGAGGACGCGACGCTGACCGTGCCCGGTCGGACGCTCGTGCGCGACCTGACGTGGCGGATCGGGCCGGGCGACCGGATCGGGATCGTCGGCGTCAACGGGTCGGGCAAGACGACGCTGCTGAAGGCGTTGGCCGGTGAGCGCGAGCTGGAGACCGGCAAGCGCGTCCAGGGGCAGACGGTGAAGCTCGCGCACCTCAGCCAGGAGTTGCACGACCTGGACGGGTCGATGCGGGTGCTGGAGGCCGTCGAGGAGATCGCGCGGCGGGTGGTGCTGGGCAAGCAGGAGATGTCCGCGTCGCAGCTGGCCGAGCGGTTCGGGTTCTCGTCGCAGAAGCAGTGGACGCCCGTCGGTGACCTGTCCGGCGGTGAGCGGCGGCGGTTGCAGCTGTGCCGGCTGCTGATGGCCGAGCCGAACGTGCTGCTGCTCGACGAGCCGACCAACGACCTGGACATCGACACGTTGCAGCAGCTGGAGGACCTGCTCGACTCGTGGCCGGGGACGCTGGTGGTGATCTCGCACGACCGTTACCTGGTGGAGCGGGTGTGCGACCAGGTGGTGGCGTTGTTCGGCGAGGGTGGGCTGACCGACCTGCCCGGCGGGATCGAGGAGTACCTGCGGCGGCGGGACCGGCAGAAGGAGGTCGAGACCGCGGCGCCCAAGGCGGCTTCGTCCGCGCCGGCGTCGTCGGCGGCTGATCAGCGTGCCGCGCGCAAGGAGCTGGCCCGGCTGGAACGGCGGCTGGAGACGTTGCAGAAGAAGGAGGCCCAGCTGCACTCGGCGTTGGCGGAGGCGGCCACCGACCCGGAGCGCCTGATGGCCCTGGACGCCGAGCTGAAGGCCGTGCTGGTCGAGGCCGAGGGCGTCGAGGCCCAGTGGCTCGAGGCCGCCGAGACCGCCGAGTCCTGACCCCCTCTCCCGTGAGTCCTACGTTCAGGACGCGTGAGTCGTACCTTCAGAACCCCCGTGTCCTACGTTCGGAACCCCCGAGTTCAACGCTCAGTGCTAGATCGACTGTTCTGAGCGTTGAACTCGGGGGTCCTGAACGTAGGACTCACGCGTTCTGAACGTAGGACTCACGGGGCGGGAACGTAGGACTCACGGGGCGTGAGGGTCAGCGGCCCCGGCGGCGGAGTTCGGTGACGAGCAGGGGCATGAGCTCGTCGACGAACGCGCAGTCGTAGCCCTGCCCCACCATCAGGGACGTGGCGAACGTCGCCTCGGCCACCTCCGCCGAGGAGGCGCCCACCATGCCGTCCAACGCGATGCCGACCTCCTCCAACATCCGGTCCACCTGGGACGTCCGGTACCCGCGCTGCGCCGGCCCGGCCACCGGAATCTTGATCGCCCGGAGCTGCTTCCACGACGTGATCGGCGGCAACGCGACCGGCCGGAGCGAACCCGGCGCCGGCGGGTCGTCGACCAGCTGCTTCTCCACCCGCGCCAGGAACGCGTCGACCTCGGTCTCGTCGTACCCGCGCCGCCCGAACATCGGCCGGCTGAACCGGGCTTCGCGCACCTCGCGCGCGCTCAGGTCGTCCTGCCCCAGCAGCGTGTTCTCGATCCGGTCCAGGAACTTGTCGACCTGCGTCTCGTGGTACCCGCGCCGACCGCGTGGCGGTTTCCCGAAGGCAGCTGTGCGGACGTCACGCGCGGTCAACGGGCGGGTGCCCGGACCAGGACGCGGCCGGACGGGCGGAGGCGGGGCGAGCGGGCGCTCCAACGCCACCAGGGGCGAGCGCTCCAACGTCACCACGACCAGGTCGAGGAACGTGTCCACGTCGTCCTCGTCGTACCCGACCTGCCCCGGCGGCGCGTAGCCGAACTCGTGGTCCTGCACTTCCTGCGCGGTCAGCACGTCCCGGCCCGCCAGGGTGTTCTCGATCCGGTCGAGGAACGCGTCGATCTCGCCCTCGTGGTAGCCGCGGTTCCCCGGTCTGGGCTTGTGGAACCGCACGGCCCGCACGTCCTGCGGCGTGAGCCCGGCCGCCGCGGGACGCATCCCGGTCGACGTCGCGTGCGCGCCCTGCGCCGGTGCGGAGGCCTGCTGCCGCTGGGGCGTCGAACCCAGCGTCTCGGCGACGAGGTCCATGAACGCGTCGACCTCGATCGCGTGGTACCCGGGCCGGCCGGGTCTGAACCGCGCGCTGCGCACGTCCTGCTCGGTCACGTCGTCGCGACCCAGCAGGGTCTCCTCGATGCGGTCGAGGAAGGTGTCCACCTGCCCCTCGTCGTACCCGGCCAGGCCCGGGGGCGGACGGTGGAAGGCGACCTGCCGCAGATCCCGCGCGCTCAACAGCGGCGCCGGATGTGCCGGCAGGTGTTGGCGCGCGCCGAACCCGGTCACCCGTTACCTCCTTCGAGTGTGTACCGGGGAGTATCGCCGGACGACGGCCCGGTCGTTTCGCCCTATCGGCTCAATGCTTCGAAGATCGCTCTACCCTGTTCGACATGAGCAGGTTCGTTGACACGATGGTGGCAACCGCTTCGGGTGCCGGAGCACGGGAGCGGGGGATGACCACGGGGGAGCCGAACGCTCCCGTCCGCCGGTCGTGGGCGGAGGTTCACGACCACGCCACCCGCATGGCGGGCGCCCTCGTGGCCGACGGGATCGTGCGGGGCGACTCGGTCGCGGTGCTCGCGGGCGACCCGGCCGTGATCGCGCCCGCGGTGCAGGCCGTGTGGCTGGCCGGCGGCAGCACGACCATGCTGCACCAGCCGACGGCCCGCACCGACCTGGCCGAGTGGGCCGGGGACACCCTCCGGGTGCTGGGCATGATCAACGCGAAGCTGGTGCTGCTCGGCACGCCGTTCGACGCGCTGTCGGGCGTCCTGGACGAGCACGGCGTCGCCTACCGCAAGCTGGACGAGCTGACCGGTGAGCCGCTGGCTGCGCCCGTCCACGTCGACGAGGACATGCCCGCGCTGCTCCAGCTCACCAGCGGGTCGACCGCCGACCCGAAGGCCGTCCGCATCACGCACGGCAACCTGTGGTCCAACGCCAAGGCCATGGAGATCGCCGCCGAGCTGGACCCGGAGACCGACCGGATGGTCTCCTGGCTGCCGCTGTTCCACGACATGGGGATGGTCGGCTTCCTGACCGTGCCCATGCTGCTCGGCATCGACCTGGTCAAGGTGACGCCGGTCGACTTCCTCACCCGCCCCACCCTGTGGCCGGACCTGATCAGCCGCTACCAGGGCACCATCACCGCCGCGCCGAACTTCGCGTACGCCATCGCCGCGCGCCGCATGAAGGGCGTGGACGACGGCGCGCTCGACCTGTCGAAGCTGCGGATCGCGCTGAACGGCGCCGAGCCCATCGACCCGGCCGCGGTGAAGGCGTTCACCGACGAGGGCGCGAGGTTCGGGCTGCGGCCGGAGTGCGTGCTGTGCGCGTACGGCATGGCGGAGACGACGCTGGGCGTGGCGTTCGCGCCGGTGTTCACCGGGATCGCGGTGGACGTGGTGGACCCGGCGGAGCTGGAGGCGGGCCACCGTGCCGTGCCGGTGCCGGCGGGCAGCCCGAACGCGCGGGAGTTCCCGCTGCTCGGGCCGCCGCTGCCGGGGCTCGAGGTGCAGGTCGTCGACTCCGAGGGCGCGGTGCTGGGCGAACGCGAGGTCGGGCAGCTGCGGGTGCGCGGCGAGGCCGTGACGCCCGGCTACCTCACCGTGGACGGCCCGGTGGCCACCCGGGACGCCGACGGCTGGCTGGACACCGGCGACGAGGGCTACGTGGCCGACGGCCAGGTCGTCGTGTGCGGGCGGCGCAAGGACGTGATCATCATGGGTGGTCGCAACATCTACCCGACGGACATCGAACGCGCGGCGGCGGCCGTTGAGGGCGTGCGCGCGGGCAACGCGATGGCCGTGCGGCTGGACGCGGGCACGCGGCGTGAGCGGTTCGCCGTGGTGGTCGAGTCGAAGCTGGTGGGTGACGACGACGCGGTGCGGGCGTTGAGCAAGGAGATCAGCGCGAGGGTCATGGACGCGGTCAGCGCGCGTCCGTACTCGGTGGTCGTGCTCAAGCCCGGAAGCCTGCCCAAGACCCCGTCCGGCAAGCTCCGCCGTTCCGCCGCGGCTTCCCTGGTGCCCGCCGGCTGAACGCGCGCTTCGGCACGTTGGAGGCGCGGTCGACCGGCACACCGCTCGGCCGCGCCCGGCGCGTCACTTCCACTCGCCGTAGGTGCCCAGTGGAACTTGTGCTCAGTGGAATTTGTTCTGGGCGGCTTCCAGCCCCAACTCCAGCAGAGCCTCCACGGCGTCCGCCGCGCGGTCCAGCTCGAAGGCCAGCTCCTTGCGTTCCACGAGCGAGAAGTCGCGCAGCACGTAGTCGGCCGGGTCCATCCGGCCCGGCGGCCGGTCCACCCCGAACCGCACCCGGTGGTAGTCCTTGGTGCCCAGCGACTTCGTGATCGACCGGAGCCCGTTGTGCCCGTTCTCCCCGCCGCCGAGCTTCAGCCGCACCGTGCCGAACGGCAGGTCCAGCTCGTCGTGCACCACGATGACCGACGCGGGCGGCACCTTGTAGAAGTTCGCCGTGCCCGCGACCGGCCCACCGGAGGTGTTCATGTAGCCGCGCGGCTTGGCCAGCACGACCCGGCGCCCGGCCAACCGGCCCTCCAGCACCTCCGCGCCGCCCTTGTGCGCCTTGAACTTGCCGCCCACCCGCGAAGCCAGCTCGTCCAGCACCAGGAACCCGACGTTGTGCCGGTTGCCCTCGTACTTGGGGCCGGAGTTGCCCAGCCCGACGACCAGGGCCACGTCATCGACCACGGAACCGCAACTCCTGCTCAAGCTCGTCCAACAGGGTGTCCACCGCGCGCACCTGGTAGCCGCGCCGAAGTCCGGACGTCGTGGTGAACCTGGTGTGGCGAACCTCGCTGGAGGTCATCCGCCCCCGGCCGTCCAGCGTCGCGGCGGCCCGACCGAGGAACGTGTCGACTTCGCCGCGATCGTAGCCGTTCGGTGATCGGGGGAGCTTCACCGCCAGCACCGCGTCACCGGTCTGGAGGGTCGTCGGCGGCACGTGCCCGGACCGCAGCTGGTGCTCCAGGGCGGCCAGGAAGTCGTCCACGGTCCGCTGGTCGTAGCCGCCCGCGATCTCGGTGAACGCGATCGTCCGCACCTGGTCGGGGTGCAGCCGGGTGCGTCCGGCGAGGGCGTCGGCGATGCGCAGCAGGAACGCGTCCACCTGCGCCGGGTCGTAGCCCTTGCCGCGCTTGCGGGGGAAAGACGTGGAGCGCACCTGCGCCGGGGTGAGAAACGGGAACGGCACGCCACCCCAGCCGTGCGGCGGGGGAGGCGTGCCGTTCGAGTTGCCCGACGTGATGGGCTCAGCCTTCTTCGGTGGCCTCGGTGTCGGTGGCCTCGGTCTCGCCACCGTCCATGTCGGCGGCCGTCGGCGCCGCGTTGATCGCGAGGACCATCGCGTCGGCGTCGGTCACCAGCGTGGTGCCGGTGGGCAGGACCAGGTCGGACGCGTGCACCTGGGTGCCCGCACCGAGACCGGAGATGGAGTACTCGACCTGCTCGGGGATGTTCAGCGCGTCGGCCTCGACCTGCACCGAGGTGAGGTCCTGGGTGAGGAGGGTCGCCGCGGCGGCGTCGCCGGTGAGGACGATCGGCACCTCGACGGTGACCTTCTCGCCCCGCTGCACGAGCAGCAGGTCGACGTGCTCGATGTAGTTCTTGATGGGGTGCGTGGTGACGGTCTTGGTCAGCGCCAGCTCGGTGGAGGACTCGATGTCCAGCGTGAGAACTGCGTTCTGACCGTGCTCGCGGACAACACGGGCGAACTCGAGCGCCGGCAGGGCCAGGTGCTTCGGGTCGGAACCGTGGCCGTAGAGCACCGCGGGGATCTTGCCGGCGCGGCGGGTGCGGCGGGCGGCGCCCTTGCCGAACTCGGTGCGCTGCTCTGCGGCGAGACGGACCTCGGACACGGTGGGGCTCTCCTAACGGTCTGGCCAGGTATACGTCGGCGGGTACGTCGGGCGGGGCGAAGCGGGGGTTGGCCTGCGGCGGCGGGCGGCGCGGAGGGTGAACACGCGCGGCATCACAACCGCCGCGTCGATCACGCCGAGCGTGATGCTCGCCCTCGCCGAGGCAACCTGAACAGTGTAGGACGACCCGCTCGACAAGGCCTAATCGGGGTTCACTACCGGTCCCCGACACCCCCGTGCACGCCGTCGCGAACGTTGAATTCGGGGGTCCCGAACGTAGGACTCACGCGTTCTGAACGTAGGACTCACGGGTTCTGGAGGTAGGGCTCGCGGCGGTGACCGGTCGGCTCGGGAGAGCCGACCGGTCGGGCTCGCAGGTCAGGCGTTGCCGTCGAAGAGCGAGGTGACGGAGCCGTCCTCGAAGACCTCCTGGATCACGCGCGCCAGGAGGGGTGCGATCGGCAGCACGGTCATCGCGTCGAACCGCTTCTCCGCCGGGATCGGCAGGGTGTCGGTGAACACGACCTCACGCGCGCCGCAGTTCTGCAGGCGCTCCACGGCCGGGCCGGAGAGCACCGGGTGGGTGGCCGCGATGACCACGTCCGACGCGCCCTCGGCGAGCAGCTGGTCCACCGCCTTGGTGATGGTGCCGCCGGTGTCGATCATGTCGTCGATGACCACGCACAGCCGGCCCTCGACCTGGCCGACCACCCGGTTCGCCACGACCTCGTTCGGCCGCAGCGGGTCGCGGGTCTTGTGGATGAACGCGATCGGCGTGCCGCCCAGCGTGTCCGCCCACTTCTCGGCCAGCTTGGTCCGCCCGGCGTCCGGCGACACGACGGTGAGGTCGCGCCCGGCGTACTTGCCGCGGATGTGCTCGGCCAGCAGCGGCATGGCCCAGAGGTGGTCCACCGGGCCGTCGAAGAAGCCCTGGATCTGCGACGTGTGCAGGTCGACCGACACCAGCCGGTCCGCGCCCGCGGTCTTGAACATGTCCGCCACCAGGCGCGCCGAGATCGGCTCGCGCCCGCGGTGCTTCTTGTCCTGCCGCGCGTACGGGTAGAACGGCATGATCACGGTGATCCGCTTCGCGGACGCCCGCTTCAGCGCGTCCACCATGATCAGCTGCTCCATGAGCCACTGGTTGATCGGCGCGCAGTGCGACTGGATGACGAACGCGTCGCAGCCGCGCACGCTCTCCTCGAAGCGCACGAAGATCTCACCGTTGGCGAAGTCGTACGCCGACTGCGGGGTCACCGAGACGTTGAGGTGCTTGGCCACCTGCTCGGTCAGCTCGGGATACGCGCGCCCGCCGAAGAGCATCAGGTTCTTCTTGGGTGTCCCGGCCATCGTGAGGTTCACGGTCAGCGCCCTTCTTCGGTTGTGCCTGCATTCTCGGGCGTCTGGGCACGTTCCGCCGCTTCGGCGGCGGCCGTGCCCGGCCTCCGGGAGACCACCCAGCCTTCGAGGTTCCGCTGCGGTCCGCCGGACACCGCCAGCGCACCGGGCGGCACGTTGCGCCGCACCACGGTCCCCGCACCGGTGTACGCGCCGTCCCCCACGGTCACCGGCGCGACGAACATGTTGTCCGAGCCCGTGCGGCAGTGCGACCCGATCACGGTCCGGTGCTTGTTCACCCCGTCGTAGTTCACCGTGACGCTGGCCGCGCCGATGTTGGAGTGCTCGCCGATGGTGGTGTCGCCGATGTAGCTCAGGTGCGGCACCTTGCTGCCCACGCCGATGTCCGAGTTCTTGACCTCGACGAACCCACCGATCTTGCCCTTGGCGCCGAGCCGCGTGCCGGGCCGCAGGTAGGAGAACGGGCCGACGGACGCGCCCTCGCCGATCTCCGCGCCCGAGCCGTGCGTGCGGACCACGGACGCGCCCGCGCCGATCACGCACGCGGACAGCGTGGAGTCGGGCCCGACGACCGCGCCCTCGCCGACCGTGGTGCCCGCGCGCAGCTGCACGCCGGGCTCGATCAGCACGTCGCGGTCGAGCTGCACGTCCGCGTCCAGCCACGTGGTGGCCGGGTCGACCACCGTGACGCCCGAACGCATGGCCCGCTCCACCAGCCGGCGGTTCAGCTCGGCGCCCAGCCGCGCCAGCTGCACGCGGTCGTTCACGCCCTCGACCAGCCACTCGTCGGACGTGACGAGGGCGCCGACGCGCCGCCCGTCGCCGCGCGCGATGGTCAGCACGTCGGTCAGGTACAGCTCGCCCTGCGCGTTGTCGGTGGACAGCCGGGAGAGCCCGTCGCGCAGCACGGCCGCGTCGAACGCGTACACCCCCGAGTTGATCTCGGTGATCCCGAGCTGCGCGGGCGTGGCGTCCTTCTGCTCCACGATCGCCTCGACCGAGCCGTCCGCGGACCGCACGATCCGCCCGTACCCGGTGGGGTCGGCGACGACGGCGGTCAGCACGGTCACCGCGTTGCCCCGCGCGCCGTGCTCGGCCAGCAGCCCGAGCAGCGTCTCGGAGTCGAGCAGCGGCACGTCGCCGTACGTCACCACGACCGTGCCGGACAGGTCGGCGGGCAGCTCGGCGAGGCCGCAGCCGACCGCGTGCCCGGTGCCCTCCTGCTCCTCCTGCACCGCCACGGTGACCTTGCGGTCCAGCGCGGTGGACACGTGGTCGAGGTGTTCGGCGACCGCCGTGCGGCCGTGGCCGACGACGACCGCGAGGTGGTCCGGGTCGGTACCGGCGGCGGCGCGCACGGCGTGCTCCACCAGGGAACGGCCGGCGATGCGGTGCAACACCTTCGGAGTGGCTGAGCGCATGCGGGTGCCTTCACCCGCTGCGAGGACGATCGTGCTGACTGGGGTGGGGACACCCTCGAGCATCAGCGCTCTCCCTAGCTGAGTGCGTGCCTTCAGCGGGAGGGGCCTGGCTTCCCGCCAGGTGCTGATACTAAGCGTCTGAGGAAGGCTCGACTTCCACCGCGGCAACCTGGCAGCCACCCCGGCGTTTCGCCACGTACATCGCGGAGTCGGCTCGGGCCAGCGCCGCGTGCGCCGCCTCGCGGGGGCGCACGGAGATCACGCCGACGGACAGCGTCACCCCTCTGGACAGGTCGGATGGCAGTCCGGCGACGGCATCCACGGCCCGGCCGAGGGCCGCTTCGGCGGCGTGCAGCGGCGCACCGGGCAGCAGCACGACGAACTCGTCGCCGCCGTACCGGGCCACCAGGTCGTCACCCCGCAACGCCTGCCGGAGTGTGCTCGCAATCACGCGCAGGACGTCGTCGCCCTCGGCGTGCGAGTGCTTGTCGTTGACCACCTTGAACCCGTCGAGGTCGACCAGGGCGATGGCCATCGGGTGGGTCTGCGCGCTGATCAGCCCCGCCAGCCGGTCGTCAAGGGCGCGTCGGTTCGGCAGGCCGGTCAGCGGGTCCTGCAGCGCCTGCTGCGCGATGGCGCCGTGCGCCCGGGTCAGCCGCTCGTGGTCGCGCCGGGTGAGCAGGGTGGCGGTGCGGGCCTCCTGCATCAGCCACAGCTCCACCTCCAGCGCGTTGGCGTAGGTCTGCAACGCGGAGATGGTGCGCTCGCCGTGCGGGCCGGACATGTTGGCGTACTCGCGGGTCAGGCACAGCATGAGCGTCGGCTCAGAGGTGTCGTGCTCCAGCCGCTCGCGGGCGTCGTGCAGCACCTGCAACGCCTGCTGGGGCAGGTCCTCCATGTCGAGGCAGCGGGCCAGGGCGATCGACACGATGATCAGCTCGCGGGCGTACATGGCCAGTTCGCGCAGCGACCACAGCCGCGCGATGTGCTCCGCGCCGGGCTTGGCCAGCGCGTGCGCCGCGCCGATCACCGGCACCTGCTCGGCGGCCGTCCGGTCCCGCCGCCCGGGGTGCAGCGACTCCCGGAACGGGCCCTCGACTGCGGTGGCGATGGCGGACGCGGTGGCGAACCGCTCGGTGGCCTCGTCGAAGTTGTCCACCCGCTCCAGCCGCAGGCCCCAGCCGATCAGCAGCCGGGTCCGGTTGAGAAGGTGCACGTAGATCTGGTGCGGGTTGGCGCTGTCCCGGATCGCGTTGTGCGCCCGCGCCAGCACGTCGTCCGCCATCTCGTAGACGCCCAGCTGGGTGAGCACGAGCCCGGTCGACCCCAGCGCGGACGCGAGCAGCCGGTCCCAGGTCCGCTTGTCCATCATCGGGTCGGGCGCGAGGTCTTCCTCCAGCATCGCGAGGCCACCGGCGACCTCGCTCAGCGCCTTGTCCTCGAACCCACCCATCAGGTAGCGGCGACCGCGCAGCGCGTGCGCCTCGGCCTCCAGCACCAGCAGGCCGTGCCGCCGGGTGTGCGCGAGCATCTCGTCCAGCACGCTGTCGGACAGGTCGACCAGGCCGGGGGTGACGATCCGGACCACCGCCGCCGCGCGCAGGAGCTGGCCGACGATCCGCGGCTCGCCGCGACCCTGCGCCTCGGCCAGGATCTCGTCGACCTCGTGCGCCGCGTCGAGCTGGTCGGACAGGTGGCTGCTCTGGGCCACGGCCACGAGCTCACTCGCGCGGCCGACCAGCCACGCGTCGGACATCTCGTGGAGCGCCGGCGCCACGTTGTCCTGCTCGTCGACCGCTTCCTCGTGCAGCGACTCACACCCCCATGCAGACGCAGGGCGGCCGGGACCTTCGTGGCCCGGCCCACTCGCTCCGCCACCAGGATTCGAACCTGGACCATCGGAACCAAAATCCGAGGTGCTGCCTTTACACCATGGCGGAACGGTCAGGGCTCGCCCCGACCGCGCGAACACATGTTGTCACGAGTCTCCCAAGAAGGTCAGCAGCACCACTCAAGTGGCGGCAACCGGTGGGTAACTCGATCATGACAGTCCGTGTTATCCCTGGTCAGTGGGCCGTATTACGGCGCTTAGGTCACGGTCGGATGAACGTCGCATGCCCGGATGTCGACACTGGACGGCACCGGAAGCCGGTCCGGGGACCTCGAACCGGCACGATTTCGTCCGAAACAATCATCGGTTCAACTACCACCGGTAGTCAGTCGTGCACACCATCGGGTTACCGGATGTCGTCGACCGAATCGAGGAAGTCGGACACCGCGCGCTCGTACGCCGCCGGGTCGACGTTCCACGCCGCCGTGTGCTCCGCCGCGGGCACCTCGACGTACCGGAGCGGCCAGTCGAGCCGGCCCGCCGCGGCGGCCAGGTCGCGGGACGCCTGGACCGGCACGGTGCCGTCCGCGCCGCCGTGGAACAGCAGGGTCGGCGGGCGGTGCGCGGGCGGGTTCACGGCCAGGTCGAAGCGGCCGAACTCCAGGTCGACCCGCCAGTCCGAGACCAGCTCGGCGATCGGGACGAGCTGCTCGGGGACGCCGCGGTTGCCCGATTGCAGCTCCAGGGTCTTCGTCCAGCTCACGACCGGCGCGTCGAGCACGACGGCGGCCACGTCGTCCGCCGCCGCCGACCGCGCCAGGAACTGGCCGACGATCGCGCCGCCCATGGACCACCCGTACAGCACGACGTTCCGCGCGCCGTGCTCCCGGGCGTACCGGACGGCCGCCTCGACGTCGCGCCACTCGGTGTCGCCCAGGTGGTACAGGCCGTCCGGCGACGGCGGTGCGCCGTCGTCATTCCGGTAGGTGACGGCGAGAACGGGTAGCCCGAGGTCGTGCAGAGCAGGCATGACCCGCAAGGCCTCGGCCCTGGAGCCGCCCCTTCCGTGCACCGCGACGACCCACGTGGACGACGTCGCGGGAACCAGCCATGCCGGAGCGTCACCCAATTCGGTGGAAATTCGCACTTCCGTGTAGTCCAGATCGTGTGCCTGGGCGGGGTCCGTGGTCCACACGGAGGTCTCCATCCGCACCGGTGTGCCGTCCGGGGGCGCAGTGCCCCGCAGTTCGCGCACCACCGTGCCGGCGGACCGCCCGGTCACCCGACCGACCTCCGCGCCGCCCCCCGCCCACGCCAGGCCCCATGTGCCGGGCAGCACAGTGACCCTGGACTCCACCAGCGAGACGGACCCGGACGCCGAGGTGGTGACCGTGTCGCGGTAGCCGGGACGGGCGTTCTCCGGGTCGAGCAGCTCGCCGCTGTAGTACCAGCCGAACCCCAGCAGGCCACCGCTGAGCAGCAACAACACCACGAGCAGCGAGACGAGTGCGACGCGCGGCCCGCGTCTGCGGCGAACGTTCGGTGACCCCATCACCGCATGATGCCCCGACGGTGATCGACACGCCCGGATTGCTGAGAACACGCCATGACTTTCGCCCCGGCTATGGCGGGACCGCGTCCGCCTAACTTACGCTGCCGTAAGTTACGGTTCCGTAGGTAGCCCCGAGCACACAACGAGGTACATGTATGACCAGCACCCTGGAGAGCAGGTCCACGCCGCAAGGTCCCGAGGACCGCGGACCCAAGCCGATCATCGACGGACGGCGTGGGCACGTCGAGCAGTTCAGCGTGTACGTGTTCGTCATCGTGCCGTTCCTGGCTCTGCTCGCGGCCGTTCCGCTCGCCTGGGGCTGGGGGCTGGGCTGGGTGGACGTCGCGCTGTTCGTGGCGTTCTACTACGTGGCCGGCCTCGGCGTGACGGTCGGGTTCCACCGGTACTTCACGCACGGCTCGTTCAAGGCCAACCGCGCGCTCAAGATCGGCCTCGCCATCGCGGGCATGATGGCGCTGCAGGGCCCGGTGATCGTGTGGGTCGCCGACCACCGCCGTCACCACGCGTTCTCCGACCGCGAGGGCGACCCGCACTCGCCGTGGCTGTTCGGCAGCGGCCCCGTCGCGCTGGCCAAGGGCTTCTGGCACGCCCACATGGGCTGGCTGTTCGACCGCGACCGGACCAACGCCCAGCGCTTCGCCCCCGACCTGCTGGCCGACGAGGACCTGGTCCGCGTCGACAAGCTGTTCCCGCTGTGGACCACCATCAGCCTGCTCGCGCCCGCCGTCATCGGCGGCCTGGTCACCATGTCGTGGTCCGGCGCGCTGTCGGCGTTCTTCTGGGCCGGCCTGGTCCGGGTGGCGTTCCTGCACCACGTGACGTGGTCGGTCAACTCGATCTGCCACATGGTCGGCGACCGCCCGTTCGCGGCGCGCGACCGGTCCGCCAACGTCTGGGCGCTGGCGATCCTGAGCTTCGGCGAGTCGTGGCACAACCTGCACCACGCCGACCCGACGTGCGCCCGGCACGGCGTGAAGCGCGGTCAGATCGACACGTCCGCGCGGCTCATCTGGGTGTTCGAGAAGTTCGGCTGGGCGACGAACGTGCGCTGGCCGAACCCCGAGCGACTGGCCCGCATCACCGCCAAGAAGTGATCGTTCGCCCCTTGGCCCGACCTTCCTTCACCTGCCCCTCGCCTCGCCGGCGAGGGGCAGGTGTTTAGGGTGGCCAGGATGGCGGGGAGACGGCGCGGCGACGACACACCGGCGCCACGCGTGCGGATGACCGGCAAGGAGCGGCGCGAGCAGCTGCTCGACGTCGCTCGGGCGTTGTTCGCCGAGAAGGGCTTCGAGGTCACCTCCGTCGAGGAGATCGCGCACCGGGCGGGCGTGTCCAAGCCCGTGGTCTACGAGCACTTCGGCGGCAAGGAAGGCATCTACGCCGTCGTCGTGGACCGCGAGATGCAGTACCTGATGGACCACATCGTCAACGCGCTGTCCGGCGGACACCCGCGTGAGCTGCTGGAACAGGCGGCGTGCGCGCTGCTGGACTACATCGAGGGATCGACGGACGGTTTCCGGATCCTCGTGCGCGACTCGCCCGTGGCGTCGTCCACCGGAACGTTCTCGTCGTTGCTGAACGACATCGCGTCCCAGGTGGAGTCGATCCTCGGCCTGCACTTCTCCCGCCAGGGCTACGACCGCAAGCTGGCCGCGCTGTACTCGCAGGCGTTGGTGGGCATGGTCGCGCTGACCGGGCAGTGGTGGCTGGAGGTCCGCAAGCCCAAGAAGGACGAGGTGGCCGCCCACCTGGTCAACCTGGCCTGGAAGGGCCTGTCCCACATGGACCACAAACCCCGCCTCCGCACCCGCTAACCCTCCCTCCCCCCCCGCGTGAGTCCTACGTTCAGAACCCGTGAGTCCTACGTTCAGAACACCCGTGTCCTACGTTCGGAACCCCCGAATTCAACGCTCAGAACACGCCGCCTGTCCGAGCGTTGAACTCAGGCGTTCCGAGCGTTCAACTCAGGGGTTCCGAACGTAGGACTCACGGGACGTGAACGTAGGACTCACGGGGTGGTCAGGCGGAGGATTTTGTCGTCGGTGCCGTTCGACGTGGTCACGTAGAGGGCGCCGTCGGGGCCCAGTTCGGCGCCACGCAGGCGGCCGTGGGTGCCGTCCATCTCCGGCGGGATCGCCACGGAGGCCACCTTGCCGTCCTGGCCGACCGTGAACAGCAGCACCTTCGCGCCCTTCAACGCCGTCACCGCCAGCACGCCGTTCAACGCGCCCCACCGCTCGCCGACGAGGAACGCGGCGTCGCAGATCGCCTCCGTCGGATCGCCGGACGACCACACGGCGGGCACGGCGTCCGGGAACCGTTCGAGGTCCGTCATCGGCACGTCCTCGTCGTAGCCGCCGACCGTGCCACCCTGCGACGGGTCCCACCCGTAGTTGCCGCCCGGCTCGAGCACGTTGACCTCGTCGTCGACGTCCGGCCCGTGCTCGGCGGTGAACACCACGCCGTCCGGCCGGACCGCGACGCCCTGCACGTTGCGGTGCCCGTAGGTGTAGATCCGGTCGCCGAACGGGTTGCCGGCCACGCCCTCACCGGTGTCCAGGTCGATCCGCAGCACCTTGCCGCCGAGGTTGGCCTTGTCCTGCGAGACGTCACCCCGCGCGGTGTCCCCGGTGCCGACGAGCAGGTGCCCGTCCCGGTCCAGCGCCATCCGGCACCCCGAGTGCCGTCCGCTCGGGTTGGCCGGCAGCCCCGCCACCAGCGGGTCCTTCACCCGGGTCGCCTTCGTGCCGTCCAGTTCCCACGTCACCAGCCGCACATCCGACGAGGTGTTGAAGCACGTGGTGAACCGCCTGCTGGTGGCGAAGTCCGGGTGCACGACCAGGCTCATCAGCCCGCCCTCACCCCGTACCGCGACGTCACCGAGGTCCGCCTCGACGTCGGTCGCCCGACCGTCCGCGACCAGCGCGATCCGCCCCGGCCGCTGCGGCACGAGCATCCGCCCGTCGGGCAGGAACCCCACGTCCCACGGGTGGCTCAGCCCGGCCACCACCACCTCGACCCGCAGCTCCTCGGGCGCCGGTGTCCCCGGCGCGCTACCCCCGGCACTGTCCGACGAACACCCGGCCACCACCGCCACGGCAGCGAGCCCGACAACGCGACGCATACCGGTCAGCATGACCGCCGCCATGTGTGCTCCCCGTTCACGGGACCGGCTTCACGGGACCGGTTTCACTCGATCGGTTTCACGGGGCCGGTTTCACGGGGCCGGGTAGGGCCGTTCCACCGGCAGCAGCGCCCGCGCGCCGTCCAGGTCGCCGGCCCGCACCAGGTCGCGGACCTCGTGGGCCAACGCCGTCACGTCGGTCAGCCCCACGGTCCACTCGTCCACGTACCGGCGCGAAGCGCCACCCGCCAGCCCCAGCTGCAACGAACGGTGCGGCAGCGGGTTGAGGCGCAGGTCGCGCTCGGGGTCCCACTGCACCCGCACCTCGGGCTTCCGGCCGATGCCCTCGTTGCTGGGAACGGCTTCGCGCACGGCCTGGTCGAATCCCGAACGGGTGATCCGCACGGCCAGCACGCACTCCTGGTCCTCCTTCGTCCCCCAGCCGGACCGGTACATCATCCAGAGGAACGACGGCTTGATCCACGTCATCCGACCGGCCTTGAACGGCGGCACGAACCGGCCCGCGGCCAGCGCCGGACGAGCCACGGCAGGCGAGTACGCCTGGTACACGGTGATGTGCCGATCGTCGTAGTCGGCCCTGATCTCCTTGGTCTCCACGTACCCAGCGTCACGCCCGCGTCAACCGAAATCACGGGGCGCGCCGCCAGCGTGGCCCGTAGGCTGGCGGACGAGAACCCCTCCGGTGGACGTTCAGTCCCGGGCAGGGGTCTGCCCGCGTTCACCCCCAGGGGAGCCATCGCAATGCCCCAGCCCGGCCCGCTGTCCGGCCTGCTGACCGCTGTCCTGCCCGACAAGGCGCTGCGCGCGCTCGCCGACTCGGTCGGCGTGCCCGACCTCGAACTGGAAGGCCCCCCGGCGGCACGTCCGCTGGTCGCGGCGGCCCTCGCGAACAGCGCGCCCGTGCTGGCGGTCACCGCCACCGGCCGCGAGGCGGACGACCTGAAGACCGTCCTGTGCGACCTCATCGGCCCGGACCAGGTCGCCCTGTTCCCGTCCTGGGAGACGCTGCCGCACGAGCGCCTGTCCCCGCGCGCGGACACGGTCGGCGCGCGCCTGCAGGTGCTGCGCCGGCTGGCACACCCCGGGGACAACCCGCTGAAGGTCGTCGTCACGACGGTCCGCAGCCTGATCCAGCCGATGGCGCCCGGCCTCGGCGACCTCACGCCCGTGCACCTGGCGGTCGGCGCCGAGCACGACTTCGAGGCGCTGCTCGCGGAGCTGGTCGAGATCGCCTACACCCGCGTCGACATGGTCGAGAAGCGCGGCGAGTTCGCGGTGCGCGGCGGCATCCTGGACGTGTTCCCGCCGACCCTCGAACACCCGCTGCGGGTCGAGTTCTGGGGCGACGAGGTCAGCGAGATCCGCCCCTTCTCGGTCGCGGACCAGCGCTCGCTGCCGCAGGAGGTCGACGCCTTCACCGCCGCGCCGTGCCGCGAACTGCTGCTGACCGAGCAGGTCAAGGGCAAGGCCGCCGAGCTGGCCGAACAGCACGCGGCGGACGCCCACCTGCACGAACTGCTGGACAAGATCGCCAACGGCATTCCGACCGAGGGCATGGAAGCCCTCATCCCGGCGCTCTGCGAGGGCGAGCTCCAGCTCCTGACCGACGTCGTCCCCGAGGGCACGCACGTCGTCCTCAACGACCCGGAGAAGATCCGGGCGCGTGCCGGTGACCTGGTGCGCACCGGCCAGGAGTTCCTGGAGGCGTCCTGGATGGCGGCGGCCGGCGGCGGCCAGAGCCCCATCGACCTGGACGCCAGCGCCTACCACAGCCTGGCCGACGTCGCGCAGTCCGCGAGGGCGGGCAACCGGCCGTGGTGGACGCTCAGCCGCCTCACCACCGAGGGCGAGGACGTCGTCCGGCTGGAGCTGAAGCAGGTCGAGGCGTACCAGGGCGACGTCGAACGGGCGTTCGCCGACCTGCGCGCGCACACCGTCTCCGGCGGCACGGCGGTCCTCGTCGTCCCCGGCGCGGGCACCGCCCAGCGGGCCACCGAGCAGCTGCGCGAAGCGGACGTCAACGTCGTCCTCAGGGACGTCCTCGACACCGCGCCCAAGCCGGGGGCCGTCACGGTCGTCCGAGGCGCGCTGGAGGACGGCTTCTCGCTGCCCGAGCTGGCGCTGGTCGTGCTCACCGAGACCGACTTGACCGGCGGCCGGCACGGCACGTCCACCAAGGACATGCGCCGCATGCCCAGCCGCCGCCGCAACGCGGTGGACCCGCTGGCCCTGCGCCCCGGCGACTACGTGGTGCACGAGCAGCACGGCATCGGCAAGTACGTCGAGATGGTGCAGCGCACGACCAAGGACACCGCCGGGAGCACCGCGACCCGCGAGTACCTGGTCCTGGAGTACGGCTCCAGCAAGCGCGGCCAGCCCGGCGACCGCCTGTTCGTGCCGACCGACCAGCTGGACGAGATCTCCCGCTACGTCGGCGGCGAGCTGCCCACGCTGAACAAGCTGGGCGGCGGCGACTGGAAGAACACCAAGGCCAAGGCGAAGAAGGCGGTCAAGCAGATCGCCGCCGAGCTGGTGCAGCTCTACGCCGCCCGCCAGGCCGCGCCCGGCCACGCGTTCGCGCAGGACACGCCGTGGCAGCGCGAGCTGGAGGACGCATTCCCCTTCACCGAGACGCTCGACCAGATGGCGGCGATCGACGAGGTCAAGGCCGACATGGAGCGCACGGTCCCGATGGACCGGGTGATCTGCGGCGACGTCGGCTACGGCAAGACCGAGATCGCGGTGCGGGCAGCGTTCAAGGCGGTGCAGGACGGCAAGCAGGTCGTGGTGCTGGTGCCGACGACCCTGCTCGCCCAGCAGCACCTGAACACGTTCGCCGACCGGATGCGCGCGTTCCCGGTGAACATCAAGGGCCTGTCCCGGTTCACCGACGCGCTGGAGGCCGAGCAGACCATCGCCGGCCTGGCCGAGGGCGACGTGGACGTCGTCATCGGCACGCACCGCCTGCTCCAGAAGGGCTTGCGCTACAAGGACCTCGGCCTGGTCATCGTGGACGAGGAGCAGCGGTTCGGCGTCGAGCACAAGGAGCACATCAAGGCGCTCCGCACGCACGTCGACGTGCTCACGATGTCCGCGACGCCGATCCCGCGCACCCTGGAGATGTCGCTGGCGGGCATCCGCGAGATGTCCACCATCCTCACCCCGCCCGAGGAGCGGCACCCGATCCTGACCTACGTCGGCGGCTACGACGACAAGCAGGTCGGCGCGGCCATCCGGCGCGAGCTGCTGCGCGACGGCCAGGTCTTCTACGTGCACAACCGCGTGTCCTCGATCGAGCGCGCCGCCCGGCACATCCGCGAGCTGGTCCCCGAGGCCCGCGTGGTCACCGCGCACGGCCAGATGAACGAGGACAAGCTGGAGAAGATCATCCAGGGCTTCTGGGAGAACGAGTACGACGTGCTCGTGTGCACCACGATCGTCGAGACCGGCCTGGACATCTCCAACGCCAACACCCTCATCGTGGAACGCGGCGACATGCTCGGCCTGTCCCAGCTGCACCAGCTGCGCGGACGCGTCGGCCGCGGCAGGGAACGCGGCTACGCCTACTTCCTGTACCCGCCCGAGTCGCCGCTGACGGAGACCGCGCACGACCGGCTGGCCACGATCGCGCAGAACACCGAGCTCGGCGCGGGCATGGCGGTGGCCATGAAGGACCTGGAGATCCGCGGCGCGGGCAACATCCTGGGCGCCGAGCAGTCCGGCCACATCGCGGGCGTCGGCTTCGACCTGTACGTGCGGCTCGTCGGCGAGGCCGTTGAGGCGTTCCGCAAGCACGCCGGCGCGGAGGGCGAGCTGGAGGAGGAGCTGGCCGAGGTCCGCGTCGACCTGCCGGTGGACGCGCACATCCCGCACGACTACGTGCCCGGCGAACGGCTCCGGCTGGAGGCCTACCGCAAGATCGCCGCCGCGGGCGACGCCGAGTCGCTGCAGAGCGTGTGGGACGAGCTGAAGGACCGCTACGGCACCCCGCCGCTGCCCGTCGAACGGCTGCTGGCGGTGGCCCGGTTCCGGCAGACGTGCCGCGCGCACGGCGTCACCGAGGTCGCCACCCAGGGAGCCACCATCCGGTTCGCGCCGCTGGAGCTGAAGGACAGCCAGATGGTGCGGATGCGCCGGCTGTTCCCCAAGGCGGTCTACAAGGCGACCACCCACACGGTCAGCGTGCCTCGGCCGACCGAGGGCGCGGCCGGCGGCCGGATGGGCGCACCCGTGTTGCGCGACCAGGAGCTGCTGGACTGGTGCGCCGGATTCCTGGGGGCGTTGGCGGGGACTCCCGTGAGCGGCGTCACGGCGACGTGAGAAGGTACTGGTCGTGAGGACTGTGCAGAGGCGCTTCACCCTGATCGGCGCGGCTGTCACCGCGGTGGCACTGCTGGTGGCGGGCTGCGGCAACGGCCCCGCCCACGTCGGCTCGGCCGCGATCGTCGGCGACACCGTGCTGCCGCTGGAGCAGGTGCAGCAGCGGCTGGAGATCGTGCTCAAGAAGGAGCCCGAGGCCCAGAAGCTGCACGACCAGCGCAAACTCGACCAGGTCGCCCGTCAGCTGGTCACGCTCGGCGTGCAGCACGAGCTGATCGTGCTGGCCGCCCAGCGCGAGGGCGTCACGGTGTCCGAGGAGGATGTGACCGAGTCGGTCGAGCAGGCCGGCGGCGCGGACGTGGCCTCGCAGAACACCGTCTACGACGCGGCGACCTTCCGCGAGCGGGCCAAGGACCAGCTGCTGCTGGTCGAGCTGGCGCGCAAGTACGCGGACCGGATGGAAGTCACGTTCGACTACTTCTTCGCCAAGGACAACGCCGAGGCGATCGAGAAGGCCAAGCAGGTCGCGAAGGACCCGGCGAAGATGGCCGAGTTCGTCGCCGACGCGCCGCAGAGCGCCGAGGGCCAGGCGCTGTCCCGCAAGGGCCAGCGGGTGCGGTCCGCCGACTCGCCGCAGGCCGCCCAGTCGCCGCTGTTCGGCGTGCCGGCGGGCAGCGTGGTGGCGTTCGCGCCGGACCCGAGCAGCGCGCAGTGGATCGTCGCGTACGTGACGGACCGCAAGACGGACGTGCGGACGTCCGGCGAGTCGTCCACGGGGCAGCTCACGCCGCAGCTGCTGGAGCAGATCGGGCTGCGGCTCGTGCAGTCGCTCGCGGGCGACCCGGAGATCCAGATCAACCCGCGGTACGGGATGTGGGACGGCACCGCGATCGCGCTCGCGCCCAGCGAGGGTGAGATGAGCGGCTACCAGGCGACCGTGTCGCAGAAGTCCTCGTGACCGTTGTCGTCGTAGGTTCCACCCCGGTCGTGCCCGCCGCCGCGCTACCCGCATTGCGGAGCGCGGCGGTGGTGTACGCGGGGGAGGGCGTGGACGCCGCGCTGTTCGACGCCCGACCCGTCACCGAGTGGGTGCACACCGGTGAGCCCGCGGTGCTGGTGACGACGAACCCGGCGGAACCGGTCGCGCTCGCCATGATGGGGTGGGGATCGGACGTCATCCGGGTGCCCGGCCTGGCGCTGCTGGACGCGGCGGCCGTGATGGACCGGCTGCGGTCGCCCGGCGGGTGCCCGTGGGACGCCGAGCAGGACCACAAGTCGCTGCGGCAGTACCTGGTCGAGGAGACCTACGAGCTGCTGGAAGCCATCGAGGACGGCGACCGGGCGGCGTTGCGGGAAGAGCTGGGCGACGTGCTGCTGCAGGTCCTGTTCCACGCCCGGATCGCGGTGGAGGACGTCGAGCACCCGTTCGACATCGACGACGTGGCGGGCGACCTGGTCACCAAGCTGGTCGGCCGGCACCCGCACGTGTTCGAGGGCAACGACCCTGCGGTGCACGACGCGACGTCCCAGCAGCACCGGTGGGAAGAGCTGAAGCAGGTCGAGAAGCAGCGGGAATCCAGCGTGGACGGGGTGGCCACCGGGCAGCCCGCGGTCGCGCTGGCGGGAAAGCTGGCGCAGCGGGTGGCGCGTGCCGGGTTCCCGGTGGACCTGCTGCCCGAGGGCGACGACACGGGCACGACGCTGTTCGCGGTCGCGGCGCTGGCGAAGCTCGCCGGCGAGGACCCGGAGACCGAGCTGCGCGCCGTGGCCCGCAGGTTCGAGGCGAACGTGCGCGCCGCCGAGCGGTCCGCCCGCGCGGCCGGCGCCACCACCCTGAGCGCGGCGGACTGGCGCGCACACTGGCCCGGCTGAGCGCTCCCCGGTCCGGTGACGTCCGGGTGCGATGCCGCAGTGAGCTCGCGGCCCGGCTCAACCGGACGTGAACGGGGCGCTAACGTCGAGAGGGTGACCGAGGCCTACCTCCGCTTCCCGCACCTGCACGGCGATCTCGTGACGTTCGTGGCCGAGGACGACGTGTGGCTAGCCCCACTGGACGGCGGCCGGGCGTGGCGGGTGACCGCCGACCAGGTGCCGGTGTCGTTCCCCCGCTTCGACCCGACCGGCACCCGACTCGCCTGGACCAGCCGCCGCGACGGCGCGCCCGAGGTCCACCTGGCACCCGTGGCGGGCGGCGAGTCCACCCGGCTCACCTACTGGGGCGACTACTCGACCGCCGTGCGCGGGTGGACGTCCGCCGGTGAGGTCGTCGCGGTGACGGCCACCGGCCAGGCGTCCTCCAACCGGCAGTGGGCGCACGCCGTGCCCACCGACGGCGGACCGTCGCGCCGGCTGCCGTTCGGCTGGGTGGACGACGTGTCGTTCGGCCCGTCCGGCCAGGTCGTCGTCACCTCCGTCTACGGCCACGACCCCGCCTGGTGGAAGCGTTACCGGGGCGGTGCGGCGGGCAAGCTGTGGGTGGACGGCGCGGGTGACGGCGAGTTCACGCGCATCCTGCCCGAGCTGACGTCCTCGCTGACGTCGCCGATGTGGATCGGGGACCGGATCGCGTTCCTGTCCGACCACGACGGCGCCGGCAGCGTGTACTCGGTCCTCCCCGACGGGTCGGACCTGCGGCGGCACACCGGGCAGCAGGACTTCTACGCGCGGGTCGCGTCGAGCGACGGCGAGCGGATCGTCTGGCAGCAGGCGGGCGAGCTGTGGGTGCTCGAAGACCTCGACGGCGCGGCACCGCGTCGGCTGGAGATCGTGCTGGGAGGGCCACGCACCGGCCGCCGGCCGCGTGCCGTGTCGTCCCGCCCGGACGACTTCCACCCGGACAAGACCGGCCGCGCGAGCGTGGTCGAGGTGCGCGGGACCGTGCACTGGGTGACGCACCGGGACGGGCCGGTGCGCGCGTTGGCCGAACAGCCGGGCGTGCGGGCACGGCTGCCGCGCGTCGTCGGCGACAACGTCGTGTGGGTGACCGACGCGGACGGCGAGGAGGGCCTGGAGTTCTCCCCGGTCGGCGGGGTGGAGCCGGGCAACGAGCCGCGCCGGGTGGCCGTCGGCAAGCTCGGCCGGGTGCTGGAACTGGCCGTCGCGCCCGACGCCCGCCGGCTCGCGGTCGCGACGCACGACGGGCGGCTGCTGCTGGTGGACGTCGAGTCGGGCGAGGTGCGCGAAGTCCTGAAGGGCGCGAACCCGCACGTCAGCGACCTGGCGTTCTCGCCGGACTCGAACTGGCTCGCGTGGTCGCACCCCGGTCCGCGCCCGCTCCAGCACATCCGGATGACCAACACCACCGACCTGTCCGTGGTGGACGTGACGCCGCTGCGGTTCTCCGACTTCTCGCCCACGTTCACCGAGGACGGCCGCTACCTGGCGTTCCTGTCGGTCCGCAGCTTCGACCCGGTGTACGACGCGCACGTGTTCGACCTGTCGTTCCCGACCGGCTGCCGGCCGTACCTCGTGCCGCTGGCCGCGACCACGCCGTCGCCGTTCGACCCGCTGCGCCTCGGCCGGTCCGTCGGCGACGACTCGCACGACAAGGACAAGGACAAGGACAACGAGAACCCGATCACGGTCGTCGACCTGGAGGGGCTGGCCGACCGGGTGGTGACGGTGCCGGTCGCCGCCGCCAGCTACTCCGCGCTGACCGCCGCGAAGGGCGGGCTGCTGTGGCTGCGCTCGCCGATGCGCGGGGTGCTGGGCGACAACCTGGCCAGTCCCACGGCACGTCCGCCGCGAGCGTCGCTGGAGCGGTTCGACCTGGCCAAGTCGCGCACGGAGACGCTGGTGGACGGCGTGGACGCGTTCGACGTGGCCGGCGACGGTCAGCGGATGGTCGTGCAGGACCGCGGCGACCTGCGGGTGGTGCCGACCGACCGGAAGGTCGACTCGGACGACAGCGACTCGGTGGACGTCGACCTGTCCCGGATTCGCGTGGTGGTGGACCGGGCCGCCGAGTGGCGGCAGTCGTACGCGGAAGCCGGGCGGCTGATGCGGGACCACTTCTGGCGCACCGACATGGGCGGCGTGGACTGGGCGGGCGTGCTGGAGCGCTACCGGCCGCTCGTGGACCGGCTCGGCAGCTACAGCGACCTCGTCGACCTGCTGTGGGAGGTGCAGGGCGAGCTGGGCACGTCGCACGCCTACGTCATGCCCGTCCACGGCGGGGCGCGCGGTCGTGCGGTGGGGCTGCTGGGTGCGGACCTCGAACGGGACGAGGCGGGCGCGTGGCGGGTCGTGCGGGTGATCCCGGGTGAGACGTCGGACCCGGCGGCGCGGTCGCCGTTGGCGGCTCCGGGGGTCGCGGTGCGGGCGGGTGACGCGATCGTGGCCGTCGACGGGCGGCAGGTCGACCCGGTGACCGGCCCGGCGCCGCTGCTGGTCGGCGCGGCGGGGAAACCGGTGGAGCTGACCGTGCGGCCCGGTGGTGGGGGTGAGCCGCGACGGGTCGTGGTGGTGCCGTTGCGGGACGACGAACCGCTGCGGTACCACGCGTGGGTGGCCGACCGGCGGGCGCGCGTGCACGAGCTGACCGACGGGCGGGTCGGGTACCTGCACGTGCCGGACATGATGGGCGCCGGCTGGGCGCAGCTGCACCGGGACCTGCGGGTGGAGCTGGCGCGCGAGGCGGTGGTGCTGGACGTGCGGGAGAACGGCGGCGGGCACACGTCCGAGCTGGTGGTGGAGAAGCTGGGGCGGAAGGTCATCGGCTGGTCGGTGGCGCGCGGGTACACCACGGCCGTGAGCTACCCCGGTGACGCGCCGCGCGGGCCGGTGGTGGCCATCGCGGACGAGTTCGCCGGGTCCGACGGTGACATCGTGAACGTGGCGATCAAGGAGATGGGGATCGGGCCGGTCGTCGGCACCCGCACGTGGGGCGGGGTGATCGGCATCGACATGCAGTACAGCCTGGTGGACGGGACCTTGGTGACGCAGCCCCGTTACGCGACGTGGTTCGCCGGGCCGGGGTGGGACGTGGAGAACCACGGCGTCGACCCGGACGTCGAGGTCGTGATCACGCCGCAGGACCGCGTGGCCGGCCGCGACCCGCAGCTGGACACCGCCGTCCGCCTGGCCCTCACGTCCCTCGCCGACCGCCCCGCCGCCACGCCACCCGAACTCCCACCCCTCGCGTGAGTCCTACGTTCGGAACGCGTGAGTCCTACGTTCGCGTCCCCCGAGTTCAACGCTCAGAACGGCCCAGGCCGGCCGACCGTGTTCCGAGCGTTGAACTCGGGGGTTCCGAACGTAGGACACGGTCGTTCTGAACGTAGGACTCACGCGACCTGAACGTAGGACTCACGGGTCGGGAACGTAGGACTCACGGGGGGTGGGGGAGGAGGGTGTCGCCCCAGTGGCCGCCCTCGCGGACGCCGGGCGGGACGGCGAAGTGGCCGGAACCGTTGTGCTCCAAGTACTCCATCATCACGTCCTTGGTCGACAAGGCGTGCTGCATCGGCACGAACTGCCGGCCCGTGTCCCGGTTGAAGCACACGAAGAACAGCCCGGCGTCGAGGTGCCCGAGCCCGTCCGACCCGTCGGTGAAGTTGTACCCCCGCCGCAACACCCGCACGCCGCCGAGGTGCTCGGCCGACGCCAGCCGCACGTGCGCCACCTCGCCGATCGCCGGCTCACCGCCCGCACCCTTCACGTGCAGGTCGACCGGGTCGAACTCGGCCACCTGCCCGAGCGGCGCGCCGACGCCCTTGGTCCGCCCGACGATCGCCTCCTGCTCCGCCAACGACGTCCGGTCCCAGATCTCGACGTGCATCCGGATCCGCCGCGCCACCAGGTACGTGCCGCCGACCAGCCAGTCCGGCCCGTCGCCCGGCGCCACCCACACGTGCTCACGCAGCGCGTCGCCGTCCTCGGCCTTCACGTTGTTCGTCCCGTCCTTGAACCCGAACAGGTTCCGCGGCGTGACCTGCGACGTGGACGTGGACGACGTGCGGCCGAACCCGAGCTGCGACCAGCGCACCGAGACCCGCCCGAAGCCGATCCGGACCAGGTTGCGGATCGCGTGCACGGCCACCTGCGGGTCGTTCGCGCAAGCCTGGATGCACAGGTCACCACCGGTGCGCCGCTCGTCCAGGTCGTCACCGGGGAACCGGGGCAGGTCGATCAGCTTCGCGGGCTTGAGCGGCGCCAGCCCGAACCGGTCGTCGAACAGCGACGGCCCGAACCCGATGGTCAACGTCAGCGCGGACGCGGGCAGGTCGAGCGCCTCACCGGTGTCCTTCGGCGGCGCCTGCGCGTTGCCGCCGACCGCGCCGCCCTCGGCCGCTTCCTGACCGGCCGTCATCCGCCGGGCCGCCTCGGTCCACTCCTGCAGCAGCGACACCAGTTCGGCACGCTTGGAAGTGGTCACGTCCAGCGCCACGAAGTGCATCCGGTCCTGCGCGGGCGTCACGATCCCGGCCTGGTGCTCACCGTGGAACGGCACCGCCTCCGCACCGGTCAGCGCCCCCTCACCCCCGGAACCGGAGCCCGAACCGGACGCGGACAACGCACCTGCCGCCGCACCGGCACCGACCAGCGCGGCACCCGCCGCCCCGAACCCGAGCAGCCTGCGCCGGGGAACGCCGGTCACTGCGACACCACCTCGGCGACCTTGCTGATCGGCTCGCCGAGCGCGTCCACCGCCGCCGCCAACGCCCTGACCTCGTCCGCCGAGAGCTCGGTGTACAGCTTGAACCCGTCACCGACGCGGTGCGTCTCCAGCAGCTCGTCCAACGCCTTGAACTTCTCGTCCACCGAGGCCACCAGCGCCGCGTCCCGCTCCTCGATCACCGGCCGCAGCGCCGCGACGGCCGCCTGCGAACCGTCCACATTGGACCGGAAGTCCCACAGGTCGGTGTGCGAGTAGCGGTCCTCCTCGCCGGTGATCTTGCCGGTGGCGACCTCGTCCAGCAGCTCCTTCGCCCCGTTCGCCAGCTGCAACGGCGTCAGCTCCACCGCCTTGGCCTGCGTCACGATGTCCTTCACGTCGGTGAGCAGCCGGTCGGCGATGGCGGGCGAGTCGGCCTGCAGCCCGGACACCCACAAGTCCTTCTCCAGCCGGTGGAAGCCGGTGAACTCCGCGCCCTCCTCGATGACGTCCTCGCGGCCGTCGATCTTCGGGTCGAGGTCGCCGAAGCTCTCCGCCACCGGCTCGATGCGCTCCCAGTAGATCCGGGCGACCGGGAACAGCGCCTTGGCCTCCTCGACCTTGCCCGCCTTGACCGCGTCCACGAACTCGGTCGTCTTGACGAGCAGCGTGTCGGCCTGCGAGTTCACGTAGCGCTGGTAGCTCTTGGTCGCCTCGGCCAGCTTCGCGTTGCCGTCGGTGGACTTCTTGCCCTCACCGGACACGGTGAACTCGCCGCGGATGCCGTCGCCCCTCATGCCGGGCTTGCACGCGGTCTGCAGCTTGCCCGCCTCGGTGACCTCCACGATCAGCCGGCGGGTCAGGCCGGGGCCGATGTTCTCCACCTCGCCGAGGATCCGGTCGCCTTCGGCGTACAGGTAGAACTCGGTGACCTTGCTGCCCTTGTTGGTCACCTCGAACGTCACGTTGCCGGTGTTCGCGGTGGTGCGGGCGACCTTGCACGCCTCGTCGGACGCCTCGACGGCGATCGGGCCGTCGGCACCCGCGGGCGCGGCCTCGGTGCCGCACGCGGCGATCAGGAGCAGCGAGCCGAGAGCGGCGGTGCGAAAGGCGGCGCGGCCGGCGCGGACGGCGGAGTGGGGAACGGGCACGGTTTGTTCTCCGGTTTCAGCTCTTCGCCGCGACGCGCGGGCGGATCAGGAACAGCGGCAGGACGATGGCGACGTACGCCGTCCACGCGATGGCTTGCAGCACGGTGGTGCGCTGCGAGTAGTTGAAGATCCCCTTGAGCAGCGCCCCGTACCAGGAGTCCTCGGGGATGGTGTCGCTCAGGTCGAACGCGAGCGTGTCCAGGCCGGGCAGGATCACGGCTTCCTGGAGGTCGTGCAGGCCGTAGGCGAGAACGCCCGCCGCGACGAACACCAGCAGCGCGCCGGTCCACGTGAAGAACTTGCCGAGGTCGAACCGGATCGCGCCCCGGTAGAGCAGGAAGGCCAGGCCGATCGCGACGCCGATGCCGATCAGGAACCCGATCATCGGCTGGGTCGTGTTGCCCGCGCTCTGCACGCTGGAGTAGAAGAAGACTGCGGTCTCCAGGCCTTCGCGCCCGACGGCGAGGAACGCGAGGGTGACGACGGCCACCGGGCCGATCTCCAGCGCCCGGTCCAGCTTGCCGCGCAGTTCGGCGGCGATCGTGCGGGCCGTGGCGCGCATCCAGAAGATCATGCCGGTGACGAACGCCACCGCGAGCAGCGACATCCCGCCGCCGAACGCCTCCTGCTGCTCGAACGTCATCGTCGCGGTGGTGAACGTGACGACCGCGCCGAACACGATCGACAGCGCGACGGCCGCGCCGACGCCCAGCCAGACGTGGGGCAGCCGGGACCGGCGGTCGGTCTTGACCAGGAAGGCGACCAGGATGCTGACGACCAGGGCTGCTTCCAGTCCTTCGCGCAGCCCGATGAGCCCGTTGCTGAGGAGCACGGCGGCCATCCTCACGAGGAGTTAACTGAGGCTCTACGAACTTAGGCAAGCCTCGGCTTCCCGTCCAGTAGGACAAACAGGCCTTAACCTCGCAAAACAGGTACCGGGGACGTATTGCCGCGCAAACTCGCCCCGAGCACTCGTGGCGAGCACGTAGCCTGGGGCGGTGGTCGTCCCGCCGCCGTCGAAGACCGAGCCTCGCCCTCCGGGCCGCGGCGATGCCGGCAACCTGGCCGGGCGCCTGGCGCTGGTGCTGGTCCTGCTCGCTTTCGTGGCGGGCGGGGCGTGGGCGCTGGGCGCGTTGAACCGCTCCTCGCCCAGGCCCGCCGCCGATCCGCCGTTCCCCGTGCCGTTCCTGGAAGTGCGGCCCGGCGCCGCCGCACCGGGCGCGGCCGGTCAGGTGCCGACGTCCGGCGCACCCGAGGCCTCGCCGACGGGTGGTGTCGAACCGCTGGACGCGTGGGCGGCGTCGTTGTCCAGGAAGATCGACGTGCCGGCGCGGGCGCTGCGGGCGTACGCCGTGGCCGACTTGATGATGCGGACCCAGAACCCGTCGTGCCGGATCTCGTGGGCGACGCTGGCCGGTATCGGCCGCATCGAGTCGCACCACGGCACCATCGGCGGCCGGCGGCTCCAGGAGGCCGGTCGGCCGTCGAGCCCGATCGTCGGCATCCCGCTGGACGGCTCACCGGGCGTGAAGGCGATCGCCGACAGTGACGGCGGTGTGCTGGACGGCGACACGACGTGGGACCGGGCGGTGGGGCCGATGCAGTTCATCCCGACCACTTGGGCCCGTTACGCGGTGCGTGCGAACGGGGACGGCCAGAACCCCGATCCGCAGAACATCGACGACGCCGCCCTGGCCGCGGCGCGGTACCTCTGCTCCGGTGGACGTGACCTGGGCACCGGCGAGGGCTGGTGGGCGGCGGTGCTGGACTACAACAACTCGACCGAGTACGGCCAGAACGTCTACAGCGGCGCCGACGCCTACGCGCGGGCCAGCCTCGAAACCTGAGCTGCCGAACGCGCGGTGTAGTCAGGTGCCGGAGGGCTGCGGGGGTGGGCCGGTGTGCGGGATCGGGGCGACCGTGAGGCCCAGTTCCGGCAGGCCCAGCCAGTCGAGGTCCACCGAGGCCGCCGCAGCGCGGCTCGCCAGCTCCAGCCGCACCCGGTACACGCTGAGCAGCAGGGCCTGCAGGGAGTCGACGCCGAACGACGCGCCGACGTCGTCCTTGCCCAGCCCCAGGATCTGGTGCGGGCAGCACCAGTCGCCGTTGGTGCTCAGCGGGTCGGGGTGGGGGCTGCCGAAGCGGATCACGACCTCGGTGCGCGTGCCGTCACCGGCGACGCACTCCAGCCGTCGCTCGGCCACGACGTCGCCGAGTTCGTAGGCGGTCATCGGTCGCGCTCCACCGCCAGGCGGGCGCTGACCTCGCCCAGGGCTTCCTGGTACTCGGGTGACGGGTTCATCGCCGCCGCCATCCGCAGCTGCGTCAACGCTTCGGTCAACCGGTTCTGCCGCTGCAACGTCCGGCCCAGCGCGAACCGCGCGTAGTGGTCGCTCGGATCGAGGTCCAGCACCTTCCGGAACGCCGCCTCGGCGCGCTTCAGCTGGGCCGAACCCAGGTAGGCCCGGCCCGCGAGCAGCTGCACGCTCGCCCGTTCCGGCGCCGCTTCGAGCACGATCCGCAGCTCGCGCAGCGCCTCCAGCGGTCGGCGGTCCGCGAGCAGCGCCTCGGCTCGGCGGAACGCCTCGAAGGTGCTGTCCGTCATGGTTCGATCAACGCTACCCGTGCACCCCGCCGCGGTTCGACAGCCGACCGGATGACGGGATCGGCGTGTCACCACACGGGTCACCCCACGAGCGCGGCGTGCAGCCGGTCGAGCACCGGCTTGATCGACGCGGGTTGCTCCACATGGGCGTTGTGGCCGACCCCGGGTAGGACTATTCCACTCGGCTGCGCCGCCCGCAGGTGCTCCGGCGGGCACATGTGGTCGGTCTCGCCGGCGGCCAGGAACACCGGCGCCTTCGCCACCGCCAGCAACCCCGCCACGTCCGGCGCGCCCACCCCGAACGCCCCCGAATCCAACGCCGCCCGCCAACCGCCCGAGCCGCCCGATTCGCCAGAGCCGCCCAGCTTGACCGTTCCGCCTGTCCCGCCCGCACCGCCTGTCCCTCCCGACCCGGCCGCCTCGACCGTCCCGCCCGAACCGGCCGTCCCGCCCGAACCGACCGCCTCGGCGGAGCGGCCGACCCCGGCCGAGCCGCCTGTCCCGACCGATTCGCCCGAGCCGCCCACCTCGACCACGCCGTCCTCCAACGGCACACCGGCCAGCTTGCCCGCCCACGCCGACGCCTCCGCCCGCGTCCCGAACACCCGAGCCGGCCGCGCGGCCAGTGAAGCCGCCCGCGCCAACTCCTCCGCCGTCCACCGCAGCTTGACGCCCACCCCGCCCGCCGCGCGCACGTCCACCCCGAACCACCCACTGGCCAGCGTCAACGCCACCACACCACCCAGCGAGTGCCCCAGCACGGCCACCGGCCCGCCGGGGACCACCGCCGCCACCGCCGCCGCCAACGCCCCGAACGAGTACCGCTCCAGGGCCGCCGACCGCCCGTGCCCCGGCAGGTCCACCGCCATCCACGACCCGGGCCACGACTCCGCGACACCGCGCCACACCGACCCGGTCGCACCGAGCCCGTGCAGCAGCACCAGCAGCGGCCCATCCCCACCCCGCGTCACGTGAACCACGCGTGCATCCCCTTCCCGACGACCCCCCGACGAGCGAGCCGGGGCCGTTCCACACCTTGCACCAACTAGGCTCGTCACAGGTACGCGAATGGTCTGACGAGGGAGCGCACGTGGCGGTCATCGAGCAGGTCGGCGCCCGCGAGATCCTGGACTCGCGCGGCAACCCGACCGTCGAGGTTGAGGTGGCGTTGGACGACGGCACGCTCGAACGCGCCGCGGTGCCGTCCGGCGCGTCGACCGGTGAGCACGAGGCGGTCGAGCTGCGCGACCGGGACGCCAGGCGCTACCTCGGCAGGGGAGTGGAGCGCGCGGTCACGGCTGTGCTCGACGAGATCTCTCCCGGACTGGTCGGCGTCGAAGCCGTCGAGCAGCGCGTGGTGGACCAGAAGCTGGTCGACCTGGACGGCACACCGGACAAGTCCCGCCTGGGCGCGAACGCCATCCTCGGCGTGTCGCTCGCGGTGGCGAAGGCGGCGGCGGCGTCCAGCGGTCTCGAGCTGTTCCGGTACGTCGGCGGCCCGAACGCGCACGTCCTGCCCGTGCCGATGCTCAACATCCTCAACGGCGGCGCGCACGCCGACACCGACGTGGACATCCAGGAGTTCATGATCGCGCCGATCGGCGCGGAGAGCTTCCGCGAGGCCCTGCGCTGGGGCGCCGAGGTGTACCACGCGCTGAAGTCCGTGCTGAAGTCGAAGAACCTGTCCACGGGCCTGGGCGACGAGGGCGGCTTCGCACCCGCGCTGACCAGCAACCGCGAGGCGCTCGACCTGATCATGGTCGCGATCGAGAAGGCCGGCTACACCCCCGGCCGCGACGTCGCGCTGGCCCTGGACGTCGCCGCCACCGAGTTCCACACCGACGGTGCCTACCAGTTCGAGAAGACCAAGCGCAGCGCCGAGCAGATGACCGGCTACTACACCGGCCTGGTCGACGCCTACCCGCTGGTGTCGATCGAGGACCCGCTGTCCGAGGACGACTGGGACGGCTGGGTGCAGCTCACCGCCGAGCTGGGCGACCGCGTGCAGATCGTCGGCGACGACCTGTTCGTGACCAACCCGGAGCGGCTGGAGGAGGGCATCTCCCGGCGCGCGGCGAACGCGCTGCTGGTGAAGGTGAACCAGATCGGCACCCTGTCCGAGACGCTGGACGCGGTCGCCCTGGCCACGTCGTACGGCTACAAGTCGATGATGTCCCACCGCTCCGGCGAGACCGAGGACACCACGATCGCCGACCTGGCGGTGGCCACCGGCGTCGGCCAGATCAAGACCGGCGCGCCCGCCCGCGGTGAGCGCACGGCGAAGTACAACCAGCTCCTGCGCATCGAGGAGGCCCTGGGCGACGCCGCGCGGTACGCCGGTGACCTGGCCTTCCCGCGGTACACACCGGAGAGCTGATGGCGCCGCGGGAACGGGACGCTCGACGTGGCCGGGACGCCACGCCGAGGTCCAGCCCTGCCGCCGGCCGGGACCGCAAGGCCGGTACCGGCAAGGCGGGAGCCGGCAAGGCGGGAGCCGGCAAGGCGGGAAGCGGCAAGGCGGGAAGCGGCAAGGCGGACCCGAGGGCTGCCGGTAAAACCGCTGGTCGTCAGGGCAGCGGTGCGAGCCCGGCCGACCGCAGGTCCGCCAAGGGCGGCACGTCGGGCCGCAAGCCCGCGGGCGCGAGGCCGCAGGCACGGCCGACGGCGCGCAAGCCGCAGTCGAAGGCCCGGACCAGGGCGGGCGCGGGCACCGGCGGCGCGTTCGGCATGACCGGCACCCGGCGGGCCGCGTTGCTGGCGATGGTGGTGTGCGCGCTCGCGCTGAGCATCGCCGTGCCCCTCAGGACGTACCTGGCGCAACGGGAGGAGCTGCGGGAGGTCACCGCCTCCCACGAGACCCTGCGGGTCGAGGTGGCCCAGCTGGAGCAGCGCAAGCGTGAACTGGCGGACCCGTCGCACGTGGAGGCCGAGGCGCGTCGCCGGCTGCACTACGTCCGGCCCGGCGAGACGCCCTACATCGTTCAGCTCCCCGGTGACGAGGAGCGGGAGATCGACGAACAACGACCGGCCGCGAAACCGGCCCAGGACAAGGCGTGGTACGAGCAACTGTGGGATTCGGCGGCAGCGCGATGACGGTCAGTGACGAGGACAGGGCGGCGGTGGCGGCGCAGCTGGGACGCGCGCCGCGGGGCATGCGGGAGGTCGCCGCGCGGTGCCCCAGCGGCCACCCGGCGGTCGTGCAGACCAACCCGAGGTTGGAGGACGGCACCCCGTTCCCGACCCTGTACTACCTGACCTGCTCGCGGTTGAACTCGTTCGTCAGCAGGCTGGAGGGCGCCGGGCTGATGAAGGAGATGACCGACCGGTTGGCCGTGGATGAACAATTGGCCCAGGACTACCGCCGGGCGCATGATTTGTACTTGGCTGAACGGGACGCCATCGAACCGCTCGGCACGACCGTCACCGCGGGCGGCATGCCGGACCGGGTCAAGTGTTTGCACGTGCACGTGGCGCACTCCCTGGCCGTGGGCCGGGGCGTGAACCCCTTCGGCGACGAAGCCCTGGACAGGCTCGCGGAGTGGTGGCCGAGCGGCGACTGCGCGTCAACGGTGAAAAACTGACCTTACGGGCAGTTCTTCGGACATCGGCGTGCACGCGGCAGTGACACCGCCGTTCGGATCAGGCACTCTGGGTCCTGGCCGGGTAACGACTATCGGGGAGTTCGTGGCTGTGCCGAAGAGCAAACGTCGTGTGCGGAAGCGGACCAAGGTCCATCCCGGCACGATGACGCCACGGCAGTGGGGCTTCGCCGCGACGGCGACCGCCGCGATGCTCGTCCCAGCACTGTTGCACGGAGCGGCCCCGATCGACTGGGTCAACCTGTCGAACCAGTCCGGAGTGGAGGCCGTGCCGCCCGGTCCCGGCGACGTGCTGGGCACGCTCGCGCTGAAGGACCGCGGCACCCTCGGTGCGACCGGCCGACTGCCCGAGACGGACGAGCTGAGCGCGGCGCTGCTCGCCGACGCCGACGACCCGTCCGAGTTCGAGGACGAGCTGCCCCCGTTGGACGGCGGCTACCTGCGCGAAGGGCAGCACGGCATCCCCGGTGTCATGCTCGAGGCGTACATGCGCGCGGCGGACCGGTTGGCCCGCACCACGCCCGGCTGCAAGCTGGACTGGCCGTTGCTGGCGAGCATCGGGCGGATCGAGTCCGGGCACGCGCGCGGCGGCCGGGTCGCCGAGGACGGCACCACGGTCAGGCCCATCGTGGGGCCGGTGCTGAACGGCGCCCCCGGCGTGGCGGCGATCCCGGACACCGACGACGGCCGGTTCGACGGCGACCGGACCTGGGACCGGGCGGTCGGCCCGATGCAGTTCATCCCGTCCACGTGGGCCGGTTACGAGGCCGACGGCAACGGTGACGGGCAGAAGAACCCGAACAACATCTACGACGCCACGATCGGCGCGGGCAACTACCTGTGCGCGTACGGCGCGGACCTGAGCGATCCGGTGCAGCGCGCGCGCTCGGTGTTCCGGTACAACCACTCCGAGGAGTACGTCCGGACGGTGCTGTACTGGGCGGACGCCTACGCGAAGGGCGTCACCCCGCTGCCGGACATGGTCGGCTCGGACGACGACTACGGCCCCGGTCTGAGCCCCGGCAACCCGGCGAACAACCCCGGGCAGCCCGGCACCACGCCGCCCGGCACGACGCCCCCCGGCACCACGACGCCACCGTCGCAGGGCACGTCGACCCCGCCGACGACCACGACGCGTCCCGGGACGACGTTGACGCTGACCCCGACGCCGCCGTCGTGCCCCACGACGACGACGCCGACCACCACGCCGACGACGACGCCCACGACGACGACGCCGACGACGACACCTTCCGTGCCGCCGGGCTGCCCGACGCCGACCACCACCACGCCGCCGACGACGACGACCTCGCCGACCACGACCACCACGCCGAAGACCTCGACGGTGGAGCCCAGCTCCCCGGCGACGACCTCCGAGTCCCCGGTGACCACGTCGTCGGCAGCCACCACCCCGGGAAGCACCACCCCGGAGAGCACCACCCCGGCGGGCACCACCCCGGAGAGCACTACTTCGGCGGGCACTACTTCAGCGGGCACCACTTCAGCGGGCACCACTCCGGAAGGGACTACTCCGGAAGGGACCACGTCGGAGAAGACCACGTCGGAGAAGACCACGTCGGAGGGGACCACCTCGGACAGCAGCTCGCCGGCCGGGAGCTCCAGCGACCCGGCCACCTCCTCCGGGTCGTCCACCAGCTCGACCGGCTCGACCAGCTCGACCAGCTCGACCACCTCGTCGATGCAGCCCAGCTGAGCCTCCCGTCTCCGCCCCACCGCCCCGCTGAGCACCGGCCCGCCGACTAGGGTGCTGGGGGCAGCACCCACCGGCAGGGAAGGAACCGGGCATGGCACGCGTGGCCGCGATCGATTGCGGGACCAACTCGATCCGCCTGCTGGTCGCCGATGTGACCACTTCGGACAGTGGTGAGCGGTCGCTGCGCGACGTGCACCGCGAGATGCGGGTCGTCCGGCTCGGCCAGGGGGTGGATGCCACCGGCCGGCTGCACCCCGACGCCATCGCCCGCACCCGCGCCGCGCTCCTCGACTACACGAACGTCTTGCGCCGCAAGGGAACCGAGCGCGTCCGCATGGTCGCGACCTCCGCGACCCGCGACGCCGCCAACAAGGACGAGTTCTTCGACATGACCCGCGAAGTGCTGGGCGTCGAGGCCGAGGTCATCACCGGCGACGAGGAGGCCCGCCTCTCCTTCACCGGCGCGGTGTCCGACCTGGACGCGGACGAAGGCCCGTTCCTGGTCTCCGACATCGGTGGCGGGTCGACCGAACTCGTCCTGGGCACCTGGAACGGCGTGCGCGGCGACGTGGAGGCCGCCCGGTCCGTCGACATCGGCTGCGTGCGGCTCACCGAGCGCTGCCTGCGCGGCGACCCGCCGACCGAGGCCGAGGTCGAGGAAGCCGTCCGGGTGACGAAGGACGTCCTCGCCGAAGCGTTCGAAGCGGTGCCCACGGCGAAGACCAAGACCTGGATCGGCGTCGCCGGCACCGTCACGACCCTCGTCGCGCTCACCAAGGACCTGCCCCGGTACGACCCCGCGGAGATCCATCTGGCACGGATCGGCCTCGACCGGATCCGCGAGACCACCGCGAAGCTGCTCACCATGAGTCACGACGAGCGCGCGGCGCTGGGGCCGATGCACCCCGGCCGCGTGGACGTGATCTGCGGCGGCGCGTTGATCGTCCGCGTGCTCGCCGACCACCTGGAGTCGCGCGGAGTGACGGAACTCGTCTCCAGCGAGCACGACATCCTCGACGGGATCGCGTTCTCCACCGCCTGAAGCTGTCAACTGGGATTGATCGTGATCAAGCCGTGACGCCGTCACCGGTATGGCCCACGTCACCGTCCCCTTAGCGTTCCTCTGACGCTGTGAAAGCGGTCGACTCTGTTCGGTTACGCCCGATCAGGTGGGAGGACCCTAATGTCACGTGCCCGATTAGTCCCCGCGGCCGTCGCGGTCGCATTGGCCGCGGCAGCCTGCGGCTCGGCAGACACCCCGGCGGCCTCGAACACCGAAGCCGGCATCACCATCTTCAACACCGAGCCGGAGAACCCGCTCGTCCCCGGCAACACCACCGAGGTCGGTGGCAGCCGGGTCCTCGACCCGCTGTTCACCGGCCTCGTCGAGTACCGCGCGGAGGACGCGCAGCCGCAGAACGCGATGGCCGAGTCGATCGACACCACCGACTCCAAGGTCTTCACCGTCAAGATCAAGCAGGGCTGGCTGTTCCACGACGGCACGCCGGTCACCGCGAAGAGCTTCGTGGACGCCTGGAACTGGACCGCCTACGGGCCGAACGCCACGCAGGGCGCCAGCTTCTTCTCCCAGATCGACGGCTTCGACGCCGTCCACCCCAAGGACCCGGACGGCGCCGACGGCCCGCAGGCGCCGCCCGCACCGACCGCGGAAACCCTGTCCGGCTTGAAGGTCGTGGACGACCACACGTTCACCATCACGCTGTCCGAGGCGTTCGCCGTGTTCCCGGTGACCATCGGCTACGAGGTGTTCTCGCCGCTGCCGGAGTCGTTCTTCAAGGACCGCATGGCCTTCGAGAAGCACCCGATCGGCAACGGCCCGTTCAAGTACGTCTCGCGGGAGGTCGGCGCCAACATCAAGCTGACCCGCAACGACGACTACCAGGGCACCGACAAGCCGAAGTTCAAGGACTTGACGCTCAAGGTCTACCAGAGCCGTGAATCGGCCTACGCGGACCTCGTGTCGAACAACCTGGACTTCCTGGAGGAACTGCCGCCGAACGCGCTGGCCGGCCGGCAGTACGAGACCGACCTGGGCGAACGGGTGGTGCAGCGGGAGACGCTGAACAACCAGACCATCGCGTTCCCGCTCTACCTCAAGCCGTACGACAACGTCGACCTGCGCCGCGCGATCTCCATGGCGATCAACCGCGAGGAGATCACCCGGGTCATCTTCGAGGGCACCCGCAAGCCGGCCGACGGCTGGGTGCACCCGCTGATGAAGGGCTACCAGCCCGGCCAGTGCGGCGAGTACTGCACGTTCAACCCGGAAAAGGCCAAGGCGGCGCTCGCGAAGTCCGGGTACACCGGGGAGATCGTGCTGCTGTCCAACACCGACAGCGGGCACACGGAATGGGCCGAGGCGGTGGTCAACAGCATCAAGAACACCCTCGGCATCGAGGCCAGGTTCGCGCCGTCGACCAGCTTCGGCGAGTTCCGGCAGAAGGTGAACGCGCACGAGATGACCGGCATGTACCGGGCGGGCTGGATCGCGGACTACCCGTCGATCGAGAACTGGCTGACGCCGCTGTACCGGACCGGCTCGTCCTCCAACGACGGTGGCTACTCGAACCCCGCGCTCGACGCGAAGCTCGCCGAGGCCGACAAGGCGCCCAGCGAGGAGGAAGCGATCGAGCTGTACCTCGAAGCCGAGCGGATGCTCGCGGAGGACCTGCCGGTCCTCCCGCTGTGGACGCAGAACACCATCGCCGGCCGCTCCGACCGGCTCAAGGTGGCCAACCTCGACCCGTTCCGCACGCTGGACCTCTACACGGTGGAAGTGGCCTAGCACCAGGGGTTCCGCACGGGCCGGTCCGGGTCGCAGACCCGGGCCGGCCCCGGTCGAGGGGAGTGCGCGTTGGGGCGTTACGTCCTGCGCAGGCTGTTGCAGATGGTGCCGGTGTTCCTCGGCACGACGTTCCTGATCTACGCCCTGGTGTGGGCGGTGCCCGGTGACCCGTTCGAGGGCAAGTGCGGTGAGCGGGACTGCCCGGCGTCGTACGTGGCGGCGATGCGGGAGAAGTTCAACCTGGACGACCCGCTGATCGTCCAGTACGGCAAGTACCTGCTGGGACTGGTCCAAGGCGACTTCGGCCTCACGTCGTCGGGGGTCGAGGTCTCGACCCGGATCGCGGCGGCGTTCCCGGTGACGGTGCGGCTCGCCCTGGTGGCGCTGCTGGTCGAGGCGGTCATCGGCATCACCGCGGGTGTCGTCTCGGGCCTGCGCAACCGCGGGTTCCTGGACAGCCTGGTGCTCGTGTCGACGCTGTTCCTGATCTCCATCCCGGTGTTCGTCACCGGGTACGTGGTGCAGCTGGTGTTCGGGCTGCAACTCGGGTGGATCTCGCCGACGGTCACCACGCCGACGTTCGGGAACCTCATCGTGCCGGGGTTCGTGCTGGCCAGCCTGTCGATGGCGTACGTGGCAAGGCTTTCCCGGGCGAGCATCTCGGAGAACCGGCGGGCCGACTACGTGCGCACGGCGTTGGCGAAGGGCCAGCCCAACCACCGGGTGGTGGGCGTCCACCTGCTGCGGAACTCGCTGATCCCGGTGGTCACGTTCCTCGGCACCGACCTCGGCGCGTTCCTCGGCGGCGCGATCGTCACCGAGGGGATCTTCAACGTGCCCGGCGTCGGCGGGCTGGTGTTCCGGTCGATCCTGACGAAGGACGGCGCGATGGTGACCGGCGTCGTCACCGTGCTGGTGTTGGTGTACCTGCTCATGACGTTGCTGGTGGACCTGCTCTACGCGGTCTTGGACCCGAGGATCCGCTATGACTAGTCAGATCGCTCCTGCCGTGGTGGAACAGCCGCGCGGCCTGTTCGGGGACGCCTGGCACACGCTGCGGCGGCGGCCGTTGTTCTGGGTGTCCGTCTCGTTGATCCTGCTGATGCTGTCGCTGGCGCTGTTCCCGGGGCTGTTCGCGTCCGGCGACCCGAACCTGGCGGACCTGTCGCGGTCGCGCGGCGCGCCGTCCGCCGAGGCGTGGTTCGGGTACGACAACCAGGGCTACGACATCTACACGCGGGTCGTCTACGGCGCGCGGGCGTCGATCGTCGTCGGCCTGCTGGCGACGTTGGGCGTGGTGCTGGTCGGTGCGTCCGTGGGGATGCTGGCCGGGTTCTACGGCGGGTGGCTGGACGCCGTCGTGTCGCGGATCGCGGACGTGTTCGTGGGCGTGCCGTTCGTGCTGGGCGCGATCGTCATCCTCACCACCCTGAACGCCGGTGGTGACGCGGGGCCGGTGCGGATCGTGGCGCAGGTGGTGCTGTCGATCTCGGTGCTGTCGTGGCCGGTGGCGATGCGGATCATGCGGTCGACGGCGATCGCGGCCAAGCAGCAGGACTACGTGAAGGCGGCGCGGGCGTTGGGCGCGTCCTCGGTGCGGATCATCGGCAAGCACATGCTGCCCAACTGCATCGCGCCGGTGCTGGTGTACTCGACGATCGCCCTGGGCGCGTTCATCGGCGCCGAGGCGACGCTGTCGTACCTCGGGATCGGGCTGCGGCAGCCGGTCGTGTCGTGGGGCGTGATGATCAACAGCGCCAAGGACTACCTGCGCGTCGCGCCGCACGCGCTGCTGTTCCCGGCCGGTTTCCTGACCGCGACCGTGCTGGCCTTCGTGATGTTGGGTGACGCGGTGCGCGAAGCCCTCGACCCGAAGCTGCGTTGATCTGCTGGGCTCGACCCTTTTGGGGAGGTTTTGGTGCTGCTCGAGGTCGAGGACCTGCACGTGGAGTTCCGCACGCGGGACGGGGTGGCGCGCGTGCTGAACGGCGTGAGCTACCACGTGTCCGCGGGCGAGACGTTGGCCGTGCTGGGCGAGTCCGGGTCGGGGAAGAGCGTGACCGCGCAGGCGATCATGGGAATCCTCGACACGCCACCGGCTTTCGTGACGCGGGGGTCGGTGCGGTTCCACGGTGAGGAGCTGCTGTCGGCGTCCGCGGACCGTCGTCGGGCGGTGCGGGCGTCGGGCGTCGCGATGATCTTCCAGGACGCGCTGTCGGCGTTGAACCCGGTGTTCACGGTGGGGTTCCAGATCGAGGAGCAGCTGCGGGTGCGGCGCGGGATGAGCCGGGCCGACGCGCGGGCGCGGGCGGTCGAGCTGCTGGACCTGGTGCGGATTCCCCTCGCGCGGCAACGGGTTCGGGACTACCCGCACCAGTTCTCGGGCGGGATGCGGCAGCGGGCGATGATCGCGATGTCGTTGGCGCTCGACCCGGAGGTGCTGATCGCGGACGAGCCGACGACGGCGCTGGACGTGACCGTGCAGGCGCAGATCATGGACCTGCTGGCGGAGATCCAGCGCGAGCGGCAGATGGGGCTGATCCTGATCACGCACGACCTCGGGGTGGTGGCGGAGGTGGCGGACCGGATCGTGGTGATGTACGCGGGGCGGATCGTGGAGCACGCGGACGCGGTGTCGCTGTTCCGCTCACCCGGGCACCCGTACACGTCCGCGCTGATGCGCTCACTGCCGCGGTTGGACTCGAAGGGGACGGCCCTGGAGACGATCCGCGGGCTGCCGCCGAGCCTGCTGCGGATCCCGCCGGGGTGCCCGTTCCACCCCCGGTGCTCGCGGGCGGAGGACATCTGCGCTTCGCACGTGCCGTCGGCGGTGCGGCTGGGGTTCGGGCGGACCAGCGCGTGCCACTTCGCGGAGGAAGTCGTGGGTGGTCCCCGTGGCTGAGCTGCTGGAAGTGGTCGACCTGGTGAAGCACTTCCCGGTGACGCGGGGAGTGGCGTTCCGGCGGACGGTCGGGCAGGTGCGGGCGGTGGACGGCGTGTCGTTCACGTTGGGCGCGGGGGAGACGCTGGGGGTGGTCGGCGAGTCGGGGTGCGGCAAGTCGACGCTGGCCCAGGTTTTGATGCGGCTGGAACCGCCCACGTCCGGGGCGGCGTACTTCGAGGGTGAGCCGATGTTCTCGCTCCGGGGCGCCGCGCTGCGCCGGTGGCGGCGGGAGATGCAGATCGTGCTGCAGGACCCGTACACCTCCCTGAACCCGCGGATGACCGTGGGCGACATCGTGGGTGAGCCGTTCGAGATCCACCCGGAGGTCGCGCCCAAGGCGTCGCGGGCCGGGCGGGTGCGGGAGCTGCTGGACGTCGTCGGCCTGAACCCCGAGCACCTCAACCGGTACCCGCACCAGTTCTCGGGTGGGCAGCGGCAGCGGATCGGGATCGCGCGGGCGCTGGCGCTGAAGCCGAAGGTGATCGTGTGCGACGAGCCGGTGTCGGCGCTGGACGTGTCGATCCAGGCGCAGGTGATGAACCTCCTGGCCGAGCTCCAGGGCGAGTTCGGGCTGTCGTACGTGTTCATCGCGCACGACCTGTCGGTGGTGCGGCACCTGTCGGACCGGGTGGCGGTGATGTACCTGGGGAAGGTCGTGGAGATCGGGACGGAGGAGCAGATCTACCGGCACCCCACGCACCCGTACACGCAGGCGCTGCTGTCGGCGGTGCCGGTGGCCGACCCCGCCCTGCGGGGCAGGCGCGACGTGATCCGCCTGACCGGCGACGTGCCGTCACCGGTGAACCCGCCCTCCGGCTGCCGCTTCCGCACGCGGTGCTGGAAGGCGCAGGACGTGTGCGCCACCGAGGAACCGGCCCTGATCAGCCGCGACGGCGGGCATCCGAGCGCGTGCCACTTCGCCGAGGAACGCTCCGTCGTGCCGTGACTGACGCCGTGCCGTGACCGACAGCGTGGCCTGACTGACGCCGTGCCTGATGAGCGCATGCCCCGCGGGTCGCAATGAGCCGCGGGGCATGCGTTCAAGGCCGGTGCGCCCGGTGTGGGGCTCAGCCCAGGCTGCCGGTCGACCGCTAGCGGTTCGAGGCGGACTGGACGAAGTCGGCCAGGTCCTTCGACTGCTGGACCCGACTCGGCTCGTGGACGTACATCATGTGCCCGGCGGGGTAGTAGGCGGCTTCGATGTTGGCGTGCAGCTCGTCCGGGATCTGCAAGTGCGCCACCACGTGCTCGGCCGCGTAGTACGGCGTCGCCCCGTCCAGGTGACCGTATGCGATGTGCACGCGGAGGTGCGGGTTGGCGCGCATCGCCGACGCCAGCTTGTTCGCCACCGTCACGTGCACCCCCTCGAACTCCTTGAACGACCAAGGCCGGACGTTCACCGTCAGGATCTCGTACGGCAGGTCGTTCTCGTACTCCAACTCCGACCGCACGTAGTGGTTCAAGGCCGCCGTGTACGGCCCGAGGATCGCCGAGTACGACGGGTCCTCGCTGAACGTCTCCCGGCCGTAGTCCGCATCCGGCCCGGTGAACCGCGAATCGAGCCGCCCGACGACCTTCCGCTGCGACCGCAGCAACTCCGTGAAGAACCGCACGTGCTCGACCCGCAGGTTCACCCGGTCCACGTAGTCCTCGTCCAGACCGGTGAGGCGGGCCAGCCGCGCCACCACGTCGGCACGCTCCTCAGTGGACAGTCGGTTGCCACGCGCCAGCGCCCACGGGTAGTCCCGCGACGCGAACTCCTCGGCCTCCGCCAGGACGTCCTCCAGCGCCCGCGACCCGTGCAGCCCGTGGTAGTGCGCGATCGCCGCGTACGTCGGCAGGAACAGCGTGTGCGGCAGGTCGTTGCCCTCGCTGAAGTCCAGCGTCGCGAAGTCCAGCACCGACGAGATCAGCATCAACCCGTTGAGGTACATCCCGTACCGGGACTGGAGGTACTCGGCCAACCCGGCCGCCCGCGTCGTCCCGTACGACTCGCCGGCCAGGAACTTCGGCGACATCCACCGCCCGTTGCGCGACGTCCACAGCCGGATCACCTCGCCGACCGACTCCAGGTCGCCCTGGAAACCGTGGTACTCGCCGGGCTTCTCGCCCTTCACCGCCCGCGAGTACCCGGTCGACACCGGGTCGATGAACACGAGGTCGCTGTGCGCGAGCAGCGTCTCGGCGTTGTCGACCAGGTCGTACGGCGGCGGCGCCATGTCACCCACGTCACCGGACACCACCCGGCGCGGCCCGAGCAGCCCGAGGTGCAGCCACACGCTGGACGACCCCGGCCCGCCGTTGAACGCGAACGTCACCGGCCGCTTCGCCGGGTCCGCGCCGTCCAGCGTGTACGCCGTGACGAAGACCTCCGCCTTCGGCTGGTGCCCGTCGAACTTGCCCTCGGTCAGCACCTCCTGCCGCAGCACCACCCGACCGGTGGTAGTGGTGTAGTTCAGCTTGCGGCGCTTGACGGTGATGCTGTGCTGGGTGGTGACGAGGTCGTCGACCGGGAGGTCCCGCTCGTCGTCGGGCTTGTCCTTGGCGGCCTGCTCGTCGCCGTTGTCCTTGTCGGTCATGGCCGAACTCTACGATCGGAGACGCGCACCTTGCTCCCGCTGTCCGCTCTCGACGAACGGGTTACCAGTTGCCGCGCGTGCCCGCGGCTGGTGGCGTGGCGCGAGGAGGTGGCGCGGGTCAAGCGGGCGGCGTTCCGGGACGAGGAGTACTGGGGGCGGCCGGTGCCGGGGTTCGGCCCCGCCGACGCGTCACTGGCGATCGTCGGCCTGGCGCCCGCCGCGCACGGCGCGAACCGCACCGGCCGCATGTTCACCGGCGACCGCTCGGGGGACTTCCTGTACGCGGCGATGCACGCGGTCGGGTTGGCGACGCAGCCGACGTCGACGCACGTCGGCGACGGCCTGGAGCTGATCGGCACGCGCATCACGGCCCCGGTGAAGTGCCCGCCGCCGGAGAACAAGCCGACCCCGGAGGAACGCGACAACTGCCGTCCGTGGCTGATCCGGGAACTCGAACTGCTCCGCCCGACCCTGCGGGCGGTGCTCGTGCTGGGCGCGTTCGGCTGGCAGGCGGTGCTGCCGGTGCTGGCCGCGTGCTGGCAGGTGCCCCGGCCACGCCCCGCGTTCGGCCACGGCGCCCACGTGACGCTGGAGGCACAGGACGACGGCCCGCCCCTGCAGCTGTTCGGCTGCTACCACGTGAGCCCGCACAACACGTTCACCGGCAAGCTCACCCAGTCCATGCTCCAAGACGTCCTGGAGCAAGCCAAGACCGCAGCCGGCCTCGGTTGAGGAGCCGGCTCGGATCCGGCCGCCGGTCGGTGCCGTACGGGTTGCGGTGGACGTCGGGGTCGTCGGCCACAGCGAAGCCGACCACCTGCCGGAACCCGGCACGAACGGGCCTGCGTCGTCCACGTCCGGTCACCGTCGCGACCCGATCCGGCGCGGTTCACCGCAGCACCGGGCGGTTGGCCCACGTGTACTCGGTCGCGATGTCGAAGACGCAGGCACAACTCGGGCACTCCGCCTTGCCGAAGAGGTGGGCGAGTCCGCCGGCGAGGGCTTCTTCCCCGTCGCGGACCGCGGTCTCGTGCATCCACCGGCCGATGCCCGAGAGCTCGTCGGCGGACGCCGGCCGCAGGTCGCGCCGGTCCACGTCGCCCCGGTGCCAGTCCCGGATCGCCGAGTAGTTCCCGTGGTCGCCGATGGCGATCGTCACCTCGACGGCGCACTGCGGACAGGCCAGTTGGTAGAAGTCGTCCGTGAAGTCCCCCAGGGCGGCTGCCCAGTGGTACTGCTCCTCGACCGCGAGCAGCGCGCGGAACGGCCTGAGGTAGTCGGAGGGCCGCGACCGCAGGTGCCGGTCCAGCACCTCGCGGAACTCCGCGATCGCGTCGGCGCAGTCGGCCGCCAGATCGTCACAGCCGTGGTGCGCTGCCGCCCGTTCCACGATTTCCCCGGCCAGCGCACGTGCCCGTGCGCTGGCCGGTGCGAGACGCACCAGACGAGGCAGGGCGGCGAAGCCGGCGGGCGACACCAAGTCGTGCTCCAGGACCAGCCGGTAGCCCAACTCGTCCCAGGCTTCGGCGTCGTCCTCGCGCTCCACCCGCTCCAGGAGCCCGGGAACGCGATCAGTGCCGAACCAGCAGTCGTGCGTTCGCGACCAGTCCACGTGTCCGGTGAAACGCCGGTCAGCCGTACAGGTGGCGGTTGACGTCGGGGTCGTTGGCCAGCACGAAGTCGACCACCTGCCAGAACTCGGGCAGTCGCGGGTGGGTGAGGCCGTCCTCCCGGGACAGCTGCACGCCGTGGATGTCGCTGCCCGACCCGTCCATGCACGCCTGGACCAGGGTCGCCGCCGGCTGCGGGCTGCCCTCGACCGGGCCGACGCGGCACCCGAACGTCACGTGGTCCTCGGTGGAGCCCGTGCCCCAGGTGCCCAGAATGACGTCGATCCACGTCTCGTGCGGATGGTCGCGGTGGTGGTACGAGTTCGCGAAGTACACGGCGTGCGCGTTCCCGTCGCGGTGGACGAAGTTCCACGACCGTTCGATCGGCGCGTCACAGCACCCGCACGCGTACTGCCTCGTCTGCCGCTCGTCGGGCTCCATCGCCAAGGTCACCGGTGAAGACTATCGATCACGGTGGGCCAGTCGGCCGCGTTCCCGGGAAACCGCACGCGCCGAACCACGGCGACGGGCATCCTTGGCTCATGAAGCCCCGGCTCGCGCTCGTCATCGCGGTGGGGTCGGCGCTCGTGCTGATCGCGCTCGCCGCGCGCGGGGAGTCGCCGGTCCGCTACGGGGAACGGCCCGTGGTCGCCGAGGAGACGCCCGCGCCGACCGCCAAGCCGGTCGACCCCTTCGACGTCGACGTGGGCGGTTCGACGGTCGGCGGGTCGTTCCTCGTCCTCACCATCGTGCTGGTCGTGGTGGCGGTCGGGGTGGTCGCGTTGGTGATCTCGTTCGGCGTGTTCCGGCACCGGCAGCGGCGCGGGGTGGGTGTCGCGGTCGACGCCCCGGACCTGGAGGACGGTCGTGCGGAGCCGCCGGCGATCTTCGTGCGACGTGCTGCGGAAGCGCTCGACGAGCTGCGCGACCAGGCCGGACCGCCCGGTGACGCGGTCATCGCCGCCTGGCTCAGCCTCGAACGGGCCGCCGAGGACAGCGGTGTGCCGCGCCAGGACCACCAGACGCCCACCGAGTTCACCGGCGACCTGCTGCGCCGCTACGAAGTGGACGAAGGCGCGGCGGGCACGCTCAAGCTCGTCTACCAGCGGGCCCGGTTCGGGACGGCGGCGGTGACGGCGGCGGACGCCCGCACGGCCACCGAAGCGCTGGAGCGGATCGTGCGGGACCTCCGGTGAGCCCGCTGCTCGGCATGGCCCGCGCGATCACGCTGGCGGTCGCCGTCACCGCGGTCACCGCGTTCGTCCTCACCCGCGTCGGCGCGCCCTGGCACTGGGCGGTGCCGATCGCGGTGCCGGTCGGCGCGTTGGCCCTGCTCGCGTCACGCCTGCCGCGCGCCACGGACGTCGTCTGGGCGCCCCTGCCCGCGACCATCTCCACCGCCACGTCCGCCCAGGCCGGTTCGCTCGCCGGCCGGCTCGCCGAGGCCGCCGTCGACCAGGACCGGTTCGTCACCCGCGTGCAGCCCCGGCTGCGGCGGCTCGCGGAGGCGCGGTTGCGGCAGCGGCACGGCGTGCCCGGCCTCGACGACCCGAGAGCGCCCGAACTGCTCGGCGCCGACCTGCACCGCCTGCTCACCGACCCGACCGCACCGCTGCCCGAGCCGTCGAAGCTCGCCGACCTCCTGGAGAACCTGTGACCCACGGCACCGTGTCAGTCGAGACGATCGCGGCCGACGCGAAAGCGGTGCTCGCCGCCGTCGGCACCGTCGTCGTGGGTCGGGAGCGGTCGTTGCGGCTGGCGTTGGCGGCCGTCCTCGCGGGCGGGCACGTGCTGCTGGAGGACGTGCCCGGCCTGGGCAAGACGCTGATGGCCCGGTCGCTGGCGCAGGCGTTGAAGTTGGACTTCAAGCGCCTCCAGTGCACCCCCGACCTGCTGCCCGCCGACGTCACCGGCTCGTTCCTCTACAACCCGGGCGACCGCGAGTTCACGTTCCGCGAGGGACCGCTGTTCACCGGCCTGCTGCTCGCCGACGAGATCAACCGGACCCCGCCGAAGACCCAGTCCGCGCTGCTGGAGGCCATGCAGGAACGGCAGGTCACGGTCGAGGGCCGCACGTTCCCGCTGCCCCGCCCGTTCCACGTGCTGGCGACCGCGAACCCGGTGGAGTACGAGGGCACCTACCCGCTGCCCGAGGCGCAGCTCGACCGGTTCCTGCTGCGGCTGGACATCGGCTACCCGCCCCCCGCCGAGGAGGTCGAGGTGCTGCGCCGCAGGCTCACCCGGCAGCGCGAGGAGACCGAGGTGGAGGCCGTGCTGGACGCCCGGCGGCTCCGGGAGCTCCAGCACGGCGTGGAACAGGTGGCGGTGGACGACGACGTGCTCCGGTACTGCGTGGACCTGGCGTCCGCGAGCCGCGGGCACACCGCCGTCGAGGTCGGCGCGTCACCGCGCGGCGCGCAGGCGTTGGTGCTGGTGGCACGGGCTCTGGCGGTCCTGGACGGGCGCGACTTCGTGCTGCCGGAGGACGTCAAGGAGTGCGCCGTCGCCGCCCTCGCGCACCGCATCACGCTGCGCCCGGAGACGTGGACGTCCGGCGTGACGGGCGTGGAGGTCGTCACCGAGCTGCTCGGCCGCGTGGCCGGCCCGGCGAGCACCCGTTCGTCATGACGAGGGCGCAGCGGCTTCGTGAAGCGCTCACCGGGGGGAGAGGGGAGCACTGGCACCCGACCGACGCGCTGGTGCGCGGTCTGGCGCTGGGCGTCGGGCTGGTGGTGCTCGGCGGGCTGCTGCACGAGGTGGAGCTGGTCCTGTTCGGCGCGCCGCTGCTGATCTCCACGCTGCTCGCCCTGCTCACGCCCGTCACGGGCACGCCGACGGTCAAGGTGCGCGGCCTGCCCCGCACGGGTGAGGTCGGCGCGGCCAGGTCCGCGGTCGAGGTCGATCCGGGTGAGGGCTCGGAGGTGCTGGCGATCCGGCTGCCCGACCCCGTGGCCGGCGGTATCGGCACGGTGCACCTGATGCCCGCGACGGCGCGGGAGATCGAGGTCGTGCTGCGCCGTGACGCGTGGGGCGAGGGCGTCGACCTGCGGCCGGACCACCTGGTGGCGGGGCCGGACGCGTTGTTCGTGCACGGTCCGATCACCGCCGTCGAACGCGGTCGGGTGATCCTGCCGCCGGTGGAGGCGTTGCCCGCCGGTCTGCTGCCCGCGCGGGCGGTGGGGTTGGTCGGCGCGCACCGGGCGCGGCGGCCGGGCGACTCGGTGGAGCTGCGCGACATCCGGGCGTTCCAGCCGGGTGACCGGCTGCGGCGGATCGACTGGCGGGTGTCGTTGCGGACCAGTGCGATGGCGGGCACCGCCGAGGGCACGCACCTGCACGTCCGCGAGCACCACGCGGAGGCGGACGCGGACGTCGTGCTGGCGCTGGACACGCGGCAGGACGTCGGCGCGGAGCTGGGGGACTGGGCGACGCCGGCGCGTGCGACGACGGGCAGCTCGCTGGGCAGGTCGCTCGGGGACTGGTCGCTGGCGTCGCGCGGGACGACCGTGCGGCCGGGAGGCAGCCTCGACGTGGCGGTGCGGGCGGCGGCGTCGTTGGCGGCCGGGTACCTGCGGCAGGGCGACCGGGTGAGCCTGGTCGACCTCGGCCGGCCGCAGCTCGGTGCGCGTCCGGGCGTCGGGCGGCGGCAGCTGCTGCGGCTGCGGCACCAGCTCGTGGTGTGCGCCCGGTCGGCGGGGTGGGCCCAGCGGCCCGTGCTGCGGCCCGAACAGGTGCCGCACGGGGCGCTGGTGGTGGTGCTGTCGCCGTTCTTGGACGCCGAGGTGGTGGAGCTGGCGGTGCACGCCGCGCGGCGCGGGAACGTGGTGCTGGCGGTGGACGTGCTGCCGGAGCAGTTGCGGCCCGATCCCGAGGCGCAGTGGGGTGTGAGCGCGTTGAAGGTGATCCGGCTGGAGCACGACGTGCGGCTGGAGGCGATGCGGCAGCACGGCGTGGCCGTCGTGCCGTGGGGCGCGCCGATCGCGGGCGTGCTGCGGCAGGCCCGGACCGGACGGCGGCTGTCCCGATGACCCCGCCCCCGACCGCGACCCCACCCCCGGCCTCTCCCGTGACCCCGGGCCCGCCCGTGGCCCCGACCCTGCCCGCGGTCCCACTCCTGCCCGTGACGCTCGCGGCGGCACCTCAGCGGGTGGCTCGCGCGTTCCGAGCGTTGAACTCGGGGGTTCCGAACGTAGGACTCGCGGGACGCGAACGTAGGACTCACTGGTGAGGGGCGGGGTGGGCGGGTGGGTGTTGCGGGCGGCCATCGGGGTCGCCTCGGGGGCCGTGGCCTGGGTGCTGGCGGTCCACGGGGTCGAGTGGCCCGCGCTCGCCATGTACGGGCTCCTGGTGGCCGCCGCGATGGCGATCCCGGCGTCCGCCGCGGTCGCGCTGATCATCGGCTACCCGGCGGCGGCGATGGCGTTCGTCGGCGACGACCGGTCCTGGGCGGGCGTGTTCGCGCTGGTCGTGCTCCTGCACCTGGTGCACGTCCTGGCCGCCTACGCGGCCGTGGTCCCGATCGGATCACGCGTTCACCTGGAAGCACTAAAGGCACCCGCGAAGAGGTTCGCCCTCGTTCAACTCTCCGTGCTGGCCGTGGCCGCGGTCGTCATCCTGTTGCCGGGCGGCCGAACGGACGCCGCGGTGGAGGTCGTCGGCCTCGCGTGCGCGGTCGGGCTGGTCCTCGGAGCGGTCCTCCTGATGCGCCGGAAAGGCTGAGAAACGACCTGCCCGACCTCAGCCCCAGCTGAACGTCTGTATCGTTCCTCTCAGCACGTTCTCCATGATCTGCTGGTCAGCGGCAGCGTGTCCGTCATCACCCGGCGACCGTGGTCACAACAGGCCCCGTAGATGCGCGGGAAACCCCCCTCCGGTGCGACCATATGTGTATGGCTGCTGTGAAGTCGCAACCCACACGGATCGTGATTGTCGGCGGTGGGTACGTCGGCATGTACACCGCGCTGGGATTGCAGAAGAAGCTGCGTTCCGGCGAGGCGTCCGTCACGGTGATCGACCCCCAGCCGCACATGACCTACCAGCCGTTCCTCCCCGAGGCGGCGGCCGGCTCCATCGAGCCCCGCCACGTCGTGGTGCCGCTCCGGAAGGTCCTCAAGCGCTGCCACGTGGTCACCGGCCGTGCCACCCGCATCGAGCACGAGCGCAAGGCCGTCACGGTCGAGCTCGCCGACGGCCACGTCGAGGAGTTCGAGTACGACGTGCTCGTCTCGGCCCTGGGTGCCATCTCGCGCACCCTCCCCATCCCGGGCCTGGCCGAGGTCGGCATCGGCATGAAGACCATCGGTGAGGCCATCTACCTTCGCAACCACGTGCTGTCGCGGCTCGACCAGGCCGCCAGCACGAACGACCCGGAGCTGCGCAAGCGCCTGCTGAGCTTCGTGGTCATCGGCGGCGGCTTCGCCGGGATCGAGACGCTGGCGGAGCTGGAGGACATGGCCCGCTACGCGCTGCGCTACTACGAGGGCCTCAAGCAGGAGGACATGCACTGGGTCCTGGTCGAGGCCACCGGCCGGATCATGCCCGAGGTGAGCGCCCGGCTCGGCGCGTGGACCGTCGAGCAGCTGGAGAAGCGCGGCATCAAGTGCTACCTCGACACGCGCGTCAAGAGCATGGAGGGTGGCCACGTCGTCCTCGACGACGGCACCGAGTTCGACTCGGACACCATCATCTGGACCGCGGGCATGAAGGCCAACCCCATGCTGCGCAACACCGACCTGCCGCTGGACGAGCGCGGCCGGGTGCGGTGCACGGCGGCCATGCAGGTCGTCGGGCTGCCGGGCGTGTGGGCGGCGGGCGACTGCTCGGCCGTGCCGGACCTGTCGCAGACCGAGCAGGACCCGACGGCGACGTGCGTGCCCAACGCGCAGCACGCCATCCGCCAGTCGAAGCTGCTGACGAAGAACATCCTCGCCACCCTGCGCGGCAAGCCGACCAAGGACTACTTCCACAAGTACCTGGGCTCGGTCGCCGGCCTCGGCCTCTACAAGGGCGTGGCGGACGTGTTCGGCCTGCGCTTCAAGGGCGTCATCGCGTGGCTGATGCACCGCAGCTACCACGTGATGTTCATGCCCACGTTCAACCGCAAGTTCCGGGTCTTCGTCGACTGGACGCAGGCGCTGTTCTCCGGCCGCGAGGTCGTCGCGCTCGGCCAGATCCACGAGCCGAAGGCCGAGTTCGACCGCGCCACCAAGAGCTGACGCGAACGGCCGCCCACCTGCTGCTCCGTTCGGTACGGTGGGCGGACGGCCGTCCGGACCAGCGATCTCACTTGAGCCCCCAGACGGCCTAACGACACGCCGGTCACCTTGACATTGCGTAACGTGAACCCGAGAATACAGCTGGTGTATCGCCTGAATGTGTGATGCATCAGTGGGGAGAGAGGTGACCGCGATGTCTCTCGAGGAGCTGGCCGCACAGCTTCGCCGCGGTGAGATCGAGGATCGTACACTGGCGGAGTACTCCGCGGAGTACGCCACCGCCGAAAAGCGTTTTTGCAGCAAGAAAGACGACTGAGTCATGACCGTCTCCGGGTGGGGGAACGAGCTCGTTCCCCCACCCGAGGCAGCAAGACCCGCGAAACCGACCCCGCTGCTGCTCCAAGGTCAGGATTACCTGTTCCGGTCGCAGCCGAAGTGCCTGGACTTCCAGGAACAGGTGCACCGCCTCGGGATGGTCGACGAGGGTGACGGCAGTCCCGTGCCCTGCGTGCTGGTGCTCGCCCGCGCAGCCGACATGGAGATGAACGAGCTCTCCATCGCGCTCGCCGAACGCGGCATCCGGATGGCCCGCATCGACGCCGACCGCTCCGTCGACCTGCCGCTCACCGTCTACACCGACCAGCCGCTGCTGGAACTCGACCGCTGGCTGCTGCGCCCGCTGCTGGTGTGGCGCCGGCACTTCGAGCTCTCCGCCGTACCCCTCGAACCGGGCACGCTGGCCGGCGCCTACGCCGTCGACCAGTGGGGCGCCGTCGCCGACTGGCTGTCCAGCCGGGGTGACTGGGCGCACGTCAACCCGAGCCGCAACACCTCCCACCTGAACCGGCTGACGCAGCTCGCCGACGCCTCCGCGTTCGGCCTGCGCGTGCCGCGCACCACCGTCACCACCCGACCCGGCCGCACCAGGCCGGGCGGCGGGCAGTGCATCGTCAAGACCTCCGGCCGGCACCTGCTGGAACCGCGCCCAGGCATGCAGCACGGCCTCTTCCCGCGTCCGCTGGAGACCAGCCGGTCCGGTGACGTGCCCGAGTCCGCGCCGGTGATCGTGCAGGAGTACGTGCCGTCGGACACCGAGCTGCGCGTGTTCGTCGTCGGCGAGCGGTGCCTGGCGTTCCAGGTGGACAAGCTGGACCCGGCGCAGCTGTGGGTGGACCCGGAGGCGGTCCGCGTCACGCCGGTCGACGTGCCGTCCGGGCTGACCGACCGGCTGCTCGCCCTGGCCAGGCACTGGCGGCTCCAGGTGGCGGCGTTCGACCTGCTGGTCTCGGGCGGCGACCACGTGTTCCTGGAGGTCAACGTCAACTGCGACTGGCGGTGGTTCGAGCACCGGGCGGGGGACGCGCGGGTGTCGGTGGCAGTGCACGAATGGGTGGCGGCGCGCTTCAAGGAGCTGCTGGGTGCGGGCAAAGGTCGCTGAGCACGCGACGCTGTTCTACCAGGACGGCGCCGTGGTGTGGGACGACTACCTCCACCACCGGCAGTTCGCCATCAGCGAGACCGCGGAACTGCTCTGCCGCAAGTTCACCGAGTTCACCGACGTCGACGCGCTGCTCAGGCCGCTCGGCGAGGAGGACCGTGCTGCCCTGCGCAAGGTGCTGGACGAGTTGGTCGACGCCGGTGTGCTGATCGTCGAGGGCTCGCCCCAGCACGAGGAGGAACGCCGGCTGCTGGACGGCTGGCGCTCGTGGGGCGTGTCCGCCCGGCACTTCCACTTCGCCAGCCGCACCCTCGCCGACGCTCCGTACCAGGGTTCCGACGAGCACGACGCGGTGCTGGACGCGAAGCTCGCGACGTCGCCGCCGCCCCCGCCGTTCCGCAGCCTCGGCGGTGCCGCCGTGCCGCTGCCGCCGTTGCCGGAGCAGCCCGGGTGGGCGGGGTCCGGCCTGTTCGACGTCCTGCTGGAACGGCGCACCACGCGCGAGTTCGGCACGTCCGGCGTGCCGCTCGACCGGGTCGGCGAGCTGCTGGCCGTGCTGGCCGGTCCGTCGCCCGCGCGGTCCCGGATCGGGCGGTCCGGCACGGTGTTCAAGACCAGCCCGTCCGGTGGCGGGCGGCACCCGGTCGAGCTGTACGCGCACGCGCGGGACGTGCCGGGGCTGGAGCCGGGCTGGTACCACTACGACGGGCTCGCGCACGCGCTGGAGCCCGTCGGGGTGCGCTGGGGACCGGCCGAGATGGCCGCGGCGGCCGGTGACCAGGACTGGGTCGGGCAGGCGCCGTTGGTCCTCGCGTACACCGGGGTGCTCGAACGGACTAGATGGCGTTACGACACCTCACGTGCATACCGTGTTGTGCAAATGGACGTAGGACATCTATCCCAAACGGCTTATCTGGTTGCTACGGCAATGGGTCTTGGTATCGGCTTCACCGCAGCATTGCGGGATGAGCTCGTCGAACAAGCACTCGACTGTGATGCTTATCACGAGGTCGTACTCGGCCTGAGCGCCTTGGGCCCATTACCCGAATGAGCGCAATAGCGGATTGCATTGAGCCGTGCGGGGGACTTCTTCCGAACCTGCCCCACGAACGCTCGGTAACCGCTTAGGCTCCCCGCTGCCCCCGTAGCCCAACCGGTAGAGGCAGGCTCCTTAAAAGAGTCACAGTACGGGTTCGAATCCCGTCGGGGGCACGCTCGGTGCCGCATTGGCTTCACCCATCTGCCGGGTGAACACGAACGCGCAAGCGCGATCGTCAGTCACCCGAGTCACCCGATCGGACCTGCGAAGCGGTTCGGGACGCCGTGCACCGGCATCCCGAACCGACGACTTCGCGGTGTCCGACCGCGGACGACTCGCGCGCGGATCAGGGGTGGTCGGCGCGCACCCGTTCCGCGGCGGCTTCACCCGAGGCGGCTTCTCCCGAGGTGGTCCCACCCGAGGCGGCCCACTCCGAGACGACCTCGTCCAGCACGGCCAGCGGCAGCGGGCCGCCGCCGAGCACGAGGTCGTGGAACGCCCGGATGTCGAAGCGGTCGCCCAGCGCCTCCTCGGCCGCCGCCCGGATCCGCAGGATCTCGAGCCGGCCGACCATGTACGCCAGCGCCTGACCGGGCGCGGCGATGTACCGGTCCACCTCGTTCTCGATCTCGACCAGCGCCATCGGCGTGTGCCGGCTCAGGTACTCCACGCCCTGCGCCCGGCTCCAGCCGTGGGCGTGCAGACCGGTGTCCACGACCAGCCGGCCGGCGCGCAGCGAGTCCATCGCCAGCATCCCGAGCCGCGCCACGTCGTCCGAGTAGAGGCCCATCTCGTCGGCCAGCCGCTCGGTGTAGAGGCCCCAGCCCTCCAGGTACGCGGTCACGTTCGCGACCCGGCGCAGCATCGGCAGGTCGGTCAGCTGCTGGGCCAGCGTGATCTGGAAGTGGTGCCCCGGCACGGCCTCGTGGAACGCGATCGCCTCGGCCTGGTACCGGAACCGCTCCTCGACCCGGTGGGTGTTCGCGTAGTACGTGCCCGGCCGCAGCCCGTCCGCCGACGGCGGCGCGTAGTACGCGGTCGGCGCGCCCGGCGCGTCGGCGGCGGGCACCGGCTCCACCCGGCAGCGCTGCTCCGGCACCCGGCCGAACCAGCGCGGCGCGGCCTCCTCCGCCCTGGTCACCGCCTCACGGGCGGCGTCGATCAGCTCGTCCTCGGTCGTCCAGCGCAACGCCGGGTCGGTGCGCATCCGTTCCAGCACCGCCGCCACGTCGGACGTGCCGAAGACGCGTTCGCCCAGCTCGGCCAGCTCGCGCGTCACGCCCGCCATCACGTCGAGGCCCGTCTGGTGCAGCTCGGCGGGCGTGCGGTCGGTCGTCGTCTGGACCCGGACCAGCGCCGCGTACATCGCCTCGCCGCCGGGCAGCCGGCCAAGGCCGACCTCGTCGGTGGACCGGCCCCCGATGCCCGCGATCACGTCGCGGTAGGCGGCGAACGCGGGCCGCACCACGTCGGCCAGCAGCCGTTCGCGCTCGGCGGTGAACTCGTCGCTGCCCGCCGGTCGGGCGAACGGGTCGTCGTCGGCGACCAGGTAGCGGTCGACGTGAGCCACCGCCGCGTCCACCAGGTGCTGCACGGGCGTGCGGCCCGCCGCCGCACCGGCGAGCTGGCGGTCGGCGACCCGGCGCAGGAAGTCGGGCACGGCGGCGAGCCGGTCGAGGTACGCCCGCTCGGACTCGGGCCCGGACAGCGCCGTCATCGGCATGACGGTCAGCAGCTCGCCCGCCGGCGCGAAGAACGAGTCGGTGATCGTGTACTCGACGCCGCGCGCGTCGATCAGGTCCACCACCGCCCGCGCCTGCTGGACGATCACCGCACGGGTCACCGGGTCGTCGTCCGCGGGCAGCGTGCGCGCCCGTTCCGCGATGTCCAGGGCCTGCGCCCGGGTCGCCTCGTCGGTCTCGGCCCGGTGGTCGGTGAGCAGGTGGTCGTACCCGGGCACGCCGTAGACCGTGGCGGCCAGCGGCATCTGCGTGAACATCAGGTCGAGCAGTTCGTCGGCCAACTCCGCCGTCGTGCCCATGCGCACCCCCGGATCGTCGTCAAAGGAAAGATGGTACTTAGCCTAAGAAACGATTTACACCCCGTCCAAATAGGCCAGCACGGCGAGCACCCGGCGGTTGTCGTCCTCCGACATCGGCAGGTCCAACTTGCCGAAGATGTTCGCGATGTGTTTGCCGACGGCTTTCTCGGTGACGAACAGCCGGCCGGCGATCGCGCCGTTGGAACGGCCCTCGGCCATCAGCGAGAGCACTTCCCGTTCACGGGGGGTCAACGTCGCCAGCGGCTGGTCCCGCGCGCCGCGGGCGAGCAGCTGGGTGATGACCTCGGGGTCCATCGCGGTACCGCCCGCCGCGACCCGCCGAATGGCGTCGACGAACTGCCGGACGTCCGACACCCGGTCCTTGAGCAGGTAGCCGACCGCGCCGCCGCGATCGGACAGCAGTTCCCGCGCGTAAAGCTGCTCGACGTACTGGGAGAGGACCAGGACCGGCAGTCCCGGCACCCGCTTGCGGGCCTCGATGGCGGCGCGCAGGCCCTCGTCGGTGAACGTCGGCGGCAGGCGCACGTCGACCACCGCCACGTCGGGGCGGTGGTCGACCAGGGCCTTGAGCAGGGCGGGACCGGAGTCGACCGCCTCCACCACGTCGAAGTCGTACGCCTGCAGGAGCCGGATCAGGCCGTCCCGGAGGAGGACGAGGTCTTCACCGAGGACAACGCGCACGGCAGCTCCATGGTCACGATGGTCGGCCCGCCCACCGGGCTCGCGACCCCGAGTGTGCCGTCGAACGCGGCCAGCCGGCGCTCGATCCCGCGCAATCCGCCGTTCTCCGACGCCTCCGCGCCCCCGCGCCCGTCGTCGCCGATCATCAGCGAGAGCTTGCCGTCCTCGTACCGCACGCGGATCCACGCGCTGGTCGCGCCGCTGTGCTTGGCCACGTTGGTCAGCGTCTCGGCCACCGCGAAGTACGCGGCCGACTCGACCGGCGCCTCCGGCCGCCCGGTCAGCTCGATGTCCGCCTCCACCGGCAGCGGGTGGGCCAGCGCCAACGCGCGCAGCGCGCCGTCCAGCCCGCGGTCCGCCAGCACCGGCGGGTGGATGCCGCGGACCAGGTCCCGCAGCTCCGCCAGCGCCTGGGTGGACGACTGGCGCGCCTCGGCCAGCAGCTCCTGCGCGGCCCGCGGGTCACGGGCCAGCAGCTCCTCGGCCATGCCCAGGCTCATGCCCAGCGCGACCAGGCGGGCCTGCGCGCCGTCGTGCAGGTCCCGTTCGATCCGGCGCAGCTCGGCCGCCTGCGCGTCCACCGTGTCGGCCCGTGAGTCGGCCAGCACGCGCACGCGGTTGGTCAGCGTGGCCTTGGCGCTCGGCGCGAGCAGCCACCTCGCGATCGAGGCGTGCAGCCGGGCGGCGCGGGGCGTGGCCCACCACGCCAGCACCAGGAAGCCGATGCCGAACAGGGGCGCGAGCACGAAGTTGCCGGGGGTGTCGTGCCGCAGCAGGACGTACTCGACGGACCTGCCGCTGTCGATCCAGATCAGCGGCACCACGAACCCCAGCAGGCCGTTGATCCAGAACGCCACCGGCAGGATGCCGCAGAAGACCCCGACGACCGCGTTGACGGGCAGGAACGCCAGGTCGCGCCACGTCGCCGGGTCGGTGGCGATGGTGCGGACCCTGGTCATCGGGCCCCGGTTCTCCGGCAGCCGGTAGGGCGCGTTGATCGGCACCTCCAGCACGCCGGAGGCCCACCGGCGGAAGAACCCGGTGTAGTGGCGGGCCAGCGCGGTGAACAGCAGCAGCAGCGGCACGCCGACGGTCACCAGGATCAGCGGGTAGGCGTAGAGCTGGAGCGGGATCAGCGGGAGCCCTGCCACGCACAGCGGCGCCCGCGCCAGCCCCAGCGCGGCCTGCGTCAGTCGGGCGCGGGCGTCGCGTACGAGGTCGTGGTCCGTCATGGCCCCGATTCTTCCGGCAGGCCACCGGCAAATCGGTGGGTTTAACCCCCCAAACCGCGCGGGCCGGGTTCAGATCTCGATCAAGGTGCCGTCGGTGACCAGCTCGGCGCCCGCCGCGGTGATCTCGGCGTGCTCGGGTGAGCCTGGGTCCAGCGCGGGGTTGGTGTTGTTCAGGTGGGTGTAGATGAGCCTGGTCGAGGGGTGTTCGCGCAGGTGGGGGAGGCTGTGGGTGATGGGGAGGTGGCCCATCGCGGACTGTCCGCCCGTGCCCGTCCCGGTGGCCGTGCTCATCTCGGACGGCGCGTGGAAGGTGCCGTCGAGCAGGACCACGTCGGCCTCCGCGACCAGCGCGTCGAACCCGGGCGGCCAGGACGCGAGGCACGGCGCGTACAGCAGCACCCCGCCGGTGGCCGGGTCGGTGAACCGGTACGCCACCACCCACGGGCCATCGGTCGCATCGGCGCCGTCGGTCGCGTCGGCCGCGTCGGTCGCGTACCTGGGGCGCTTGCCGCTGATCGGGAACGCGGTGACCTCCAGCCCGTCCAGCGTCAGCACCCGCTCCGGCTCCACCTCCCGCCACGACCACTCGCCGTACGTCGCCAGCACGTCCCGCGTGGGAGCGAGAGCGCGCAGCACGGCCGCCGGCCCGTGTACCCGCAACCCGACCGCCCCGCGCAGCACGGCCAAGCCCAGCGTGTGGTCGAGCTCGGCGTCGGTGAACAGCACGCCGCGCACGGGCGTGTCCCGCGGACCGGGGCCGGGCGCGAGCGAAGGCGTGGACGCCAGCTGCGCGCCGATGTCGGGCGAGGCGTTCACCAGCCACCACCCCACACCGTCGGCGCTCACGGCCAACGCGTCCTGCGTGCGCGCGGGCAGCTCACCGGAACGCACCGCCGAGCACGGCCCGCACGCGCAGTTCCACTGCGGCACACCCCCGCCGGCCGCCGTCCCGAGCACCACGACCTTCACCGGACCACCGCCCGGTGCTCCACCGGAGCCGTCCCACCGGCCAGGACCAGGTCGACCAAGCCCCGGTGCGGCGACAGGGAGCACACCGGGTCGGTCGCCGAGGCGTCCCCGGTCAGCTGGAACGCCTGGCACCGGCACCCGCCGAAGTCCACCTCGCGCCGCACGCACGAACGGCACGGCTCCTGCATCCAGTCGAAGCCGCGGAACGCGGTGAAAGCGGCCGACGAGTGCCAGATGTCGGACAGGGCGCGGTCCTTGACGTTCTCCACGCCCAACCCCTCGATCACCCCCGCCGCTGGGCACGGCAGCACATCGCCGTTCGGCGCCACGGTCAGCTGCCGCGCGCCCCACCCGTGCATGCACGGCTTCGGGTGCGCCTCGTGGTAGTCGGCGACCACGTAGACGATCTCCATCGCCGAACGCGCCCGCGCCGCGGCCACCACCTCACCCGCCCGCGCCACCTGCTCCCGCGTCGGCAGCAACGCGGCGCGGTTGCGCAAGGCCCACCCGTAGTACTGGGTGTTGGCCAGCTCCAACCGGTCCGCGCCCATGCGTTCCGCCAGCGCGATGATCGCGCCGACGTTGTCGAGGTTCAGCCGGTGCAGCACCACGTTCACGGTCAGCGGCAGCCCGGCGTCCCGGACCACCTCGGCGGCCTTGAGCTTGTGCCCGTGCGCCCGGACCCCGGCGATCAGGTCCGCGCCCGCCGCCTCGGCGTCCTGCACCGACAGCTGCACGTGGTCGACGCCCGCCAGCCGGTCCGCGGTCAGCCCCAGGCCGCTGGTCACCAGGTTCACGTAGCAGCCGAGCCCGGCCGCGTGGCCGACCAGCTCGGCGAAGTCCCGGCGTGCCAGCGGTTCCCCGCCGGACAGGTGGAGCTGCCACACCCCCATCGCGCGGGCCTGGTCGAACACCGACCGCCACCCCGCCGTGTCCAGCTCGTCCGCGCGGCCGGCAAGCTCCACGGGGTTCGAGCAGTACCCGCACCGCAGCGGGCACCGGTGGGTCAGCTCGGCGAGCAGGCCGAACGGCGCGTCCGCCCCGGGTACCTCACCCATCGACGGCCACCACCCGGCGCGCCACCAACCGGTCGACCAGCTCGGCCACGTCGGCCGCCCGCACCCCGTCGAACTCCTCGGCCAACCGGCGCGCGATGCCCTCGACGGACGTCCGCCCGTCGCACAGCCCGACCACCGCCGCCGCGGTCTCGTTGAGCACCAGCACGCCCTCCGGGAACAGCACCACGTGGCAGGCCCGGGTCTCGTCGTAAGCGGTCTTCACCCCTCGGCGCAGACGCGGCGCCGCGCTGAGCGGGGTCACGAGTAGTAGTCCACGGCGTCCAGCAGCGCGCGCAGCACGTCGCACTTGAACGCCAGCGCGGCGATTGCCGCCTCCTGCTGGTCGAGCGTGCGGCAGTGGCGCACCACGATGTCCAAAGTGGACGCTCCTTCGTCGGCGACCACCCCGAGCCTGGCGGTGAAGTAGGCGAAACCCTCCTCGGCGATCCACGGGTAGTGCTCGCGCATGTCGACGAGCCGGCGCGCCATCAGGCCGCGCGAGAACATCTCGGTGAGACCGGACGCCACCGCCTCCACCCATGGACGCGTGCGGGCGAACGTCACGTAGGCGTCCACGGCGAACCGCGTGCCCGGCAGCACGTGCCGCTCGTCCAGCACCTCCTCCCGGGTCAGCCCGAGGGCCTCGGCCAGTCGGAGCCAGTTCTCGGCGCCGCCGTCACCCGGCCCGCTGCCGTCGTGCCACACGATCCGCTCCCGCCACACCCGGCGGACCTCGACGTCCGGGCAGTTGGCCAGGATCGCCGCGTCCTTGCGCGGGATCGCGCGCTGGTAGTACCAGCGGTTCGCCGCCCACAGCTGGAGCTCGTGCTTGGACAACCGGCCCTCGTGCAGCCGGACGTGGAACGGGTGGCGGTCCCAGTAGCGGGACGACAGGGCGCGCAGGTGCGCGGTGAAATCGTCGGGGTCGAGCACCACGGGGGCACCTCTCGGGTTCGCAGGCGCCGCGCCCTTCGACACCGCGTGCCGAACGGCGCGGCGGAACGGCCGGCGTCAGCCGCGAGCGGCGTAGGCGGTGACTTCCATCGGGGTGTCGACGTCCCGGAAGTCGGGCGCGACCCAGGTGCGCTTCGGCGACTCGACGCGCTGGACCTCGGCGCGCCGAGGTTCGACGGCGTGGACTGCGACGGCCTGGAGTTCGGAGGTCCGGTGTTCGACCGTTCGGGTATCGGTGGTCATGCGCTACTCCTCGGATGCCGGTGCGTTCCGTGGGGCGGCGGGAATCTCACCGTAGAGCTTCGCCCAGCACCGCGCCAGACGGGTCAGTTCCGGGCGGCGGGCATGCGCCTCAACTGCTCCAGCACCACCGGGTCCTGCAACTGCATCCACTGGATGACCTCCGTGTAGGTGGCGCACGCCGTCTCCGGCCGCACGCACACCTCGCCCAGGAACCCCTCCACCGCGTTGCTGAACGCGCCGCCGGCCCACTCGTTGAAGTGGTTGCCGATCACGATCGGGGCGCGGTTGCGGTTGAACGTCGCCTGGTACACCGACCGGTACGTGTCCAGCACGATCCGGGTGTAGTCGGCGGCCTTCTCCGGCTCCTCCTTGGCGCCGTTGAGCGCGTACCAGAGGTTGAAGTCCATCATCACGACCTGCTTGCCCAGCGCGGGCACGCGCACCTCCGGCATGGGGAACTCCCACATCCCGTCCCGCGCGAACGGCCACACCACGCCGAGGCTCACGTGGCTGGTGTCGTAGGCCAGGCCGTGCGCGCGCATCGCCGGGAACGCCTGCGGCCAGTCACCCTCCAGGCACGGCGTCCGCCCGCCGCGCACGGCCGCCGGGTCCAGCTTGAACCCCTGCTGCCGTGCCTTCTCCACGATCGCGAAGAACTGGTCGATCTCGGAGTTCCACTGGTCGGTCTTCCAGGTGCCGACGTTCGGCTCGTCGCCGACGCAGAAGTGCCCGTTGTAGTGGGTGCCGATCTCGTGCCCGGCGTCGATGGCCGCGTTCAGGTACCCGATCCGCAGGTCGACGTCCGCGCGGCTGCCGCCGAACCCGATGGACGACCGGCCCCGGTCGTGCCCCGGCCCGGTGTACGACGCGGCGTCCTCGTCCGCGACCAGGTACACGCCCGACAACAACCCGGTGACGTGCGCGTTCGACTGCCTTGCCAGCGGCATGATCCGGTCCCAGTGCGGCTTGGACGCCGCGCCGTCGAACGAGAACAGCACGAACTGGGGCGGCTTCTCACCCGGCAGCATCCGCCGCATCCACGACGGCGGCGACGTGGACGGCGGCACGGTCAACGGGGCGGTCGTGCCCGCGTCGGGGCTGGTCGTGCCCGCGTTGCCGCCGGTCGGGCGCGGTGCCATCGGCAGCGGCGCGGCCGGCTCGCCCACGTCGTTGCCGGGTTCCGATTCCCGCGCGCCCAGCACCGCCAGCACCACCAAGGTGAGTGCCAGCGCCACACCAGTGCTGAGCCGCCCCCATCGCTTCACACCAACAATGACGACGGGAGGTAGCGGGAGGTTGCCTGTTCGTCACGACCGGCCGAGGTCGAGGTCGAGGTCGGTCAGGGGACGGGGGTGGCGATCACGACCTGGTTCTCCTCGTAACCGGTGTCGCCGCCGACCCACCGACCGCCGCACGTCACCAGCACCAGCCGGTGCCCGCCACGCGGTCCGAACAACTCGACCGCACGCGCGGGCAGGGCGTCCTTGCGGACCGCCTCCACCTGGCCGACCTGGAACCGGAACGACTTGCCCGCCGTGTCGACCACGGTCACGTGCTGCCCGACCGCCGCCCGCCACAGCTCGTCGAACGGCCCGGTCATGCCCTTCCAGTTCACGTGCCCGGCCAGCACCGTCGCGCCCTCGGACGCGCCGAGGTCCACGCCCCACCACGTCGCCTCGCCGACGCCCTCCGGCACCGGCAGCACGCCGTCGGCGGTGACCTCCTCGCGCACCAGCGTGGCCAACCCGCCCGCGGGCAGCCGCACCGTCCCCGGCTGCTGCTGCGGCGGCGCGACCGGAGGCGGCGGGGGAGCGGGCGTGGTCGTCACGGGTGTTCCCGGCGGGTTCGCGCCGACCGGCATCCCGGCGAGGTCCACGCCCCGCCCCGACAGCGCGCTGTCGCCCAACGGGTGCGGCACCACGGCGTCACCGGGCGTGGCCAGGCCCGCCAGGACGACGTCCGGCGACCGGGTGACGACGAGCGCGGCGGAGGCGAGCAGCGCCGCCACCGCCACGCCCGTCAGCAGAGCCTTCACCGGCGTGCGGTCGCCCGTCGCCGGGCAAGCAGGCCGACCAGGGCCGCGCCGAGCAGCACCACGCCGCCGAACCCGACCAGGGCGCCGGTCGGCGTCTCGGTGGTGAACGACGCCTTCGCCACGACACCGGCGCCTTCCGCGCCCGCCGGGATCGTGATGGGCACGATGGGTTTGTCCGGTTTGTTGGTCAACGCCAGCGCCAGCGTCTGGCCCGGCTCGACGTTCCCGCACGCCTTGGGCGGGGCGTTCGGGTCGAAGAACTCCTCGTAGCCCTTCGCCGGCGCGACCTCGACCACGCAGATCTCCTGCGGCGTGCGGAGGTCGGGCACGACCGCGGTGCCGTCGGCGGCGGTCTGGAGCACGATCGGCTGACCCTCGGGGCCGGTCAACGCCGTGTCGTCCTGCCGCTTCGCGGGCGACGAGCCGTCGGCCGCCGTCACCCGCAGCGCCACGCCCGCGATCGCCTTGCCGGTCTCCTCGTCGGTCTTGGCGACCTTGACCGCGCCGGGAGCCGTCTTCGCCGTCGTCGCCGCGTTCGCGGCCAGCTTCTTCTCGCCACCCGTGGTGACGATCCGCTGCATGGCCGTGTTGTTCTGGGGGACCTGCACCTTCGGCCGGTCCGCCGGGCTGTCCAGCTTCACCGAGAACGACGGGTTCGGCCCGGTCGGCACCACCTTCACCGCGAGCGCCGTGCCGTCGGTCGGCGTGGTCAGGTCGCCCGCCGGCGTGCCGCCCTCCAGCTCCGCGTCGGTCAGCTCCACCGTGACGGGGACGCCGGCGACCTGCGCGCCGTCGGGTTTGGTGATGTCCACCACCCACGTGTCCGGCGTGCCGATGATCTGCTCCTCAGCGGGCGCGCTCACCTTGGCCGCCCACGGACCGCGGTTGGCCTTCGCGTCGTCGCGCAGCCGGTTCACGGCCTGCTGCGCCTGGCCGAAGTTCGCCAGCTGGTCGTAGTGGAACGCCTCGTCGTAGGCGATCTCCTGGAAGCCCTTGGTCGGGTCGAGGTAGACGTTGTTCGCCGGGTCGGGGTAGGCCGTCCACGAGTGCAGCAGGTGCGCCAGCGCGGCGGCCTCGTCCGCCGACTGGGTGCCCGCGTAGCGCAGCAGCAGGTAGGAGATGTTCGCCGCGACCTCGTCGGACAGCGGCACACCGCCCTTGGACAGCAGTTCGTCGCCGTCCTGGTACTCCTGGCTGCTGTCCGGCGCGAGCAGGGAGTACTGCACGCACCACACGCGCTGGCCGCGCCACTCGTAGGAGCCGAGCCAATCACCGCCCGGGGGCTTGCCGTGGTAGCCCTGGGCCGGTACCTCGTGCCCGAGGCCTTCCTTCACCTGCGCGCCGGCCGCACCCGGTACCGCCAACAGGGTCACGCCCGCCGCGAGCACCGCGGCGGCGAGTCGCTTCCAACCCATGATCTTCCACTACCCCTCGGCGCGTCTGTGGAGAGCTGCCGCGCTGAGCCTTACGGCTACGGGATCATGTCGACAAGCCCCCACCGGGGTGGAGCGCCGACTACGCTCCGCAGCGCGGGTGGTGGATCCGAGATCGACAGCCCGAGTAAAGTCGCTTTTACCCGACGGGAACCGATCGACTCGTGTGGTCGTTGAACCCGTGACGGCGTCAGCACGCCACAGGAGGACGAGGTGCGTACCACCAGCAACCCCGCGTTCCGCAACCTGCCGACCAGCGGCGGTAGCGGTAACTACGCAGGCTTCGGCCAGCCCTACGAGTCGCAGCAGTACGGCGGCTACCAGAGTGCTCCGCCGACCACTGGCGAGCGCCCCATCACGATCGACGACGTGGTCACCAAGACCGCGACCACGCTCGGCGTGGCACTGCTCACCGGCTTCGTCTCGGCGTGGCTGGTGCTGTCCGGCCAGGTCGCGCCGTTCGCGCTGATGCTGCCGGGCATGATCATCGGCTTGGTGCTCGCCCTGATCATCATCTTCAAGAACCTGGCCAGCGCGCCGATGGTGCTCGCCTACTCGGCGGCCGAGGGCGTGTTCCTGGGCGCCATCACCGGCGTCTTCGAGAGCATGTTCCCCGGCATCGCGTGGCAGGCGATCCTCGGCACGTTCGGCGTGTTCGGTGCGATGCTCGTGGTCTACAAGACGGGCGCGATCCGCGTCACCCCGCGCCTGACCAAGTGGATCATCGGCGCCACCGTGGGCGCGGTCGTGCTCATGCTCGGCAACCTGGTCATGGGCATGTTCGGCGTGAACATGGGTCTGCGTGACGGCGGCACCCTGGCGATCGTCTTCAGCCTGGTCGTCATCGGCATCGCGGCGTTCAGCTTCCTGCTGGACTTCGAGGCCGCCAACGAGATGATCCGCGGCGGGCTGCCGGCCAAGTACGCCTGGCTGGCCGCGTTCGGCCTGATGACCACGCTCGTCTGGCTGTACCTGGAGATCCTGCGCCTGCTGTCCTACTTCCAGAACGACTAGCACCACCCAGCACCACCAGCGTGACCCGCGAAGGGCGCCCCGGCTCCGCCGGGGCGCCCTTCCCCTTCCCGTGAGTCCTACGTTCAGACCTCGTGAGTCCTACGTTCACGACCCGTGAGTCCTACGTTCAGGACCCCCGAGTTCAACGCTCAGAACGGCTCGGGGGCGCGGGTCGGTCGCGGGTCGGTCATGGGTCAGTCGCGCCAGCCGGGGTCGTCCTCCATGGCCGAACCCACCTCGACCAGGCACGGCACGCACAGCGCACCACCCGGCGCCCGGACCACGAGCTCCGGCGGCACCGAGTGGGCGCACGCCGCCTCGAAGTACACCTCCGAGCCCTGCTCCACGGAGAACGCGTGGCACAGCCGGTCGTACCCGCTGTGCCACCACACGTACGGCATCGTCACCCCGACCTCCCTACTCCTGAGTAGGACGCGCGGTAACGGTAACCGTGACGCGGTTCAGCTCAGTCGCTCGACCACCATCGCCATGCCCTGGCCGCCGCCGACGCACATCGTCTCCAGCCCGAACTGCTTGTCGTGGAACTGGAGCCCGTTGATCAGCGTCGTGGTGATCCGGGCACCGGTCATCCCGAACGGGTGCCCCACGGCGATCGCACCGCCGTTGACGTTGACCCGGTCGAGGTCGAAGCCGAGCTCCCGGTACGACGGGATGACCTGCGCCGCGAACGCCTCGTTGATCTCCACCAGGTCGATGTCCGACGCCGACAGGCCGGCCAGCGCCAACGCCCGCCGCGACGCCTCGACCGGACCGAGCCCCATGATCTCCGGCGACAACCCGGACACGCCCGTCGACACGATCCGCGCCAGCGGGGTGATCCCCAGCTCACGCGCCTTCACGTCGCTCATGACCACCAACGCCGCCGCGCCGTCGTTCAACGGGCAGCAGTTGCCCGCCGTCACGCGACCGTCCGGCCGGAACACCGGCTTCAGCCCCGACACGCCCTCGATCGTCACGCCCGGCCGCGGACCGTCGTCGGTCGACACGACCGTGCCGTCCGGCAGCGTGACGGGCGTGATCTCGCGCGCCCAGAACCCGTTGGCGATGGCCTTCTCGGCGAGGTTCTGCGACCGCACCCCGAACTGGTCCATCTCCTCGCGCGACACGCCCTTCGCCAGCGCCAGGTTCTCGGCCGTCTGCCCCATCGAGATGTAGATGTTCGGCAGCTGCCCGTTCTCCCGCGGGTCCACCCACTCGGACGCGCCCGACTGGGCCACCGCGGCCGACCGCGCCTCGGCGTCGGCGAACAGCGGGTTGTGCGTGTCCGGCCACGAGTCGGACGACCCGCGCGCGAACCGGGACACCGTCTCCACGCCGGCGCTGATGAACACGTCGCCCTCGCCCGCCTTGATCGCGTGCAGCGCCATGCGGGTCGTCTGCACGCTGGACGCGCAGTACCGGGTGACCGTGGTGGCGGGCAACCGGTCGAACCCGGCCAGCACGGACACCACGCGGCCCAGGTTGAAGCCCTGCTCGCCGCCGGGCAGACCGCAGCCGAGCATCAGGTCGTCGATGTCGGCGGGGTCGAGCTGCGGCACCTTCGCCAGCGCGGCGTGGAGGACCTGGACGGTCAGGTCGTCGGCGCGCACGTCCTTCAGCGAACCCTTGCCCGCGCGCCCGATGGGCGACCTGGCGGTGGAGACGATCACGGCCTCAGGCATTACGGAACTCCTTCGTTTCGCCGCAATGGGTGTCGTGCAGCCTAGTTAACGCCCGTTCAGCGCGGCCACCACTCGTGACGAAGGACGCCGCACAGCGGAGCCAGCAGAACCGACGTCGCCGCCTCGTACCCGGCCGCGCTCGGGTGGAACTGGTCACGGCTGAAGTAGTCCACCCGCCGCGCGTGGAACTCGGCCGCCAGCAGGTCGCCCAGCGGCACCGCCACCCCGCCGGCCCACTCGACCTCGACCCGCTGGGCCCGCGCCAACCCCCGTGACCACGTGCGCGCCACCGACCGCAGCGGCTCGCCGATCGGCCGCACCGTGCCGAGGTCCGGACACGTGCCGACCACCACCCCGACCCCCGCCGCGCGCAGCCGCCGCACCTGCGCGCCCAGCAACGCCGCCGACACCGGCACCGACAGCCGCGCGGTCACGTCGTTCGCACCGATGATCACCAGCGCCACGTCCGGCGGGTCCGCCAAGGCCCGGTCCACCTGCACCGACAGGTCACGCGTCGTCGAACCCGAGATCGCGTGCGTCTCCAGCCGCACCGGCGCCCCGACCTCCTCGGCCAACCCGGTCGCCAGCACCACGCCCGGCAGGTCGGCCGGGTCGTCCACCCCGAGGCCCGCGGCCATCGAGTCGCCGAGTACGGCGAACCGCACCGGCGTGCCGCTGCCCGCCCCGTACACCCCGTCGGCACGCGGCGGCGGCGCGTCCAGCACCCCGATCACCACCCGCGCACGCCGTGACTGCCTGGTGAACAGCCCGTACGCCGCGCCGGTCAGCCCGCCCAGCACCCCCGCCGCCACCGCCAGAAACCGGAACCCCCGCATCGAGACCCCTTCCCGAAGTCCCCATCGTCCACCGGGCAGATCGCCGCGGCACCCATATACGCTCAGCGAGTCATCTCAAGAAGTGGAAGGTCCGTCGTGGAGTACGTCGAGAGCGTCGTAGACCTGGTCGGTAACACGCCGCTGGTGAAGCTGAACGCGGTGGCCGAAGGGCTCCAGCCGCTCATCCTGGCCAAGGTCGAGTACCTCAACCCCGGTGGCAGCGTGAAGGACCGCATCGCGCTGCGCATGGTGGAGGCGGCCGAGCGCAGCGGCGAGCTCAAGCCCGGCGGCACGATCGTCGAGCCCACGTCCGGCAACACCGGCGTCGGCCTGGCGCTCGTGGCCCAGCGCAAGGGCTACAAGTGCGTCTTCGTCTGCCCCGACAAGGTCAGCGTGGACAAGCGCAACGTGCTCAAGGCGTACGGCGCCGAGGTCGTGGTGTGCCCGACCGCGGTCGCGCCGGAGCACCCCGACTCGTACTACAACGTGTCCGACCGCCTGGTCGCCGAGATCCCCGGCGCGTGGAAGCCCAACCAGTACGCCAACCCGGAGAACCCGGCCAGCCACTACCACGGCACCGGACCCGAGGTGTGGCGGCAGACCGCCGGCCGGATCACGCACTTCGTCGCGGGCGTCGGCACCGGCGGCACCATCTCCGGCACCGGCAGGTACCTCAAGGAGGTGTCCGAGGGCCGCGTGAAGGTCGTCGGCGCGGACCCGGAGGGCTCGGTGTACTCCGGCGGCAGCGGCCGGCCGTACCTGGTGGAGGGCGTCGGCGAGGACTTCTGGCCGGACGCCTACGACCGCACGGTGTGCGACGAGATCGTGGCCGTGTCCGACGCCGACTCGTTCGAGATCACCCGGCGGCTGGCCCGCGAGGAAGGCCTCCTCGTCGGCGGCTCGTGCGGCATGGCCGTCGCGGCGGCGCTGCGGGTGGCGGAGAAGGCCGGCCCGGACGACGTGATCGTGGTGCTGCTCCCCGACGGCGGGCGCGGCTACCTGTCCAGCGTGTTCAACGACAAGTGGATGGCGCAGTACGGCTTCCTGTCGCCCGACACGTCCGGCGCGACGGTCGGGGACGTGTTGCGGCGCAAGGACGGCACCATGCCGGACCTCGTCCACGGCCATCCCAACGAGACGGTCGCCGAGGCGGTCGCGATCATGCGCGAGTACGGCGTGTCGCAGATGCCCGTCGTCAACGCCGAGCCGCCGGTGATGGCCGCCGAGGTCGCCGGCGCGGTCAACGAGCGGGACCTGCTCGACGCGTTGTTCACCGGCAAGGCGCAGCTGACCGACCGGCTCGACCGGCACATGTCGTTGAAGCTCCCGACCATCGGCGCGGGCGAGTCGATCACCTCCGCGATGCAGGCACTGTCCTCAGCGGACGGTGCGTTGGTGCTGGACGACGGCAAGCCCGCCGGCGTCGTCACCCGGCAGGACATCCTGGGTTTCCTCGCTGGTCGCTGAACGGGACGGGTTGCCCGGTTGCCGCTCGACAGACCTGCGGCATCCGCTAGCGTGGGCCACCGACTCATACGCCTACGGCCCGTGCCAAGGGGGTTGGAAACTCCGATGAACGCTCCGCAGCCGCCAGAGAACCAGCAGTTCGGCGGTCAACACCAGCAGGAGCAGGGGCAGGGTGCCCAGCCCCCGAACGCCGACGCGACCCAGGTCGTGCCGAGCGGCGGCCAGCCCCCTGCTTTCCCGCCGCCGGAGGCGACCCAGATCGTGTCCTCCGGCCAGCAGCCCGCGTCGAACCCGGACGCCACGCAGGTCGTGTCGCCGGGCGCGACCCAGCAGCCGCAGTCCAACCCCTACGGCCAGCCCCAGCAGCAGCAGCCGGGCTCGGGCGCGTTCCCGGCCCAGCAGCCGCCGCAGCCGGGTTACGGCCAGCAGCCGCCCCCGCAGCAGTACGGGCAGCAGCAGCAGCAGTACGGCCAGCAGCCTTACGGGCAGCAGCCGTACGGCCAGCAGCCACCGTCCAACCCGTACGGTCAGCCGCAGGCGAACCCGTACGCGCAGCAGCAGCCGCAGCAGCCGGCCAACCCGTACGGCCAGCAGGCTCCGTCCAACCCGTACGGTCAGCCCGCCCAGCAGCAGGCGTGGGGCGCGCAGCCCGGCTACGGTCAGCCCGCCGCCTTCCCGCCGCCGGCCGGCGGGTACGCGGAGTGGGGCAGCCGCGCGGTCGGCGCGTTGATCGACTACGTCGCGCCCGGTGTCGTCGGCGCCATCCTTGCCGTCGTCGGCTCGGCGACCGGTGACCCGACGATCGCGATCATCCTGGGCCTCGTCGCCTGGGTGGGCATCATGGGTTTCATGATCTACAACTCCTGGTACCTGGCCGGCACCACCGGCCAGTCCATGGGCAAGAAGATCGCGAAGGTCAAGCTGATCAAGGAGGAGACGGGGCAGCCGATCGGCTTCGGCAACGCCTTCGTCCGCCACCTGTGCCACTTCGTCGACTCGATCGCCTGCTACGTCGGCTGGTTCGCGCCGCTGTGGGAGCTCAAGAAGCAGACGTGGGCCGACAAGATCATGGGCACCATCGTGGTGAACGCACCGGAGGCCGCGGTCCCCGGCGGCTACCCCGGCGGTGGCGGGTACGGCCAGCCGCAGCCGAACCCCTACGGGCAGCCGCCCGCGTCCAACCCGTACGGACAGCCGCAGCAGCAGAACCCCTACGGCCAGCAGCCGCCCCAGCAGTGGTGACCTGCTGACCGGATCGATTCACCCGATCGACCCGCTCGCCCCGACCGCCCGCCGGCCCTCAAGCCGGCGGGCGGTCGTCGTTCCCACGGCCGTACCCTGGGCCCATGACGGACACCGGCCACTACGGTTTCGCGACCAGGGCTATCCACGCCGGGCAGGACCCCGACCCCACGACGGGCTCGGTCATCGTGCCGATCCACGCGACGTCCACCTACGCCCAGGACGGCGTCGGCGGACTGCGCAACGGCTTCGAGTACTCCCGCACCGGCAACCCCACGAGGGCTGCGCTGGAGGAGTGCCTGGCGGCTCTCGAAGGCGGCCGACACGGCCGCGCGTTCTCGTCCGGCATGGGCGCGACGGACACGGCGCTGCGGGCGATGTGCCGCCCCGGCGACCACATCATCATCCCGAACGACGCGTACGGCGGCACGTTCCGGCTGATCGACAAGGTGTTCTCGCAGTGGGGCATCGAGCACACGCCGGTGGCGCTGTCCGACGTGGACGCGGTGCGCGCGGCCGTGCGGCCGAACACCAAGGTCATCTGGATCGAGACGCCGACCAACCCGCTGCTGAACGTCGCCGACATCGCCCTCCTCGCGCAGGTCGCGCACTCGGCGGGCGCGCGGTTCGTGGTCGACAACACGTTCGCCTCGCCGTACATCCAGAACCCGTTGGAGCTGGGCGCGGACGTCGTGTTGCACTCGACCACCAAGTACGTGGGCGGGCACTCGGACGTCGTCGGCGGTGCCCTGATCACGTCGGACGACGAACTCGACGCGCAGTTCGGCTTCCTGCAGAACGGCGCGGGCGCGGTGCCGGGGCCGTTCGACGCGTGGCTGACGTTGCGCGGGATCAAGACGCTCGAAGTGCGCATGGAGAAGCACTCGGACAACGCCGAGAAGGTCACCGAGGCGCTGCTCCGGCACCCCAAGGTGAGCCACGTGTACTACCCGGGCCTGCCCGACCACCCGGGTCACGAGATCGCGGCGAAGCAGATGCGCCGGTTCGGCGGCATGGTGTCGTTCCTGGTCAAGGGTGGTGAGGAGGAGGCCCTCCGGGTCTGCTCGCGGACGAAGCTGTTCACCCTGGCCGAGTCGCTCGGCGGCGTCGAGTCGCTGATCGAGCACCCGGGCCGGATGACCCACGCCAGCACCGCAGGGTCACTCCTGCAGGTGCCCGCCGACCTGGTCCGCGTCTCGGTGGGCATCGAATCGGCCGACGACCTCGTCGCCGACCTCACCGCCGCCCTCGACTAACCGAGAGTCCTACGTTCACGTCGCGTGAGTCCTACGTTCACGACGCGTGAGTCCTACGCTCACGACGCGTGAGTCCTACGTTCGGAACCCCCGAGTTCAACGCTCAGGACACCACGAACGCCACGAACCCCGCGCTCAGCCGGCCCGAGCGCGGGGTTCGTGGCGTTCCGAACGGTCGACCGGCGCGTCAGCCGCGCCCGTAACGGACGGCGGCTCGTTCCTTCGCCTTGGCGGCCTCGACTTCACGGTCACGCGGCGGGGCCTTCGTGACCAGCGACTCGAGCAGCACGCGCGTGGCCTCGGCGACCGCCTCGACGGCGACGTCGAACGCCTCCTGGTTCGCCGACGCAGGGTGGGTCGACCCGCTCACCTTGCGCACGTACTGGACGGCCGCCGCCCGGATCTCGTCCTCGGACGCCGGCGGTTCGAAGTTGTGGAGCACCCTGATGTTGCGACACATGGCTCTACTATCGCCCAACGAGTCAAGGTTTGACGTCGTACCGCGCGTTCTCCACCCGGGGCACGGCGGGCAGGTCGTCACCGTTCACGCACCCGCCGACGAACTCGACCACGCCGTCGCGCTCCACGAACCGGCCGGTCTCCGCGCAGCCCGCGTGGGCCACGGTGAAGAAGGCCGCGCCGGTCAACGCCACGGCGGTGGCCGCCGCCCCGACGAGCGGGATCACCGCGGTGACCCGTGCCGCGAGCGCCATGCCACCCTCCAGGTGAATGCTCTGTGAGATATCCCCACTCCGAGAGTACCGGTCTCGGCGCACCTGGTAAGGCATCGTCAGGGTTCCCACAGGAACGGGCCGGCCCGGACACCCGGACCGGCCCGTTGCCGGCACAACGTCGGAGGCGGCCCCGGCAGTTCCCGGACGCCCGCGCCGGACGCCCGCGCAGTGCCGGACGCGGGCGCAGTTCCCGGACGCCCGCGCAGTGCCGGACGCCGCCCCCAGACCGCTAGAGGTTGCCCCGACGGTCCTGCTCACGCTCGATCGCCTCGAACAACGCCTTGAAGTTGCCCTTGCCGAACCCGAGCGACCCGTGCCGCTCGATCAGCTCGTAGAACACCGTCGGCCGGTCGCCGGTCGGCTTGGTGAAGATCTGCAGCAGGTAGCCGTCCTCGTCCCGGTCGACCAGGATCCGGTGCTCCTTCAGCACCTCGATCGGCACCCGCACCTCGCCGATGCGCGCCCGCAGCTCCGGGTCGTCGTAGTACGAGTCGGGCGTCTCCAGGAACTCCACGCCCGCCGAGCGCATCGCGGTCAACGTGGCCACGATGTCGTTGGTGGCCAGCGCGATGTGCTGGACGCCGGCACCCGAGTAGAACTCCAGGTACTCGTCGATCTGCGACTTCTTCTTCGCCACGGCGGGCTCGTTCAGCGGGAACTTAACCCGGTGGTTGCCGTTGGAGACGACCTTGCTCATCAACGCCGAGTAGTCGGTGGCGATGTCGTCGCCGACGAACTCCGCCATGTTCACGAAGCCCATCACCCGGTTGTAGAACTCGACCCAGTGGTCCATCCGGCCCAGTTCGACGTTGCCCACGCAGTGGTCGACCGCCTGGAACAACCGCTTCGGCGCACCTTCCGGCCGCACGACCGCGCTCTTCCGGACCTCGTACCCGGGCAGGTAGGGGCCGTTGTAGCGGGACCGGTCGACGAGCGTGTGGCGGGTCTCGCCGTACGTCGCGATGGCGGCCACGCGGACGGTGCCGTGCTCGTCGGTGAGGTCGTGCGGCTCTTCGAGGACGGTCGCGCCCTGCGCCCGCGCGTGCGTGACGCAACGGTCGACGTCGGCGACCTCCAGCGCGAGGTCCACCACGCCGTCACCGTGCTTGCGGTGGTGGTCGAGCAGCGGGCTGTCCGGCCGCACGCCCCCGTTGATCACGAACCGCGCCGACCCGGACTTGAGCACGAAGGACTTGTGGTCCCGCTGCCCGGTCTCCGGCCCCGAGTACGCGACGAGCTCCATCCCGAACGCCACCTGGTAGAACCACGCGGTCTGGGTCGCGTTGCCGACCACGAAGACCACGGCGTCCAACGAGCGGACGGGGAACGGGTCGCGCGTCCCGTCGTAGTCGACCAGGCCCACGAGTTGGCGGAGCTGGTCGTAGCTCACGTCGTCAAGCTGCTGCGTCATGCTTCACAGGATGTGCGTGCTGGTCAGGGTGAGCAACAGTCGTCCGTTTTGCTGGTCGTTCTGTACAGTGACTCATGCCTTCGGACCCGCAAACTGAACACTCTGACCAGGCCGTCGACGCTCTGGACGCACGGCTGCTGCTCCTGCTCACCGACGAGCCGAGGCTGGGCGTGCTGGAGTGCTCGCGACGGCTGGGCGTGGCGCGCGGCACGGTGCAGGCCCGGCTGGACCGGCTGGTGGCGCGCGGTGTGCTGACGGGTTTCCCGCCGGCGCTCGACCTGGCCGCGATGGGCTACGGGCTGACCGCGTTCGCCGTGCTGGAGATCGCGCAGGGACGGCGGCACGAGGTGTCGGAAGGCCTGGCCGCGATCAACGAGGTGTGCGAGGTGCACGCCACCACCGGACCGGGTGACTTGTTCGTGCGGGTGGTGGCCAGGTCGAACGCCGACCTCCAGCGGGTGATCGACTCGATCGTGGACGTGCCGGGCGTGCAGCGCCTGTCCACGTCGATCGCGCTCTCCACCCCCGTCCCGCCGCGAGTGCGCCCGCTGCTCGAGCACGTCGTCTGACCTGGGGACGTGCGTTCCGAGCGTTGAACTCGGGTGTCCCGAACGTAGGACTCACGCGACGGGAACGTAGGACTCACGCGACGGGAACGTAGGACTCACGCGACAGCAGAAGGGCGGCCACCCCGCGTGGTGGCCGCCCTCCCGATGTCTTGGGGTCAGCCGGAGTACGGCACGGCCTTGATCAGTGTGACCTTCATCGTGCTGCCGTTGGGCAGTTCGTACTGGCGCGTCTCGCCCTCCTTGGCGCCGAGCAGCGCCTTGCCCAGCGGGGACGAGGGGGAGTAGACCTCCAGGGCTCCGTGCGCGCCCTCCTCGCGGGTCGCGAGCAGGAACTCCTCGGTCTCGTCGTCACCGTCGTAACGCACGGTGAGCACCATGCCGGGTGCCGCGACGCCCGTGACCGTGGGCGCCTCGCCGACCTTGGCGACCCTCAACAGCTCTTGCAACTGCCGGATGCGGGCCTCCTGCTTGCCCTGCTCCTCGCGGGCCGCGTGGTACCCGCCGTTCTCGCGGAGGTCACCCTCTTCGCGACGCGCGTTGATCTCCGCAGCAATGACCGGGCGATTCTCGATCATCTCGTCCAGCTCTCCCTTGAGCCGGTCGTAGGCCTCCTGGGTCAGCCAGGTCACCTCAGTGTCGCTCACGGTCACCAACTCCTCGTCTTGCTCCGGCCCACGGCGTGGGCTGGCAGTTCCCGGGCGCGCCAGCCCGGAACGGAAAAGCACGGCCCGCGTCGGGGCCGTGCTGATAGGCCAGAGTAACACGCAGACAACGTTCAACGACGGCGTTTTGTTCCTCGATCCGCCACTAAACCCCCAGATCACCCGCTTGGCCGCTACCTCATGGACAGGTACGCCGGAACCTGGTAGGAGCATCCGAACACCTCGCCGGTGACCGGAGGTTTGGACGTCTTCAGCACCGTGGTCGCGCGCACCGTGTCGCCGCCGGGCCGGACGAGGACTTCGCGCCGGCCCGCCTCGTCGCCGTCCTGGGAACGCGCGCGGACGATGCACACGACGGGCTGCTCGGGCGTCTGCCGGACCACCTCGAAAGTGATCTCCACCGCGTTGTCGCCCACCACCTGGAACGCGGTCTGCTTCGCCTCGACGGGCATGGTGCCGAGGTTGCGGTAGCCGACCCACGCGACGACGGCCCCCACCAGCACGGCGATCACGGGGAGTGACCATCGGGCCCAGCGGGGGAGTGAACGGCGGGGTGTGCCGTACCGGCCCTCGGGCAGTGCCACTTGCCGACGCCTTCCTGCCCGTGGGGAACAATGTCGCTCGACTATCGCGTTGAGTGTCGCAGGGGCTGGACCGGTCAGGTCCGGCAGGGGCAAGGAGGAGCACCACCGTCATGGTTGAGAAGCTGCGCCTGATGGCGGTGCACGCGCACCCCGACGACGAGTCCAGCAAGGGTGCCGCGACGATGGCCCGCTACGTGGCCGAGGGCCACGAGGTGATGGTCGTGACCTGCACCGGAGGCGAGGCGGGCAGCATTCTGAACCCCGCCATGGACCGTCCCGAGGTGCTCGCGGACATGGCCGGGGTCAGGCGCGCCGAGATGGCCCGCGCCGCCGAGATCCTGGGTGTCCGGCACCGCTGGCTGGGCTTCGTCGACTCGGGCCTGCCCGAGGGCGACCCGCTGCCGCCGCTGCCCGAGGGCTGCTTCGCCCTCGTGCCGCTGGAGGAGTCCACGCCGCCGCTGGTCGAGGTGATCCGCGAGTTCCGCCCGCACGTGATCGTCACCTACGACGAGAACGGCGGCTACCCGCACCCCGACCACATCCGCTGCCACGAGGTGTCGGTCGCCGCGTTCGACGCGGCGGGCGACCCGGAGCGCTACCCCGACCTGGGCGAGCCGTGGCAGCCGCTGAAGCTGTACTACTCGCACGGGTTCTCCCGCGCGAAGCTGATGGCGTTCCACGAGGCGCTCGTCGCGGAGGGCCAGGAGTCCCCGTACGCCGAGTGGCTGGCGGGCTGGGACCAGGGCAAGCCGGACGTCATCGAGCGGGTCACCACCCGGGTCGAGTGCGCCGACTACTTCCCGGTGCGCGACGAGGCCCTGAAGGCCCACGCCACCCAGATCGACCCCGAGAGCCGCTGGTTCGCCGTGCCGCTGGAGATGCAGCGCTCGGTGTGGCCGACGGAGGAGTACGAACTGGCGCGGTCGCTGGTCGACAGCACCGTGCCCGAGGACGACCTGTTCGCGGGCGTCCGGGAGAGGGTGAGCGCGTGACCTCGTTCGACCCTGTTCCGTGGGAGCAGACCACCGCGGTCGTGCTGGCTTCGCAGCCGTCCACGGAGAAGGACCCGGGCGGCCAGCAGGAGGACTTCGGCAAGTCCTCCCCGCTGGGCCTGCTCGTGCTGGTGCTGTTCTTCATCGCGGTGGTCTTCCTGGTCAAGTCGATGAACAAGCACCTGAGGAAGCTGCCCGCGTCGTTCGACAAGCCGGAAGCGGAGCCCGCGGTCGACGAGGCCAAGAGCAAGGACAAGGTCGACAAGGGCGCGGACAACGGCACGGACAAGGGCGAGAAGGAGTAGGCCCGCCTACTGCTGCCGGTACCAGGCGCGGCGGGCGGGCACGGACACGATCTCGCGTTCGGGGTAGCGCAGGGCGGTGAGACTGCCGCCGAACACGCAGCCCGTGTCCAGGCACAACGTCCCGTTCACCCAGGTCGGTTCCTCGACCGGCGTGTGTCCATAGAGGACCATCGCGGCGCCCCGGTAGTCCTGTGCCCACGGGTAGCGGACCGGGAACCCCTTGGCGTCGTGCCGGCCGGTGCTCACGCCCCACAACGCCAACGACCGCGTCCGCGCCGACTCACGGCCGTGGTAGCTCTCGGGCAGGCCGGCGTGCGCGATGACCAGCTTGCCGCCGTCGAGGAGGAAGTGCGGCACGAGCGAGTCGCAGAACGCCAGCACCTCGGCGCGGAACTCCGGCGTCTCACGGGCCAGCTGCTCCATCGACTGCTCCAGGCCGTGGTTGAGCTGGACGGCGTGCCCCTTCAACGCGCGCACCAGCTTCTCCTCGTGGTTGCCGCGCACCGAGACGGCGTCGCCGGCCGCCACCATCGCCATGACCAGCCGCAGCACGCCAGGGGTGTCGGGGCCGCGGTCGACGAGGTCGCCGACGAAGACCGCCTTGCGCCCGTCCGGGTGCGCGCCTCCGGGGGAATAGCCGAGTTCGCGCAGCAGGTGGACCAGTTCGACGTGGCAGCCGTGCACGTCGCCGATCACGTCGAACGGGCCGGTCTCGTGCCGCAGGTCGTGCGGCAGGGGTTCGTCGGAGGGCTCCATGCCCACAGTGTGATCGACTGGCCGCGCGGCCAGGAACGAATTGTCGCCTGGACCTACTGTGGAGCCATGACGAACCGGCTCGTGTCCTCGACCAGCCCGTACCTGCTCCAGCACGCGGACAACCCGGTGCACTGGTGGCCGTGGTCGCCGGAGGCGTTCGAGGAGGCGCGCGAGCGCGGTGTGCCGGTGCTGCTCTCGGTCGGGTACGCGGCGTGCCACTGGTGCCACGTGATGGCGCACGAGTCGTTCGAGGACGAGACCACCGCGGCGTACATGAACGAGCACTTCGTCAACGTGAAGGTGGACCGCGAGGAGCGGCCGGACGTGGACGCGGTGTACATGGCGGTCACGCAGGCGCTCAGCGGGCACGGCGGATGGCCGATGACGTGCTTCCTCACGCCCGACGGCGAGCCGTTCTACGCGGGCACGTACTACCCGCCGACGCCGCGCCAGGGAATGCCGTCGTTCCGCCAGGTGCTGGAGGCCATCGACCACGCGTGGCGCGAGCAGGGCGACGAGGTGCGCGAGTCGGCGGCGGGGATCGTCGCGCAGCTGGCGTTCAAGCCGCTGCCGCAGTCCACTGTGGACGCCGACGTGCTGGCGGGTGCCGTGGTGTCGCTGCTCGGGCACTTCGACCGGGCCAACGCCGGTTTCGGCGGCGCGCCGAAGTTCCCGCCGTCGATGGTGCTGGAGTTCCTGCTGCGCCACCACGAGCGGACCGGGTCCGTCGAGGCGCTGTCGATGGCGCGGACGACGTGCGGCGCGATGGCGAACGGCGGGCTGTACGACCAGCTGGCGGGCGGGTTCGCGCGGTACAGCGTGGACGCGGCGTGGGTGGTGCCGCACTTCGAGAAGATGTTGTACGACAACGCCCTGCTGCTGCGCGTGTACACGCACCTGAGCCGCCGTGACGACGACCCGCGGTACCGGGCGGTGGTGCGGGAGACGGCCGAGTTCCTGCTCCGGGACCTGGGCACGCCGGAGGGCGGGTTCGCGGCGTCGCTGGACGCGGACACCGAGGGCGTCGAGGGGTCGACGTACGTGTGGACGCCCGCGCAGTTGGTCGAGGTGCTGGGGATGGCGGCCGGAGCGCGCGCTGCGGAGCTCTACGGCGTGACGGACGAGGGCACGTTCGAGCACGGTTCGTCGACGTTGCGGATGCTCGGCTCACCGGACCCGGAGATCGCCGCCAAGCTGCTGGAGGCGCGGAACCGGCGGGTGCAGCCGGGGCGTGACGACAAGGTCGTGACGGCGTGGAACGGGTTGGCGATCGCGGCGCTGGCCGAGGCGGGCGCCGTGTTCGGCGAGCCGAGGTGGGTGGAGGCGGCGGCGCGCGCGGCGTCGTTGGTGCTGGACGTGCACCTGGTCGACGGGCGGTTGCTGCGCACGTCCCGCAACGGTGTCGCGGGCACGGCGGCGGGCGTGCTGGAGGACTACGGCTGCTTCGCCGACGGGCTGCTCGCGCTGCACCAGGCGACGGGGGACGCGCGGTGGTTCACCCTTGCCGGTGAACTGCTGGACACCGCGCTGGCCAGGTTCGCCGGGGACGAGCCGGGCGTCTACTACGACACGGCGGACGACGCCGAGGCGTTGGTGCAGCGGCCGTCCGACCCGTCGGACAACGCGAGCCCGTCCGGTGCGTCGTCGTTGGCTTCGGCGCTGGTGACGGCGTCCGTGCTGGGCGGGCCGTCGGCGTACCGCGAGGCGGCCGAGGCGGCCGTCTCCCGCGCCGGGCTGCTGGCCGCCCGTGAGCCGCGGTTCGCCGGGAACTGGCTGGCCGTGGCGGAGGCGATGGCGCTGGGGCCGGTGCAGGTGGCCGTGGTCGGGGACGCGTCCGACCTGGTGAGCGCGGCGTGGACTGGCGTGCACGGCGGAGGTGTCGTGGTGGCGGGAGCCCCGGACTCCGCGCCGTTGCTGGCCGACCGGCCCCTGGTGGACGGGCGAGCGGCGGCCTACGTGTGCCGGGGGTACGTCTGCGACCGGCCGGTGACGTCCGTGGAGGACCTCACCGAGGCCCTGTCCGTCCACCGCTAGCGAACCGGCCTTGTCCGGGCTGGTTTGCGGCGTAACGTCGGCATCGACGTAATCATGTAATCAAGGTGGGTGGTTCCGATGCGACGTGGATGGGGAGGCCGGGGCGGTTGGCAGCAGGCCGAGCAGCCGCCGGCGGACGACGCGGCGGGCTGGTTCGGCGGAAGGCTGCCCGACGACTGGTTCACCGAGGCGCCGGTGGTGACGGTGGACCGCGAAGAGATCCTGGTCGTGGGCACCCTGCCCCCGTTCGCCGGCGAGTTCGCCGACGACGCGGAACGCGCCGCGGCCGAAGCGGGCCGGATCAGCCGGTTCCGCGAGCAGACCAGGGACGAGCGGATCGAGATAGCCCGCCAAGCCGAGCACCGCTACCAGCGCAAGGTCGCCTGGGGTGCCCGGATCGGCGGGACGGAAGAACTGTTCACCACGCTGTCCGTGCCGGTGATGACGCGCCTGCGGCAGCCCGAGCGCAAGGTGCTCGACACCCTGGTGGCGGCCGGCGTCGCGAGGTCCCGTTCCGAGGCCCTGGCCTGGGCGGTCAGGCTGGTGGGGGAGCACGCCGACACCTGGCTCACCGACCTGCGCGAGGCCATGACCCGAGTGGACGACCTCCGAGCCCAAGGCCCCGACCTGACGTGACACCCCGTGCCGTCCCCGACCCTGCCGGGGGCGGCCGTGGCAAACCGATTGCCTCGTACCTGGTCCGCACTAGGCTGCGACCAATGACCGAGAGGGCGCTGACCACGGCCGGGCAGGACTGGGAAGAGCAGGCGCGGAACTGGATTGCCTGGGTGCGCAAACCCGGCTTCGACTCGTACTGGCGCTACCGCGACGCGTTCTTCGCGCTGGTGCCGACCGCCGGCCGGGCAACCCTCGACCTCGGCTGCGGCGAGGGCCGGGTGTCGCGCGACCTCGTCGATCGGGGGCACCGGGTCACCGGTATCGATGTCTCGCCCACGCTGCTGGAAGCGGCGCGAGAGGCCCACCCCGAGGGGCGGTACCTGCTGGCCGATTCGGCTGACCTCCCCTTCCCGGACCACAGCTTCGACCTCGTCATCGCCTACTGCGTGTTGATGGACGTCGACGACCTGCCCGGCACCATCGGCGAGATCGGCAGGGTGCTCGAACCGGGCGGCAGGCTCTGCCTGGCGATCACCCACCCGATCACGAACACCGGCAGCCACCGGGACGGCGTGTTCGTCCTCGACCGTCCCTACTTCGGACGTCACCGCTTCGAGGCCGAGGTCGAGCGGGACGGGATGCGGATGAAGTTCCATGGGTGGAACCACCCGCTGAGCGACTACACCAGGGCCTTGGAAGACGCCGGACTGCTCGTCGAGGCCCTTCGGGAACCGCAGGTCGACAACGACACGATCCCCTGGCACATGTGGATCAGGGCAATGCGTCCGCATTAACGCATTTCCGGACGCTGGCATCGAGGGCTGTCCCACAGGGAGCCCTCGCGTTTCTAGTGGGAACGGCCTGGAGACGGCCTGACCATGGAAACGGGGGTCAACCGACCATAAAACTGCTGGTCAGGAGTAGATCGCGAACCAGATGGCGATGTAGTGGCACAGTGCCGCCAGCACCGTCGCCGCGTGGAAGAACTCGTGGTAGCCGAAGACGGTGGGCCAGGGGTTGGGCCAGCGGGTCGCGTAGAACACCGCGCCGACCGTGTACAGCAGACCTCCGACGAGCAGCAGGACGAGGGCTGCCACGCCGACGTGGTGGAGGAGGTCGGGCAGGACGAAGACCGCCACCCAGCCCAGCGCGATGTAGATCGGCACGCCCAGCCACCTCGGCGCGTGCGGCCAGGCCAGTTTCAGCGTCACGCCGCCCAGAGCGCCGGCCCACACCACGAGCAGCACCACGTTGCCGGTGCCGGGGTCCATCGCGAGCAGCGCGAACGGCGTGTACGTGCCGGCGATGAACACGAAGATCATCGAGTGGTCGAGGCGCTTCATCCACGTCCGCGCCCGCACGCTGACCCAGTTCACCCGGTGGTACAGCGCGCTCACCCCGAACAGGCCGAGCACCGTCGCCCCGTACACGGACGTCGCCAGCGCGGCCTTCCCGGACACGGTGGCCGCCGCCAGGGCGATCAGCGTCGCGCCCGTCGCCACGGACACGACGAACGACCAGAGGTGCAACCAGCCGCGCAGCCGTGGCCGCAGTGCGGGCTCGGGCGGCTGGGAGGGCGTCGACGCGGTCACGTGCCCGAGGTTACGGGAGCGCCGCCGACGAGGTCAGCACACGACGGCGTGACCGCGCCCACCCGGCGTACGCTCTTCCAGCGTGGGTCTTCGCGAACGGGTCAAGAGCGTCCTGCTCAAGGGTTACGAGTTCCGCCTCAACCGCTGGCTCGACGGCGCGCAACGTCCACGCCACGTCGGCGTGGTGCTCGACGGCAACCGCCGCTGGGCGAAGGAGGCGGGTTTCACCGACGTCGCGCACGGCCACCGCGCCGGCGCCCGCAAGATCCTCGAACTCCTGACGTGGTGCCGCGAGGCCGAGGTCGAGGTGGTGACGCTGTGGATGCTGTCCACGGACAACCTCGACCGCCCGGCCGAAGAGCTGGAACCGCTGCTCGACATCATCGCCGACATCGTGGACGAACTGGCCGAGCCCGGTAACCCGTGGCGGGTCCGGCACGTCGGCGCGCTGGACATGCTGCCCACCGAGACCGCCGCCCGCCTGTCCGCGGCGGCACTGCGCACCAAGGGCCGCACGGGCCTCGAGGTGAACGTCGCGGTCGGCTACGGCGGCCGGCAGGAGATCGCGGACGCGGTGCGCAAGCTGCTCCAGAAGCACGCGGAGTCCGGCGGCACGATCGAGGAGCTGGCCGAGGTCCTGGACGTCGACCACATCGCCGAGCACCTCTACACGTCCGGCCAGCCCGACCCGGACCTGCTCATCCGCACCTCGGGCGAGCAGCGGCTGTCCGGGTTCATGCTGTGGCAGTCCGCGCACTCCGAGTTCTGGTTCTGCGAGGCCTACTGGCCCGAGTTCCGCCGCACCGACTTCCTGCGCGCCTTGCGCGACTACGCGATCCGGCACCGCCGCTTCGGGTCCTGATTACCCCTGGCGTGACGGTTCCGAGGCCGCATTCTCCGCGCTATTCACTCGAAAGAGTTCTGCTTTGTGCATGAAAGGGGTGGTCGTGACGCTTGGTCACGACCACCCCTTTATCGACGCGGTACTACTCAGTCGTTGTGCGTCGGGCCGTCCTCGTTCGCGATGACGTTGGTGCAGTCACCCTCGTCGTTGCCCGAGAGGATCGGGATGGCGATCACGTTGACGTCCACGTGGCAGACGTTGATGTTGCTGAGGACCTGGGAGTCGTTCAGGTTGACCAGGCCCAGCTGCTCCTCGTTCTCGTCCTGCTCCGTCTCCTCGGACTCCCACGCCCACGCGAACGGCGCGTCGTGGTGGTGGTCGTACTCGTCGCCGGTGGTCGCGAATGCGGGGGCGCCCGCCAGCATGAAGCTGGCGGCAATTGCGGTAACCGCAGCTGCCTTCTTCAGCACGTTAATCTCTCCTTGAGTCGAAGACTTCGTCGCATCGGGAGCGCCCGTTGTATTACGGAGGGCTTCCGCGTCAAGAACATACCCAGAACGGATGGCCACCGGGGGTCCCCGCAACACGATTGTGTGATCTTGTGGCGCGGTTTTTCCCCTATAACGGTGATAGCCCTTGCGCTCGGTTTAAGGCGTTGTCGCGACGTTTGCCCTGGTTGACGTAGGCTGCCCGCTCTATGGACGCAGGTGAGGTGGTGCGCGAGTACCTGCTGCTCTGCTTGCGGCTGGACCGCCTGTCCCCCGGCCTGGTCGACTCGTTCACCGGCGACCCGGTGCTGCGCCGCGCCGTCGACGACGAGCGGAAGCCGCACCCGGCCGCGCTGGCCGACCGCGCCACGCTGCTGCGCCGCGAACTGCGCGGCGTCGACCTCGACCCGGACCGCCGGCGCTTCCTCGACGCCCACCTCGTGGCCGCCGGGACCAGCGCGCGCAAGCTCGCCGGTGTGCGCGTCGGCTTCGTGGACGAGGTCCGGGCGTACTTCCAGGTCGACATCCGCCCCGGCAACACCGACGCCTACCGCCGCGCGCACGTCCAGCTGGACGAGGTGCTGCCCGGCACCGGCACGGTCGCCGAGCGTCTCGCCGACTACCGCGCCCTGGACGCGGTGCCGCCACACCGGCTCGAAGCGGCCGTGCACGCCCTGTCCAGCGCCCTGCGCGACCGCGTCCGGCAGCGGTTCGAGCTGCCCGCGAACGAGGTCGTGGAGTACGAGGTCGTCACCGACAAGCCGTGGAGCGGCTTCAACTACTACCTGGGCGACTTCCGCTCACGGGTGGCCGTCAACGCCGACCTGGGCCACCGGATGTCGAACCTGCCGCACCTCGTCGCGCACGAGTCCTACCCCGGCCACCACACCGAGCACTGCCGCAAGGAAGTCGGCCTCGTCGGCAAGCGCGGGCACGCCGAGCAGTCGCTGTTCCTGATCAACTCGCCGCAGTGCCTGACCGCCGAGGGCATGGCCGAACTCGGCCTGCACGCCGTCGTGGGCGCCGGGTGGGGGCGGTGGACCGAGGAGATCATGGCCGACCTGGGCCTGCGGATGGACGGCGAACTGGCCGAACGCGTCGAGGGCGCGCTGTCCGGGCTGCTCACCGTGCGGCAGGACGCGGCCCTGATGTTGCACGACCAGCGCGCCCACCCGGACGACGTGGTGGCGTTCCTGTGCCGCTGGCTGCTCGTCCCGGAACGCCGTGCCCGCCACATGCTGCGCTTCCTCGGTGACCCTCTGTGGCGGGCCTACACGACGACGTACGTGGAAGGCGTGCGCCTCGTCCGTGCCTGGTTGGACCTGCGTGCTCCGACGGACACGCTCGGTGACCGGTACCTGAGACTTCTCGATGAACCTCTGACGCCGGCCGCGTTGACGGAGGAAGTCCAGGCGGGGGTGTCCTGGCTGTCCCGCGACCCAGGGTGACGACGCCGTCCACCTTCGGCCGCATGGGCTCTGAGCTGCGTGGACGATCCCGTGTTGCGCCGATGTGACGGCCGGCTATCGCCCGCGGGCACCCCAAGTGGCCGTCTTTCGACAGTTTTGCGACGAAGTGACGAATCGACGAATCACCTGTGTGGCTGCCTGCATAAGAGGTACCGGCGGAGGTAACTTCCGGTTGGCGGGCCGCGTCCACTGCGGACCGCGCAGGGAGGCCCTGATCGTGGCTGTCGTCGAGTTGCCGGTTCCGCCGGCGGTGATGAGCGCGAGGGGGCCGGCACCCGGCCCTCGTGGTCGGCACGCCTGAGCTAGCGGGGCGTGCCGGTCGATCGGGGTGGTGCCTGGCCCAGCGAGGAGCGGACGCGGGTGCCGCGTTCGTGAGGGAGTTGCCGTGAACGCACGACGACCCGCGAGCCGTTCCTCAGGCTCATCGCGCAGCACTTCCCGGCGCCCTGGCGCGCCGACGAACCACACGTACGTGGTGGACACGTCCGTGCTGCTCTCCGACCCCCTGGCCACCACGCGGTTCGCCGAGCACGAGGTCGTGCTGCCGCTCGTGGTGATCAGCGAGCTGGAGGGCAAGCGGCACCACCCCGAACTGGGCTGGTTCGCCCGGGAGGCGTTGCGACTGCTCGACGACCTGCGGCTCCGGCACGGCAGGCTGGACCACCCGGTGCCGATCGGCGACCAAGGCGGCACCCTGCGCGTCGAGCTCAACCACTCCGACCCGGAGGTGCTGCCCGCGGGCTTCCGCACGGACTCCAACGACGCCCGCATACTGGCCTGCGCGCTCAACCTCGCGGCCGAGGGCGACATCGTCACGCTGGTCACCAAGGACATGCCCCTGCGCGTCAAGGCCGGTGCCGTCGGCCTCGCCGCGGAGGAGTACCGCGCCCACGACGTCACCTTGTCCGGTTACTCCGGGATGTCCGACGTGGACGTGGACCAGTCCGTGGTGGACGCGCTGTACCGCGAGAACGTGATCGACCCGTCGCTGTACGACCTCGGCCACGCCGCGGAGCTCCCGTGCCACAGCGGGTTGCGCATGCTGGCGGGCACGTCGAGCGCGCTGGGCCGGGTCACGCCGGACAAGCAGATCAGGCTGGTGCGCGGCGACCGCGAGGCGTTCGGGGTGCACGGTCGGTCGGCCGAGCAGCGCGTGGCGCTGGACCTGCTGCTCGACACCGAGGTCGGCATCGTCTCGCTGGGCGGACGGGCCGGCACCGGCAAGTCGGCGCTCGCGCTGTGCGCGGGCCTGGAGGCGGTCATGGAACGCCGCCAGCACCGCAAGGTCGTGGTGTTCCGTCCGCTGTACGCGGTAGGCGGGCAGGAGCTGGGGTACCTGCCCGGGTCCGAGAGCGAGAAGATGCAGCCGTGGGCGCAGGCGGTGTTCGACACCCTCGGCGCGCTGGTCAGCCAGGACGTGGTCGAGGAGGTCATGGACCGCGGCATGCTGGAGGTCATGCCGCTGACCCACATCCGCGGCCGGTCGCTGCACGACTCGTTCGTGATCGTGGACGAGGCGCAGTCGCTGGAGCGCAACGTGCTGCTCACCGTGCTGTCCCGGCTGGGGACGAACTCGCGGGTGGTGCTGACGCACGACGTGGCGCAGCGCGACAACCTGCGGGTCGGGCGGCACGACGGCGTCGCGGCGGTCATCGAGAAGCTGAAGGGGCACCCGCTGTTCGCGCACGTCACGTTGACGCGGTCGGAGCGTTCACCGATCGCCGCGCTGGTCACCGAGATGCTGGAGGACTACGCGTCCTGATGGCCTGACAGCTTGACGGCACGACGGCTTGACGTCGAGGCCGCCCCGGTCGCCGTGACCGGGGCGGCCTCGACCGGTGTTCAGGCCGGTGCCGGCCTCAGCTTGGCGTCCAGGGCCTTCGCGACCACCGCGAGGACGGCGGCGAGGACCAGCACCAGCAGCGCGTTGCGGAGCGCGGCGCCGAACCCCAGCACCGTCACGTCGAGGAACGGGTACGGGTACCAGTCGGTGATCGCGCCGTGCACGAAGGTGTAGGCGATCCACAGGACGGGCCAGACGAACAGCGCCCTGGCGATCGAAGCCCAGTCGACGCGCGGCCGGGGACCGAACAGCAGCCAGCCCAGCACGGCCATCAGCGGCGCGAGGCGGTGGAAGCCGAGGTTCACCCACCAGGCCGCGCCGACCGGGTGCACCAGCCGCGCCAGCAGCAGGTCGAACACGACGCCGGTGATCGCGATGCCCAGCAGGGCGTCCAGCCGCGCCACCCGCCAGCCCCGACCGTCCCGGCGGGGGTTCAGGGCCAGCGTGAGCGACACGGCGAGCACGAACACGTTGCTCTGGATGGTGAAGTAGCTGAACAGGCGCAGCAGGCGGACACCGATCGGCGCCGGCACCTCGGCCTGACCGGAGTTGACGTCCACCCCGCCGGTGAGCAGCAGCACCAGCTGGGTGACCAGCGCCGCGGCGATCACGGCCGCCAGCAGCCCGTGCCACACCCGTGAACCGGTGCTCCAGGCGGTGGACGGCCGTGGTGCGTCGGTGTTCGCGTGCGCGGCCTCGGTGCTCATCGCCCGATCATGCGGTCGGGCGTGCGGTCCGGCTAGATGATTGATTCCAAGGGGTAGGCACCTGGAGATGTGGGGCGAGGGTGTCGATGTACGGGTTGTGACGACCGACATTGACACCCTCGCGACCGCAC
>NZ_JNXC01000022.1 GCF_000716595.1 Saccharothrix sp. NRRL B-16314
CCGCCGCGCCCCCCACCCCGCCAGTCGCCACCTCAGTGCCCGACATCGCCCGACGCGGCACCCGGCCAGTCACCACCCCGCCGCCGGGCACCCCGCCAGTAGCCACCCCGCCGCTCAGCACCTCACCGCTCAGCGACGTCCTGCACCGTCACGGCGCCACCCCTTCCGCGATCCTGGACGCCGCCCACCTCGCCGCACCTCTGGGCGCGGGCGGTGCGGCGGATCGAGTGGTGCCGGCGCCGCTGGGCGTCGACCTCGACCGCCTCCTCGGCCCCGCCGCCACCGCGCTGGACCGTCCCTCCACCCGTGAGCCCCTGCTCCCGCTAGGCGCCGCCGAAGCACGCCGGCGCTGCGCACGCCTGACCCCACCACTCGGCCTGGACGCCCAAGCGGCCTACGAGGCGTCCCTCCGCCTCGCCCTCGCACGCCGTGAACGCGACCACCGCCCCGAACACCTGGCCCTCGCCCTCACCGCCCTGGACCCCGGCGTCGCCTGGGTGCTCAAGACCGCGGACGTCGACCGGAGAGCCCTGCTCGCCGACCTGGCCGCGACCTTCCCGCCGCCACGCCGCAACCCGCTCCTCACCGTCGAACGCCGTCTCGGCCTGCCCTCCCGCCACCGCGACCTCGTCCGCCGCTACCAGCGCACCACCGGACGTGCCGTGACCTCGGTGGACGCCCTGCCCGCCCTGATCCGCGGCTGACGAGCGCCCCCAGCGGGTGAACCGGCGGGTCACCGCGGCGGTCGGGCCCGGTGCGCCGGAAAAGGAGTCGGTGAGCACCGATAACATCTCCGGCACAGGACCGAGCACATACCACCGTGCAGCACACACCGAGGAGTCACCGTGTCCCAGCCGCGCCCCGCAGCCGCTCCAACCCCACCGCGCGTGGTGGTGACGGCGGGGACTACCGCGGGGACGGCGGTGCGTGAAGCGGGGCTGCCGGGCAAGGGCCCGGACGCCGTCGTGGTCGTGCGCGACCCCGAGGGCCACCTCCGCGACCTCTCGTGGACGCCGCAGGTCGACGTCGAGGTGGAGGCCGTCGCCGCCGACACCGCCGACGGCCGCAGCGTCATCCGCCACTCGACCGCACACGTCCTCGCGCAGGCCGTGCAGCAGCAGTTCCCCGACGCGAAGCTGGGCATCGGCCCGCCGGTCAAGGACGGCTTCTACTACGACTTCAAGGTCGACAAGCCGTTCACGCCCGAAGACCTCCAGGCGCTGGAGAAGCGCATGAAGTCGATCATCAAGGGCGCGCAGCGGTTCAACCGCCGGGTGGTCGAGTCGGTCGACGCGGCCAAGTCCGAGCTGGCCGCCGAGCCGTTCAAGCTCGAACTGGTGGACATCAAAAGCGACGTGGACACGGCCGAGGTGATGGAGGTCGGCGGCGGCGAGCTGACGATCTACGACAACCTCGACCCGCGCTCCGGCGACCGCGTCTGGGGCGACCTGTGCCGCGGCCCGCACGTGCCGACGACCAAGCACATCCCGGCGTTCAAGCTGACCCGCGTTGCCGCCGCGTACTGGCGCGGCAACGAGAAGAACCCGCAGTTGCAGCGCATCTACGGCACCGCGTGGGAGTCGCAGGAGGCGCTGGACGCGCACATGGAGCTGCTGGCCGAGGCCGAGCGGCGCGACCACCGCAAGCTCGGCGTCGAGCTGGACCTGTTCAGCTTCCCGGACGAGATCGGCTCCGGCTTGGCGGTGTTCCACCCCAAGGGCGGCATCATCCGCAAGGCGATGGAGGACTACTCGCGCGCCCGCCACGCCGAGGAGGACTACGAGTTCGTCTACTCGCCGCACATCACCAAGGGCAACCTGTTCGAGACGTCCGGTCACCTCGACTGGTACAAGGACGGCATGTACCCGGCGATGCACCTCGACGCCGAGTACGACGACGACGGCAAGTTGCGCAAGCCCGGCCAGGACTACTACCTGAAGCCGATGAACTGCCCGTTCCACGACCTGATCTTCAAGTCGCGCGGGCGGTCGTACCGCGAGCTGCCGCTGCGGATGTTCGAGTTCGGCTCGGTCTACCGGTACGAGAAGTCCGGCGTGATCCACGGCCTGACCCGCGTGCGCGGCATGACGCAGGACGACGCGCACATCTTCTGCACGCCCGACCAGGTCCAGGACGAGCTGAAGTCGCTGCTGTCCTTCGTGCTCGGGCTGCTGCGCGACTACGGCCTGGACGACTTCTACCTGGAGCTGTCCACCCGCAACGACGAGAAGTACGTCGGCTCCGACGAGGTGTGGGAGAAGGCGACCGAGGCGCTGCGCGAGGCGGCCGAGGACTCCGGCCTCGAACTGGTGCCGGACCCGGGTGGCGCGGCGTTCTACGGGCCGAAGATCTCCGTGCAGGCGAAGGACGCGCTGGGCCGCACCTGGCAGATGTCGACCATCCAGCTCGACTTCACGCTGCCCGAGCGGTTCGAGCTGGAGTACACCGGCCCGGACGGCACCCGGCAGCGCCCCGTCATGATCCACCGGGCGTTGTTCGGCTCGATCGAGCGGTTCTTCGGCGTGCTGACCGAGCACTACGCGGGTGCGTTCCCGGCGTGGCTGGCGCCCGTCCAGGTGGTCGGCATCCCGATCGCGGACGAGCACGTCGACCACCTGCTGGCGGTCGCCAAGCAGCTCAAGGCGAAGGGCATCCGGGTCGAGGTGGACGCCTCCGACGACCGGATGCAGAAGAAGATCCGAAACCACACCACGCAGAAGGTGCCGTTCATGCTGCTGGCCGGCGGCAAGGACGTGGAGCAGGGCGCGGTGTCGTTCCGGTTCCGCGACGGCACGCAGATCAACGGCGTGCCGGTGGAGCGGGCCGTCGAGACGGTCGTGGACTGGGTGGCGCGACGGGAGAACTCCTCGCCGACGGCGGAACTCGTCCAGTGACGGACCAGTACGAGGAGCAGGACGGGGTCGGGGTCCACGACGCGTTGCAGCGGCTGTGGACCCCGCACCGCCTCTCGTACGTGCGGGGTGAGGGCAAGGCGGTCGGAGACGAGCCGGAGGGGTGCCCGTTCTGCCGGGTGATCGGGCTGAGCGACGCCGAGGGGCTGATCCTGGCGCGCGGCGAGCTGGTGTTCGCGGTGCTCAACCTGTACCCGTACAACCCGGGTCACCTGATGGTGCTGCCGTACCGGCACGTGCCTGACTACACGGGCCTGACGCCGGCCGAGACGGCCGAGTTCGCCGCGTTCACCCAGACGGCGATGCGGGTGATCCGTGCCGTGGCCAGCCCGCACGGGTTCAACATCGGCATGAACCAGGGCGTCGTGGCGGGTGCCGGCATCGCCGCCCACCTGCACCAGCACGTCGTCCCGCGCTGGGGCGGCGACGCGAACTTCATGCCCGTGATCGGCCACACGAAGGTGCTGCCCCAGCTCCTCGGCGAGACCCGCCAGCTCCTCGCCGACGCCTGGCCAACCCCTTGACCTCCCGTGAGTCCTACGTCCAGGACTCTCGCGTTCCGAACGTAGGACTCACGCGTCGTGAACGTAGGACTCTCGGGTTCTGGAGGTACGACTCGCGCGGATACACGGGGTTGGCGTGGGTTAGATCACCACAGTGCGACCATGATCCGACCTTTAGACACCTTCCTGGCCGATCGTCAAGAAGGGTGAGCGTCGATACGGTGCGTTGCATGACCGCACCAGAGCGTTCGCGGCTGGCCCGAGAACGGCTCTCGCGCGAGTTACGAAGGCTGCGCACCGAGGCCAAGATGACCGGAACGGCCACGGCGCGCGCTACCGGGATGAGCCAGTCCAAGCTGTCGAAGATCGAGAACGGCATGCTCCTCCCGTCCGTGACCGACGTGGAGCGACTTGTCGCGGAACTGTCCGCGACCAGGGAGACCAGGGTCGAGCTGGTCGAGTTGGCCCGCCAGCTGCACGCCGAGGCGGAGACCCGCCGAGTGGTGCTGCACCGCGGGGCCCACCGGCACCAGCAGACCGTGGCACGTATCGAGGCCCGCGCCACCACCAGCCGCTTCTTCCAGAACGCGGGTGTGCCCGCGCTGCTGCAGAGCGAGAACTACCTCAGGGTCGTGCTCAACGCCACGCCCTCCCACGAGCAGGACACCGCGATCGCCACCCTGCGCACCCGTCGGGCCCGCATGGACGACCTGGGCAAGCGGTTCGTGTTCCTGCTCGCGGAGAGCGCCTTGCGCTGGCGGATGGGCTCGGCCGACCTGATGTGCGAGCAGATAGACCACCTGCTCGGCCTCAGCCGAAGACCCAATGTGCAGCTCGGCGTGGTGCCGTGGACGGCGGACGCGAACCTGGTGGCGCTGCACGGTTTCCAGGTGTACGACGAGCGGGTGGTGACGTTGAGCGTGCTGACCGGCAACGCGACCATCACCGACCCGCACGACGTGCGCGAGTACCTGGCGCTGTTCGGCAGGCTCGAACGGCTGGCGGTGCGCGGCGACGCGTTGGACGACCTGCTCGCGCAGGTCTCCAGGGACCACCGCAAGCTCGGCTGAGCTGGGCGGTTAGGCTGCCGGGGACCACTTCGTCCCCGTCGGTAGGTGCCTCGCCACCCCATGCTGAACATCTTCGCCCGCGCGTCCGTCTCCCGCGTCACCGATCCGATCGGGGCGTGGCTGCTGCGCCGCGGCCTCACCCCGAACGCCGTCACGGTGCTGGGCACCGTCGGCTCCGTCGCCGCGTCGCTGTGGTTCATCCCGCGCGGTGAGCTGTTCGTCGGCGCCGTGCTCGTCACGGTGTTCGTGCTGCTGGACCTGATCGACGGCGCCATGGCGCGCGCCCAGGGCGGCGGCACGAGGTTCGGCGCCGTCCTGGACGCGAGCTGCGACCGGATCGCGGACGGCGCGCTGTTCGCCGCCATCGCCTGGTGGACGTTCGGCGTCGACGAGCACGGCCTGGCCGCGGCGACCCTGGTGTCGCTGGTCGGCGCCCAGGTCACCTCGTACGTGAAGGCACGTGCCGAGGCGTCCGGCCTGTCCGCCGACGGCGGGATCGCCGAACGGGCCGAGCGGTTCATCGTCGCGCTGGTCGGCATCGGCCTGCACGGCCTCAGCGTGCCCTACGTGCTGCCGATCGCGCTGTACCTGCTGGCGGCGTTGGTGACGATCACCGTGGTCCAGCGCATCCTGGCCGTGAGCCGCGCCGCGAAGGAGCTCGGGAAGTGAAAGCGCGGGACATCAAGGGTGGCTTGGCCGACCTCGGCTACGCGGCCGGGTGGCGCCTGGCGCGGCTGCTGCCGGAGAGCTGGGCGCGCGGCCTGTTCGACCTGGCCGCCGACCGGGCCGCGAAACGGGGCGGCGGCGGTGTCCGGCAGCTGCGGGCGAACCTGCGCCGGGTCGTGCCGCGGGCCGGTGAGGCGGAGCTGGACGAGCTGGTCCGGCTCGCGCTGCGCTCGTACGCGCGGTACTGGCGCGAGGCGTTCCGGCTGCCGTCGCTCGACCTCGAGGCCGCCTACGCCGAGTGCGACCGGACGATGACCGGCGTGGAGAACCTGGACGCGGCGCTGGCCGAGGGCCGGGGCGCGGTGATCGCGCTCCCGCACTGCGGCAACTGGGACATGGCGGGCGTCTGGCTGGTCGGGCACTGCGGCACGTTCACCACCGTCGCCGAGCGGCTCAAGCCCGAATCGCTGTACCGGCGGTTCATCGCGTTCCGCGAGAGCCTCGGCTTCGAGGTGGTCCCGCTGACCGGCGGCGACCGCAACCCGGCGGTCGTGCTCACCGAACGGCTGCGCGCCAACAAGGTCGTCTGCCTGCTGGCCGACCGCGACCTCACCGCCGGCGGCGTGCCGGTGACGTTCTTCGGCGAGCGCACGCTGATGCCCGCCGGTCCGGCGCACCTGGCCGCGACGACGGGCGCGGCGCTGATCCCGGCGGGCCTGTGGTTCACCGAGGACGGCTGGGTCATCCGGCTGCACCCGCCGGTCCGGGTCCCGGGCACGGCGGGCGTGCCGGCCGCGACCCAGCAGCTGGCGGACGTGTTCGCGGCCGACATCGCCGCGCACCCCACCGACTGGCACATGATGCAGCAGCTGTGGCTGGCGGACCTGCCGGAGAGCAGGCAGAAGGCGCTGCGCCGGGTGCTGGCCCGCCGGGGTGAATCGGCGTGAAGGTCGGCATCGTCTGCCCGTACTCCTTCGAGGTGCCCGGAGGCGTGCAGGCCCACGTGGTCGACCTGGCGCGCGCGCTGCGGGGCCTCGGGCACGAGGTGGAGGTGCTGGCGCCCGCGGACGACGACACGCCGGTGCCGGAGTTCGTCACGTCCGCCGGCCGCTCGGTCGGCATCCCGTACAACGGGTCGGTGGCGCGGCTGTCGTTCGGGCCGGTGTCGTTCACCCGGGTCCGGCGGTGGATCGCCGAGCACGACTTCGACGTGCTGCACCTGCACGAGCCGACCGCGCCGTCGCTGTCGATGCTGGCGCTGATGGTCGCGGACGGGCCGATCGTCGCCACCTTCCACACGTCCACGCCGCGCTCGAAGATGCTGTCCGCGTTCCAGGTGGTGCTCCAGCCGTTCCTGGAGAAGATCACCGCCCGGATCGCGGTGTCCGCGCTCGCCCGGCGGGTGCAGGTGGAACACCTCGGCGGCGACGCGGTGGAGATCCCGAACGGGGTGGACGTCGGGTTCTTCGCCGACGCGAAGCCGTTGGACGGCTACCCGCGCCCCGGCGGCACGGTCGGCTTCGTCGGCCGGTTCACCGAGCCGCGCAAGGGCATGCCGGTCCTGCTCGACGCGTTCCGCGCGCTGGACGAGCCGGACGTGCGGCTGCTGATCGTCGGACGCGGTGACGAAGCCGAGTTGCGCAAGCAGGCGGGTCCGGAGCTGGCGTCGCGGATGGTGTTCCTCGGCATGGTGGACGACGAGACGAAAGCGCGCGCGCTGCGCAGCGTCGACGTCTACTGCGCGCCCAACACCGGTGGCGAGAGCTTCGGGATCATCCTGACGGAGGCGATGTCGGCGGGCGCGGCGGTGCTGTCGAGCGACCTGGACGCGTTCCGGCGGGTGCTGGACGACGGCAAGACCGGGGTGCTGACCCCCGTGGGCGACTCGGCGGCGTTGGCGGCGGCGTTGCGCGACCTGCTGACCGACCCGGTCCGGCGGGCGGACTACGTGGCCGCCGCGCGGCAGCGGGTGATGATGTTCGACTGGTCGGTGGTGGCCGCGCAGGTGGTGCGGGTCTACGAGAGCGCCATGGCGGCCGATCCGCGACGGGTGGGCGAGGCGTGACCAGTTCCGGCGTCGCGATGACGTTCCTGGTGTTGTTGGGGTTGGCGGTGCTGATCGGCCCGTGGACGCTCGGCACGGCGAACCGGCTGGACCGGCTGCACGTGCGCACGGACGCGGCGTGGGCGGCTCTCGACGCGGCCCTGGCGCGGCGCGCGGTGGTCACGCGCGCGGTGGCGGCGGTGTGCGGCAAGTCGGACCTGCGCGCGGCGGCGGACCGGGCGGAACGGTCGCCGCGGGCCGATCGCGAGGCGGCGGAGAACCGGCTGTCGGCGTTGCTGGAGGGGCTGGACCGGTCGGTGCTCAAGCCCGAACTGGCGGCCGAGCTGTCCGACGCCGAGCAGCGGGTGGTGCTGGCCCGGCGCGTGCACAACGACGCGGTGCGGGACACGTTGTCGTTGCGGCGGCGGCGGTCCGTGCGGTGGTTGCGGCTCGCGGGCACCGCGCCAACGCCGTCGTACTTCGAGATCGCCGAGCCGGGCGTGGACTCCGAGGTGTCCCCGTTGACCCAGCGCGTGTCGGCGCGGGTCGTGCTGCTGGACGCCGAGGACCGGGTGCTGATGTTCGAGGGCTTCGACCCGACCCGGCCGGACGAGCTGTTCTGGTTCACCGTCGGCGGCGGGGTCGAGCCGGGGGAGGACATCCGGACGGCGGCGGTGCGGGAGCTGTTCGAGGAGACCGGGGTGCGGCTGGTCCGGGAGGACCTGGTCGGTCCGCTGTGGAAGCGGCACGCCGTGTTCGCGTTCGACGGCTTGAGCTACGCGGCGGCCGAGTGGTTCTTCGTCGCGCGGGTGGACGCGGTCGAGGTGGACACCTCGCGGTTCAACGACATCGAGCGGCAGACCATCCGCCGGCACCGGTGGTGGTCGGTGGCGGAGCTGGAGTCCACCGACGCGACCGTGTACCCGGTGCAGCTGGCCGAGGTGCTGCCCGGCGCGCTGGCCGACTGGGACGGCACCACCCGTTCCGTGCGCTGATTTCCCTGCGGTCCTGCCCTGATTTCCCGAAAATAGCGGGCGACCGCACTTCTGCGGATCTTTGCCGGCGGATCCGACTATTGTGTGTGGCACGCTGGGTGGGGGAATACCGCTACTACGGGGACGAATCAGTCCGACTGGGCCAGCGGAATTCGGCTCGCCGTCGGGAGGCTCTGTGTCACTTGTTGAGCGATTCGTCGTCGGCGTCGACATCCAGAGCTTCTCCGCCAGGGTGACCCGGCAGCAGGTCGTGCTCCAGAACGGACTCGACCGGATGCTCGACGAGGCCGCGCGGAGCGTGGGGCTCAACCGCGAGCTGTGGACGCGGCACCCCGCCGGGGACGGCGAGGTCGCGGTGCTGCCCGCTGACGTGGACCTTCTAGCGGTGGTGCGGCGGTTCATCACCGAACTCGACCTCAGGCTCACCGACCACAACGACGACCACGACGCGGGGGCGCGCATCCGGCTGAGGGTGGCGATGCACATCGACGTGGTGACCCGACCCGGTCCGCTGGGTTACGCCGGACCGGCCCTGACCGTGCTGCAGCGCCTGCTCGATTCCGAGCCGCTCCGGTCCGCGCTGGTGGCGGCTCCGAAGGCCAACCTCGCGCAGATCATCTCGGAGTCCCTCTACCGCAAGGCCGTGCTCCCCGAACTCGGCGGGCTGCGACCGCGGCAGTTCCGGCCGGTGCGGGTGGACCTGCCGGCGAAGGACTTCCACGAGGCGGCCTACGTGTTCGTGCCCGGCGAGTCGCCCGCGCCGCAGGCCGAGCAGCCGGACGAGCAGCGCAAGAACCCCGGTGCGGCGTGGTCGGCCTTGCCCGGCTTCCCCTTCGTGCTGCCCGCGCTGCGGACCGAACGGCGACCGCCCAAGCCCCGCGCGCAGCGCTCGACGGCGGTCAAGGAGACGGTGACCGGTGCGGTGGAGGTGGTCGAGCCGGTCGAGCCGCCGTCGGTCGACCTCGGTCCCGAGGTGCGCCAAGCGGTGCGCGAGGTGCGGGAGGCGCTTGCGCGGGGTGAGGTCGACGTCGCGGACGTCCGGACCACGCGGACGTTGCTCGTGGCGGCGGGGCGCGACGGCAAGGGGTGGCTGCGCGCGTCGGACGGGCCACTGCTGGCCGGCGCGCTGCTGACCGAACTCGATCAAGCGTGGTCGGAGTTCTCCGGCGGCGGGTGGGGTTTCCGCGCCCAGCGCGCACGCCTCCACGGGGTGACGCTGACCGGGCCGCGCGAGTTCCGGGAATTGTCGGTCGCACTGGGGTGGCGCGCCGAGAAAGCCGAGACTATTCCGCTGTACCGGGAATTCATCAAGCGGGCGAACGCGGGCGAATCGTTCTACCCGACGTTGCGCAATCCCGAGCGGGAAGTTTATCCGACCTGGCACGACGAGTGGTCGCCGACGGTCATGGCCGTGCACGTCCGGCTGCAGCAGTGGGAGCGGTGAGATGGAATTCATCATCCTGATCGTGGTGGTCGCCGCCGGCGGCTGGTTCGGCGTCGCCGGGGTGCGGACCGTGCCCAGCGGGCAGGTCGGCGTGGTGACCAAGGTGTTCGACACCCGGCCGAGGCGCCCGGAGGACGACCCGCGGGTGAGCTTCCTCGACGCGGCCGGTCCCCAGGCGCGGCTGCTGCACGGGAACACGCGCACGTGGCTGGTCCCGTGGCTGTACCGGGTGGAACTCGTCCCGCAGACGTACGTGCCGAGCGGGACGATCGGCGTCGTCGTGGCCAAGGCGGGTGTGGCACGTCCGCCGGACAGCTCGATCGCCCAGCACGTCGAGTGCGACCACTTCCAGGACGGCGAGCGCTTCCTGCGCGACCGCGGTCAGCAGGGCCGTCAGCTCGAGGTGTTGCCCAGCGGGTTCTACGACATCAACCCGGTGCTGTTCGAGGTGATCACGGTGCACACGCCGGAGGCGATGGCGCGCGAGGGCCTGACGGCACAGGCCCTCGCCGAGATCGAGATCGAGATCGGTGAGACCGGGGTGGTGGTCACCCACTTCGGGGCCAAGCCGCACCTGGTCGACGTCGGCCCACCGGTCGACGGCCACCGGAGCTTCCAGCTGCCGTGGGTGTTCCTGGCCGGTGGGGGATGGCGCGGTGTCCAGCGGGAGACGCTGGACGAGGGTGGCCGCTACACGCTCAACCCGTGGTTCGCGCACGTGGTGGAAGTGCCGACGCGGGTCCTGATCCTGGAGTGGACCAAGGACAAGAAGACCACCAGCAACCTGGACATCTCCCTGGGCCAGGTCGTCCTGGACGTGCAGGGGTACACCGTCCGGCTGGACATGAAGCAGACCGTGCGCATCCCGGCCACGGCGGCGCCGGGCATCGTGCGCAACTTCGGTCTCGGCGGGCAGGGCGAGGCGGGTGGGCGCAGTTCGGTGCAGGAGTTCGTGAAGAAGGAACTGGCGGCCACCGTGGACGCCTACTTCCGCCGGATCTCCTCGCGCTACCGCATCCAGGAGTTCATCACCCGGTACAACGAGGTGTGCAACGAACTCGCGGGTGAGGTGCGCCAGGCGCTGGACCGCACGGGCGTCGACGCCATCACCACGACGCTGGAGAACTTCGAGTGCGACGAGCCGGAGATCAACGACATGCGGCGGCAGATCGCCGTGCAGCAGGAGAGCGTCAAGCTCGAAGAGGCGAAGCTGGCCGAGTTGCGGGCGCGCAAGGCCAGCGAGGAGGTCCGCAACGAGACCGCGTTGCAGCAGGTCAAGGTGGAAGAAGAACGTCGCAGGCTGGATTTCGTCGAGCTGAAGATGCTCGTCGAGCTGCTCGGCCCCGAGCACGTGACCGTGGAGCGCGTCCTCGCGCAGTGGGTGAAGGTCAACGTCCCGCAGTACATCGGCGGCTCGGACGTGATGGGCATGCTCCAGTCGATGCCGATGGCTCAGACGCGGGACATCATGGCCATGATCAAGAACGTCGCGGCGCGTGCGGAACCCGATCCATCGGAACTCACCAGCGGCAACAACGGCTCCGCCGAGAACTGACCCCGGCGAGCACTGGCCCGCCGAGGGCTGATCCAGCCGAGCGCTGGCCCCGCCGAGTGCTGACTCTGTCGAGCACTGACCCGCCGAGTGCTGGCCCGCCGAGTGCTGGCCCGCCGAGTGCTGGCCCGCCGAGTGCTGACCCGGCGAGCACTGGCCCGCCGAGTGCTGATCCAGCCGAGTGCTGGCCCTGTCTAGCGCTGGCCCAGCCGAGTGCTGGCCCCGGCGAGCGCTGACTCCCGCCGGCGGCTACAGGATGAACGTCGCGATCATCTGCCCCAGCAGCCGCACGTCGGCGTGGCCCTTGAACTCCAGTCGCACCTGACCCAGGCCGCTGAACCACAGGTCGAGTTCGGCGTCCATGTCGAACGTCCCCGCCGTCTCGATGGAGAACGCCTGCACCCGGCTGTACGGCAGCGACGTGAAGTCCTTCTTGCGGCCGGTCATGCCCTGGACGTTCACCGCGATCACCCGCTTGTTGGTGAACACCACGAAATCACGCACCGTCTTGAAGCTCGACACGATGTGCTCGCCCTGGATCAGGATCGGCGACACCTGGGACGCGATGTCCTCGGGACGGCACGGGGCCAGCTTGAAGACGGACTGCTTCTCGAAGTCGATCACACCACCGAAAGTACCCGCTAGCCCGACCACCCCGCCCGGTTCGTGGCCGATTCCCGGGAGATCCCCGACCCCGTCTCCGGGTGATCCCCGAACAGGTCGGCGTGCACCCCCGAGAAGAAGTAGCACATCGCCTCACCCTCGGCGTCACCGATGGCCACCCGGGGATCGCGGGACACCGCCTCGTAGAACTCCTGCCCCATGGCGACGATGAAGCCGCGCGCGTACAGGAACCCGTCGTCCGAGCCCTCGGTGACCTCGTGCACGTCGGCCCGGTCGATCTCGTGCAGCTTCCGCTCGACCACCCGGTCCAGCGCGGTCAGCTCCTCGGCGGACAGCCCGGCGCAGGCCTCGCCCAACGCCGCCAGCACCAAGTCGAGGTGTTCTTCGAGTTCGGCGGCTTCCTCGAAGGCGTCAACGGACACGTCGCGCTTGGCCAACGCGTGGCGCAGCTCGTTCGGCTCGGGGCCGAGCGTGGCCCACGCGTCTTCCAGCATCGCCCAGAAACGGGCCTCTTCGGCAGCGGTAGGGAGGATCATGGGGCGAAGCTAGCAACGGGGTCCGACAATTCCGGCCCTCCACCGCGCCGGGTCGTGCCGGGAGAAATCAGTCGGCGCGCTTGAAGCTGTCGATCACGCCGCCCCAGGCGGGCCCGTCCCAGGTGACGACGAGCGACGAGCCGTCCGGCTTGAGCGCCAAGGTCCCGCGCTTGCGGTCCTCGTTCGGCGTGGTGCAGGTGAGGGTGAGGACCGGCTCGGCCGCGTCGGCGTCGGCAACGGCGCCGGGGCACGCGAGCCCGCCGGTCGTCTTCGCGGTCGCGCCGGTGATGGTGAGCGCGGCGATCGGGCTGTCGTTGATCGGCTTCCACGTCCCGTCCAGGCCCTTCGCCTGCGGCTTCTCCGTCGTCGTTTCCGGCGTCGCCGACGTGGTCGTGGTCGTCGCCGGGGACGCGTTCTGCTCGCCCCCGCCATCGCCACCGCCGCAGCCGGTCAACAGCCCGGCGGACAGCCCGAGAACCGCGACACCCAGTGCCAAGCGCATGGAAGAGCCCCCTCTTCAGTGATCTTCCGGCTCTGTGATCTTCCGGAAAGCGGGCACCATCCCAGCGCACCGCCCCCGATCGAGGCAAATCGGCCGTGCGCGGACGTGCGGGCGTGCGGGTGACCGGGGCAGGGTCACCCGCACGCCCAGGGCTGCGATCACACCGGCGCGATCACACCGCCGCGATCACACCGCCGCGATCACACCGCCGCGATCACACCGGCGCGATCACACCGCCGCGATCACATCGGGCGGAATCACATCGGGCGCGATCACACCCGGCCGATCACCTCGTTGCCGTAGGCCGCGAGCGTCTTGTCCTTGTCGTCGTGCATCAGGTACAGCGCGAACTGGTCCACGCCCAGTTCCTTCAGTTCCCGCAACCGGTCCACGTGCGCGGAAGCCGGGCCGAGCAGGCAGAACCGGTCCACGATCGCGTCCGGCACGAAGTCCGTCGACCGGTTGCCCGCCTTGCCGTGGTGGGCGTAGTCGTAGCCCTCGCGGCCCTTGATGTACTCCGTCAACGCCGCCGGCACGACACCCGAGTCGCCGTACCGCGCAACCAGGTCGGCCACGTGGTTGCCGACCATCCCGCCGAACCAGCGCAGCTGGTCGCGCTGGTGCGACAGGTCCGTGCCCACGTACGCGGGCGCGGCCACGCACATCGTGATCGCCGCCGGGTCGCGCCCCGCGGCTACCGCCGCCTCGCGCACCGACCCGATCGTCCACCGCGCGATGTCCGGGTCGGCGGTCTGCAGGATGAACCCGTCCGCCTGCTCTCCGACCAGCTTCAACGCCTTCGGCCCGTAAGCGGCCATCCACATCTCCAGCTTGCCGTCACGCACCCAGGGGATGCGCACCGGCGTGCCGTGGTGCTCGACCTCCCGACCCTCGGCCAACCCCTTGATCACCGCCATGGCCTGGCCCAGGGTCGCCAGGGACGCCGGTTTCTGCCCGATCACCCGCCGCGCCGAGTCGCCACGCCCGATCCCGCACACCGTGCGGTTGCCGAACATGTCGTTCAACGTCGCGAACAGCGAGGCCGTCACCGACCAGTCCCGCGTGCTCGGGTTGGTCACCATCGGCCCGACCACCAGCTCACGGGTGGCCGCGAGCACCTGCGAGTAGATGACGAACGGCTCCTGCCACAGCACCACCGAGTCGAACGTCCAGCCGTACCGGAAACCGTTGTCCTCCGCGGCTTTCATCGTGGCCACGACGTCCCGCGCGGGCGGGTCCGTCTGGAGCACCACACCGAAGTCCACTTCCGCCTCCTACACCAGGTACTGGTTCAGCTCGCGGGACAGGAACTTCCCGTGTCCGGCCGCGCCGTGGAAACCGCCGGAGTCCACGACCACCCGGCCGCGCGAGAGCACCGTGTCGACCTTGCCGGTGATCTCCATGCCCTCGTACGCCGAGTAGTCCACGTTCATGTGGTGGGTGGCCGCCGAGATGACCTGCGTCGCCGACGGGTCGTACACCACGACGTCCGCGTCCGCGCCGGGCGCGACGACACCCTTGCGCGGGTGCAGGCCGAACATCCGCGCGGGCGTGGTGGAGCAGATCTCGACCCACCGCTCCAGGCTGATCTCGCCCTTCACCACGCCCTGGTGCAGCAGGTCCATCCGGTGTTCTACGCCCGGCATCCCGTTGGGGATCTTCGAGAAGTCACCGCGCCCCAGCTCCTTCTGGTCCTTGAAGCAGAACGGGCAGTGGTCGGTCGACACCACCGACAGGTCGTTGGTGCGCAGGCCGCGCCACAGCTCCGACTGGTGCTCCTTGGGGCGCAGCGGGGGAGAGGCGACGTACTTCGAGCCCTCGAAGCCCGGTTTCGCCAGGTCCTCCAGCGACAGGTACAGGTACTGCGGGCAGGTCTCGGCGAACACGTTCTGCCCGGTGTCACGGGCTTTCGTGACCGCGTCCAACGCCTGCGCGGCGGACAGGTGCACGATGTACAGCGGCGACCCGGTGACCTTCGCCAGCGTGATGGCGCGGGACGTGGCCTCGCCCTCCAGCTCGGCGGGCCTGGTCAGGCCGTGCTCGACCGGGTCCGTGCGGCCCTGTGCCAGCGCCTGCGCGACCAGCTGGTCGATCGCGATGCCGTTCTCCGCGTGCATCATGACCGTGGCGCCGGTCTCCCGCGCCTTCTGCATCGCGCGCAGGATCTCGCCGTCCGTGGCGTAGAAGACGCCGGGGTAGGCCATGAACATCTTGAACGTGTTCACGCCCGCGTCGACGCAGGACTCCATCTCCTTCAACGACGTGTCGTTGACGTCGGAGACGATCATGTGGAACCCGTAGTCGATGGCGCAGTTGCCATCCGCCTTGCCGTGCCACTTGTCCAACGTGGACAGCAGCGAGGTGCCCTTCACCTGCACGGCGAAGTCGATGATCGTGGTCGTGCCGCCCCACGCCGCCGCGATCGTGCCGGTCTCGAAGGTGTCCGCGGAGAACGTGCCGCCGAACGGCATCTCCATGTGGGTGTGCCCGTCGATGCCGCCGGGGATGACGTACTTGCCGGTGGCGTCGATCGTCTCGTCGGCCTGCAGCGGGAAACCGGGCGCCAGCAGCGCGACGATCTTCTCGCCGTCCACCAGCACGTCGGCGGCGACGGCGCCGGTGGCGTTCACCACCGTGCCGCCCTTGATCAGGGTGCTCACGGCCGCACCAGCCCCTCGTACGTGTCGGGCCGGCGGTCGCGGTAGAACGCCCACAGGTTGCGGACCTCGGCCAGCAGGTCCATGTCGAGGTCCCGGACCACGATCTCCTCCTCCGTGTCGGAGGCGGCCTCGCCCACCAGCTGACCGCGCGGGTCGGCGAAGTAGGACTGGCCGTAGAAGTCGTTGTCACCCAGCGGTTCCACGCCCACGCGGTTGATCGTGCCGACGTAGTACTCGTTCGCCACGGCCGCCGCGGGCTGCTCCAGCCGCCACAGGTACTCCGACAGGCCGCGGCTGGTCGCGGACGGGTTGAACACGATCTGCGCGCCGTTCAGCCCGAGCGCCCGCCAGCCCTCCGGGAAGTGCCGCTCGTAGCAGATGTAGACGCCCACCTTGCCCACGGCGGTGTCGAACACCGGGTAGCCGAGGTTGCCGGGCTTGAAGTAGAACTTCTCCCAGAACCCCTTCACCTGGGGAATGTGGTTCTTGCGGTGCTTGCCGAGGTACGTGCCGTCCGCGTCGATCACCGCGGCGGTGTTGTAGTAGATCCCCGGCTGCTCCTCCTCGTACATCGGCACCACGAGCACCACGCCGTGCTGCTCGGCCAGCTCGCACATCAGCTCGGTGGTCGGACCGTCGGGGATGCCCTCGGTGTAGGAGTAGAAGTCCGCGTCCTGCACCTGGCAGAAGTACGGCCCGTAGAACAACTCCTGGAGGCACACGACCTGCGCGCCCTGCGACGCGGCGGTGCGGACCGCCTCGACCGCGTTCGCGATCATCGACTCCTTGTCGCCGGTCCACTTCTGCTGCACGAGACCTGCGCGGATGATCTTGCTCACGCGTTCTCCCTCCGTGGCGTCAGGACCAGGTAGACGAGCATGCCGCCGACCAGGCCGACGACCCAGTTGTAGTCGTAGAGCGGTTTGAGGAACGGGATCAGGCCGTCCGCCGGGAACGGCCCGTTGTAGGCGCCGCCCACGGCCAGCACCGAACCCACCAGCGTGGCCGCGACGGCGCGCCAGTTCCAGCCGGCCTTGAACCAGTACGCGCCCCGTCCGGACAGGTACAGGTCGGGCAGTTCCAGCCGGGTCCGGCCGAGGATCCAGTAGCCGGCGACGAACACGCCCGCCACGGACCCCAGCAGGCCGCCGTAGAAGCCGAGCCAGGCGAAGATGTAGATGCCCGGGTCCGAGATCAGCCGCCACGGCTGCATCAGCACGCCGATGACGCCGGTGATGAGGCCGCCGAGCGCGAACGTGATCCGCTTCGGGAACGCGTTGGAGAAGTCGTAGGACGGGCTGACCACGTTCGCCGCGAGGTTCGCCGACACCGTCGCCAGCACCAGCGCCACCAGGGCGACGAGCACCACGGCGGTGCTGTCGAACCGGCTGGCCAGCGCGGCCGGGTCCCAGATCGCCTCGCCGTACAGCGCCATCGCGCCGGACGTGGTCAGGATCGCCACGATGGCGATGAACGACATCGTCGTGGGCAGGCCGAGGATCTGGCCGACGACCTGCTTGCGCTGGCTGCCGCCGAACCGGGTGAAGTCCGGCATGTTCAGCGACAGCGTCGACCAGAACGCGATCATGCCCATCAGCGACGGGAAGAACACCTTCCAGAAGTCCGCGCCCCAGCCGAGCTTGGACGGCTCGGACAGGATCGGGCCGAACCCGCCCGCCTTCACCGCGACGTAGCCGAGCAGGACCAGGAAGCCGACGCTGACCAATGGCGCGGTCCAGTTCTCGAACCGCCGGATGGCGTCCATGCCGCGCCAGATGATCAGCATCTGGACCACCCAGAAGCCCAGGAAGCACAGCCACAGCGTCCACACCTGGCCCAGCACGACCGGCGCGTTCACCCACCCGTCACCGGCCAGCCGGCCGACGATCACGTACAGCGCGACGCCACCCACCCACGTCTGGATGCCGAACCACGCGCACGCGATGAACGCCCGCAGCAACGCCACCAGGTTCGCGCCGCGCACCCCGTAGAACGCGCGGGCGAACACCGGGAACGGGATGCCGTACTTGGTGCCCGCGTGGCTGTTGAGCAGCATCGGGACCAGCACGATGAGGTTGCCCAGGGTGATGGTGACGAACGCCTGCACCCAGTCCATGCCCAGCGCCACCAGGGACGCGGCGAGCGTGTAGCTCGGGATGTTGTGCGCCATGCCCATCCACAGCGCGAAGAAGTTGTAGGTGGACCAGGTGCGCCGCTCCAGCGGGACCGGCGCCAGTTCCGGGTTGTAGTGGGGGCTGTCCGCGATGGCCGAGTGATCGCGGAGTTCGACGCGGCCGTCGGGGTCGGCTGTGACCTGCGTTGCGGAGTCAAGGGCCATCGGTCACTTCCCTGTTACGCTCGTGAAACACCCTTCTGGCGGGCGCTTCGCCGCGATTTCCATCCCGGCATCCTCCGGTCGGCCCGCGTGCCCCGGCAGTGGCAAAGTGTCCACGCTTGCCATGATCAGGGCACACTCTGTCCATTGCCGGCCGAGGGCTCCGCGAGCTGTTGTTGCAGGGCCAAGTGGCGGAACTGGTAGAACGCCCCGAACTGGCGCAACACCTCCAGTCGGTGTGCGTCGGCGAGGAACGTGCCCAACCGCCACGGCAGGTCGCGCCGCAGCGCCAGCAGCACCCTGGCAGGGACGTACGCCGCCCACGCGGTGAACATGGTGATCGCCGCCGGGCCGCCCGCGACCGCGCCACCCGCCGCCCACCAGCCCAGCAAGGCGTCGCCGGTGACGATCCAGACCGAACCGCCGGTGATCACGGCGGCCACGACGGCGAACATCCCGCCGACGACGACCGTGGAGATCCGGTCGCGCCGTAGGGTGGCGTCCGAGGTACGGGCGCGGACCGTGGCGACGCGCTGGTCGAAACCCACCGCGCCGCGCAGCCACGCACCGGCGACGACCCCGATCACGAGGCCGGCCAGCAACGCGGCCGAGATACCCGCGACCACCCCGGCGAACGGCTCGCCGTCCAGGCATGGCAGCGCGCCGCCATCGCCATTGACAGCGAGCGCCACCGCCCACGCCACGGCGATCGCGAGCCCTCCGCCCTTCAGCCGCCGTGCCACGTCGGACCACGTGATGGGCAGGCTGCGGAAACCGCCGCTGCCGGACCCCTCTCGATGCGGTCCGGTCCCCGTGCGGACCGCCGTGTACCCCACGCAGAACGCCGCGCCCAACAGCAGCCCGACGACCGGGCCTATGCCCAGGCCGACCACCTGCGGTCCGAGCACCGCCGCGGCCGCGCCCCATACGAGGCCCGCCGTGACCCCCACGGCTACCTCCAACTGCCCGAGTGGAAGCGCGCGTCGCAACTTCCACCACGCGAAGTTGGGCGTCGCCCGACCTTCGAGGTGCCGGGCGAGGAAGCCGAGCCAACGCCGAGGTCCGTCACCGCGGTGGTGGGGTGTGCGGGTGGTGCCTGCCGGCCGGGCGCGATCGGCGTAGGTCTCGGCGATGAACGACTCCAGCAGGAACACCCGCACCGCCGCCTCGTCGGGCAGCGTGAGCAGCTCGTCCGGCCGCGACACGGCCCGGGCCATCGACACCATCAGCGGCGAGGTGAGCGCGGCGGCCACCGGTTCGTGCGCCACGGCGGACCGCCAGCCCTCGCCCAGGTGCGCCAACGCGTCCGCGATGCGGACCCCGGCGAGCTCGAACGTGGCCACGCCCGCCAACTCTGCCAGCGCCGGGTCCGGCCTGCTGGTCAGCACGACCGGATCGGCGGGACCGAGCTGGGCGTTCAGGGCCTCCACCGCCAACCTGCGCAGCGGCGGGGCCAACTCGTCCAGGCCGTCCAGCACCGGCAGCACCCCGCCCGCGTCTACCAGTTCGGAGCCGGCCGTGATTCCGTAGTCGGCCTCCAGGCGTTCGGCCAGCCAGTCCCGCAGGAGTTGCTGTTCCGGGTTCCACAACGCCAGCAGCACAGGCACCGGCACGGGCTCGTCCGGCCGCCGGTGGTCGAGCATGTCCAGGGTCAACTTCACGGCGAGGACCGTCTTGCCGGACCCTCCCGGACCCACGACGACCAGCCGGCGTACGGGCAGCAGCCGGAACGCCGCCGCGGACCCGGTCAGTTCCGACCGCTCCACCCGGCCCGCCGTCGACCACGCCACCGGCAGCGTGGGGGAGCGGAGCATCCCGCGCCCGACCCACTCGCCGTGCCACTGCGTCCGGACCGTCGCGGCCAGCTGGGCACGTGCGCGGTCGACGTCGACCGCAGGCTCGCGGACCTCGGCACGCCTGCCGAGCAGCACCACGAGCAGCACCAGAGCCACTGCCGCCGCGACCGCGCATGCACTCGCCACGCCCTCGACGCTAGCGAGGTCGAACCAAGTGGCGCGATAGACGGAAAGCCAGATCGAGGACGCCGTGACGCTCGTCAGCGACGCCGCCGCGATCGACAACCACCGCCCGTCGCGCGGCGCGGAGGGCGCGGGGTGGATGTGGACCGCGCCGATCCGCCCCGCCTGGATGACCGATCCGGTGATGTCGGCCGCGGTGACCTCGTTGACCGTTCGGCCATCCTCGGTCACCGGTTCGGCGGCTCACCGGCGCCGAAGCGCTTGCGGAGCAGCCTGCCCTGCTCCACCACCCGGGCCCGCGTCTGCTGGGCGGCGAGCCAGGCGTTCGAGTTCTGCACCGCGGCCAGCCGCACCGCCCAGTCGACCGGCTGGACCACGGTGCCGCTGCGGCGGTCGTGCCAGCACGTCGGGCCGCGCAGCGACAGGCACTCGACCACGGACAGCAGCAGCAACACCAACCCGAGCAACAGCAACGGGATGCTGAGCCGGAGCAGCCCGAAGGTCGACGCCACCCACCCCACGGCCGGCAGCAGCACGGTGAACGTCGTGCGCTTCGCGGCCTGCCCGAGCCGAATCCGCCGCGAGCCGTCGGCCGGGACGACGACCAGCGAGGTGATCACCTTGCCGACCGTCCGCCCCAGCCACGCGTGCGCGACGACGTCGTACAGCGCGACGACGAGCACTTGGGCCAGGATCGTGGCGGCGACCGAAAACGTGACCGTGCCCCAGACGTCGGACAGTCCCGCCGCAGCGCTGTCGCCCACGTCGTCCCACTCCATCGACAGCAGGCCCGTCACGCCGTCGCCCGTGAACGAGGCGGTGTTGAGCGCGGCGTTGCGCTTGATGTGTCCGACGGTCAGCAGCCACACCGGCGAGGTGACCGCAAGGATCAGCAGCCAGTCGACCAGGCGTGCGGCCCAACGGCGGGCAAGGCGGCGCGGCACAGGCAGCTGTTGGGTCATCGCGTACTCCCCGGAATGCTCACGTAGAGTGTTAAAGATACTACGTTCGGTGTTTGGTGGTGCCCGTAGATCTGCGGCCGGAAGGGCACCGCTCTGGTGAACTCCGGTCAATGGTCGACTGGCCGTTCACGGTGACCTAACGTCCGTCGGATGAAGCTCGAACTGCGGCACCTGCGGGTCGTCTGCGCGATCGCGGACTCGGGCAGCCTGTCGAAGGCGTCCGCCCTGCTCGGCCTGGCGCAACCCGCCCTGACGGCCCAGCTGCACCGGATCGAGGCCCTGCTCGGCGGCAAGCTGTTCGACCGGGACCACAAGGGCGCCCGGCCGACCGCGCTGGGCGGGCTGGTGCTGGAACGCGCCCGCGTCCTGCTGCCCGCGTTCTCCCGGCTGGAGGAGGACGCGCTGCGCCTGGTGGACGACGACGCGCCGGGCGATCGGTACCGGGTCGGCGCGGTGAACGGGCCGATGCTCGGCGGCCTGGTGCACCGCCTGACCGAGGCGCACCCCGGCTCGCACGTCTCGACGCAGGTGTCGTGGTCGGGTGACGAGCTGGCCGGCATGGTCGCCGCGGGCCGGCTCGACTACGTGCTGGTGGGCGTGTGCGGGGACGCGCCGCCGCCGTCCGAGCACGGGCTGACGTGGAGCGTGATCGCGATCGACCCGGTGTTCGTGCTGATGCCCGAGGACCACCCGTTCACGCTGCTGGAGGAGGTGGAGCTGGGCGCGCTGGAGGACATGCAGTGGGCCGTCACGCCGGGCGACGGGTGCTTCGGCGACTGCTTCGTCGCCGCGTGCAGCCGCGCCGGCTTCAGCCCGCGCACGATGTACTAGGTCGACATCAACAGCTGCATCGACCTCGTCGCGTCGGGTGACGCGGTGGCGCTGTGCCAGCCGACGTTCCGCCGCACCCCGGGCCTGGTGGCGGTGCCGCTCGCGAGCGCGCCGCTGCGGTGGCGGCACCTGATCGGCTGGAACCCGGAAGGCCCGGCCGCCGCCTTCGGCCCGCAGGTGCTCCGGTACGCCGCCGAGGCCTACCGCGAGACCGCCGAGCGCAACCCGCGCTACACGGCCTGGCTGCCGACGCACCCCGAGTACGGCGCCGTCGCCCTGCACGCCGCCTGAGCGAGAGCCGGTGACGTCCGCCGTCGCCCCTCAGCGGAGCGGCGGCCCACCGCCGCGGTAGCCGAACCCGCCCGGGTCGTCATAACCCGGTCTTATGACCCAACCGGTATTACCGCGGCCGGGCCGGCGGACCTAGGTTCGGGGAATCCCTGCACTCCCTTCGAGGAGAACTCCCTGATGTCAGCACTGTTGAGACCGCTCGCGCTCGCCGCGGCGCTGGTCGCGGCCGGCACCCTGTCGCCGGCCGCCGCCCAGGCCGCTCCCGCCGACCAGAACGCCGAAATCCTGTCCACGATCCAACGCGACCTCGGATTGGACGCGGACCAGGCGCGTGTCCGCCTCGCCGCCGACGAGCGTTCCGCCGTGACCGCGCGCACCCTGCGCAAGCGGCTGGACACCCGGTTCGGCGGCGCTTGGATCGACTCGTCCGGCACGCTCACCATCGGCGTGACACAACCATCCGAAGTGGACGAGGGCGTGCGCACGAAAGTGGTCCAGCGCAGCGAAAGCGACCTGGACGCGGTGAAGTCCGCGTTGGACGCGAACGTCGCCAAGGCGCCGCGTTCCACCCCCGGCTGGTACGTCGACCTGCCCACCAACACGGTGGTCGTGAAGTCCCAGCCTGGCAAGGTCGCCGCCGCGCGCGAGTTCGTCGCGTCCTCCGGCGTCGCCGCTTCCGCCGTCCGGTACCTCGTCACCACCGAGGAACCCCGCCCGCTGATCGACGTGATCGGCGGCAACGCCTACAACATCGGCAGCGGCTCGCGCTGCTCCGTCGGCTTCTCCGTCAACGGCGGGTTCGTCACCGCCGGGCACTGCGGGTCGACCGGCGCGTCGACGTCCAACCCGAGCGGCACGTTCCGCGGGTCGAGCTTCCCCGGCAACGACTACGCGTGGGTCCAGGTGGCGGCGGGCAACACCCCGCGCGGCCTGGTCAACAACTACTCCGGCGGCACGGTCTCGGTCGCGGGCTCGCAGGACGCGCCGGTCGGCTCGACCGTGTGCCGCTCCGGCTCCACCACCGGCTGGCACTGCGGCACGATCCAGGCGCGCAACTCGTCGGTGACGTACCCGCAGGGCACGGTGTCCGGCCTGATCCAGACCACGGTGTGCGCGGAGCCCGGCGACTCGGGCGGCTCCCTGCTCGCGGGCACCCAGGCGCAGGGCGTGACGTCCGGCGGCTCGGGCAACTGCAGCAGCGGCGGCACCACGTACTTCCAGCCGGTCAACGAGATCTTGCAGGCGTACGGCCTCACCCTGATCACCAGCGGCGGCGGCAACCCGGACCCGCCGACCGGCTGCGAGGACCCGGAGGCCACCTACAACGGCTCCCTGGCCTCCGGCGGGCAGACCTACGAGCCCGGCAACAGCTACTACCAGTCCACTGCGTCCGGTGCGCACGTCGGCTGCCTGGTCGGTCCGACGAGCGCGGACTTCGACCTGTACCTGCAGAAGTGGAACGGCAGCTCGTGGGCCGTCGTGGCGAAGGGCGACAGCCCGGCCGCGAGCGAGACGGTGACCTACAACGGCACCGCCGGCTACTACCGATTCCGGGTGCACGCGTACAGCGGGTCCGGCAACTACTCGCTGGGGGTCAAGAACCCCTAGCTGCGGGGGGAAGGAACCGTCGCGGGTCCGTGTCGCGTCTCCCCACGACACGGGCCCGCGCGGTCTTCACGGATCGTGGTCGGTAGATCACCTGATCGAGCGGCTACGGAAGAGCGCGGAAGCGGTCGATGCCATAGGGGTCACTTGCAAGGTCCCCAACCAGGTTAGGAAAACCGTGTCCGGAAACCGCACGCGCGGACTTCTGCGTGCCGCTGCCCTGCTCGCCGTCGGCGCTTCTCCGCTGCTCGCCTCCGCCGCGTCGGCGGCCGAGGCGCCCACCGACATCGTGGACGGCACCATCGGCCACGCGCCCGAGGTCGGCCAGGCCGCGAAGCTCGCGACCGACCTGCTCAGCGGCCAGGCCCTGAAGCTGCCCAGCCCGCTGTCCGTCGGCGCGGGGCAGGTCCAGGCGCCGAAGCTGGCCGCACCCGCCCTCACGCCGCCCGGTGTGCCCGCCGTGCCAGGTGTGCCGGGTGTGCCTGGTGTGCCCGCCGTGCCGGGTGTGCCTGGTGTGCCGCACGTGGGCCTGCCGATGGTGGGCGACGCCCTCGCGCCGCAGGGCCGTGCCCTGCCGTCGGTGCCGGCCGTGCCGCTGCCGCAGCCGCCCGTCGCGGTCCCGCAGCTGCCGGACGTCCCGCCGCAGGTGGGTGCGCTGCCGGTGCACGCGCCGCAGGTCGGCTAGGTCGAGGTGGGCGGGCGGGGCAGTCGAGGGTCCCGCCCGCCCATCTCCTGCACCAGCAACGCCACGTACAGCGACAGCACCGACTCCGGGTCCTCCAAGGACACCCCGAGCACCTGCTCGATCCGGCTCAACTGCTGGTAGTAGGCGGTTCGGGAGAGGTGGGCGGCGGCAGCGGCGGCGGACTTGTTGCCACCGTGCTCGCAGAAGCAGCGCAGCAGCTCCACCAGCCGAGTGCCCTGCGCGCCGTCCCTCGACAGCAACGTCCCCAACTCGCGGTCCGCGAACGCCAGCACCCGCTCGTCCTCGCGCAGCAGGTGCAGCAGCCCGCGCAGCCGCACGTCGTCCAGCCGGTGGTACAGCCGCGTTCCCGGTGACCGCAGGGCCGCCCCCGCGACGTGCGCCGCCTCGCCCAGCGACCGCCGCACGTCCGGCAGCGCGGTCACGGTCGTCCCGACGGCCACCACCACGGGCAGCGCGTGCTGCGTCTCCGCAGCCCGTTGGTGCACCTCCCGGGCGAGCCTCCGCAGCACGCCGTCCAACGCGGCCTGCGGCGGCAGCGACAGCAACGCCCGCACGCTCGTGTCGTCCACGACGCCGACGAGCGCGGGCACCGTCACCCGCCGGGCCGCCAGCGCCGTCGCCTCGGCGAGGTCGCGCAGCACCTCCTGCGAGGCCAACGCCTGCGCGGGTGCGGTGGCGGTGCCGGGCCGGATCGCCACCCCGACGAGCTGCCGCCGTTCCAGCGGCACGCCGAGCGCCGCCGCCCGCGTCGGCAGGTCGTGCGGCGGCTGCCCGAGCAACTGCGTGAGCAGCGTCCGGTGGGTCTGCCGCTCCAGCGACTCCCGGTCCCGCGCCACCAGCCGGTGCACGGCCAGCGCCGACGCCGCGCGTTCGGCCACCACGACGTGCCGGTGCGCCGGCTCGTCCGGGCTGAGCAGCACCAGCCGGCCCCAGTCCGCGCCACGGGCGCCGACCACCGTCACCAGCCAGCCGGCCTCCGCGTGGTACGCCGTCCGCTCCGACACCGCCACGGCCCGTGACCGCTGGCCCCAGTCCGCCAGCAGCGAGGTCGGGTCCTGGCCGGCCGCGTCGTACGCCAGCACCTCGTGCCCCAACGTCTCCAGCACCACCGGCAGCCCGGCGGTCCGCGCCACCTCGCGCAGCACCTCCGCCGGTTCGGCACCGGCCACGGTCAGCGCGGTGAACGTCTCGTGCACCTGCTCGGCCGCCCGCAGCTCGGCCAGCTGGGCGTCCACGATCAGCGACACCACGGCCTCGGTCACCGACACGAACCGGGTCTCCTCGGCCAGCGTGACCAGCGGCAGCTCGTGCTGCTCGGCGGCGGCCACCAGCGCGCCCGGCACCTCGTCGCTCCACCGCCGCACCAGCTCCACCACAAGCCCCGACGCGCCGACGGACGCCAGGTCCGAGACGTACTTCCGCAGCCCTTCGGGGTCCTCGGGCAGCGCGATCCCGGTGGTCAGCACCAGCTCGCCGCCGCGCAGCAGGTGCGCGATGTCGGCGACCTCGGCGACGTGCACCCACCGCACCCGCTTGCCCATCCCGGCCGCGCCCGCGACCACGGCGGGCTTCCCGCGCCGGACCACCGGCAGGGCGAGCGCTTCGGCGACCGTGGGGTACATGGACACAACGTAATGCCGATCGCGGGAAAGCGGTACAGGTTGTCCATGGCGGGCGTGAACCCGGCCGACCAGACTCCTGGGCACGGACCTACGACCGGAGGACGCGATGGGACACGAGGAGTTGCTGGCCCGGCACCGCGCCGTGATGCCCGACTGGATGGCCCTCTACTACGACCGGCCGATCGAGCTGGCGAGCGCGAGCGGACGCCGGGTCACGGACCGTGAAGGCCGCACCTACCTGGACTTCTTCGCCGGCATCCTGACCAACGCGGTCGGCTACGACGTGGCCGAGATCTCCGACGCGATCCGGTCCCAGCTCGACACCGGCGTGCTGCACAGCTCCACGCTCTACCTGATCAGATCGCAGGTCGAGCTGGCCGAGAAGATCGCCGAGCTGTCCGGCATCCCGGACGCCAAGGTGTTCTTCACCAACTCCGGCACCGAGGCCAACGAGACGGCGCTCATGCTGGCGACCAAGTTCCGCCGCAGCGACCAGGTCCTCGCGCTGCGCAACTCCTACCACGGCCGCGCGTTCGCCACCGTCGCGATCACCGGCAACCGCGGCTGGTCGGCGTCCTCGCTCAGCCCGGTGAAGGTCAGCTGGGTGCACGGCGGCTACCGGTTCCGCAGCCCGTTCAAGGACCTGTCGGACGCCGACTACGTCAAGGCGTGCGTGGCGGACCTGCGCGAGGTGATCGAGACCACCACCGCCGGTGACGTGGCGTGCATGATCGTCGAGCCGATCCAGGGCGTGGGCGGGTTCTCCTCGCCGCCCGACGGGCTGTTCCGCGCGTTCAAGGAAGTGCTGGACGAGTACGGGATCCTGTTCGTCTCCGACGAGGTGCAGACCGGGTGGGGCCGCACCGGTGAGCACTTCTGGGGCATCCAGTCGCACGGCGTGACGCCGGACGCGATGACGTTCGCGAAGGGCCTGGGCAACGGGCTGGCGATCGGCGGCGTGGTCGCGCGCGGCGACCTGATGGACTGCCTCACGGCCAACTCGCTGTCCACGTTCGGCGGCAACCCGATCGCCACGACGGGTGCGCTGGCGACGCTGAACTACCTGCTTGACCACGACCTGCAGGCCAACGCCGCCAAGCTCGGCGACCGGCTGATCGGTGGGCTGCGGTCCATCGCGGAGGACCGGCCTGCGGTCGGCGACGTGCGCGGCAAGGGTTTGATGGTCGGGATCGAGATGGTGGGCGCGGACGGCGCTCCGGACCCGGCGAAGGCGGTCGAGGTGCTTGAGGGCACGCGGGAACGCGGGCTGCTGGTGGGCAAGGGCGGCCTGTACGGCAACGTCATCCGCCTCGCGCCGCCCATGACGTTGACCGAGGACGAGGTCGAGGAAGCACTCGGCATCCTGGAGGACGTGCTGTGACCAGCGTGCGGATCACCCCCAAGAGGATCGGTCACTGGATCGGCGGCAAGCCGTGGGACACCGCCGGTGGAGTCGACGGCTCTGTCGGGAGCGCGCGCTCCGGTGACGTGTACGACCCGGCGACCGGGCAGGTGGTGGCGCGGGTCGACTTCGCCGACGAGTCCACTGTGGACGAAGCGGTGGCTTGTGCGCGTGAGGCCTTCACGTCGTGGCGCAACGCTTCGCTGGCGCAGCGGTCGACGGTGATGTTCGCGTTCCGGGAGCTGCTGAACGCCCGCAAGGGTGAGCTGACGGCGATCGTCACCGCCGAGCACGGCAAGGTGCTGTCCGACGCGGCGGGGGAGGTGCAGCGCGCGCTGGAGGCCGTGGAGTTCGCGTGTGGCATCCCGCACCTGCTCAAGGGTGGGTTCAGCGAGAACGCGTCCACCCGGGTCGACGTGTACTCGATCCAGCAGCCGCTGGGGGTGGTCGGCGTGATCTCGCCGTTCAACTTCCCGGCGATGGTGCCGCTGTGGTTCGTGCCCAACGCGATCGCGTGCGGTAACGCGGTGGTGCTCAAGCCGTCGGAGAAGGACCCGTCGGCGGCGAACTTCATCGCGGAGCTGTTCGCGGAGGCAGGGTTGCCGGACGGTGTGCTGAACGTGGTGCACGGGGACAAGGTCGCGGTGGACCGGCTGCTGGAGCACCCGGACGTGAAGGCGGTGTCGTTCGTGGGGTCGACACCGATCGCGCGGTACGTCTACGAGACCGGTACGCGGCACGGGAAGCGCGTGCAGGCGTTGGGCGGTGCGAAGAACCACATGGTGGTGCTGCCCGACGCGGACCTGGACCTGGCGGCGGACGCGGCGGTGTCGGCCGGGTTCGGCTCGGCGGGGGAGCGGTGCATGGCCATCTCGGTCGTGGTCGCGGTGGACCCGGTCGGCGACGAGCTGGTCTCGAAGATCGTAGATCGGATACAGAAACTGCACGTCGGTGACGGACGGCGTCCGGGCTGTGAGATGGGTCCGCTGGTCACCGGCGCCCACCGCGATCGTGTTCTGTCTTATGTGGACAACGGACAATCCGAAGGCGCCTCGCTGGTCGTCGACGGTCGATCGCATGCGATCGACGGTGAAGCCGAGGGGTTCTGGCTCGGCCCGACCCTGTTCGACCACGTCGGCGCGGAGATGTCGATCTACCGGGACGAGATCTTCGGGCCGGTGCTGTCGGTGCTGCGGGTGGCGAAGTACGACGATGCGCTGGACGTGGTCAACGCCAACCCGTACGGCAACGGGACGGCGATCTTCACCAACGACGGCGGTGCGGCGCGGCGGTTCCAGAACGAGGTCGAGGTCGGGATGGTGGGCGTGAACGTGCCCATCCCGGTGCCGGTGGCTTACTACTCGTTCGGTGGGTGGAAGGACTCGCTGTTCGGCGATTCGCACGCGTACGGGCCGGAGGGCGTGCACTTCTTCACCCGGACCAAGGTTGTCACCGGCCGGTGGCTCGACCCGTCCCACGGCGGGGTCAACCTCGGGTTCCCGCAGAACACGTGAGCCCGACGGAACACGTGCGTGAGTTGGTCCGGCGGTTCTACGCCGACGCGTGGAACCGCTGGGACGACTCGGTGGTGGACGGGCTGCTGGCCCCGGACTTCACGTTCCGGGGCTCGCTCGGCGCAACGGTCCGCGGGCGTGACGGCTGGCGGGCGTACCGCGACCAGGTCAGGGCAGCGGTGCCGGACTTCCACAACGAGGTCGTGGCGCTGGTGGTCGAACGTCGGACGGCGGCGGCACGCCTGCACTACACCGGCCACCACCACGGCGTGCTGCTCGGAGTGCGGGGTTCCGGCGGCGCCATCAACTACCCCGGCGCAGCGTTCTTCACCGCGTCGGGCGGGCTGCTGACCGACGCGTGGGTGTTGGGCGACCTCGACACGCTGCGCACCCAGCTCGTCGACACCACCCAGCCCTAACGACCCATTCCACGGCCCGCCTCCACTGTTCGCGGACCGGACCGGGCCGGATCGGGCCGGGGCTGGTGGTGGTTGTCGGTCCGATCCGTCCCCGCGTCCTGCACTTCGGGCGTTCGCTACTTCGACTGGGCAGCCAGTGCCTGAGGGAGCGGGTCGTATCGGCTGAACCGGCGCGTGTACGTGCCGGTGCCCGAAGTGAGCGACCGCAGCTCCACCGCGTACCTGAGCAGTTCCGTGGCGGGCACCTCGGCGCGGATCACCGTGTAGCCGGGGCTTTCCGCCTCCGTGCCGAGCACCCGACCCCGCCGGCTGGACAGGTCGCCGAGCACGGTGCCGAGGTGGTCGTCCGGCAGCCGCACCGTCACCTCGTCCACCGGTTCCAGCAGCGCGGTCCGCCCGTTCGCCGCAGCGTCCTTCAACGCCAGCGAGCCGGCCGTCTGGAACGCGGCGTCCGACGAGTCGACCGAGTGCGCCTTGCCGTCGACCAGCGTCACCCGGACGTCGACCACGGGGTGCCCGCCCAGCAGTCCGCGTTCGAGCTGCGCCCGCACACCCTTCTCCACGCTGGGGATGAACTGGTTCGGAATCGCGCCGCCGACGATCTTGTCCACGAATTCGAAGCCCGACCCGCGCGGCAGGGGGTCGACGATGATGTCGCACACCGCGTACTGGCCGTGGCCGCCGGACTGCTTCACGTGCCGCCCGTGCCCCTTGGCCTGGCCGGCGAACGTCTCGCGCAACGCCACCCGCACCGGCTCCGTGTCGACCTCCGCGCCACCCGCCCGCAGCCGGGCCAGCACGACGTCCGCGTGCGCCTCGCCCATGCACCACAGCACCAGCTGGTGGGTCTCGGCGTTGCGCTCCAGCCGCAACGTCGGGTCGCCCGCGACCAGCTTGCCCAGGTTGCGGGCCAGGTTGTCCTCGTCGCTGCGGCTGCGCGGCACGACCGCGACCGGCAGCAGCGGTTCCGGCATCTCCCACGGCGTCATCAGCAGCGGCTTCTCCGGCGCGGACACCGTGTCGCCGGTTTCCGCCGAGCCCAGCTTGGTCAACGCGCACAGGTCACCCGCCACGCAGTACGGCACCTCGCGGAGGTTCGCCCCCAACGGCGAGTAGATGTGCGCGACCCGCTCGTCCACGTCGTGGTCCTCGTGACCCCGGTCCGCCATGCCATGACCCGACACGTGCACCGGGCGTTCGGGGCGCAGCGTCCCGGAGAACACGCGCACCAGCGACACGCGGCCCACGTACGAGTCGACGGCGGTGCGGACGACCTCCGCCACCAGCGGTCCGTTCGGGTCGGCTGCCAGCCGTGGCTGCGGGATGCCGTCCACGCCGGTCACGTCGGGCAGCGGGTGTTCCAGGGGGGACGGGAACGCGCGGGCGATGCCGTCGAGCAGTTCGGGCAGGCCGAGGCCGGTCAGCGCGCACACCGGCATCACCGGGTGGAACGAGCCGCGCGCGACCGCCGTCTCCAGGTCCGCGACGAGCGTCGCCTGGTCGATGTCCTCGCCACCGAGGTAGCGGTCCATCAGGGTCTCGTCCTCGCTCTCCGCGATGATCCCCTCGATGAGCGCGTTGCGGTCGTCCTCGTGCCGGGGGTCGTCGGTGGTGAGCAGGTTGACCAGGCCGCCGTCGTCACCGGGGAGGTACAGCGGCACGACGCCCGCGCCGAAGGCCGCCTGGCAGGACGCGATCTCGGTTGCCACGTCGGCGCGCTGGTGGTCGGTCCGCGCGACCACGACCGCGCGCGGCATGCCGACCATCGCGCACTCCTCCCACAGCGCGATCGTCGAAGCGTCCACCCCTTCCGACGCGCTGACCACGAACAACGCCGCGTCCGCCGCGCGCAGGCCGGCCCGCAACTCGCCGACGAAGTCCGCGTAGCCGGGGGTGTCGATCAGGTTGATCTTGATGTCACCGTGCCGGACCGGAGCCACCGCGAGCCCGACCGACCGCTGCTGGCGGACCGCCGCGGGGTCGTGGTCGCACACGGTGTTGCCTTCGGTGACCGATCCGGCTCGGGTCAGCACGCCGGTGCTGGCGAGCAGGGCCTCGGCGAGCGTCGTCTTGCCGGAGCCGGACGGGCCGACCAGCACGACGTTGCGGACCTTGGCCGGGTCGTCCACAGCGACCGCGCCTGCCGAGTGGCCGTTGTCGGAGTGTTTGCTGCCCATGGGACCCACACCTCCACAAGTGATTAGTGTCCGATCTCACACCCGTGGGCCGCGGGGGACAACCCCAAGCGGTCACACCCAACCCGGCAGGAGGAATGCGGACGGGCGTCGCGACCAGGCCCGCCGCACCGGGTCGGAGTGCCGGTGGTGGCGGTGTCAATCCGGTGCGTGGCGTAGGCCACTACCTGCGAAGGGAGGGGAAGTGGCCTGCCGAGAACGGGCGTGATTGGCATGCTTGGGCGGTCCACGTGGCCCGTAACATGGAGGTGCAGGTCCTCTACTTCGAGAAAGGTTGGCCGTGACCACTTCACCCGACACCGGCACCCAGGTCACCGGCACTTCCCGCGTCAAGCGGGGCATGGCGGAGATGCTCAAGGGCGGTGTGATCATGGACGTGGTCAACGCCGAGCAGGCCAAGATCGCCGAGGACGCGGGCGCCGTGGCGGTCATGGCGCTGGAGCGGGTCCCCGCCGACATCCGCGCGCAGGGCGGCGTGTCCCGGATGAGCGACCCGGACATGATCGACGGCATCATCGGCGCGGTGTCCATCCCCGTGATGGCCAAGGCGCGGATCGGCCACTTCGTCGAGGCGCAGGTGCTCCAGGCGCTCGGCGTGGACTACATCGACGAGTCCGAGGTGCTGACCCCGGCGGACTACGCGAACCACATCGACAAGTGGCAGTTCACCGTGCCGTTCGTGTGTGGTGCGACGAACCTGGGCGAGGCGCTGCGGCGCATCACCGAGGGCGCGGCGATGATCCGCTCGAAGGGCGAGGCCGGCACCGGCGACGTCTCCAACGCCACCACCCACATGCGCAAGATCCGCGCGGAGCTGCTGCGGTTGCAGAACCTGCCGGCCGACGAGCTGTACGTCGCCGCGAAGGAGCTCCAGGCCCCGTACGAGCTGGTCCGCGAGGTGGCAGAGGCCGGCAAGCTGCCGGTCGTCCTGTTCACCGCGGGCGGCATCGCCACCCCCTCCGACGCCGCGATGATGATGCAGCTCGGTGCGGAGGGCGTGTTCGTCGGGTCGGGCATCTTCAAGTCCGGCAACCCGGCGCAGCGGGCCGAGGCGATCGTGAAGGCGACGACGTTCTACGACGACCCGGACGTGATCGCCAAGGTGTCGCGCGGCCTCGGCGAGGCGATGGTCGGCATCAACGTGGACGAGATCCCCGAGCCGCACCGGCTGGCCGAGCGCGGCTGGTAGGACTTCGGTCGACGTGACAGCGGCCCGCCGGACTTCCGGCGGGCCGCTGTCGTCCTGTCAGGAGATCGGGTAGACCTCGATCCGCGCGTTGTGGCCGTTGGCGCCGGCCAGTTTCTTGTCGCAGGTGATGAGCGGTACGTCGAGTTCTTCGGCGAGCGCCACGTAGAGGGCGTCATAGGCTGATACGGAGTGCCGGATCGCCCATGCACGCCTGATCAGCACTCGATGGCTGACCCGGGTGACCGGGGTCATCCCGATGTGTTCGAGGTGGCGGTATCCCTCCGCCTCGGAGATCTCTCCGCGTAGGGCCATGCCGCGCAGAGCACTCAGCGCCTCCGCGTCGAGGATCTCCGGCGCCGCGAGGTCGGAGGTGAGGAGGCGTCGAACAAGCTCCTGGTCCGGATCTCGGCCTGCGAGGAGTTCGACGAGCGCCGAGTTGTCGACCACCGCGCCGACGGTCATTCGCCCTCCTCCCGAATCTTGCGAACGTCTCGGACGTAGTCGCCGACGTCGAGGGTCGAGCCGTGCAGCCGCGACCGCTGGTAGATCTCGGTCATGGTCGGCTGGCGGGCCATCTCGATGAACATGTTGCGCAGGTAGGCGGTCAGCGAGATGCCCTCCGCGTTCGCACGGGCCTGGAGGGTGGCGACCACGTCGGCGGGCACGTCGCGGATGTGGACCGGCTTGGTCGCGCGCTCGCTCATGCCTTCGACTATAGGTGGGGCGGTTGCTGTCTGCATGCAAGGTTTATCGGTCGCTGCACCGCCCGACTGGATCGCTCGAACGTGCGTTCTAGACGTGCTCCGAGACCAGCAGGGCGGTAGTACCCCGTTCGAGTGCCTGGGCCGTGTGCGGGATGTCGCCGGGGTAGACGAGGTAGTCCCCGGGGCCCAGTTCGATCGGTTCGGTCCGCGGTCCGGCGAGCATCCGGCCGGTGCTGACGATCAGGTGTTCCACGGTGCCCGACATGTGCGGCTCCGACTCGCGGGCCGCGCCCGGTTCCAGCCGGAGCATGTAGATGTCACGGCGGGCGCCCGGCGGGCAGGACGCGAGCAGGGTCGCGGTGTAGTTGGCGCGTTCCGAGTAGATCGCCGGACCCTCGCCCGCCCGGATCACCCGGACCCTGGCGGCGGGCGGGTCGACGAGGCGGGAGAACGGCACGCCGAGCGCCACGCCGAGCGCCCACAGCGTCTCCACGCTGGGGTTGCCGCTCGCCGACTCGAGCTGGGACAGCGTCGACTTCGCGATCCCCGCCCGCTTGGCCAGCTCGCTCAACGACAGGCCGGCCCGTTCACGCTCCCGGCGGAGCGAGGCGGCGATGACCTGGAGCGGCGCGCCTGTGTTCGACATGACAGTCCAATCGTTCGGCTTGACGAACGCCTTCCCGGGTGTTCATCGTAGAAGACGATGCGTTCGACATGGCGAACCCTGGACCCCGAGCTGCTGCGTGACGTCTCCGCGGTGGCGGCCGGCGCGGCGGTCAGCGGCGCCTCGTTCGGCGCGATCTCCACCAGCGCGGGCATGTCGTGGTGGCTCCCCGTCGTGATGTCCCTCCTCGTCTTCGCGGGCGGCTCGCAGTTCATGGCGGTCGGGGTGGTCGCGGCCGGCGGCAGTCCGGCCGCGGCGGTGGTGGCCGGACTCCTGCTCAACGTCCGCCACCTGCCGTTCGGCCTGGCCATCGGCGACGTGCTGGGCAAGGGCCTGCTCCAGCGGCTCGTCGGCAGCCACCTCCTGATCGACGAGACCACCGCGTTCGCGCTGGCCCAACCCGACCCGCGCAAGGCCAAGACCGCCTACTGGCTGTGCGGCGTCACGTTGTTCGTCGCCTGGAACGTGTCGGTGGTCGCGGGCGCGCTGATCGGCCGGAACATCGGCGACCCCAGCGCCTTCGGGCTGGACGCGGTGTTCCCCGCGGCACTCCTCGCGCTCCTGCTGCCGGCCCTCAAGGACGCCGCCACCCGGAACGCCGCCCTGCTCGGCGCGGCCGTCGCGCTGGCCGCCACGCCGTTCCTGCCCGCAGGCGTTCCGGTGCTGTGCGCGGTGCTCGGACTGCTGATCACCGCACGTCAGAAGGTGCCCGCATGACGTTGACCGCGATCCTGGTGCTCGCCGCCGGCACCTACGCATTCCGCCTCTCCGGGCCGCTGCTGCGCGACCGGCTCAAGCTGTCGGACCGGGTCAAGCTGCTGATGTCCACCTCGGCGACGGTCCTGCTGTTCGCCCTGGTCGCCACGTCCACGCTCGCCAAGGGCCAGTCCTTCGCGGGTTTCGCGCTGCCGATCGGCGTGCTGGTCGGTGGTATCGCGGCGTGGCGGAAGGCGCCGTTCGTGGTGGTGGTCGTGCTCGCCGCCGCGACGACCGCCGGCCTGCGGTTCGTCGGCGTGTCCTAGACCGGCGCGGACCGGGCTGCCACGGCGCTCAAGGCCATTCAGGACCGGCGAGATCCCGAGCGGAATCATCGCCGATCAGCGGATGGCGGCGGCCGGCCTACAAGTAGTCGGCCAGCCGGCCGGCGAGCCGGTGGCGGTCGCGGGCGGCGCCGGGGTTCGGCTCCGCGCTGCCGGGCTTGCCCGCCAGCACGTCGTCCACGAACTTCGCCACCGCGTCGGGCGGCGGCACGATCGGCAGGCCGAGGTGGGCCACCACCACCGGCTTCTCCGTCGGGTCGGTCTCCACCGCGATCGACCAGCCGCGCTGCTCGCTCCACAGCAGCATCAGGTCACGGCCCGGCCCTTCCAGGCCCAGGTACGCGGTGGCGGTGTCGCTGACCTCGAACTCGGTGCCCTCGGGGGGCACGCCGACTTCTTCGGCCACCGCCCGCACGTACCTGGCCAGACCGAGACTGATCTGCGCGCTGTCATCCATAACGCCTATTCTGGACCTTTCAGGCGTTCATCGGGGCCGTGAGCAACGACTCCGGGATGCCGAAGGCGTCGACCAGCGCCCGCGCGTGCGGTCGCAACCGCCCGCAAAGCTCGTTCACCGCCTGCGAAACGGCCTTCGCCCGCTGCGGCGTGAGCCGGCCGTGTTCCAGGAACCACGCCCGGTCTGCTTCGATCGTGCTCAACGCGTACAGGTCGCACACCTCGTCCAGCAGCGCCGAAGTCGAGGGGTCGCCGCACCGGTCCACCGCCGCCACGAAAGCCTCCAGCACCACCCGGTCCACGTGCGCGCGGGCGGCGTGCAGCACGTGGTCCTGCGCGGCGTTGAAGACGTCGAACGCGTTCTCCTTCGAAGCACGCCGCAACCGCCGAGCCAACCCCTCCAGCACGTGCTTCTCGCGGTCCTCGAACTGCCGCACCTGCCAGCCGCGGTCCAGCAGCGCGTCCGAACTGCCCGACACCAACCGGTCGATGATCGCCCGCGCGGCCGTCCGCTCGATCACCACGCCCACCGCCTGATCGGCCACGAACCGCGCCATGCCCCACGGGTCCAGGTCGCCGACGTGGTCGCGGTAGCTGGTCAGCAGGCCTTTGGCGACGAGTTGCAGCAACACCGTGTTGTCGCCCTCGAACGTCGTGAACACGTCGGTGTCCGCCTTGAGCCCGGCGATCAGGTTGTCCGACAGGTACCCGGCACCGCCGCACGCCTCCCGGCACGTCTGGATCGTCCGCGTGGCGTGCCAGGTGGCGACGGCCTTCAGCCCGGCCGCCCGCGACTCCAACTCGCGCTGCTGCCGGTCGTCCGCGACGTCGTGCAGCGCCGACACCATCTCCTCCTGCGCGAAGTGCAGCGCGTAGGACGTCGCCAGCGCGGGCAGCAGCCGCCGCTGGTGGGCGAGGTAGTCGAGCACCACGACCTCGGCACCGGTGTCCGGCCGGGTGAACTGCCGGCGTGAGTCGCCGTAGCGGACGGCCAGCGCCAGCGCCTTCTTGGCCGCGCTGCCCGCCCCGCCGGCGACGCTGATCCGCCCGCGCACCAGCGTGCCGAGCATGGTGAAGAACCGGCGGCCCTCGCCCTCGATCGGGCTTGAGTACGTGCCGTCCGGCGCGACGTCGCCGTACCGGTTGAGCAGGTTCGCCCGCGGCACGCGCACCCGGTCGAACGACAGCCGCCCGTTGTCCACGCCGTTCAGGCCGGCTTTCGGCCCGCAGTCCTCGATCCGCACGCCCGGCATCGGTGCGCCGGCGTCGTCCCGGACGGGCACCAGCAGCGCGTGCACGCCCTGCCCCTCGCCGTTGGTCACGAGTTGCGCGAACACCACGGCCATCCGCCCGTCACGGGCCGCGTTGCCGATGTAGTCCTTGCGCGCCGACACGTCCGGCGTGTGCACCACGAATTCCTCGGTCGACGGGTCGTAGGTGGCGGTGGTGCGCAGGTTCTGCACGTCCGACCCGTGCCCGGTCTCCGTCATCGCGAAGCAGCCGGGCAGTTCCAGGCTCATGATCGCGCGCAGGTACCGGTCGTGGTGCCCGGCCGTGCCGAGGGCCTGCACCGCGCCGCCGAACAGGCCCCACTGGACGCCGGCCTTGACCATCAGCGACAGGTCGCCGAACCCCAGCACCTCGAACGCCACCACCGAACCGCCCACGTCGTCCCGGCCGCCGTACTCGGCCGGGAACCCGATCAGCGGGTGGCCTGCCTCGGCCAACGCGTGCAGCTGCTCCAGCACCCAGGCCCGGTACTCCTCGCGCCCCAGTTCGCGCGGCTTGCCGGCGTCGGACTCGAGCAGGCCGGACAGCAGTTCCACCGAGTTCCGGCGCAGCGTTCCCCAGCGGCCGTCGAGCAGTTCGCGCAACGCGTCCGCGGTCGTCCGGTCATCGGTGTCGCCTGTGGTGATCCCCATGCCCCTTGTTAACACACGTTCACGCCGGCGGCTCGACAACGCGCTTGCCCCTGGCCCGCCGCAGGTGTTCGACTGCCGAGGTGATGATCGAGTACACCCGCTACGACGTGCCGGCCGACCGCGTCGAGGCGTTCGAGGCCGCCTACCGGCGTGCCGCCGCGCACCTCGCCGCCGCCCCCGAGTGCCACGACTTCGAGCTGACCAGGGGCGAGGAGGGTCACGTCGTCCGCCTGACCTGGGCGGCCGACCCGGACGGTTTCCGCGCCGGACCCCACTTCGCGCCGTTCACCGCCGAACTCGCCGACTTCGCCGCGTACGCCGACGAGCCGCGCCGGCACGAGCCGGTCGACATCGGCCGGCCGGTGCCGACGCTCTACGAGTGGGCCGGCGGCGCGGAGGCGTTCGAGAAGCTGCTCCACACCTTCTACCTGCGCGTGCCGGAGGACGAGCTGCTGGCGCCGCTGTTCGCCGGCATGGACCCCGACCACGCGCACCACGTCGCGGACTGGCTCGGCGAGGTCTTCGGCGGACCGAGCGCCTACTCGGCGTCGCGCGGCGGGCACCGGGGCATGGTGGGCCGGCACCTGGGCCGGGGGATCACCGAGCAGCAGCGCCGGCGTTGGGTGTCGCTCCTGCTCGACACGGCGGACGACGTCGGCCTGCCGGACGACCCGGAGTTCCGCTCGGCGTTCGTCGGCTACCTGGAGTGGGGCACCAGGATGGCGGTGGTCTTCTCGCAGCCCGGCGCCCAACCGAACCCCGCCGAGCCCATGCCGACGTGGGACTGGGGCAACGTGCGCCCTTGGCAGGGCTGACGCCGCAGGGGCGACACGGGCCTGTTCATCGCGGTGGCTCGGAGCCGTGCCCCGCCCCCCCGCTCAGGACCACCGGTCGTCCCCCACCGGCGGCACGGAGTGCTTGCGGACGTGCTGGAACAGCAGGTTCGTCTGCACCTCGCTCACCTCCCGCCGGGTGGTGAAGCGGTCCAGGACCAGGCGTTGCAGGTGGGCCGTGTCGGCGACCGCGACGTGCACCAGGAAGTCCTCCGGCCCGGCCACGTGCGACATCGCCAGCACCTCCGGCAACGACAGGACGTAGTCCATGAACGGCTCCACGATCGCCCTCGTGTGCGGCCGGACGCGCACCGCGATGATCGCCTGCACCGGCCGTCCGACGGCGGTCAGGTCGACCTCCGCGTGGTAGCCGGTGATCACGCCGCGCTCGCGCAGCGCCCGGTGCCGCACCACGCACGTGGACGCCGCCACGTTGACCCGGTCGGCAAGATCCTTGTTGGGCAGCCGTGCGTCCTTCTGGAGCTCTTGCACGATCGCCGCGTCCACCGAATCCAACACGTCGAACTCCTCCATCCGCCGAACAGCCTGCGGAAGTTTCCCCCCAAGTCCGACGACAAGTCCACGATTCGGCCATGACGCGGTTGCGAACGACGGCGGTGCACGGTGGGCGCGACGACCTCGCCGACCTTGGCGTGCACGCCCTGCCGATCGACCTGTCCACCACCTACCCGATCCCCGACCAGACCGAGGGCGGCTACGCGCTCCAGGCGTTCGCCGAGGGCGCGGCGCACGCCACCTCACCGGTCTACTCCCGGCTGCACAACCCCACCGTGGCCCGGTTCGAGCAGGCCCTGGCCGCGTTGGAGGGCACGTCGGCCGCCGTGGCGTTCGGCAGCGGCATGGCGGCCGTGACCGCCGTGGTGCAGGCCGCGTGCGTGCTGACCGGCAAGACGCACGTGGTCGCGGTGCGGCCCATCTACGGCGGCACGGACCACCTCCTGTCGTCCGGGCTGCTCGGCGTCCGCACCACCTACGCCACCGCCGACGAGGTCGCCGACGCGATCACCCCGGAGACCGGCCTGGTGGTGGTCGAGACGCCGGCCAACCCCAACCTGGACCTGCTCGACATCGCCGCCGTCGTCGCGCGGGCCGGTGACGTGCCGGTGGTCGTGGACAACACGTTCGCCACGCCCGTGCTCCAGAACCCGGCCGCACACGGCGCGACCTACGTCCTGCACTCGGGCACCAAGTACCTCGGCGGCCACGGCGACGTGCTCGGCGGCGTGGTGGCGTGCGACGAAGAGCACGCGGCACCGCTGCGCCAGGTCCGGATCATCACCGGCGCGGTGCTGCACCCGCTGGGCGGCTACCTCATGCACCGCGGCCTGGCCACGCTGCCGCTGCGCGTCGAGGCGGCCCAGCGCGGCGCGGTCGAGTTGGCGGCACGGCTCGACGCGCACCCCGGCACAGGTCTGGTGCGGCACCCGAGCCTGCCCGGCGCCGACCCGGCCGGGCTGATCGGCACGCAGATGCGCGGTCCGGGCGCGATGCTCGCGTTCACCACCCGCGAGGACCCGGCCGCGGTGGTGCGCCGGCTGCGGCTCGTCACGCCCGCCGTCAGCCTCGGCTCGGTGGACACGCTGATCGAGCACCCCGCCGCGCTCACGCACAGGCTGGTGCCCGACGCCGCCCGCGAGGCGTCCGGCGTGCCGGCGAACCTGCTGCGCCTGAGCGTCGGCCTGGAGGATGTCGAGGACATTTGGGACGACCTCGACCAGGCCCTTTCCGGACCTTGTGAACAGGATTACATCAAGCCTTCCTCAAGCGGTTTCCGGGAGCCCGCCGCGAGCCACTAATGTGCGGTCGTCAGGAATGAGCAGCGCGCTGCGGAGCCGGACGCCGTCGAGTGCCCCAATCGGGCTGTGCGGCTGCCGGACCTGCCACAACGGGTCTCCGTGCGCGTTCGCTCGTTCCTCGACGGGAAGCCGGTCGCGTGATGACCGCCGAACTGCGGTCTCCGTGCAATTCGGTTCTCCCTCCAGAAGCCGCCCGGTGTATCGGCGGTGAATCCACCTTTGTCGGACCGTCGACCGGTTCGCGCACATCCCGGTGCCCGTCGTGCCGCCCTCCGTCGGCAGGCGAGCCCCCCAAGCCCGTCGTTCGGTGGCTTACCAGGCCGCCGAACGGGTCGCGGTGCGCGACCACTAGCGCGCCGCGGGAAGTGCCGATCGGGCCGGACGGGTGCCACGAGCAGCCGTCCGGCCCGGTCACCTAGGCTGGTGGGGTTCAACCAGGAAGTCGGCGGAGCCGACAATCAGTCGGAGGAACCCCAGCCGTGTCCGTCGTCGGTGTCCTCGCCCTCCAGGGCGACGTCCGTGAACACCTCGTGGCGTTGGCGGAAGCCGACGTCCTGGCCCGTCCGATCCGCAGGCCGGAGGAACTGGCCGAGGTCGACGGCGTGGTGCTGCCGGGCGGCGAGTCGACGACCATCAGCCGGCTGCTCGCCACGTTCGACCTGCTGGAACCGCTGCGGACGCGGATCAAGGAAGGCATGCCGACCTACGGGTCGTGCGCCGGGATGATCCTGCTCGCCGACCGGGTCCTCGACGGGCGACCGGACCAGCACCAGCTCGGCGGGCTCGACATCGTCGTGCGGCGCAACGCGTTCGGCCGGCAGGTGGATTCCTTCGAGTCCGATCTCGACTTCACCGACGTCGGTGACGTGCACGCGGTGTTCATCCGCGCGCCATGGGTCGAATCGGCGGGTCCGGAGGTGGAAGTACTCGCCCGGGTGCCGGAATCGGCGGACGCGGGAGAGGCCGCCGGTAGGATCGTCGCGGTTCGGCAGGGGCACGTGCTCGCCACCTCGTTCCACCCGGAACTGACCGGCGACGGGCGAGTGCACCGCCTTTTCGTGGACATGGTCCGTGCGGCGGGCTGAGTATTCGACGGAGGACAAATGAGCGGCCACTCAAAGTGGGCGACCACCAAGCACAAGAAGGCCGCCATCGACGCCAAGCGCGGCAAGCTCTTCGCGCGGCTGATCAAGAACATCGAGGTGGCGGCCCGCACCGGCGGCGGTGATCCCGACGGCAACCCGACCCTGTACGACGCCATCCAGAAGGCGCGGAAGAACTCGGTGCCGCTGGACAACATCGAGCGTGCGCGCAAGCGTGGCGGCGGTGAGGAGGCGGGCGGCGCGGACTGGCAGACCATCATGTACGAGGGCTACGGCCCCAACGGCGTGGCGGTGCTGGTCGAGTGCCTGACCGACAACCGCAACCGGGCCGCGTCCGAGGTGCGCACCGCGATGAGCCGCAACGGCGGTTCGATGGCGGACCCCGGCTCGGTGGCCTACATGTTCACCCGCAAGGGCGTCGTGATCGTGCCGAAGGGCGAGCTGGCCGAGGACGACGTGCTGATGGCGGTGCTGGACGCGGGCGCCGAGGAGGTCAACGACCTGGGCGAGAGCTACGAGGTCGTGTCCGAGGCCGGTGACCTGGTCGCGGTGCGCAAGGCGCTCCAGGACGCCGGGTACGACTACGAGTCGGCCGAGGCGAACTTCCTGCCCTCGGTGTCCGTGCAGCTGGAGGCCGACGGCGCGCGGAAGATCTTCAAGCTGATCGACGCGCTCGAGGACTGCGACGACGTGCAGAACGTGTTCGCGAACTTCGACGTGACCGACGAGGTGATGGCGGAGGTCGACTGACCCCGCGTCCGGCCCTCCACAGCCCCGTGCCCGGTCGTGCCGGCGCGGGGCTGTCGGCTGTGGGTGTGCCGGTGCTCATGCGGGGTTGACGCCGGCAACGGGCACAATGGGCAGGGTGTCGAGCCCCGCCCCCAGTCCACAGGACATCAACCTGCGCAATTGGCTGCTGACCCAGGCCGAGCTGCACGGCCACGCGGTGGTCTCCGTACCCGAGGACGCCGAAGGCGCCGGGTACTCGTTCTCCGTGGGCGCGTGGCGCAGGTTCGGCGTGGCCGAGGCGGTGGTGCTCGGGCTGCCCGAGGAGCACGCCAAGGTGCTCATCCACGCCTACGTCGACCGCGCCCGCAAGGGTGAGCGGTTCGTGCCGGGCCGGCTCTACCACGACTTCTTCGAGGGCGTGCCGGTCACGTTCGAGCGCGTGTTCAAGGGCTTCTACCCGGAGTTCTTCGGCAGCGCGTTCCTGCTCTACGGCAAGGGCGACTTCGCCGCCCTCCAGATCATCGTGCCGACCGCCGAAGGCCGCTTCCCGTGGCACCACGACGCGCCGATGGGCTTCGGCGACTGGCAGCTGCTGCTGACCGAGAGCGGTCGGCCGGAGAGCTGGGAGCCGGGCGTCAACGGTCCGTGACCGGCGCCACGTTGTCCGGGAAATGTTGTCAGGTGTGAGGTCACCGACCACTGACAACGCCCGTCGGGTTATCACTGTGATGTGCGTCGGCACGTCGGGGCGCCGCACGCCGCAAGGGGGGAGGCACGTCCCGTCCTGCGCGGGCGAAGGGGGAGCCGCGCAGGACGGGACGCGCGACGAGGCTTGGTCAAGGGGGCCCCGCCCTGGCCAAGGAATGGGCCGTGGGGGGAGTGACCGAGGCTCCCCCCGCGACAAAGCCCGCGGAGGACGACCTCAAGGGCCTGCGGCCTCCGGACGTGCGACCTCAGGGCGTGCAGCTCAGGACCTGCAGGCCAGGACGGGCAGCCTCAGAACGGCGGGCAGCCTCAGAACGGGCAGCCTCGGGACCTGCGACCTCGGGACCTGAGGCCTCCGGACGCGCGCCTCGGAACCTGCGGCCTCCGGACGTGCAACCTCCCGACGTGCAACCTCCGGACGTGCGACCTCAGGGCGTGCGGCCGAGCAGGGCGATCAGCCTGGTCTGCGCGTCCGCGTCGGCGGACACCGGAACCGGTGGGTCGAACAGCCCGCTCGCCGCCCACGACTCGGCGTTCGGCTCGATGTAGTCGAGCACCACCTCGGCCACGTCCGGGTCGATCCGCTCGTCCACCCCGATGGCGCGGGCCAGGTCCCAAGCGTGCACGGCCAGGTCCGTCGTCATCTGCCAGCCGTACTCGATCGCGGGCTCCTTGCCGGAACTCAGGTGGACCGACTTCTGCAACGCCTTCGGCGCGATCCACGCCTCTCTCGCCGCAGCCGCCGCCAGCACCCAGGAGTGCAACGGGTCCTCGCCGAGCTGGTCGCCGTCGAAGCGGTCACCCACCTGCTCGATCGTGCAGCCCGCCAGCAGTTCCGGCGCCCACAGCTGCTCGTGGACCAGGTGGTTGACCAGTTCGCGGACCGTCCACTCCTTGCACGGGGTGCCCCAGTCCCACTGCTCGGGGCGCACCCGGCGCACCCGCGAGTCGAACTCCGTCATCGCGCGTCCGTGAGCCTCGATCAGATCCACCCCACGAGTGCACCAAACGTTGACCCGAACCGCACCCCGAGCCGGTGCATTGGTCCACACGACGGTGCGTGGACTTGATCTAGTGCACCCGTACGGCCCAACGGCGGGTCACTTGAACGCGGCGGCGTTGCGCGCGGCCCAGTCGGCGAACGTGCGGGCCGGACGGCCGAGGACCCGCTCCACGTCCGGGTTCACCCGCTGCTCCTCCGCCGACGGTGTGCCGAGGATGCCCAGCGTGGCGTCCACGGCCGGCTCTGGCATGTACTGCACCATCCCGGCGCGTGCCTCGTCACGGGTCAGCTCGACGAACCGGACCGGCTCGCCCAGCACGTCCCCGATCACCGCGACCTGCTGCCGGGGTGTGATCGGGGCCGGACCGGTCAGCACGTACGTCGCGCCCGCGTGACCCGGTTCCCGCAGCGCCACGGCAGCCATGTCGGCGATGTCGTCCGGGTCGACGGTCGGCAGCGCGACATCGCCGAACGGCGCCATGGCCACCCGCTCCGCGCGGATCGTCGCGGCCCACGCGAAGGCGTTCGAGTCGAAACCGCCCGGCCGCAGCACCGTCCACGGCAGACCCGACCCCTTGACCTCGTCCTCGAAGTCCGACTGGTGGCGACCCGTGCCGACGCCCTGCGAGGACAGCAGGACGACCCGCTGGACGCCACCGGCCCGTGCGACGTCGAGGACGTTCCGCAGCACCGCCCTGTCGCCACCGGCGGCCAACCAGCCGGGTGCGGTCAGCAGGAACAGCGCGTCGGCGCCGTCCAGCGCGGGCGCGAGGCTTTCCGGCCGCACCATGTCCGCCGTGAGGGTTCGCACACCTTCCGGCACGTCCGCCGCCGTGATCCCGCGCGCCACGGCGGTCACGTGCTCGCCGGCCGCCGCCAGTGCCCCTACGAGGGTCCGGCCGACGTTCCCCGTCGCCCCGGTCACCACGATCATGTCCACTCCCGAGAAGTCGTTGTCGAGTACTCGGGGGAAGTTACTGGCCTGGATATAGTAGGTACCTAGAGGAAAGTACTGGCGGAAGGGGCTTGTTGTGACCAGCAGCACAACGTGGACGGCCGGCGCGACGTCCGATCCGGAGCTGGCCTGCCCTATCGCTCCGGTGGTCGACATGGTGTTCAGCCGCTGGACGACGCCGATCCTGTGGACGCTGAACGAGTTCGGCCGGCTGCGGTTCGTCGAGCTGTCCCGGCGCATCACCACGATCACGCCCAAGGTGCTGACCCAGCGGCTGCGGCAGCTGGAGCGCGACGGGCTCGTCATCCGCACCTACCACGCCGAAGTGCCGCCGCGGGTCGAGTACGAGATCAGCGAACTCGGCCGCAGCCTCGCGCCGCTCTTCGCCACGCTGGCCGAGTGGACGGCGGTCAACCTGGAGAAGGTGGAACGGGCCCGGCAGGACCACGACGCCCGGGAACAGGTCGGCGGCCGGCGAACCTGAGCGCCTGCGGGGAAGTCCGCGTCGGCGCGGATAAAGACGCAACGACCCGCCGCGGCGGCGGTGCGGCGGGTCGACGCGCACCTCCAGCATGCACCACATTCCTGAATGGCAGCTGATGGTTTGCCCGATCGGATGTCGATTCGTCACACCTGAAAAGGTCTCGCAACCGCGCCACCGCCCGCCGCTGGTCACGTCCGGTCGCTGGTCACTCCCGGGTCCTGACCACCAGCGACGCCAACCGCCAGGTGCCGCCGTCCGGGGTGGCCTGCGGCGCCTCGGCGAGGGAGAGGTGCGGGAACCGTTGCAGCACAGCGGAAAGCGCCACCTCGGTCTGCACCTTGGCGAACGCCGCGCCGAGGCAGAAGTGAGGACCGTGCGAGTACCCGAGGTGCCCGGTCGAGGGCTCGCGGGTGACGTCGAGGTCGTCCGGCGCGGAGAACGCGCGCGGGTCGCGGTTGGCGGACATGATCCCCGCCATCACCGGCTGTCCCTTGTCGATCACCACGTCGCCGAAGGTCACCTCCTCCTGCGTGTACCTGGGCGCGGTGAGCAGCTGCGGGCCGACCCACCGGGTCAACTCCTCCACCGCGCGCGGCATCAGGCCGGGGTCGGCCCTGAGCGCGGCGAGCTGGTCGGGATGGGTGAGCAGCGCTTCCAGGCCGTTGACGATCAGGTTGGCCGGCGTCTGCCCGGCCAGCGCCAGCTGCCACACCAGCGTGACCAGCTCGGCGTCCGAGAGCCGGTCGCCGTCGTCGTCCTGCACGCGCAGCAGCTGCGAGATCAGGTCGTCACCCGGTGACGTCCGGCGCGACTCGACGGCGGCCTTCGCGCCCTCGATGATCCCGGGGATCGCGGCGAGGAACCCCGGTCCGTAACCCGCCACGACGGCCTCGCCGTACTCGCGCCACCGGAGCCGGTCCTCGGCGGGGATGCCCACCAGCTCGCAGATCACGTCCATCGGCAGTGGGCGGGCGAAGTGCGGCATGAGGTCCACGGTGTCGCCGTCCGGCAGGGCGTCGAGCAGCGCGGCCACGAGCGCCTCGATGCGCGGCCGGAAGCCTTCCGCCCGACGCGCGGTGAACGCGGGCGCGGCCAGCCTGCGCAGCCGGACGTGCTCCGGGCCTTCCATCTCGGACATCGTGCGCAGGTACGGCAGGCAGTGCTCCGGGATGCCGGGCAGGCGCATGAAGCTGTTCGCGTTCAGCGCGAAGCGCGGGTCGCCGAGCATCGCGCGGGCGTCCTCGTGCCTGGTCAGGATCCACAGGTCGCCCATGCCGGGCACGGTCATCCGCGCCACCGGGCAGTCCTCGCGGGCTTTGGCGTAGGCGGTGAACGGGTCGAGCAGCACGTCCGGGTTGGTGGGGTCGATCTCGGGAACGGTCAACGCGAGCCTCCGGATGTTCAGATCAGATGTTCTCATCATCTGAATGGTGACGGTATCTTGACCGCGAGACGCCTGGCAAACAGGGAGCGTGGACGGTGCGGCTGAGCAGGGTGGAAGCCCAGGAGCGCAACCGGGCCCGGGTGCTGGACGCGGCCCGCGAGGAGTTCGCCGAACGCGGGTTCCGGGACGCCAAGATCGACACCATCGCCCGGCGCGCCGATCTCACCCGGGGCGCGGTGTACTCGAACTTCCCCGGCAAGCGCGCCCTCTACTTCGCCGTGCTGGCCGACCTCGTCGAGCGCGCTTCGACCCCCGCGAACCCGCAACGCGGTCCGGACGTGCGTGCAGCCCTCGGCGCGCTGGCCCGCGCGTGGGTCACCTCGCTCAGCCACGACGCGTTGGCGCGGGACTTCATGCCCGAGGTGGTCGCGGAGGAGGTGACGCGGCGGCCGTTCACGCAGCTGCTGAAGCTGGACGCGCTGCTGCTCAGCCTCGCGATGGAAGCCCTCGAACCGGCCGCGACGCCGCCGGGCTCGCCGCCGTTCAGGATGGTGCGCAAGGCCGAGGTCGTGCTCACCGCGCTGCACGGCGCGAGCCAGCTGGCCACCGCCGCGCCGGGGTTCCTGGAGCCGTTCGACGTGGTCAGCGCGTGCGAGCAGCTGGCGGGACTGGAGCTCGGCGACTGGTGGCCGCCACCCGCCGAGGCCGCGGTGCGGACCGAGGACCGGCCGTGGACGCCGCCGACCGCGGTCGACCTCGTGCGCGGCGGGCAGGTGACGCCCGACGAGGACGGCGTGGTCGTCGTGCTGGGGCTCAACAGGCTGGCCGCGGTCGAGGAGGCGGTGCGGGCGGGCGCACGGGTAACCCTCGCGATGGTGACCGGCACGCCGGCCGAGCTGGCACCGCTGGCGCGGCTCGTGGTGGCGCAGCTGTGCGTCAGCCTGCGGCAGGCGTTCCCGGTCGCCGCGTGGCCCGCGGTGCGGGTGGTGTGCGACGAGACCGGCGCGTTGGCGGGCGCGGCGGGCGTGCCGGCCGTGAGCGACGAGACCGAGACCGCGGTCCGCGTCGAGGGCGGCCGGATCGTGGCGCGGGCCGAGGGCTCAGGCGCGGGTCACGCGGTCAGCGCCGGGACGCGGGTGCGGACCTAGGCTCCGGCGCCGTCCTCGGCGCCGTCCTCGGGGCGGTCGTCGGGGTGGTCGCGGTCCTGGGCGTGACCGGACGGCGTTCCAGCACCTTGCGGAAGTCCGCCGGGATCGGGGTGCTGCGCAGCTCCGGCGTGCCGAACGAGACGTAGCGGTTCCAGCCGGTGACGACCGGGGTGCCGTCCACGTCGCCGTCGAACCCCATGGTCAACGTGGTGGTGCCGAGCGTCCGCACGCGCACGGAGATCCGCAGCAGGTCGTCGAACCGGCTCGGGTTGAGGTACCGGATGGACGTCTCGGCCAGCACGAAGTCGATGCCGTGCTTCTCCAACTCCTTGTAGGACCCCAGCAACGACCGCAGGGTCTCCACCATCGCGGCCTCGAAGAAGACCGCGTAGCGGGAGGCGTGCACGATCCCCTGGCGGTCGCAGTCGACCGGGCGCACCCGCACCCGGTGCACGTGGGCAGGTCGCGGGTCAGCCATGCAAGCGATCCTATGGGGTCGCCGGAACGGCCCGCTTCGGCCGGGCGGCGGCTGCTCCGAGCGTCGCCGCCACCAGCTGCCCGACCGCGACCAGCAAGATCACCACCGCCGGGTGCCAGGCGGTGAGCAGCGCGCCGCCGCCCGCCGCACCCGCCGCGAACGCGCCGGTCTTCAGGCTCGCCCCGGTGGTCGACACCTGTCCGAGCAATCCCTCGGGCGTGTACCGCCGGCGTGCGGTGATCGTGGCGGTCAGCGTCGGCCCCTGAGCCACGCCGCTGAGCACCGCCAAGCCCAGGAGCACCGGGAAGTGCGCGGTCACCGGCCAGAGCGCGAGTGTCACCCCGTACAGCGCGACGGTCGTGAAGACCACCCGTTCGGGGCGCCACCGCGGCAGCCGCCGGCGGACCGCCAGGATGCTCGCCACGCAGCCAACCTCCACGGCCGCCCACACGATCCCGGTCTGGTTCTCGTCGACGCCCAACGCCCCGAGGTGCAGCGGCAGCGCCGTGACGAGCATGCCGACCGACCCGTACCCGACCACCGACGCGACGGTCGCGCCGCGCAGCGGGGGAGTGGTGGCCAGGTGCCGGAGCCCGCGCTTCATCGCGGAACGCAGCGACTGGTGCTCGCCGGGAGGGTGCGGCGGCACGCTCAGCGTGATGGTGCACAGCCCACCGGCCGATGACAGCGCGGCGACCGCGGCCACCGCGACGGCGGGTGACGCGGCGGTGCTCAGCACGGCGGCGAGCGCGGGCCCGCCGATCGCCGCCGCGTTGAACAGCAGCGCGTCCTGCGACGTGGCCGCGTGCACGTCGGTCGCCAGGCGCGGGACCAGGCTGGTGAACCCGCCGCTGGTCATCGGCAGCGTGATGCCCGCGACGAACGCCGCCGCCACGAGCCACGGCGCGGGGGCGAACACCATGGCCAGCGCCATCGCGGACAGCACGAACTGGTTGGCGGCAAGAGCGGACACGGGCCGCCGGGTCCGGTCGAGCCACGCGCCGAGCAGCGGTCCGGACAGGATCGACGGCACCGTGTACGCGGCGATCACCGCACCGGACAGCAGCGGCGAGTCGGTGCGCGCCAAGGCGAGCAGCACCACGGCGACGGCGACCATCTCGTCCGCGAGGCGGGCGAGGCCCGCGGACCAGAGGTACCGGACCATCACCCCGTGCGGCGGTGCCGGCGCACGCTCTCCTCGACCAGGTCGAGCACGGGTTCGAGGTCGTCCGCGGGCAGGCCCATGGCCAGGTGCGACACCAGGCCCTCCAGCACCAGCTCCAGGAACGACGTCAGCACGGTCACGTCCACGTCGTCGCGCAGGTTCCCGGCTTCGCGCTGGCGCTCCAACCGCTGCCGCGTCGCGTCGGTCAGCTGCCGCGACCGCTCCGCCCACCTGGCCCGGAACTCGGGGTCGGTGCGCAGCCGGCGGGACACCTCCAGCCGGGTGCCGAGCCAGTCCGCGGGGTGCTCGACCTCGCTCGGGTCGGGCGGCGCGAGGAGGTCGCGCATGACCTGCACGAGGCCCTGCTCGGCGACGACCTCCGCCATCCGCAGCGCGTCGTCCTCGGCGAGGGCGAGGAACAACGACTCCTTGTCCCGGAAGTGGTGGAAGATCGCGCCCCTGGACAGGCCGGTAGCCTCTTCCAAGCGGCGCACGGTGGCGCCTTCGTAGCCGAAACGCGCGAAACACGCACGCGCACCGTCAAGGATCTGGCGGCGGCGGGCATCGAGGTGGTCCTGGCTCACCCTGGGCACCGGTCGATGTTGCCAGGGCCGCCCGGGGAAATCCAATCAGTACGTACGGCTTGCCTGGCCCCACTTTGGGGTGTACTTGCTGATCGGAGCTCGAAACCCCTGGTGGACAGCACTACGGTGGCGCACCGTGACCGCAGGTGAGGACATCCGGCCGCCGCTCAGGTTGGTGCCGGGATTGGGCTGGGCGAGCGGACCGTCCACGGTGGACCGGAATCGGCGCGGACCGGACTTGATCGATCTGATCAGGCTGGTCGGACGCCGCCCCGGCGACCCGGCGGACAGCGCCACGGGGTGCGAGGTGGTGGTGTTCGAGACGTTGTGCGTCCCGGAGCCGCTGCGCACCCCCGCGTACGCGCTGGCTCTCGGTGACGACGGCGGGCACGGCGGTGCGGGGGTCGGCGCGCTCCGGCACACGCGGTACTTCGTGCACGAGGCCGCGTTGCACGCGTGCGTCGGTGACGAAGCGGTCATGGCCGACCAGTTGGACGTGCTCGCGGACCGGGGCGACGTGCCGGTCCGGCTGGTGTCGTTCGCGGCGGGACACGTGGGGGTGCTGCGGTCGTCGTTCGCCGTGCCCGCCGGGCGACGTCAGGTGGAGGTGCTGGACCGGATCGCGTTGGACGTGCCGTCGTCGCGCGCCGAGTTCCGCCGCTGGGCCGCCCACTACCGCAGCCGCTGAACCTCGAGTCCCCGCTCAGGCGCCGCGAGTCCCCGCTCCGGCGCCGCAGGTCCCCGTTCCGGCACCGCGAGTTCTCCGTTCGGCCGCCGCGAGTTCTCCGCTCACGCCCTGAAACGCCCGTTCAGCGCAGTGCGGCGGCGGCCGGTCGGCGGACGGGCGGCCGTCGCACACCGGCTGTTCGGCGGCCACGGGTGGTGCGGGCAGCCGACATGTCGTTGATCCGTAAGGGTTTTACCTAGCTGCGAGTGTCGGTACCCCCGTGTAGCGTCGAACGGGCGAGAATGATCACGGGGAGTGCGCAAAGTGACTGCTGTCCGTAATGTCCCGGTTCCGGGACCCACCCCGGCGGTGTTCCGGGATCGAGCCGAGGCCGAGGCCTACGTCGCCTCGGTCTGCTTCAAGCACGGACCTCCGAGACTGCTCGGAGTCGAGTTCGAATGGACCGTCCACCACGTCGAAGATCCCGCCAGACCGCTCGACGCGAAGACCCTCGCGTCCGCTCTCGGCAAGCACGCGCCACCGACCCTCGTCCCCGACAGCCCTCAGCGACCACTGCCCTCCGGCACACCGCTGACCGTGGAACCGGGTGGCCAGGTCGAGATCTCCACCCCGCCCCGCGAATCGCTGACGGACCTCGTCAAGGTCGTCGCGGCGGACATCGACCACCTGCGCAACCTGCTCGAACCGGCCGGTCTCCGGCTCGGCCAGCGGGGCGCGGACCCGTTCCGCCCGCCGCGCCGGATGCTCCGGATCCCGCGTTACGCGGCCATGGAACACGCCTTCGCGCCGCTCGGGTCCGAGGGCATCACGATGATGTGCAGCACCGCCGGCCTCCAGGTCTGCCTGGACTTCGGGCTGGCGCGCGACCTGCCGAAGCGGTGGGCCGCGGTGCACGCGCTCGGTCCCGTCCTCAACGCCCTGTTCGCCAACTCGCCCGGGGTTAACGGGCGTCGCACCGACTGGGCCAGCGCGAGGATGCGTTCCCTCTACGCCACCGACCCGGTGCGCACCCGGCCCGCCGCGGTGTGCGCCGACCCGGCCGCCGCCTGGGCCAAGCGCGTGCTCGACACACCGGTCATCGCGGTGCGCAGACCCGGCCCGAACTGGTTGCCCCAGCGCCACTTCACGTTCGCCGACTGGATCGCGGGCGCCCACGACAGACCGGCGACCGCGGACGACCTCGACTACCACCTCACCCTCCAGTTCCCGCCGGTCCGGCCGCGCGGGTACGTGGAGGTGCGCTACCTCGACACCCCGCCGGCCGGGCAGTGGCTGCCGCCGGTGGTGCTGATGGCGGCGCTGTTCAGCACGCCCGAGACCGTCGACGGCGTGCTGGCGGCCACCGAGACGGCGACGAACCGCTGGCTCGCCGCCGCGCGCTACGGCCTGGACGACCCGGTGCTCGCCCGCGCGGCGCGCGACGTGGTCGACCTGGGCTGCGTCGCGCTGTCGGACACCGACCTGTCCGTCGGCCAAGCGGACGCGATCGCCGAAGAACTGCAACGCATGCTCGCTGAGAAGACCGCAGGGGGCCGATCATGACCACTTCCGACACCACCGGAACCGACCTGTCCCACGTCGACGGCGTCCGCGACCGGATCGCCGCCCAGCTCACCCGCGCCCGCGACCGCAGCAGGCTGCTCACCGACGCGGTGGACGACCACGACCTCGTCCGCCAGCACTCCAAGCTGATGTCACCGCTGGTGTGGGACCTCGCCCACATCGGCAACCAGGAAGAGCTGTGGCTGGTCCGCGACGTGGGCGGCCGTGAGCCGGTCCGGGCGGACATCGACGAGCTCTACGACGCGTTCAAGCACGCCCGGTCGGCCCGTCCGGAACTGCCGCTGCTCGGCCCCGCCGAGGCGCGCCGGTACGTCGGCGAGGTCCGCGACAAGGTGTTCGACGTGCTGGAGCGCACCCCGCTCGAAGGCCACAAGCTGATCGACGGCGGGTTCGCGTTCGGCATGATCGTGCAGCACGAGCAGCAGCACGACGAGACCATGCTCGCCACGCACCAGCTGCGCGTGGGTGAGCCGGTCCTGGACGCTCCGCCGCCGCCGCGCGGTGGTCCGGTCGGCCCGGCCGAGGTGCTGGTGCCGGGTGGCCCGTTCACCATGGGCACGTCCACCGAGGCGTGGGCGCTGGACAACGAACGGCCCGCGCACCAGGTCGTCACCGATCCGTTCTTCATCGACACCACCCCGGTGACGAACGGCGCGTACGCGCGGTTCATCGCCGACGGCGGCTACACCGACCCGCGGTGGTGGAGCGAGGCCGGCTGGGCGCACGTGCAGAAGGCTTCCCTCGTCGCGCCCCGGTTCTGGGAGCGCGTCGGTGACGAGTGGTACCGGACGGCGTTCGGCGTCACCGCGCCGGTCGACCCGCGGCAGCCCGTGGTGCACGTCTGCTACTACGAGGCCGAGGCGTACGCGAAGTGGGCGGGCAAGAGGCTGCCCACCGAGGTCGAGTGGGAGAAGGCGGCCCGGTTCGACCCGGCGACGGGCCGGTCGCGCCGCTACCCGTGGGGCGACGAGGACCCGGCGGAGCGGCACGCGAACCTGAACCAGCGGCACCTGGCGCCGGCACAGGTGGGCGCCTACCCGGCGGGCGCGTCGGCGTTGGGCGTGCACCAGCTGATCGGTGACGTGTGGGAGTGGACCGGCTCCGACTTCCACGGCTACACCGGTTTCGAGGTGTTCCCGTACGCGGAGTACTCGCAGGTGTTCTTCGGCCCGGACTACAAAGTGCTGCGCGGCGGGTCGTTCGGCAGCGACCAGGCCGCGGTGCGCTCGACGTTCCGGAACTGGGACTACCCGATCCGGCGGCAGATCTTCGCCGGCTTCCGCTGCGCGCGGGACGCCTCGCCCGACGAGTCGGCCTGACGTGTGCCGCCACCTGGGTTACCTGGGCCCGGCCGTGCCCGTCGCCGCTCTGGTGCACGACCCGCCGAACTCGCTCGTCCGGCAGTCGTACGCGCCGCAGGACATGCGCGGCGGCGGCACGGTCAACGTGGACGGCTACGGCGTGGGCTGGTACCCCACGCCGGGCGGTCCGGCGCTGCGCTACCGCCGGGCGGGCACGATCTGGTCGGACGAGAACCTGCTCGCGCTGAGCCGGGTCACCGTGTCCGGCGCGGTGCTGGCCGCGGTCCGGTCGGCGACGGTGGGCATGCCGGTGGCGGACACCGCCTGCGCGCCGTTCACCGACGGGCAGTGGCTGTTCAGCCACAACGGGCGGGTGGTCGACTGGCCGGAGTCCGTGGTGGACGTCGCCAAGACGCTGCCCGTGGCCGCGCTGCTGACGCTGGACGCGCCGACCGACGCGGCCCTGCTGTGGGCGTTGGTGCGGTCCCGGCTGGCGGCGGGCGCCGCGCCCGGTGACGCGCTCGCCGACGTGGTGTCCGAAGTGGCCGCCGCCGCGCCCGGATCGCGGCTGAACCTGTTGCTCACCAACGGAACCGTGCTCGCCGGCACCACGTGGACCCATTCGCTGTGGGTGCTGTCCGGCGACGGCGCGGTGACGCTGGCCTCCGAGCCGTTGGACGACGACCCGCGCTGGCGGGAGGTGCCCGACGGGCACGTCGTCACGGCAGATGTGTCTACTGTGGACGTTCAACGGATTGGACGAGGATGACCGAGCCAGTGCTGGACGTGCACCTGACTCCCGAGGACGCGGCCGTCGCGCTGCGGGCCGAGGCGAGGGCGGGGCTGACCGCGCGGCCGAAGTGGGTGTCGCCGAAGTGGTTCTACGACGCGGTCGGCAGCGACCTGTTCGAGGAGATCACCCGGCTGCCCGAGTACTACCCGACCCGGGCGGAGCGGGAGATCCTGGTCGCGCGGGCGGCGGAGATCGCCGCCCTCACCGACGCGCGGGCGTTGGTGGAGCTGGGTTCCGGCTCGTCGGAGAAGACGCGGCTGCTGCTGAGCGCGTTGCGCAACCACGGCACGTTGACCGAGTTCGTGCCGCTGGACGTGTCGCCGTCGGCGCTGACCGAGGCGGCGAAGGCGATCATGGCCGACTACCCGGGCCTGCGGGTGCACGGCGTGGTCGGCGACTTCACCGAGCACCTGGGCCTGCTGCCGGGCTCACCGCCGCGAGTCGTGGCGTTCCTCGGCGGCACGATCGGCAACCTCATCCCGGAGGAGCGCGACAAGTTCTTCTCGTCGGTGCGCGAGGTGCTGAGCACGGGGGAGTGGCTGCTGCTGGGCACGGACCTGGTGAAGGACCCGGAGGTCCTGGTCCGCGCGTACGACGACGCGCAGGGCGTGACGGCCGAGTTCAACCGGAACGTGCTGCGGGTGATGAACCGTGAGCTGGACGCGGACTTCGACCCGGACGACTTCGCGCACGTCGCCCTGTGGAACGCGGAGGAGGAGTGGATCGAGATGCGGTTGCGGGCGGTGCGCCCGGTCAAGGCGCACGTCGCCGCGTTGGACCTTGACGTCGAGTTCGCCGAGGGAGAGGAGCTGCGGACCGAGGTGTCGGCGAAGTTCCGCCGCGAGGGCGTGGAACGCGAGCTGACCGCCGCGGGCTTCACCTTGCACCGCTGGTGGACCGACTCGGAAGGCCGGTTCGCGCTGTCCCTGGCCCGCGCCATTCCCTGACCTCACAGCGATCTTGCGCGGATGACCGCGTTATCAGGCGCAGCCATGCGGTGTGGCCGTTTTGCCACAGCGCACGGCTGCGCCTTCGGGACTCCGGACGGGCTGAGCCTCGGAGCGTTCGCGCCATGTGCGTCGTCCGTAGTGTCGAAGTGAGCCCGCGGTGTCCACCCCGCCGGCAGGCATCCGTCCAACCCACGTTGACGTCCGAGGTCAGGAGCCGCCGCATGAACGAGTACTCGATCCAGGGGATCGGCATCTCCGAACTGGTCGACCGCTTCGACACACCGCTGTACGTCTACGACGGCGCAGGCATCGAGCGCACCTACCGCGACCTGCGCGCCCGCCTGCACGAGGCGATCGAAATCTTCTACTCGCTCAAACCCAACCCCAACGTCAGCGTCGTCAAGGTCCTGCGCCAGGCGGGCGCGTCGGCCGAGGTCTGCTCCATGGGCGAGCTGAGCAGCGCTCTGCGCGCGGGCTTCCGGCCCGCCGACGTGCTGTTCACGGGCCCCGGCAAGAGCGTCGACGACCTGCGGGAGCTCGTGGCCCTCGGCATCCGCGCCATCATCTGCGAGTCGTGGGGGGAGCTCAAGCACATCGACGAGCTCTCCGCCGCCGCAGGCCTGCGCACGCCCGTGCTGCTGCGGATCAACCCGGCGTTCGGGGTGCGCGGCGGCCGGCTGACGATGGCGGGCAAGCCGCGCGAGTTCGGCATCGACGAGGACCAGGTGCTCAGCGCGACGGATGTCGTGCAACGCCACCCGAACGTGCGTTTCATCGGCGTCCACGTCTTTACCGGCACGCGCATCCTGGACGCACAGGTGGTGGTGGACAACACCGAACGCATCCTCGACCTCGCCGTGAAGGTGTCCGAGGCGCTGGGTTTCGACCTGGAGCTGGTCGACATCGGTGGCGGCATTGGCATCCCGTACTACCCCGAAGAGCGGGAAGTGGACCTCGACGTCCTCGCCACGGGCATCAACAAGGCCGTGGACGCGTTCCTGCTGAGCCGGCCGTCCGCGAAGCTCGCCATCGAGCCCGGCAGGTTCCTCGTCGGCCCCAGCGGCGTCTACGCGGTGGGCGCTCGCTACGTGAAGCAGTCCCGCGGCGAGCGCTTCGTCATCACCGACGGCGGTACCCACCAGAACATGTCGGCGGTGGGCATGGGCACCTACCTCAAGCGCAACTTCCCCATGGCCCTGCTGACCGACCTGGACCGCCCGGTGACCGGCCCGGCGACCGTCACGGGCCTCCTGCTCACCCCGACCGACATCATCGGCCAGGACATCGACCTGCCCGACGTCGAACCCGGCGACGTGATCGGCGTCTTCCAGTCCGGCGCCTACGGGCCGAGCGCGTCCATCACCTACATGAACGGCCAGGGCTTCCCCGCCGAGGTCCTCGTCCACGAGGGCAAGGCCCACCTCGTGCGCAGCCGCGACACCGTGGAGGACCTGTTCACCCGCCAGATCGTGGCGGAGTTCGACGCCGACGCCGCCGCGGCGATCCCCGACGAGGAGCTGTCGGCGGGCGTCCGCGAGGAGATCGCGCGCCTGGTGGGTGAGTCGGAGATGTCCGACGACACCACCCTGTTCGACGACCTGGCGCTGGACTCCCTGTCCGTGGTGAACCTGCTGGGCAGGCTGGAGGGCCGCTTCGGAGTGCACGTGGACCCCCACGAGGTGAGCGGCGAGACCTTCCGGACCGTGGGCTCCCTGACCCGCTTCGTGGCGGACAGCCGTCGTGCCCGCTGAGCACGTGGTGCCGCGCCTGCTGCACCACCTCCTCGACGAACGAGCCGCCGCCACCCCGGACGCGCCGGCCCTCACCACGGCCGACGGCACCCTGACGTACCGCGAGGCGCACGACACGAGCCTGCGCCTCGCCGGCTGGCTGACGGCCCGAGGGGTCCGTCCGCGGGACCGCGTCGTGATCGCCATGCCGACCACGATCGACGTCCCGCCCCTGCTCCACGCCGCGTCCCGCGTCGGAGCGGCGTTCTGCGTGCTGCACGAACAGGTCCGGGGCAACGGCCTGACCCACGTCCTGGACGACCTGGAGCCCTCCCTCCTGATCACCGCGGACGAGGAGGCGTCGACCCAGGCCCACCGCCGCGGTATCCCCGTGGCCATGGCCGCGGACCTGCGCACGGCCGCCGCCACGGCCGAGCCCGTGGCGTTGCCCGAACCGTCCCCCGACGACATCGTGTGCCTGAGCTACACGTCGGGCAGCACCGCGCTCCCGAAGGCCGTGATCTCCGAACACCGCCAGATGGTCTTCGCCGCGACGGCGATCCACCACGAGATCGGCTACGGGCCCGGTGACGTGGTGTTCTGCCCGCTGCCCCTGTCCTTCGACTACGGCCTCTACCAGCTGTTCCTGGCCGCCCTGGGCGGCGCGCACCTCTGGCTCGGCTCCGTCGTCCAAGGCGGTCCGGGCCTGCTCAAGGCCCTGGTCGACGCCGACGCCACCGTGTTGACCGCGACACCCGCCATGACCGAAACCCTGGTGTGGCTCTTGGAGCGGACAACCGTGGTGCCGCAGCGCTTGCGCCTGCTCACCACGACGGGTGCGGCGATGAAGCACCACACCGCGGCGGCACTGCGCGCGGCCCTGCCCGCTCTCCGCCTGCAGATCATGTACGGCCTGACCGAGTGCAAACGAGTCTCGATCATGCCCCCGGACGAAGACCTGACCCGTCCGGGAGCCTCGGGCCGCCCCCTGCCGGGAACCGAGGTCCACGTCCAAGGCCCGACCGGCGAGCGCCTGGCCGTGGGCGAGACCGGCGAATTCGTCGTCCGCGGCCCCCACGTGATGCCCGGCTACTGGCGCCGCGAAGACCTGACCGCCGACCGCTTCCCCCTGGCGTCCGACGGAACCCGGGAACTCCACACCGGCGACTACGGCCGGATGGACGAGGACGGCTACCTCTACGTGGACGGCCGCAGGGACGACATCTACAAGGAGCGGGGCTTCCGGGTGAGCACGACGGAAGTGGAAGCAGCCGCCCAGACAGTCCCGGGCGTCCGCTTGGCGGCCGTGATCCCACCCCGAGACGCACCAGGCTCGTCCGCGGTCCTGGTGGTGACCGGCGACGTGCGGCCAAGAGCCGTCCTTGGTGCCCTCCGCAGCCGCATAGAACCGTACAAAGTCCCCCAAGAGTGCGTGGTGGTGGACGAAATCCCGTTGTCCGGCAACGGCAAACTGGCACGAGCCGCCCTGGCCGACATGCTGGCCAACCGCACCGTCCCCGCCGCGGAGATCCACTGACTCCACGCGACGCGCGAGCGTGGTCCGGTTGTTGCCGGGCACTGATCTGGTGAAGGACCCCGATGTCCTGGTCCGGGCGTACGACGACGCGTTGGGCAAGCCCGGCCGACCCCGGTTCGGGTCGGCCGGGCTTGTCAGACGAGCCGGTGCCCGCCGTCGACGTGCAGGACGGCTCCGGTCATGAACCGGTTGCGCTGCACGGCCACGAACGCCTCGGCGATGTCCTCGGGCGTCCCGATCCGGCCGACGGGCAGGCGGTCGGCCATCGCGGCGAGCCGTTCGGCCTTGGCGGGACCGGCCAGGACGTCCCACACGGGGGTGTCGACCCAGCCGGGCGAGACGACGTTGACCCGGATCGGCGCCAGTTCCACCGCCAGCGCGCGGGCGAGTGCTCCGAGCGCGCCGTTGGCGGCGGCGAGCACCGAGGCGCCCGGCCCCGGCCGGTACGCGGCGATGCCGGAGGTGAACGTGATCGAGCCGTCGGGTGCGACGTGCGGCGCGGCGTGCTTGGCCACCAGCCACGGTCCCAGCAGCTTGACGTCCAGCGCGGCGCGCGCGTGGGCCAGGGGGAAGCCGTCGATCGGGTGGTAGGCGTCGGTGGCGTCGACCGCGGTCACCACGACGTGGTCGAGCGCGCCGGTCCGCTCCACGAGCCGCCGCACGTCGTCTTCCCGGGTGATGTCGGCCTGGGCGGTGCGCAGGCTTTCGCGGGCGAGGTCCTGTGCGGCGGCGGCGAGCCGGTCGGCGGACCGGCCGGCGATCGTGACGGTGGCGCCCTGGGCCAGGAGGAGCCGGGCCAGGCCCAGACCCATGCCGGAACTGCCGCCGACGACGAGTACGTGTGTCATGGGAGCAGCGTCGCGGTCGCGGACGGCTGTCGGGAGACCGGAGCGGGCCTGGTCCTCGCGGGGCCACCCCGGCGTGGTGCGAGACTCGGGGCGTGCGAGGTGCCCTGGGTGAGTTCCTGCGCGGCAGGCGTGGTCGCGTCCGGCCCGAGGACGTCGGGCTGCCGGCCGGGGTCGGGCGGCGGCAGACGCCGGGGCTGCGGCGCGAGGAGCTGGCGGCGCTGGCCGGCGTGAGCGTGGACTACTACACACGGCTGGAACAGGGGCGTGACACGAACCCCGGGCCGGAGGTGCTGCACGCGCTCGCCTCGGCACTGCGGCTCGGCGACGACGAGCGGGCGCACCTGCACGCGTTGGCGCGCAACGCGTCGGGCACGTCACCCGTGCCGCGCCTCGGCGCGGGTGCGCCGCGTCCCGGTCTGCTGCACTTGATCGAGGCGGTGCGCCCGGCCGCGGCGTACGTGCTCGACCAGATCAGCACCGTGCTCGCGGTGAACCCGGAGGGCACCGCCCTCATGCCGGGCGTGCGCGAGTGCGGCAACCTGGTGCGCTACGTCTTCACCGACCGGCGTGCCCGCTCGGTGTTCGTCGCGTGGGACGACATGGCGCGGGACTGCGTGGCCCACCTGCGCACCGTCGCCGCCGCCGACCCCACCTCCACGGCCCTCGCCGACCTGGTCGCGGAACTCTCCGCAGCCGACCGGGACTTCGCCACCCTGTGGCGGCACTACGACGTGAAGGTCAAGACCGGCTCCCGCCGCGCTTTCCGCCACCCGACCGCCGGCCTCGTCACCCTGACGTCCGAAATCCTCACCGCCCCGGACGGCCAACGCCTCGCCGTCTTCCGCCCCACCCCCTGACCCCCGAAACACGACTCACTGGGTGTGCCGGTGTTGGTCGACGGAGCCGGTGGGCGGGAGGGCGGCGATCGACGGGTCGGTGATCGAGGCGCGGAGGGCGTCGGCGAAGCGGTCCGCCCGCAGCACCCGGAACGGGCGCGAGTGGTACGGGCGGGTCGTCGGGTCGACGGGGGCGGCCAGGCCCAGGTCGTTGCACCGGGCCGCCACCTCCTCGTACGCCGCGGCCAGGTGGCGCTCCCGCTCGTGCCAGTCGGTGGCGGCGAGCACCGACCGCAGCACCGGCACGAGGTCGGTGTACCGGGCGAACGCGGACCCGAGCCACTTGCCGTAGGGCGGGTAGCGGCGGTCGATCAGCAGCCGCAGCCGCATCAGGTCGCGGGTGAGCCGAGCCGCCACGACGGCCGACCCCAGCTCGTCCCCGACCTCGCCGCACCGCCCGACGAAGGCCTCCTCCTCCGCGATCCGCGACCACTGGCACGCCAGCACGTACCGCCACACGTCGTCCGGGTACCACCGCAACGCCTCGCGCGCCGCGGTCAGCACGCCGAGCCCGTCGTGGAACACCGCGCCCGCCGTCGTCTCCGCCAACCGCTGCGTCGGCGCGCTCAACCAGTCCCGCGCGGTGACGCCGCCACGCGGGTCGAAGCCCAGCTCCCGGTCGAACCACGTGCCCGCGTCCGTGACGTCCACCCGGTGGTCCACCGGTCCCTCGGTGAAGGTCATCTGCGCGCTCGCGTGGTCGCCGTCGCCGCCGGCGAAGTGCGTGGGGTAGCCGAGGAACGACTTGGGCAGGTGCTCGGCGAGCGCGGTCCGGAGGTCGCCGGCGCGGGTGTCGTCCGGGTCGAGGAACAGTTGCAGGCGCGGGCCCCACTCGTGGTCGGCGGACCGCTCGGTGTCGAAGCCCAGCACCTCGGAACCGGAGCCGATCCGGGCGGCGCTGTGCGGCACCTCGCCGAAGTGCCGCCTGACCAGCGGTTCGACCGCCTCCCGGTAGAAGCGCTCGGACAGGACCAGGCCGGGCACGAACCGTTCGTCGGTCACGAAACCTCCGTTCTGCGGGTGTTGCCCCGCTCGAACGAGTGAAACTCTCGCGCGGTGGCGTCGTGGTGTGATCGAGGGGCGACGCCGAGTGAACCGAGGGAGCGCCACCACATGCAACTCCATAAGAGAACCTTGGCCCTGGTGCTGGCGGCGGGCACGGTGATGTCCGGGCTCGTGGGCGTCGGCACCGCCGCCGCCGCGCCGGCTGCCGCCCCCGTCGAGTGGTCGACGTGCGCGGCGGACGTGCTCGCCGAGATCCCGGCCGCGGAGCGGGACAAGGTCAGCTGCGCGAACCACCCGGTGCCGGTGGACCACGCCAGGCCGAACGGCGCGAAGATCACCATCGCGCTGATGAAGCGCCCGGCCGAGGACCAGGCCAACCGGATCGGCTCGCTCTTCATCAACCCCGGCGGTCCCGGTGGCGCGGGGCTCATCTACTCCGCGTACGGCAGTTCGTTCTTCCAGCCCGAGATCATGAAGCGGTTCGACCTGATCGGGTTCGACCCGCGCGGCGTCGGCCGCAGCGCGCCGTTGCGCTGCTTCAAGACCCTTGAAGAGGCCGACGAGATCTTCGGCCGCATGTCCGCCATCCCGGTCACCCGCACCGAGATCCGCAACACCATGGACGCGACCGAGGACTACACCGACGCGTGCGCGCGCAACGCCGGCCCACTGCTGAACCACATGTCCACCGAGGCCGTGGCACGTGACCTCGACCTGCTGCGGCAGGGCGTCGGTGACCGGCAGTTGACGTTCGTCGGCTTCTCCTACGGCACGCTGCTCGGCGCGACCTACGCCAACATCTTCCCGTCGAAGTCCCGCGCCCTGGTGCTGGACGGCAACGTCGACCCGGCGCTGCGCACGTCCGACGGCGCGGAGTACGACCGGCAGCGCGCGCAGGGCTTCGAGCTGGCGCTGGACGCGTTCCTGAAGCGCTGCGACGCCGACGGCGACAAGTGCGCGTACAGCGACGGCGACCCGCGGGCGAAGTTCGACGAGGTGCGCGACCACCTGCGCACGCAGTCGATCACGCTGCCGTCCGGCCAGGTCGTGACCTACGACGGCTACATCGGCCGGGTCACCGGTGACCTGTACGCGCCGACCAGGTTCAAGGCGCTGGCCGCGTGGCTGCAGGGCGTCTACGCGGTGCTGCACCCGGGCGTCGCCACGTTCAGCGCGCAGGCCGAGTTGTTGCCGCCGTTGGCGAACAAGCACGGGCTGGCGGACATCCGGGCCGGGCGCACCGGCGACACCGAGTACCTGTACGACGACTCGTACTACGGCGTGAACTGCACGGACAAGCCGTTCGTCCGGGTGCCGCAGCTGTTCCCGGTGCTGGCCGCGAAGTGGGAGCGGGAGTCGCCGACGTTCGGCCGCCAGCAGGCCGCGTCCGACCTGCTGACGTGCGCGACCTGGCCGGTGCCCCGTCCCGACCGCTGGGCCGGGCCGTGGCACCGGCGCACGCCGAACCCGGTCGTCGTGGTGGGCAACTACTACGACCCGGCCACGCAGTACGAGTTCTCCAAGCGCATGGCCCGTCAGCTCGGCAACGCGCGGCTGATCAGCGTGGACTCGTTCGGGCACTGCATCCTCGGTGACAGCGCCGGCGCGGACGCCCTGGTGACGGACTACCTGGTGAACCTCAAGGCCCCGGCCGACGGCCAGGTGTTCCAGCCCAACGCCCAGCCGTTCTAGCGGTCCGGGGTGCGGCCGTGGCGAACGCGACGGCCGCACCCGCCAGGACCACCGAGCCCGCCGGGACCTCGGGGAGCCACCACCCCGGCGACTCCATGGCGAACGCCCCGGCCAGGTAGGCGGCGGCCGTGAGCAGCACGGTCACGTCCCGCCGCCGCCACGCCAGGACGGCGAGGCCTGCCGCCACCACCACCGCGAGCGCCAGCTCGTCGTAGTCGACGTGGTCGAAGGTGACGGCGGTGGCCGACACCATCGTGAAGGAGCCTTCGTCCGGCGGGTCCACCGCGATGAACCAGCCGTCGAAGGCTTCGCCCAGCCACAGCCAGACGCCGACGAGCAGCAGCGGGTACCAGGCGCCGGGACGGCGGGCGTGCAGCTCGTAGCCGGCGAGCACCAGCGCGGCCAGGCAGAGCAGGAGCGCCATCGGTTCCCACAGGGCGCCGACGAAACCGACCGCCGCCAGGACGTGCCACGGCCGCACGCGGTGGGCGTGCGCGTGGGCGACGACCGCGCCGGCGGCGAGCGCGAACTCGGGGTAGCCGGGGTCGGGCAGCGGCGTGACGCTCCACATCAGCGCCGCGAACTGCTCCTCGGACAGGAATTGCAGGCCCGGTGCCGGGGGAACGGGCTCGTAGAGGTACCAGAGCGCGATCAAGTAGCCCAGCGCGGAGCCGCCGAGAGCGGCGCTGCGTGCCCGCCACGCCCAGAACCCCAGACCGATCGCGACCGCCGTCCCGGCCAACAACCTGATCACCTCGACCACGAACCCCACCCCCGGCGGGCAACCCTAGCGATCCGGCAGGGGCGTTTCTCCGGCAGTTCGGGAGGGGCCGTGGCGTACGCGACCGCCGCCCCCGCCAGTACCACGACCTGCGCCGGCGGCGCCGACAGCGTGATGAACCAGGGGACGATCAAGGTCTCCCGGTTGGCGGTCACGTAGGCGAATCCACTGTAGACAAGGCCTGTGAGCAGCATGATCGGGCTCCTGCGCCGCCACGACCACACGGCCAGCACGATTGCGGCCACGACAGCCAGGACGACCTCGTCGTAGCCGGCCACCGAGTTCGAGGTGGTGGCGGCACTCCGGCCCGAGACCACCAGGAGGGGTGCCTCGCCATCGGGCAGGTTCGAGATCCCCGGCTCGCGGAACGGCGATGCCGGGATCACCCTGTCCACGGCCAGCCACACCACCAGACCGACACCGACGACCAGCAGCGGGTACCAGGCGCCGGGACGGCGGGAGTTCAGGTCGTAGGCGGCGGCCAGCACGGCCACGACCAGCAGGGCCATCGACAGCACGGTCGCCGCGGTGACCTGCGCCAGCAAGCCGGGCAACCCGACGATCGCCACCACGTGCCAAGGTCGCCGACCGTTCATCCGGGCGTGCGCGAACACGGCGCCCGCGACCACCACCAGCTCCGGGTACGGCGGTAGGTTGAGGTCGAAGGACGGTTCCACGGCAAGCGGCATGTAGGACATCCAGCCCGTGTACTCGACCTCCCTCGGCATCAACAACCAGAGCGCCGCCAGGTACCCCGCCGCGGTGGCCGCGATCGTGAAGCTGCGCGCCCGCCACGCCCAGAAGCCCAGGCCGACGGTGACCGCCAGCCCGACCAGGAACCGGCCGACGTCGAACACCGGCGGATCGATCCAGAGCACCCACCAGCCGATCGATCCCCGGGTCAGCGAGACCGCGAACAGGGTGGCTCCGGTCACCAGCAACGGGAACCAGATGCCGGGCTTCTCGGCGTGCGCCGCACGTGCCTTCAGCAGCAGTCCCGCGATCACCAGCGAGAGCCCGGTTTCGGCCGGCGGGCCGCCCTCCCACAGCGGGAGGACGAGCCCGACCAGCACGAGTAACGCCCAGCCGGTGTCGAACCACACGGCTTTCGGTGTGAGGACCCCCATGGGCGCGTAACCCTAGCGGCTCTCCGAAATGCCGAACCGGGTGTGCACATGACGCAGCCACCCCGGCGCCCACCAGTTCGCGCGACCCGCGAGCCGCATCAACGCGGGCACCAGCACGGCCCGCACGAACGTGGCGTCCACGATGATCGCCACCGCCATGCCCGCGCCCAACATCTGGAGGTACATCACGCTGCCCGACGCGTAAGCGGCGAACGACAGGGCCAGGATCGCCGCCGCCGCCGTGATGAGCGGCGCGCTGCGCTGGATCCCGGTGGCGACGGCGGCCCGCTCGTCACCGGTGCGCGCGTACTCCTCGGCGATGCGCGAGACCATGAACACCTCGTAGTCCATGGACAGCCCGTAGGCGATGCAGAACATCAGGATCGGGATGCTCGGTTCGAGCGTGCCGGTCGGCGTGAAGTCCAGGACGCCCGACAGGTTCCCGTTCTGGAAGCCCCACACCACAACGCCGAACATGACCCCGAGGCTGAGCAGGTTCAACACGGTTGCCTTGAGCGGCAAGAGGATGCTGCCGGTCATCAGGAACAGCAGCACGAAGGTGATGATCAGGATCAGGGCCACGACGAGCGGCACGCGGTCGGTCAGCGCGTCGCGGAAGTCGGCCAGTTCGGCCGGGTAGCCGCCGACGAGGTAGTCGGGCTGGAGGGCGCGGACCTTCGCGACCAACTCCGGCACGTCACCCGAGAGGGCTCCCTGGGACGGGATCGCCGTCCACACCGTGCCGTAGCCGTTGGTCTCCACGTCGACCTGCACGATGCCGGGGACGTCCCCGAGCCGTGCCGCGAAGTCGTCATCCTGCGCACCTTCGTTCCGGGCGCCCTTGGCGATCACGCGGATGGCGTCGGTCTGCTCCTGACCGAAACCGTCGCGGATCTGGTCCTGCACGATCCGGCTGGACGCGTCGGCGGGCAGGATCCGGTCGTCGGGCAGGCCGAACTTCAGGCCCAGCACCGGTGAGGCGAGCAGGAGCAGCAACGCCAGCACCGCACCACCCACCAGGACCGGCCGGTTCATCACCGTGTTCGCCGTCCGTGCCCAGAATCCGAGGGCGCCGAAACCGTTGGACCGTTCGACGGCCGGGTGCGGCTTGAGGGACGCGAGGGCGGCGGGCAGGACGGTGAGCGCGCCGACCACGGCGAAACCGACCACCAGCACGCCCGCGTAGGCGAAGGAACGCAGGAACGGGAAGGGGAACAGCAGCAGCATCGCCAGGGACGCGGCCACGGTGAGTCCGCTGAACAGGACCGTGCGCCCGGCCGTCGCCACCGCCCGTTCAACCGCTTCCGGCACGCTCGCGCCGCCGGCGAGTTCCTCGCGGTAACGGGCGATGACGAACAGGCAGTAGTCCACGCCCAGTGCCAGGCCCATGACCAGGGTGATGTTCGCGGCGAACGTGGAGACCTCGGTCAGGGCCGTGAGCCCGCGCAGCGCGGCCAGGGTGCCGACCATGGCGAACAGGCCAACGCCGAGCGTCGTCAACGCCAGGGAAACCCGGCGGTACAACAGGATCAGCAGGAGCAGCACCACCGGCACCACGATGAGCTCGGCGCGCAGGAAGTCCTTGGCGGCCTGGGCGCCGACCTGGCGGAACACCTCGTCCTGCCCGCCGACGCCCACGGTGATCACGTCGTCCGCCCGGGTGAACCGTTCGGACAGTTCCGCGATGGCCTTGCGGGCCTCGGTGGCCGAGCCCGGAACCCACGCCAGGATCAACGCCTGGCTGCCGTCCTCGGACTTGAGCGCCGGGCTCTCGCGGTCCCAGTAGGACTCGACCTGGCGCACCTCGGGCGCGAGTTCCGCGGCCAGCGCACGGCCCCGCTCGGCGTTGCGCGGATCGTCCACGTCGCCGCCGCGTGCCGTGACCAGCAGGGTCAGGTTGGGGTTGCCGGTGTCGAACTCCTCGGCCAGCACCTCGGCCGCGCGCAGCGACTCCGTGCCCGGCGCCTCGAAGCGGGACAAGGACAGCGCCGCCAACGTGCCGCTGCCCACGACGGCCGCCGCCACCGCGACGATCGCGGCGACGATCAGGATCAAGCGTCGCCGGCGCACGGCGAATCGCCCCAGCTTGAACACGGGGTACTCCTCGGATCGGGCAGAATGCGAGCAAGTGCTCGTGTTCTGAAAATACGAGTACTTGCTCGTGTTTGTCAACGAGTGGCAAGGTGGTGCCCGTGGAGCCGAAGGTGGTGCGCCGGCAGGCGCGGGGTGAACGGCGGATGGCCGAACTCCAGGACGCGGCGGCGGCGGTGTTCGCCGAAGTCGGCTACGAGGCCGCGACTACCAACGCCATCGCCGCGCGGGCAGGCGTGTCGCCGGGCACGCTGTACCAGTTCTACGGCAACAAGGAGGCCATCGCGCAGGCGTTGGCGGACCGGTACCTGGAGCAGCTGCGGTCCGCTCACGGGGCGTTGACGCCGGAGTTGGCGCACCTGCCGCTGGACGAGCTGGTCGACCGGATGGCCGGGCCGATGATCGAGGTGAACGTGGCCAACCCGGGCTTCAAGGCGTTGTTCGGTCGGGCCGACATGCCGGAACGCCTGGCCGAGCCGACCCGGGCCGTGCACGCGGCCCTGTTCGGGCGGATCGACGCGGTGCTCGCGGCTCGCCGCCCGGACCTGCCCGCCGCCGACCGCGTCCGTGCCGCGCAGGTGACCATGCGGCTGTTCGGCGGGCTGATCCCGATGATCGTGTCGGCCGGGGAGGACGAGCGCCCGGCGTTGGTGGAGGAGCTGAAGAAGGTGCTGCGCGGCTACCTCGTGCAGATCCTCGGGTGAACGCGCGGACGTGAGGGACGCCCTGATCGGCGCCCCTCACGTCCTGTCGTGCGGCCTGTCGCTCACCTCGTCGGCGCCTACTTCGGCGGCGGCGGGACCAGGCAGCTGATCGGCGTCGACTGGTTGCCCGACGCGTCCACGCCGTAGACGAGCGCGTCGCCCTTGAGCGTGATGCGCCAGTCGATGTCACCGACACCCGGCTTCTGGTTCGGCGTCGCACCCGGCGCCTGCACCAGCTTGATCTTCGTGCCGGACGGGAACCCGCCGAACACGGCCGTGCTGGCCGAGTCGGAGACGAAGACCTGCGGGTCCGGGTCGACCGCGTCGGTCGCGGTCAGGACGAAGAAGCCGTCCTCGTTGTCGGCCGGCGGCTCGGTGCCACCGCCCGGGTTGTTGGTGGGCTGGCACGTCACGACCGGGGGCGTGGTGTCCACCCAGTCCTTCAGCACGTCGTCGCACACCTGGTTGCCGGCGGCGTGCGTGAAGCAGCCGCGGATCGAGTCCGTGCCGAGGCCCGCGAGGCCCTGGGTGGCCGGGTAGACGAAGTCCACCGTGCCGGCGGCCGAGGTGTTGCCGCCACCGGCCGCGTTCACGTTCGGGCCGGACAGGATCGTGAAGGTGACCGGGACGGACGCCACGGGGTCGCCGAAGTCGTCGGTGACGGTCGCGGTCACGGTGTGCGTCTGGCCCGGCGTGCCGAGCTCGTTGACCTCGTGCTCGGGCTCGACGTCGATGGCCGCCGCGCAACCGCGCACGTTCACCGTCGGGTTGCCGAACGCCACGACGTGGCCCTCGGTGTCGGAGTAGGTGACCGACGGGTTGACCGCCAGCGCGCCGCCACCGGCGGTCGGGACGTGGGTCGCGGTGAACGTCAGGGTCACCGCTTCGGTGCCGAGCTCGTCGATGGTCCAGGTGAGCTGGTTGCCGGCCTGGACGACCGAGCCCTTGGAGACCGCCGCGCCGCTCGCGGTGAACTGCGGCGCCACGGTGTCGACCACGGTCACGTTCGTCGCCGCGGGCACCACGATGGCCGCGCCGATGGCTTCGAAGACCTCTTGCAGCTGTGCGGGAGTCGGAGCCTCGTAGTAGTGCGTGGCGTCGGGGTCCGTCGTCCAGTCCCGGATCTCGGCGGAGTCGACGGAGCCGAGGCCGATGCCGAAGATCTCGGTGCCGGCCGCGCGTGCCGCCGCGGCGGCGGGGCTCGCGTCCGGGCCGACGGTCGTCTGGCCGTCGGTCATGATGACCATCGTCTTGGAGTTGGTGGGCACCGATCCGGCGAGTTCCGCCTGGCCGGTCGAGATGGCGGCGGAGTGGTTCGTGCCGCCGGACGCGTTGAGCGCGTCGATGGCGGACTTGGCGGCGTTCGCGTCCGACGAGAGCGGGGCGTCCACCGTGGCGCCGTCGGCGAAGCTGACCACGCCGATGCGGCTGCCGTTGGCGATCACGCCGTTCAGCGAGCCGTCGGTGGCCTCGTCGATGATGTCCACGAACGACTTGGCGGCGTTCTTGAGGTCGCCGATGGCCCCGGCCATGCTGCCGGACCGGTCGAGCACCAGCTCGATGTCCACCGGGTTGCCGGAGATGCCGGTCTGGGCGTCGAGCGTCACGGTGACCGGGACGGAGCCGCCACAGCTGATGTCGGTGGCGCCGAGCGCCTTGGTGCCGGTGACCGTTCCACCGGCCGCTGATGCCGCGGTGGTCGTGGCGAGTGGGGCGGCGAGCGCGGCCAAGAGGATCGCGGTTACGCCACAAGCCCGTCTTCGGGAGTTCTTGTGCATTCGGGTTCGCACCTCCTCGTGCGTGCCGACGGGTGTGAATCCCCCTCTGGAATCACGCCTGAGTATTCCGGTGAAGCCGGGTAAGTCAGTCCCCGAACAGGTGCGGACCAGCGACGATCCGACCTAATGACGTTCCGAGCGAGTCGGATGGCGTCGGCATGACGAGGTTAAGCGCGTATTCTGTAGAACGACAATACCTTCACCCGTTCGGTCTAGCAGAAATGATCCGTCGTTTTCGATCTGCGCTTCGTTACATTGATTGTCGGAATTGTGACGACAATGCGGCGGACGAGTGGCGCGCAACCCGTTTCCAGGCGTGGAAGTCGTCTGTCGACCAGTCCCGTCGGCCCTGGAACACTGGACCTCGTGGCGCGGATCGAGCTCGTCCTCGGTGACATCACCGAGCAGCATGTCGACGTCGTGGTGAACGCCGCGAACTCGTCCCTGCTCGGAGGTGGTGGTGTCGACGGCGCCATCCACCGCAAGGGAGGCCCGGACATCCTGGCGGAGTGCCGCAAGCTCCGTGCGGGCCACTACGGGCGCGGCCTCAGGACCGGCCAGGCCGTGGCCACGACCGCCGGCCGCCTGCCCGCGAAGTGGGTGGTGCACACCGTGGGGCCGGTCTGGTCGCCGACGGAGGACCACTCCGGCCTGCTGGCCGACTGCTACCGCAACTCCCTGCGCGCAGCCGCGGACCTCGGTGCCCGCACCATCGCGTTCCCCGCGATCTCCACCGGCGTCTACCGCTGGCCGATCGCCTCCGCCGCTCGCGTCGCCCTGACGACGGTCGCCGAGGTGTCGTCGGACCTCCCGACCATCGCCACCGTCCACTTCGTCCTCTTCGACCGCGCCGCCTACGACGCTTTCCGAGCCGCAACGGCTCCTTGAGCAGCGAAAGGGCCGCCCACCCGGAGGTGGACGGCCCCTTCTGGGGTGTCGACTAGCTGCGGACCATCTTGCGCAGCACGTACTGCATGATGCCGCCGTTGCGGTAGTAGTCGGCCTCACCCGGGGTGTCGATGCGGACCACCGCGTCGAACTCCACCTTCGCGCCGTCCGCCTTCGTCGCCGCCACGTGCACCGTCCGGGGCGTGTCGCCGTCGTTCAGCGCGGTGATGCCGGTGAAGTCGAACGTCTCCGTGCCGTCCAGACCCAACGACGCCGCCGTCGAGCCCTCCGGGAACTGGAGCGGCAGGACGCCCATGCCGATCAGGTTCGAGCGGTGGATGCGCTCGAACGACTCGGCGATCACGGCCCGCACGCCGAGCAGCGAGGTGCCCTTCGCGGCCCAGTCGCGCGACGAACCGGAGCCGTACTCCTTGCCCGCCAGCACGACCAGCGGCACACCGGCCGCCGCGTAGGCCTCGGACGCGTCGTAGATCGTGGTCTGCGGCGCACCCTCCTCCAGGAAGTTCCGGGTGAACCCGCCCTGCACGCCCTGGCCGTTGTCCTCGTCGGCGAGCAGCAGGTTGCGCAGCCGGATGTTCGCGAACGTGCCCCGGATCATCACCTCGTGGTTGCCGCGGCGCGAGCCGTACGAGTTGAAGTCCTTGCGGTCGACGCCGTGCTCGGTCAGGTACTTGCCCGCGGGCGAGTCGGCCTTGATCGAACCGGCGGGGGAGATGTGGTCCGTGGTGACCGAGTCGCCCAGCAGCGCCAGCACGCGCGCGCCGCCGATCTCCGTCACCGGAGCCGGCTCCATCTCCATGCCCTCGAAGTACGGGGGCTTGCGGACGTAGGTCGACTGCGGGTCCCACTCGAACGTCTTGCCGGTCGGCGTGGGCAGCGACTGCCACCGCTGGTCACCGGCGAACACGTCCTTGTAGCCCTTGGCGAAGCCCTCCGGCGAGATCGACGACGCGACGACCTCGGAGATCTCCTGCGGCGACGGCCAGATGTCGGCCAGGTACACCGGCTTGCCGTCCTGGTCCGTGCCCAGCGGCTCGGTGGTGATGTCCTTGTCCATCGAACCGGCCAGCGCGTACGCCACCACGAGCGGCGGGGACGCGAGGTAGTTCATCTTGATGTCCGGGTTGATCCGGCCCTCGAAGTTCCGGTTGCCCGACAGCACCGACACCGCGGCCAGGTCGCCCTGGTTGATGCCCGCGGAGATCTCGTCCTGCAACGGGCCGGAGTTGCCGATGCACGTGGTGCAGCCGTAGCCGACCAGGTGGAAGCCCAGCTTCTCCAGGTACGGCAGCAGCCCCGCGCGCTCGTAGTAGTCCATGACGACCTTGGAGCCCGGCGCCAGCGTGGTCTTGACCCACGGCTTGCGCTCCAGGCCCTTCTCCACGGCCTTCTTCGCCAGCAGCGCCGCGCCGAGCATCACCGACGGGTTGGACGTGTTGGTGCACGACGTGATCGCGGCGATCGCGACGGCGCCGTGGTCCAGCTCGAACTCCGCGCCGTCCAGCGACACCTTGACCGGGTTGGACGCCCGGCCCTCCGCGCCCTCGGCGGCGGAGTGGAACACGTGCGGCGAACCGCCCGCGTCACCGTTGCTCAGCGCGGCCGGGTCGCTGGCCGGGAACGACTCCTCGGACGCCTCGTCCACCGGCGAGTTCTCCACGCCGTCGGTGTGCGCGACGTACGCGCCGAGCGCCTGCCGGAACGCCTCCTTGGCGCTGGTCAGCTCGATCCGGTCCTGCGGGCGCTTCGGGCCGGCGATCGACGGGACGACCGTCGACAGGTCCAGCTCCAGCGTCTCGGAGTAGACCGGCTCGGCCGACGGGTCGTGCCAGAGGCCCTGCTCCTTGGCGTAGGCCTCGACCAGCGCCAGCTGCTCGGCCGAGCGGCCGGTCAGCTTCAGGTAGTCGATGGTCTCGCCGTCGACCGGGAAGATCGCGCAGGTGGACCCGAACTCGGGGCTCATGTTGCCGATGGTGGCGCGGTTGGCCAGCGGTACCGCGCCGACGCCCGAGCCGTAGAACTCGACGAACTTGCCGACCGCGCCGTGCTTGCGCAGCATCTCGGTGATCGTCAGCACCAGGTCGGTCGCGGTCGCGCCGGCGGGCAGCTCGCCGTGCAGCTTGAAGCCGACGACGCGCGGGATCAGCATGGAGACCGGCTGGCCCAGCATGGCGGCCTCGGCCTCGATGCCGCCGACGCCCCAGCCCAGCACGCCGATGCCGTTGACCATGGTGGTGTGGCTGTCGGTGCCGACGAGCGTGTCCGGGTAGGCGATGCCGTCGCGGGTCATCACCACGCGGGCCAGGTGCTCGATGTTCACCTGGTGCACGATGCCGGTGCCCGGCGGGACGACCTTGAACTCGTCGAACGCGGTCTGGCCCCAGCGCAGGAACTGGTAGCGCTCCTTGTTGCGCTGGTACTCCAGGTCGACGTTCAGCTCGAACGCGTCCGGCCTGCCGAAGATGTCGGCGATCACCGAGTGGTCGATGACCAGCTCGGCGGGCGCCAGCGGGTTCACCTTCGTCGGGTCGCCGCCGAGCTGGGTGACGGCCTCGCGCATGGTGGCCAGGTCGACCACGCACGGCACGCCGGTGAAGTCCTGCATCACCACCCGCGCGGGCGTGAACTGGATCTCGGTGTTCGGCTCGGCCGACGGATCCCAGCTGCCCAGCGCGCGCACGTGGTCGGCGGTGATGTTCACGCCGTCCTCGGTCCGCAGCAGGTTCTCCAGCAGGATCTTCAAGCTGTACGGCAGGCGCTCGGCGCCGTCGACCGCGCTCAGCCGGAACACCTCGTACGAGGCGTCGCCGACGGTGAGCGTGCCGCGGGCGCCGAAGCTGTCCTTGCTTGGTGCAGTCACGTGAAACTCCATCTGGTCACGCGCGAAGTCGGTAGGGGAACTTCTGTCGAGTCTTCCGCACCGTCCGGTGCGGCGCCCTCTCACCCCAAACAGTACGCGTGTCCTGTATTCCGCTTCAACCCGGTCCTACGTTGATCGGGGCATCATCACATCCGTGGTGCGTCTTGATCGAATCGGCAAGCGCTACGGCCGCGGGCCGTGGGTGTTGCGCGACGTCTCGCTGACCGTGGAACGCGGTGAAGTGGTCGTGCTGCGCGGCGGCAACGGGTCGGGCAAGTCGACCTTGTTGCGCGTCGCGGCGGGCGTCACGGCGCCGTCGGCAGGCCTGGTGCGCAGGGGCGCGTCGGTCGGGTACGTGCCGGAGCGGTTCCCGACCGGCGTGAAGCTGTCCGCGCGGGACTACCTGCGCCACCTCGCCGACGTGCGGGGCGTGCCGGTGCGGTGGGACCTGGTGGAGGCGCTGGGTTTCGTCGGTGAACCGACCGCGCCGATGGCGACCCTGTCGAAGGGCAACACGCAGAAGATCGCTCTGGCGCAGGCGTTGCACGCGACGGACCTGCTGGTGCTGGACGAGCCGTGGTCCGGGCTGGACGCCGCCGCGGCCGGTGCGCTGACCGACCTCGTGGCGTCGTCGGAGGCGGCCGTCGTGCTGACCGACCACCACGGGCACGACGTGCCGGGTGCCCGCGAGGTGGCGCTGGGCGCGGTCGCCCAGGGTGGCGTGGTGATCGAACTGGACTCGGTGGGGGAGGCGTTCGCGCTGATCAGCTCGTTGGAAGGGGTGTCCGCGGCACGTGCGGTCGGCGGCGGGGCGCGGGTCGAGGTGCGGGCCGGGTTCAGCGACGGCGTGCTGGCCGAGGCGCTGCGGCTCGGCTGCTCGGTGCGGAGCGTCCGCTCGTGACGGCCCTGGTGCGGTACCTGCTGGTGGACGTGCTGCGCACCCAGCGCTGGCTGCCGCCGTTGCTGGTGCACTTCGCCGTGCTGGGGATGCTCTACGCCTCCGACGCCGGTCCGCCGCTGCCCGCGTACGCCGGGACGTGCGTGCTCGTCTACCCGGTGTCGGTGTGGCTGACGGTGGTGATCGGCACCGCCGAGGACCCGGTCCGCCGGACCGTCACCGTGGTGACGGCTGGGGGCTGGGCCCGTGCGCAGGCCGCCGTGACCGCGCTGTCCGTCCTGGCGGCCCTGGGGCTGGCCCTGATCGCCGCCCTGGCGCCCGTCGTGACGCAACCGCGCCCGTACCCGCCCGGCACGGTGGCGCAGGGCTTCGCGGCGCTGGCGGTGTGCGCGCTGGTCGGCGTCGGCGTCGGCGTGCTGTGCAGCCGTCCGGTGATCACGCAGACCGGCTGGTCCGTCCTCGCGGCGACCGCGTTGGTGGCGCTGGTGTTCCTGTTCGGCCGCACCCCGCCGGTCGGCAACGTGCTGTGGTCGCTGTCCCACGACGACGGCGTCACGTCCGCGTTGACGCTCTCCGGCGTGCTCGCGGTCCTCTTCGTGGCCGGCGCGACCTGGCTCGGCACAGCGGTCGGCCCCCGCCGCGGGTGACGCTCGCGACGGGGGCCGACCGGTAGAGCCCGGGTTACTTGACGGCCTTGAGCAGCTCGTCGATGTCCTTCGGCTCCAGACCGCGCATCAGCGTCAGGAACAGCTCGCTGTAGGTCCGGAACGGGCTGACGTACCACTTGCCGTCCACCTCGGTGGCGACCACGCCGATGCCGTCCTTCAGCACCTGCGCGCCGATGCGGGCGATCACGTCGACCGCGGCCGGCGGGATGTCGCCGCCGCCCTGCTGCTCGACCATCTGCGTGATCTCGTCCGCGCAGAGCTTCTGCGACTTGCCCTGGACGGTGGCGCTGTAGCAGTCGCCGTCCCGGCTGATCGACACCTTCTCGCCCTCGGCCTCGATCACCAGCTTGCGGATCGTGAGCAGGGAGCCGCCGGAGACGTCCTCGGAGTCGGTCTCCAGCTCGATCAGCTTCGCGCCCGTGTCGGGCGTCTTGCCCATCTGGTCCAGCAGCACCGGGCCGAGGTCCTGGAGCACGCCCATCTCGTCCGGCGGCAGGAGCGCGATAACGCCCTCGATGTCACCGGCGAGCGCCTTCGTCACCATCTGCTTGGCGGCGTCGTTCGCCGAACCCGCGCCGGCCGGTGCGATGCCCTTGGCGGGCCACTTGAGGTCTTCGGACTCCAGCGCGGCGTGCGCGATGGTGTAGAAGAGGCTCGGGTACCACTCGTCGCCGACCTTGATGGTGGCGATGCCGATCGGCTTGCCCTTGCGGTCGGCCTTCTCCTTGGCGAAGTCCAGCGTCTCCGTCTCGGGGGTGGCCTTGTCGAGGTCCGCGCCGAGCGCGTCGACGAGCTTGTCCGTCAACGGGATCTGCTTGACGTCCGAGGTGATCGTGATCTTGCCCTCGATCACCTTGTTGATCGTCAGGTGGTCGTTGACCTTCTCCGCGGCGGCGTCGTCGAACTTGATGCCCTCGCTCTTGATCTGGACACCGGTGAGCTTGTTCGGGTCGGCGTCCGGCTTCAGGATCTCCAGCCGCTTGGCCTCGCTGACGGTGGCCTCGGTGTAGTCCTTGCTCAGCTTGGCCTCGGCGGGCGCCAGGCCGTTCATGATGCCGAGGACGTCACCGCTGCCCAGCGCGCTGAGCAGGTTGTTCGCCGCCGTGGACGGGCTCTCCGAGCCGGCCGCGACGTCGTCGGAGCTGCGCAGCGCCCACACCGTGGCGACCGTGCCCGCGGCCAGCGCGAGAACGGCGACGATCGAGGTGATGATCAGTCCGGTGCGCTTCTTCTTCGGCGGCTCGCCACCGGAGAAGCCGTACGGCTGCTGGCCGAAGTCCTGCTGGTAGCCGGGCTGCTGGGGCTGCGCGAAGCCCTGCGGACCGGTCTGCGGGTAACCCTGCTGAGGCTGCGGACCGGTCTGCGGGTAGCCACCCTGCTGCGGGTAACCCCCCTGCTGCGGGCCCTGCTGGGGGTAGCCGCCCTGCTGCGGGTAGCCCCCCTGCTGCGGCTGGCCGTACGGGTTGTTCTGCGGTGGCCATTCGCCTCCGCCGCCACCTGGGTAGCTCACGGTGCTCCTCCTGGAGTGCTGATCGCTGTGCGGGATTTCGCGGTGAGCACGGTGATCGCCCCGGCGACCCCCAGCACAGCACCACCGAGGGTTGTCACCGGTCCGGTCGTGGTGATCCCGACCAGTGCCGCCTCGTTGCCCCCTTGGACGGCGGCAAGTGCCGCCACCGTTCCCGCAATCGTGCCAAAGAGGAGAACCAGCCATGCGGCGAACCGGCGAAGTCGCACCACCCAGAGCACCACGCAGCACACCGCCAACGGGGTGAGCCCGACCCAGATCCCGCGGACCACCTCGCCCGACACGCCGTCCAACCCGGCGAAACCACGCAGAGCGAGTACCTCGTAACTGGTCCTCGTGACGGTGCCCGAACGCAGCCAGGGCAGGAACGTGCCCACCACCGCTGTGACCAAACCGATAACTCCGAGCACGGCTCCGGCCCGTCCCCTGGCGGTCGGCTCCGCCGAAGGTCGTCTCATGGTCGGCTCCACTGACGTGTCCTGCGCACCCGGACATGCTCGCAGGCGTGTGGGACGGTGGTCGCATGAGTGCGCGGGACGTGATGGCCGTCGCACGGCGGATCACCGTGCTCACCGGCGCGGGGGTGTCCGTCGAGTCGGGGGTGGTGCGGTTCGCGTTCGACGCGTCGTCGTTCGCGTCGTCGGCGGCGGTGCGGCGGGCGGCGTGGGAGTCCTGGCTGGACGATCCGATGTGGACGGCCGCGCCGAACGCCGCGCACCGCGCGTTGGCGGGGTTGGAGCGGGCCGGGCGGGTGCGGTCGTTGGTGACGCAGAACGTGGACGGGCTGCACCAGCGGGCCGGGTCTTCGTCGGTGGTCGAACTGCACGGGTCGATGTCGCGCGTCGTGTGCTCGTCGTGTGGTGACACCGGTGCGATGAGCGAGGCGTTGGACCGCGTGCGCGGAGGTGACGCGGTACCGCTGTGCGTGGTGTGCGGCGGGGTTCTCCGGCCGGCCACGGTGGCGTTCGGCGAGCCGTTGAGCCCCGATGTGCTGCGTGCGGCGCGGACGGCGGCGCTGGACTGCGACGTGATGGTGGTCGCCGGGACGTCGCTCATGGTCGAGCCCGCCGCGGGGCTGGTGCCGCTGGCGGCGCGGGCGGGCGCGGCGGTGATCATCTGCGCGCTGGAACCGACGCCGTACGACGGACTCGCGGCTGCCGTCGTGCGTGAGCCGGCCGCGTCGGCGTTGCCGGAGCTGGCGGCGGTGCCCGTGGTGGCGACCGGGCCGATCCGCACGTGGGGCGACCCGAGCAGCTGGTGACCACCCGTTCGGTGGGTACGACCAGCCTTCCGTGATCAGCCGCCGGTGGCAGCATCGACGGCGTGGGAGACCAGCAGTCACCGATCAACCTCCGCGACGCCGTGGTCGTGCCGCGCTTGGAGGACGAGCTGGCCGTCAGGTGGCGCGCCGACCAGTTCAGCGCCGCCGAGGAGGGCCACGGCTGGCGCTTCCGGCCGAAGGGCGACCACGCGGTGCGCCTGTCCGGGCGCGAGTTCCGGCTCGACAACATCCACTTCCACCGCCCGAGCGAGCACTGGGTCGACGGCCGGGCGCGGGGCGCGGAGATGCACGCCGTCCACCTGAGGGCCGAGGACGTCCTGCAAGCGTGCGTGGTGGCGGTGTTCGTCGGCCTCGGTGAGCCGGGCGCGTCGGACGCGAAGCCGCCGAGTGGCATCGACCTGCCCGCGCTGTTCCCGGGCGGCGGCTTCCACCGCTACGAGGGTTCGCTGACCACCGGCGAGTTCGACGAGGTGGTGAGCTGGGTGGTGATGACGGAGCCGGTCCAGGTGGACGACCCGGCCCTGCGCGCCTTCGTCCGGGCGCACGCCGACCGCGCCCGGCCCGTGCAGCCCCTCAACCGCAGGTTCGTGCTGACGAGCCGCTGAGCCCCGCTGCCCCTGGCCGACGCGGTCCACTCCGGACATCGGGGAGTCCGCTCGCGAGGCCTGCGTCCCGGCAAGGCCCCGACCGACCGCGAAGTCCGGCGGTAGCGATCGACGGTGGTGGTCAATAAGGTCATCGGGCATGCGCGTACCCCTGACTGTCGCCGATTTCCTCCACCGCGCGGAGCAGGTCTTCGCCGACACGACGGCCACCGTCGACGAGCCCGACCAGCCCGCCGCGCCCGTGCCCACGACCACGTACGGCGGGTTCGCCACCCGCGTCCGCGCCTGGCAGGCCGGGTTCGACGCGCTCGGCGTCGGCGAGGGCGAACGGGTCGCCGTGGTCAGCCACAACTCGGCCCGGCTGCTCGAACTGCTGCACGCCGTGCCCGCCTCCGGGCGCATCGCGGTGCCGGTCAACTTCCGGCTGCGCGCCGACGAGGTGTCCTACATCGTCGAGCACAGCGGCGCGTCCGTCCTCCTGGTCGACCCCGAACTGGACTTCGACGGGATCACCGCCCGCCACCGCTTCGTCCTCGGGGAGGAGACCGAGTCGGAGCTGATGCGGTTCGACGCCGAACCCCGCCCGTGGCGCGAACCGGACGAGGACGCGACCGCGACCGTCAACTACACGTCCGGCACCACCGCCCGGCCCAAGGGCGTCCAGATGACGCACCGCAACATCTGGATCAACGCGGTCACGTTCGCCATGCACGCCCGCGCCTGGGAGCGGGACGTCTACATGCACGTCCTGCCGATGTTCCACTGCAACGGCTGGGGCATGCCGTTCGGCCTCGCGGGCCTCGGCGTGCCGCAGGTCGTGCTGCGCAAGGTCGACGGCGCCGAGATCCTGAGGCGCGTGCGCGACCACGGCGTCACGCTGATGTGCGGCGCGCCCGCGGTCTGGAACGCCGTCCTCGACGCGGCCCAGGAGTGGGACGGCGAGATCCCCGGCCGCGACGCGGTGCGGATCATCTGCGCGGGGGCGCCGCCGCCGAGCCGCACGATCGCCCGCGTCGGCGAGGAGCTGGGCTGGGAGTTCCTCCAGCTCTACGGCCTGACCGAGACGTCACCGCTGCTCACGTTCAACCGGTCCCGACCGGCTGACGACGCGCTGTCGGCGCAGGAGCGGGCGCGGAAGCTGTCGCGGGCCGGCGCGCCGGGGCTGGGCGTGCGGCTCAAGGTGTCCGAGGGCGGCGAGGTGCTGGCCCGCGGGAACGTCGTGATGGCCGGTTACTGGGAGAACCCGGAGGCCACCGCCGAGGCGCTGGAGGGCGGCTGGTTCCACACCGGCGACGGCGGCACGCTCGACGACGAGGGCCACCTGACGATCTCCGACCGGAAGAAGGACGTGATCATCACCGGCGGCGAGAACGTGTCGTCGATCGAGGTGGAGGACGCCCTGTTCAGCCACCCGGCGGTGGCCGAGGCGGCGGTGATCGGGGTGCCGCACGACAAGTGGGGCGAAACGATCAAGGCGCTGATCGTGCCGGCCGAGGGAGCCGAGGTGACCGAGGCGGAGCTGATCGCGCACTGCAAGGCGCGGCTCGCCGGGTACAAGGCGCCGACGTCGGTGGAGTTCCGCGACGCCATCCCGCGCACCGCCACCGGCAAGGTGCAGAAGTTCAAGCTGCGCGCGCCGTACTGGTCCGATCTGGACCGCGAGGTCAACTGAGAGTGGGCGACCGCCCGGCGCACGGTGGTTTACCGCGCCTCCTGTGACCCATGTGGTTGATGTTCAGCCCGGGACCATTGGAATCAGTGAGGTAGGAGTGGCAGAGTCGGTCCACGTGACGCCGTTCGGCGTAACGCGGATCGGCTGAGTGCGCGGGAGGCGGGAGTCGTGACGCGATGGATGGTCTCGGTCGTGGTCGCGCTGTTCACCGTGGTGTGCCTGGCGGGTACGGCCGTCGCCGTGCCGCCGCCGCCCCCGAACCCGGGTGACGCCGAGATCGCCGCCGGTCGGCAGCAGGCGGACGCCAAGGCCGCGCTGGTCGGCGAGCTGACCGGTCGGCTCACCGACGCCGAGGCGCGGTTGCGGCAGCTGACCGACGACGTCGCGTTCAAGATGGAGCTGGCGAACAAGGCGCGGGTCGACCTGGAGACCGCCCAGGCGGCGGCCGACCGGGCCCGCCGGGAAGCGGAAGCGGCGAAGGTCGAGGCCGACGCCGCGGGGCAGGCCGTCGAGCAGGCCCGCGTGCGGTTGGACGAGTTCGCCGGCGCCAGCTTCCGGCAGGGCAGCCTCGTCGGGTCCGTCTCGGCGTACATCGGCGCGTCCAGCCCGGAGGACCTGCTGGCCCGCGCGCAGCTGCTGGAGGCCGTGAGCGAGTCCAGCCTCGACGCGCTGGACGACGTGGAGCGCAGCCGGGGCGAGAAGGCGAACAAGGACGCCGCTGCCCGCGCCGCCCTCGACGTGGCCGGGCAGAAGGAGTCCGCCGCCGATCAGGCCAAGCGGGACGCCGACGCCGCACAGGCCACCGCGTCGGAGGCCCAGCAGGGCCAGGCCGCCGCCGCGCAGCGCATCCAGGACGACAAGGCCGTGGTGGAGGGCGAGCTCAACCAGGCGTTGGGCGCGGTCGAAGGGCTGGAGGGCCAGCGCGCCCAGTACAACCAGTGGCTGGACGACAAGCGGCGCGAGGAGGAGGCGGCGGCGTTGGCCGCTGCGGCTGCCGCTGCCGCGGCGGCTGCTGCTGCTCAGCCTGCGCCACCGCCGGCCGTTCGACCGCAACCCGTGGTGCCGCCGAGCAGTGGCGGCGTGGAGACCGTCGTCGCGCGTGCGATGAGCCAACTGGGCGTGCGGTACTCGTGGGGCGGCGGCAACTACGACGGCCCGACCGTCGGCATCCCCGACGGCGGCGTCGGCGATGCGCACGGGGACTACTACACCGTCGGTTTCGACTGCTCGGGGCTGATGATGTACGCGTTCGCGGGGGTGGGCGTCTACCTGCCGCACTACAGCGGCTACCAGTACAACGCCGGCCGCAAGGTGCCGCTCGCCCAGGCGCAGCGCGGCGACATGCTGTTCTGGGGTCCGGGCGGCGGCACCCACGTCGCCCTGTACCTGGGCGGCGGCATGATGGTCGAGGCGCCGTACTCCGGCTCGTCCGTCCGCGTCTCCCCGGTCCGGTACGGCGGGATCATGCCGTACGCCACGCGCCTGCTGTAGCAACTGCCCCGCCTGCGGCTACTGCCCAGCCGTCGCCGTACCCACCCGCTCCAGGCGCAGCGCCCGCACCTCCTCGCGCAACGCCCTGATCTCGTCCAGCAGCCGGTCGTCCGGGGTGACCGCCCCCGCCTTCGCGCCGGACCCGGACCCGGACTCGGACTCGGACTCCATGGCGCTGCACACCACCGCGATGAACAGGTTCAACATGGTGAACGTGCCGACGAGCAGGTAGACCAGGAAGAAGATCCAGGCCAACGGCTGCGTGGCCATCAGGTCCCGCATCACGTCCGACCAGCCGTCACCGGTGGTGATCTGGAACAGCGTCAGCACGGTCGAGCCGAGGTCGCCGAAGCGGGGGTCACCGCCGGCGCGGAACAGGTTGACGGCGACCACGCCGCCGACGTACAGCAGCAGCACGAGCAGACCGGACAGCGACAGCAGGCCGGGGATCGACCTCACCAGCGCGGTCACCACGCGGCGCATGCTCGGCACCATCGCGACCAGCCGCAGCGCGCGCAGGACGCGCAAAGCCCGGATCACCGACAGCGGCCCTGCGGCGGGCAGCAGGGCGATGCCGACGACGACGAGGTCGAAGCAGTTCCACGGGTCGCGGAAGAACCGGAGGCGGTGCGCGTAGAACCGCGCGGCCAGCTCGGCCACGAAGACCACCATCGCGGCGTCGTCCAGCCCGGTCAGCAGGCCGCCGTACGACGAGACCAGGGCCGGTGACGTCTCGCAGCCGAGGGCGATCGCGTTGACCGCGATCACCCCGATGATCACCTGCTGGAAGCGCTTGCCGTCCACCACGTCGCGGACGCGGTCGCGCAAAGCCATGCCGAACTCCTCCTGCGCACAGGTCGGGGGATCTTGCTCGATCGAGCACCGCCCCATCGGCAAGCCGCGCGTACCGCTTGAGCCGATTCACCTGGACGAGCGGAAGAAGTCGAGGTCGGGCGCACACGGGCTCGGGCATCCCCATTCTGCGGGACAAGGCGCGATCGGGTCGGTCCACTGTGGACTCAGGGTGGATATTCCCCTTATTCGGCGTGACCGCGAATTCATGTCCGGAAATGCGGATATTTGGTAATTTCGGTCATGATCACCCCAATGCGCGGCGCGGATTCGGTAATGTCCTGGGATCTGAGGAAGTCTTGTCCAGGGGGGACCATGGCGGCCGGCTCATTGCTGCCCGATGACGGCGAAGTGACCATCGAGAGACGTGGCCCTGGTGTCGTCCACCAGGCCCCGCCGCGGTTCCCCAGCGCGTCGCGATGAACGACCGCTTCCACCGGGCGGTGCTCGAACACGCCGACGCCGCGGTGCTGGTGGTGGACCCGAGCGACCTCGGCGTCCGGTGGGCGTCCCCGGCGGCGCGGCGGCTGTTCGGCGGCGCGTCCGGCGTCCTGCCCGACCTGGTGGCGGACTCCGACGCGGCGGCCGTGGGCACGTTCCTCCAGGCGGCGGGCCGCACGGGCGCTTCGCGGTGCACGTGCGCGGTGCCGGTGGAGGGATCGGTGCACCGGCGCGTCGACCTGGTCGCCCGTGACCTGAGCGCGGACCCGGACGTCGGCGGTCTCGTCGTGGTCGCGCTCGACGTCACGGGCTGGGCGGAGACGGCGGACGAACTGGGCAGCCGGCTCAACACCGACGTGCTGACCGGCCTGGCGAACCGCCCGGGGTTCCTGCCCCGGCTTGAGCAGGCGGTGCGCGGCGCGCCGGGCACGGTGCTGCTGTTCCTCGACCTCGACCAGTTCAAGGAGGTCAACGACCACCACGGGCACGCCGCCGGCGACCACGTGCTGCGCCTGGTGGCGTTCCGGCTGGCCGCGGTCGTGGCCGGTCGCGGCACGGCGGCCAGGCTCGGCGGCGACGAGTTCGTCGTGCTGCTCGACCGGCTGGACGAGCAGCAGGCGATCGCCGCCGCCCGCGAGATCCTGGCCGTGATCGCCACGCCGGTGGCGTTGGCGGACGGCGTGGTCCGGGTGTCGGTGTCGGCGGGCATCACGTTCGTCCGGCCGGGGCACGGCGCGGAGGACCTGCTGCACCAGGCGGACCTGGCGATGTACCGGGCCAAGACGATCGGCCCGGTGGGCGTGGCCGTGTACGACGAGGACCTGGAGGACTGGGCGCTGGCCCGCAAGCACCAGGTCGACCGGCTCGCCGAACGGCTGGAGGAGCTGCACGCGGAGAACCGGGCGCTCGCCGAGGCGGCGACCATCGACCAGCGGACCGGCCTGCCGAACCCGGCCACGTTCGACGCCGACCACGCCCGCCTCAACCGCGCCGGCGAGCCGTACAGCCTGCTGCTCGTCGACATAGACCGCTTCCACAGCTACAACACGCTGTACCGCTACCTGGCCGGGCACGAGACGTTGCGCAAGGTCGGCCAGGCCATCCACCGCACCGCCCGGTCCGCCGATCGCGCGTACCGGTACGGGGGCGAGGAGTTCACCGTGCTGCTGCCCGACACGCGGCTGGACGGCGCGCTCGCGCTGAGCGAGCGGATCAGGCAGGCGGTGGAACGGCTGGGTGTCGAGCACCGGGGCAACGCCGGCGGGGTGGTGACGGTGTCGATCGGCGTGGTGGAGGTGCCTCCCGGCGCGTCGGTGGCGGACGCGGTGGAAGAGGCCAGTGTGGCGGTCCTGGAGGCCAAGGACGCCGGCCGGAACCGCGTGGTCGGCCGACGGGCGGGCAGCTAGCCGTCCCGGCCGGTCACGCTGCGAGCGCGTCCAGCAGCCACGAGTACGCCGCGCCGACGCTGACGTCCTCGCCGGTGACCGTCCCTACCAGCGCCCAGTACCGGCGCAGCCGGGGATCGCGCTCGACCTCCGTCCGGCCGAGCAGGGTGCGGCGGAACGAGGGCGTGTCCCGCGCGTCCCACACCGCCGCGTGCGCCGCCACGAACAGGTCCAGCGCCGGCCCCGGCTCCGGTGGCCGTTCGGCTCGGACCAGTGGACGCGCCAGGACACACGCCCGGCCCACCCCGTCGTGCAACGCCCGTTCGTCCGGCACGCGGTGACGGGCAGCCAAGCGGCGGCGCAGCGACAGGTCCGCCGTGAGCACGGCCATCTCGGCGTACGCGAGCACCTGCGCGGGCGTCGGATCGGCCGGCGGCGGTGGCGCGCTCACGGACAGGAACATCTCGACCGTGTCCGGGGGCGCGGGGCCGAGGTAGCACCGGCTCCAGAACGACGTCAGCGACTCCCGTACGGCCCGCCCATCCTGCGCGCCGGCGAGCAGTGCCAGGCGTGCGTCGCGCGCGGCCGGTGACGCCTCCTCCACCGCGCGCAGGGAAGCACGGCGCCAGGTCAACTCCGCCAGCGACACGTCGAGCGCGGCCCGTTCCGCCGTGACCACGTCGGCCAGCGACCGCCGTCCGGCGAGGACGTCCGCGATCACGGCCAGGCCGAGCCCGAGGCCGCGCAGCCGCCGGACGGTCTCCAGCCGCTCCACCGCGTCCCGGTCGAACCTCCGGTGCCCGCCGGCGCTGCGCGGCGGATCGAGGATGCCCTCGTCGCAGTAGAACCGGATCGTGCGCACCGGCACGCCGGTCAGCCGTGCCAGGTCGCCGATGCCCAGCACTGTGTCCCCCGTCACGATCGGTTGAACCTCCACCCCGGTGCCGTTCCTACGGTACGGCCATGACGACTTCCGACCGGCTCGCCGAGTGGTTGTGCGAGCAGACCTCCGCCTTCGTCGCGCACGTGCGCGACTTCGCCGTCCCGGTGCCGACCTGTCCGGAGTGGACGGTGCGGGACCTGGTCGCGCACGTCGGCCAGGAACACCGCTGGGCCGCCGACGTCGTGCGCACCGGCCGTCCGCTCGCGGTGCCCGACCCCCGTGAGCAGGAGGTGCCCGAGGACTGGGCCTCGTGGCTGCACGCCGGCGCGCGGCAGTTGATCGACGTGGTGGGGGACGGCGCGGCCCCGGTGTGGACGTACCTCGGCGCCCGGCCCGCCCGGTTCTGGCTGCGCCGGATGCTGCACGACACCGCCGTGCACCACGCAGACCTCGCGGGCCGTGCGCCGGTGATCCCGGCCGACCTCGCGGAGGACGCCGTCGACGAGGTCCTGGGCTTCGTGGCCGCGCCGGGTGCGGCGGCTGTGAAGCCGGCGTTGGCCGAGCTGCGTGGCGACGGCCAGACGCTCTCGCTGCGCCCGCGCGACAGGGCCCCGTGGCTGATCACCCGTGGTCCCGCCGGGCCGACCTGGCGACGCGGTGACGACGACGCGGACGTCACCGTCACCGCGACGGCCCGCGACCTGCTGCTGATCGTGACCCGGAGGCTGCCGCCCGACGACCCCCGGGTCGCGATCGGCGGAGACCGGGCGCTGTTGGACCACTGGTTGGCCCACACGGCGCTGTAGACGCGCTGTCATCACCCGCATGGGGCCTGGGGTGGGCCGTTCGGCCGTCGTGATGACTACGTTGGGTAGACAAACTGGCCAGTTTGATTGCGAGTCAATGAATTAACCTGGGCCGTTCTGGTGAAAGTGGTTACAGCGGGTTAGGAATGTGGCGCGCCGCCGCGCGCACGGGGAACGCGGCGCGTCTCACCTGAACCCAGGATCGGTGCCCTTGAACCACGACTCGATGCAGCACTTCTCGTCCGGCCTCTCCACCCTCACGCTCGCCTACGTCGTCTCGGTCATCGGCTCGCTGCTCGGCCTGGCCTGCATGGCCCGCGCCCGCGCCGAGCGGACCCGGGCGGCCAAGGTGCGGTGGACGGTGTTCGGCGCGGTCTCCATCGGCGGCGTCGCCATCTGGCTCATGCACTTCATCGCCATGCTGGGCTTCGAGGTCCCCGGCACCCCCGTCAAGTACTCCGCGCCCGTCACCGCGCTGTCCGCCGTCGTCGCGATCGGGGTGGTCGGTGTCGGGCTGTCCCTGGTAACGCTCATCCGGTTCACCAGGATGCGGCTGCTGGTCGCGGGTGCGCTGGCCGGGCTGGGCGTGGCGGGCATGCACTACCTGGGCATGTCCGCGATCCGGTTCAAGGGCGAGATCTCCTACGACACCACGATGGTGGTGCTGTCGTGCGTGATCGCGGTGGTCGCGGCGACGGCGGCGTTCTGGTTCACCCTCGTGGTGAAGACCGCCGTGGCCAGGACGGCGGCCGGGCTGATCATGGGCGTGGCGGTGACCGGGATGCACTACACCGGTATGGCGGCGGTGCGGGTGAGCGTCGACCCGGAGTTCGCCGTGCCGTCGGGCACGAGCGTGTTCGACCTGGTGTTCCCGGTCTTCGTGACGAGCGCGGTGGTGGTGGCGGCGCTGCTGTGGATGCTGTTCACCGCCGACGACGACGCGCTGGGCGAGACCGCGTAGACCGCGGCTACCGTGAGGGCTGTGGTGTCCTGGGCGGCGGTGGTCCTCGCGGGTGGTCGGGGCAGCAGGCTGGGTGGGGTCGACAAGGCGGCGGTCGTGGTCGACGGCCGTACGCTCCTCGACCACGTGCTGGACGCTGTCGCGTCGGCGCGGCAGACCGTGGTCGTCGGGCCGCGCAGGGACGACGTGCCCAGGGTGACGTGGGCGCGGGAGGATCCGCCGGGCGGCGGACCGCTGGCGGGCCTTGCCGCGGGGTTGGCGCACGTCGACGCCGAGGTGGTCGTGGTGCTGGCGGTGGACCAGCCGGGCGTCACGCGTTCCACCGTGGACCGGCTCTTGGCCGCGGTCGGTGACACGGGCGCGGTGCTCGTGGACGACGGCGGCCGGCTCCAGTGGCTCACCGGCGCGTGGCGGACCGAAGCGCTGCGCCGGGCACTGCCCACCGATCCCCGTGACGTCTCGATGCGGTCCGTCCTCGGTCCGCTGGACCCGGCCCCTGTCGTCGCCCGACCAGGAGAAGCCCACGACATCGACACCCCGCACGACCTCACCTGATAGCCGTCGCGTCAGTGGGGGATCGGCCGGTGGGGGCGTCGGACCAGGTCGCTCCGGTGGTGCTCGAGCGCCCGCGGCCGGACCCGACCCGACCTGTCCACTGTGGATCACCCCAAGGGCACGCGCCACGACCGGAAACGAGCCGTCGCCGCTGTCAAGACCCCCTTCACAAGGTCCATACCGTCCTCGGGGGAGACTGGGCCGGCAGTCGCACAACCCTGTCGAGGAGGACCTTTGTCCGAGCCCGCCGCCGAGGCGATCCACACGCCGGCTCGTGACGCCCAGCTGCTCGAACGCACTGTGTTCGAGGTCAAGCGGGTGATCGTCGGGCAGGACCGGCTGGTCGAGCGGATGCTCGTCGGTCTGCTGGCCAAGGGCCACCTGTTGCTGGAGGGCGTGCCCGGCGTGGCCAAGACGCTGGCCGTGGAGACGTTCGCCAACGTCGTCGGAGGCTCGTTCTCGCGCGTCCAGTTCACCCCCGACCTGGTGCCCGCCGACATCCTCGGCACCCGCATCTACCGCCAGGGCAGCGAGACGTTCGACGTCGAGCTCGGCCCCGTGGTGGCGAACTTCGTCCTCGCCGACGAGATCAACCGCGCGCCCGCCAAGGTGCAGTCGGCGATGCTGGAGGTCATGGCCGAGCGGCACGTGTCCATCGGCGGCAAGACGTTCCCGATGCCCAACCCGTTCCTGGTCCTGGCCACCCAGAACCCGATCGAGAACGAGGGCGTCTACCCGCTGCCCGAGGCGCAGCGCGACCGGTTCCTGTTCAAGATCCAGGTCGAGTACCCGACGGCCGAGGAGGAGCGGGAGATCGTCTACCGGATGGGCGTCGAGCCGCCGGTGCCCAGCCAGGTGCTCGGCCCGGACGAGCTGGTCCGCCTCCAGGGCGTCGCCTCCCGGGTCTTCGTGCACCACGCGCTGGTCGACTACGTGGTGCGGGTGGTCATCGCGACCCGCGCGCCCAAGGAGCACCAGCTCAACGACGTCGCCGGCTGGGTCGCGTACGGCGCGTCGCCGCGCGCCAGCCTCGGCATCATCGCCGCCGCCCGCGCCCTGGCGCTGGTGCGAGGGCGTGACTACGTGCTGCCCCAGGACGTCGTGGACGTTGTGCCGGACGTGCTCCGCCACCGCCTGGTGCTGTCCTACGACGCGCTCGCCGACGGCGTCCCGCTGGACCACATCATCACCCGCGTGCTCCAGACGGTGCCGTTGCCGCAGGTCTCGGCACGTCCGCAGGCCCCGCAGCCCGCGGGCAGGCCGTGACCGAGTCGACCCCGACGGCCCCCGAGCGGCCGAACTGGGCACCGCCGACCATGCACGGTGGCCGGCTGGAAGCGGCGCTGCGCACGCTCGAACTGGAGGTCCGCCGCCGGCTCGACGGGCTGCTCCAGGGCAACCACCTCGGCCTCGTGCCCGGACCGGGCTCCGAGCCCGGCGAGGCGCGGCCCTACCAGCCCGGTGACGACGTGCGGCGGATGGACTGGGCGGTCACCGCCCGCACCACCGTGCCGCACATCCGCGAGACCGTCGCCGACCGCGAGCTGGAGACGTGGCTCGCGATCGACCTGTCGCCGAGCCTCGACTTCGGCACGGCCGCGTGCGAGAAGCGCGACCTCGTGGTCGCCGCGACGGCCGCGGTCGCGCACCTGACGCGCGGTGGCGGCAACCGGATCGGCGCCCTCGTGTCGACCGGAGAACACCTGGTCAGAGTGCCCGCACGGGGTGGTCTGGCGCACTCTCGGGGCCTGATCCGCAAGGTCGCCGAGACGCCCCGCGCCCCCGAGGGCACCCGCGGTTCGCTGGCCGACGTGGTCGAGCAGCTGCGCCGCCCGCCGCGCCGACGCGGCCTGGTCGTGGTGATCTCCGACTTCCTCGGCGGCACGGAGTGGCAGCGCCCGCTGCGCGCGTTGTCCGCCCGGCACGACCTGGTCGCGATCGAGGTGATCGACCCGCGTGACATCGACCTGCCGGACGTGGGCACGGTCGTGCTGGCCGATCCGGAGAGCGGTCGGCAGCGCGAGGTGGTCGCGTCACCGTTGTTGCGCCGTGAGTTCGCGGCGGCGGCGGCCGAACACCGCGCGGAGGTGGCCGCGGGCCTGCGTCGCGCCGGTGCGGGCCACCTGGTGCTGCGCACCGACTCGGACTGGATCGCCGACACCGTCCGCTTCGTCGTCGCACGCAAACGCCGCTGGTCGGGAGGGGTGGCCTGATGAGCCTGTCCGGGTTCACCGCGCCGTGGTGGTTCCTGCTGCTGGTCGTGGTGGCGGCGCTCGCGGTGTTCTACGTGGTGCTGCAACGCGTGCTGCGCAAGCGGACGCTGCGGTTCGCCAACCTGCCGATGCTGGAGAAGGTCGCGCCCAAGCGGCAGCGCTGGTACAAGCACGTGCCGGCGGCGTTGCTGATGGTGGCGTTCATCGTGCTGACGGTGGCGCTGGCCGGGCCGACCGCCGAGCAGAAGGTGCCGCGCAACCGCGCGACCGTGATGCTGGTGATCGACACGTCGCTGTCGATGAAGGCGACGGACGTCAAGCCGTCCCGGCTGGAAGCCGCGCAGGTGGCCGCCAAGTCGTTCGCGGACGGGCTCACGCCGGGCATCAACCTCGGGCTGATCTCGTTCGCCGGGTCGGCCACCGTGCTGGTCGCGCCGACCACCGACCGCGAGGCGGTCACGCAGAGCATCGACGGGCTGAAGCTGGCCCAGTCGACGGCCACCGGTGACGCGATCATGGCCGCGCTCGCGGCGGTCGACTCGTTCGGCAAGATCGTCGGCGGCGCGGACGGCCCGCCGCCCGCGCGCATCGTGCTGATGACCGACGGCAAGGAGACCGTCGGCACCCGCAAGGCGTTCGACGCGGCCGACGACGCGAAGAAGACGGGCATCCCGATCTCCACGATCTCGTTCGGCACCGAGGACGGTGTGGTCGAGATCGAGGGACGGCAGCAGGAAGTGCCCGTCGACGACGACTCGATGAAGGAGATCGCCGAGCGGTCGGGCGGCGAGTTCTTCAAGGCGGCGAGCGCCGAGGAGCTGCGCCGGGTGTACGACACGCTGGGCGAGCAGATCGGGTACGAGAAGAAGCAGTCCGACGCGTCGCGGCCGTGGGTGGCGCTGGGCACCGTGCTGGGGATGATCGCTGTGGCGGGCGCGCTGCTCTTCGGGCAACGTCTGCCGTGAGCGGGCAGTATGTCGGCCGTGGCGGAGACGCGGTGGCGGGAGATGGTCGACTGGTCCGTGGCGCTGCTGCGCCGCGGCACCGGCGAGGGCGTGCCCGAGTGGAACCGGCGGGTGCTGTCCTCGGGGCTCGACAACGAGTGCGACCTGCGGGTCTGGCTGGGTGAGCAGGGGGTCACCGGCTACCCGCAGATGCTGCTGGTGATGGAGCGGTTCGGCTACCCGGACGTGCTGGAGGCGTGGTCGGACGCGTTGGTGAACGCCCAGTACGCCGACCGGCCCGAGCTGCGTCCCATCCTGGACCGGCTGCTGGCTGAGGCGGCGCTGCTGGGACCGATGCGCGTCCAGGCGCGCAAGACGTACGTGGCGCTGGTGTCGCCGCGGCGCACGTTCGCCATCGTCAAGGCCACCTCGCGCACCCGCGTCGACCTGGGTTTGCGCCTCGCCGGCCATGAGCCGACCGGCCGCCTGGAAGCCGCGTGCTCGCTGGGCAACGACACCATCACCGTCCGGATCGGCATCGTCAGCGCCGACGACGTGGACGACGACACCCTCTCCGTCCTCCGCCGGGCCTACACCGCCAACACGTGAGTCCTACATTCACGCCCCGTGAGTCCTACGTTCAGAACCCGTGAGTCCTACCTTCAGAACACCCGTGTCCTACGTTCAGAACGCATGAGTTCAACGCTCAGAACGCTGGAGTTCCAACGCCGAACGACAGCCCCGTGTTCTGAGCGTTGAACTCGGGGGTCCTGAACGTAGGACTCACGCGTACTGAACGTAGGACTCACGCGACCGGAACGTAGGACTCACGGGGTTAGCCGTGGATGGTGCGGTACGTGGCGGCGGCGCCGGGATGGAGGGGGAGGCCGGCGGTGCCGATCAGGCTGCGGACGTCCAGGAACTGGGTGCCCAACGTCTGCCGGGGGACGAGAGCGGCGGCACGGGAGATCAACGTGCGGGTGATCGCGGCGGCCACGGCGTCCGGCAGCGACGCCCGGCACACCAGCAGGTTCGCGACGCCGATCGTGGGCACCTCGCGGGTCGCGCCGTAGACCCCGACCGGCACCGGCACCTGCTCGTACACCGAACCGTGCGCCGCGCGCAAACCCGGCAGCAGCTCCGCCAACGGCAGCAGCCGGATGCCGGACAGCCCGTCCAACGTCGGAGTCGGCACCCCACCGGACCACAGCAGCGCGTCGATCTGCCGTTCCACCAACGCCTGCGCCGCCTCGCCGAGCCGGTAGTGCTCCACCCGCACCGAGTCCCGCAGCCCCAGCGCGACGAGCATCCGCTCACCCGACAACGACGCGCCGGACCCCTCCGCGCCCAGCGACATGCTCCGCCCGGCCAGGTCGACGGGCGCCTGCGCCGGATCGTCCTCGCGCACCACGAGCTGGAGGTAGTTCTCGTACACCCGCCCGAGGGCGCGCAGCTCCAGCCCCGGATCGGCGACCCGGGCCGAGTCGGCGAGCGTCAGCGCGACCTGGGCCCGACCGTCGCCGAGCAGGGACAGGTTCGCCAGGCTGCCCTCCGTCTCCAACACCCGCCCGCGCACGTCGATCAGCTGCTCGGCGAGCAGGGTGGCGAAGTCGAAGTACATGCCGCCACGCTCACCCGCCGCGATGGTCAGCTCGTCGGACGGCACGCCTGCCGTGCAGCCGGTGGCCACCAGCCCGAGGAGGAACACCCGCCGGTTCACAGCGTCGGCTCCAACGGCAGCGTGACGCATGCGGTGAACCCGTCCACGGAGACAAGCGACAGGACACCCTGCCGCGCCTTCACCAACTGGTCCGCGATCGCCAGGCCCAGGCCCGTGCCCGGTTTGCCCGACCGCCCACGCCAGAACCTCGACGTCGCCAGCGTCAACTCCTCCGCCGTCAGCCCCGGTCCGTCGTCGTGCACCTCCACCCACCCCACACCGGCCGAACGGTCCGCGCCCAACGACACCCGCACCGCCCCGCCGTACTTGACCGCGTTGTCCAGCAACACGTCCAGCACTTGCGCCAGGTCCGACTCCGGGCAGCGCACCAGCACCGGCAACGTCGGCGTCCCCGGCACCGGCACCTGCCAGAACCCCGCCCGGTCGACCACGAGCGCGCCCAGATCGGTCAACCCAGGCTCACGCCCACCCGCCGCGACCTCCGTGGCCGCGCTCTCCGCCGACGCCAACGCCAACAGCCCGTCCAGCAGCGATTCCAGCCGCTCGATCTCGGCCACGCCCGCCGTGTACGCGCGCTGACCCTCGGGCTTCACCTGCCCGCTCAACGTGTCCATCCGCAGCCGCAGCGCCGCCATCGGGTTCCGCAACTGGTGCGACGCGTCCGCGATCAGCCGCCGCTGCTGGTCGGCGGCCTCCGTCACGGCGTCCGACATCCGGTTGAACGACTCCGACAGCTCGCGCACCTCCGGCGGCCCACTGCTGCCGGCCACGTGCGCCCGCCGTTCACCCGCCGCCACCGCACGCACGCCGACCGCCAACTCCGCCAACGGCTTCAGCAGCCACCGGGCCACCGCGACGACCAGCAGGATCGAGATCACCGCCGCCGCCAACGCCCCACCCAGGATCAACAGCCACCGCGTGGTCACGTCTGCCGCAGCGCGCTCCACCGAAGCCCGGAGCACCACCGCCCCGGCGACCCGCGTGCCCGTGCCGACCGGCCGGGCGAACACCACGTCACCCGACGACCACGGCTTCACCGTCGGCACGGACGACGCGGGCTGGTTGCGCAGCGCGGCGTCCAGCACCCTCGCCAGCGACGGGTCTTCCGAGGTCAGGCCCGCCTGGGCGACCGGCTGCCTGCGCGCGTCCACCACCACGACGGGCTCGCCGTACAGCTCGACGTAGGCCGTGACCTCGTCCACCAGCGCCGCGTTGTCCCCGGTCGTGTCCGCCTGCTGGGCGAGCGCGGCGAACCGGTCGAGGTCGGCGGTGCGGGTCAGCACGAACCGCTGGGTGCGTTCGGCGGCCGTCGCCGACAGCAACGGCACCGCGAACGCCGCCACGGCCGCGGCGGAGAACAACAGCAGCACCAGCAGCAGGCGGCGGCGCATTCACCCACCCAACCGGTAGCCGAAACCGCGGATCGTCGTCAGCAGGTTCGGCCGGTTCAGCTTCGCCCGCAGCCCCGCCAGGTGCACGTCCAGGGTCCGCGACACCGCCAGGTACGCGTCACCCCACACCTCGTCCATGAGCTGCTGCCGGCTCACCGCCGTGCCCGCCCGACTGGCCAGCGCGGCGAGGACGTCGAACTCCTTGGTGGTCAACGAGACCTGCGCGTCGCCGACCGCCACCCGCCTGCCCTCCAGATCGATCTCCACGTCGCCGACCCGCACCGTGCGGTCCTTCGGCCCGGTGAGCGCCGCGCTGCGCCGCGCGACCGCGTCCATCCGGGCCAGCAACTCGCCGAGCCGGACCGGTTTCACCAGGTAGTCGTCCGCGCCGAGGCGCAGGCCGCGCACCAGCGACCGCTCGTCACCCCGCGCGGTGAGCACCAGGACCGGCACCGGCGACACCTTCCGGATCTTGCGCAGCACTTCCAGCCCGTCGGTGTCGGGGAGGCCGAGGTCGAGCAGGAGGAGGTCGAAATCGCGGTGGACGAGGAGCGCGTCCGCGCCGCGGGCCACCCGGCTCGGCCGGTGGTCGTTCGCCTCCAGTGCCTCGACCAGGGCGTCCGCGACCCCGTCGTCGTCCTCGACGAGCAGCACGCGCACTTCGTCCACCACCTTCGGTTGGGGCGATTATGGCCTCCGGGGTGTAGACATTGGCTTGTGAGCATCGGAGAACAAGTACCAGCGGCCCTGCTGGACGAGGCCAGCGAGGCGCTGGAGGAACTGGCCGGAGTGCTGGCGGGCGGCCAGACGCTGAACGACGCGCTCCAGCAGCTGGTCGAATCGGCGTCGCGGGTCATCCCGGACGCCGAGAACGTGAGCGTGACCGTCGTGGGGCCGAAGGGTGCGTCCACCGAGGCCTGGACCGACGAGAAGGTCGTCGAGATCGACCGCAAGCAGTACGAGACCGGTGACGGGCCGTGCCTGGAGGCCAACCGGACCCAGCGGCCGGTGCGGGCCACCGTGGAGGGCGGCCGGGAGAAGTGGCCCGCGTTCGCCGAGGCCGCCGAGCGCGCGGGCGTGCAGGCGTACCTGTCCGCGCCGATCGTGGTCGAGGACGACGTGATCGGCTCGCTGAACCTCTACAGCTCGGACGGCCGGGCGTTCGACCCGTTCGACGAGGCGTTGCTGCGGCTGTTCGTCACCGCCGCCTCCACCTCCATCACCGGGTTCCGCCGGTACGAGCGGTCACGTCGACTGGTCCAGCACTTGCAGCACGCGCTGGAGTCGCGGGGCGAGATCGACCAGGCCAAGGGCGTGCTGATGGCCGCGCACGGCGTCGACGCCGAGGAGGCGTTCGCCCGGCTGGTGGGCGAGTCGCAGAAGCACAACACCAAGCTGCGCGACGTGGCCCGGAACCTGCTCGCGTCGGTGCGCGGGCCGTCGGGCCAGGCGAACCGGGGTCAGGACGACCAGTCCGACCAGGCTCAGTCCGACCGGGATTCCGCCGGGGACAGGTAGAGCCAGGCGCCGTCCTCCCGGACGAAACGGCTGTTCTCGTGCAGCACGTCGCGTTGCCCCTGCCAGCGGTAATGGGCGCGGAACTCCACGGTGCCGGTCGTCTGGAACGGCGTGCCGCCGGTCCGGGACAGGACCTCCAGGTGGGTCCAGCGCTGGTCGGGGTCCAGGTCCACGGATGCCGGCCGGGTCGACGGGTGCCAGGTCGCCAGCAGGTAGTCCTCGTGGCCCAGGGCGAAGGCGCTGAAGCGGGAGCGCATCAGGGCCTCGGCCGTCGGAGCCTTGCGGCGGCCCTGGTGGAACGGGCCGCAGCACGTGTCGTAAGGGTCACCCAGGCCACACGGGCAGCGAGTGGTCACGACGTCATTCCGGGCGGTCGCACGCCGTGCGGCCCGAACGGTCGTAGCGCACCCAGGCCAGCGCGTTCTCCGCCTCGCGGTCGCCGGCGGCGGCCTCGGCCGCGAGGGACGCGTGCACCTGGTAGCGCACGTCCGCCGGCACGGCCGGGTTGACCAGCAGGTTCGCCCGGATGGCCGGCCGCGGGTCGTCGGCGAGCAGCGCCAACGCCTCGGCGGGCGCGGCGGGGTCGGTCGACAGCGCCTCGCGCACCGCGTCGTCCGGGTCACGGGCAAGCGCGACACCGCGCGCGGCGGACATCGGTTCGGTCACGGGCACCAGGATAGAGAGGGAAGCGGCCCCCCTCCCGTTGACTGCCAGTCGGGGAGGGGAGCCGCTTCGAGGGAGGGCCGGCTACGGCGTCAGCCGCAAGCCGCACCGTTCAAAGTGGGAGACGTGAACGGTGGGGTGCCGCCGGAGAAGCTCGCGTTGTAACCGATGGTCGCGGTACCACCGGTTGCGAGCCCGCCGTTCCAGGAAGCGTTGCCGACGCGAACGATGTCGCCAGAGTCGGTCCACGTCCCGTTCCAGCCCTGGGAAACGGTCACACCGGGTGCGGAGAACGTCAGGGTCCAGCCAGTGAGCGCCGCGCCCCGGTTCTCGATGACGATCTCACCGGTGTAACCGCCCGACCACTGGCTCACCACGCGGTGCGCCACCGTGCACCCGCCGGGGGGCGGGGTGGTGGTCGTCGTGGTCGAGGTGGTGGTCGTGGAGGTAGTGGTGGTGGTGGAAGTGGTGGTGGAGGTCGAAGACGACGTGGTGGTGGACGTCGTGGTGCTGGTCGGTCCCGCCGCGATCGCCATGTCGTACGCCCGCTGCGGCACGAACTGGCCGGCACTCGCGATGCAGCCGTCGGCCTCGCCGGGCAGTTTGATCCACAGGAACGCGCCGATCTGCGAGTCGCCCGTGTTGGTGGTGCTCGCCGTGCCGATCGCCCGGCCGGCCGGGTCGCACCACTCGCTGCCGAGCGGCCCGTTGCCGTTGCGGCTGGTGTCGATGACCGCCTTCATCCGCGAGTCGCCGAGGTTGTTGAGCACCGCCTTGGCGAACGAGACCTCGTCGCGGGTGTACCGGTAGTTCGACACGTTGGTCGAGATGCCGTCCGCGCTGTTGGAGATGTCCGCCGCACGCAGCCGGTTGGCCGCCTCGCCGGGGGTGAGCCACGCCGAGTGGCCGATGTCGAAGTACACCTTCGCCTGCGCCGAGCCCGACTTGAGCTTCTTGCCCGCGTAGGCCATCGACGCCTTGGTCTCGTTCTGCTGGGACTCGCTCTGGCACGAGGTCATGATCGGGAGCACGTCCGGCTCCAGCACGATCGACGCGGGACGGCCCCCGAGCCCCGCGGCGACCTGGTCGACCCAGGCCCGGTACGCCGAGTGGGAAGGCGCACCGCCGCCGCTCGCGCCGCCGCAGTCGCGGTTCGGCACGTTGTAGACGACCAGGATCGGGATCTTCCCGGCCGCCGCGGCGGCGCCGACGAACGCGTCCACCTGGCCCCTGACCTCGGACGTGTTGGTCGTGGTGAACCAACGCGCCTGCGGGGTGTTGGCGATACGGTCGCGGATGACCGCGGCCCGTGAGTCGTTCGGGTTCTGCGCCACCCACCTCGCCGCCGAGGCGTTCGGGTCGACGTAGAACTCCGAGTCGGCCGCCTGGGCGGTCGTCGCCCCGGTGCCGAGGACCAGCGCGACCGCACTGGCGACCAACGCGCTGGAGAGCACGCTCGCCGCGGCCAACCTGGCCTTGTGGCGCGGTCGGTGGTCGGCGTGACCGGAGTGGGTGGCGTTCTGTGCTCGCATCGGGGTCCTCGCAGCGTCGGTGCTGAACGGGGGCTGACTGGCACTGGGAGCGCTCCCAGGTGGCAGGACTGTAGCCAGTCGGAAACGTTGAGGAAAAGAGGGCGTGTCGACTGGAGGCTCGCCGCCGTGTCTCACGTTCCGTGAAGAAATGGCCCGCTGAACCCTGGTTGAGATCGGTTGGTTGCCGCCGAACAACCCTTCCGTCGACGCTGTGTAGGCATTCGAGAGAGTGGCTGAGCTGAACGGGTGACCGAGGTCTGGGTCATGGGCGAGTCGAAGTTGATGTCCGAAATTCAGTGAATTACGCCGTGAGGACGCGGCACGGATAGGCCGAAAAGCTCAACTCTGGTGCAGGAAAACGGACAATCGTAGTCTGGGAACGCTCCCAGACCTCTTTCGATCCCGTTTCCACCCGGAGGCCAACGCAATGACGCGCACTCCCTCCCGCTCCGTCGCGGTGGCGGTGACGACGGCAGTCCTGGCGGCCGTCGCCCTGTCCGCCACCGTGCTGGTGCCGCACCTGCGACCGGTCGCCACCGCGCAGGTGGCGGCCCAAGCCGACCCGAGGGTCGAGCAGCTGCTCGCCCGCATGTCGCTCGACGACAAGGTCGGCCAGATGACGCAGGTCGACCGCGGCGCGCTCGACTCCCCGCAGGACCTGGCCACCTACCGGATCGGCTCGCTGCTGTCCGGCGGCGGTTCGGCACCGGCCACGAACACGGCCCAGGGCTGGGCCGACATGTACGACGACTTCCAGCGCACGGCCATGTCCACGCCGCTCGGCATCCCGCTGATCTACGGCGTGGACGCGGTGCACGGGCACAACAACGTGCGCGGCGCGACGATCTTCCCGCACAACATCGGCCTGGGCGCGAGCCGCGACCCGGAGCTGGTCCGGCGCATCGGCGAGGCCACCGCGAAGGAGGTCGCGGGCACCGGCATCGACTGGAACTTCGCGCCCTGCCTGTGCGTGGCGCGCGACGACCGCTGGGGCCGCACGTACGAGTCGTTCGGCGAGGTGCCGGAGATCCCCACCGCGATGACGACCTACATCGACGGTCTCCAGGGCGCGACGCTCGGCGGCACGAACAGCTCCGTGCTGGCCACCGCCAAGCACTACATCGGCGACGGTGGCACGACCGCCGGCGACGACCAGGGCAACACCCAGATCAGCGAGCAGGAGCTGCGCTCGGTGCACCTGCCGCCGTTCAAGGCCGCGGTGGACCGCAACGTCGGCTCGGTGATGATCTCCTACAGCAGCTGGAACGGCGTCAAGGCGCACGGCCACCGCTACCTGATCACGGACGTGCTCAAGACCGAGCTCGGCTTCACCGGGTTCGTCGTCTCGGACTGGGCCGGGATCGACCAGATCGACGGCGCGTCCGGGTTCACCGGCGCCGAGGTCGCCGCGTCGGTCAACGCGGGCATCGACATGGTCATGGTCCCGCACGACTACCGGAAGTTCACCAGCCTGCTCAAGACCGAGGTCCAGGCCGGACGGGTGTCGATGACCCGGATCGACGACGCCAACCGGCGCATCCTGACCAAGAAGTTCGAGCTGGGCCTGTTCGAGCGGCCCCTCACCGACCGCTCGCTGACCGGCACCGTCGGCTCGTCCGCGCACCGCGACCTGGCCCGCCAGGCCGTCCGCCAGTCCCAGGTGCTGCTGCGCAACGACCGCGTGCTGCCGCTGGCCAAGACCGGCAAGTACTTCGTCGCGGGCAAGTCGGCCGACAACATCGGCTACCAGAGCGGCGGCTGGACGATCTCCTGGCAGGGCGGCAGCGGCAACGTCACCCCCGGCACCACGATCCTCCAGGGCATCCGCGAGACGGTCGGCTCCGGCGCGACCGTCACCCACGACCGCTACGGCGCGGGCGTGGACGGCTCGTACACCGCGGCGATCGCGGTGGTGGGGGAGACACCGTACGCCGAGGGGGAGGGCGACCGGCCCTACGGCCTCGGCCTGGACCGGGAGGACCTGGAGACGATCAACCGGCTCCGCTCGGCGGGCGTCCCGGTGGTCGTCGTGCTGGTCTCGGGTCGGCCGCTGGACGTCGCGAACCAGGTCGGCGACTGGAACGCGCTGCTCGCGTCGTGGCTGCCCGGCACCGAGGGGCGCGGCGTGGCCGACGTCCTGTTCGGCGACTACAACCCGACCGGCACCCTGCCCGTGACCTGGATGAACAGCGGCTCGCAGCAGCCGATCAACGCGGGTGACGGCAAGGCCGCCCTGTACCCGCTCGGCCACGGCCTGAGCTACGCCCCGCGCACGACGACGACCACCCCGACCAGCACCACGACCACCACTCCGACCAGCACCACGACGACAAGCACCACCACGACCACCACGACCACCACGACGTCGCCGAACGCCGGCTGCGTGGCAACGACCCGCATCGCGAGCTCCTGGCAGGGCGGGTTCCAGGCGGAGGTCACGGTCACCAACCGGGGTGGCGCCGGGATCAACGGCTGGACCGTCACCTGGGCCAAGCCGAGCGGCCAGACGATCAACTCGCTCTGGAACGGCAGGCTGACCCAGACCGCGACCTCGGCCTCGGTGGACGACGTCGGCTGGAACGGCACGCTCGGAGCCGGCGCTTCGGGGTCCTTCGGGTACGTCGCGAGCGGCGAGGCCTCGACGCCCGAGCTGATCTGCCGATCAAGGTAGTGACGGGTCTTGGCTACTTTCTGGGAGCGCTCCCCCACGCTGCGTCATTCGGCGCAGCGCGGGCCAACGTTCGGTCCAGCAGGCGGGTGCCTCGGGGGCGAATTTGTCAAGGCTTTGTGGCTCAACCCTCTTTTCACGGTGTTTCGATGCCGTTACAGTCCCGACTGGGAGCGCTCCCAGAAACCTCCACCGCCCTGCCCCTCGGAGGCACCACATGCGACGACGCATGTTCAGAGCGTTGACCGGCACGCTGGCCGTGCTGGTCAGCGCGTTGACGCTGACACCGTTCCAGCCCGCGGCGACGGCCGCCCCGGCGTTCAACTACGCCGAGGCGCTGCAGAAGTCGATCTGGTTCTACGACGCCCAGCGGTCCGGGGCGCTGCCCGCGGACAACCGGGTGAACTGGCGCGGTGACTCGGCGCTGCGCGACGGCAGCGACGTCGGACTCGACCTGTCGGGCGGTTTCTACGACGCGGGCGACCACGTCAAGTTCGGCCTCCCGTTCGCGGCCACGCTCTCGATGCTCGCCTGGGGCGCCGTCGAGAACCGCGACGCCTACGAGAACTCGGGCCAGCTGCGGCACCTGATGTCGAACCTCAAGTGGGGCACGGACTGGATCATCAAGGCCCACCCGTCGCCCAACGTGGTGTACGGGCAGGTCGGCAAGGGCGACGACGACCACAAGTGGTGGGGCGCGGCCGAGGTCATGCAGATGGCGCGGCCCGCGTACAAGGTGGACGCCTCCTGCCCAGGCTCGGACCTCGCGGGCGAGTACGCCGCCGCGATGGCGTCGGCCTCGATGGTGTTCAAGCAGACCGATCCCACCTACTCGGCCACCCTGCTGACGCACGCCAAGCAGCTCTACAGCTTCGCGGACACCTACCGCGGCAAGTACAGCGCCTGCATCACCGACTCGGCGAACTTCTACAACTCGTGGAGCGGCTACCAGGACGAGCTCGTGTGGGGCGCGATCTGGCTGTACCGCGCGACCGGCGACGCGAGCTACCTGGCCAAGGCCAAGGCGGAGTACCCGAAGCTGTCCACGGAGTCGCAGACCACCACGCGGTCCTACCGGTGGACCATCGCCTGGGACGACAAGTCCTACGGCGCCTACGCCTTGATGGCGAAGCTGACCGGTGAGGCGGAGTACGTCGCCGACGCCAACCGCTGGCTGGACTACTGGACCACCGGCTACAACGGCAGCCGCGTGCGGTACTCGCCGGGCGGCCAGGCGCACCTCGACACGTGGGGCTCGCTGAGGTACGCCGCCAACACCGCGTTCGTCGCGCTGGTCTACAGCGACTGGCTGCGCCAGAGCGACGCCGCCAAGGCGACCGTCTACCACGACTTCGGCGTGCGGCAGATCAACTACGCGCTGGGCGACAACCCGCGCAACGCCAGCTACGTCGTCGGCTTCGGCGCCAACCCGCCGAAGAACCCGCACCACCGCACGGCACACGGCGCGTGGGCCGACACGATGGAAGACCCGGTCACCAGCAGGCACGTCCTGTACGGCGCGCTGGTCGGCGGCCCCGGCACGAACAACGACGCCTACGTGGACAGCCGCAAGGACTTCGTGGCCAACGAGGTCGCGCTGGACTACAACGCCGCGTTCACCGGCGCGCTCGCCCGGCTGTACAAGGAGTACGGCGGCACGCCGCTCGGGAACTTCCCGGTCGCCGAGGCGACGGACGGCCCCGAGCTGACCGTGCAGGCGTCGGTGAACCAGAGCGCGACGGGCTTCACCGAGATCAAGGCGTTCGTCCTCAACAAGTCCGCGTGGCCGGCCCGGATGTTCAACGGCTCGCTGCGCTACTACTTCACCCTCGACGGCGCCACCACGCCGGACCAGGTCACGGTCGCCACGAACTACAACCAGTGCGGCACGCCCAGCGGACCCAAGCAGCACAGCGGTTCCGTGTACTACGTGGACGTCCCGTGCCCCGGCGTGTACCCCGGCGGCCAGTCCGCGCACAAGCACGAGGTGCAGTTCCGGATCACGAGCACCGGCACGTGGGACCCGTCCAACGACTGGTCCTACGCGGGCCTGGGCACCGGCAACACGGTGGCGCAGACCGACCGCGTCGTGCTCGCCCAGGACGGCCGGGTGCTGTGGGGCAAGGAGCCCGGACCGGCGGTCGAGGACCGCGAAGCCCCGACCGTCCCCACCGCGCTGCGGGTGACGAGCACCGGGACCAACAGCGCCACCCTCAGCTGGGTGGCCTCCACCGACAACGTCGGGGTGACCGGCTACGACGTGCTTCGGGCGGACGGCACGGTCGTAGGTGCCACGGGCACCCCGACGTTCCAACTCGCCGCGCTGTCCCCCGGCACGCACACGTTCTCCGTGCGGGCCAAGGACGCGGCGGGCAACCTCTCGGCGGCGAGCGCGCCGATCTCCATCACGATCACGGAGGTCGACGACCGCGAGCCCCCGACAGTCCCGAGTGGACTGTCCGTGTCCGCGGTCACCACCTCCGGCGCGACGCTGACCTGGGCAGCCGCCACGGACAACCAGGCCGTGTCCGGCTACGAGGTCGTGCGTTCCGACGGCACGATCGCGGCCACCACCACCGGCCTCAGCCACAAGTTCACCGACCTGGCCGCCGACACCGCGTACACGTTCACGGTCCGCGCCAAGGACACGTCCGGCAACGTCTCGGCGGTCAGCACGGCGGTGACGTTCCGGACCACGTCCGGCGGTGTGGCCGGCGCGATCGCCGTGCAGCAGCGCGGCAGCGGCGCGGCGAGCACCAACCAGATCGGCGCGACGATCGCGGTGGTCAACCGGGGCACGACCGCGGTCGACCGGTCCACCGTCACCACGCGGTACTGGTTCACCGGTGACACGGCCAACGCCAACTACCAGGTGTTCTGCGACTGGGCGGTGGTCGGCTGCGCGAACGTGCGCGCCACCGTGGTGAAGCTGCCCGGCGGGCGTCCCGGCGCGGACGCGTACCTCCAGGTGTCCTTCGCGGCCGGCACGCTCGCCGCCGGCGCGAGCACCGGCGACATCCAGTTGCGGGTGGCCAAGTCCGACTGGTCCTCGTTCAACCAGGCCGACGACCACAGCTACCGGGTCAGCTCCGCGCTGACCGACTTCGACCGGGTGACCGCGTACACCGGCGGCACCCTCGCCTGGGGCATCGAGCCCTAGCACCCGATCTCGGCACGGGGCGTTCTGCGCGCCCAGGCGTCCCGTGCCGACACCACTCGCCGCACGCCCTTGGAGCTCGCGGATCAATGGCTGATCCGTGCAGGAGGAGGACGCATGAGGTACCGCACCAGAGCGGGACGGTTGCGAACCGGACCGCTCGCGTTGATAGCCGCGGCGGCAACCGCCGCGGGTGTTATGCCGTTCGTCGCGCCGGTGGCCAACGCCGCGGTGGCGTGCACGGTCAACTACCAGATCTCCAGCCAGTGGCAGGGTGGGTTCGGCGCCAACGTCAGCATCCGCAACGAGGGTGACGCGGTCAACAACTGGCGTCTCACGTGGACCTTCCCGGACGGCCAGCGCGTTCAGCAGGGCTGGAACGGCACGTTCACGCAGAGCGGCTCCGCGGTCACCGTGGCGGCGCCCGGCTGGGCGCCGAACCTCGGTACCGGCGCCACGGTCACGCCCGGCTTCAACGGCTCCTGGACGGGCCAGAACCGGCCGCCGACGGACTTCGCGCTGAACGGCACGCGCTGCACCGGCCCGAACGTCAACGTCGACCCCACGGTGTCGCTGACGTCCCCGACGACGGGGCAGGCGTTCCAGTCCGGCCAGGCGGTCGGGCTGGCGGCCTCCGCCGCGGACACCGACGGCACCGTCGCCAAGGTCGAGTTCCTGGCCGACGGCGTGGTCGTCGCGACCGACACGAGCGCCCCGTACACGGGTTCGTGGACCGGCGCGACCGTGGGCGAGCACGCGATCGTGGCCCGCGCCACCGATGACAAGGGCGGCATCGGCAACTCCAGCATCGCGAGCATCCGCGTCATCGCGGGTCAAGCGGTGCAGGTCAGCCCGCCGTCGTTGAGCGTGCGGCAGGGCGGCACCAACACCTTCGGCGTCTCGCTGGCCACCGCGCCCACCTCGTCGGTGACGGTCGCGGTCGCGCGTTCGGCGGGCAGCACCGACCTGACGGCCGGTCCCGCGTCGCTGACGTTCACCACGTCCAACTGGGCGACCAAGCAGAACGTCACGGTCACCTCGGCGGCCAACGGCGGCGACCTGGCCACGGCCACGTTCACCGCCAGCGCCACCGGCGTCACCCCGGCGTCGGTCGAGGTCAAGGAGATCTCCGACTCCGCGTCGGACTTCGAGCAGGCCTTCCTGGACCAGTACGCCAAGATCCACGACCCGGCGAGCGGCTACTTCCGCACGTTCTCCGACGGGCTCAAGGTGCCGTACCACTCGATCGAGACGCTGATGGTGGAGGCGCCGGACCACGGTCACCAGACCACGTCCGAGGCGTTCAGCTACTACCTGTGGCTCGAGGCGAGCTACGCCCGGATCACCAGTGACTGGTCTTCGTTCAAGAAGGCCTGGGCCGCGATGGACAAGTACATCATCCCGGCCACGGCGGACCAGCCGACGAACAACAAGTACGACGCGTCCAAGCCCGCGACCTACGCTCCCGAGCACCCGCGGATGGACATGTACCCGTCGCAGCTGGAGTCCGGCGTCCCGGTGGGTCGCGACCCGATCGCGGCCGAGCTGAAGTCGGCCTACGGGACCGACGACATCTACGGCATGCACTGGCTGATCGACGTCGACAACACCTACGGCTTCGGCCGGTGCGGCGACGAGTCCGACGCGGCGCCCGCGTACATCAACACCTACCAGCGCGGTTCGTCGGAGTCGGTGTGGGAGACCATCCCGCAGCCGTCCTGCGACACCTTCGCGCACGGTGGGACGAACGGCTTCCTCGACCTGTTCACCAAGGACGCCAGCTACGCCAAGCAGTACAAGTACACCAACGCCCCGGACGCCGACGCGCGTGCGGTGCAGGTGGCGCTGCTGGCGCAGGAGTGGGCGACCGAGCAGGGCAAGGCCGCCGAGATCGCCCCTGAGATCGCGAAGGCCGCGAAGATGGGCGACTACCTCCGCTACGCCATGTTCGACAAGTACTTCAAGAAGATCGGCAACTGCACCAGCCCCTCGTCCTGCCCCGGTGGCACCGGCAAGGACAGCGCGCACTACCTGATGTCCTGGTACTACGCGTGGGGTGGCGCGACCGACACGTCCGCCGGTTGGGCGTGGCGCATCGGTTCCGGCGCCTCGCACCAGGGCTACCAGAACCCGCTCGCCGCGCACGCGCTGGCGAACGTGGCGGCCCTGAAGCCGAAGTCGGCGACGGGTCAGCAGGACTGGGCCACGTCGATGACCCGTCAGCTGGAGATGCTGCAGTGGCTGCAGTCGGCCGACGGCGCCATCGCCGGTGGTGTCACGAACACGTGGGAAGGCTCGTACAGCCAGCCGCCGGCCGGCACGCCGACCTTCTACGGCATGTTCTACGACGCCCACCCGGTGTGGCGCGACCCGCCGTCGAACCGCTGGTTCGGCTTCCAGGCGTGGCAGATGGAGCGCACCGCCGCCCTGTACGAGATGACCGGCAACGCGGCGGCCAAGAAGATCCTCGACAAGTGGGTCCCCTGGGCCATCGCCAACACCACCCTCGGCACCAACGGCCAGTTCCAGATCCCGTCGGACCTGGAGTGGACCGGCGCTCCGGACACCTGGAACGCCACCAACCCCGGTGCCAACGCGAACCTGCGCGCCAAGGTGCTCAACTTCAGCCAGGACGTCGGCATCGCCGCGTCCTACGCCAAGACGCTCCTCAACTACGCGGCCAAGTCGGGCAACGCCCAGGCGAAGACCGTCGGTGAGGGCCTGTTGACGGCGCTGCTGGCGCACCAGGACGACAAGGGCATCGCGATTCCGGAGGAGCGCAAGGACTACAACCGCTTCGACGACGTCTACAACACGACGACGCTCGAGGGTCCGTACGTCCCCGCCGGCTGGTCGGGCGACATGCCCAACGGCGACATCGTGAAGCCGGGCGCGTCGTTCCTCGACATGCGCTCGATGTTCAAGCAGGACCCGGACTGGCCGAAGGTCCAGGCTTACCTGGACGGCGGCCCCGCGCCGACCTTCACCTACCACCGGTTCTGGGCGCAGGCTGAGATCGCTACGGCGTTCCAGCTGCACGTGGAACTGTTCGGGTAGAACCCGAAGGTCGCCGACACCCCCCTCACGACGTGGTGAGGGGGGTGTTCGGCTTGCGTCGTCTCAATAGACGGACGCATCCGGGTCTGATGGCCGCGGACATCCTGGTGAAACAGCGTTGAAACTTCGGTGTTGACGCGGGTGAGAGAGCTGTGCCACATTTCTGGCACCCCGCCCCGATCTACAGGTGGGTACTCGTGACGCGGCGATCGAAACGATTCGATTCAGTGAGCTGCGCATTCGAGCAATTCGACGACCACGAGAGGTGTGCCGTGGACCCGCTGCCGTTCCGCGACCCGGGTCTGCCGGTCGAGGCCAGGGTGGCCGACCTGCTCGGCCGGCTGACCGACGAGGAGAAGGTGGCGCTGCTGCACCAGCACCAGCCCGCGGTGCCGCGTTTGGGCCTGTCCGGGTTCCACACCGGCATGGAGGCGCTGCACGGCGTCGCGCGGGTGGGCACGGCCACCGTCTTCCCCCAGGCCGTCGGGCTGGGCTCATCGTGGGACACCGGCCTGGTGCGGCGGGTCGGCGAGGCGACCGGCGTGGAGGCGCGCGGGTTCCACCACCGCGATCCGGTGGCGTACGGGCTGAACGTGTGGGCGCCGGTGGTGAACCCGTTGCGGGACCCGCGGTGGGGCCGCAACGAGGAGGGCTACTCGGAAGACCCGACGCTGACCGCGGCGATGGGCACGGCGTACGCGACGGGTCTGCGCGGCGACCACCCGCGCTACCTGCGGACGGCGCCGACGTTGAAGCACTTCCTGGGCTACAACAACGAGGACGACCGCTGCGCCACGTCGTCGGATCTGCGGCCACGGGTGCTGCACGAGTACGAACTGCCGTGCTTCCGCGGCCCGGTCGAGGCGGGTGCGGCGGTGGCGGTGATGCCGTCGTACAACCTCGTGAACGGCCGTCCGGCGCACCTGAGCCCGTTGATCGAGGACGAGCTGCGGACGTGGGCGCCGGACGGGCTCGCGATCGTCAGCGACGCGTACGCGCCGTCGAACGTGGCGGGGATGCAGGAATATTTGGAGACGCAGGCCGAGGGGCACGCGGCGCTGCTGAACGCGGGGCTGGACAGCTTCACCGACCAGGACGACGACCCGACGTTGATGATCGAGAGCGTCACCACGGCCCTCAAGGACGGCCTGCTGGAGTGGTCCACTGTGGACCGGGCGGTCGGCAACGTGCTGGCGCTGCGGTTCCGGCTCGGCGAGTTCGACCCCGTCGACGGCAACCCGTACGCGGGGATCACGTCCGATGTGGTCGGCACGCACGGAGAGCTGGCGCTGGAGGCGGCACGTCAGGCGGTCGTGCTGCTGCGCAACGACTCCGTGCTGCCGTTGGAGCGCGGCACGAAGCTCGCGGTCATCGGCACGCACGCGGACGCGCTGTTCGAGGACTGGTACAGCGGCACCCTGCCGTACCAGGTGACCGTCCGCCGGGGACTGGAGGAGTTCGCCTCCGTCTCGTACGCCGAAGGGGTCGACCGGATCGCGCTGCGCGCGGCGGACGGCCGTTACCTCGGTGTGCGCGGTGGTGTCGTCGGGCTGGGGGAGCGGGCGCTGTTCGACCGCTTCGACTGGGGCGACGGCGTGTGGACGCTGCGGGACGTGGGTTCCCGCCGCTACCTGGGCACGTCCGAGGACGGCACGCTGGTGGCCGCGGCGACCGCACCGGGCGGCTGGGACGTGCGTGAGCTGTTCGAGCCGCGGCTGACCGACGGCGGCGTGGTGCTGCACAACACCGTCGGTGGGATCGACACGGGGCCGTTCGCGGTGGAACTGGTGGCGGACGGCGTCGCGGCGGCGGTCGAGGTGGCGGCGGACGCCGACGCGGTCGTGCTGGTGCTGGGCAACGACCCGCACGTCAACGGCCGTGAGACGCAGGACCGCACCACGCTGCGGCTGCCGTGGCTGGACCTGGTGCGCGCGGTGCGCGAGGCGAACCCCAAGACGGTGCTGGTGCTCGTGAGCAGCTACCCGTACGCGTTGGACGGTGAGGAGCAGCACCTGCCCGGGATCGTGTGGACCGCGCACGGCGGGCAGGAACAGGGGCGGGCCGTCGCGGAGGCGCTGTTCGGCCGGTACTCGCCGTCCGGCCGGCTCCCCCAGACCTGGTACCGCTCCGACGACGACCTGCCGGACATCCTCGACTACGACATCATCCGCGCGGGCAGCACGTACCTGTACTTCACCGGCGACCCGCTGTTCCCGTTCGGCCACGGGTTGGGCTACACCGCGTTCGAGTACTCCGGTCCGGAGTGGACGGACGGCGTCGTCACCGTGTCGGTCACCAACACCGGACCGGTCGCGGGTGCGGAGGTCGTGCAGCTGTACTCCGCGGCGCCGGACTCGCGGGTGCGGCAGCCCGTGCGCAGGCTCCAGTCGTTCCACCGGGTGTTCCTGGAACCGGGGGAGACCGCGGTGGTCGAGTTGCCGGTCGAGCACCTGTGGCACTGGGACGTCACCACCGGACGCTGGGTGGTCGAGGCAGGGCGGTACGAGCTGATGGTCGGGGCGTCCTCGCGCGACATCCGCGGACGGCTGGTGGTCGACGTGGCGGGGGAGGTGGTCGCGCCGCGCACGGGTGCGTTGCGCGCCTTGGACTTCGACGATTGCGACGGGGTGCGGCTGGTGGACGACGAGGTGGTGTTCACCTGCGAAGGCGCGTGGATCGCGTTCCACGACGTGACACCGGAACCGCGGTCCGCGCCACCCGGCACCCGGCTCTCGGTCGACGGCACATCGGTCGTGCTCACCGCGGACGTGGCGGGCACGCGGGTCAAGGAGGTGAGCTGACGTGGTCACGATCGCCGACGTCGCCCGGCACGCCGGGGTCGCGCCGAGCACGGTGTCCTACGTGCTCACCGGCCGCCGCTCGATCTCCACGGCCACCAAGGCCAGGGTCGAGGCGAGCGTGCGGGCGCTGGGCTACCACCCGCACGCGGGCGCGCGGTCGCTGGCGAGCAACCGGGCCAACGTGCTGGCGCTGGTGCTGCCGATGCGCGAGGGCATGCACATGCCGGTGCTGATGCAGTTCGTCGTCGCGGTGGCCAACGCGGCCCGGCGGCACGACCACGACGTGCTGCTCGTGACCGCGGACCAGGGCGCGGCCGGCTTGCGCCGCGTGGCGGGCAGCGCCCAGGTCGACGGGCTGCTGGTGATGGACGTCGAGATGCACGACGAGCGCGTGCCGGTGCTGCGGGAGCTGGACCGCCCGTCGGTGCTCATCGGCTTTCCCGCCGACGCCGCCGGTCTGACGTGCGTGGACCTCGACTTCGCCGAGGCGGGCTCGCGGTGCCTGGACCACCTGGCCGACCTCGGGCACAAGTACGTGGCGCTGGTCGGCGCGCCGCGTGCCGTCTACCAGCGCGACACCGGGTTCGCCCACCGCACCATGGCCGGGTTCAGCGCGGCGGCGATGCGCCGGGACGTCTCGTCGACCACGCTGCCCACCGAGACGGACCACGAGTCGGTCCGGGTGGCGATCACGGGCTTGCTCGAACGGCACCCGTCCGTCACGGCCCTGGTGGTGCACAACGAGGCGGCGTTGCCGTCCGTGGTCGAGGTGCTGCGGTCGCTCGGCCGGAAGGTGCCCGACGACATCGCGGTGATCGCGATCTGCCCGGACGACCAGGCCGAGCGCCTGATGCCGCCGTTGACCTCGGTCGCCGTGCCCGCCGAGCAGTTGGGCCACCACGCGGTCGCGTTGCTGATGGCCAAGCTGGACCGGACCCCGACCCCTCCGCTGACGCTGCTGCCGCCACGCCTCACCGAGCGGGCGAGCACGGCGCCGCGCTGAATTCGGTGCCTCCTGGCGCTACCCTCCGGTGGATGAGCGACAACCACGTCGTGGTCATCACCACCACCGACAGCGAGGACGCGGCGGTCGCGTTGGCGCGGGCCGTCGTGGAGGCGCGTCTGGCGGCGTGCGTGCAGATCAGCAGCCCCGTCCGCAGCGTCTACCGGTGGGACGGCGAGGTGCGTGACGACCACGAGTGGCAGCTCTGGATCAAGACCGCTTACGACCGGGTCGACGAGCTGACCGAGTTCGTGACGGCGCGGCACACGTACGACGTGCCGGAGGTCCTGGCGCTGCCCGTGCTGGGCGGCAACCCCGACTACCTGGAGTGGATCACCTCCGAAACCCGGCCACCCACCCACCCCTCCCCGTGAGTCCTACGTTCACGTCGCGTGAGTCGTCCCTTCGGAACCCCCGTGTCCTACGTTCGGAACCCCCGAGTTGAACGCTCAGAACAATGTCGGCCGGCTCGGGCCGTTCTGAGCGTTGAATTCGGGGGACGGGAACGTAGGACTCACGCGTTCTGAACGTAGGACTCACGGGGGGTTAGAGGGATAGGCGGTGGCGTAGGAGGGTGGCGGTGTGGACGGGGGTGGCGGACGAGCCGTGGCGGACCTGGGTGCGGCAGCTGAAACCGTCCGCCACGATCGCGGTGTCGGGGGCGGCGGCGCGCACGGCGGGGAACAGGGTTTCCTCGCCCACCGCCATCGACACGTCGTAGTGGCCGCGTTCGAAGCCGAAGTTGCCGGCCAGGCCGCAGCAGCCTTCCAGCAGGGAAGCACCCACCCCCGCCTTCGCCAGCAGCTCGCGGTCGGCGTCCACACCACCCTCCGCGTACTGGTGGCAGTGCGGCTGCACGATCGCCCGGTCGGCACCGGCCAACGGCTCCAGCAGCGGCGACACGTGTTCGGCGAACGTGCGCACCGACTCGGCCAGCCGCACCACGTCCGGGTCGTCGCCCGCCACCTCCACCGCGTCCGAACGCAGGAACGCCGTGCAGCTCGGCTCCAACCCGACCACCGGCACACCGTCCCGCGTCCATGGCCGCAGCAGCCGGGCCGTCCGCCGCACGACCCGCCGCGCCACGCCCAACTGCCCGGTGGAGAACCAGGTCAACCCGCAGCACACCGCCGAAGTGGGCACCTCGACTCCCTGGCCGACGTGCCCGAGCACCGCCGCCGCGTCGAAACCGATCCCCGGTTCGAAGTGATTCGTGAACGTGTCCGGGAACAGCAGCACCCGCTCACCGCCGCCGCCACCGGGCGAGAACCGGGACTGGAACGAACGCACCGGCACGGGCAGCGGCCGTTCCGGGGCCACCCCGCCGAACCGGGCGAACCGCGCGCTGACCCGGTTCACCAACCGCAGCCGCAGCCACAGCGGCAGCCACCCCATCGAGTAGTGCGCCGCCGGACGCACCCGCCGCCGGTAGTGGTGGTGCAGGAACTCCGCCTTGTACGTGGCCATGTCCACGTCCACCGGGCAGTCCCGCTTGCACCCCTTGCACCCCAGGCACAGGTCCAGCGCGTCTCGCACCTCCTCGGAACGCCACCCGCCCCGCACCACCTGCCCGCCGAGCATCTCGAACAGCAGCCGCGCACGTCCCCGCGTGGAGTGCTTCTCCTCCCGCGTCACCCGGTAGCTCGGGCACATCACCCCACCGGACGTGTTGAGGCACTTGCCCACCCCGACGCACCGCCGCGAAGCCGCCGCCAGGTCACCCCCGTCGGCGCGCAGGGCCAGCCGCGCGCGCGTCGGGATCACCGGGGGCGAGACCAGCACCCGCAGGTCGGAGTCCAGCTTGGCGGGCGCGACGATCCGCCCCGGGTTCATCCGGTTCTCCGGGTCGAACGCCGCCTTGAACCGCTCGAACGCCCGGATCGCGGCCGGCGGGTACATCCGGGGCAGCAGCTCCGACCGCGCCTGCCCGTCGCCGTGCTCACCGGACAACGACCCGCCGTGCGCCACGACCAGGTCCGCCGCGTCCTCCACGAAGGACCGGTGCCCGCGTTCGAAGTCGAAGTCGATCCGCACGTGCAGGCAGCCCTCGCCGTAATGCCCGTACGTGACGCCGCGCCGCCCGTGTCCCGCCAACAACGCGTCGAACTCCCGCAGGTAGGCGCCCAACCGCTCGGGTGGCACGGCCGCGTCCTCCCACCCGGACCACGCCTCACCGCCGTCCGCCATCCGGGTCGCGAGCCCTGCGCCGTCCTCACGCACCCGCCACAGCGCGCGCTGCCGCCCCGGATCGGTCACCACCAACGAGTGCGGTGCGAGCGCGGCGGCGGCGTGCGCGACGGCGTCCTCGGACGTCTCGACGAACAGCCAGCTCTCACCGCGCGGCAGCAGCAGCCGCGAGTCGCCCGCGGCCCGTGCCAGCTCGGCGTTCAGGCCCTCGATCGTGAGCACGTCCAACTCGCGCAGCGCCGGGGCGAGGTCGGCCGCGTCGTACGGCCCGTCGAACCCGAGCACCGCCAGCACCCGGCGCGGCGGAGCCTCCACGAGGCGGAGGGTCGCACCCAGCACCGTCGCGCACGTGCCCTCGGAGCCGACCAACGCCCTGGTCAGGTCGGGCAGCGCGTCCAGCCGGTACCCGGACACCCGCCGGTCCAGCGCGGGGAACCACGTCGGGTCCACCTCGGGCAGGTCCAGCGGCGGGGGAGTGCGGGTGTCGAACCGGCGGCCGTCCGCCAGCAGCACGTCGAGCGCGCGCACGTTGTCGCTGGTCTTGCCCCATGCGACGGAGTGCGCGCCGCACGCGTCGTTGCCGATCATCCCGCCCAGCGTGCAGCGCGAGTGCGTGGACGGGTCGGGCCCGAACACCAGCCCGTGCGGCCGGGCAGCGTCGTTGAGCCGGTCCAGCACCACCCCCGGCCGCACCACCGCGATCCGCTCGACCGGGTCGAGCGAGATCACCTGGTCGAGGTAACGCGAGAAGTCGATCACCATCCCGGTGCCCGCCGAGTTGCCCGCGATCGACGTGCCCGCGCCGCGGTTCGTGATCGGCACGCCGTGGTCGGCCGCCACCCCCACCGCGGCCACCACGGCGTCCACCGTCCGGGGCCTGACCACGACCGACGGCACGTGCCGGTAGTTGGAGGCGTCGACGGAGTAGAGGGCGCGGTCGGCCGGCCCGGCGAGCACGTCGCCGTCCACCGCCGTCCGGAGTTGCTCGACGAATCCGGTCACGGACCGATTGTGATCCACCTCCGGCCGATGATGGCGTACCCGTTGGTACGGGATAGCCTCGCCCGCATCAACCAGCACCGTGTCAACCAGCAGTGATGGGAGCAAGCGTGTCGAGGTCCGTTCTGGTCACCGGAGGCAACCGGGGCATCGGCCTGGCGATCGCGCGGGCGTTCGCCGCGCAGGGCGACAAGGTCGCGGTGACGCACCGCGGTTCCGGCGCGCCCGAGGGCCTGCTCGGTGTCAAGTGCGACGTGACCAGCTCCGCCGAGGTCGACGCGGCGTTCGCCGAGGTCGAGGCGGCGCACGGGCCGGTCGAGGTGGTGGTGGCCAACGCGGGCATCACCGACGACACGCTGCTGCTGCGGATGACCGACGAGCAGTTCGCCCGCGTCCTCGACGCCAACCTGACCGGCGCGTTCCGGGTCGCGCAGCGCGCGTCCAGGGGGATGCTGCGCAAGCGCTACGGCCGGATCGTGTTCATCTCGTCCGTGGTCGGCCTCGCGGGCGGCGCGGGCCAGGTCAACTACGCGGCCAGCAAGGCGGGCATGGTGGGCGTCGCCCGGTCCATCGCCCGTGAACTGGGCAGCCGCAACATCACCGCGAACGTCGTCGCGCCCGGGTTCATCACCACGGACATGACCGACGCGCTGCCCGAGGAGCGCAGGAACCAGATCCTCGCCCAGGTGCCGGCGGGCCGGTACGGCACGACCGACGAGATCGCCGCCGCCGTCACGTTCCTGGCCTCCGACGCCGCCGCCTACATCACCGGCGCGGTGCTGCCGGTCGACGGCGGCCTCGGCATGGGCCACTGAACGCGCCGCCGAGGCGCTGAACCCCACGCCTCCCCACCGAGTACACAGCCACACCAAGCACAACATTCCGGAGGACGTTTCAGTGACGGGACTGCTCGAAGGCAAGCGGCTGCTGGTCACCGGGGTGATCACGGACGCGTCGATCGCCTTCCACGTGGCCAGGGTCGCGCAGGAGCAGGGCGCGCAGGTCGTGTTGACCGGTTTCGGCCGGATGACCCTCGTGGAGCGCATCGCCAAGCGCCTGCCGCAGACCGCGCCGGTGGTCGAGTTGGACGTGCAGAACCAGGAGCACCTGGACTCGCTGGCCGACCGGGTGCGCGAGCACGTGGACGGTCTCGACGGCGTGGTGCACGCCATCGGCTACGCGCCGCCGTCGTGCCTCGGCGCGCCGTTCATGGACGCGCCGTGGGAGGACGTGGCCACGGCCATGCACGTCTCGGCGTACTCCTACAAGGCGCTGGTGCAGGCGGCGCTGCCGCTGATGGGCCGCGGCGCGTCGGTGGTCGGCCTCGACTTCGACGCCCGCCAGGTGTGGCCCGCCTACAACTGGATGGGCGCGGCCAAGGCGGCGTTCGAGTCGATCAACCGGTACATGGCGCGCGACCTCGGGCCGCAGGGCATCCGGGTGAACCTCGTCTCGGCGGGCCCGGTGCGCACCATGGCCGCCAAGTCGATCCCCGGTTTCGCCGACCTGGAGTCCCTGTGGGCCGAGCGCGCGCCGCTCGGCTGGAACGTGGACGACCCGACGCCGGTCGCCCAGTCGGTGTGCGGGCTGCTGTCCGACTGGTTCCCGGCCACCACCGGCTCGATGGTGTTCGTCGACGGCGGCGTGCACTTCCTGGGGTTCTGACCCGGCAGCCGGGTCGGCGTGTGAACGGTCACGCCGACCCGGTTGAGCGGCTTCCGCGCACCGGCGCGAGGATGTCAGGGTGAGTTACGACGCGCTGCTCTGGCTGTCCTTCGGCGGACCGGAAGGACCCGAGGACGTCCGCCCCTTCCTGGAGAACGTGACCCGCGGTCGCGGTGTGCCGCCCGAGCGGCTGGACGAGGTCGAGCAGCACTACCAGCACTTCGGCGGCGTCTCGCCGATCAACGCGCTCAACCGGGCCGCGATCGAGGCCGTGCGCGGCCTGGTCGACCTGCCGATCTACTTCGGCAACCGCAACTGGCACCCGATGGTCGAGGACGCGCTGGCCGAGATGAAGGCCGCCGGTGTCCGGCGCGCGCTCGTCTTCCCGACCAGCGCTTACGGCGGCTACTCGGCGTGCCGGCAGTACGACGAGGACATCCTCCGGGCCCGTGCGGCCGTCGAGGACGCGCCGGAACTGGTGAAGCTGCGCCAGTTCTTCGACCACCCGCTGTTCGTGGAGTCGTTCGCGGACGCCGTGCGCGCCGCCGCGGCAAGCCTGTCCGAAGCGGATTACCGACTGGTGTTCACGGCGCACTCGGTGCCGGTGGCGGCGGACAAGGCCGCCGGACCGCCCGAGGACGGCGGCCACCTCTACTCCCGGCAGGTCGCCGAGGCGTCCCGGCTGGTCGCCGCCGCCGTCGGCGTGGCCGACTTCGACGTGGTGTGGCAGTCGCGGTCCGGTCCGCCGCAGGTCCCGTGGCTGGAACCGGACATCGTGGACCACGTCGAAGCCCTGTACGACAAGGGCGTGCGGAACGTGGTCGTGTGCCCCATCGGGTTCGTCAGCGATCACCTCGAAGTGGTGTGGGACCTCGACACCGAGGCCCGTGAGCGCGCCCAGGAGCTGGGCATGGGCTTCGCCCGCGCCGGCACGCCCAACGACGACCCCAGGTTCGCCGAGCTGGTGGCCGAACTGGTCGCCGAGCAGGTGTCCGACGGGCCTGTGCGCAAGTTGTCGGGCTTCCCGGCCCGCGGCTGCACCACGAACGGCGCGTTCTGCGCCACGCGCTGCTGCGAGCCCGCGAAGCGGCCGGGAGCGGGCCGGTGAGCGTCGACTTCAGCTGGTCGCCCCGGCCCGCGGACTGGCGTGACGCGCTGCGCATCGCCGTGCCGCTGTACCGGTGGGCGCCGTGGTTCGCCGCGGCGCTCGGCGTGCTGGGCGTCGTCGTGCTGGCGATGGGCATGACGTGGGCGGGCGTGTTCGGGCTCGTCCTCGCTGTGATCATCGTCGCACTCGTCCCGGTGGGCACCGCGGTGAACTTCCACAACCACCCGCTGGCGGCCAAGACCGTCACCGGCACGGCGGACGCCCACTCGCTGCGGATGTCCGTCGGCGAGGCGGCGCGCAGCGAGCTGAACTGGGCCGAACTGCCCGGCTGGGCGGAGACGGCGCGCGGCTTCGTCCTCAAGACCGGCACGACGGCCGTGTACGCCGTGCCGCGCCGTGCGTTCGCCGACGACGAAGCGGCGGCGGCGTTCCGCTCCCTGCTCGTGGAACACGTCGGCCCGGAGGCCTGACGCGGCCGAACGGCCGCGTACCCTCGGTAGGCGTGTCCTGTGCGAGTGCGACGCTGGTCGTCTGGACGTCAGCCTGGCTGCATGGTGCGGCTGCGGCCGACGACGTCCTCGACGCCCTGGGGTTCTGGGCCGAGCTGCACGAAGTGGCCGCGGATGACGACGGCACCGCGACCGCTCTCGACCTGCCCGGCCCCGACGAGGTCCCGGTGGGGCCCGCCCTGCTGCTGGCGTCGCTGCGCCGCGCCTCCCCCACCACGGCGAGGTTGGTGATCCCCGTGCCCGGCGACGTCCGCGGCCTCGGTGGCAGCGGGCCGCTGTCCAAGTGCGCGCTGCGCGCCGGGCAGGCCGCCGTGCTGCCCGATGTCGGCGTCGGCCTGGTGCCCGCGCTGGTGGCCGACGGCGTGATGCGGTGGACGGTGTTCGACCTGCCGTCCGCGCCCGGTGGCGAGCACGTGCCCATCGGGGAGGCGGAGCACGGCCTGGCGTCGGCGATGCGCGAGGCGGCCACCGCGCTGGTGACGCTGGACGTGGCGCGGCACCGGCCGAACGTGCGGGCCGAGATCGCCGAGCTGTCCGCGGAGCACTCGAAGGTCGACTGGCCGGCGGGGATGCCGCCGCGAGCGCTGCGCGTGCTCCAGCGCGCCGCCGAGGTGGCCGCGATCCTCGCCGTGGCGGCGTCCGACGCGCCCGGCAGCGCCGTCTCGGCCACCGCCACGCGGGCTCGGGACGAAGCGCTGCGGCCGTTGTCCGAGGCGGTGCGGCGGGCTCGGCTCGCGGCCGTGGACGAAGCCGTCCGGGTCCTGTCGGATCAAGGCGCCGGCCGCCATTAGGTCGATGGCGGTCGTCGAATATTCGACACCCATTCGATGAACGGCGAAATATTTGCGGTCCGAAACCGGTACCGCCGCGTCGTTCACATCCGCGGAAGTATTTTCGAAGTCGACGGTGAAGTGTCCTGGATCGGCGCTCGTAATAGGCCGAACAGGCGATCGGCGCGGCATCCGTTTGCCGTCCGAATCGATTCCGGCGCGCTTCCGCACGGCAATCGCATCGGCGTGTGAAGTACTGCAAACCGCAGGTCAGCGCGTTCGGGGCGGCGGTACGCGCACGGGTATAGCGCTGGATTAAGTGCAGGTCAACCCCTCGTCAACACGACGTGTCATGCGTTACCGTTCGTCTGGGAGCGCTCCCAGTCCCCAGCTGTTTCGGTCTCGCGTCGAATCCCGACTCGGCGTTTGGCCTGGGAGCGCTCCCAGATGGCGGGTTGCACGCAAGGAGGCGATGCATGAGTCTGCGCACTTTTGTACGGTCCCGGAAACTCACCGGAGCATTGGCGGTGACCTCGGTGGCGGCCCTGTCCGTAGCCGGGGTGGTGGCCTCGCTCCCACGCAGTTCAAGCTGAACGGGACGATCTGCACGGGGAACATCAGCACCACGACCTCGACGTCGACGTCGACGTCGACCACGACGAGCACGTCCACGACGACGACCACCACGTCCAACAACCCGGGCGGTCCGAAGGTGGACAACCCGTACGTGGGCGCCGGCGTGTACGTGAACCCGCAGTGGTCGCGTCTCGCCTCGGCCGAGCCGGGTGGCTCGCGGATCGCGAACCAGCCGACCGGTGTCTGGCTGGACCGGATCAGCGCGATCGAGGGCAACGACTCGCCGACCACCGGCACGATGGGCCTTGCGGACCACCTGGACGAGGCGGAGAAGCAGCGCGCCGCCCGTTCGGACGGCCAGCTGGTCTTCCAGTTCGTGGTCTACAACCTGCCCGGTCGCGACTGCGCGGCGCTGGCGTCGAACGGTGAGCTCGGCCAGACCGAGATCGGCCGGTACAAGACCGAGTACATCGACCCGATCGTGAGCATCGTCTCGCGGCCGGAGTACTCGAAGCTGCGCATCGTCCCGGTCATCGAGATCGACTCGCTGCCGAACCTGGTGACCAACGTGTCGCCGCGTCCGACCGCCGTGGCGAACTGCGACGCGATGAAGGCGAACGGCAACTACGTCGAGGGTGTCTCGTACGCCGTCGGCAAGCTCGGCGCCATCGCCAACGTCTACAACTACATCGACTCCGGCCACCACGGCTGGATCGGTTGGGGCGACACGGTTCCGGAGTACGACAACTTCTACGCCGCGGCGAAGACGTTCGCGTCCCTCCTGGGCAAGAACGGCGCCACCAAGGACAAGATCCACGGCTTCATCACCAACACGGCGAACTACTCCGCGCTGGAGGAGCCGTTCTGGACGGTCGACGACCTCGTCGGTGGCCGCCCGGTGAAGGAATCCGCGACCTGGGTCGACTGGAACGACTTCAACGGTGAGGTGGGCTTCGCCCAGGGCATGCGCGCCGAGCTGGTGAAGCAGGGCTTCGACAGCGGCATCGGCATGCTGATCGACACCTCGCGCAACGGCTGGGGCGGCCCGAACCGGCCCACCGCCAAGTCGACCGCGACCAACGCGAACGACTACGTGAACGAGTCGCGCATCGACCGCCGCTACCAGAAGGGCAACTGGTGCAACCAGGCCGGTGCCGGTCTGGGCGAGCGTCCGAAGGCCGCTCCGAAGCCGAACATCGACGCCTACGTCTGGATCAAGCCGCCGGGCGAGTCCGACGGTGCCAGCGAGGAGATCCCGAACCCCGAGGGCAAGGGCTTCGACCGCATGTGCGACCCGACCTACGGTGGCAACGTGCGCAACGGCAACAACCCCTCGGGCGCCCTGGCCAACGCCCCGCTGTCGGGCCACTGGTTCTCGGCCCAGTTCCAGGAGCTCATGGCCAACGCCTACCCGGCGCTGTGACCACCGGCTGACTGGTACGACAACTGAACAGCTCTTGCACTCCGTAGGCGGCGTCCACTTGGGCGCCGCCTACGGGCGTTTATCCGGTTGCGGGCGCGGTTACCGTGCGTCGGTGGACGTAGAAGAGATCACCGCGCGGTTGGCGCTCCGGTTCGGTCCGTCGGTCGCGCCGTGGTGCGCGCGCGTGCCGGAGCAGGCGGCTTCGGTCGCTTCACGGTGGAATCTCACGCTCGGCGGGATGACGCCGCAGGGCGCGTCATCGGTCGTGGTGTCCTGTGCGCGGTCCGACGGTGCTCCGGCGGCGCTGAAACTCAGCCCGGACGCCGTTTTCCTGGCCGAGCAGGCGGCGGTGCTGAGGCTGTTCGCCCCGTCCGGTCGGGTGCCCGCCGTGCTGGGGGAGGACGAGGGCGTGCTGCTGATGGAGGCGATCCGGCCGGGCACGATGGCCGACGAGCTGCCGGTTCCGCCGACGCCCGAGGAGTGGGCCGGGCTGGCCGCCGCCCTGCACACCGTGCCGGACTCCGGTGGGCCTTGGCTGGAGCTGCGGGCCCGGTGCGAGGAGTTCTACACCCGCATCGGCCGTCGCCTGGCGGACCCGGTCGTCGCCGCGCACGTGTCACCGGCGATGTGGGACCGGGCCCGTGACCGCTGCCGCGCCCTGCTCGACACCCAGCCGCGCGTGCTGCTGCACGGTGACCTGCACCTGGGCAACGTGCTGGACGGTGGTCCGCGGGGCCTGATCGCGATCGACCCGCGGGCGTGCGTCGGCGACCCGTGCTTCGACGTCGTGGACTACGTGCTGGACGCGGCCGGCCGTGAAGGCGTCGCCGAACGCGCCAAGCGGGTAGCCGAGGCGGCGGACCTCGACCCCGACCGCCTGCACGAGTGGTGCCGGGCGCTGGCCCCGGTGAACGCCCTCGCCTACCTCGACGACGAGGCCGCGCTCACCGAACTGCTCGCCCTCGCCCGCTGATCGGCTCCGCCCGCGGGTGGAGCTGCTCTACGTCGACCGACGACCGATCGGTGCGTAGGTTCGGTGGGGTGACTTCCGAACTCCCCACCACCGCGGGCGCCCTCCGCGCGGCAGGCCACCTGCCGCGCGGGGTGAAGGCCGAGATCCGGGAAAACCTGCTGGCCGCGCTCCGGGAAGGCCGCGACCCGTGGCCCGGGATCGTCGGGTTCGACCGCACCGTCCTCCCGCAGCTGGAACGCGCCCTCCTCGCGGGCCACGACGTGGTGCTCCTCGGCGAACGGGGCCAGGGCAAGACGCGCCTGCTGCGCACCCTCGTCGGCCTGCTGGACGAGTGGACCCCGGTGATCGCGGGCGCCGAGCTGAACGAGCACCCGCTCGACCCGATCACCCCCGAGTCGAAGCGCCGCGCCCGGGAGCTCGGCGACGAGCTGCCCGTCGAGTGGAAGCACCGCGACGAGAGGTTCGCCGAGAAGCTCGCCACGCCGGACACGAGCGTCGGCGACCTCGTCGGCGACGTCGACCCGGTCAAGGTCGCGCAGGGCCGCAGCCTGGGCGACCCGGAGACCATCCACTACGGCCTCCTGCCCCGCTCGCACCGCAGCATCATCGCCGTCAACGAGCTGCCCGACCTGGCCGAACGCATCCAGGTCGCGCTGCTGAACGTGATGGAGGAGCGCGACATCCAAATCCGCGGCTACACGCTGCGGCTCCCGCTGGACGTCCTCCTCGTCGCCACCGCCAACCCCGAGGACTACACGAACCGCGGCCGGATCATCACCCCGCTCAAGGACCGGTTCGGCGCCGAGATCCGCACCCACTACCCGCTGGAGATCGGCGCCGAGATCGACCTGGTGCGCCAGGAGGCGGACCTGGTCGCGGAGGTCGGCGACCACCTGCTGGAGGTCATCGCCCGGTTCGTGCGGCACCTGCGCGAGTCGTCCGCGATCGACCAGCGCTCCGGCGTGTCGGCCAGGTTCGCGGTCGCGGCGGCGGAGACGGTGGCGGCGAGCGCCCTGCGTCGCAGCGCCCTGATCGGGGAGAACCCGCCGATCGCCCGCCCGGTCGACCTGGACTCGGTGCCCGAGGTGCTGCGCGGCAAGCTGGAGTTCGAGGCCGGCGAGGAGGGCCGCGAGCAGGAGGTGCTGGTCCACCTGCTGCGCCGGGCCACCGCGGACACGGCGCGGTCGACGTTCGCCGGGATCAACCTGCGGCCGTTGGCCGAGCTGGTGTCCGACGGGCACCCGGTCGCGACCGGTGAACGGGTTCACGCGGGCGACCTGCTGGCCGCGCTGCCGGAACTGCCGGTGCTGCACGAGGTGGCGGAGCGCGTGGGCGCGGGACCGAAGGACCCGGTGGGGCGGATCGCGTCGGCCGTGGAGCTGGCGCTCGAATCGCTCTACCTCACCCGCCGGCTGGCCAAGGACAGCGACGACGACCGGACGGTGTACGGATGAGCACCTACCGGTACGGCCGGTACGCGGACGGGCCGGACCCGCTGGCCCCGCCGACCGACCTGCGTGCCGCCATGGACGAGCTGGGCCGCGAGGTCATGGAGGGCGCGTCGCCCGAGTCGGCGCTGCGCGAGCTGCTGCGCCGGGGCACGTCCGGCACCCGTGGCCTTGACGACCTGACCGCGCGGCTGTGGCAGAAGCGCGCCGCGCTGACCAGGCGGAACCGGTTGGACGGCACGCTGCAGGAGATCCAGCGGCTGCTGGACGAGGCGGTGACGGCGGAACGGGCGGCGCTGTTCCCGGACCCGGACGACGACGCGCGGTTCCGCGAGGCCACGCTGGACGCGTTGCCGCAGTCGACGGCGGCGGCGGTGAGCGAGCTGGCCGAGTACGACTGGCGCTCGCCACAGGCCCGGGAGTCCTACGAGCAGATCCGGAACCTGCTCGGCCGGGAGCTGATGGACCAGCGGTTCCAGGGCATGAAGCAGGCCATGGAGAACGTCCGGCCCGAGGACGTGCAGCGCATCCAAGCCATGCTGGGCGACCTGAACGCCCTGCTCGCCGCCCACGCCCAGGGCGATGACACGACGGAGCGGTTCGCGGAGTTCATGCGCGAGCACGGCGAGTTCTTCCCGGAGGACCCGAGGTCGGTGGAGGAGCTGATCGACGCGCTCGCCGCCCGGTCGGCCGCCGCCCAGCGGATGATGAACTCGATGACCGACCAGCAGCGCCAGGAGCTGTCGGCGTTGTCGCAGCAGGCTTTCGGCGACTCGGGTGTCGGATCGCAACTGTCCCGATTGGACTCCTTGTTGCAGGGCCTGCGGCCCGGTGAGGACTGGACCGGTTCGGCGCGGTTCCGGGGCGACAACCCGATGGGGTTGGGCGAGGGCGCGCAGGCGATGGCGGACCTGGCCGAGCTGGACGCGTTGGCCGAGCAGCTGTCCCAGTCGTACCCCGGTGCGAGGTTGGAGGACATCGACCTGGAGGCGTTGGTCCGGCAGCTCGGTGACGAGGCCGGGGTGGACGCGCGGCGGCTGGCCGAGCTGGAACGGGAGTTGAGGTCGCAGAACCTGCTGGAACGCGCGCCGGACGGTTCGCTGCGGTTGACGCCGAAGGCGTTGCGGCGGTTGGGGGAGACGGCGTTGCGCGGCGTGATCGACAGCGCGCGGCAGCAGGGGCAGCGGGACAACTCGTCGGCGGGTGCGGCGGGTGAGCTGATCGGGTCGACGCGGCCGTGGCAGTTCGGCGACACCGAGCCCTGGAACGTGCCGCGCACGGTGACGAACGCCGTGCTGCGGTCGGCCGGTGGCCCGGTGCGGTTGGACGTGGTGGACGTCGAGGTCAGCGAGACCGAGCAGCGGTCGCGCGCGGCGGTCGCGCTGTGCGTCGACACGTCGTGGTCGATGGTGCAGGACGGCCGGTGGGTCCCGATGAAGCGCACCGCGCTGGCGCTGCACCACTTGGTGCGGACCAGGTTCCGGACGGACGCGCTGGAGCTGATCACGTTCGGCCGGCACGCCGAGACCGTCGACATCGGCCGGCTCACCGCGCTGGAAGGCGTCTGGGAACAAGGCACCAACCTCCACCACGCGCTGTTGCTGGCAGGTCGGCACGTCCGCAGGCACCCCGATGCCCAGCCGGTGGTGCTGGTTGTGACCGACGGCGAACCCACCGCGCACCTGGAGGCGACCGGCGAAGCCGAGTTCCACTACCCGCCCCTGGACCGGACCCTCGGCAAGACGTTGGTGGAGGTGGACGCCCTGGCCCGGTTGGGCGCGTCGATCACCGTGTTCCGGCTCGGTGACGACCCGAGGCTGACCGCGTTCGTGGACACCGTTGCCCGCCGTTCGGGTGGCCGTGTCGTGGCGCCGGGGGAGGACGGCCTCGGCGCGGCCGTGGTCAGCGACTACCTGCGCTCCCGCAAGCGCCGTCACTGACCCTGCCGGCCCACCTGCGGCGACCTCGGCCGGGGAAACCCCGGAATCCCTCAGCCGCCCGCCAGGCAGCGTCGCACTGCGGACAGGTGGGTCGGCACCACTCGTCCCTGGTGGGGGCGGGCTTGCCGGTCGTAGGTGTCGGCCCAGCGGGCGAAGGCGTCGCGGGACTGGGCGGAGGTGAGGGCCGAGTCGGCCAGGTGACGCATCCTGGCGTCGTAGGCGGCAACGGCGTCCGGGGCGTCGTGGAACACGGTAGCCGTGTCGGTCTCCACGTAGGCCAGGGACGAGTCGCGCCCGTCGACCCTGGTCCCGGCCGGCTCAGTCTTCCCGTTCCTCCCTGATCTCACTCTTCGTCTCACGCTCCCGCTCGGTCGGCGCGAGGGCCCTTTCCGTCGCCGTGTCCGGCTCCACCCGGTGTTTGCCGGGGCGGGTCAGCGAGAAGTGCGACTCGTCGCGCATCCGCTCCACCATGTGCGGGTAGTGGAGTTCGAACGCGGGCCGCTCCGACCTGATCCGGGGCAGTTCGGTGAAGTTGTGCCGGGGCGGCGGGCACGTCGTCGCCCATTCGAGCGAGTTCCCGAAACCCCACGGGTCGTCGCGTTCCGCCGGGTCGCCGAACCGGTAGCTGCGCAGCACGTTCCACACGAACGGCAGCACGGACGCGCCCAGCAGGAATGCCCCGACCGTGGAGATGGTGTTCATCAGGGTGAACCCGTCGGACGGCAGGTAGTCGGCGTACCGGCGCGGGAAGCCGATGTTGCCCAGCCAGTGCTGGATCAGGAACGTCAGGTGGAAGCCGAGGAACGTGGTCCAGAAGTGGAGCTTGCCCAGCGGCTCGTTCAGCATCCGCCCGGTCATCTTGGGAAACCAGAAGTAGATGCCCGCGTACGTGGCGAACACGATCGTCCCGAACAGCACGTAGTGGAAGTGCGCCACCACGAAGTACGTGTCCGTGACGTGGAAGTCGAGCGGCGGCGACGCCAGGATGATGCCGGTCAGCCCACCCAGCAGGAACGTGATCAGGAACCCGACGCTGAACAGCATCGGCGTCTCCAGCGTGATCTGCCCCTTCCACATGGTGCCGATCCAGTTGAAGAACTTGATCCCGGTCGGCACCGCGATGAGGAACGTCATCAGCGAGAAGAACGGCAGCAGCACCGCGCCCGTGGCGAACATGTGGTGCGCCCACACCGCCACCGACAGCGCGGCGATGGCGAACGTGGCGAACACCAGCCCTTTGTAGCCGAACAGCGGTTTCCGGCTGAACACCGGGAAGATCTCCGACACGATGCCGAAGAACGGCAACGCCACGATGTACACCTCGGGGTGCCCGAAGAACCAGAACAGGTGCTGCCACAGGATCACGCCGCCGTTCGCGGGGTCGAACACGTGCGCGCCCAGGTGCCGGTCGGCGGCCAGGCCCATCAGCGCCGCGGTGAGGATCGGGAACGCGAGCAGGATCAGCAGGCTGGTGACGAAGATGTTCCAGGTGAAGATCGGCATCCGGAACATGGTCATGCCGGGCGCGCGCAGGCAGCACACCGTGGTCACCATGTTGACCCCGCCCAGGATCGTCCCGAGCCCCGACACGGCCAGGCCCATGATCCACAGGTCGGGTCCGACGCCCGGCGCGTGCACCGCGCTGCTCAACGGCGTGTAGCCGGTCCAGCCGAAGTCCGCCGCGCCGCCCGGCGTGACGAACCCGAGCATCACGGTCAGCCCGCCGAACAGGTACAGCCAGTACGAGAACGCGTTGAGCCGGGGGAACGCCACGTCCGGCGCGCCGATCTGCAACGGCAGGATGTAGTTCGCGAACCCGAACAGGATCGGCGTCGCGTACAGCAGCAACATGATCGTGCCGTGCATGGTGAACAGCTGGTTGTACTGCTCGGTCGACAGGAACTGCAGCCCCGGCCGGGCCAGCTCGCCCCGGATCAGCAGCGCCATCAGGCCACCGACCATGAAGAACATGAACGACGTCGACAGGTAGAGCAGCCCGATCTGCTTCGGGTCCGTCGTCTTGAGCAGACTCAGGAACACGGCGCCCTTGGACCGTCGCCTGGCCGCACCAGGGTGGGTGATCACGGGTTCCGGCTTGAGCGCGGTCATCCCCGCCTCCCTCGTCCCGACGACGTCCCGACGACGTGAGCCAAGCCACATGTTCCTCCGGTCGGACGCGCGCGGCAAACGCGCGGGACCGGCGTTCAGTCGACCTCGGGGCGCTTGACCTGCTGTTCTATCGCGCCCGACGCTCGTTCGAGGAAGCGCAGCAGCTCCACCGGGAACGGCAGCACCAGCGTCGAGTTCTTCTCCGCGGCCACCTCCACGATGGTCTGGAGCAGCCGGAGCTGGAGCGCGGCGGGCGCCTGGGTCATGGCCACCGCCGCCTCGGACAGCTTCTTCGACGCCTGCAGCTCGCCGTCCGCGGTGATGATCCGGGCCCGCCGCTCCCGCTCCGCCTCGGCCTGCCGCGACATGGACCGCTTCATGCTCTCCGGCAGCGCCACGTCCTTGATCTCGACCCGGTCGATCTCGATGCCCCACGACAGCGCCGGGTTGTCGATCATCAGCTCGAGGCCCTGGTTGAGGCGTTCCCGGTTGGACAGGAGGTCGTCCAACTCGCTCTTGCCGATGATCGAGCGCAACGACGTCTGCGCGACCTGGAGCATGGCGAACCGGTAGTCCTCGACGCTGACCACCGCCCGGACCGGGTCGACCACCTTGAAGTAGACGACGGCGTCCACGCGCACGGTGACGTTGTCGCGCGTGATGCCGTCCTGCGCCGGGATCGGCTGGGTGACGATCTGGAGGTTCACCTTCCGGAGCCGGTCGACGCCCGGCACGACCATGGTCAACCCGGGTCCGCGCAACGACGGCAGCACCCTGCCGAACCGGAAGACCAATGCCTGTTCGTACTGCTTCACGACGCGTGCGCTGCCCGCGAGCCCGAGCGCGACCAGACCGAGCACGCCGATGACGATGTCGAGGACCATCGCGACCATCTCCCTGGTCAGAGGGTACGCCCGCCGTCCCACCAGGCGGACGTTCGTCCACCGTCCGGTAGGGGAGTTAGTGTCGTTCACATGCAGACCTGGTCATCTACTCCAGTCCCGCGGGTAGCGGGCGAGCCGCGCCCGCTGCGGCTGTTCGACACCGCCACCGGCGAGGTGCGCCCGACCGCTCCCGGTGCCACCGCCAGGTTGTACGTCTGCGGCATCACCCCGTACGACGCCACGCACCTGGGGCACGCAGCCACCTACCTGGCGTTCGACCTGGTGCACCGGGTGTGGCTGGACAACGGCCACGACGTGCACTACGTGCAGAACGTCACGGACATCGACGACCCGCTGCTGGAGCGCGCCGAGCGGGACCAGGACGACTGGGTGGTCCTCGGCATGCGGGAGACCGCACTGTTCCGCGAGGACATGGTGGCGTTGAGGGTGCTGCCGCCGCGCGAGTACGTCGGCGCGGTGGAGGCGATCCCGGAGGTCGTCGAGGCCATCGCCAAGCTGATGGCGAGCGGGGCCGCGTACCGGGTGGACGACGCCGAGTACCCCGACGTGTACTTCGACCAGTCGGCGACCGGCCGGTTCGGCTACGAGTCGAACTACGACCTGGAGACGATGACCCGGTTCTTCGGCGAGCGCGGCGGCGACCCGGACCGGCCGGGCAAGCGGCACCCGTTGGACGCCCTGGTGTGGCGGACCGCGCGGCCCGGTGAGCCGTCGTGGCCGTCCGAGCTCGGCGCCGGCCGGCCGGGGTGGCACATCGAGTGCAGCGCGATCGCGTTGAACCGGCTCGGCACCGCGTTCGACGTGCAGGGCGGCGGCTCCGACCTGATCTTCCCGCACCACGAGTTCTCCGCCGCGCACGCCGAGTCGTTGACCGGTGAGCACCCGTTCGCGCGGCACTACGTGCACGCGGGCATGATCGGCCTGGACGGCGAGAAGATGTCCAAGTCCCGCGGCAACCTGGTGTTCGTGTCCAAGTTGCGGGCCGAGAAGGTCGACCCGAACGCGATCCGGCTGGCGTTGCTGTCGGGCCACTACCGCACCGACCGGCCGTGGAGCGACGCGCTGCTGGCGGAGGCCGAGGCGCGGCTGGCGAAGTGGCGTGCGGCGGCGGCCCTCGCGTCGGGTCCGAGCGCGGTGGACGCGGTTGCCCGGCTGCGCGACCACCTGGGCGACGACCTCGACACGCCCCGCGCGCTGGCGGCCTTGGACGGCTGGGCCGCCGAGGCGCTGTCGACGGGCGGCTCGGACGCCACCGGGCCCGCCCTGTTCCGCACGGCCGTCGACTCGCTGCTGGGCGTGGAGCTGTCTTCAGCGGAGCTGTGACCAGCGCGGACGAGAGCGGGGCCGCCCCTCGAAGGGACGGCCCCGCCGGTCACGCGACAGCTCAGGCGTCGAGCGTCCAGCTGTTGATGTAGCCCGTGTCCAGGGAGGCCTGGTCGCGGACGCGCAGCTTCCAGGTGCCCGCGGCGGCCTCGGACGAGGCGTTCACGGTGTAGCTGCGGCTGATGTTGTCGGTGCTGCTGCCGGTGCGGTTGTGCAGGTTGTAGACCGAGCCGTCCGGCGCGACCAGGTCGACGATCAGGTCACCGATGTAGGTGTGCCGGATGTCCACCTGCACGGTGGTGCTGGACGAGGCGTTGCCGGCGCAGTTCAGCGTGATCGTGCTGTTCACGTCGGAGTTGTCGCCGATGGTCACGTCGGTGCCGTTGGTGGCCGCGGCGCAGCCGCTGGTCGTCGTGACGGCCCACGAGAACGTGGTGCTCGCGGTCCGCGACGCCGAGTCGCGCACGGTCGCCGTCACCGAGTAGTTGCCCGCGGTCGTCGCCGTGCCGGAGATCAGGCCGGACGAGCTGATCGACAGGCCGGCGGGGAGGCCGGTGGCCGAGAATGTGTACGGCGCGGTGCCGCCGGTGGCGGACAGCTGGACGCTGACCGAACCGCCGACGAGCGTCGACTGGTTGCCCGGGTTGGTGACCGCCGGGCCGCCGGGGGTCGCCGAGCCGGTGTACATCAGCTTGTTCGGCGAGCCGGTGCCCGGGCTGGTGATCTTGTCCGAGGTGGCGGCGGCGATGACCGCCGAGTTCACCGTCGGCGGGGTGGCCGTGGGGTTGTCCGCCAGGTACAGCGCCGCCGCGCCCGCGACGTGCGGGGACGCCATCGACGTGCCGCTGATGGTGTTGGTGGAGGTGTCGTTGGTCATCCACGCCGACGTGATGTTCTGGCCGGGCGCGAACAGGTCGGTGCAGGTGCCGAAGTTCGAGAACGAGGCACGCGCGTCGGTGTTGGTCGACGCGTTCACGCTCAGCGCCTCGGCGACCCGGGCCGGCGAGTAGTTGCACGCGTTCGCGTTCGAGTTGCCCGACGCCACCGCGTACGTGATGCCGGCCGCGATGGAGTTGCGCACCGCGGTGTCCAGCGCGGAGTCAACGCCGCCGCCCAGCGACATGTTCGCGACGGCCGGCTTGACGGCGTTCTGGGTGACCCAGTTGACGCCGTTCACCACGCCCGCCGTGGTGCCCGAGCCCTGGCAGTTGAGCACCTTGACGGCGATCAGCTGCACGCCCTTGGCGACGCCGTGCGCGGTGCCGCCGACGGTGCCGGCAACGTGCGTGCCGTGGCCGTTGCAGTCGGTGTTGTTGGTGTCGACGGTGTTGGTGCCCCAGGTGGCACGGCCGCCGAAGTCGCTGTGCGTGGTCCGGATGTGCACGAACGCGACCCGCGGGTCGGCGGCGAGGCGCCTGGCCTGCCCGGCGGACAGCGAGGCGTGGAAGCCGTTGAGGGCGTGCTGCCACGCCACGCGGACCTGGCCGCCGTACTTGCCGACCAGCGAGGACGCGGTCGACGCGGACTCCGATCGCGGTGACGAGGCGTCGTTCAGGGCCACGATGTAGGAGCCGGGGACGGCGTCGGCGCGCTCGGCGCCGAGCACGGTGCCCTCGGCTGCCGCCACTCCGGTGTTCGCGAAGGCCAGCGCGGCGGCCGACACGGCGGCCAGGCCGAGCACGGCCAGCTTTCTGGTGGTGCGGGCGTCTCCCATGGCAGGGTTCTCCCTTTTTGGGCAGGGCGGCGCGGCCGTGCCGGGCGGGTGCGCCGGGCGGCCGTGCGTGCAGGGTGGGGACGTTCGCGCGAACTGGGTGTAGCGACCTGGTCACGTGAATGCTCCGTGACGACACCGGGCCCCGATAGCGCCGATCGTCGGTACTCGGCGCGATCTAAACCGATCACTACGGCCGAACGCGTCCGATCAGCGTCGGACAGGGCCGAATGCCGACCCGGTCAGGGGGCCAGTCGCTCGTCCCGGTACTCCCGCCACCGCTTGAGCATCTTCGGCAGCTCGGCGTGGAAGAACTCGAAGAACATCAGGGTCTCGGCGATGCGCTTGCCCGCGGGCGTCTCGACGCCGAGCGCGCTGACGCCTTCCTTGAGCGGTCCGGTCATCCGGCGCAGCATCTCGTCCCGGCGGAACAGCGCCTCGTACCAGAGGTCGTCGAGCACCCGGTAGAGGTCGCGGCGGGTGCCCGTCTCCCGTTCCCGGCTCACCAGGCCGATCTGGGTCAGGTACCGGACCGCGCCGGAGATCGCGGCAGGGGACACGCGCAGCACGTCGGCCAGTTCGGCGGCGGTCATCTCGCCGGAGTCGGTGGCGAGCAGGGCCACGAACACCCGCGCGGGCATCCTCGGCATGCCGGACTCGGTGAACACCGAGGAGAAGCGCTCGATGAAGCGCAGCACGGCCTGATCGTCCCGCTCGTCCACCTGTGTCACCGCCGGATCATCCCCTCGTGGCTCTTCGAACGGGTGGCAGTTTATACGCTTCCTTAACTTCACGACTTTGTGAATCGACTGTAGCTTTCTGCTCATGACTGCTGCGATATCCGTGTCGGCCCTGGTCAAGACGTTCGGGCCGACGCGTGCACTGGACGGCTTGGACCTCACCGTCCACGAGGGGGAGGTGCACGGCTTCCTCGGCCCCAACGGTTCGGGCAAGTCGACCACCATCCGGGTCCTGCTGGGTCTGCTGCGCGCCGACGCGGGCTCCGCGTCGCTGCTGGGCGGCGATCCTTGGCGCGACACCGCCGAACTGCACCGCCGCCTCGCCTACGTGCCGGGCGACGTGAGCCTGTGGCCGAACCTGACCGGCGGCGAGGTGATCGACCTGCTAAGCAGGCTGCGCGGGGGCCTGAACGAGAAGCGCCGGGCCGACCTGCTGGAACGCTTCGAGCTGGACCCGCGCAAGAAGGGCCGCACCTACTCCAAGGGCAACCGGCAGAAGGTGGCACTGGTCGCCGCGCTCGCCTCGGACGTGGAGCTGCTGATCCTGGACGAGCCGACCTCCGGGCTGGACCCGCTGATGGAGGCCGTGTTCCAGGAGGCCGTCAACGAGCTGCGCGGCCGGCGGACGGTGCTGCTGTCCAGCCACATCCTGGCCGAGGTCGAGGCGCTGTGCGACCGGGTCAGCATCATCCGCAACGGCCGCACGGTGGAGACCGGCACGCTGGCAGACCTGCGCCACCTCACTCGCACCAGCGTGTCCGCCGAGCTCGTCGGCGCCCCGAACGGGCTGGCCGGGCTGTCCGGCGTGCACGACCTCGAGGTGGACGGGACGCGGGTGAAGTTCGAGGTGGACACCGACCACCTCGACACGGCGCTGCGCGCGTTGGTCGGCAGCGGCGTCCGCACGCTGACCAGCCAGCCGCCCACGCTGGAAGAGCTGTTCCTGCGCCACTACGAGGACGAGGCGCCGGCCGGAGGAGTGGAAGAGGCGGTGTCGTCGTGACCGGGCTCGGCTCGCTGGTCCGCCTCGCCCTGCGCCGCGACCGGCTGCTGCTCGCCGCGTGGATCATCGGCCTGGTCGGCATCACCCTGTCCACCGCGTCGACCCTGGAAGAGCTGTACGGCTCGGTCGACTCGCGGCAGCAGTTGGCCGCGACGGCGGGGAGCAACCCGGCGTTCCTGGCCATGCTCGGCCCGCTGCACGACGCGTCGACCGTCGGCGGCGTGCTGGCCTGGCGGTGGGGCGTGTTCGGCTCGCTGCTCATCGGCCTGATGAGCATGTTCCTGGTCACCAGGCACACCAGGGCCGAGGAGGAGACCGGCCGGCTGGAGCTGATCGGCTCGGCCGTCGTCTCCCGGCACGCGCCGCTGGCCGCCGCGGTGGTCGTGGCGCTGCTGGCGAGCACGGCGATCGGCCTGCTGATCGCGTTCGGCCTGCTCGGCGTGGGTCAGTCGGCGGCCGGGTCGTTCGCGTTCGGCCTGGCCTTCGCGTCGGTCGGCTGGGTGTTCACCGGTGTCGGCGCGGTGAGCGCGCAGCTGTCGGAGAGCGCCCGCACGGCCAACTCGATCTCCGGTGGCGTGCTCGGCGCCGCCTACCTGTTGCGCGCCGTCGGTGACGGGGCGGGCGACCAGGGCCCGACGTGGCTGACGTGGCTGTCGCCGTTGGGGTGGCTGGAGCAGACCAGGGCGTTCGCCGGCGACCGGTACTGGGTGCTGCTGCTGCCGTTGGCCCTGTTCGCGGTGCTGCTGGTCGCCGCATCGGCGCTGGTGGCGAAGCGCGACATCGGCGGTGGCCTGCTGCCGACCCGGCTCGGCCCGGCCCGCGCGCCCGCCTCGCTGGGCAGCGCGTTCGGCCTGGCCTGGCGGTTGCAGCGGGGCATGCTGATCGGCTGGACGGTGAGCCTGTTCGGGCTCGGCGCGGTCTACGGGTCGATCGCGCGGGGGGTCGAGCAGATGTTGGAGGCCAACCCGGCGCTGGAGAAGATCCTGTCGCAGATGGGCGGCGCGGGCGCGATCGTCGACGTCTACCTGGCGTCGATCATCGGCATCATCGCCCTGTTCAGCGCGATCTACGTGGTGCAGGCGACGTTGCGGCTGCGCGGCGAGGAGACCGAGTTCCGCGCCGAGGCGGTGCTGGCCACGCCGGTCAGCCGGTACGCGTGGGTCGGCAGCCACCTGGTGTTCGCCACCGCCGGCACGGCCGTGGTGCTGGCCGCCGCGGGTGCGGGCGCGGGTCTGGTGCACGGGGCGCGCGTCGGCGATGTCGGCGGGCAGGTCGTCCGGCTGGTGGGCGCGGCGTTGACGCACGTCCCGGCGGTGTGGGTGGTCGCGGGGATCGCGCTGGCGCTGTTCGCGGTGGTGCCGAAGCTGGCCTCGGCGGGCTGGGCGGTGATCGTGGTGTTCCTGGTGCTCGGCCAGCTCGGGCCGCTGCTCCAGCTCGACCAGTGGGCGATGGACTTGTCGCCGTTCACGCACATCCCGAAGGTTCCGGGCGCGGACGTGACCGCTGGGCCGCTGCTGTGGCTGACGGTGGTCGCGCTGGGGCTGGTGGCGGTCGGGTTCGCGGCGTTCCGGCGGCGGGACGTCGGCTGAGGTCGGGGAAGAGGCCTTCCGGGAAGAGTTTGTGAAAGGAGTCTTTCGAAACATCTCTTTCAGGTCTACCGTCGGGGCCATGGATCTGCCACAGCCCCGACGGGTCACCGATGTCGACGCGCTGCGGGCGCTGGCCCACCCGCTGCGCGTGTCGCTGTTGAACCACCTGCTCGCGGTCGGGCCGCGCACCGCGAGCTCCTGCGCGGAGGCCGTCGGGTCGACCGCGTCGAACTGCAGCTGGCACCTCCGGCAGCTGGCGAAGAACGGGTTCGTGGAACGCGTCGAGGCCGGTGACGGGCGGGAACGGCCGTGGCGGGCCACGTCGGTGGGCTACGACGTCGGCGGGTTCGACGAGGACCCGGAGGTCCGCACGCAGCAGGACGCGCTGCTCGCGTTGGGGCTGAACGACGAGAACCGGCTGGTGCAGCGGTTCCTGGACCGGCAGCACGAGCTGCCGCGCGAGTGGCTGGAAGCCTCCGCGATGCACGGATACGCGGTCAACGTGACGCCGGAGGAGCTGGTCGGCCTGGTCGGCCTGATCGACGACATCCTGCGCCCGTACCTGGTGCCGGTTCGCGAGGACGTGCCGGAGGGCGCTCGGCCCGCGCACGTCGGCATCAGGGCCTTCCCGCGGTGAAGGGGCCGTTGGGGGTGCCCGCGTTCCGCCGGTTGTGGATCGCCGGGTTCGTCTCCGAGATCGGCGACTGGGTGCTTTTGGTCGCGTTGCCGGTGTACGTGTACCAGCTCACGGGCTCGACGGCGGCGACCGCGACGACGTTCGTGGTGGCGTTGCTGCCGAGCCTGGTCCTGTCGCCGCTGGCCGGGGTGCTGGCCGACCGGTGGGACCGGCGGAAGCTGATGCTGCTGGTCAGCCTCGCCCAAGCCGTCACCCTGCTGCCGCTGCTCACCGGCGACCTGGTGCTGGTCAACGTGGTGACGGCGGTGCAGGCCGGGCTGGCCGCGCTGTTCGAACCCGCGAAGAACGCGCTGCTGCCGACGCTCGTGCCGCGTGAACAGGTGCCCGCGGCGAACGGGCTGGTGGCGTTGAACAGCAACCTGGCCCGGCTGGTCGGCGCGTCGCTGGGCGGTCTGGTCCTCGGGTACACCGGGCTGCCCGGCGTGGTGCTGGCCGACGTGGTGTCGTTCCTGCTCGCGGCACTGCTGTTGGCATCGGGGACGGCGGACCCCGCTCGTGAGGCCGGGAAACCCGCGTGGCGGGCGTGGCTGGACGGGCTGCGCGAGATCCGGGGACCGTTGCGGCCGATGGTCGCCGTGGTCGGGCTGATGGCGGTGAGCCAAGGGCTGTTCGTCGTGCTGTTCGTGGTGTTCGTGACCTCACGGCTCGGCGGCGGCGCGGCCGAGGTCGGGTTGCTGCGCGGCGTCCAGGCGGTGGGAGGGCTGCTCGGCGGTCTGCTGGTGGGCGTGGTGGCCCGAAGACTGCCGCCCGGCAGGCTCCTGGGGGTGGCGCTGCTCGGCTTCGGTGTGGTCGCGGCGGTCGGCTGGAACGCCCCGCACCTGACCACGGCGCCGGCCTTCTACCTGGCAGTTTTCGCGGTGGTCGGCGTGCCGGGGGTGCTCGCGGGCGCGGGGATGATGTCGGCGCTCCAACTGCACACGGTCGACGAGGTGCGCGGTCGGGTGCTGGCCACGTTCGGCAGCCTCTACGACGGCGGCCAGGCGCTCGGCATGGTGCTGGCCGGTGTGCTGACGCCCATGCTCGGGCTGTCCGCGCTGCTCAACGTGCAGGCCGGTCTCTACGTCATGGCCGGGGCGCTGGCGCTGGCCCGTCTTGGCGCCCGGCGTCCGCGCGTCGCGGCTTGAACCCGAGCAGCAGCGCGGGCGGCACGGCCAGCACCAGGCCCGCGGGCACGAGGAACGCGCTCATCGGGTCCAGGTGGTAGAGCGGCACGAACGCGATCGGCGACGCCGCGCCGCCGAGGAACCGCAGCGACTGTACCACCGACACCGCCCCGCTCCGGTTCTCGCCGCCGTCGGACAGCACCAGCGCGTTCAGGCTCACGATCACCGCCTGGCTGAACGCGCCCGCCACCGCCCACAGCGCACCGACCGCCACCACCGACGGCAACACCCCGACACCCGCCAACAGCACCGCGCCGCCCGCCGCACCGAACAACGCCCAGCGCCGCGCGCCGAACCGGTCGATCGACCACCCCGTCAACCGCGCGCAGAAGATCCCGACCAGGCCGAACCCGGTCAGCACCAGCCCGCGCTGCCCGGCGCCCAACCCGAACGAGTCACCCAGCCGGAGCGCCACGAGGAACGACACACCGCCCAGGCACCCCCAGCCCACGAATCCGACTACGGCGACCCGCAGCGTCCGGAGCTGCCAGGCGCTGCGCAACCGTGGCCGTTCACCGCCGCGCGGCGGGTCGGCGGGCAACCCGGCCAACGCCAGCGCACCGGCCACCACCGCCGCGCCGACGAACGCCCACCGCCACGACGCCTCCGCCGCCAACCCGCTCAGCAGCGGCGCCGACGTCTGCCCGGCGGCCTGCATGGACGCGAACACGCCCAGCGCCCGCCCCAACCGGGCCTGCGGCGTCACCGCGGCGATCGCCGCCAGCAGCAGGGGAGTGGTGAACGCGTTCGCCGCACCCTGCAGAGCCCGCCCGCCCATCAGGACGGGAAACGACCAAGCGACCGCGCACAACACCGAGGCGACCACGTAGACGGCGTAGGCGATCCGAATGGTCCGCCGCGCGCCCCACCGTTCGCCGAGCGTGCCGGACACCAGCATGAGCAGGGCGAACGGCACCATGTACCCGGTCAACGTGGCGGCGGCCGAGCCGGCGGAGATGCCGAAGCCGGCACCCACCTCGGGCAGCACCGACGACGTCATCGCGCCGCCGAACGGCCCCAGGAACCCACCCGCGTAGAGCGCCGCGAGTCGGACCCGGGAGCGGGACGTGTCCACAGGAGCCGCTTTCACCACCGGAATTGTCGGCCCCTTCCGGCAGGGTTGAAGCAGGGGCCCTGCCGGGGACGACGTGCCGGCCGGTCGGGCCTGGTCACATGCCGGTCGGCCCGCGCCCCGGTCCGCGCCCGCGCCGCCGCAGGTACCGCTCGAACTCGGCCGCGATGGCGTCACCACTGGCCTCGGTGATCTGGATCTCCGCGTCCCCGCGCTCCTCCAGCGCCCGCACGTAGTTCCGCACGTCCTCGTCCTCGTCGGCCATCTCGCTGACCGTGCGCTCCCACTCCTCCGCCTGCTCCGGCAGCGCACCCAGCGGCACCTCGACGTCCAGCACCTCTTCCACCCGGTGCAGCAGCGCCAGCGTCGCCTTCGGCGACGGGGGCTGGGACACGTAGTGCGGCACGGCGGCCCAGAACGAGATCGCGGGCACCCCCGCCTGCACGCACAGGTCCTGGAAGACACCCACGATCCCGGTGGGCCCCTCGTACCGGGACCGCTCCAGCCCGAACTTCGCCGCCGCCGCCGCGTCGTACGCCGTCCCCGTCACCGGCACCGGCCTGGTGTGGGGGGTGTCCATCAGCAGCGCACCCAGCGTGACCACCGTGGTCACGCCCAGGTCCTCGATGTGGCCCAGCAGCTCGGCGGCGAACTTCCGCCACCGCATGTTCGGCTCGATCCCGTGCACCAGCACCACGTCGGTGGACGACCCGGGCGGGCGGCACACCGACAGCCTGGTGGTCGGGAATTCAACCCGTCGGGTGATGCCGTCCACCAGTCGAACTGTGGGACGAGTCACCTGGAAGTCGTAGTAGTCGTCCGGATCGATCTCCGCCAGGGGCGTCGCGTCCCACGTGAGTTGCAGGTGCTCGATCGCCGTGCTGGCGGCGTCGCCAGCATCGTTCCACCCCTCGAACGCCGCCACCATGATCGGATTGGTGAGCGGTTCGCTGGGGTCGAAGGGGGTCTGGGCGGCCTCGTCCGGATCGGTCACGGCGTCAGACTACGACCACTGCCGCAGACCCGACGCCGTAGGCTTGGCGCATGTCGGATCGTGTCACGCCCCCTTTTCCGGGCGCGCCGGCCGACCCTCGACGTGACCAGGCCCGATGTCGTGCCCCACGTGCACCGCACGATCGCCGGCAGTCGGCGCGCACGCCGTGGAGATCACCACGTTCGGGGCCGATCCGCCCAATCGTTCAACGCGTGATCACTGGGGGAAGGTGCGCATGACGGTCGACGCCGTGCTGTGGGACATGGACGGCACGCTGCTGGACTCGGAGAAGCTGTGGGACATCCCGCTCTACGAGTTCGCCGAGAAACTGGGCGGCACGCTGTCGCTGGAGACGCGGCACGCGATGGTCGGGTCGAACGTGGCCACGACCATGGCGTTGCTGTTCACCGAGGTCGGCATCACTCCGGGTGACGGCGACATCGAGGACGGCGCGGCGTGGATCCAGCGGCGCACCGAAGAGGTGTTCCGCGCCGGACTGCCGTGGCGGCCGGGCGCGCGCGAGGCGTTGCGAGCGGTGCGGGACGCCGGGGTGCCGATGGCGCTGGTGACGTCGACCGAACGGCAGTTGACCGAGGTCGCGCTGGACACGATCGGGCGAGACCTGTTCGACGTCACGGTGTGCGGTGACGAGGTCGACGGCCTGAACAAGCCGCTGCCCGAGCCGTACCTGAAGGCGGCCCGCCTGCTCGGCGTCGACCCGACCCGCTGCGTGGCGGTCGAGGACTCGCCGACCGGCACCACCGCCGCCGTCGCCGCGGGCTGCACGGTCCTGGTCGTCCCCTGCGACCTCCCGGTCCCCGAAGGCGAACGCCGCGTCTTCCGCGACTCGCTGGTGGGCGTGGACCACCGGACCCTCGCCGCGCTCCTGGCCCGCTGACCGCGCGAGTCGCCCACTCCGGTACCCCGAACTCCGCGCTCGCGTCCGGCGAGGCGTCCACGAACGTGGAGTTCCGGGTGTCCGGGGTGGACGAATCGCGGTCAGGCGGCGGGTGACACCGCCCGGGCGCGGCGCGCGGCCGGGTCCACCAGCAGGCCGAACACCACGCCGAGACCGAGCCACAGCGTGGCGGTCTCGGCCAGCGAGGCCAACCGGAAGTCCCACAGCACCTCGCCCGGCACGTCCGCCGGAACGGCGTCCGGGGTGGCCGGGAACGCCACCAGCAGCACGACCACCGCCACCACCACGGCCAACGCCACGGCGGTGCCCCGGACGGGCCGGTTCAGGTGACCGAGCCGGGACGCCAGGTAGCTCGCACCGAACGCGACCAGCAGCCCGGCCGCGATCAACCCCAGGTAGAGCACCGTCCGGTACTCCACCGTGTTCGGGTCGCCCACCGCCGGCGGGTTCGCCGGGTACTTCACCGCGGGCAGCAACGCCGCCGCGCCGAACACCGCCGCCGACAACGTCACCGCCCGCACGAACGGCGCCTGGGACGCGAACCAGCGCCGCGACCCCGCGTACGCGGTGGCGAACAACGCGCCGACGGCGACACCCACCAAAACTGCGGCGAGCACACCGCCGACCACCTGCGTGCCACGGCTGAACAGCTCGCCGTGCCCGTGACCACCCGGCTCCACCGGCCGTGCCTGCTCGACGGCCAGCGCCGCCCGGATCGGCGGTCCGACCACCAGCACGCCGACCAGGCCCGCGAGCAGCCCGGACACCGCGCCCGCGCCGACACCGCGGAGCAGCAGACCCTTGTAGGTGGGCACGTTCGCCCGCATGTCGGCGAGCCCTAGTGGCACGGGACGCCGAGTGCGTGGCGCCCGTCGTGGAAGAACTCGTGCACGGTCTCGGCGGCGTGGCCGAGCGCGACGCCGTTCTCCTGGAGGACCAGCCACGTCATGGTCAACGCGACCAGAGCGATGGCATAGGCCCATTTGGGGATCGGACTGGCTTGATCGTCGGAAACTGCGGGAACCTGCGCGGGGCTCGTCATGACGGCCTCCTCCATACCTCGTGGAAGGTCAACAACACTTCGCGCCGCAGCCGGTCTCCTGACTCCCGGATCGACACCGTCCCCGCGTCTTCCCAGCCGCTCCACGCGACCAGTGACGTTCTCGGCGGGTTGGTTCCCCGGTCACAGTGGCGAGGACCGCGCCGGATTCACACCGGCTTCCCGTCCACTGCGGCGCCCGAACCGTAGATGTGGATCGTGGCCGGGCACAACCGGCCAGACGAGTTGTCGTACTCCTCACGCGTGCGGGTCAGCGCGGGTCAGCGGGGCGGCAGCGGGCAGTCGCCGCACGTCCCGCCGCCGTCGAGCCGGTAGTAGAGGCAGCAGCTGCGCCGGCGGAACACGACCTCGCCGGGGAACGGGATGAACTCGCCCGTGCCCTTCAAGGGCGGCTCGGCGAACAACTCCTCGCCGAGCTCGACGCAGTCCGCCGCGATGCCGCTGCGGCTGATCGTGCGCAGCGCGCCCGCCATGGAGGACGCCGCGTTGCCCCACAGCAGGCCGCGCGCCACCGACGTGATCCCGTGCACCGCTTCGACCACCGGCTCCATCGACTCGGCGATGCCGACGCCCGCGACGGGGTCCTTGAGGCGGACTTGCAGGCCGTCCGGCCGGTACCGCCACCACAGGTTGGCGGGCCGGACGTCCGGCGCCACTCCGTCGACCGCGCGGGCCGCCACCACCGGACTGAGCAGCCGCGCCGTGTAGCTGAGGAAGAACAGCGACGCGGCGACCCGCCTCTCGGCCGTGCGGTACCGGGTGGCGATCCGGTCGAGCGCGTCGGGCAGGGCCGGGCCGTGCAGCAGGTCTTCGCCGTCGTGCCAGCCGTCGTCGGGCCGGACGCCGTCGGTGGGCCGACCGACGTCCAGGACGAAGAACGGGCTCAGGCCGCGGATCTGCCGCAGGGTGGTGAGGACTCGGGCGAACTCGGACACGTGTCCTAGTCTGCCGCCGTGGACGCACTGGGGTTGGGACTGACCCTCGGCTTGGCCGCCGGCATCAGCCCTGGCCCGCTGTTGGTGCTGGTGGTGACGTCGGCGTTGCGCTCAGGCCGGAGGGCCGGCGTGTTGACCGCCTGCGCGCCGTTGTTGTCGGACGCCGTCGTGGTCGCGGTGACGCTGCTCCTGCTGGACCGGTTGCCCGGACGGGCGCTGGGCGTGCTCGGGGTGGTGGGCGCGGTGTTCGTGGTGTGGAGCGGCGCGCAGACGGTCCGGGAGGCACGGTCAGCCGCCCTGCCCACCGATGCCACGCACCCAACCCTCGAAACCACCACCGAAACCACCACCGAAACCGGTGCCCTGAAGCGGGCGGTGGTGGTCAACCTGCTCAGCCCGCACCCGTGGATCGCGTGGGCGACCGCGTTGGGGCCGCTGATCGTCACCACCTGGCGCGAGTCGGCCGGCGCGGGTGCGGCGCTGCTGATCGGGTTCTACGCGACCCTGGTCGGCGGCAAGATCGTGATCGCCCTGCTCGTCGCCCGCGGGCGCAGTCGGCTGCGCCACAACGGTTACCGACGTGCGCTGACCTGTGCCGGGGTACTGCTCGTCCTCGTCGGCATCACGATGGGCGTCGAGTTCGCGGGCCACCTGCGCACGGACTGACCAGTGCTCCCACGTCGGTTCGGTCTGCTCGCCGGGTTCACCAAGGACGACGTTCTCCAACGCTCGCCGCGAAACTTGATTGACCGGCGCTGGACACTAAGCCTCGTGCGAAAGGGTCGGGGCGATCCGCATCCCGAACCGGAGCCGCCGGCGCCACGCCGGTGATCACCGTCGACTCGGAGGAACCCTGGTGGAAGACGTCACCTTCACCAACGCCGAGGTGGTGTTGGCCGGTTCGTTGACCTTGCCCGACCGGGGTGCGCCGGTGCCGGGTGTGGTGATGGTCGGTGGGGCGGGGCCGTCGGATCGGGACAACGACACGTACTTCCCGGCGATCCGGCGGCACCTGGTGGACGCCGGGATCGCCGTGCTGTCCTACGACAAGCGCGGTGTCGGCGGGTCGTCCGGGGACTGGGTCGACGCGACGTTCGACGACCTGGCGTCCGACGCGGGCGCGGCGCTGGATTTCCTCCGTGCGCGGCCGGAGGTGCGGAGCGGGGCTGTCGGGCTGTTCGGGCACAGCGAGGGCGGCTGGGTCGTCCTGCGCGCCGCCACGTTGAGGGACGACGTTCCGTGGGTCGTCACGAACGGCGGCCCCGGCACGACACCTGCCGCGCAGGGCCGCCACGAGCTGGCAGTCTCCCTGGGGCGCGACGGCGTCACCGACGACGGGATCGGGGCCGCGCTGGCCGCCTACGACCGCGTTATCGAGGCCGGTCGACGCGACGCCGACTTCGCCGAGGCCGCCCGACTCGCCCACACGCCGCCCACCGCGTTCAGCGAGCGCGCGGCCCAGGTGGACGAGCGGTTCTGGGGGTTCCTCAAGCGCGGGCAGGACCACGACCCGTTCCCGGACGCGCTGCGCCTGCGCTGCCCGCACCTGGCGATCTTCGGTGCCGACGACGCCGTGGTCCCGGTCGCCGACAGCGTCCGGGTGTTCACCGCCGCCGCCCGCCACCCCGACCGCGACAACCGGGCGACGCTGACCGTCGAGGTGTTCCTGGGCGCCGACCACCGCGTCCGGATCGACGGCGGCACCCGCCTGGCACCCGGCTATCCCGACGCCCTGACCCGATGGATCATCGGCCGGAGCGCCTGAACCCGTTCGTGTGCAACCGGCGCGAGGCCGCTTTGGTAACTGCTTCAGTCTGCTCACGGTCGGGCAAGCACCCTCAGGGGATGTAGAACGTCATCAGGTCGCCGCGCACCGGCGGGAACAAGGTGTGCAACAGCTCGGCGTTCGGGCCGGGGTAGACGTCCGGTTCCCGCGCGGTCAGGCCTTTGAGGCCGTGCGGGCCGAACAGCAGCGATGCCAGGAGGTCCGGCGCCACCCCCGCACCGCCCGCCGCGCCCGGTGCCTGCATGGTGCCGCCCGGCACGACCCGTCCGACCTCGCCCGCCTTGAACGGCAGCCGCACGTGCGAGCGGTAGAAGGAGACCACCGCCTCGCCCTCCTGCTCGCCGAAACCGCCGTCCGCCAACCGCCGCCCGAACGCCGGCCGCAGGTGCTCCACCAACGCGATCGGGTCGCCGATCCGCACGTAGTAGGAACTCGCGTCCTCCGGCGCCGGCCCCAGGAACGGCTCCAGCGCCGCACCCGCGACCGTGCCCGGTCGCTCGTTCACCTCGGTGGCCCCGGTCAACGCGAGCAGCGCGTGCGCGGCGGCCTCGTCCACGGCCGCCACCTCGCACAGCCGGACGCCCTCGTCCGGCGGGGTGGTGCGCCCGGTCGCCACCGGCACGCCGTCCCGCTCGACCAGCCACTGCGCGCTGCCGTCCCGCGCCACCAGCCACCGCCACAGGCCGGGGGAGTGCGGCATCCGCAGGTCCGCCCGTGCCTGCTCGGCGTCCTGGAGGCGTTTCATCGTCGGGATGTCGGCGGCCGTCGCCTCACGCAGGACGTGGCCGGAGCCGTCCGGTCGGCTCGTCACCGGCCGGGTGGCCGAGATGGGGATTGCGTAGGTGTAGCCGAACAGGCGGTAGAAGTACGGAATGCCGAGCATGACGTTTACCAGCTGACCGCGCGCGGCCGACCGCTCGTGCGCCCACGCCATCAACGCCCGCACCAGCCCACGGCCCTCGTACGCGCGGTCGGTGGCGACCAGTTCCACCTGGCCCGCCGGGATCTCCAGCCCGTTCAGCACCAGCGTCTCGTCCAGCAGGGTCGCGGTGGACACGACCTTGTCGCCGTCCACGACGACCGCGCACGCCTCCCAGCCCGCGTCCGGGTCCTCGATCACCAGGCGGTGGTCGATCGCGTCCGCCGGTTCACCCCGGTCGGTCAGCAGGGCGGCGATCCCGTCCAGGTCTTCCGGGCGCGCGGTCCGCAGCACCAGCCCACCTGACAGCCCGCTCCCGGTCAGCCCGCCGCCACTTGACGGCCCGCCGTCGCTCAGCCCGCCGTTGTTCAGCTCGGCACCGTTCAGCCCGCCGTGGCTCAGCCAGCCACCTGACAGCCCGCCGTCGTTCAGCCCGCCATCGGTCATCCGGGCAGTGTCTCGGCGTGCCGCGCGCGACGCCATCGGATTTTCGGTGGCGTTCCGGCCCACGCCACCGCACAATCCGCGCATGCCGTGGCTCCCCGCTGACTTCGCCCACCCGACCCGCGTCCCGCTCGACGCCGAACACCACCTGCGGCCCATCCGCGAGTCCGATGTGGACATCGACTACCCGGCCGTGATGGGCTCGCGCGAGCGGCTGTGGTCGCTGTACGGCGAGCACTGGGGCTGGCCGCCGGCCACCATGACCCACGAGCAGGACCGCGTCGACCTCGCCCGGCACGAACGCGAGCAGGAGGCGCACGAGTCGTTCAACTACGCCCTGTTCAACGCGGACGAGACCGAGCTGCTGGGGTGCGTCTACATCGACCCCGCCGACGACGCGCTGATCTCGTGGTGGGTCGTGGACGAGCACGCGGGCACGGACCTGGAGCGCGCGCTGGACGCGTTCGTGCCGAAGTGGATCGCCGAGGTGTGGCCCTTCACGAGCCCGCGCTACGGGATCGAGGGCCCGCAGTGACGGAGCGGCCCACGCGACCGAACCGGGGGTCTGCCTGCCTGCGGCCGTTCGGGGGATGCGAGGATCAGACCCCGTGAAGACCTTCGACGAGCTGTTCGCCGAGCTGAGCGAACGCGCACGCACCCGCCCTGAGGGCTCCGCCACCGCCGCGGCTCTGGAGGCCGGGGTGCATGCGCAGGGCAAGAAGGTGCTGGAGGAGGCCGGCGAGGTCTGGATCGCCGCCGAGCACGAGTCCGACGAGCGCCTGGCCGAAGAGGTCTCCCAGCTCCTGTACCGCGTGCAGGTGCTCATGCTCGGTCGCGGGCTGACCCTCGAAGACGTGTACAAGCACCTGTGATCCTGGAAGTCGCCGCGCTCGACGTCCGCCCCGGCCTGGAGGCGGACTTCGAGCAAGCGTTCGCGGAGGCGCGCGGGCTCATCGCGCAGTCGCCGGGGTTCGCCTCGCTCGACCTGCGGCGTTCGGTCGAACAGCCGTCCCGCTACCTGCTGCTGGTGGAGTGGGAGCGGCTGGAGGACCACACGGTCGGCTTCCGCCAAGGGCCGCTGTACCCGCGCTGGAAGGCGCTGCTGCACCACTTCTACGACCCGTTCCCCGTCGTGGAGCACTACCGCGCTCTCTGAACGGCCGTCAGCCCCGCCGCAGCAGCTCGATGACCTGGTCGTCGGTGGTCTGGTCGAAGTGCCGGTAGAACCGGCCGACCGCGCGGAAGTCGGTGCGGGGGTACGGGCACACCACCAGGTCGGCGTCGGCGTTCAACGCCCGCACCGACTCCGCCGCACCCACCGGCACCGCCAGCACCAGGCGACGGGGGTTCTGGTCCCGTGCTTCGCGCAGCGCGGCACGGGCGGTGACACCCGTGGCCAGGCCGTCGTCCACGACCAGCACGTCACGTCCTTCGAGCCGCACCGGGCCGTCCCGGTACAGCTCCAGCCGCCGCCGGGCCTCACGCCGTTCCGCTTCGCACGTGTCGGCCATGTCGTCGGGGGTGAGGCCGAGGGCGGTCATGGCCTCCTCGTTGAAGATCGGATCGCCGCCGGCGGTGACCGCGCCGATGCCGAACTCCGGCTGACCGGGCGCCCCGATCTTGCGCGCCACGGCCACGCCCAGCTCACCGCCCAGCGCCGAGGCGACCTCGGCGGCCACCGGCACCCCGCCGCGCGCGAGGCCGAGCACCAGCGGATCGGTCCAGGACTCGCCGACCAGCGTCCGGGCGAGCACCCGGCCGGCGTCGGAGCGGTCTGTGAACCTCATGCCTCCATGGTGCGCGTGCCTGCCGCCGGCTGCGACCACGGCGACGAGCGCAACCAGAGCGACCAGCAGGACCAAGGCAACCAGGAGGCCCGGTAAGTGACCACCAGGGCGCCTCCTAGCGCTTCCGCACGAAGAGCGACTGCGCCGTCCGCCCCACCGGTCCGCGCTCGTCGTGCAGGACGCTCGTCGCCACGCCGATCCCGGACGGCCCGATCACGGTCCGCGCGTCCAGCGCGTACCACTCGCCGACCGGTTCCCGGTGCAGGTGGACGGTCAGGTCGGTGTTGATCGCGTACCACTCGCGGATGTCCACCCGGCTGGACACGCCGCTCGCCGAATCCGCCACGGTGAACAGGCGCTGCGCCGCGCTCGGCTCCTCACCCGCCACCACGCGCACGACCGGCCTCGCCCACACCACCGCGTCACCGGACGTGAAAATCCCGCCGCTCACCGCCCGCCACTCCATCGCGGCCAGGTACCCGCCGCCCCGCCACGCCTCAGGGATGGCCATCCGCGCGCACCCGAGCGGAGACGCCAACGGCTCACCCGGCCCGGACGCCAGCTCCGCCGTGTCACCGGTGACGATCCGCCACGCCCTCGCCCGCAGCACCGGCCGGCCCTCGTGAGCCAACTCCGCCGCCAGCAGCTCCACCGAACGCCCCGGCCGGTCGACCGACGCCGTCACGGTCAGCTCCGCCACCGGCACCGGCCCCAGCACCTCGAACGTCACCCGCGAGAGCATCGCCTCCGGACGCGGCGCGCACCGCTCCAACGCCCGCACCAGCAGCGCCGACGGCGGCCCGAGGTGCTGGCTCTCGACGCTCCACGGCCCGGAGGTGTGCCCGGTCGAGGCGAACCTGTCGTCGTCCAGCCGCTCGTAGAAGGCGTCCACCTAGTCCGCCCGGTCCAACGCGGTCTCCACACCCGCGTCCGGCTCGGGCCAGCCCGGGTACGGCGGCGGCGTGCCGTCGAACGCCGGGCACAGCGCCTTGTGGTCGCAGTAGTCGCACAGCCGGCTCGGGTTCGGCCGGAAGTCACCGGACTTCGCCGCGCGCAGGATGGCGTCCCAGATCGCCTCCAGCGTGCGCTCGAACCGGGTCAGCTCGGCCTCGTCCGGCTGGTAGGCCAACGCCTGCCGGTCGGCCAGGTACATCAGCCGCAGCTGGCGCGGCACCACGCCGCGCAGCCGCCACAGCACCAGCGCGTAGAACTTCATCTGGAACAACGCCTTGGCCTCGCCGACCTCGCGCGGCGCGGCGCCCGTCTTGTAGTCGACCACCCGGATCTCGCCGGTCGGCGCCACGTCCACCCGGTCGACGTACCCGCGCAGCAGCACCCCCGACGGCAGCTCCCACTCCACCAGCAGCTCACGGGCGTCCGCGTCGAACCGGCGCGGGTCCTCCAGGCCGAAGTAGCCGTCCAGCAGGCCTTCCGCCGACGCCAGCCACTCGTCCTGCTCCGGATCACCCTCGGTGAACAGCTCCGCGAACTCCGGCCGCTCGGCCCGCACCCGTTCCCAGGCTGGACCGACCAGCGCCCGCGCCGTCTCCGGCAGCCGTTCGGCGGCGGGCAGTCCGAACAAGTCCTCCAGGACCGCGTGCACCACCGTGCCGCGCACCTGCGCCCTGGTCGGCTTCTCGGGCAGCCGGTCGACGGCGCGGAAGCGGTAGAGCAGCGGGCACTGCTTGAAGTCGCCCGCGCGGGAGGGCGACAGCGCTGGCCTGCGAACAGGGCGCTCGGTGATCGTCGGCACTGCCATGGCCCAAGACCATAGGCCACCACCCCGACAAGATCGTCTAATCGCGGTGCGGACCGGCCTGCGCGGCAGCACGCGCGTAGTCCCGGAGCTCGACGTCGTCGCTGATGTCCTTGCCCGCCTTGAGCATCAGGTCGAGCAGGAACCGGTTGCCCAGGAGCGTGTTGCGCATCCGCAGGGCGAACCGGCTCGGCGGCGCGAGGAACTTCCCCGCCCGGTCGCCACCCTTCTGGCACCGTTGCGCGTAGCCGCGCATGACGTGCTCGTACCGCCGGAACGCGGCCGTGTGGTCGCCGTTCGAAGCGGCCAGCTCGCCCGCGAGCACGTACGCGCCGACGATCGCCGTGCCCGTTCCCATACCGCCGATGGTGGCGCCGCAAGCCGCGTCGCCGACCAGCGCGACGCGCCCGCGCGACCACGTCGGGACGTCCGCCCGGCTGATCGAGTCGAAGTACATCTCCGTCGTGCGCGCCAACGACGCCAGCAGCCGGGGCGTCTCCCAGCCCAGCCCGCCGAACGCCTCGGTGATCAACCTGCGCTGCTGCCCCTGGTCACGCCGGTCGTACTCCAGGCGAGGCGACCGGAACGCCACGAACGCGCTCGCCCGGTCGCCGGTCCCGCTGGTGGAGACGAGCCGTCCCGGCACGTTGTGGTTCAGCGACCCGGACGGGACGCCGAAGCCGTCGGGCAGGTCCCAGCCGGCGACGTAGTACCCGAGGTGGCTGACGAACCGCTCTTCCGGCCCGAAGACGAGGCCCCGCACGCCCGAGTGGATGCCGTCCGCGCCGATGACCAGGTCGAACGTCCGCTCGACGCCGGAAGCGAACGTCACGTCGACCCCGCCGGCCGTCTCGGTCAACCCGACGACGGAGTCGCCGAACACGTACTCCGCCGCATCCCTGCCGTGCTCGTAGAGCACCCGCGAGAGGTCGGAACGCAGCACTTCCAACTCGCCGCCCGCGAAGTCCGCCGGCAGGTGGAGCACCGTGCGCCCCCGCTCGTCGACGAACGTCATCGGGCTGCCACCGGTCTGGATCGCGCGCAGCCGGTCGAGGACGCCCATGCGTTCCAGCACCGTCATGTGCGCCGCACCGCGGAAGTCCACCGCCGCGCCACCCCGGCGCAGCGCGGGAGCGATCTCCACGACGGTCGGCTCGAAGCCGTGGCGCGCCAACCAGTAGGCCACGGCCGGTCCCGCGACGCTCGCACCCGAGACGAGAACCCGCTTGTTCGCCATCGCCACCCACCCCTGGACTGGGTCCGCTCGAACTGTGTCCGGCGGAAGCAATTATTTCTGTGTACCTTAGACACAGTTCTTGGGCTTGGGCAACACCGGAGGTCACGATGGACACGGCGGGCACCTTCGAGCTGCTGTGGGGTGACCCCCCTGGCCCTCGCCGCGGCCCCAAGCCCGCGCTCAGCCACGAGCTCATCGCCAGGACCGGCATCGGGATCGCGGACGCCGACGGGCTCGCCGCCGTCTCGATGCAGCGCGTCGCCGCCGAACTCGGCTTCACGAAGATGTCCCTCTACCGCTACGTGCCCGGGAAGGCCGAGCTGGTCGCGCTCATGGCCGACCTCGCGATGGGCACGCCACCCGAAGACCTCCACGACGGCGACTGGTGCGACCGGCTCCGAACGTGGGCGCTGGCGCTCCTACCGGGCTTCTTGAGCCACCCGTGGGTCTTGGAGGTCACCACGGGTCCGCACGTCGTCGGGCCCAACGAGCTGGCCTGGATGGAAGCCGCCCTCGCCGTCCTGGACGGCACGGGCCTGCCGGGCGTCGAACGGATGGACGTGCTGGCCGTGCTCGCCGGGCACGTCCGCAGCCTGGCCCAACAGGTCGCGAAGACACCGGGCGGCGACACTGGCGCCCAATTCGGCGCCGTCCTGGCGGAGGTGGTGTTCCAGCGCGGGGACCGCTACCCCCACACCAGGGCGGTGTTGGCGGAGTCGATAGCCGGGGGAGATCAGGACAAGGCCCTCGACTTCGGCCTCGACCTCATCGTCGACGGCCTCCGGGCCAGGGTGGAACGCGCGCGGAGCAGCGGCGATTCAACACGCCGCTGATACACGCCTGCCCCTAGGCTCGGTCCGTGGCGACGACGGGCAGTTGGCGGCGGCAGGTCGGCAGGGACGGCGGGCTGCCGCTGTTCCGCGCGGCCGGGATCCCGGTGCTGCTCGCGCCCTCCTGGTGGCTCGGCTCGGCGGCCATCGTGGTCCTCTACGCGCCGCTCGTCGGCCGCATCGCGCCCGGCACCGGCGGCCTCACCGGCGTGCTCCTCGCCGCCACCTTCGCGATCTTCCTCGGGCTCTCCGTGCTGGCGCACGAACTCGGCCACAGCCTGGTCGCGCTGCGCCTGGGCCTCCCGGTGCGCCGGCTGCGCCTGTTCCTGCTCGGCGGCGTGTCCGAGGTGATGCGCACCCCGACCCGACCGGCCCACGAAGGCGCGATCGCCGCCGCGGGCCCGATCGTCTCCATCGCGCTCGCCGGGGTGTTCGCGCTGGTCGCCGCCGCCATCCCGTACCCCGAAGCGGTCTGGCTGCTGATCGCCCAGACCGCCTTCGCCAACGCCGCCGTCGCCGTGTTCAACCTGCTGCCCGGCCTGCCGCTGGACGGCGGCCGAATCCTGCGCGCGGGCGTGTGGGCGCTCACGGGCCGCCGTGCGACGGGCACGAAAGCCGCCGTCATCGGTGGCGGCGTGGTGGCCGCGCTGCTCGTCGTGTGGGCGATCTGGGGCGTCATGGAAGGCGCCGAGGACCGCTGGCTCCGCTTCGGCGTGTGCCTGCTGACCGCGTGGTTCGTGCTGGCCGGCGCGCGCGGCGAGTTCACCGCCGAGCGCCGCAGCACCTGGCCGGACGGCCTGACGCTGGGCGAACTCGTCCGCCCCGTCCTCCAGCTGCCCGCCGAGAGCCCGGTGTCCGGTGCGCTCACCGCGTCCGCCGGCCGGGGCGTGGTCCTGGTCCGCGCGGACGGTGTCGCGGCCGGCCTCCTCGACCGCGAGCTGGCCCGCAGGCTGGCCGACACCTCGCCGCACGCGCCCGCCGAGCAGGCGGCCGTGCCGATCCGGCCTGAAACCGTGCTGCTGGCGAACGAGAGCGGCGCCGAAGTGGTGGAGCGCGTGCGCGGCACCGCCGCCTGGGAGTACCTGGTCGTCGACCTCGAAGGACGACCGGCGGGCGTGCTGCGCCGCGAGGACCTCAAGGCCGCGCTGAACCGCCGCTGAACAGGCCGGCCTCCTGCGCCACGATCGCCGCCTGCACCCGCGACCGCAGGTCCAGCTTCGTCAGCACCCGCGACACGTGCGTCTTCACCGTCGTCTCGCCTATGTGCAGCCTTCGCCCGATCTGGTGATTCGACAGCCCTTCGCCGAGGCAGCGCAGCACGTCGACCTCGCGGTCGGTCAACGAGTCCAAGCCGGCCGGGCGCGACCGGGGCGCGGCCGAGGCGAACTCCCGCATCACCCGCCGCGTCACGCTCGGCGCGAGCACGCCGTCACCGGCCGCGACCTGTCGCACCGCGTCCACCAGCGCGGGCGCCTCCACCGACTTCAGCAGGAACCCGGCCGCACCGGCCCGCAGCGCGCCGTGCACGTACTCGTCCAGGTCGAACGTGGTCAGCACCAGCACCTCGCACACCCCGCTGAGCTGCCTCGTCGCCTCGATGCCGTCCACACCGGGCATCCGGATGTCCATCAGCACGACGTCCGGCTCCAGCCGCGTCGCCACCCGCACCGCCTCCGCGCCGTCACCGGCCTCGCCGACCACCTCGATGCCGTCCGCGCCGCCGAGGATCATCACCAGGCCCGCCCTGATCGCCGCGTGGTCGTCGGCCACCAGCACCCGGATCACAGCGGCAGCTCCGCCCGCACGACCCAGCCGTCACCGTCGCGTCCGGCGGCGAACGTGCCGCCGACCACGCGTGCGCGTTCCGCCATGCTCACCAGTCCCGTCCCCGAACCCTCCGACCCGCCCGCAGCCCGCCCCACGGTGTTGCGCACGACCACCACCAACCGCCTGACCTGCCGTTCCACCGTCACCGACGTGCGCGAGCCGGGTGCGTGCTTCAACGCGTTCGTCAACGCCTCCTGGACGATCCGGTACGCGGCGACGTCCACCGCCACCGGCAGCTCGGCCACGTTCGCGCCGCGCAGCTCGACGTCCAGCCCGCCCGCGGCGGCCGACTCGACCAGCCTGCCGACGTCCGCCAGCCGCACCGCAACCGGCTCGTCCACCGGGTCGTCGGCCCGCAGCACGTCGATCATCATCCGCATCTCCTCGAGCGACCGCACGCTGTTCTCGCGCACCGACTTCAGCACCGTGCGCACCGTCTCCGGGTCGCCTTCGCGCATCGCGAGCACCGCCTCGGACTGGATCGCGATCGCCGACAGGTGGCCGGCCACCACGTCGTGCAGGTCGCGGGCCATCCGGTTGCGCTCGGCGTTCACCGACGCACGCCGGTCCAGCTCCGAGATCAGCGCGATCTGCTCGGCGCTCTCCCGGTGCTGCCGCACGTTCGTCGCCCACCACACCGGGACCACGAGCAGCGAGAACACCTGCAACCCGGCGTAGAACGACAGCCGCCAGTCGCCCACCACCGCGACCGCCGCCGCCACGCCGACCGTGGCCACGGCCACCGCACCGACGAGCACCGCGTGCAGCCGGCGCGGACCGTGCAGGGCCGCCGAGAACAGCACGTCGATGGCGACCATCACCACCGGCATGCTCAGCCCGAAGTACAGGTCGCCAGAGGTGGCGACGGTGACGACGAGCAGCGCCGCCACGGGCGCGGACCGCCGGAACAGCTGGCCGACGCACGCCACCACGAGGATGAGCAGCCGCGTGGCCAACGGCGTGTGGTCGCCCCGGCCGCCCACCACCAGGTCCATGTCGAGCCCGTAGACCACCGCCCCCACGGTGAAGAACACCGCCGTGACCAGCACGTCCCGGTGTGCACGACGGAGCTCCACGACGTCATCACAGCACAGGCCCCGACGTGCCGGCGTCCTACTAAGTGATGACCCGCGGTCGGTCGGCCCGACGACGCGCGGGCGGACGCCCGGCCCGCACGCTTGGGCCGTGGTTGAACCGCTGGTCGTCCTCATCGTGGCGTGCGAGATCGGATTCTGGGTCGTGCTGGGCGCGGGGCTGCTGGCCCGCTACGCGCTGAGGATGCGCAGGCTCGGCGCGGCCCTGCTCGTCTGCACCCCCGTCGTCGATGTCGTGCTGCTCGTCGCCACCGTCTTCGACCTGCGGTCGGGCGGCGAGGCGACGTCCGTGCACGGCCTGGCCGCGATCTACCTGGGGTTCAGCGTGGCGTTCGGGCACAGCATGCTTCGGTGGGCCGACCAGCGGGTCGCCCACCGGTTCGCCGGCGGGCCGCCGCCGACCAAGCCGCCGAAGAGCGGACCGGCGAAGGTCCGGCACGAGTGGCGCGAGTTCGGCAAGTTCGCCGTGGCGTGGGCGATCGCGTGCGGGGTGATGCTGCTGCTGATGTTCGTCGTCGGCACGCCGGAGCGCACCCAGGCGCTGTGGGGGCAGATGTCGGGCATCACGGGCATCGGCGTGGTCTGGCTGCTCGGGTGGCCCGTCTACCACTCGGTAGCGGAAGTGGTCAACGGCGGGCAGAAGTCCCGCCAGTAGGGCCGCGCGGGCACCGTGGGACCATCGTGCGCTGTTGACACGAGCGTTCATGCAGGAGGTTTGCCGCGGTGAGCACCGCCAGTGGTCCGTTCCAACCGGGTGACCGGGTGCAGTTGACCGACCCGAAGGGACGGCACTACACGATCGTGCTCGAACCGGGCAAGGAGTACCACACCCACCGCGGCGCGTTGTCGCACGACAAGCTGATCGGGCTGCCCGAAGGGTCCGTGGTGGTGTCGGTCGGTGGCACGTCGTTCCTCGCGCTGCGGCCCCTGCTGCCCGACTACGTGCTGTCCATGCCGCGCGGCGCGCAGGTGATCTACCCCAAGGACGCCGCCCAGATCGTGATGTACGGGGACGTGTTCCCGGGCGCGCGGGTGCTGGAGGCCGGCGCCGGTTCGGGTGCGCTGACCTGCTCTTTGCTGCGCGCGGTCGGCGAGAAGGGCAGCGTGACGTCGTACGAGGTCCGCCAGGACCACGCCGACCACGCGATCCGCAACGTCGAGCAGTTCTTCGGCGAGCGGCCGGGCAACTGGTCGCTGACCGTCGCCGACGTGAACGAGCACGAGGGCGAGGTCGACCGGGTCGTCCTCGACATGCTCGCGCCGTGGGACGTGCTGCCCGCCGTGTCCCGCAGCCTCATCCCCGGCGGCGTGCTGGTGGTGTACGTGGCCACCACGACCCAGCTGTCGAAGGTCACCGAGGCGATCCGGGAGCAGCAGCACTGGACCGAGCCGCACGCGTGGGAGACCCTCGTCCGGCCGTGGCACGTGGTGGGCCTGGCGGTGCGGCCCGAGCACCGGATGATCGGGCACACGGCGTTCCTGCTGACCACCCGCAGGCTCGCCGACGGCGTCACCCCGCCCCGGCCGCAGCGCCGACCGTCCAAGGGCTGACCCCAGCTCGCTGACCAGCGAAAACGGCCCGCGCACCGTGAGGTGCGCGGGCCGTTGCGGCACTGGTCGGCTCAGTCGCAGGCGACCCAGCCGTCGTCGGTCTTCTTGAACGGGATCTTCGCGCCGCTCTGGTCCTTCATGAGCGCCTTCATGTCCTCGGGCACGTTCTGGTACTTGACCGAGATCGAGGCCTCCGCCGTCGTGTCGGTCTTCTCGACCACGTTGTCGACGGCGAGGGTGATCTTGACGTCCTTCGCCTTGTCGATCGACTTCTGGGCCTCTTCCCGCATCTCCGCGGGCAGGTCCTCGAGCTGCTTCTCGATCTCCGCGCTCATCGTCGCGGGGTCGTAGAGCTTGCGCATCTCGTCGATCTCGCCGTGGTGCTCTGCGCAGGTCAGCGACCGGACCTTGTCGAAGTCCTTGGCGTTGATCGCCGCCGCGTAGGAGTCGGCGGCGTCCTTCGCGGTGCCGTTGCTGCCGCCGGTCATCGTGACGACGAGGACGACGATCACGGCGATTACGACGAGGGCGCCGGCGCCACCCAGGATCAGGGGCAGGGGGCTCTTCTTGGGCGGCATGCCGGATGGGTCGCCGAAACCACCCGGTTGGCCGTAACCGGGCTGGTTGAACTGTCCCGGCTGGCCGTAGGGCTGCTGGCCGTAACCGGGCTGGCCGGGCTGCCCCGGCTGACCGGGATGCTGCTGGTAGCCGCCCGGAGGCGTGCCGTAACCGGGCTGCTGCCCACTGGGTGGGAAGCCCGGCGCAGGCGGCGGGTACCCGCCGGGCTGCTGTCCGGGGCCCGGCTGCTGGCCGAATTGACCTGGTTGTTGGCCAAATTGACCCGGCTGCTGACCGTAGGGACCCGGCTGCTGCGGCGGGACGGACATCACGTTCTCCTAGAACTTTCCGCTGGTGGCAGTGACACTGCCCGGACCACTCTCGTGGGACTGGTACTCCACGCACGGTAGCGGGTGGGAGGTACCGACTGACACCGGATTGGAGCAGTTCGTCCGGCCGAGGGGGCGGAATGTGTGATCACTTGACGCCCGGGAACTCGCAGGGTGTCGGCTTTTGTCGGTGATCGCCGGTATCGTCGTGGGACGAACACGGGAGGAGGGTGCCGACATGCAGCACGGTCATCCCGGCAGCCGGCCCGATGAGGGCGGCGAGCTGAACAAGGGCAACAACTCTGGTGAGCTGACTGCGCAGATCCGGTTCCTCGAGGACGAAATCGCGTTGCTGCGCCGCAAGTTGACGGAATCCCCACGACACGTCCGCCTGCTGGAGCAGCGGTTGGCGGAGGCGACTGAGCGCGTCAGCCAACTGACCGAGCGCAATACGAAGCTTATCGACACCCTTCGAGAAGCACGGAGCCAACTCCTCGCGCTGCGCGAGGAAGTCGACCGGCTCGCGCAACCGCCCAGCGGTTACGGCGTGTTTCTGGCCCGATTCGAGGACGGCACGGTCGACGTGTTCACCTCCGGCCGTCGCATGCGGGTATCGGTTTCACCGGCGGTCGAGACACCGTCGCTGGTCCTGGGCCAGTCGGTGCGCCTGAACGAGGCGTTGACCGTGGTCGAGGGCGGCGACTTCGAGCGCACCGGCGAGGTCTGCACGCTGCGTGAGGTGTTGCACTCCGAGATCGAGGACAGCTCGATCGGCAGAGCCCTGGTCGTCGGGCACGCCGACGAGGAGCGGGTCGTCTGGCTCGCGCAGCCGCTGATGGACTCGCCGCTGAAGGCCGGCGATTCCCTGCTGGTCGACTCGAAGGCGGGCTTCGCGTACGAACGGGTGCCGAAGGCCGAGGTCGAGGACCTGGTGCTGGAGGAGGTGCCCGATGTCAGGTACGAGGACATCGGTGGCCTGTTCCGGCAGATCGAGCAGATCCGCGACGCCGTGGAGATGCCGTTCCTGCACGCCGACCTGTTCCGCGAGTACAAGCTCCGCCCGCCGAAGGGCGTGCTGCTCTACGGCCCTCCCGGCTGCGGTAAGACGCTCATCGCGAAAGCGGTGGCGAACTCCCTGGCCAAGCAGGTTCACGCCGCCCGCGGCGAGAACCACCGCGAGGCCAAGAGCTACTTCCTCAACATCAAGGGCCCCGAACTGCTCAACAAGTTCGTGGGCGAGACCGAGCGGCACATCCGGCTGATCTTCCAGCGGGCCCGGGAGAAGGCCTCCGAGGGCACTCCCGTGATCGTGTTCTTCGACGAGATGGACTCGATCTTCCGGACCCGCGGCAGCGGCGTGTCGTCGGACGTCGAGACCACGATCGTGCCCCAGCTCCTCAGCGAGATCGACGGCGTCGAGGGCCTGGAGAACGTGATCGTGATCGGCGCCTCCAACCGCGAGGACATGATCGACCCGGCGATCCTGCGTCCGGGCCGGCTCGACGTCAAGATCAAGATCGAGCGTCCGGACGCCGAGGGCGCGAAGGACATCTTCTTCAAGTACCTCACGGCCGACCTGCCGATCCACGCCGACGACCTGGCCGAGTTCGGCGGCGACCCGGTGGCCTGCATCGACGGCATGGTGCAGCACACGGTCGAGCGGATGTACGAGGAGTCCGAGGAGAACCGGTTTCTGGAGGTCACCTACGCCAACGGTGACAAGGAGGTCCTGTACTTCCGGGACTTCAACTCCGGCGCCATGATCCAGAACATCGTCGACCGCGCGAAGAAGGCGGCCATCAAGAGCCTGCTGGACACCAAGCAGCCGGGCTTGTCGGTGCGCCACCTGCTGGACGCGATCGTGGACGAGTTCGCCGAGAACGAGGACCTGCCCAACACGACGAACCCGGACGACTGGGCCAGGATCTCGGGCAAGAAGGGCGAGCGGATCGTGTACATCCGCACGCTCGTGACCGGCAAGAACCAGGAGTCGGGTCGCGCCATCGACACGGCGACGAACACCGGTCAGTACCTGTAGCACCCGCAGTCGTCGACAACCGCAACCCGCTTGGAACGCCCGCCCGGCCGAGATGGCCCGGCGGGCGTTCCGCGTCCCGGGGCCTCAGGTCCCCGGAGTCTTCGTCGGCCGCGGCTCACGACCGGGCGGTGACCAGCCCGGACTCGTAGGCGACGATCACCAGCTGGGCCCGGTCGCGGGCCTGGAGCTTGTGCAGCAGGCGGCCGATGTGGGTCTTCACCGTGCCCGCCGACAGGTGCAGCTCGCCCATGATCTCGGCGTTGGAGCACCCGCGCGCGATCAGCAGCAGCACATCCTGCTCGCGTTCGGTGATCTCGTCGAGCCGGACCGCGCGGGGTGGCGGCGTGCGGGAGAACTCGGCGACCAGGCGGCGGGTCACGGAGGGTGCCAGGAGGGCGTCCCCGGCGGCCATCACGCGGATGGCGGCCAGCACGTCGGCCGGGGGAGTGTCCTTGAGCAGGAAGCCGCTTGCGCCGGCCCGCAGCGCCGAGTACACGTACTCGTCCAGGTCGAACGTGGTCAGGATCAGCACCCGGGCGGTCGAGGAGGAGCAGATCTCGCGGGTGGCCGCGATGCCGTCCATCCCGGGCATCCGGATGTCCATCAGCACCACGTCGGGTGACACGTCGCGCACCACGGACACCGCCTCGGCGCCGTCACCAGCTTCGCCGACGACCCGCAGGTCGGGCGCGGAGTCCACGAGCACCCGGAAGCTGCCGCGCAGCAGCGCCTGGTCGTCCACGACCACCACCGAGATCACGACAGCGGCACCTCGGCGCGCACCGCGAAACCGCCGCCGGCCAGCGGCCCGGCCGTGAACGTGCCGCCGTACACCGCCACCCGCTCCCGCATCCCGATCAACCCGTGCCCTCCGCCGCGACCGGCCAACACCCGTTCCCCTGGTCCGTCGTCGACCACCGAGATCACCACCGAAGCATCCCCTACGGCGATCGAGACCGTGCAGGAGGCCGGCGCGGCGTGTTTGACCACGTTCGTGACGGACTCCTGGACGATCCGGTACGCGGTCAGGCCCAGGCCGTCGGGCACCTCGCCGGACACCGTCAGCTCCACCGGCACCCCGGCCAGTTCCGCCCGGGACACCAACTCGGGTAAATCGCCCATACCGGGCATGGGTGCCAGTTCCGCCGACGTGTCCTCCGAGCGCAGCACGCCGAGCAACCGCCGCATCTCGACCAGGGTGCTGCGCGACGCGCTCTCGATCACCCTCAGCGCCTCCTGGGCCTGCTCGGGCCGCGACGACGCCACGTGCGCGGCGACACCGGCCTTGACCGTGATCAGGCTCAGGCTGTGCGCGACCACGTCGTGCAGCTCGCGGGCGATCCGCATCCGCTCCTCGGCGATGGCCGCGGACGCCGCCTCGACGGCCTGCCTGGCCTCGTAGGACCGCCGGATCCAGGTGGTCCGGCCGAGCGCCCACGCCGCACCGAGGGCCAGCGCCGCGAACAAGGCGAGCCCGACGTCTTCAGGCCACGGCTCGGCGATGAACACCGCCACCGCCGCCACCGCCAGCGAGCCGACCAGCGCGCCGACCGCGAAGCGCCGTTCGCAGGTCGCGGCCACCATGTAGATCGCGAACGCGGTCGCGCCGTAGGGCTCCAGCGTGATGTGCGCGATCGTGGCCACAGTCTGGGCCGTCAGGACGATGCCGAGCGTCAGCAGCGGCCTGCCCCGCCGCATCGCGAGCGGCGCGCCGATGAGCAACGCCAGCGGGTAGCCCAGCCACGCCGGTGCGGTGCTGACCTCGGCGAACGTCAGGTACACCAGGACGATCACCACGGCGACGGCGATGTCCAGCGCGTACAGGTACGCCGTCGGCAGGAACTTCAGGATTCGCGACGTCACACGACGGGAAGGTAATCGGGGCTCGTGCGGCCGGCGTCGGACCACGGTCCGACATCCGAGTCCGGACCACGGTCCGATCCGCCCAACCCTCCGACCGAGCACGCTCGTCCCCATGATCGAAGTAAGGCAGCTGACCAAGCGCTACCGCTCCACCAGGGCCGTGGACGGCCTCACGTTCGAGGTGAAACCCGGCTACGTCGCGGGCTTCCTCGGCCCCAACGGGGCGGGCAAGTCCACCACCATGCGGGCGATCCTCGGGCTGGACCGGCCGACCAGCGGTGAGGCGCTGGTCGACGGACGGAGGTACGCCGACATCCGCCGCCCGATGCACCACGTCGGCGCGCTGCTCGACGCGGGCGCGGTGCACGGCGGCCGGTCGGCGTACGACCACCTCCGCGTGCTGGCCCGGAGCAACGGCATCAAGGACCGCCGCGTCGTGGCGACCCTCGAACAGGTGGGTCTGGCGAGTGCGGCGGAACAGAGGGTCGGATCGCTGTCCCTGGGCATGAAGCAGCGCCTCGGCGTGGCGGCGGCCCTGTTGGGTGATCCCGGGGTGTTGCTGTTCGACGAGCCGGTGAACGGCCTGGACCCGGAGGGCATCCGCTGGATCCGCCACCTGATGCGCGGCCTGGCGCGGGAGGGCCGCACGGTCCTGGTGTCCAGCCACCTGATGAGCGAGATGGCCCTCACCGCGGACCGGGTGATCGTGATCGGCCGCGGGAAGTTGATCCTGGAGGCGTCCATGCGGGACCTCGAGGAGAGGTTCAAGAAGGACGTCCTGGTCCGTTCCCCCGTGCAGGACGCGCTGGCCGCGGTCCTCCACGCGGCGGGCGCGACGGCGAGACCGGAGGACAGCGCCTTGTTGGTGCAGGGTCTGGACGCCCCGGGCATCGCCGACCTCGCCGCCCGCCACCACATCCCGATCCACGAACTGACCCCCCGTAGCGCGTCCTTGGAGGACGTCTACTTGGAACTGACCGACGACAGCCTCGAGTACCGAACCACCGACTCCCGCCCCGACTCCCGTCGCCCCAACACCCGCCCCGCTTCCGACCCTGCCGCTTCCGACCCTGCCGCTTCCGACCCTGCCGGTTCCCGCCCTGCTGACTCCCGCCTCGCGGATTCGCGCCCTGCTGACTCCCGCCCCGCCGACCCGCGTCCCGCCGACCCGCGTCCTACCGAGTCCCGCCCCGCCGAGTGCCGCACCGCTGACTCGCGTCGTGCCGACTCTCGCGCCGCCGACCCGCGCCCGGCCGAGTCCCGTCGTGCCGACCCGCGCCCGGCCGAGTCCCGTCGTGCCGAGTCCCGCCCGGCTGAGTCCCGCCCGGCTGACTCGCGCCCGGCCGACGCCCGCCCCGCTGACTCCTCCCCGGCTGACTCGAGCCCCGCCGAGTTCCGCTCTGCCAACTCCCGCGCCTCGGAGGCCAACCGATGACCGACGTCCTGAACTCCGAACTGCTGAAGCTCCGCTCGGTCCGCTCGACCACCTACGTGCTGCTCGCGATCCTCGTCGCCTTGCTGGCCGGCGCGTTGATCTCGTACCTGATGACCGCCGACTGGGACACCTCGCCGCCGGACCTCCAGCAGCGGTTCGGTGCGGCTGATCCCGGGGTGATGGTGGTCCCGTTCGGCCAGTTCTGCCTGGGCGTGCTCGGCGCGCTGGCGGTCACGTCGGAGTACGGCAGCGGCATGGTGCGCACCGCGCTGGTGTCCGTGCCCAGACGCAAGTCCTATCTCGCCGCCAAGACCCTCGTGGTGGCCGGCGTGTCCTTGGTCGTCGCCCTCGTCACCACACTGCTGGCCTACCTGACGGGTGAGCTGATCACCGGTGACCGGCCGAAGCCGATCTCGGCCTACGACTCGCTGGGCGACGCCGTTCCGACACTGCTGGCGAGCACAGCGTCGCTGGTGCTGCTCTCCCTCGTCGGCCTCGGCCTGGGCTTCCTGCTCCGCTCCACGGCAGGCGCGCTGGTGACCCTGTGCGGCCTGCTCTTCGTGCTCCCCGCGCTCACGCTGCTGCTTCCGCACCCCTGGAACGACCGGGCGTACTCGGTGATGCTCCCGGTCCTCGCACCGCAACTGTCGGGTGAACTGCCCGACCCACCGCTGTCGCCCATCGGCGCCGGTCTGGTGATGATCGCGTACCTCGTCCTCGCTCTGGGCTCCGGTGCCACCGTGCTGCTGCGACGTGACGCATGACGACCCGTCCGGCAATCCGAGCAGGGCCGGCGGCGTGGTCCGGCGGCCACTCCGAGACCGGCGGATTACGGTGTCGGACGTGCCCGAATTCGCCTTGGGGCTGGCCGCGCTCGGCCGTCCCGCCTACATCAACCTCGGCCGCGAGCACGCGTTGCCCGAACACCGGGACGTCGACGCCATGCGCGCCCAGTGCCACGCCGTCCTGGACGCCGCCTACGCGGCGGGTGTTCGGCGGGTGGACGCGGCCCGTTCCTACGGGCGGGCGGAGGAGTTCCTGGGCCAGTGGCTGGCCGCGCGCGGCCACCGGGACGTCCGGGTGTCCAGCAAGTGGGGCTACGCGTACGTCGCGGACTGGCGGCGGGACGTGGCCACGCACGAGGTGAAGGAGCACTCGCTCGACCGGTTCACCCGTCAGTGGCGGGAGACGCAGGAGCTGCTCGGCGCGCACGTCGGCCTGTACAACGTGCACTCCCTGACGCCCGACAGCCCGCTGTTCGGCGATCCGGACCTGCTTCTCGCCCTCGGCGGGCTGCGGGACTCGGGTGTCCGGCTCGGGTTCTCCACGTCCGGCCCGGACCAGGCCGGCACGGTGCGGCGGGCGCTGGACCTGGAGGTGGAGGGGCGGCGGCTGTTCGAGAGCGTCCAGTCCACCTGGAACGTGCTGGAGACGTCGGTGGGACCGGAGCTGGCGTACGCGAAGGAATCCGGAGCGGAGGTGTTCGTCAAAGAGGGCTTGGCCAACGGCAGGCTGGCCGTCGACCCGCCGCCACGCGTGCGCGAACTCGCCGCCGAGCACGGCGTGGGGCCGGACGCGATCGCGTTGGCGGCCGTGCGCGCGCAACCCTGGGCGGACGTGGTCCTGTCCGGGGCGGCGAGCCCGGAGCAGCTGCACGCCAACCTGAAGGCACGGGACATCGACCTGGAGCCGGACGAGTTGGCGGACTGCGCCGAGCCGGCCGAGCGGTACTGGGCTACTCGGTCGTCCCTGCCTTGGGAATGAGCCGGATCCGGCCGGAGTCGAGGTCGACCGGTCCGCGCGGCGGCGCGCCGGTCTCCTCGTCCTCGCCCAGCATCAGCGTCACCTCGCGTTGCCGCAGCTCGATGTGCTTGCTCCCGGAGAACAGCGTGGTGAACTCGTCGAACGCCGCCGCAGAGACCACCGGCGGGTCGCCCCTGTGCCGCCGGACCGCCTGCCAGACCCGCTCACCCGCCGCCAGCACGACCAGCAGCACGGCCAGACCGGGGATCGACATCGCGAAGATCATGCCCATGTGAACCACTCCCGGATCAGTGCCCGACCGTCCGGCACGACCGGCCACCCGGGGTCTTCCGCCTTCACCCGCACCTCCGCCAGGTCCATCCAGCCGCCCCAGGCCACTTCTTCCGGCTGGTGGGTGAACGGTCCGTCGCTGCGCACGTCGTAAACGTGCGCCACGTAGCGGATAGTTCCGTCCACGAAGGGCGTCGTGAACCGGAATTCCGGCACCGCCGTGATCCCCAGCTCCTCGGCCAGCTCACGCACCGCGCACTCGTCCGGCGTCTCACCCGCCGCCATCACGCCACCGCACGTCGGGTCGTACAGACCGGGGTAGACGTCCTTGGTGTCGGTTCGCCGGTGCACGTACACGCGCGTCCCGTCGAGAGACCGCACGACGATGGCCGCGCACGCGTGCCACAGCCCTTCCGCACGCATCCGGGCGCGCGTCGCAGTGCCGACCGGGGTGCCGTCAGGGTCGACCACCGTCACAAGCTCCACCCCAAGATCCTCCCTGAGTACTACCGGCGGGTGCTACCTCGGACCGACGCCCGCCGACGGCCCTGCTTCCTACCGTCGTGGAGTTCGCGTCACGAGGAGGAGTTGTGCCCACATCCCTGCGGCTCGCGGTCGCCGAGTTCCGCAACCGGCCCGGTCGCGCCGTGCTGCCCGGTGTCGCCCTGGTCGTCGGCGTCGCCTGCCTGCTGGCCGCCCTGATGCTCAGTGACGCGATGGTCCGCGCCACCAACGAAGGCGCGCCCGTCGTCCCTGCCGGCGTCGACCTCGTCGTGCGCCCGGAGCCCCGCTCCGACGTGGTGCTCGACCAGGGGACAGCCGATCGGGTGGCGCAGGCCGCCGGGGTGACGCAGGTGCACCCGGTCCGCGAGGTCCGCGTCGACCTGCTGATCGACGGCGGCCGGGCGAACGACCGCCGGACCACGGCCGACATCGAACCGGACCGGGACGCCCTGCGCCGGGTGCCGATCCTGGAGGGCCGCTCACCCGGCGCGGACGGCGAGGTCGCGATCGACCGGGTCACCGCGTACGAGCACGGCCTCAAGCCCGGCGCCTCGATCAAGCTCGCCGACGCGGCGGGCAAGCCGCTGGACGTGGTGGTCCGGGGCATCACCAAACGCGGCTCGGTCGCCGAGGAACCGCGGCTCGTGATCGGGGAAGGGCTGGCCGCGAAGCTCGGCGGCACGCACCGGTTCGAGGCGCTGCACGTCGTCGGCGGCGACCGGGACGCCGTGGCGCAGGCCGTCGGCCAGGGCTTCCGGGTGGACACCGGTGCGGCGGTCGCCGCGGAGCCGCCGAACGACGACCTCGCCGACGTGCTGCTGCCGTTCAGCATCCTGGCGCTGGCCACGTCGGTGTTCGTCGCCTCGGCCACCTACCGCGCCGTCTACGCGCAACGCCAGCGGCACACCGCGCTGCTGCGCTGCCTGGGCGCCCACCGCGGTCCGCTCGTCTGGGCGAACCTCCTCGAAGCGCTGCTCACCGGCGTCGTCGCCGGTGCGGTGGGCGCGCTGCTCGGCGGGTCGGTGGCGTGGCTGCTGGCCAGGCTGTTCGACGCCACCGGCCTGTCCGCGCTGCTCGGCGCGGTGGAGATGAGCCCGTCGCTGCTGCCCACGACGGGGCAGCTGGTGGTCGGCGTCGTCACCGCCGCCACGCTCAGCGCGTTCGCCGCCGTCCGGCCCTCCCTGGCCGCCGCGCGCATCTCACCGCTCGCGGCGCTGCGGACGTCCGAAGGCCAGACCCCGGACCAGGCCGTGGTGCGCAGGCGGCGCAGGTTCGGCATCGGCGTGGTGGCCGTCGCGGTGGTGATGGCCGTCCTCGCGGTGATCGCCAGCCGGTCCATGGCGGCGATCTTCCTGGTCCTGTTCTCCGGCATCACCGCCGTGTTCGGCCTGTTCGGCGTGCTGGGACCGGTGATCGTGCCCGCGCTCGGCCGGGTCTTCGGCTCGGTCGCGAGCCGCTTCGGCGGCGCGCAGTGGAAACTGGCCGCGGCCGAGGTGCGGCGGGTGCCGCAGCGGTCGGCGTCCGTGGCGATGCCGCTGCTCCTGGCCGCCGCGATGGTCACGTTCTTCGCCGTCACGGTCGGTTCGGCCCAGCGCATGGAGGACGAGTTCAGCAACGAGCCGAAGCCCGACGCCGTGGTGGTGGACTCGGGCGGGCGCGCCCTCGACGGCGCGGTCGGCGCGGCGGCCAACCGGCCGGAAGCGGCGAACACCGTCGTAGTGCACGGTCTCGACGTGGAGCAGGAGGACGCGGACGGGTTCACCTTCCCGACCCAGGTCGTCGGCGCCGACCCGGACCGCATGCGCGAGTGGCTGACCAGCCAGGACGTGGACGCCGCCGGGTTCGCGCCGGGCACCGTCCTGCTCGACGAGTGGTACGCCGAGCGGCTCGGGGCGCAGGTCGGCCAACCGTTCACCCTCGACGGCCTGCCCGGCGGCCCGCGCACCGCCACGGTCGCCGGCACGTTCACCGGCTCGCTGCTCGACGACGCGGAGGTGGTGCTGCCCGACCCCGGCCTCGCACCGGCGTCCAAGGTGCTGGTCATGTTGCGGCAGGGCGCGGACCCGGCGGCATACCAGGAGGGCGTGCGGGAAGCCCTGACCGGCGCGCCGACCATTCTGGTGAAGACGAAAGCCGAAGCGACCGCGCAGAACCAGCGGTACCTCGATCTGGGAATCGTGATGCTCATGGTGCTGTTGGGACTGTCCGTCGCGGTGGCCGTGACCGGCATCGGGACCGCGTTGACGATCTCCGTGCAGGAGCGCCGCAAGGAACTGGCACTGCGGCGCGCGCTCGGCGTCACGAAGGGCGGTCTGCAGGGCGGCGTGGTGGCCGAAGCGGTGCTGTTGGCGCTGGTAGGAGTGCTGGGCGGCGGTATTTTCGGATTGGTCTACGCGGAGCTGACACTGGCCGCGGTCGGCGTGTTCGCGTGGCCCACCGCCGCGGTGGTCCCACTGCTGGTCGGCGGCACCGGGGTGGTCGTGCTGGCGGTCGTCGCGGCGTTCGGGCCGGCCCGCGGCGCGTCCCGGATCCGACCCGCCGCGGGACTCGCCGCCGGCTGAAACGTGACCCGGGTACGGGCGGTCTGTCGGTGGTTGGTCGTAGGCTGCGCGTATGCGGCGGATCATGGGAACCGAAGTGGAGTACGGCATCTCGGTGCCGGGTGACGCGACGGCGAACCCGGTGCTCACCTCGACACAGGTGGTGCTGGCCTACGCGGCTGCCGCCGACATACCGCGGGCACGCCGGGCACGCTGGGACTACGAGGTCGAATCGCCGCTGCGCGACGCGCGCGGCTTCGACCTCGGCACGCCCGGCGGCCACCCCGGCGACAACGACGTCGAGGACCTGGGCGCGGCCAACGTCATCCTCACCAACGGCGCGCGCCTCTACGTCGACCACGCGCACCCCGAGTACTCGGCGCCCGAGGTCACCAACGCGCGCGACGCGGTGATCTGGGACAAGGCGGGCGAGCGGGTGATGGAGGAGGCCGCGATGCGCGCGGCCACCGTTCCCGGCCAGCCACGCCTCCAGCTGTACAAGAACAACGTGGACGGCAAGGGCGCCAGCTACGGCACCCACGAGAACTACCTCATGCAGCGCAGCACGCCGTTCACCGCCGTGATCGCCGGGCTCACCCCGTTCTTCGTGTCCCGCCAGGTCGTCGTCGGCTCCGGCCGGGTCGGCGTCGGCGCGGCGGGCGAGGAGGCCGGCTACCAGCTGTCCCAGCGCTCGGACTACATCGAGGTCGAGGTCGGCCTGGAGACCACGCTCAAGCGCGGCATCATCAACACCCGCGACGAGCCGCACGCCGACGCGGACAAGTACCGCCGGCTGCACGTCATCATCGGCGACGCGAACCTCGCCGAGTACTCGACCTACATCAAGTGCGGCTCCACGTCGCTGGTGCTCGACATGATCGAGGCCGGCCGCCGGTTCGACGACCTGCGGTTGCAGGACCCGGTCCGCGCGGTGCACCAGATCAGCCACGACCCGACGCTGAAGGTCAAGGTCGAGCTGACCGGCGGGCGCAAGTTCACCGGGTTGGACCTCCAGTTCGCCTACTACGAGCGCGCCTGCGCGTTCGTGGAGCAGGAGGGCTACGGCGACCGCGACGTGCTCCGCGTGTGGGGCGAGGTGCTGGACGCCCTCGCCCGCGACCCGCAGGAGTGCGCCGACCGGCTCGACTGGGTGGCGAAGCTGCGGCTGCTGGAGGGCTACCGCGCCCGGGACGGCCTGGCCTGGGGTTCGCCCCGGCTGTCCCTGGTCGACCTCCAGTACTCCGACGTGCGGCTCGACAAGGGCCTGTACAACCGGCTGGTGGCCCGCGGCTCGATGAAACGCCTGGTCAGCGAGGAGGAGGTGCGTGCGGCCGTCCTCTCGCCCCCTGAGGACACCCGCGCCTACTTCCGCGGCCGGTGCCTGGAGCGCTACCCCACGTCCGTGGCTGCGGCCTCGTGGGATTCGGTGATCTTCGACCTCGGCCGGGAATCACTCGTTCGGATTCCGACCCTCGAGCCGCTGCGCGGTACGAAAGCGCACGTCGGAGCCCTGCTGGAGGCCTCGGACACGGCCGAGCAACTGGTCGAGGCGCTGACCAGGGGCTGATCATCCGACCCGAGTGGCAGGCACACAATGTCGGCCCTGGTAGGTAGTGTTTGAGTCGCAGGACCCGAAGACCGGGAGGTCGACATGGCCCAGGAACAGGTTCAGCGCCAAGGCGGCGGTGACGGCGACGAGAACGGCGACGGCGCGGCGGCGGCCGGCCAGGAGCGCCGGGAGAAGCTCGGCGAGGACGTCGACGCGATCCTCGACGAGATCGACGACGTGCTCGAGGAGAACGCCGAGGACTTCGTCCGCGCGTACGTGCAAAAGGGCGGCGAGTAGAAAGCCACCGGCGGGACAGGAGAAGAACGCACACATGGACCACAGCTCGACCGGGCACTACCCGGCCGCGTCGCTGCCCCCGGCCTACCTCAGGCCGGGGTCGTCGTCGTTCACCGATTTCCTTCGCGCGCAGGCCCCCGAACTGCTGCCGTCGAGCCGCAAGCTGCCCGAGGGCAGCACGGTGCAGGCACCGCACGGCACCACCATCGTCGCGCTCACGTTCAAGGGCGGCGTGGTGATCGCGGGCGACCGGCGCGCCACGATGGGCAACGTGATCGCCCAGCGCGACATGAAGAAGGTGTTCATCACCGATGACCACTCGGCGGTGGGCATCGCGGGCACGGCGGGCATCGCGGTCGAGATCGTCCGGCTCTACGCGGTGGAGCTCCGGCACTACGAGAAGATCGAGGGCGTCTCGCTGTCCCTGGACGGCAAGGCGAACCGGCTCTCCGCGATGATCAAGGGCAACCTGGACGCCGCGCTGGCGGGCCTCGCCGTGGTGCCGCTGTTCGCGGGCTTCGACATCGACGCGGCCGACCCGGAGCGCGCGGGCCGCATCGTGTCCTACGACGTGACCGGCGGGCGTTACGAGGAGTCGCAGGGCTACCAGGCCGTCGGCTCCGGCTCGCTGTTCGCCAAGTCCGCGTTGAAGAAGCTCTACGACCCCGACGCGGACGCGGAACTGGCCACCAGGACCGCGATCGAGGCGTTGTACGACGCCGCGGACGACGACTCGGGCACCGGCGGACCGGACGTGATCCGCAAGATCTACCCGGTCGTCGTGACGATCACCGCCGACGGCGCCGCGCACCTGTCCGACGAGCGGACCGCGACCCTGGCCGAGTCGGTCGTCGAGGGCCGCCGGATCAAACCGGCGGGCTGAGCACCGTGTCGATCCCCATCCCCACCCGCATCCGCCGAGCCCGGGAGCCGCAGCAGTGACGATGCCGTTGTACGCCTCACCCGAGCAGATCCTCCGCGATCGCGCGGAGTACGCCCGGAAGGGCATCGCCCGCGGCCGGAGCGTCGTCGTGCTCCGGTACGCCGACGGCGTGCTGTTCGTGGCGGAGAACCCCTCCGCCACGCTGCACAAGGTCTCCGAGATCTACGACCGGATCGCGTTCGCCGCGGTCGGCCGGTACAGCGAGTTCGAGAACCTGCGGCAGGCGGGCATCCGGTTCGCCGACATCCGCGGGTACCAGAACGACCCGCGCGACGTCACCGGCCGGTCCCTGGCGAACGTGTACGCCCAGACGCTGGGCTCGATCTTCGCCGAGCAGATCAAGCCCCTCGAGGTGGAGATCTGCGTGGCCGAGGTCGGGGCCACGCCCGAGCAGGACACGCTGTACCGGTTGACCTACGACGGGTCGATCGTGGAGGAGCCGCAGTACGTCGTGATGGGCGGCCAAGCGGAGGCGACGGGCACCGCGTTGAAGGACGCGTACGCCGAGAACCTCCCGCTGGCCGACGCCGTGCGCGTCGCGGTGAAGGCCCTGAGCGCCGGCAGCACCACCACCGGCAACGGCAAGCCCGACCTCCTGGACCGCGGCAAGCTCGAAGTGGCGGTCCTGGAGCACGACCGCCCGCGCCGCGCGTTCCGCCGCATCACGGGCGCCGCCCTGGCGGCCCTGCTCCCCGGCGACGAGCCCGCGGTCGCGGCCGGTGAACCGGCGGCACCGCCGGCCAAGGGCGGTCGGAAGAAGCCGGTGACGGACGTGAACCTGCCGCCGAACGACGACAAGGCGTAGGTCTCGCACCAGCACGACACGAAGGCCCCCGGCGCTGAGCCGGGGGCCTTCGTCGTGCCGAAGCCGAAGGGTGCGGGTTCAGACGTGGGCCAGGGGTGAGGGGAGTTCGGCGAAGTCCTTCGTGCGCTCCAACGTGGTGAGCGCGGCGAGCAGGTCGGCCGGCGGCGTGGTGAGCCGGCGGGCGTCCAGGTCGAGCCACCCGGCGGTGGTCTCGATCGTGGCGGCGGTCCGGCCGTCCTCCTTGACGATCCGGTTGTGCAGGCGGAACCGCGCGCCGTCCGACGCCATCCCGGACAGCCGCAGTTCCACCGTGAACGCTTCGAGCAGGCGGAGTTCGGCGCGGTACCGGATGTCGTCGCCGTGCGAGATGGGGCCGAGGCGGCGGGCGGTCAGTTCGGGGACCGGGAAGCCGACCGAGGCGAAGAACTGCATCCGGTTGTCCTCGGCCGCGTCCAGGTACGCGGTGGTGCGCATGTGGCCGTTCGGGTCCACATCCGGCCAGCGCACGTGGGTGGTGCTGGTGAAGGGCATGGATCGAGTATGCCGACCGCACCCGCACCACCCGCACGTTCCTAGGCGATTGCCTTGGCCAGCAACCGACCTGTGCGCTCACGCACCGAAGGCGTGTCCAGACCGCGCACCACGACGGTGGTCCGCCGCCGCAGCACGTCGTCCACCTCGGTCGCCCACTCGTACCGCTGCGCGTGCGCCACCTGCGCCCAGATGTCCGGACCGTCGGGGTGCACCCGGTCGAGCAGCGACGGGTCGTCCAACGCCATCGCCAGCACCTCGTGGCTCACCGTGCCGTAGTGCGTGGCCAGGTGGCTGAGCACGTCGTCCGGCAACGACGGCAGCTCACGCCCCAACTGCGCGCTCACCCGCTCGGGGAGCGAGGCGCCCGGCAACGCCGACGGCACGCCGTCGAACGCGTGCGACAGGTCGCGCCCCAGGGCCTCGCCGACGCGGGCCAGGACCGACGCGCCGATCCGCCGGAACGTGGTCCACTTGCCGCCCGCCACGCTGATCATCCCGCCGCTCCCGCTGGTGATCACCGTCTCGCGCTTGGCGTGGCTGGTGTCGCCGGACCCGCTGTCACCCGGACCCCTGGGCAGCACCCGCAGCCCGGCGAACGTGTACGCCAACCGCGACCGGTCGAGGGCTTCCGGTGCGATGCCGACCGACGCCTCACCGAGGATCTGGTCGATGTCGGCCTGCGAGCACCGCACGTCGGCCGGGTCGCCCTCGTACGCCTCGTCGGTCGTGCCCAGCAGCAGCTGCCCTTCCCACGGGATGGCGAACGACACCCGCACGTCGTCCAACGGGATGGTCATGGCGGCACGCCACGGCGTCTCCGTCTTCATCACCAGGTGCGAGCCCTTGGACAGCCGGATGCTCGGCGCGGCCGACGCGTCCTCCATCCGCCGCAGCCGGTCCAGCCACGGTCCGGTCGCGTTGACCACGACCGACGCGTCCACCCCGAACTCCGACCCGTCCAGCCGGTCCCGCAGCTCCACACCGGTGACCTGCGAACCGCTCTTGCGCAGTCCCAGGACCTCGACGTGGTTCAGCAGCACCGCACCGGCCTCGGCCGCCGCCCGCGCCGCCGTGATGGCCACCCGGGCGTCGTTCATCTGGTGGTCGTAGTAGAGCGCGGCACCGCGCAGCCCTTCGGTGCGCAGGTGCGGCACGTACTCGACCGCACGCCGCGCCGACAGCACCTTGCCCATGCCGTCACCGAACCCGGACAGCGCCGAGTACAGCATCACGCCCGCGCCGAGGATCGGCCGCGAGTGCGGCCCACCCCGGTACACCGGCACCAGGAACGGCAGCGGCCGGACCAGGTGCGGCGCCAGCCGGTCGCCCAACGCGCGCCGCTCGGCGTGGTTCTCCCGCACCATCGGGACGGCGCCCGGACCCATCGCCAGGTACCGCAGCCCGCCGTGCACGAGCTTGGACGACGCGCTGGACGTGGCGCCGGCGAAGTCGCCCGCCTCCACCAGGGCCACCCGCAGACCCGACCGCGCCGCCGCCCACGTGGTGGCGATGCCCAGCGCGCCGCCGCCGATCACGACCAGGTCGAAGGCCCCTTGCCCCAACGCCTCGCGCGCCCTGTCCCGCTGTTCACTCATCGTTGTCGTCCTCGTCGATCCAGCCGACGGTCCGCTCGACCGCCTTCTTCCACTTGCGGTAGCCCTTGTCGCGGGTCTTGGCGTCCATCGTCGGCAGCCACTCGGCCGCCTTGTGCCAGTTCTCCCGCAACGACTCGGTGTCCGACCAGTAGCCGACCGCCAACCCGGCCGCGTAGGCCGCGCCCAAGCACGTGGTCTCGGCGACGATCGGCCGCACCACCGGCACGTCCAGCACGTCGGACAGGAAGCCCATGAGCAGGTTGTTCGCCGTCATGCCGCCGTCGACCTTCAGCGCGACGAGCTCCACGCCCGAGTCGGCGTTCATCGCGTCCACGACCTCGCGCGTCTGCCACGCGGTCGCCTCCAGCACCGCGCGGGCGATGTGGCCCTTGTCGATGTAGCCGGTGAGACCCGCGATCACGCCCCGCGCGTCGGACCGCCAGTGCGGCGCGAACAGACCGGAGAACGCGGGCACGAAGTACGCCCCGCCGTTGTCCTCCACGGTGCGCGCCAACGTCTCGATCTCGGCGGCGCTGGAGATCAGCCCCATCTTGTCCCGGAACCACTGCACCAGCGCGCCGGTCACCGCGATCGCGCCTTCCAGCGCGTACGCCGCCGGCTGGTCGCCGATCTTGTAGCCGACCGTGGTCAGCAGGCCGTTCTCCGAGACCACCGGCTTGTCACCGGTGTTGACCAGCAGGAAGCTGCCGGTGCCGTACGTGCACTTGCCCTCGCCGGGCGCGTAGCAGGTCTGGCCGAACAACGCGGCCTGCTGGTCACCGAGCGCGGACGCCACGGGCACGCCTTCCAGCGTGCCGGTCGCGGTGCCGTAGACCTCGGCGGACGAGCGGATCTCCGGCAGCATCGCCCGGGGCACGCCGATCGCGTCGACCAGCTCGTCGTCCCAGTCCAGCGTCTCCAGGTTCATCAGCATGGTGCGGCTGGCGTTGGTGACGTCGGTGACGTGGCGACCGGTGAGCTTCCAGATCAGCCAGGTGTCCATGGTGCCGAACAGCACCTCGCCCGCTTCGGCGCGCCGGCGCAGGCCGTCGACGTGGTCGAGCAGCCAGCGGACCTTCGGGCCCGAGAAGTACGTGGCCAGCGGCAGGCCGCACTTCTCCCGGAACCGGTTCTGCTCGCCGAGCTCCTTCACGAGCTGGTCGGTGCGGGTGTCCTGCCAGACGATCGCGTTGTGCACGGGCTTGCCGGTGGCCTTGTCCCAGACCAGCGTCGTCTCGCGCTGGTTGGTGATGCCGACGGCGGCCAGGTCGTGCACGGTCAGCGACGCCTTCTGCAGGGCGCCGTGCACGACGTCCAGCACGTTGGCCCAGATCTCCTCGGCGTCGTGCTCGACCCAGCCGGGCCTGGGGAAGATCTGCCGGTGCTCCTTCTGGGACACGGAGACGATCGCGCCGCCGTGGTCGAAGACGATGCAGCGCGAGGAGGTCGTGCCTTGGTCGATGGCTGCCACGAAGGATCGGGCTGAGTAGGTGGTCACGTGACGCTCCTCAGTAGACGGCGATGTCGACGAGCCCGGCCAATGCTCCGCCGATCAGGGGACCGACGACGGGGATCCAGGCGTATCCCCAATCCGATGCACCCTTTCCGGGGATCGGCAGGACGGCGTGCGCGATGCGGGGGCCGAGGTCGCGCGCGGGGTTGATGGCGTAGCCGGTGGGTCCGCCGAGGGACATGCCGATGCCGACGACCAGCAGGGCGACGATCAGCACGCCGGTGCCGGAGGTCTCCAGGCCCTTGGTCTGACCGGTCGCGAGGATGACGAACACCAGCACGAACGTGGCGATGGCCTCGGTGGTCAGGTTCTGCACGCGGTGGCGGACCTCGGGGCCGGTGGCGAAGATGCCGAGCACCTCACCGGTGTTGGCGCGGAACTGGCCGAGGTAGGCGAGGTAGCAGAGGACCGCGCCGGTGAACGCCCCGAGCAGCTGCGCGGTGACGTAGAGCGGGACGGTGCTCCAGTCGCCGTTGTGGATGGCCAGGCCCACGGTCACGGCCGGGTTGAGGTGCGCGCCGGACAGCGGTGCGACGGCGTAGGCACCCGCCAGCACCGCGAAGCCCCAGCCGAACGTGATCACCGCCCAGCCCGCGCCGTTCGACTTCGACTTGGCCAACACCACGCCCGCGACGACGCCGTTGCCGAGCAGCAACAGCAGTGCGGTGCCCAGGAACTCCCCGATGAAGATCGACTGGTTGGTCATCCACGCGCCCTCTCTGACCTGAATACCGTTCGACATTGTCGTACGGTGCGCGTGAATCCTGTGCCGACGCTCACAAGATGTCAACCCTCCCGAAGCGGTCCGGTAACCGGGCCGCGCTCTACCAGGGGATGGCGCCGAGTTCGCGCGAGATGGACCGCGCGGCCTCGCGGACGTAGGAGACGAGTTCGGCGCGGGGCTGCTTCTTCTCGTCGCACAGCCGCTCGACCGGCCCGGAGATGCCCACGGCGCCCACGGTCACCGCACGGCGGTCCCGGATGGGCGCGGCCAGCGACACCTCGCCCTCGACCAGCTCCTCCACGTCACTCGCCCAGCCGCGCTGCCTGACCTGCTCCAACGCGTCGCTGAGCCGGTCGAGGCCGGTGATGGTGGCGGCGGTGTAGGCCTTGAGGGGCTCGTCGTCGGCGAGGCCGAGGCCGACCGGGTCGTCGGCGAGCAGGACCTTGCCCAGCGCGCTGGCGTGCGAGGGCAGGAGGGCGCCGACTTCGAGGACCTGGCGCGAGTTGTCCGGGCGGAACACGTGGTGCACGACCAGGACCTGGTTCTCGTGCAGGGTGCCGATGCGGACGCTCTCCATGCTGCGCGAGGCCAGCGAGTCCGACCAGTTCAGCGCGCGGGTGCGGAGCTCGTTGCCGTCGAGGTAGCTGCTGCCGATGTGGAACAGCGCCGCGCCGAGCTGGTACTTGCCCGTGTCCGGCGACTGCTCGACGAACCCGACCAGCTGCAACGTCCGCAGGATGCCGTGGACTGTCGGTTTGGGCAGCTCGAGGGCCCGCGCCAACTCCGCGACCCCCATCCGCCGCGCCCCGCTGGCCAGCAGCCGCAACACGGCGGCTGCCCGTTCGATGGACTGGATGGGACCGGGCACGCGATCACTCTAGCGCGGAACCGTTCGACCATGTCGAACTCGAGCGGTCCGGTGTGTCCCGGGCTCAGAGGTCGAGCGACCAGGTCTGCGCTTCCAGGTCGTCGCGCCCGTACAGGTGGTCCGGCGTGCTCTTGTCGAGCGTGAACCCGGCCTTCTCGTAGATGTGCCGTGACGCCGCCAGCCCGGACACCGTCCACAGCACCATCCGCCGGTACCCGGCCCGGCGGGCGAAGCGGAGGCACTCCTCGACCAGGCGGGCGCCGATGCCGAGGCCGCGGGCGGCCGGTTCGACCAGGAGGAGGCGGAGTCGGGCGGTGCGGTCGTCGTCCCGGACGCAGAAGATCGAGCCGACCGGTTCGCCGTCGACCTCCGCGATCCACGCCGCTTCGTGGTCGGGGGAGTGGTGCTCGACGTACTCGGCCGCCACCCGCGCCACCAGCGCCTCGAAGGTCTGGTCGAAGCCGTGCTCCTCCGCGTACCGCGCCCCGTGCCGGTTCACCACCCAGCCCAGGTCGCCGGGCCGCAGCGGTCGCAGCACGTACGACCGGGGCGTGCCGGTGAGGAGGCGTTCGATCCTGCGCATGGCCGCCACCAGTTCCAGGCGGTCGGACGGCGGGACGCGGTCCAGCAGGGCGCCGATCTCCGCGTCGGAACGGGCGTTCAGGTCGGCGAACACCGACTCGCCGCGCGGGGTGAGCGTGACGACGTGGCGGCGCGAGTCGCGGGACGACGGCGCACGGCTGACCAGGCCGTCGCGTTCGAAGGACGTCAGGATCCGGCTCAGGTACCCCGCGTCCAGCGCCAGCGCGGCGCGCAGGTCGGGCACCTCGCACGGCCCGGCGGACAGTTCGAACAGCACCCGCACCTCGGTCAGCGAGTACGGCGACGCCAGGTAACTCCGGTCGAGCACGCCGATCACGCCGGTGTAGAAGCGGTTGAACGCGCGGACGTCCGCGACCGTCATCGTTGACTCCCTCAACAGAACTGTTGACGGAGTCAACCTTAGTCTTGCGGTCGGTAGACGGCCAGGGCCGCCGGGCGGGAGCGGAACTCGAACGTGGAACCGGTGGGCCCGACCTCGCCGTCCGTCGCGATCGCGACCGCGCCGTCGAGCAGCCGCACGTCCAGCCACCGCGTCTCCAGGTGCCGGTACGTCCGGCTGTGGTGCAGGGAGCCGAGCAGCGCGCCGACGAAGAACCTCGCCCGGGAGAACCGCGTGTCGGCGCGGATGTACCGGACGTCCATCAGCCCCGCGTCCAACGCCGGCCGCATAGTCGGCGCGAAGCCCTTCGGCCGGTACGGGCCGTTGCCGACGAACAGCATCCAGATCAGCTGCGGCTCGCCGTTCAGCTCGACCCGCATCGGCCGGGACGTGCGCAGCACCCGGGCCAGCGCGATGGCCGCCGCCGGCCACTTGCCCCACCGGTCCTGCAACTTCTCCCGCAGCCGCACCATGTCCGGGTAGCCGCCGAGGCTCGCCGTGTTGACGAACCACCGCGGCCCGGCGCCGTCCACCGACACCGCGGCCAGGTCCACCAGCACACCCTCGCCTTCCGCCACGGCCCGCGCGGTGTCCTCCACCCCGTGCACGCCGACGTCCCGGGCGAAGTGGTTCAGCGTCCCCGCCGGCACCAACGCGAACGGCAGCCGGTGCGCCGCCGCGACCGCAGCGACCGCCGCGACCGAGCCGTCACCGCCCGCCACGCCCAGTGCTTGCGGAGCGTGGTCGTCGATCACCGTGTCGAGATCGTCGATTCCCACGATCGTGGCTTTCGGCCACTCCTGCGCCACTTCCTCGGCCGGGTCGGACGCGCCGAGGCTCGTCGCACCCAGGCCCGCGTTCCGGTTCACCACGACCACCAGGCCCTCGCCGTCGACCAGCGCCGCCAACGACTGGTGCTCCCGCGCCGTCGCCCGCTCGGTCCGGCCCAACGGCCACCAACGCCTGGTCAGCAGGCCCGCGGCGACCCCGATGGCGGCGCCCGCGGCCACGTCGGACGGCCAGTGGACGCCCGTGTGGACCCGCGAGTACGCGACCGCCGCCGCGACCGGTGCGACCGCCACCCCCAGCGCGGGCGACTCCATCGCCAACGCCGTGGTGAACGCCGCCGCCGACGCCGCGTGCCCGGACGGGAACGACGACGACGTCGGCCGCTTCGTCAGCCGCCGGGGCTCCTCCAGCAGGTCCGCGGCCGGCCGCCGGCGCGGGAACAGCCGCTTCGCCACCAGGCTCGCGCTGAAACTCGCACCCGCGATGGCCGCCACCCCGCGCAGCGCCGCCCGCCGGCCCACCCCCTTGCGCGCGGCCAGCGCACCAGCGACGACGAGCCACAACGCGCTGTGGTTCGCGACGCGCGACAACCTTTTCAGCCCGTGATCGACAGGCGACGGTCGCAGGGCGCCGGAACGCCTCATGAGGGCCAGGTCCAGGCGGTTCACGCGGCGCAGCACACCCGAACGTTATCCCCGGGAACGACGAGACGCCCGATTGGATCACTGAGGAAAGTTCCGAATGCGCCTACTGTTAGAGGATGCAGCGGCGGATCTTCGGCATTGAGACTGAGTTCGGGGTGACCTGCACCTTCCACGGGCAGCGCAGGCTGTCCCCGGATGAGGTCGCGCGTTATCTGTTCCGCCGGGTCGTCTCGTGGGGACGCTCGTCGAACGTCTTCCTGCGCAACGGCTCTCGGCTCTACCTGGACGTCGGCTCGCACCCCGAGTACGCGACGGCGGAATGCGACGACCTCGCCCAGCTCGTGACGCATGACAAGGCTGGTGAGCGGATCCTCGAAGACCTGCTCGTCGACGCCGAGCGCAGGCTCGCCGACGAGGGCATCGGGGGAGACATCTTCCTGTTCAAGAACAACACCGACTCCGCGGGCAACTCGTACGGTTGCCATGAGAACTACCTGGTCGCGCGGGCGGGGGAGTTCTCCCGCATCGCCGACGTCCTGCTGCCGTTCCTGGTGACCCGGCAGCTCATCTGCGGCGCGGGCAAGGTGCTCCAGACGCCCCGCGGAGCGGTCTACTGCCTGTCGCAGCGGGCCGAGCACATCTGGGAGGGCGTGTCCAGCGCCACCACCCGGTCGCGGCCCATCATCAACACCCGCGACGAGCCGCACGCCGACGCCGAGCGCTACCGCAGGCTGCACGTCATCGTCGGCGACTCGAACATGTCCGAGGTGACCACGCTGCTCAAGGTGGGCAGCGCGAACCTGGTCCTGGAGATGATCGAGCAGGGCGTCCAGTTCCGCGATTTCAGCCTGGACAACCCGATCCGCGCGATCCGCGAGATCAGCCACGACCTGACCGGCCGCCGCACCGTCCGCCTCGCGGGCGGCAAGGAGGCCTCGGCGCTGGACATCCAGCGCGAGTACTACGAGCGCGCGGTGGAGCACGTGGCCAAGCGCGCGCCGGACCCGATGGCCGAGCGGGTGCTCGAACTGTGGGGCCGCACGCTGGACGCGGTCGAGGCCGAGGACCTGTCCAAGATCGACCGCGAGATCGACTGGGCCATCAAGCACCGGCTGATGGAGCGCTACCAGGCCAAGCACGGCATGGACCTGTCCAACCCGCGGATCGCCCAGCTCGACCTCGCCTACCACGACATCAGGCGCGGCCGGGGCATCTTCGACCTGCTCCAGCGCAAAGACCAGGTGGAACGGGTGACCGACGACGGCGAGATCGAGGCCGCCAAGGACACCCCGCCGCAGACCACTCGGGCCAAGCTGCGCGGTGACTTCATCGCCGCCGCGCAGGCCGCGGGCCGTGACTTCACGGTGGACTGGGTGCACCTGAAGCTGAACGACCAGGCGCAGCGCACCGTGCTGTGCAAGGACCCGTTCCGCGCGGTGGACGAGCGCGTGGAACGGCTGATCAACTCGCTGTAGACCAGCGGGGACGACCCCGGGCCGGGTGGGCCCGGGGTCTTCTTCGGCCCCATTGACAAAACAGTTTTTTACGTACAAGCTGGTTTTTGCGATGAGAGACGTCCTGTACCTGGAGCAGATCGAGCAGGCCGAGGCACTGCTCAAGCCGCAGCGCATCGAGGTGCTGCGGCAGTTGGCCGAGCCGCGGTCGTGCACCGAGGTGGCGGCGGTGCTCGACCAGACCCCGCAGCGGGTCTACTACCACGTGAAACGCCTGGTCGAAGCCGGTCTCGTGACGCTGGTGAGTGAGCGACGCGTGCGTGGCATCAACGAGGGCGTGTACCAGGCGAGCGCGCGTTCGTACTGGCTGTCGCCCGGCCTCGTCGGCCGTCTCGGGCTGCGCCGGGCGCAGGACGAGTTGAGCCTGGGGTACCTGCTGGACCTCGTGGAACGGGTCCAGGCGGACATCGCGGGCCTCGACCGGACGCGGCCCGAGCTGCCGTCGCTCGGCGTGTCCGGCGAGATCCGGCTGCGGCCCGACCAGCGGCAGGAGTTCTTCGCCGACCTCAAGACGACATTGCAGGACTTGTTCGCCCGCTACGGCGGAGCGGAGGGCGACGCCTTCCGGCTGGCCGTGGCGTGCTACCCGATCGAGGAGGAGACCGATGACTGAGACCGTGGTCCTTCGCGTCCGCACCAGCGCGTCCGCTGACCGGGTGCGGCAGGCGGTGACCGACGCGGGCGAGCTGAGCACGTGGCTGGCCGAGCACGCGGAAGTCCGGCTGCCCGACCGGTTCGTGTTCTGGGGCAGGTACACGCCCGAGGGCGACGAGCCGCACCAGACGGTGCAGCACGCCGACGACCGGTCGTTGCGGTTCGGCTGGAGGGTCGGCGGCGAGGACACCACCGTCGAGCTCTCCTGGGCGGCGCAGGACGGCGACACCGTCGTCACGCTGTCGCAGACCCACTTCGCGGGCTGGGAGGCGGCCGTCGCGGAGACCGGCGTGCTCGGCCAGCTCTACACGTACTGGGCGCTGTCCCTGGCCAACCTGGTCGACCACGTCGAAGGGCGCCCGCTGACGCCGAAGGTCGACTTCAGCAGCAGCGAGATGCGCGCCGAGGTGGTGATCGGCGCGCCGGTCGAGGCGGTGGCCCGGTCGCTGGTCGAGTCCGAGCAGTACTCGCGGTGGTTCGGCGCGAAGATCGACATCGAGGCGTGGGAGGGCGGTCGGGTCGCCATGGGCGGCTTCGACGCGACCCCCGAGCCCGCGAAGGTGCTGGAGTTCGTGCCCGGCGAGCGGATGTGCGTCGACTGGGGCGGCATGGTGGCGACGTGGGAGCTGGCCGAGTCGGGCGGCGGCACCCGGCTGACGTTCGTGCAGAGCGGGTTCGACGCCGACAAGCCGCCGTACGGGGCGTGGGCCGGTTGGCTGTCGGGGGTGGGGGAACTGCGCCGGTACCACGAGCTGGCCGACTGGCGGCCGATCTGGCTGCGCCCGGACGTGCCCGGCCTGCCCGAAGGGATGCTCACCGGCGGCTGAACAGGACCGACGGCCGGGCCGGGCGGGTGGTCGACCGGACCGACGGTCGGGTCGGGCTGGCGGTCGGGCCGGGCGGGCGGTCGGGCTGGCGGTCGGGCCGGGCGGGTGGTCGACCGGACCGACGGTCGGGTCGGGCCGGTGGTTGGGGGTCGGCGGGCGCGGGTACCGGGGCGTCGTGGACGACTTCACCCTGACCCGGATCGACACGGGCGACGCGGAGCTGAGGGTGAGCACGGGCGGTTCCGGCCCGCCCGTGCTCCTCGTGCACGGCCACCCGCGCACGCACACGACGTGGCGGCACGTAGCGCCCCTGCTCGCCGCCGACCACACGGTCGTGTGCCCCGACCTGCGCGGCTACGGCGAGTCCTCCAAGCCCGAGACCGCACCCGACCACGCGCCCTACTCGAAGCGGGTGATGGCGCGGGACCTCGTGACCCTCATGCGGGAGCTGGGGCACGAGCGGTTCGCGGTCGTCGGGCACGACCGCGGCGGGTACGTGGCGACCCGGCTCGCCCTGGACCACCCGGAAGTGGTCACGCACCTGGTGGCGCTGGATGTGGTGCCGATCGGCTCGGCACTGGCCCGCTGTGGGCCGGAGTTCGCGCGGAGCTGGTGGCACTGGTTCTTCCTGGCCCAGCCCGACGTGCCGGAACGGGTCATCTGCGCCGACCCCGACGCCTGGTACCACACCGACACCGCACCGGTGGACGACGACACCCTGCGCGCGATGCACGACCCGGCGACCGTCCACGCGATGGTCGAGGACTACCGCGCCGGCCTCGGCGTCGACCGCGAACACGACGACGCCGACCTGGCCCTCGGCCGCCGCGTCCGGTGCCCGGTGCTCGTGCTCTGGGCCGAGGACGACGACCTGCCCACCCTCTACGGCGACGTGCTCGGCGTGTGGCGCGACTGGGCGGACGACCTGCGCGGCCACGGGCTCCGCTCCGGGCACCACCTGGCGGAGGAAGTGCCGGAGGAGCTGGTCGCCGAGCTGCGCGGGTTCTTCGCGACGACCGGCCGGCACGGGCCGCACGCCCGGCGGTCACCGGCCGCGCAATCGGCTGAATGGACCATTCATCCGCACTGAGGGCGGGGATGGCGTCACTGGACGTTCGTCCGGGGTTAGGGTTCCGGGGTGGCCATTGCACGCGCCGAACGGCTCGTCAACCTGGTGATCTGCCTGCTGTCGACCCGGCAGTACCTGACCGCCGAGCGCATCCGCGCCATCGTCCCCGGCTATGCCGACGCCGCGACGGACGAGGCGTTCTTCCGCATGTTCGAACGCGACAAGACAGAGCTGCGCGACCTCGGCGTGCCGCTGGAGACAGGCCGCAGCGTGGGCTTCGACGCGATCGACGGCTACCGCATCGCCCGTCGCGACTACGAACTCGGCGACATCGACCTGGAACCGGACGAGGCCGCCGCAGTCGCCCTCGCGGCCCGGCTCTGGGACTCGCCGCAGTTCACCGGCGCCGCGCACGGCGCCCTGATCAAGCTCCGCGCGGCCGGCGTCGACGTCGACCAGGACGTGCACGTGCCGGTCGAGCCGAAGGTCCGCACCAGCGAACCGGCGTTCCCGCCGCTGCTCGCGGCGGTGCAGGAGGGGCGCGTGGTCGAGTTCGACTACCGCCGCCCGGTGCCCGCCGAGGTGGGCACCCGCACGGTCGAGCCGTGGGGAGTGGTCGCCTGGCGCGGCCGGTGGTACCTCGTCGGCCACGACCGGGACCGGAACGCGCCCCGCTGCTTCCGGCTGTCCCGGATCGCCGGCGACGTCCGCGTCGTCGGCAAGGCCGGTGCGGTCCAGCGCCCCGACCAGATCGACCTGCTCTCGTTCGTCACCCGGACCCAGCCCGCCGCCGACCAGGAGGTCGCCACCGCCAAGCTGTGGGTGGCCGAAGGCCGGGCGCAGGGCGTGCGCCGGCGGGCCCGGGTCGTCGGCACGCAGGAGTTCGACGGCGATCCCGGCGACCTGCTGGAGATCGACCTGAGGTTCCCCGACTCGGCCGCGACGTGGATCGCCGGGTTCGGCCCCGACGTGGTGGTGCTGGAGCCCGAGGTGCTGGCCAAGACGGTGCGGGAGAAGCTGCTGGGCGCGCTGCGCGGTGCGGGGGTGCGCGCGTGAACGCCGCCACCGACCGGCTGCCCCGGCTGCTCGCCCTGGTGCCGTACCTGCTGGCCCGGCCGGGCGTGCCGATCGACGAGGTCGCGACCGACTTCGAGGTGTCGCCCAAGCAGATCCGGCGCGACCTCGAACTGCTGTGGATGTGCGGCCTGCCCGGCTACGGCCCCGGCGACCTGATCGACCTGTCGTTCGAGGGCGAGACGGTCACCGTCACGTTCGACGCCGGCATGAGCCGCCCCCTCCGGCTGACCGCGGCCGAGGCGACATCGCTGCTGGTGGCGCTGCGCGCGCTGGCCGAGACGCCGGGCGTCGCGGACCAGGCCGCGGTGCAGCGGGCGGTGGCCAAGATCGAGGCCGCCGTCGGCCAGGCGCAACCCGCCGGGGTGGCGGTCGGCCTGGCGATGAGGGAGGCGCCGGAGACGGCCCGCGTGCGCGACGCGGTGTCGGACGGCGTCCTGCGCGGTCGCGCGCTCCACCTGCGCTACTACACGCCGTCACGGGACGAGATCACCGACCGCGTGGTCGACCCGATGCGGATGCTCCTCGTCGAGGGCCGCAGCTACCTGGAGGCCTGGTGCCGCGCCGCCGACGGCGTCCGCCTGTTCCGGCTCGACCGGATCGACGCCGTGCGGGTGCTGGACGAACCCGCCGCCCCGCCGCCGCACGCCACGCCCACCGATACGTCGGAGGGGTTGTTCCAGCCGGACCCGTCCCAGCGGACGGCCGTGCTGGTGCTCGAACCGGACGCCCGCTGGGTGGCCGAGTACTACCCGACGGACGGGCTGGTCGAGCTGCCCGAAGGCCGCGCGCGCGTGCTGATGCGGTACGCCGACACGCCCTGGATGGTGCGGTTGCTGCTCGGCCTCGGCGGTGACGTGCACGTGGAGCAACCGCCCGACCTGGTGGGCGAGGTCACCCGGCAGGCGGAAGCGGCGTTGCGCCGGGCGGATCACCTTCCGGCAACCTAAGCCAAGTACGGTGGTGCCGTGCCGTACTTGCCGATCCTGGTGCTGGTCCTGTTCGGGCTGGTCGTGCTGGTTGCGATCGTGGTCCGAGTCATCGGATCGTTGCGCCGCTTCCGCGCCGCCAGCACTCTGGTGGCTGACAGGGTCGGCGACGACGCGGGTCTGCTGCGGGCGCGGTTCGCCGCGCTCGGGGTGGCCTTCGCCGAACGGCGTCCGGACCAGGCCCGTCAGGGCAAGCCCCGCGTACCATCGGTGGACCGGGGGAGACAGGAGGACAACCGTGGGTAACCTCGGACCAACCGAACTGATCATCATCGCCGTGGTGATCATTCTCCTCTTCGGCGCGAAGAAGCTGCCCGACATGGCGCGCTCGATCGGCCGTTCCGCGAAGATCCTCAAGGCCGAAACCAAGGGTCTGCGCAGCGAGGACGACCCGCAGCAGACCGCCCAGCCCGGCACCACCACCGCGCAGCAGATGCCCTCCCAGCAGCAGCTTCCGCCCGCGCAGCCGCAGGTCGTCCAGCCGCCCGTGCAGCAGCCCGTCGCGCAGCCGCAGCCGGTGCAGCCGCAGGTGGCGCCGCCCATCGAGCAGTCGCAGCAGAACCTCCAGAACAAGCAGAACTCCAACTAGAACCGCGTCAACGAGAGCCGAAGGACGGTCCGCACGGTGGGGGCAAGTCCGGTCCGGTGGTGGTCCCAGCGCCGGGAACGCCGCAAGGTCACGAGCCGCAGGGGCAACCCCGACGGCACCATGTCGTTGAAGGATCACCTCTACGACCTCCGGCACCGCCTCGGCCTGGCGCTGCTGATCATCGCGTTCGGCGCGATCTTCGGCTGGTTCTGGTGGAGCTGGCGGATCTTCGGCCTGCCCAACCTCGGCGACATCGTGATCGCCCCCTACTGCGGCATCCCGGTCGGCCAGCGGCTCACGCAGGGCGGCGAGGGCTGCCAACTGCTCCAGACCCAGCCGTTCGAGATCTTCATGATCCGCCTGAAGGTCGGCGCGGGCGCGGGCATGGCCATCACCGCGCCGCTGTGGCTCTACCAGGTGTGGCGGTTCATCGCGCCCGGCCTCTACGCCAAGGAGCGCCGCTTCGCGGTCGTCTTCGTGGCCTGCGCGTCGGTGCTGTTCGTGACGGGCGCGGCGCTCGCGTTCTACGTGGTGCCGCAGGGCCTGTCCGTGCTGGTCAGCTTCGGTGACGAGAAGTTCATCACCGCGTTGACGGCGGGCGAGTACATCAGCTTCGTGCTCACCCTGCTGCTGATCTTCGGCGTGAGCTTCGAGCTGCCGCTGATCGTGGTGATGCTGAACCAGGTCGGCGTCCTGACCTACGACAAGCTGCGCCGATGGCGGCGCGGCATCACGTTCGCGCTGGTCATCTTCGCCGCGGTCGCGACGCCGGGCACCGACCCGATCTCGATGGTCGCGCTGGCCATCGCGCTCGTGCTGCTGTTCGAGCTGGCGATCCAGATCGCCCGCGTCCACGACCGGCGGGTCGAGCGCCGGCGCAAGGCGGAGGGCCTGGACGAGCTGTCCGACGACGAGGCCGCGCCGTTCGAGTACACGCCGTCGGCCGCCGAGGAACCGGAGCCGCTGCCCACACCGGACCCGGTGCCGACGCCCCCGGACGCGGGCCAACAGCCACCCGGTCGGGTCCGCTACGACGACGCCACCTGACCTGCATCACCTGCTCGGCGTTACCTGATCGCCGCCGGACGCCTGCTTCGTGTCACCTGATCGGGGTCACCTGATCGGGCGGTGTGTTTGTAGGCTTCCCGACCATGTCGACGTCAACGCGGGCGGCCCTGCTGGTGTGCCCCACCTCGGGCAAGGGCCGAGCCGGGCGGGTCGCGGGCGCCGTCGCCGCCCGCCTGCGCGACGTGGTCGACCGCCTCGACCTGCACGTGGCCTCGTCAGCGGAGGGCACGGCGGAGGTGGCACGCCGAGCGGTGGACGACGGTGTCGACGTGCTGGTCGTCCTCGGCGGTGACGGCGGCGCGCACCTGGCGGTGCAGGCGTGCGCCCAGTCGTCCACCGCGCTGGCCGTGGTGCCCGCAGGCACCGGGAACGACCTGGCCACCGCGCTCGGCGCCAGGTCCGTCGACGACGTGGTGACCGCGTTGCGCGACGGCAGCCGCCGCACCCTCGACCTGGGCCGGATCGAGAACGGCCCGTGGTTCGCCACCGTGCTCTGCGCCGGGTTCGACTCGGCCGTCAACGAGCGCGCCAACTCGATGCGCTGGCCCGCCGGACCCCGGCGCTACGACCTGGCGATCGTGGCCGAACTGGCCGCGCTCCGACCCCAGCGGCTGGTCGTCGAGACCGAGGACGACTCGCTCGAACTGGACGCCCTGCTGATCGCGGTGGGCAACACGACCAGTTACGGCGGCGGCATCCCGGTGTGCCCGGACGCCCTGCCCGCCGACGGCCTGTTCGACCTGACCGTGGTGGCCGCCGCGCCGCGGCGCACGCTGGTGCGGATGCTGCCCACGCTCCGCACCGGACGGCACGTCGAACACCCCGCGGTGCGCACCCTCCGGGCCCGGTCCGTGCGGCTGTCCGGGACGTCCTGGGTGGCGTACGCGGACGGCGAGCGGATGAGCGGCGTGCCGTTGACGACCACGTGCGTCCCGGGGGCGCTCACGGTCGTCAGCGGTGTCGGCTGAGCACGTCCCGCCTGCGCCACGAGGCGTGCGGCTCGCTCGTGCCCCGCTCGTACAGCCACCCGGCCACGGTCAGCACGCCGCCGGCCGCGTCCAGCGGTGTCCCGTGCGCCGACTCGACGGTCTCGATCTCGTGCCGGCCGCAGTCCCGGATCGCGTCGCAGCGGACCGAGATCTCTCCCTCCACCTGCCACGGAGGCGGCAGGGCGAGCACGTGGCGGTGCGGGTCGCGCGGCGGTGACACGTGGACGCGGAACGCCACCTCGTCGATCTCGGTGAGGGCGGACAGGCCCGCGTAGGGCACGCCGGGAAGGTGGTCGAACACCAGGCCGGCGCCCGGTATGCCCAGGTGGCCGGACAGCCGCTCGACCCGCGCGGCGGCCAGTCTCAGCACGTCGAGCACCGGGTCCACGTCGATGAGGTCGGGGAACACCCACCGGAGGTCGCCCTCCGCCAACGGAATCGCCTCCACGACCGTGAGTCTGCACCATGGTCGACCTCTGTGGTCTTTATATCTTCAGTGTTGATTAAATAGGATGTTCCGCGGTCCGCCCACTATCTGGAGCGAATTTGTCGGTCCCGTGTGACAGCCTGGACGGGTGTCAAGCACTTCGCGGTCCCCGGCCGAGGCGTACGCGGATTCCCGCCGCCGCTCCACCTGGCCCAAGCTGACCGATTTCCTCGGGGTCCTCTCGTTCGAGCTCGACCCGTTCCAGCAACGCGCGTGCGAGGCGCTGGAGGGCGGGCACGGCGTGCTCGTCTGCGCGCCCACCGGCGCCGGCAAGACGGTGGTCGGCGAGTTCGCCGTGCACCTGGCCCTGTCCGAGGGCCGCAAGTGCTTCTACACCACCCCCATCAAGGCCCTGTCGAACCAGAAGTACGCCGACCTCGTCGCCCGCTACGGCCCGGCGAAGGTCGGCCTGCTCACCGGCGACACCTCGGTCAACGGCGACGCGCCGATCGTCGTGATGACCACCGAGGTGCTGCGCAACATGCTCTACGCGGGCTCCTCCACGTTGAAGAGCCTCGCCTACGTCGTCATGGACGAGATCCACTACCTGGCCGACCGGTTCCGCGGCCCGGTGTGGGAGGAAGTGATCCTGCACCTGCCCGAGTCGGTGCGGTTGGTCGGCCTGTCCGCGACGGTCAGCAACGCCGAGGAGTTCGGCGAGTGGCTGGTCGAGGTCCGCGGCGACACGACGGTCGTGGTGGACGAGCACCGGCCCGTGCCGCTGTGGCAGCACATGATGGCGGGCGGCCGGATGATGGACCTGTTCGCGGGCGACGCGCCCGACGGGCACGCCCGGATCAACCCGCAACTACTGCGCCACACCGACGACCTGTCCCGCTACCACGTGCCGTGGAGCCGGAACCGCAACAACAAGGACCAGCGCGGCCGGCCGCCGCGCGGGTCGGGGTTCAAGCCGCCGTCACGGGTCGACATCGTGCAGCGGCTGGACGGCGCGGGCCTGCTGCCGGCGATCGACTTCGTGTTCAGCCGGGCGGGCTGCGACGCGGCGGTCCTCCAGTGCGTGCGGGCGGGGCTGCGGCTCAACTCCAACGACGAGGTCGAGCAGATCCGCGAGGTCATCGAGGAGAAGACCAAGGACCTGCCTCAGGGCGACCTGATGGTGCTGGGCTACTGGGAGTGGCGGGAAGCGCTGGAACGCGGCATCGCCAGCCACCACGCCGGCCTGCTGCCCGCGTTCAAGGAGACCGTGGAAGAGCTGTTCGTCCGCGGACTGGTGAAGGTCGTGTTCGCCACCGAGACCCTGGCGCTGGGGATCAACATGCCCGCGCGCACCGTGGTGCTGGAGAAGCTGGTCAAGTACAACGGCGAGGCGCACGTCGACCTGACGCCGGGCGAGTACACGCAGCTCACCGGCCGGGCCGGGCGTCGCGGCATCGACGTCGAGGGCCACGCGGTGGTCGTGTGGCAGCCCGGCGTCGACCCGAAGGCGGTCGGCGGCCTGGCGTCCACCCGCACGTACCCGCTGCGGTCGTCGTTCCGGCCCGGCTACAACATGGCCGTCAACCTGGTCAACCAGCTCGGCGCGGCGGCGGCGCGGGACATCCTGGAGCAGTCGTTCGCGCAGTTCCAGGCGGACCGGTCGGTCGTCGGACTGGCCCGGCGCATCGACCGGAACCGGGAGGCGCTGGAGGGCTACGCCGAGGCGATGACGTGCCACCTGGGTGACTTCTCGGAGTACGCGTCGCTGCGCCGCCGGGTCGCCGAGCGGGAGAAGGCGTTGGCGCGGCAGAACACGTCGGCGAAGCGGGCCGAGGCGGCGCAGTCGTTGGAGCGGCTGCGCAAGGGCGACGTGATCGCGGTGCCGTCCGGGCGGCGGTCGGGGCTGGCCGTGGTGATCGACCCGGGGTTGGAGCCGCTGGGCGAGGCCCGGCCGTTCGTGGTGACGGAGGACCGGTGGGCGGGTCGGCTGTCGTCGGCGGACTTCCCGATGCCGGTCGAGGTGTTGGGCAAGATGCGGCTGCCGAAGCAGGTGGACACGCGGTCGCCGAAGTCGCGGCGTGACTTGGCGGCGTCGTTGCGGGCCACCGGGATCGTGGCGCCGGCGATGCGGAAGCGCCGGTCGACGGCGGACGACGACGCGGAGCTGGCGACGTTGCGGCGGGCGTTGCGGGCGCACCCGTGCCACGGCTGCGAGAAGCGTGAGGACCACGCCCGGTGGGGTGAGCGGTACCACCGGCTGCTGGCCGAGACGGAGCAGGTGGAGCGGAAGGTCGCGGCGACGACGCACTCGTTGGCGCGGGAGTTCGACCGGATCCGCGGTCTGCTGCGGGAACGCGGCTACCTGCACGCGGACGAGAACGGGCCGGGCGAGGAGGTCACCGAGCACGGCAAGCGGCTGACGAGGCTATACAGCGAGTCGGACCTGCTGGCGGCGGAGTGCCTGCGGCACGGCGTGTGGCGTGACCTCGACCCGGCCGAGTTGGCGGCCGTGGTGTCGGCGCTGGTGTACGAGGCGCGGCGGGACGGTCCGCTGGAGGCGCGGCTGCCACCGGGGAAGGTCGGGGACGCGTTGACCGCGACGGCCAGGCTGTGGGCCGAGCTGGAGGACGACGAGCGCCGGCACCGGCTCGACCGGACCCGTCAGCCCGATCCGGGTTTCGCGTGGGCGGTGTACCGGTGGGCGCGCGGAGAGTCGTTGGAGAAGGTGCTGTCGGCGGCCGAGGAGAACGGCGCTGAGCTGGGCGCGGGCGATTTCGTCCGGTGGTGCCGGCAGGTGATCGACTTCCTGGACCAGATCCGGGACGTGGTCGGCGGCGGTGACCCGGTGGGTGCGTCCGCCCGAAAGGCGGTGGACGCGTTGCGCCGTGGGGTGGTGGCGATGGCCACCGTTTGACAAAGCTTTGCGGGGCGGGTGGGTAACGTCCGCATGGCTGTGGTTTGATCGCGCCCGCAAGGCTTGAACACCGCTTTCAGGCCCGGCGCAGTGCCAGACCGTTTCGAGACCGTTTTCCAGACCGACCGTCGGAGGCCGAGCATGACCAGTCCGTACGGACCGTCCGGAGGGAACGACCCGCAGCCGCAGTGGGGCCAGCAACAACAGCCCTACGGTGGTGGTGGGTTCCCCGGCACGCCGTCGGGTGGTTTCCCCGCTCAGCAGCCCAACCCCTACGGGCAGCCGGACCCGTCGCAGCAGCCCAACCCGTACGGGCAGCCCGACCCGTCGCAGCAGCAGCAGCAGTGGGGGCAGCAGCCACAGCAGCAGCCGTACACGCAGCAGTACCCGGCCGGGTACGACCCGAACAACCCGCAGTCGAACCCGTACGGGCAGCCGGCGCAGGCAGGTCAGTACGGGCAAGCCGGTCAGTTCGGGCAGCAGGGGCAGTACGGCCAGCAGCCGGGCCAGTTCGGGCAGCCCGGGTACGGGCAGCAGCAGCCGCCGAAGAAGTCCAACACGATGGTGTGGGTCATCGTCGCGGTGGTCGTGCTCCTGGTCGCGGCGGTGGGCGTGCTCGGGTTCGTCACGCCGGGCTGGTTCACGAAGAAGGTCTTCGACAACGCGTCCGTGCAGCAGGGCGTCGTCGGGATCCTGAAGGACGACTACAAGATCAAGGACGTGGAGGGCGCGACCTGCCCCGCGGACCAGGAGGTCAAGCCGAACACGACCTTCGAGTGCACGGTGAAGGTCGGCGGCGAGGACAAGAAGGTCAAGATCACGGTGAAGACGGACGACGGCGAGTACGAGGTCGGCCAGCCCGCCGGCTGATCCGCGTCGTCGGTGCCCCGAGGCCGCCCCACCGTTCACCGGTTGGGGCGGCCTTGGCGTTTCGCGGGGAAACTCGTTAGCGAAGCGAGCGATCTCGCCGGCAGGATGCTGGGGTGACCGACTACGACATCCGGGTGCTGGACGACGACTCCCAGCACCGGGCCGCGCACACCCTGTTCCGTGGCACGCTGCACCACCCGCCGGCGCCGGACGACCGGTGGCCCGCGGTGCGGGAGTCGTTCGAGCCAGGTCGTGTGATGGGCGCGTTCGCGGACGGGGAGATGATCGGGACCGTCCAGTCGTTCTCGTCGCGGCTCGCCGTGCCCGGTGGGGCGGTCGTGCAGCACGCGGCGGTGAGCCGGGTCGGGGTGCGGGCGGACTGGACGCGTCGGGGTGTGCTGACGGCGTTGCAGCGGGCGCAGTTGCGTGCGATGCGGTCGGCGGGTGACGTGGTGTCGTCGTTGCGCGCGTCGGAGACGGTGATCTACGGGCGCTACGGGTACGGGGCGGCGACGCGGTTCCGGTACCTGGACATCGACCGGCGTCGAGCCGCGCCGCGGACGCGTCCGGTGGGGCGGGTGCGGTTCGTGGAGGGCGAGGAGGGGCAGCGGATCGTCCGGGAGTTGTTCGACGAGCTGGGGTTGCGGCGTGCGGGCACGATCTCGCGGTGGCCGGGGTGGTGGACGGTGAACGCGCGGATCGGGTCCGAGGAGTACGTGAAGACCGCGGTCCGTTCCTCTGGTGCTTCCGGGACTTCCGGGACTTCCGGGACTTCCGGTGCTTCCGGGTACGACGGCTATGTGACGTTCAAGGTGGAGCCGGGCGAGAACGATCCACGGCAGGGGAAGCAGACCAGGCTGAGCGTGCTGGACCTGTGGGCGCGGGACGCGGAGGCGTGGGCCGACCTGTGGCTGTTCGTGCTCGGGATCGACCTGGTGGGCGAGGTGTCGGCGGTGGGGCGGCCCGTGGACGAGCCGGTCCAGTGGCTGTTGGGCGATCCCCGTGCTTGCCGCATCCCCGACGAGTTCGACGAGACGTGGCTGAGGTTGCTGGACGTGCCCGCCGCCCTGACCGCCCGCACGTATCGCGAGGGTGAGCCGGTGGTGATCGGTGTGCGGGACGTGTACCTGCCGGAGAACTCGGGGTCGTACCGGATCGCGGCGGACGGCGTGACGCGCGTCGAGGGGCCTGCGGAACTGGTCGTGGACGTGGACGTGCTCGCGTCGGCGTACCTGGGTGACGTGTCGTTCTCGACGCTGGCGGCAACCCGTCGGCTGGACGTGGTGGAACCTGCGGCACTAGCCCGTGCGGACGCCCTGTTCGCCGTGTCCGAAGCGCCCTGGTGCGGCACGTACTTCTAGCGCCACCAAGCCCTTCCCGACATCACCGCACCCACTCCGCTGCACCGGCGACAACGCACCCACTGAGCCACCCACTCCGCCGCGCGCTGCGCCCGCCGCTCGACCCTGCGCCCGCCGCTCGACCCTGCGTTCGCTCCGCCCTTTCGCCGCTTCGCCGCTCGACCCGTTCGGCCGCTCGAACCACTCGGCCGTTTCGTCGCTCTGCGGCTTCGTCGCTATCCGCCTTGCGGTGCCCGGCGTTCCATGGCGGCCAGGAGCCGGGGCAGCGAACTGCCGAGCCCCCAACGCCGGGTCAGCTCGGCGACCCGATCGGGGTCGACCGGCGCGGCGGGCACCACGTCGGAGCGGTCCATGACGATCTCCGCGTCGGTCGCCACGTTCACCACGGTCGGTGCCACGGCGAGGTAGTCCTGGGCGTTGAGCAGCGCAGTCCGTGCCCGCGTGGTGAGCTTGCGGTCGCGTCCGTCGTGCACCGCGTCCAGCACAGCCTGCAACGACCCGAACTCGCTGATCAACTTCGCCGCAGTCTTCTCCCCGATCCCGGCCACGCCGGGAAGGCCGTCCGACGGGTCGCCGCGCAGCACCGCCATCCCGGCGTACGCGCGACCGGCGTCGTGCACCGGAAGGGCGTACTTGGCCGCCAGCTCCTCAGGCCCCAGCAGTTCAGCCTTCGCCCACCCGCGCCCCAGGTACAGGACGCGCACCGGCGTGGGCTCCTCGCGCACGACCTGGAACAGGTCACGATCGCCGGTGATCACCTCGACCGGATCGGTGGTCTCGCGAGCGGCGAGGGTGCCGATCACGTCGTCGGCTTCGTAGCCGGCCGCCTCGGCGGTGGCGATGCCGACCGCGTCGAGGACGTCGAGGATGATCGGCACCTGCGGGGTGAGGGTGTCCGGGACTTCCTCTTCGCCGTCGACGGCGCCTTCGGCGACGCGGTGCGCCTTGTACGACGGGAGCGCGGCGACCCGGAACTCCGGCCGCCAGTCCGCGTCCAGGCACGCCACCAGGCGGCCGGCCTTCCGGTCGGTGATGACCCTGGCGATCGTGTCGACGAACCCCCGCACGGCGTTCACCGGGGTGCCGTCCGGTGCGGTCATCGACTCGGGCAGCGCGTAGAACGCCCGGAAGTACAGGCTGGCGGCGTCCATCAGGACCAGCGGGTTGCTCACCCTGGACAGCTTGCCAGAGACCACCGACATACCGGTGACCGCCGATGCCGGGCGACTCATGCCGGGCTACGGACTGCGAGAGCGCTGGTGGAGCGCTGGTGGGCCAGCTGGCGGGCCACTGGCGGGCCACTGGTGGGGCGGCTACCGGCGGCCACCTGTGCCGGATCACCGACAGCCGGGACGTTCGACTCTCGCGGCTTGTCCCTTCGAGCTCGGACCGCCAAAGCGTGGACTGCAGCGTGGACTGCCGGGTCTCGGACTGCCGGCTATGGACTGCCTGAGCCTTGGACTATCGAGGGCCTCGGACTGTCGAAGGTCTTTGACTGGCGGGGTCTTGGACTGGCGGGGTCTTGGACTGGCGAAGGTCTTGGGCTGCCCGGGGTCTGGGATTGCCTGGGCCTTGGGCGGGCGGGGCACCGGTGCGGGTCGGCCATCGGCCGGGGGAGTACCCGACAGTCGTGTGCCTGCCGGGACGAGACACCGCGGGCCGGTCGCCGTTCGCCTGCCTTGGGGTGCAGGGGGTGGTTGGCGGGGCCTCGTTGTTTCAACCGACGTTTCAGGTTGAGTATAACGGCGTTTTCTTAGGTGTCGTCGTGATGATCACCCGAAAGTGTCACCGGAGGGAGGTCGTTGCGACGGGGTGGGGGTGTGTGTGGCGTGGTGTTGGGTGGGGGTTTGACCACTAGGCTGGCCGATATGTCGACCCATGTTGGGCCCGTCGACGTGGATGCGTTGCGTGCGCGCCTTGATCGGGCCACCGCCGCGGCGTCCGTCGCGGGTGTGGATGCGTTGTTGATCTCGCCCGGTTCGGATCTGCGCTACCTCCTCGGCGCCGGTGGGTCGTCGTTCGAGAGGCTGACGTGCCTGGTCCTCCCGGTCGGCGCATCGCCCGTGCTGGTGGTGCCCAAGCTGGAGCAGCCCGGCTACGCGGCCATCCCGACCGGGGACCTCGGCGTCGAGGTCGCCACCTGGGTCGACGGTGAAGACCCCTACGCCCTTGTCAAGCAGGCGTTGAAGGGCTCCCGCACGGCCGTCTCGGACATGATGCCCGCCCTGCACACCCTCCGCTTGCGCGATGTGGTCGGCGCGGACCAGGTGTTGGCCGGCCCGATCCTCCGGGAACTGCGGATGCGCAAGGACGCCGCGGAAGTGGCGGCGTTGCGCAAGGCGGGCGCCGCCATCGACCGGGTGCACGCTCGGATGGCCGAGTGGCTGCGACCCGGGCGCACGGAGGCCGAGGTGGGCTCCGACATCGCTGCCGCGATCGTCGCGGAAGGCCACACGGCGGCCGATTTCGTGATCGTCGGCTCCGGCCCGAACGGCGCCTCACCGCACCACGACGTGTCCGACCGGGTCATCGAAGCCGGTGACGTGGTCGTGGTCGACATCGGCGGGCCGGTGGCCGAGGGCTACAACTCCGACTCCACCCGCACCTACGTCCTGGGCGAGCCGCGCGACGCCGACGTGTGGGAGACCTACGCGGTCCTCCAGGCGGCGCAGCGCGCAGCGGTCGAGGCGGTCCGGCCGGGCGTCACGTGCGAAGCGGTCGACGCCGCCGCGCGCGAGGTCATCGCGGACGCCGGGTTCGGCGACTTCTTCGTCCACCGCACGGGCCACGGCATCGGGCTGGACGTCCACGAGGAGCCGTACATCGTCGCCGGCAACGACCTGCCGCTGGAACCGGGCATGGCGTTCAGCGTCGAACCCGGCATCTACCTCCCCGGCCGGTGGGGCGCCCGCATCGAGGACATCGTGGTGACCACCGCGGACGGCGTGGAGAGCGTCAACAACCAGCCGCACGAACTGGTGGTGCTGCCCGCGTGACGAACCTGGCGAACCCAAACCTGGAACCCACGGACCGGGCGATCCTGCGCGAGCTGGCCGCCGACGGCCGGTGCAGCTTCACCGATCTCGCCGAACGGGTGGGGCTGAGCGTTTCGGCCGTGCACCAGCGGGTTCGGCGGCTGGAGCAGCGCGGCGTGGTCCGCGGTTACGCGGCACGGCTGGACGGCGACGAGATCGGCCTGCCGCTGACCGCGTTCATCTCGCTGACCCCGATCGACCCGGCCGCCCCGGACGACTACCCCAAGCGGCTGGAGCACCTGCCGCAGATCGAGGCCTGCTACTCGGTCGCCGGCGACGCCTCGTACCTGGTCCGCGTCCGGGTGGCCTCGCCGACGGCGTTGGAGGAGCTGCTCCGGCACATCCGCGAGTCCGCGAACGTGTCGACGAGGACGACGGTGGTCCTGTCCACGCCGTACGAGGACCGGCCGCCGGCCGTCTGACCCGGCCGGCGGCAGGCTTGCTCGGGGTTCGGACTATCCCGCAATCGGACTACCCCGGACGGACTACCCGGAGCCCGGCCTACTCCGCTAGCCGGCTCCACGTGCGGGCGAAGCGGGCGAGCACGTCGCGGTCGTTCCGGCCGGGAGCCCGTGGCAGGAGGCGTTTCACCTCGGCGTCGGTCGCGGGCCGGACGGAGAGGACGAACTCGCGCGCGGCGTCGACGTCCGCCTGGCCCGACACCTCGGCCGTCACCTCGACGTCGCCCACCCGCCGCGTGAACACGTGGTCGCCGTGGTCCCGCCGGTACACCAGCTCGGTCGTCTCACCCGTCGCACGCCCCATCGTCAGGCTGGGGAACGCGCGCAGCGGCCGGTCGCGACCGCCGGCGCCGTAGGACAGGGCGGCGCGGTCGTCGCCGACGGTCAGGCGGGGGAAGTCGTAGCCGTCGGGCGTGGCGATCAGCAGCACGCCACCGGGCAGGTTCGCGTGCGCGACCCGGGACGCGGCGTCGTCGGCCGGCATGGTGCCGGGCAGCCAGACGCCGAACGCCACCGCCGCGACGGTCACGCCGACCGCGATCAGCCGCACCACCAGCCCGTGCGCCAGCACGGCGGCGGCGAGCGCGAACGGCAGGCCCAGCCCGGCGATGGCCAGCCACGTCGGTGGTTCGGCGGGTTCGCTCGCCTCCAGCACTTCCGTGTAGAACACCGCGCCGACCAGACCGGACAGGGTCACGAGTGCGGCCCAGCCGACGCGTCGCCCGGCGGTCTCCGTCAACGGGCTCGCCTTGGGCGTGAACGTGCCGACCAGGAAGATCACCGCGAACGGGCCGATCATGCCGATCGCGACCAGCGCGGCGCTCTTGACGAAGAACCCGAACAGCACCAGCCAGCCGACGACCATCGCGGACAGCCCCATGACGAGCCACATCACGGCGATCTGGACGAGGACCCGTAAGTCGATCATCGGCACACGGTCCCGCGCGGCGGGCTCGGCGGACATCGGTGGATCTACTCAATCGAACGGGTCGGCGGGGATCGCGTCGTAGGCGGCCTGCACCCTTGCGAGGGCCGGACCGTCCACGGTGAACTCGACGTCGTCGATCCCCGACACCGCGACCACGCCGATCGAGTTGGTCGCGAACGCGCCCCGGTACCGGCCGAAGTCCGTCAGCCGCACCACTTCCCGGCGGGTCGGCAGTTCCCGTTCGAGCAGTTGCATGGTGATGCCGTGCAGCCACGCCGCCTGCGGCCACACCACGTCGCCGGCGTCGTCCAGGAACGCGATGTTCGCGATCGCGGCCTCCACCACCACGCCGTTGGCGGTGAGCAGCGCGCCGTCGTACCCGGCCCGCTCGGCGAGGTTGCCGTGGTGGATCTGCCCGAACCCGCCGATGTGCTTCACGTGCGGCAGCGGACGGGTGTAGGGCACCGACATCAGGCGTCGCGGCGTCGCCGGAGGATCGTGGGGCGGGCCCACGACGACCATCACCGAGGGCGTGTCCACGCCGAACACGACGACCCTCACGGCCGCGTCGCGGACGTCGTCGCCGAGCGCGTGGGAGATCAGGGCGCGGACGTGGTCGCCGGGTAGTTCCTTGCCGTACAGCTCGCGGTTGGCGTCGTCGAGGCGGCGAAGGTGCAGGTCGAGGCCTTTGGTGCGGCGGTCGCGCACCTGCATGGCGGTGAAGTGCCCGTAGTTGGCCAGCAGGCCGGTGGCGAGCCGGTCGGTGGTCGGCGGCTCGCCGTCGATCTCGATCCTCAGCACGGACCAGAACGTAGCGTGGCAGGAATCGAGGGTCGTGGGTCGTTGCCGCCACCGCGGTAGGCGGAGAGGGTGGACGGTGTGGAACGAGAGGTGCTGGTCGTCGGCTATGCGGGGGCGACCATGACCGATATCGCGGGCCCGGTGGACGTGTTCGCCGGCGCCACCTTCGCGCGGGGCGAGCGCGGGGACGGGTACCGGGTGCGGCTGGCGGCGGTCGGCGGCGGGTTCGAGGTGTCCGGTGGGCTGCGGATGGAGGCCGAGGACCTGCGGGACGTGTCCGGAGGGGTGGACACGGTCCTGGTGGTCGGCGGCTTCGGGTTCACCGGTGCGGCTCGTGACGCCGAGCTGCTGAGCCACGTGCGGCGCGTGGCGGACTGCTCGCGGCGGGTCGCGAGCGTGTGCACGGGCGCGTTCGTGCTCGCGGAGGCGGGGCTGCTCGACGGCGTCCGCGCCACCACGCACTGGGCGTACTGCGACCGTCTCGCCGACGACCACCCGTCGGTCCGGGTGGTGCCGGACGCGATCTTCGTGCAGGACGGGCGGGTGGTCACGTCCGCCGGTGTCACCGCGGGCATCGACCTCGCGTTGGCGCTGGTGGAACGCGACCACGACGCCGCGCTGGCCCGGCTGGTCGCGCGCTGGATGGTGGTGTTCCTGCAACGGCCCGGAGGCCAGTCGCAGTTCAGCGTGCGGTCACGGGTGCAGCCGGTGCGGGAACCGGGGCTGCGGGCCGTGCTCGACGCGATCGCCGACGACCCGTCGGCGGGTTGGACGGTCGAGGAGATGGCCCGCCGCGCCGCGATGAGCCCCAGGCACTTCGCGCGGGTGTTCCCGCGCAGGGTCGGCGTGCCGCCCGCCCGGTACGTCGAGCGGGTCCGGGTCGAGGCGGCGGCCGGGTTGTTGGAGTCGGGCGACGAAGGGTTGGACGTCGTCGCCCGACGCACGGGTTTCGGTTCGGCGGAGACGATGCGCCGGGCCTTCTTGCGGGTGCTCGGCGTGACGCCGGGCGGTTACCGCCACAGGTTCCGCACCACCGGTGCGGCATGAGTCGAGGGGGAACCATGGACGTGGCTTTCGTGCTCTACCCGGACATGACGGCGCTGGACCTGATCGGTCCGTACGAGGTGCTGGGGCACCAGCCGGAGGTGACCGCGCACTTCGTGGCCGAGTCACGCGAGCCGGTGCGCACCGACGCCGGGCTGATGATCGTGCCGACGACGACGTTCGCCGAGGTGGACCGGGCCGACGTGATCGTGGTGCCCGGCGCCCGTGGCTGGGCCAAGGTGCTGGCGGACGGCGTGGTCGGGGCGTGGCTGCGCGAGGTGCACCCGACCGCGACCTGGACCACGTCGGTGTGCACCGGGTCGACGCTGCTGGCGCAGGCGGGCATCCTCGACGGCCGTCCGGCGACCACGCACTGGGCGTTGCGCGACGAGCTGGCCGCCCGCGGCGCGGTCGTCAGCACCGAGCGGGTGGTGGTCGACGGGTCCGTGGTCACCGCCGCCGGGGTGTCCGCCGGGATCGACATGGCGCTCACCCTGACCGGTCTGATCTGGGACGACCAGCGGGCCGAGTTCACCCAGCTCTTCCTGGAGTACGACCCCCGGCCGCCCTACGGGAGCGGGTCCCCCGAGACGGCGCCCGCCGAACTCGTCGCCTTCGCCCGCGGCGTGCTCACCGGGAGCTGACCGGGTCACCGCGAGCAGCACGGCGGGCTGCCCGCCGTGCTGTCGCAGGACTTCCAGCGGCAGTCGGACCGGAGCCGGCCCAGCAGGAGTCGGCTCAGCAGGTGCCGGCCCGGCAAGGGTCGGCCCGGCAGGAGTCGGTCCGGCAAGGGCCAGCACCGATCCTCCCGGGAACAGCTCGCCGTCCAGGTCGAGCACGCCGCTGAGGACGATCACCAACGCGTCCCGCCACTCGGCGGGGTCGTAGGGGAGGGAGCCCGCCACCGTGACCACGCGGACGTCGAAGTTCACAGCGTCGCGGGCAGGCCGAAGAGCGGGAACCGGTCCGGGCCGAACGTGATGACCTGGGCGATCACGTCGTCCTCCACGCGCAGCACGTCCAGCGCCACCGGCTTGAAGAACTCCTCGCCGGGCTTGCGGGCGTAGCACGCCAGCGCCGGCTGCCGGTTCGCCCTGGTCTCCACGACCTTCCACTCGCCGAACGCGTCCGGGCCGACCATGACCGACGCCCACGACCCGATCAGCTCGTCCCGGCCGCGGAGCCACTCGGGCTGCGGCGGCATGGTCCACGTGACGTCCTCCCGCAACACGGCGGCCATCCGCTCCAGGTCACAGCTCTCGGTGGCCTCGACCAGCCTCCGCACCACCGCCTTCTCCCGCGGGTTCGGCTCACCCGACCAGTCCGCACGCCGTTCCGGCAGGTGCTTGCGCATGGTGACGCGGGCGCGTTGCAGCGCGCTGTTCACCGCCGGCACCGTCTCCTGCAGCAACGCCGCCGTCTCGCTCGCCGGCCAGCCCAGCACGTCCCGCAGCACCAGCACCGCCCGCTGCCTCGCCGGCAGGTGCTGCACCGCGGCCAGGAACGCCAGCTCGATCGTCTCCCGCGCCACCACCTCCACGTCCGGCTCGGCGTCCAGCAGCGAATCGGGGAACGGCTGGAGCCACGGCACGTCCGCCGCCGGCATGTCGTCGGTCGTGGCCCGCGGAGGACGGCGGTTGATCACGTCGAGGCACGCGTTCGTGGCGATCCGGTACAGCCAGGCCCGGAACGACGACCGCCCCTCGAACGTGTCCCGCGCCCGCCACGCCTTGAGGAAGGTCTCCTGCACGAGGTCTTCGGCCTCGTCGAACGAGCCGAGCAGCCGGTAGCAGTGCACCCGCAGCTCGTGCCGGTACCGCTCGGCTTCCCGCGTGAAGTCAACCGTCATCGCCGAAACCCCACTCATCGTCACCCTCCGGGCTTGTACGGTGACGTGCCGGTCGCACGTCGCACAACTTGTGACCGGGTCGGCCCCGGAAACTCATCGGTCGCGTCGGGATCGGCTGCGTCGGGATCGGCTGCGTCGGATCTGCCGGCATCGGATCGGCCGGTCGGAGCGGGGGATCAGGGTGGTCGGGGGCACGGGGTTCCGCGCGGTGTTCGCGGTGCCGGAGTTCCGGGTGCTGTGGTCGGCGGCGGTGCTGTCCACCGTCGGGGACCAGCTGGCCCGGGTCGCTTTGTCGGTGCTGGTGTTCCAGCGCACCGGCTCGGCGGCGTGGACCGCGTTGACCTACGCGTTGACGATGCTGCCCGCGCTGGTGTCGGGCGTCCTGCTGACCGGGCTGGCCGACCGGTACCCGAGGCGGACCGTGATGGTGGTCGCGGACGCGGTGCGGGCCGTGCTGCTGGCCGTGATGGCGATCCCGGGCGTGCCGTTGCCGCTGGTCGCGGCGTTGCTGGTGGTCGCGCAGCTCGCGGAGCCGCCGTTCGCCGCCGCGCAGGGCGCGCTGCTGCCGTCCGTGCTGGGCGACCGGTACGAGGCCGGGCAGTCCGTGCACCTGATCACGCACCAGGCGGGGTTGCTGCTGGGGTTCGTCGGCGGCGGCCTGGTGGTGGCGTGGCTGGGGACGTCCGGGGCGCTGTTGGCGGACGGGGTCACGTTCGCGTTGTCGGCGCTGCTGCTGCGGTTCGGCCTGCGGCACCGCCCGGCGCCCGCGTTCGTGCCCGCCGCGCACGTGCGGATCAGGGCCGGCGCGGCGCTGGTGTGGCGGGACAAGCGGCTGCGGATGCTGGTCGGGCTCGGGTGGCTGGCGATGTTCACCGTGGTGCCGGAAGGGCTGGCCGCGCCGTTCTCGGCGGAGGTCGGCGCGGGCGCGGCGGGCGTCGGCCTGCTGCTGGCCGCCGACCCGGCCGGGATGGTGCTGGGCACCGTGCTGCTGAGGTTCCTGCCCACGTCGCTGCGGGTGCGGCTGCTCGGACTGCTGGCGGTGGCCACGGCGCTGCCGCTGGTCGGCTACCTGCTCGCGCCGGACCTCGTCGGCGCGGTGGCGCTGCTCGCGGTGAGCGGCGTGTTCAGCGCCTACCAGGTGACGGCGGGAGCGACGTTCGTGCGCCTGGTGCCGGACGAGCAGCGCGGGCAGGCGTTGGGCTTCGCCCGCAGCGGGCTCGTCGCCGCCCAGGGCATCGGTGTCGCCGCCGGCGGCCTGCTGGCCACCGTGACCGGTTCCGCGGGCGCCGCCATCGCCGTGGCGGGCGTCGCGGGCACGGTCCTGGCACTCGCCGCCACCACCGCCTGGTCCCGCGTCGCACCCGCCGCGGCGAACTGACGCGGTGAACTGACGCGGTGAACTGACGCGGTGAACTGACCAGGTGAACGAACGCGTGCCGGACACCCCGCTGTGGCGCAACGCGTCGTTCGCGCTGCTCTGGGCCGGGCACACGGTGTCGCTCGTCGGGTCGCAGGTGACGGTGATCGCGGTGCCGCTGATCGCCGCGTTCACGCTGGGCGCCGGGCCGTGGGCGATCGGGGTGGTCGCCGCGTGCGGGCGGTTGCCGTACCTGGTGTTCGGGTTGCCGGCCGGGCTGTGGGTGGACCGGTGGCCTCGGCGGGCGGTGGCGGCGGTGTGCGCGATCGGGCAGGCGGTGGCGCTGGGGGCGGTGCCGGTCGCCGCTGCGGTCGGGGTGCTGTCGGTGCCGTTGCTGGCCGCGGTGGCGTTCGTGGCGGGGGCGTTCGCCGTGGTCGGGGACATCGCGGGGTTGGCGCTGGTGCCGATGGTGGTGCCGCGCGGGCAGTTGACCCGGGCGCAGGGCGCGGTGGAGGTCGGTCAGGCCACGGCGCAGATCGCCGGGCCCGCGCTGGGCGGGTGGCTGGTCGGTGTGATCACGGCCGCCGGTGCGCTGCTGGCCGACGCGGCCACGTTCCTCGTCGCGGCGGTGACGCTCGTCCGGCTGCGGCAGGTGGGGGAGCAGCCCCAGGCGACCGGCGGGATGTGGGACGGCGTCCGGGCCGTCTTCGGGCACCACGCCCTGCGGCGGGTCACGCTGTGCACGGCGACGCACGTCTTCTGGTTCAACGCCTTCACCGTCGTCGTCCTGCTGCACCTGGTGTCGGACCGGGGCATGTCGGCGGCGCAGGCCGGGCTGACGCTGTCCGTCGGGGCGGTCGGTGGGCTGGCGGGCGCCCTCGTCGCCGCCCGGCTGGGCGAACGGTGGGGCCGCCGCCGCACGATGGTCGCCGCGATCCTCGTCGCCGGCGGCGGGCAGGCGCTGGTGGTGGTGGAGCCGTTCACGGCGGTCGCGGTGATGTGGTTCGCGCTCCAGGTCTACAACGTGCACCAGGTGCCGGTGCGGTACGAGGCCACGCCGGGCGCGCTGCACGGGCGCGTCAACGCGACCATCCGCACCGTGGTCTGGGGCACGGCGCCCGCCGGGGCGCTGGTGGGCGGGCTGCTCGGTCAGGGCGTCGGTCTCGGCGCGACGCTCGTGCTCAGCGGCGTCGGCGCCGCGACGGCGTGCCTGTGGCTGATCCGGACCCGGGTCGGCTGACCAGGTCGACCCCGCTGGCTGGCTGCGCTGGCTGACCGCGCTGGCTGACCGGGCTGGCTGGCTGTGCTGGCTGACTGCGCCGCCTGATCGGGGCTGGCTGACCGCGCGCCGCCTGTGCTGGCCGACCGGGCTGGCTGACTGCGCTGACTGCGCTGGCTGACTGCGCTGGCCGACCGGGCTGGCTGCCGCGTCGGCTGACCGCGCCGGCCGCGGGAGTCGGGTCTCGCCGCGGCCTGGCCCTCGGGGTTCTCGTCGTGCACCGTTCTTCTCCCGTGCCGGGCATCACCAGATCTTGTCGCGCATGGCGGCGCACCTCCCTCGGCGTGGCTCACGGTCCGCACTTCGTCACCACGGGGGTTCACCAGATCTTGTCGCGCATGCCGGAACACCTCCTTCCGCACGGCTCGCCGTCGGTACTCGGTCTCACCACGGGGGATCACCAGATCTTGTCGCGCATGACCACACCTCCGCCCTTCCCTCGTCCGGATGCCCTGACCAGCGGTTTCACCAGATCTTGTCGCGCACCGCAATCACCTCCAGTGGTTGCCGTCACCCCGGTAGCGGCTGACATCCGCGCAGGTCACCTATACTGTGACCCTCCGTCCGGGCACGATGACAGTCCGGTGTAGACGGCCGTGAGGAACCATGGGCAGAGAGCGTTCGGCGTCGTCGGGCGATCGACGCTGGTCACTATGGTCCCTGCCCCGGCAGGCCTTGGTGTACGTGCTGTCGGTGGATCTTCTCGCCGTGATCGCGATCGCCGCGTCCACCGCGTGGCCCGTGCCGGCCGACTCCTGGACCGTGTTCGCCGTCCTCCTCGGCTGCGCCGCCCTGCACCTGCACTCCTCGCGCTGGATCGAGCGCATCCGCCGCGACCACAGCCACCTGCCACACGTCGACCTGTGCAGCATCTGGATCGTGGCCGGCGCGCTGGTGCTGCCGCCGACCCTCGCCGTCGCCCTCGTCGTGATCATGTACGCGCACCGCTGGTGGGTCGTCGGCCGCTGGGACGCGTCCCGCCCGCCGCACCGGTGCGTGTTCACCACGGCCATGATGGTGCTGGCCACGCTCGCCGCGAGCACCGTGGCGGGCATCACCGGGCTGCGCGAGCACCTGCGCACCGGGCAGCCCGACGGGCCGCTCGACCTGGTCGGACTGGTCGGCGCGGGCACCGCGCAGTGGCTCGTCAACACCGCCCTGGTCGCCGCCGTGATCCTGCTGACGGTCCGGCCCCGCTCGGTGAAGGACGCCATCGGCAGCGGCGCGGACAACCTGCTCGAAGCCGGTCAGCTCGTGATGGGCGGGTTCGTCGCCCTCGCCGTGGCGTGGTGGCCCGGGTTCGCGGTGCCGATGGTCGTCGCGGCCGTCGCCCTGCACCGCACCGTGCTCATCCACCAGCTGGAATTGGCCGCCCGCACCGACACCAAGACAGGACTGCTCAACGCCGAGGCGTGGCACCTCCAGGCCATGCTGGAACTGCAGCGCACCCGTCAGCAGCCGCCCGGCGCGCGGGTCGGCCTGTTCATGATCGACGTCGACCACTTCAAGGACATCAACGACACGCACGGCCACCAGACCGGCGACCTGGTGCTCAGGCGCATCGCGGCGGCGCTGGAGTGCGCGGTCCGGCGCGGTGACGCGGTGGGCCGGTTCGGCGGCGAGGAGTTCGCCGTGCTGCTGCCCGGCGTGGAGCACGAGGAGGCGGTGGCGATCGCCGAGCGGATGCGCTCGGAGGTCCACCGGGTCCTCGTGGACGACGGCAACGGCGGGACGGTCGCCGGTCTGACGGTCAGCATCGGCATCGCGGTGTGGCCCGAGGTCGACGAGGACACCGTGGAAGGCCTGCTCGCGGCGGCCGACGCGGCGCTGTACGACGCCAAGCGGCTCGGCCGCGACCAGGTGCAGTCCGCGGGCAGGCACCGCCGCTCACCGTGGACCCCGGCGGCCCGGTCGGAACGGCCCGGCGTGTAACAACCGCGCATCCCCGCCGGATCTCCTACAGGTCAGGCCGTCGGTGGCGTAGTTTCTGGCCCGCCACCACCGACACGGTGGACCATCCGGTTGCAAGGGTCGTGAGACTGTGGACCTCGGTGCCCCGCACGGAGTTCGATTCCGCTTCGAGGCGGGGTTGCTGCGTGCCGTCCTGCTCGACGTGCACCGCAAACCGCCGGTCGACGCGGTCGAGGAGCTGACCGCCGAGGCGGGAGCCCGCGACCTGTTCGTCGACGAGACCCGCGACGGGCACGTGCGCGCGTCGCTGCGGCAGCGGTTCGACCTGCCCGCGCCCGCCCGCTGGCGGCTCGCCGTCGACGCGCCCGCCACCCGGACCGGCGACGGGGTGTCGTTCGCCCTGCCCGGCTCGGTGACGCTGGTGGTGTCCGGCTCGGTGCCGTGCGAGGTGGAGGACGGCGGCGTGTCCGTGGAGCTGCCCGAGGGCGTGTCGGAGCTGGACGTCACGGTGACCAGCGAGCCGGTGTTCGACGTCGGTGACACGGTCGTGGTGTGCCGCCCGGACCAGGTGCGGGAGGCCGCGGTCGTGGTGTCGTGCCTGCCGGCGGACCGGGTCACCCCCGTCGTCACGCTCCGGGCGGGGGACGCCTCGTCGCACCGGCACGACGAGCTGGTCACCGACCTCCTCGACGCGATGGGCGTGCGGCGGGTGGTGTTCCTCGCCGAACCCGACCTCGAACCCGACCTCGGACCCAACGTCGCCGGACCCGACGGCGCCGTCTCCGAGCTGTTCCCCGACCTGCCCGAACGCCTGCACCTGACCTGCGACGACCCCGTCGGCCTGACCGGCAAGGCGTGGGAGCTGCTGCGCGGCGGCGGCGAGCCGGAACGCACCCTCGACGTCGCGCCGGACGCGGACTTCGTCGCCGCGCTGTTCACCGCCCTGCGCACCGGGGCGGCGCTGCGCGTGGACGACGACGCCCCGCCCGTGCCGTTCGCCGAGCACAACCCGGCCGACGGCGACGAGGCCGTCCTGGTCGAGCGCACCGGCGAGGCGGACGACCTGGTGGCCGCCGTCTACGCGCACCACCGCGGCGCCCGGCTGGTCGTCACGCCGAAGCCGGACCTGGCCGAGGTGCGCACGGTGGTGGCCGAGGAGCAGGACCGGGTCACCGCGGCGGCGGGCGCGATCGGGGACGCGGTCAAGGGCATCGGGTTCGTGGAGGCCCTGTGGCGGTACCTGTCCTCCGGCGGCCACGACCCGTACGCGGCGGTCGAGGCCGTGGTGACCGCGCAGGTGCCCGCCGAGGCGGTCGAGGCCGTCGGCGACCGGGCGCTGACGGCGTTCACCACCGGTCTGCCCTACCCGTTCGTGCACACCGAGACCGTGAACTGGGCGCGCAAGCCGATCGGGCACGTCGTGGCGGACCCGACGCTGGTCGTGCTCACCGAACTGCACCGCGCGGGCGTGGCGCGGGAGCCCGGCGCGTTCAGCCTGGTGCTCGACTCCGGCACGTTCCTGGAGGTCCCGGAGAGCACCGCGTCGCTGGGCCACCACACCCACCCGATCGTGCTGACCGACGCGTCACCCGACGACCTGCGTGACCTGGTCGCCGACCTGCCGGTCGAAGTGGTGTTCTTCAACGTCCACGACGCCGACGACGCCATCGTGCTGGGCGGGCGGGGGCTGCCGGACGGGGACGTCCCGGTGACCCTGCGGAACCGGCCGATCGTGTTCAACAACTCCTGCCGGTCCTGGACGGACCTGGGCCGCGAGTTCGTGCGGGCCGGCGCGCGCGGCTACATCGGCACGCTGTGGACCATCCCGGCGAACCTGGCCGCCGGGTTCGCCCGAACCGTCGTGCGGCGGCTCACCGCCGAGGAGACGCCCGCCGCGCGCGCCATCGTCAACACCGGCACGCCCGGCGGCATCGAACGGTCCTACCTGTACGCGGGCACCGTGAACGGCAGGCTGGACGAGTGGCGCGACCGGTCCACCACCCACGCGGAGGCGGCGCTCACCGGCTGCGAGCTGCTGGCCGCCGCCGCGCGCCGCCGCACCGGCCCGCTGTCCTCCGTGCTGCACCGGGAGATCTCGGCGCTGCGCCGGATCGCCGAGACGGGTGACGCGACCGACACCCCGTCGTTCGCCGGCGTGCTGCTGGCCGAGCTGGCGCTGGAGGACGACGACTGGGTCGCCGCCGACCTGGTCGAGCGGATCGACGCCCTGCTGCCCGGACTCGGCCTGCCGGACAACGAGGTGGAACCCCTCTGGGCGACCAGGTTCGCGCTCACCGCGTCCCGGTCCGAGCGCCGCGGGGAATACCCGGCGGCGTTGGCGGACTTCGAACGGTGTGTGGGCCTGGGCGACGCGTGCCGCGACCGAGCGGACGTCCTGCTGCGGATGGCGAGGCTGCTGATGCGAGAAGGCAGAACGGACGAGGCCGGCCAGGCGGCTCGGCTGGCGCACGACGAGCACCGCGCCCGCGGGGACAGACCCGGGCTGCTGGACTCGATCACCGTGCTCGACGAGCTGGGCGAAGCGGACACCGGGACCGCCCTCCGCTACGCCATCGAGGGCCACGATCTTGCCGAGGAACTGGGTGATCGCGTCCGGCAGGCGGCGTTCGCGCTCCTCGAGTGCGACCGGTACCGCGAGCACGGCGACCTGGCCGGCGCGATCGACGCCGGATCACGTGCGGTGGAGCTGTTCCGCGAGCTGGGCGACGACCGGCAGGAGCTGGCCGCGTTGCGCCGGCTCGGCGAGTGCCACCGCGTCCGGGGCGACCTGGAGACCGCGCAGCACTACGCCACCGTCGGCCTGGCCCGCGCGGAGCAGGTGGGTGCGGCGGCCGAGGTGGCGTCGTTCCACGACGACCTGGGCGGCGTGCTCAGCGCGCGCGGCGAGCACGCCACGGCGTTGGGGCACTACCGGCACGCGGTGGAGAAGCTGGTCGCGACCGGCGCCTGGGAGCGCGGCGCGGAACTGCTGCCGCACCTCGCCGTCGGCGCGGTCCGCGCGGCCGACCCGGAGGCGCTGTGGACGGCCGCCCTGTGCGGTGGCCTGATCTGCGAGGTCGCGCCGCGCGAGGTGTGGGCGTCGGTGCTGCCGCTGGTGGTGGACTCGATGAAGCGGGCGATCGAGACCGGGCCGCTGGAGCTCACCGAACGCGGCATGACCGACTTCGCCAGCGCGGTGACCGCCGGCAAGCGCGAGGACATGCCGTTCCAGGTGGGTCTGCTCGCCGACGTGGTGGTCGTGCTGCTGGCGTGGCTGATGGACCGCGCCGACTCGGGCATCCTCGGGTTCGCCCGCGAAGTGGACCGCACCAGCGGCGGCGTGCTCGACCTCGTCGGCTACACGGCCGTGCCGTACGGCGAACGCGCCCGCAACCCCGGGGTGGGCCGGTCGCGGCCTACCAGTGCCGGCCCGCGGTGAGGTCGTCCAGCTCGGGCCGCGACAGGTGCGGCACGCGGTAGCGCACCTCGTCCTCGGGTGCGGCCTCCGGCGTGCTCCACACCGTGAAGTGCAGCAGCTCCCAGTGCCTCGGGTCGATCGCCAGCGCGGTGGCGTGCACCTCGGGGTGGTCCTTGCGCCGCTCCAGGTCGGCCAACGCCCGGTCGATCGCCTCGGCGGGGTCGGCGTCGGCGGGGAGGTGCCAGGTGCGCTTGGAGGCGGCGGTGGCCGTGGCGGCGGCGCCCCGCTCGAACGCCAGACCCGCCCAGTGCTGCACCACCGGCCGACCGAAGTCCCCGCTCAGGCCGCGGAAGCCCGGCCCCCACAGGAAGCTGTTCATGCCCTCGGCGGTGCGCCAGAGGTAGAACGGGGCGTACTGGTTCACCGGCGAACCGTCGACCCCGCGTTCCCGCACGCAGTACGCCTTGAGACCCAGCCCCGGGAAGGCGTCCAACGCCGAGCCGCGGGTGGCGACCCTGGTGCGGATGACGTCCATGTCGTAGTCGGCGGGCAGGGTGATCTCGTACTGCATCGCGTGCATGGTCAGGTCCTCAGGTACGTGGCTGCGGTGCGTGGGTACAGCTCGCGGTAGGCCGCCAGGTGGCCCCACGGCGTGGTGACGGACTCGGCGCGGAGCAGGCCGTGCACCAGCGCCCGCGCGAACACTTCCCGTGCCGCCGCGAGCACTTGGTCCGGGTCGGCGGCGAGCGCGCCTGCATCGGGGGTGCCTGCGTCGTGTGTGCCGGTCGAGGCGGCGAAGACCGTGTCGCCGTCGGTGAGGCCGTGCGCCGGGCGGACGGCGAGCGCCAGGCCGTCCTGAGCGGCGGTGGCCAGGCCGAACAGGTGCGGCAGGCGGGCGTTCGTCGCCACCACGCCGATGACCGTGTTGAACGGCTGGGCGTGGCCGGCGATCCGGGCGGCTTCGAGGTCGTCCCCCTGGTAGGCGGGGAACTCGCCCGGCCCGCCGAGGTGGGTGGCGAACGGCAGGCCGGTGTCGACGTCGACGGAGGGGCCGACCGCGTTCAGGGCCGCGATCGCGCCGACGACCACGCCGCCGGGCAGCGTGGTGCTCGCCGTGCCCAGCCCGCCTTTCAGCGTGGCGTTCAGCGCGCCCATGCCCGCGCCGACGTTGCCCTGCGCGACCTCGACGCCCGCGTTCCGCACCGCCTCCGCGCCCTCGTCCGGCCCGGGGAAGGCGTGGAAGTCACCGCCGCGGCCGAGGTCGAACAGCGCGGCGGCGGGCACGAACGACCCCAGCTCCCGAGCGGCACCGTCCGCCGCCGCCAGCCCGTAGGCGCTGCCACCGGTCAGCACGATGCCGCGCACCTCACGGCCGCCGTAGCGGGCGTCCAGCGCGGCCGTGTCCCGCGTCGCCGGAGCACCACCGCGAACGTCCACAGTGGACAGCGTGCCGGGCGGGAAGAGCACGGCCGTGGTGCCGGTCAACGCACCGCCACCGATCCGCGTGGCGTGCCCGACCAGCACACCTGCCACATCGGTGATCGAGTTCCGCACGCCGCCGATGGTACTGGCCGGGCGCCCGCCGACCTCGTCGGTCAGCCCCGGAGCAGCCGGGCGCCGATCTCGCGGACCACGGAGGCCAGCAGGTCGACGTCCTCGTCGGTGGTCCGCCAGTTCACGATCGCCGGCCGCAGCGCGACCATGCCCCGGTACACGGTGGTGCCCGCGAACACCCGGCCGTCCTCGATCAACTCCTCGCCGATCCGGCGGTTGAGGTCGTCGACGGCTTCGGCGGGCACGCCCGGCGGCCGGAAGCGGAAGCAGACGATGAACACGGTGATCGGGGCCAGCAGTTCCAGGTCCGGCGCCTCCGCGATCCGGCGGCCCAGGCGCAGCGCCAGGTCCTGGTGGCGTTCCACCATCGCCCGGTGGCCCTCGCGGCCGTACGCGCGCAGCGTCGCCCACATCGGGATCGCCCGCGCCCGCCGTGACGACTCCGGCCCCAAGTTGTTGTAGTTGACGAACTCGTCGTCCGGTTCCGGCAGGTAAGGGGCGTTCCAGCCGCCGAACGCCCGGCCCAGGAACGACCGGTCCTTGACGAACGCGACACCGCTCTCGTACGGCACGTTGAGCCACTTGTGCCCGTCGGCGGCCACCGAATCGGCCCGCTCCACGCCGCGCACCAGGTCCGCGGTGCGGGGGGAGAGGGCGGCGAACAGGCCGAACGCGCCGTCCACGTGCAGCCACGCGCCGTGCCGCTCCGCCAGGTCGGCCAGCTCGTCGATCGGGTCGAAGTCGCCGCCGTTGACCTCGCCCGCGTTGCCGATCAGCACCGCCGGCCCCGAGGACGCCAACTCCCGGTCCAGCGCCTCCACGTCCAGCCTGCCCGCGTCGTCACGGGTCAACGTCCGGACGCCGTCACGCCCGAGGCCCAGCGTCTGCAGCGCCTTCCGGCTGCTCGGGTGCACGTACCCGCTGGAGAACACCGGCATCCGCGGCAGACCCACCAGGCCGTCCGCCGTCACGTCCACGCCGTGCCGCTCGGCCCACCAGAACCGCGCGCACGCCAACCCGGTGAGGTTCGCGAACGTCGCGCTCGGCGTCAGCACACCGCCGTGCGACGCGGGCAGCCCGAACATCTCCTTCAGCCATCGCAGCACCACCGTCTCGGCCTGCGCGGCGAACGGCGACGCCTGCCACAGGCCCGCGGCCTGGTCCAGCAGGGACGTCACCCAGTCCGCCGCCTGCGCCGCCGGTGTCGCGCCGCCGACCACGTAGTGGAAGAACCGCGGCCCGGACGAGTGCGTCGCCGCCCGCGTGCCGATGCGCAGCAGGTCCGCGACCGCGGCGATCGTGCCGTCACCGGCCTCCGGCAGCGGCCCGTCCAGGTCCTCGAGCAGGTGGGCGTGCGTCACGTCGCGCACCGGCAGGTGCGGCAACGCGTCGAGGTACGGCCCAGCGGCCCGCGCCACCATCCCCAACGCCTCGGCGGCGTCCTCCCGTGCGTTCAGCGGATCACCCATCCTGGCAGGGTAGACGCCGATGACACGACGTGGGCGGTTCCGGGGCAGGGCGATCGACGCCGAGGTGGACGCGTTCCTGGGCGTCCGGTACGCGGAGCCGCCGTTCGGTCCGCGCCGGTTCGCCGCGCCCGTCCCCGTGCACGCCGAGGGCGACTGCCTGGAGTTCGGGCCGATCGCGCCGCAGTCCGCGAGGCTGCCCGGCGCGCCGGTGTGGCGGCCGGGCGACGAGGACGTGCTGAGCCTCAACGTCTGGACACCGTCCACTTCGGACGGCCCGTGGCCGGTGCTGTTCTACGTGCACGGCGGCGCCTACGCGTTCGGCTCGTCGGCCCAGCCCGACTACGACGGCGCCGCTCTGGCCCGTGCCGGATTGGTCGTGGTGACGTGCAACTACCGGCTGGGGTTCGAGGGCTTCGGGCACGTGCCGGGGCAGCCGGACAACCGTGGCCTGCTCGACCAGCGGGCTGCGCTGCGGTGGGTGCGGGAGAACATCGCCGTGTTCGGCGGCGACCCGGACCTCATCACCGTCGGCGGCCAGTCGGCGGGGGCCGGATCGGCGTTGTTCCTCGCCTCGTGGGAGCCCGTGCGGCGGGTGATCGCGCACAGCGTGCCCAACCGGTTCTACACGCCCGGGTTCGCGCGGCGGGTCGCCGAGTGGATCGACACCACCACGCCCGAGTCGGCGGTGACCTCGGCGGACGCGCTCGCCGCGGCCCAGCGCACCGGGCCGTTGGCGTACGACCCGGTGCTGTTCGGACCGGTGGCCGACGGGCTGCCCGCGTTGCGCCCGGACGTCGACGCCCTGCTGTGCCACACCGACGTCGAGTACCTGCTGTTCTCGGCGGTCGGCACGTTCCGGCCGCCCGGGCTCCAGGAGTTCGGCCGCGCTTGGGGCATCCCGGACCACGTCGTGGCCGCTTACGAGCACTTCGAGGACGCACGGGTGCGGCTCGCCGGCGACTTCGTGTTCGGCGAGCCCACCGCCCGACTGGCCGAGGCGCACGGTGTGGCGTTCCTGGCCCGGTTCACCCGACCGCCCGCCTGGCACACCGCCGACGTGCCGTTCTCGTTCGGCAACCTGGGTGGTGCGGACTTCCTGCTCGGTGGACCCGCCGGGGACGACGAGCGCGCGCTGTCCCGCCGCATGCTGCAAGCCTGGGTGGACTTCTGCGCGACCGGCGACCCCGGCTGGACCGGCGTGCGGCACTGGGGCGAGGAGGTCGAGGCCAGGCGTGCTCCGTGGCGGGGCGTGGACCTGTCCGCGCCCGTCAACCACCCGGTCCAGCCAGTCGGCTGAACGTCACCCCCGGCCGCGCGTGCACCCCTCGCGCGACGTGCCCCGCCGGTCAGCGTGCCGGGTCGTCGCGCTCCCGTCGCACGGTCACCTTGCGGCCCTTGATGGTGGCGCCCCGCAGTGACGCGATGACCTGCTGGGCCGCCGAGTCCGGCACCTCCACCAGCGAGAACCGGTCGGCGATCTCGATCGCGCCGATCTCCCGGCCGTTCAGCCTCGCCTCACCCGCGATCGCGCCGACCAGGTCCTGCGGCCGGATGCCCGAGCTGCGGCCCGCGCCGACGAACAGCCTCGTCATGCCCGCGGACGGGCGGCGCGGCTTGCGCGGCTCACGGCGTTCGCCGCCGCCCTCGCGACCGCGGCGGTCACCGGACGGCCCCGACCGCGGCACGTACTCCGGGATCTCCTCCTCGTCGGCCGCCGCGCCGGAGGCCTCGTGCGCGAGCTTGACCGCCGCGAGCGCCACCTCCATCACATCGAACTCGTCGGTCAGCGTCTCCACCACGACCCGGAAGCTCTCCAGGTCGTCCTCCAGCAGGCTCTCGTGCAGCGCGGCCCTGGTCAGCTCCAACTTGCGCGCCCGCAGGTCGGCGATCGTCGGGACCTTCTCCATGTGGATGCGCTGCTTGGTGACGCGCTCGATCGTCTTCAGCATGCCGTGCTCGCGCGGCTCGGCCAGCGTGATGGCCACGCCCTCGCGGCCCGCCCGCCCGATCCGGCCGATGCGGTGCACGTACGACTCCGGCGCGGACGGCACGTTGTAGTTGACGACGTGCGTCAGCTGCTCGATGTCCAACCCGCGTGCCGCCACGTCCGTGGCCACCAGCAGGTCCGCGGTGCCGTTGCGGAGCCGGGTCATCACCCGGTCGCGCTGCTCCTGGCTGATGCCGCCGTGCAGCGACTCCGCCCGGTAGCCGCGCCCGTTCAGCGTCTCGGTGAGCTGATCGACCTCGTCACGCGTGCGGCAGAACACGATCGCCGCCGTCGGCGCTTCGACGTCCAGGACGCGGCCCAGCGCGGCGGGCTTGTGCGCGCGCGGCACGACGTACGCGCTCTGCCGCACCTTCGGCGCCTCGCCCGGCTCGGCCTGCTCGCGGCCGATGGTGATGCGCACCGGGTCGGACAGGTGCTGGCGGGCCAGGCGGTCGATGCGTCCCGGCATGGTCGCGGAGAACAGCACGGTCTGCCGTTCGGACGGCGTCTCGGCCAGGATCGTGTCCAGGTCCTCGGCGAAGCCCATGTCCAGCATCTCGTCGGCCTCGTCCAGCACGACGACTTCCAGCTGCTCCAGCTTCAACGTGCCGCGGCTGAGGTGGTCCACCGCGCGGCCCGGCGTGGCCACCACGACGTCCACGCCCTGCTCCAGCACCCGCAGCTGCCGCCCGATGGGCTGGCCGCCGTAGATCGGCAGCACCCGTGCGCCCAGCTCCCGGCCGTACCGGTGCACCGCTTCGGAGACCTGCACCGCCAGCTCGCGGGTCGGCACCAGCACGAGCGCGAACGGCGCCCGCCGGTTCCGGTCGGCGTTGGCCATGCGCTCCAACACGGGCAGCGCGAACGCGGCGGTCTTGCCGGTGCCGGTGGCGGCCTGTCCGAGCAGGTCACGGCCTTCGGTCAGCGGCGGGATCGCCTCGCGTTGGATGGGGGTGGGCTCCTCGTAGCCGAGGCCGGTGAGCGCCCGGAGGAGTTCGGGGCGCAACCCGAGGTCGGCGAAGCTGGTCCGGTCGTCGGGCTCGTCGTTCATACCCCCAAGTCTCGCTGATCGCCCCTGAACCGCTCGGTGAGGGGTCCGCCCACGATGTGGTCCGCGCGTTCCGGGCGATGAGGTCCGGTGTTCCGGGCGGTGAGGTCCGGGCGTTCGTCGCCGTGGGGTCCCGGCGTTCCGAGCGTTGAATTCGGGGGTTCCGAACGTAGGACACGGGGGTTCCGAACGTAGGACTCACGCGTTCTGAACGTAGGACTCACGGGGTTAAGCGATTAAGGTCTCGTTGTGAAGCCACTGCGTTGGGGTGTCCTCGGAGCCACCGCCCACATCAGCGGCCGGGTCCTGCCGGCGATCCACCGGACGCCCGGGAACGTCGTCGCCGCCGTCGCCTCCCGTCCCGGTCGGCACGCGGCGGCTGCCGAGGTGGCGCGGCCGTTCGGGGCACGGGTGCACGACGGCTACGACGCGCTGCTCGCCGATCCCGACGTCGAAGCCGTGTACATCGCGCTGCCCAACACGCAGCACGTGCCGTGGACGCTGCGCTCCCTGGACGCGGGCAAGCACGTGCTGGTCGAGAAGCCGATGGCGCTGTCCGAAGAGGACTGCGTGAGGATCGAGCGGTCCGCGGCCGACCTCGTGGTCATGGAGGCGTACATGTACCGCTTCCACCCCCAGCAGCTGCGTGCCGCCGAACTCCTGGCGTCCGGTGAGATCGGTGACCTGCGGGTGGTGCGGTCCGCGTTCGCCTACCCGACCGCCACCGAGGGCAACATCCGGTTCGACCCGGCGCTGGGCGGCGGCGCCACCTGGGACGTCGGCTGCTACGCGTTCGACGTGCCGCTGTGGGCGTTCGACACCGACCCGCTCCGGGTGCGCGCCACGTTCCACTCGCGTGAGGTCGACCTGAGCGCGGTGGCCACGCTGGACTTCGGCGACGGCCGCTGGGCGGTGCTGGACTACAGCCTCCAGTACGGGCCGCGCGCCGCCTACGAGTTCCAGGGCACGCGCGGCTCGATCTCCGTGCGCAACGCGTGGACCAGCCCTGACGAGGAAGGGCTGATCACGGTGGTCACGCTGGACGGCGTGCGCGACGAGGTCGTGCCCGCCGCGGACGCCTACGAGCACCAGGCCGCCGCGTTCGCCGAGGCGGTCCGGGAGAAGGTCACGCCGCTGGTGTCGCCGGCCCATTCGGCCCGCACGGCGCGGGTCGGCGAAGCGCTGGTGCGGTCGGCGGCGGCCGGCACCGAGATCGCGCTCCGACGCCGGCCCTGACGGGTCCGTGCAGTGGCAGGTCCGCCCAGTGGCAGGTTCGTCCAGTGACGGGTTCGGCCGAGTGGCGGGTTCGGCCCAGTGACGGGTTCGGCCGAGTGGCGGGTTCGGCCCAGTGACGGGTTCGGCCGAGTGGCGGGTTCGGCCCAGTGACGGGTTCGGCGTAGTGGCGGGTCCGGCCCAGCGGCAAGTCCGTTCAGTGGCAGGTCCGTTCAGCGGTGTGCCGCGCAGCGACGGGTCCGTTCGGCGACGGGGCGTGCAGTGGCAGGTCCCGTTCAGTGGCGTGCCGCGCTGAACTCGGCGAGCCACCTCCCCACCTCGGCGGCCGATCGCAGCCGCACCCACGGCACGCCGTTGCGCTCCAGCCGGTCCGGGTACTCGGCACGGTGCCGACGGTGCGCGTGATAGGCCCAGGTGAGCAGTGAATCCGGGCCGAACAGCGCGTTCAGCGTCTCCCGGTTGCCGTTCCACAGCTCGGACCGGCGCACGATCCGCGCCGTGCTGCGCCGGACCAGCCGCGGCAGGATCACCCGCAGCGGCAGGTCCAGCCACACCACCAGGTCCGCGCGGTGCCACAGGACGGCCGCGGCCCGGTCGACGTAGTTGCCGTCGACCACCCAGGCCGGGCCGTCCGTGGCCGCCGCGAGCCTCGCCCGGAACTCGTCCACCGGCGTCGGCGTCCAGTTCGGGCCGTGGTGGAGCGCGTCGAGCTCGACGTGCGTGCCGTCGACCAGCGGGACCAGCTCGTGCGCCAACGTCGACTTGCCGGCGCCGCTGACACCGAGGATGACGATGCGACGGGGAGTCATGCCGGATCGCGCGGGAAGGTTTTCACGCCGGAAAGCATCCCGCGCAGACGGCAGCGTGCAACTGATTCAGTCCACGCAGCCGTCTTCCGGCGTCGGCTGGGCGGGGGTGCCGACGGGACTGCCGTCAGGCGTGGTGGACGGAGTGGCGGGCTGGTCGGCGAAGAAGCCCGCCGTGAACGTCCGGACCGCCGCCGGGTCGACGGCCAGTCTCGCGCCCGCCTCGCTGTCGATCACCTCGCCGACCGGGATGGTCGCCGTCCGCACGGTCCCGTTCAGGTGCCGCGCGAGTTCCAGCGGGTTCCAGCCGGGATCGGTGCGCACGTTGGCCCGCACCACCTCCACCAGCTCGTTCAGCTTCGCCACGTCGCCCGCACGGATCACCTTCGTGGCCAGGGATCGCAGGAACACCTGGTGCCGCGTGATCCGGTCGAGGTCGCCGTAGTGCAGCCCGTGGCGCTGCCGCAGGAACGCCAACGACTGCGCGCCGTCCAGCGAGTGCCGCCCGGCGGGCAGGTCGATGCCGGAGAACTGGTCCTTCGCCGCCGTCCTGAGGCAGACCTCCACCCCGCCGACCGCGTCGGCCAGCGCGCCGAAGCCCGCCATGTCGACCGACGCGTAGTGGTCGACCTGCGTGCCGGTCAACGCCTCGACCGTCAGCACGAGCGCCTCCGCGCCCGCCGCGTGACCGTCCCGCCCCTCGGCCTGCGCGGCCGAGTGGGCTCGGGCGTAGGCGGAGTTCAGCCTGCCCATGCCCACGCCGGGGATGTCGACCCACGAGTCGCGCGGCAGCGACGCCGCGCTCGCGGTGCCGTCCGGGCCGAGCCGAGCCAGCACGACCGAATCGGTGTTCGTGACCTCGTCCAGGCCGATCAGCAGCACGTTCTGCGCGGGCGCCTGCCCCGCCGGCGGTGCGGCCGGGTCGACCGTTCCCGGAGCCGCGCCCCGGTCCACGCCCAGCGGCACGATCACCGCGACGGCGGCGACGGCGGCGGCCACCCCGATGGCCGCGAACAACGCGATCGGCCGTCGTCGGGGCTTCGCGCGGTGCAGGTCGGACAGCACGGCGCGGTAGTCCACCGCCTGGTCCGCCTCGGCCGCGATCGCTTCTCGGATCAGGCGTTCCTGCTCGTTCACCGCAGCACCTCCGACGGGATGTTCTCGTTGACCCGCAGCTTCTGGAGCGCGCGGGAGATGTGGCTGCGCACGGTGCCTTCCGTGCAGCCCAGGATGCGGGCGATCTCCGTGTCGGTGCTGTCCTCGTAGTAGCGCAGCACGAGCGCCGCCCGCTGTTTGCGCGGCAGCACGGCGATCCGGGCGCGCATCGCGTCCCGTTCCGCGTGCCGCACGGCGTGGTCGGCGACCATCGGCGCCAACTCGTCCAACGTGGCGTGCGTCGAGGACACGTCCCGCCTGGCCTTGCGGCGACGCCACGACAGGAACTCGTTGGTCACCATCCGCTTGACGTAGAGGTACGGGGCGGCCATCTCCCCGATCCGCCCCCACCGCTGCCGCGCGCGGAGCAGCACGTCCTGGACGATGTCCTGGGCGAGGTGCTTGTCGCACGTCAACGCCGTGGCGTAGCGCAAGAGTCGATCAAGACGTTCGGTGACGAACTGGTCGTAGTCGTCGTCCGGCACGTCGCCCCCTTCTGCCGCTGTCGGTCTTCCGTTGCGGTCGGGAAACCCTTTTGAGGACGCGCCACGCCGAACCACTCGGGTGTGACCTGTGCCACTTCGCGTCGAGGCGAACGCTGGTGGGTGCGTCGTCGAGCGGGTCCGCGCACGTTCGGCCGCAGGCCGTTCTTAATCGTGGTGAACAGGTCACACCGGGCGACGGAGGCTGGCTGGGCGGCCGGGTGACGGGGTAGCTTCGGCGTCGTACGCGCACCAGCCACGGGGAGCACATGCGATTCCTCTTCCGCCCACCCGCCACCGAGGCCGGTGGCCTGCTCTCCCTGCCCTGGGCCCAACCGCTGGAGGAGTGGGACGAGAAGCTGCTGCTGACCGTCCCCCAACGCGGTATTTCGCGGCACGTGGTGAGGTTCGTGGCCAGCGAGGGCCAGGTGTACGCGCTGAAGGAGATCGCGGAAGCGCTGGCGCGGCACGAGTACGCGGTGCTCGGCGACATGGAGCGGGAGGGCATGCCCGCGGTGTCGGTGCTCGGGCTGTGCGTGGACCGGCCGGACGACCAGCAGGCCATCCTGGTCACCCGCTACCTCGAGCACTCCATGTCCTACCGGTACCTGTTCTCCAGCCCGCGCGGCGAGCACTCGGCCGATCGACTCGTGGACACGCTCGTCGAACTCCTCGTGCGGCTGCACCTGTCCGGCACGTTCTGGGGTGACTGCTCGCTGTCGAACACGCTGTTCCGGCTCGACGCGGGCAACCTGGCCGCGTACCTGGTGGACGCCGAGACCGTCGAACGCCACCCCGTGCTGTCCAGCGGTCAGCGCACCTACGACGTGGACCTGGCCCGGGAGCGCATCGGCGGCGAGCTGATGGACCTGGAAGCCGGCGGTCTCCTGCCGCCCGAGATCGACCCGGTCGAGGTCGCCGACAGCGTGCCCCGGCGTTACGCGGCGCTGTGGGACGAGGTGACCCGGGAGGAGTTCTTCCAGCTGGACGAGCAGCGCTACCGGGTCGCCGAACGCCTGCGCCGGCTCAACGACCTGGGCTTCGACGTCGGCGAGGTCGAGCTGGTCACCTCCGACAGCGGCGCGCGGCTGAGGGTGGACATCCGGGTCGCCGAGATCGGCCAGCACCGGCGCGAGCTGTTCAAGCTCACCGGCCTGGAGGTGCAGGAGGGCCAGGCCCGCCGACTGCTCAACGACCTCCGCTCGTTCCGCGCGTTCCTGGAGCAGCGTGACGGCCGACCGGTCCCCGAGACCACCGCCGGTCACCTGTGGCGCAACGAGGTGTACGACCCGGTGGTCGCCGCCGTCCCGCCCGACCTGCTCGGCGTGCTGGCGCCGGCGGAACTGTTCCACGAGGTCCTGGTCCACCGCTGGTACCTGTCCGAGCACGCGGGCCGCGACGTGGGCACCACCGCCGCGCTCCGCTCCTACCTCGCCACCGTCCTGCCGGACCGCGAGGCCGAAGCGGAAGCGGCCTCCGCCGCCGCCGACCCCGACCTGGTCGACGACCTCGACTGACCACCGCGGTACTCCACTCGGCACCGCGGTACTCCACTTCGGCACCGCGGGTCGCGCGGTCCGGCGGTGGGCCGCTTAGATTCCTGTCCATGATCTTCGGGATCGCGGCCATCGTGCCTGCCCTCTTCTTCGTGGTCGGTGTGATCCGGGACCGGCGGCGGATCGGCAACGCGGTGTGGCTCGGCGTGACGTTGGTGCTCCTCCTGCTGTGGCTGGTCTTCCGGGCCTCGGCGAACGGCGGGTGGACGGCCGTCGCGGTCGGGTACGGGTTCGTGGCCCTCCTGCTCGGGCTGGGTTTCGTGCTGCCGATCGCGCTGATCGCGAACGGCGTGCTGATGCTGCGCCGGGAGGGTTTCCGGCCGGCGAACCTGCTGTCGCTGCTCGCCGGGCTCGCGATCTTCGGCGTCGTCTACGCGTTCGGCTTCGCCACCGCGCACACCGGGCCGGTGGTCGACGCGGTGATCGGCTCGCTGCTGATCGTCGCCGCGTACGTCGCGTTCCTGTTCGTCAGCCTGCTGCTGTACTCGATCGTCTACGGCAGCATCGGCCGCCGCTCCGGCTTCGACGCCGTCGTGGTGCTGGGCGCGGGTTTGATCGGCGACCGCGTCCCGCCGCTGCTCGCGAGCCGGCTCGACCGCGGCCTCCACCTGTACCGGCGCGAGGTCGAGTCGGGCCGCACGCCGCTGCTCGTCGTCTCGGGCGGGCGGGGACCGGACGAGAAGGTGTCCGAGGCGGCGGCGATGCGCGACTACCTGCTGCGCCGCGACGTGCCCGACGACCTGATCGTGGTGGAGGACCGGGCGACCACCACCGAGCAGAACCTCCAGTACAGCGCGGAACTCCTCGCCGGACGCGGCTGGAGCGGCCGTGCCGTGGCGGTGACCAACAACTTCCACGTGTTCCGCGCCGCGGTCCTGGCCCGCCGGCTCCGGCTGCGGATGCAGATCATCGGCGCGCGCACGGCGTGGTACTTCCTGCCCAGCGCGTTCCTGCGGGAGTTCGCCGCGCTGCTGACGCACAACCCGATCACGCACACCGTCACGTGCGGCCTGCTGGTGGCGGCGCACGTGCTGCTCACCCTCGGCTGATCACGCCCCCGCACGGCGGGCGCCCGCGCGGTGCACGCCCGCGTTCCGTCGTTTGCGGTCGGGCAGGCCGGGTAGTCGGACGGGAACGTCAGTGCCGGGACTACGGGGGTGGGACGCGGTGGACCCCGACTTCGACTTCGACAACACGCCGGCCCACGGCCTCCAGCGGTACGTGACGGCCGTCGCGGCGGAGCTGGGGCTGGCGGGGGAGTGCTCGTCCGCCGACCCCGGCCCGCCCGCGACCGCCTACCTCGCCGTGCGGGGCTACGTGCCGTCCCTCCCCGACCAGAACCTCGCGTTGCTGTGGGACGAGGAGTTCGGCTGGGCCGGCGCGGTGGAGACCCGCTCGGGCGGACCGCCGGTCGTCATCTCCTACCTGAGGGGCGACGTCCTGCCCGAGACCGCGGACGTGGCCGCGTTCGTGGCGGCGCTGCTGCGTGGCGACCACCCCGGTGATCCCCGGCCGGTGCGCCTGCGCGCGTACGGCGCGGCCGACGACCTCATGAACCGCCTCAGCGAGTACCCGACGGAGTCGACCCGGCACGACCACGGCGAGTAGACCGCTGGTCCGCTGTGCCCCGCCCGCTGCGACCTGCCCGCTGCGACCTGCCCGCTGCGACCTGCCCGCTGCGACCTGCCCGCTGCGACCTGCCCGCTGCGACCTGCCCGCTGCACCTGCCCGCCGCGACCCTCCTGCTGCTACTCGCCCGCTGTGACTACCCCTCGTGAGCCGATGCCTCGACGGGCTCCGGCATGCCCGTCGCCTGGACGTAGACGCGGACCGTCTCGGCCGCGATCCGCGCGGTGCTGTACCGGGCTTCCACGCGGTCCGCGGCGGCGATGCCGTACGCGTCGCGACGGGCGTCGTCGGCCAACAGGGGGCGCAGCGCGCGGGCGAGGGCCTTCGGGTCGTTCGGCGGCACGAGCATCCCGGTGACACCGTCCACGACCGTGTCGGTCGCCGCGCCGACGGTCGCGGCCACCACCGGCACACCGCACGCCATGGCCTCCTGCGGAGCCGTCGACGCGCCCGATCCCCCGCACACCACCACGTCGGCGGACCTCAGCAGCGCGGGCAGCGCGACCCGCGGCACCCGGCCGACCAGCCGCACCCGGTCGCCGACCTCGTGCACGCGGGCCTGCTCGCGCAACCAGCGCAGGTCACCGGCCCGGCCACCGACCACGACCAACTCGGTGTCCCACACCGACCGCAGCGCGGCGATCACGTCCTCGGCGCCGTCGGCGGGCGCGACCAGGCGGTGGGCCGACTGCCGGTTCAACCGCGGCCCGTCCGGCTTGAACCGCTCGACGTCGACCCCTCGCGGCACCACCGCGATCCGCGCCCGCGGCACGCCCAGCCGCACCAACTGCGCCTTCTCGTCCGTGCAGCCGGCCACGACCCGGCTCGCCTCGCGGCCGATCAGCCGTTCGGTGGACACGCGAGCCGCCGGCACTGCCTCACCGTCGACCTGCTCCATCGCACCCAACGAGTGGAACGTCTGCACCACCGGCACGCCGAGACCGTTCGCGGCCAGCACCGACGCCACGCCGGACGTCCAGTAGTGGGCGTGCACCACGTCCGGCCGGTCGGCCTGCCACTGACCGCGCAGGAACCGGGTGAGGTCGTCGAGGTGGGGCAGCAGCTCGTCGGGGTGGAGCGGGGTCGGCGGCCCGGCCGTCACGTGGACCACGTCGTAACCCCGACGGGTGTGCACCACGTCGCGGGGCCGAACCGAATCACGTCGGGTGTGCACCACGACGTCGTGCCCTGCCGCGGCCAGGGCCGCCGCCAGATCCGCCACGTGGACGTCCTGGCCGCCTTCCTCGGCGTCGGCGAGCACGGGCAGCGGGCTCGCGTGGGCCGAAACGACTGCGATTCTCATGGGTTCCTCCAGCCGCGGGAGCGGAGGTGCCCGCGTCACGCCGGATCAGGCTGTCGTCTCAACCCAATTCCGGACCGTACAAGCAACCCCGTGCCCCTGCCACTCGGAACGACCACGTCCGGTGACGCGCGGTTGGTCCGGCCACGGCCGGGTATGGGAGTGGACGACCACCCGATCCGACCACCGAGGAGGGGCCATGGCCACCGGCGAGACCGGCTTCGACGACGTCACCTACGACCTCATCTCCGTCCAGTACCACGCGCTCAAGGCGGGCCACGACTACGGGCAGTACGTGCGTGACGCGGAGAACGCCGGCAAGGGGGAGATCGCCGACTTCTTCCGGCAGGTGATGGCGGAGGACTCCGAGCGCGCCAAGCGGTGCCACGAGTTCCTCCGCGAATTGAGCGTCAGCGGCGACGCCGGCCCTGCCGTGACCTGAACGCGGGTTCCAGGGGCGGGGTAGCGTGCGCGGCATGCGGGTCGTCGTGCTGTCGGACACCCACGCGCCCCGGCGGTGGAAGTCGTGTCCCCCGGAAGTGGCGAAGCACCTGCGCGGTGCGGACGTCATCCTGCACGCCGGTGACGTCTGCGTGGCGTCCGTGCTGGACGAGCTGGCGCAGTACGCGCCGGTGACCGCCGTGTGCGGGAACAACGACGGCCCGGACGTGGTCGCGTGGGGAGCGCCCGAGACCGTGGAAACGGATTTCGGGGGCCTGCGCGTGGCGATGATCCACGACAGCGGACCGGCCGCCGGCCGCACCGCGCGGATGCGCCGCCGGTTCCCCCGGGCCGACCTGGTCGTGTTCGGCCACTCCCACATCCCGATGGACGTCACCGGTGACGGCGTGCGCGTCTTCAACCCCGGCTCGCCCACCGACCGCCGCCGGCAGCCGCACGGCACCGTCGGGCTGCTCGACATCGAGGACGGCGCGCTCATCGCGGCCCGGATCGTGCCGGTGACGTAGGTCGGGTCAGCAGCAGTGGTCACCGCGCCAGGCGTCCCGGCCCTCCTTCACCGCGACGGCGGCGATGACGAGGGCGACCACCGGGTCGGCCCAGGACCAGCCGAACAGGGAGTTGAGCAGCAGGCCGACCAGCAGCACGCCGGACAGGTAGGTGCACAGCAGGGTCTGCTTGGAGTCGGCGACGGCGCTGGCCGAGCCCAGTTCGCGCCCGGCCCGGCGTTGCGCGGCCGACAGGAACGGCATGACCAGCAGTGACACCGCCGCCAGCACGATGCCGACCGTGGAGTGGTCGGCGGCCTCGGCGCCCAGCAGGGAGCGCGCCGACTCGACCGTGACGTAGGCGGCGAGCGCGAAGAACGACACCGCGATCACCTTCAACGCCGCCCGCTCGCGCGACTCGGGGGCCTTGCCGGAGAACTGCCAGGCCACCGCCGTCGCCGAGGCGACCTCGATCACCGAGTCCAGGCCGAAGCCGATCAGGGCGGTGGAGGAGGCGATGGTCCCGGCGGTGATCGCCACGATCGCCTCGACCACGTTGTAGGCGATCGTGGCGGTGACCAGCAGCCGCACGCGGCGGGTCAGCACCGCTCGCCGTGCCGGGTCGACCTGCGGGCTGTCGGCGGCGTCGCAGCAGGCGTCCGCGCACCCGTCACCCGTGGGGGCGGGCGGCAGGTCGGCCCGGCCGGGGTCGGTGTTCATCCGCTCGCCCCCGCCGTGGCCGGGACCGGCTGCTCGTCGTCGAGGCACGGCTCGGTGGTGTCGACGGCGAGCACGACCTTGACCAGCTCGCCCAACGCCCGTGCGAGGTGGACGTCGGCGAGGGCGTAGCGGACCTTGCGGCCCTCGTAGGAGGCGACCACCAGCCCGCAGCCGCGCAGGCACGACAGGTGGTTCGAGACGTTCGAGCGGGTCAGGCCAAGGTGGTCGGCGAGCTGGGCGGGGTAGCTGATCCCGTCGAGCAGGCCGACGAGGATGCGGCAGCGGGTCGGGTCGGCCAGCGCCTTGCCCAGCCGCGCCAACGCGTCCTCGCGGGTCTCACACTTCAGCATGACGGCAACCATACAGTGAACGCTGTACTGATGTCGGGTGTGATCGTTTGACCGGGCGGAGGGGAGCCAGCGAGGATCGCACCGTGACGCGGATCGGCCTGGCGACCATCGCCCGTGAGTGGGGGCGCATCGGCTGCATCGGGTTCGGCGGACCGCCCGCGCACATCGCGTTGCTGCGGGACCTGTGCGTCACCCGGCGCGGCTGGCTGACCGACCGGGAGTTCGAGGACGGCATCGCGGTGACGAACCTGCTGCCGGGGCCGGCGTCGACGCAGCTCGCGATCCTGTGCGCGTGGCGGCTGCGCGGGACGGCGGGGGCGTTGGTCGGCGGCTTGTGCTTCATCGTGCCGGGACTGCTGCTGATCCTCGCGTTGGCGATGCTGTTCCTGGCCGACAACGCGCCGGCGTGGGTGATCGGTGCGGCGGCCGGAGCGGGTGCGGCGGTGCCCGCGGTGGCGGCGCACGCGGCGTGGGGGCTGATCCCGGGTAGTCGGCAGCGCATCGGCGTCGAGCGGGCGGCACGCGTGCGGTGGGTCCTGTACCTGCTGGCCGGCGGGGTCGCGGCGGCGGTGACGGGTCCGTGGCTGGTGCTCGTGCTCATCGCGGCCGGGTTGGTGGAGATCGCGGTGCGCGCGCCATCCGGCCGACATGCCGCGTGGCCCGTCGTGCTCGCGTTGCCTGCGGCCGGGGGAGGTTTGGGCGCGCTGGCGTGGGTGTCCGCCAAGGTCGGCGCCCTGTCGTACGGCGGCGGGTTCGTCATCATCCCGTTGATGCGGGAGGACGCCGTGCACACGTACGGGTGGATGTCCGACGCGCAGTTCCTCAACGCGGTGGCGCTCGGGCAGATCACGCCGGGACCGGTGGTGCAGACCGTCGCGGTGGTCGGGTACGCCGCGGCCGGGCTGGGTGGTGGGCTGCTGGCCGCACTCGTGGCCTTCGGGCCGTCGTTCGTGATGGTCATCGCGGGCGGGCCGAGGCTGGAACGGCTGCGGGACAACGACAAGGCCCAAGCGTTCCTGACCGGCGCGGGCGCCGCCGCCATCGGCGCGATCGCCGGCTCCACCCTGCCGCTGGCCCTGTCCCTGGACAGGCCGTGGCAGTTCGTCCTACTCGGCCTCGCCGCCCTGTGGCTGCTCGTGCTGCGCCGAGGCGTGGTGACGGCGCTGGTGTCCTGCGGCGTCATCGGCGCAGCAGTCGCCCTGTTCTGACCAGCCAGGCACACGACACAGGCGACCGGATGGTGCCGGAGGCCTGTACCACCCTCACGTGGGGGGAAGACGCGCCGGCTGGCACCGCTATGCAGGCCGACATCGGACCACCCCCGCATGCGCGGGGAAGACGAGCACCTCGACCGCGTGCTGCGCGGCGAGGCGGGACCACCCCCGCACGCGCGGGGAAGACTCTGAAAGGTTGCTATGACGTCTATCGCCGTCTAAGGACCACCCCGCACGCGCGGGGAAGACTCCTACTCGCCGCCCTGCTCGCGGCGCGCGATGGGACCACCCCCGCACGCGCGGGGAAGACAGCGCACCGTCGACATGAACCCCGCGCTCTCGGGACCACCCCCGCACGCGCGGGGAAGACTGGCAGCCGGGGTGTGGCGGGCGGCCCGTTCTGGGACCACCCCCGCACGCGCGGGGAAGACATGCCGGCCGGGTAGTGCGCCTCGCGGGACTCGGGACCACCCCCGCACGCGCGGGGAAGACCTCCGTGGGCACCCGAGGACTGGACCGAGTCCGGGACCACCCCCGCACGCGCGGGGAAGACGAGGTGGTGACGGATGCGGCCTCGTTGGGTCAGCGGACCACCCCCGCACGCGCGGGGAAGACGTGCGGTCTCGGACAGGCCGCAATGCACCCCGCGGACCACCCCCGCACGCGCGGGGAAGACGATCAGGTACAGCACCACCGGGGTCGCCACCACGGACCACCCCCGCACGCGCGGGGAAGACTGCGCGATGCCGCACGCACGGTGCTGGCCGACCGGACCACCCCCGCACGCGCGGGGAAGACCTTCGGCACCGCCGAACCGCCGTTGCAGGCCGCGGACCACCCCCGCACGCGCGGGGAAGACAGGGAGGCACGATGGCGCACAGGCCATCAGCGGGGACCACCCCCGCACGCGCGGGGAAGACGGGTCGCCCTTGCCCAGCTCCTCTAGGCGGTTCGGACCACCCCCGCACGCGCGGGGAAGACGGGTCGCCCTTGCCCAGCTCCTCTAGGCGGTTCGGACCACCCCCGCACGCGCGGGGAAGACCTGATCCGGCGGTGCGAACGGCGCCAGGTCAGCGGACCACCCCCGCACGCGCGGGGAAGACGCCCGATATGCCCGGGGTGCCGTCAGCCGGTCCGGACCACCCCCGCACGCGCGGGGAAGACACGCCCCCGCACCCCGAAGCGTGACGGGAGGCAGGACCACCCCAGCACGCGCGGGGAAGACCTCAGTCCCAAAAGGCTGAGGGCGGATCGCCAGGGACCACCCCCGCACGCGCGGGGAAGACACTTCTTGACCAGGGACGTTACAGCGCCGGAGTCGGTTCTAGCATCGGTTTGCTCGGGCCTTGACGGTTGTACCGGACTGACGCCGCACAGGAGACGGAGGCCCGTCCACCGGGTCAGTGATGGTCTGGGCAAGCGCGCAGTCAGGCATGTGTGAGTGACGTTCGGTTGCTGGCCGTCGACGGGTTGTCGGCGTGACGTTAGTGGCCGCGAGTCAGCGTTTGCCGTAGCGGCGTCGGCGGCCGGCTGTGCTCCAGCCCTTGCCTCCGGACTTCTGCTCGGAGTCGTTGTCGGGTTGTGGGTCGGCAGGGCGAAGCATGAGTTGGATGCCGTCGTAGTCGACAGGGTGCCAGGTGTGGTGGTGGACTTTGAAGTCGAGCCCTTGTTCGTTGTCGGCGTGGTGGACCATGATGGCGCGGCCGGTGCGGACCATGTCGATGACCCTGGCCCACATCAGGTCGCGGACCCGCTTGCTGACTTTGCCGACGAACACTCCGGGCGAGATTTCGAGTAACCAGCGGGTGAGGTGGCCACGGAGGCCGATGGGGCACGCGGCGACGACGATGACTGTCACAGGTCGTCGTCCTCGTCGTGGTAGTTGGTGCCGCCTGCGACGGCTCGACCGTTGTCGTCCCAGAGCATGACGACGTTGCGGGACTCGAAGTCGATATCCTCGAATGCTTCCGGTCCGTACTCGACCAGTCCGTCGTCTTCACGGAGGAGGTTCTTGACGTCGCGGACGCAGGTTTCCAGGAATGCCCCGTCGCGCATGTGGTCGCGTATGGCGCGGCGGGTTTCGGTGCCGATATCGGCGACATCGCGCGCGGTGATGTCGAAGGCGATGGGGATGGAGATGTCCGCCTTGTAGAGGTCTGCGATGTCGTAGACGAAGGACCGGACGTGTCCGGTGTGGACAAAGCCGAGACCGGGGGCGCACCCGAGTGCGACGATCACTGCGTGGACGACGCCGTACAGGCTTGTGTTGGCTGCGGAGAGGGCCTTGTTGACCGGCGTGCCTGAGTCGAAGTCGTCGGGGGCGTAGTCGCGGCGCTGCCAGTCGATGCCGGTGCGTTTGGCGTGCTCCCGGTACATGCGCCGGACGCGGGCACCTTCACGTCCGCGCAGTTGTTGCATGGTGAGACCGGTGGTGTCCTCGCCGGGAAAGCGCATGGCGTACATCTCGCGTGCCACGCGCAGTCGGGTGCGGGTGTTGGACACCAGATTGGCCTGGGCTTCGAGCAGTCGGGAGGAACGGCGAAGGATCGGCCGTGGGCGTAGTAGCGCACACCGTGCTCGCCGACCCAGACGGCGGTGGAGCCGCTTTCGGCGAGCAGCACCATGGCCTGCTGGGTGACGTTGGTGCCGGGGCCGAGGAGCAGCGCGCCGAGGGTGGCAGCCGGGATGTGGACGGTGCCGCGTTTGTCGGTGGCGGTGATGGCGTTGTCGTCGCGGTTGACGACGCAGTGTTCCAGGTACAGGAACGACAGGCGGTCCTGCGCGCGGACGAGCTGCGACAGCGGAACGGGACGAGCACCGGGGATGTCAGGCACGGATCACCTCAGGCGCGGCGGACAGGTGCGAGGGTGAGCAGGCCGCAGCCGTAGCCCTTGGCGGGGCCGATTCCGTTGACGAGGGTCGCGCGCAGGGAGTCTGGGTTGCTGATGTGCAGGCGACCCTCGAACACGGCGGTGGAAAGGGTCACGTCGGTGCCCTGCCGTGCGAACGACAGGGTCTCGCGTTCGCGGACGGCGACGTCGGGTTCCTTGTGCTCCCCGGTCGGGATGGTGAAGCCGTGCCGTTCGGTGCGGCGCAACAGCCATTCGCTCTGCTGGGCGACGGTGACGTGTCCGAAGCGCTGTGAGCGCGTCGAGTCGGCGTTCTTCCGGCGGCTGCTGACGGGGTTGGCCTTGAGCCGGAACGCCCACTCCTGTCCCGCGTCCAACCTGTCGAGCAACGCTCGATAGTCACGGGTGTCCCATTCGTGCGTGGTAGGCCAGCCGACCTGCTCGACGAGGTGGGTCAGGTCCGGGCGCTGCGGGCCGACCAGGTAGAGCATCACCTGGTGCTGTCGCCGGTCGATCCGCCACAGCACCCGCCCGTCAGAATCGGGGACGGCAGTGGTGGTGGGGAAGGAGGCCATGACCGCGGCGTGGAGTTTCTGCGGCGAGGCGAGCAGTGCCCGAGCGTCGCGGCGGGCGGCGTTGATCTCGAATCGGGTCAGGTACATCAGGCGATTCCCTCGAATGCCGCCATCGGGTCGAGCGGGTCGATCACGGGGCCGGACTCGACGCCGGATGCTGCGCGGTGGGCGGGGTTGGGCACGGTGACCTTGTCGCGGCGGACGGAGCGCCATCCGTAGCGGCGCTCGCGCGGGTCGAAGCTGAGCGGCTCGTCGCGGACGAGTTCGGCATCGGGCGCATCGGCCGGGCAGTCGACGACGATGTCGAGGTCGACGGTGGTGCCGTGGTGGCGGCGTTGCACCCACTGGGAGGCCAGCCAGGGATGGTTCTCCAGGCGATCCCTCAGGGTGCCGGCATGCATGCCGTGCAGCAGTTTCCCGGCGGGTGGACAGGAACGGCGGCCGAGGAACAGCGGGAACGCTGGGGCGCACAGTGCCTGCCGCACCGTCTCCAACACTTCGGGTTCGCCTTCGATGGCGACGGCGAACACGGCGTCGGCCACGTAGAACCGGTAGGACAACGGCATCGAGCCCGACCCGTCACGGGTCCGGGCGGTCTGGAAGTCACGTTCCAGCTGACCCGCCTGGTCGACCCGAATCCCGATGCGCAGGTCGAGCAGTTCCTCCAGCGGATCGGTGCGGCGACGGCCCTTGGCGGCGGCGAGCATTCCGAGGATGCCACTGCGGCTGGGCGCGCGATCGGTGTTGCGGCGGACGAAGCGGCTGCTGGTGCCCCAGGACTGCAACGGGGCGCCGAGCCGCAGCAACAGGGTCGTCACGCCTGCTCCGCGAGCCGGCCGGCGACGAGGGTGCCCACCGCGTGCACGGTCGGATCGATGGTGCTGGGCCGGGCCAACTCGGTCAGCGGGGAGACCTTCTTCTCACCCACGCCGAACACCCAGGCCTCGACCGGCCGCTCGTCGAACGCCTCGTGCAACTCGCGGGCGTGCTCGGCAAGCCGTTCGATCGCGGCCACGACCCGACCTCCCTCAACGTTGTCGTCTACGGCCTCCTCGAACGCTCCGACCAGGTTGATCGACTGGCTTTCGCGGACGATGACCAGGACGGCGTCGGGGAGGGTGCGGTTGGCGAAGGTGTTCTGCTTGCCGGTCGGCATGCTGGTCACGAACGCCCGCGTGAACGCCTCCACCGCCCGCCTGGTTGCCTCCGCGTCGCCCAGGTTGTCCTGCAAGCGGTCCACGTCCACCGTGGCGTAGCGGTACAGGGTGGAGGAGTTGAACTCCACCGTGCCGATCATCCCGGCGCCGGCGTCTTCCTGGTCGTCGGCCTTCTTGTGGTCGTCCACGGCGGTGAAGTAATCGTATTCGTTGTCTACTGCGTGCACGCTCAACGCGTGCGCGACCTGGCATGCCGCGTCCACGTTGAGATCGGTGGCGTTGGCGACCATCCGCCCGAACAGCGAAACGTCCACCGAGTGCTGCCGGTCGGCCCGCGCCCGCGCCTCGGCCTTGTCGATGTCGAGCTTGCCGTCCCCGGCCGCTTCGACGGCGTCGATCACCAACTCGGCCAGGCCGACGACCTGCCTGCGGCTGAGGAACAGCAGGAACTCCGCCTCGGGCAGTGCTTCCTTCTTGCGTGCCGCGACGATCTTGATGCCGGCTGCGGTGAGCACAGCCCCGGCCAGCTCAGCGGACCGGTCCGCCAGAGCCGGTTGCTGCCGGGTGATCTCCTCGCCCAGCAGCTCCACGACCCGCTTGGTGCGCACGCCCAACTCCGTCGGGTCGAGCAGTTGGTCGAATGCGTCCCGGGTCGCGCGCTTCCAAGACTGGCTCGACACCCGCGCGCGCCTCCGGCCGCCGTACACCGCGGTCTTGGGGCTACCGGTGTCATCACGGTTGATATTGCTCGGCGGAACGGTCTGGATGACGTGGATGTCGACGATGGTGCGAGGCATGGAGATTGTCCTTCGAGACGGGGGAGCGGGTCATTGGGAGGAGGTGGACTGATCGGCCGGTTGGGGAACGCGGTAGAACTCTCGTCCCCACCGCAGCCTCACGGTCGACGCGCCACCACGGCGCTGCCACAGGGCCAGTTCATCGGACAGCAAGGCGTAGTCCAACGGGATGCCGCGTCCGCGCTGCAGTTGCACCATGCCTCGCAGGTGGTGCACCAGTTCGTCCGGGCTCTGCGCGGTGCCCAAAGCCTGGAACCGGCGCAGCACGGGCGGCACGACGACGCCGAACTCCTCCGGGTGCAGCATCCGTACCGCGCGGCCCAGTCCGAAGCCGCGCTGGTGCATCCGCTTGTGCTGCGACTGCTGGTGCGTCGCGTACAGGGTCAACGCGACGTGCGCGGCGGTCTCCGCCGGTGTCGGATCGTCACCGGCACCGGGTCCCGCGAACTTCTCCGACACGGTGTACTGCAGGATCTCGTTGACGCTGCCCGCGGGCTTGCCGACACCGCGCCGCAGCCGTGCCAACGCGGCGACCGCAGCCGAACGGTCGGCCAGTACCCCCTCCTGCAACGGGGCAATGCGGGCATGGACCTCCGCGCCGATGTCGGTCAAAGCCGCCCACCGGGGCTGCCTGCCCGCCGGAGCCTGCTGTCCTTCCACGACGGTCACGACGCGATCTCGCTTTCCTCGATGTGGGTCAGGGGCAGCGCGGCGCGCAGGTCGGTGCGGAACCACCGGTCCGCGTGCGCCGAGGTGACCAACCGCTTGTCCACCACCCGGCCGGACCACGCCTGCATCGGTGCCCGCGCCAACAGTTCGGCACCCAGCGCCCGGACCACCCGATGGGCGGTCCGGTGCCACTGCGTCTCGGCCTCCGACGGGGTGGTGTCCGCCCGCAAACCGCGCAACCAGGTGCGGAACGCGCTGCCCAGGTCGGCATAGGCCAGTTCGACGGCACGGGTGCGCGGCCCTTCCCGCTCGTCCTTACCGGCTCCAGCCGCGGCGGCCAGGTTGGCGGCGAGCTTGCCCACAGCCCGTGCGGCTTCATCGGCGGCGCGGACGCTCGTCACCACCGCATGCGCCAAAGCGGCGTTCTCCCGGCGCAGCAGCACCACGCGCATCGACAGCGTGTCGTCGAGGATGTCGGCGGTGGTGGAGCTGTTGCTGCCGTAGGTCATGCCGATGGTGTGCAGGCGAACCGGGAAGTCGCTGCCCACGATCTGCTCGACCTCGGCGATCCACTCCAGGACTCGTGGCGCAAGGAACGGCGCCGCCTCGTCGCCCTGCGCCGACACCGCGCCCGGCAGCATCGACTGCAGGCCACGCCACACGGCCCGTTCCGGGTCGTGCTCACGCGGCATGTAGACCGTGCCCTCGCGCAGCTTCTTCTCCTGCGCCTTGCTGCGCCGCCACCCGGTGTGAGGCTCGACGTGGTGCTTGTTCTGCGGGGTGATCCGGTCGCCGTTGCAGATCAACACCCCAGTCACCCGGCCACCTCGGGCCACCAGGCGCAGCCGTCGGCTCTGCCAGGTGTAGAGATCCACCGGCCCGCTGGGACGTCCGACCGGGGAGTCCTCGGCCGGACCGAGCGGGGTGCGTTCCCACGTGGGTGGGTCTTCCGAGTGGGAACGGGCCATCGACTCGGAGTCCCCCGCGATGAGATTGAGCAGCAGCGTGTCGCGCAGCGACGGACCCTCGGGCAGCACCCCTCCCAGGTAGCCGGACCAACCGGTGCCGATCGGGTAGCCCCTGCCGCCTTTCACCCGCGCGTCGCCGACGGCACCGGACTTGATGCCCGACGGGTCGAACGCATGGCAGTGCACCACCCACCGCGCGGCCTCCGCGAACGACAGGGAGACGTCGCCACCCAGACGGGTCGTGAAAAACTGGTGACCGTTCGGCATGTCGGCGATCAGCTTGTTCAGCTCCGACACCTCGCCCTTCGCCGTGTGCAGCCCGGCGACCTGGAGGAACGGGGTCTCCGGGCCGAACAGGTCGAACCGGGACCGGTGCCGTTCCAGATAGCCCCGCACAGCGGCCTCGGGCAGTTCCCCGTCCGACCACAGCTGTTCCCAGTGATCGAGGTCGCGCGGCCCTTCGAGGGCACCGTGCAGCACGGCGAGCAGCAGTCGCGTCAACGCGAACACCTGCGTGGGCACATCGCCCACCAGACCCGCGAGTTCGTGAGCCCGCCGGAAGACGTCCATCAAGGACAGTTCCACCAACTCGCCGTCCAACGTCCTGGCGATCAGCCAAGGCTGGTCGATCAGGTCGAACGACTCGGGTTCATCCCCGCTCATGCACCAATCCCTTGTGAGGGTCGTAGGTCAGACGGAAGTCCGCCTTGCCGTGCTTGATCTCCGCGGTCCGGTTCTCGTCGAGAACCAACACGAGCCGGCCGCGCAGCAACGGCGAGGACTCGAAGCTGCCGAAGCAGTTGCTCTCCAAAGCAGTGATCACGTCGAGGTCCACCCCGGGATGGCTCATCGCGACCGGCAAGCGCAGCGTGCACGCCGCGATCACCCGGGCCTGCGCCGGTTCCACCGGGAGGTCCGTCGGAACCGGCTCCCCGCCGCCGCGTTCGATCCACGGCGGGGTCAGCAGGCCACCGGCCGCATCGCGTTGCACGACCAGTACTTCCAACGACTCCGCCCCATCGCGGACCTGTGCCGAGCCCGACGCGCTGTCGTCGGCGTCCCCCACACCGGCACGCACCCATCCGATCAACGAGTGCCTGCTGGAGCCAACCTCGTTCAGGAGGAACGTCTTCGCCGCCCCCGCCCGCGCCGTAGCCTGCTCCGCAGCGGTATCCGCAGCCTTGGTCATCGCCGACTTCCACGACTCCGGCCCCACCGTGTCGGCGTCGTAGGCGCGCTGCACCAAGGGCGCGATGTCGGTCGGCAATGCCAGAACGTCACGGTCGACCAGCAACGCAGCCGACCGCAACAGCAGGTGCTCGCCGTAGACGCGCCGCGAGCCCGGCACGGCCCGGACCGGCTCGGCCGACCAGTCCTCGACACCCACCACCGCGCACCAAGCGCGCGCCACCGCTGCGGGCCGGACACGTCGATGCCGATGCACCCTGCCCAGCCGCTGGAGCACCAGGTCCATCGGAGCCAGGTCGGTCACCATCACGTCGAAGTCCACGTCCAGTGACTGCTCCACCACCTGCGACGCCACCACGATGTGCAGGGACGGCCGGTCGCCGGTCGGCCCGAACCGCACCAACAGGCTCCGGTCGATCCGCGCCCGGTCACACGCCAGGAACCGCGAGTGGTCGATGGTGACGTGCTCGACGCCGAACTCGGCCTCCAAACGCTCCGCGGTCTCCTGCACCCGCGTCACGGTGTTGCGCACCACCACCGCGCAACCGCCGTCCGCCAAGTGCTCCCGCAGGAAAGCGACCAGCGCTTCCAAGTCGTCCGGCAACCGCTTCAACGCCACATCGGTACCGGTCGCCGGAAGCGGCAGCGACCGTGCGGGCACACCACCGGACGCGGCGATCACCGGGTAACCGAGATCCCTTCGCACCGGATGCGGTCCACCGTCGTAGGCGGCGAGCAACTCGGCCCGCCGCTCGGCGGGCAACGTCGCGGACAGCAGTACCACCGGCACCCCGTAGGCACCCAGCCAGTGCAATACACGGTGGAGGTACTGCGACATGTAGACGTCGTAGGCGTGCACCTCGTCGATGATCACGACCTTGCCGGCCAACCCCAGGTGCCGCAGCATCAAGTGCCGGCTCTTCAACCCGGCGAACAGCACCTGGTCGATCGTGCTTACCACGAACGTCGCCAACACGCCTTTTTTCCGGCCGCACAGCCAGTGGTGCGCGACAACCGGCGTCTCGTCGTCTTTGCCGTTGGTGGCGTACCAACCCTCCCGCACCAGCCCGGCGAACTCGTCGTTCAACGACGCCTTGCCGTGCGCCAATGTCACACTCACCGGACCGTCACGACCCGGCAGCACGTCCAGCCACCGCCGCACGCGTCCGAACATCGCATCCGTGGTCGCCTGCGTAGGCAAGGCCACGAAAACGCCGTCGGCGCCGAACTTCGCGGCCAACTCCTCGGCCGCCAGCAGTGCGGCTTCGGTCTTGCCCGCCCCCATCGGCGCCTCGACGATCAGCAAACCCGGCCGCTCGGCCGCTGCCGCCACTTCCACGGCTGCCTTCTGCACCTGCCGCGCACTCACCGCAGTCGGGTTGAACCGGGCACGGAACACCGAGTCCACATCGGACCCGAGCCGCTGGGGTCGCCACCGTGATGGCAACCCCACCTGCTTCCAGCCGAACTCCAACCGCGCCGCCATGTCGAAGTCTTCCGGCGGCTCGTGCGCCTGCAACAGGGGAAAGAACTCGGCGTTCGACGCGATCCAGTCGGCCAGGATCACGATCGAGGTCAACAGCACCTGGCTCGGCCTGCTCAACCGGACATCCGGGTACCGGGCCAAGTCCACGCCGGCCGACGCTCGCTCCAAGAAGAACTGTCGAGCTTGATCCCAGACGCCCTCGCCGATCAGCTCGCGTTCGCGGCCGACCTCCTGCAGCAGCAGCCTTTCCGGCGGCACACCGTGATGGCTGCCCACCACACTCGCCATCTGCTCGGCAACCACGCTTCGCGCGGACCCGAACCGGACAGCCAGAAATCCGCTCACCGCCAAATGGCCCACCAGAGCGTGGTTCACCCGGCTGCGTGAGGGGTGGGACAACAGACCGGGCCGCGCGTCGAGGCCGGCCGTACGCATCCGATCGGCCAAGACGGGCACCTGCACGACGAAGGCAGGGCTCGCCTTTCCCACGTCGTGCACTCCGGCAAGCCAACAGGCCAGGGCACGCACACCGTCGACACCATCGGGAAGTTCACTCGCGACCCGGTCCAAGACCTGCGGCGATACCCACTCGTCCACTAGTCGGCCGGCGACGGCCGCCGAGTCGTCCAAGTGCTGCTGCAAGGGCAACCAGTGCGTCAACCTGCCCTGTGGATCATGGACGGACTTCGCCCACACCACACGCCAGTCGACCACCACGAGTACGCGACCTTCCCACGAATGGAGGCCCCGCAGCGGGCCACAGCGGGGACATACTCCGGCCCCTGATGACCGTTAGCTACTCAACCCCGAATACACCCGTACGGAGCAGTCACGCTATCTCCGGACCGCAATATGCGGTGCGCGCACGACCATGTCGGCCGTACTTCGGACTGCTCCTGTTCGCGCGGGGAAGCCGGCGCCCGAGAGCGAGAAGGTCGGCATCTCGACGGACCACCCCCGCTCGCGCGGGAAGACGCGCAGAACGCGGCGATCGCGAACTACAAGGGCGGACCACCCCCGCTCGCGCGGGGAAGACCCCGGAGGGTGGATCGACCGGGTCGAACAGCACGGACCACCCCCGCTCGCGCGGGGAAGACATGGCCGTGCTGACGGAAAGCCTCTCCCGCGACGGACCACCCCCGCTCGCGCGGGGAAGACCACCACGATCCTCACCGACTGGCCCGCCTGCGCGGACCACCCCCGCTCGCGCGGGGAAGACGTCGTGAGGACCCTCAGCGCCGCCGGCATGAGCGGACCACCCCCGCTCGCGCGGGGAAGACGCCCGCTTCGCCCAGCGCCTCAGCGACGCCGCGGGACCACCCCCGCTCGCGCGGGGAAGACCCGTGGTGCTCGCGCGACGAGGTCGACAAGCTGGGACCACCCCCGCTCGCGCGGGGAAGACCCGGTGAGGATGGTCCACAGTGAGATGACGGTGGGACCACCCCCGCTCGCGCGGGGAAGACGGTGACGGCACCGGCGAGAACCTGCGCGGAATCGGACCACCCCCGCTCGCGCGGGGAAGACGCTGCACTCGGTGCGCTGGGTCGCCACCACGCCGGACCACCCCCGCTCGCGCGGGGAAGACGGCGGGACCGGCTTGCCGACGAACCCGGGCGGCGGACCACCCCCGCTCGCGCGGGGAAGACGGGGTGCGCACAGTCTGCGCACCCCTGGTCCCGGGACCACCCCCGCTCGCGCGGGGAAGACCCCACCCCGATCCCGCCGAGGCCGGAGTTCGGGACCACCCCCGCTCGCGCGGGGAAGACGAGCTCGACGCGGCGGGCATCCCACACGACCACGGACCACCCCCGCTCGCGCGGGGAAGACCACGTCGAAAACGCCGGGTTCCGCGCGACCACGGACCACCCCCGCTCGCGCGGGGAAGACCGAGTACGTCGGCGTGGCCGGGGTCGGCGAATGGGGACCACCCCCGCTCGCGCGGGGAAGACCTGGCCCGGATGCGCCTGCGCCGACACCTGCACGGACCACCCCCGCTCGCGCGGGGAAGACTCACCGCCATCAACCCCGATCGGATCCGGCACAGGACCACCCCCGCTCGCGCGGGGAAGACGGGGACTATAAGAGCCGTACAGGCGCAACCGCCGGACCACCCCCGCTCGCGCGGGGAAGACTTCACCTGGTTGTGCCGGGCGTCGGCGAGGGCGGGACCACCCCCGCTCGCGCGGGGAAGACACTTCTTGACCAGCTACTTTAGGCGGGGCTGTGCTGTTTCAGCATCGGTTTGAGTTGGGTTCTGTTGTCGTGGTGCTGTGTAGCCGTGTCCCTGCGATTCCTGCAACCCGGTTCCGACGTCAAACCGACTGGGTGAGCGGTCGAGTGCCGTGTGCCGATCAGTCGTGCAAGATCAGCGGGTCGGTAGGCAGGTTGCCGTGGAGGATCTGGCGTAGCAGGTTGGGCAGCTGTGCAGGGAGTAGCTTATCGGTGCTGTGGATGAGGTCGTCGAGGGTCCGCCAGCGGCGTTCGATGAGCCCTTGTTTCTCGTTGTCGGTGGATTTGAGCGGCAGCCGGGGCGTCGTGGTGGTGGCGAGGTAGACGTGGTCGATGCGGTGGTGGTGGTGTCCGCGGTACTGGAAGCGGTTTCGCGAATCCACAGCTTCGGTTCGAGGTCGTCAAGGTGGATACCGGTTTCCTCGGCGACTTCGCGCGGGGCGGCGTCGGTCGGTGTTTCGTGGGGGGCGAGGCCGCCGCCGGGGAGTTCCCACCAGTGGTGGTGGGGTTGGTCGGGGTCGCGGGCGTGGATGAGCAGGACGCGGTCCTGGGGGTCGAGCAGGAGTACGCGTGCGCCGATGCGCGGGGTGGTGCCGGCCATCCGTGATGGCTCCCTCCAGGTGTGGCGATCGGGGGACGGTCGGGCGGTCAGAAGAGCGTGAACTCGGATTCGTCGTGCTGGGCGGCGGCCACGGTGGTGGGGTGGAGACAAGGAGCCCGGATGGTGGGGGTGGAGCAAGGATGCCCTGCGAGTGGGCCAGATGCGACCGTCGTTTCGTTGGTGTAGTCGCAGTTCTGGAGCACCTCGGCCGAATTTGGGCTGGCGGTCGCAGGGTTGTAGCGGCCGGCGAGCCTCCCCAGCGCAGCCCCAGTCGGCGAGCACGTGTCGCAGCCCGCCGGCGGGCCGTCCAGTGGCGTGGGTGGGTCGGGCGGTCGGTCGCGGATCAGCAGTCACCGGGTGCGCGTCGTGGCGGTGGTCGGGGCCGGGCGCTGGGGGCGTGGTGTCGGGTTGGATCGGCGTGGGAAGGGCAGGATGCCTTCCTCGGCACGCCACCGGGTGTCGCAGTCGGTGCAGGTGGGCCAGCACCATTGGTCTTTGGTGTGGGTGGCGGGGATGACGAGGTCTTCGCCGCAGAGGGTGCGCGCCTGGTCGCGGGCGACGACGTCGGCCTTGACGGCGTGCCGCTTGTGGTGGTGTGGCAGCCAGCGGAACGGGCGTGCGGGCATCAGTCGGTCTCCCGGTCGTAGGTGTCGGCCCAGCGGGCGAAGACGTCGCGGGACTGGGCGGGGGACAGGGCCAGCGAGTCGAGGCGCCGCATTTTGGCTTCGTAGAGGGTGACGGCGTCGGGGGCGTCCTGGAACACGGTCACGGTGTCGATCTCGACGTAGGCCAGCGGTCGGGTCGGCGGGGTGAAGGTGAGCAGCGTGGCGGGCCGGCCGAGGGCGGCGTGGAACCCGGCGGACGCCGGCACCAGGCGTGGGCGGACCCGGGGCCATCCGCACATCAGGGTCAGGTGCAGCATCTGGTCTCGCATGGGTGCCGGTCCTCCGACCACGGTTCGCAGCGCGGATTCGTGGACGTACAGGACGGTGTCCGGGCCGCCGGTGCGGAGCAGCAGTGTCTGGCGGGCGATGCGGGCCCGGACGAGGGCGTGGTCGCCGGTCAGGGCGTGGGTGTAGTCGCCGGTCTGGGCCAGGGCCGGCACGGTCAGTGGTTCGTAGGCGGTGATGGTCCGTGCCGCTTGTTCGTGCAGGGACAGTGCGACCAGGGAGTCCGGGACGCGGTCGTGCGGTCGGAGGAAGTTGCCGGTGTCGGGTTCGGTAGCGATGGCCAGGACCCGGTCGCGGGTGGGTTTGTCGGCGCCCAGGAGGCCGGTCAGGGTGCCGATCTCCACCGGGCTGGCGCCTCGGCTGCCGGCCTCCAGTTTGGACAGCTTGCCCAGTGACCAGCCCAACGCCTCGGCGGTGGCGGCGGAGGACATCTTGACGCGGTGGCGGATTCGGCGCAGTTCCTCGCCCAGCTCGCGGCTGCGTGCGGTGCTCAACCTCGGCGGGGTGGGGTCTTTCTCGTCGGTGTGCATGGTTCCTCGTGCTGTCTCTTATACACATCTCCGAGCCCACGAGACCTCTCTACATC
>NZ_JNXC01000023.1 GCF_000716595.1 Saccharothrix sp. NRRL B-16314
CACGGGTCGATCCTGCCTCCCCGTCGGCCGCTAGGCGTGCTCCACCGCGTCGGCGGCGGCGAGTCCGAGGATCTCCACGGCCCGCTTGCGCATCTCTACCTTGCGGACCTTGCCGGTGACGGTCATCGGGAACTCGTCCACCACGTGCACGTACCGCGGGATCTTCTGGTGGGCGAGCTTCCCGGCGCAGAACGACCGCAGCGCCTCGGCCGTCAGCGGTTCGGTGCCGGGGCGCATCCGCACCCAGGCCATCAGCTCCTCCCCGTACTTCACGTCCGGCACGCCGACGACCTGCGCGTCGAGCACGTCCGGGTGGGTGTAGAGGAACTCCTCGATCTCGCGCGGGTAGAGGTTTTCGCCGCCTCGGATGACCATGTCCTTGATGCGGCCCGTGATGTTGAGGTAGCCGTCGTCGTCCATCACCGCCAGGTCGCCGGTGTGCATCCACCGCGCGGCGTCGATCGCTTCGGCGGTCTTGTCCGGCTGCTCCCAGTAGCCGAGCATCACCGAGTACCCGCGGGTGCACAGCTCGCCCGGCAGGCCGCGCGGCACGGTGCGGCCGGTCTCCGGGTCGACGATCTTCACCTCCAGGTGCGGTCCGACCCGGCCGACCGTGGACACCCGCCGGTCCAGCGAGTCGTCGCGGCGGGTCTGCGTGGACACCGGCGAGGTCTCGGTCATGCCGTAGCAGATGGACACCTCGCTCATGCCCATCCGCTCCACCACCTGCTTCATCACCTCGACCGGGCACGGTGAGCCGGCCATGATGCCGGTGCGCAGCGACGACAGGTCGTACGAGGCGAAGTCCGGGTCGGCCAGTTCGGCGATGAACATCGTCGGCACGCCGTACAGCGACGTGCACCGCTCCTCGGCTACCGCCCGCAACGTGGCGACGGGGTCGAACGCGGGTGCGGGGATCACGATGCACGCGCCGTGCGAGGTGGCCGCGAGGTTGCCCATCACCATTCCGAAGCAGTGGTAGAAGGGGACGGGGACGCAGATCCGGTCCTCGGACGTGTACCCGCACAGCTCGCCGACGGAGAAGCCGTTGTTGAGGATGTTGTGGTGCGACAGAGTCGCGCCCTTGGGGAAGCCGGTGGTGCCCGACGTGTACTGGATGTTGATCGGGTCGTCCGCCGACAGCTCCGGCCACGTGCGCGCGGCGTCCGGGTGGGGAGCGTTCTGGTGTGGAGCGTTCGCGTGCAGCTCCGTCCACTCCGGACTGTCGAAGAGCACGACCTGGCGCAACGCCGGGCAGCGCGGGCGCACCTCGGCGATCATCCCGGCGTAGTCGGAGGTCTTGAACGACGCGGCGGCGATGAGCGTGCGCACCCCGGACTGGTTGAGCACGTACTCCAGCTCGTGCACCCGGTACGCGGGGTTGATGTTGACCAGGATCGCGCCGATGCGGGCGGTGGCGTACTGGACGATGACCCACTCGGCCCGGTTCGGTGCCCAGATGCCGACGCGGTCACCCACGCCGACCCCGGAGGCGACCAGCCCGGCGGCCACGGAATCGACCTCGGCGGCCAGTTCGCGGTACGTCCACCGGCGTGCGGTGGCGCAGTCGACCAGTGCGTCGCGATCGCCGTGCGCGGCCACGGCGCGGTCGAAGTTCGCGCCGATGGTGTCACCCAGCAGCGGCACGTCCGAGGTCCCCGAGGAGTAGCTGAGCAGCGCCATCGAGGCAACGTACCGCAGGTACCGGCCTGAATCGTGTCGGCTTCCCGCGACCAGCGGCGGCAACGGCGACACGGCGGCGACACGGCGGCGGCAACGGTGAAACGCGGTTGCCACAGCTTCGTGGGCGGACACAATCGTGGCCATGCGAACCATCGGGTTGATCGGCGGCATGAGCTGGGAATCGTCGGCCGAGTACTACCGGCTCCTCAACGAGGAGACGCGGCGCCGGCTCGGCGGCCACCACTGCGCGCCCAGCGTGCTCCTGACGGTCGATTTCGCCGAGATCGAGGAGTTGCAGCGGACCGGGCAGTGGGAACGCTCCGGCGAACTGCTGGCCGCCGCCGCCCGCACGCTCGAAGGCGCGGGCGCGGAGTTGGTGCTCTTGTGCACCAACACGATGCACAAGGTCGCGGACGCGATCACGGACGCCCTCAAGGTGCCGTTCGTGCACATCGTGGACGCCACGGCCCGAAAAGCGGCCGGGTACCGCAAGGTCGGCTTGCTGGGCACCCGGTTCACCATGGAGCAGGACTTCTACCGCGACCGGATGCGGGAGCACGGCGTCGAACTGGTCGTCCCGGACGAGCCGGACCGCACGCTCGTCCACGACGTCATCTACCAGGAGCTGACCAGGAACCGGGTCGAACCCGCCTCCCGCGCCGCGTACCGGGACGTGATGGCACGCCTGGTGGACCGCGGCGCGGAGGCGGTGATCCTCGGCTGCACCGAGATCACGTTGCTGGTGGACGGCTCCGACAGCACCGTGCCGCTGATCGACTCCACCCGCAGCCACGTGGAGGCGGCCGTCGACCTGGCCCTGGCCTAGCCTTCCGTCTTCTGGTGCGCGATGTTCGACGCCGCACCGTAGTAGTAGGCACGCACCCTGTAGGTGGCGTTCTTCTCCGTCGACAACGTGATCAGCCCGAAGGACCGCACGTCCGGGTCGAGTTGCGCGGCCACCGTGAAGTCCGCCGCCCCGGAGGGTCTGACCTCCAGCAGGTACCCCTCCTCGCCCTCGGCGCGGTCGGTCCACGTGAACAGGATTCCGTTGGCGTGCTTGACCTCGGCGCGGAAGTCGGTCGGACCGGCGTCGGCGGACCGCACCGGGTGCGTGCCGCCGGGACCGGTGACCGGCTCCGCCCAGGCGTGGTCGTCGGACTCGGGCACGTCGTCACCGGGCGGCAGCGCGACGTCTGCCGTCGCCGACGCGGGGCCGTGGAACGACCGGACCCGGTAGTAGAACGGGGTCTGCGGGATCAGGTCCGGGTGCTCGTACGTGGTCCGGTCGGGCGGGACGAACCCGAGGATCGTGTAGTCGCCGTCGGGAGCGTTCGAGTACTCGACGACCTGCCCCGCCGCGCCCGGTTCCGCCTCCCACGCCAGGGAGACGTCGGTCGGCGAGGTCGACGCGGCGGTGAGCCGCCGGTGCTGCTCCTGACCGCAGCCGACGAGGCACGCGGTCAGGAGCAGCGCCAACGCCAGGGCTGGACGACTCACTTGCGCCAGAACCTGATCCCGCTCCACACGACCGTGGCCGGCCCTTGACCGCTGTTGGTGCGGTAGGCGCCGAACTTGTCGTAGAAGCTGCCGCCGGGGCTGGCGTAGGTGTGCCGCAACGACCCGTTGATGTACGTGCGGTGCTGACTGCCCACCACGTGCACCGTGTTCACCCGCACGGTGGTGCCGACGGTGGCACCGGTGGCGACGGTCGTGCCGCCGTGCACCGCGTAGAGCCGTCCGCCCCGTTCCACGGCCAGCATGAAGTACGGGCCGGGCGTGGAGTCGTCGAACGTCTGCTTCAGGCTGATGCGGGTGCCGCCGAGGCTGGTGATGCGGAACGACCCCTCGAACTGACGGGTGCCCCCGGTGTACGTGGCGTACCGGCGCTCGGCGCGCTGGTCGCCGCTCGCGGTGGAGCAGGTGAGGCGGAAGGTCAGGTCCGAGACGTCGCCGCAACCCCGTTCCTGCACGGTGAACGTGGGCGAGTACGACGTCCACGGCCCGGATTCGACCTGCGCGTGCGCGACCGGTGCGGCCATCGTCAGGCCACCGGCGAGCACCGCTCCGACCAGGGCTCGGAGCGTTCTGGTCATGCGTGCCTCCTTCGACTCCCCGAACGTCCGGGGAGCGTCGAGGCGGCGACGGAACCGACTGTAATTGGTCTGGACGACTCGGACAAGGATCACCCCGTCGGGGAACTCCCCGAGGCCCCGGACGCCCCGGTGCGGCAGAGTGGGTGCCATGGAGCTGAACCCGCGCGCCCTGTTCGATCTGGCCAGGACCACCGTCGAGACCGCCGCGTCCGTGCCCGGCCGGGTGCTCGACCTGCTGGGCGCGGCCGAAGCCGTCGTGCGCCGCGCCGATGAGCTGGTCATCCGCACCGGACGGGTGCTGGAGGAGACGGAGGCGCTGGTCGTCCGGGCGAAGGCGGTCACCGCGGCGGCCGAGGCCGTGACGGCGGACGCCGTCCACACCGCCCGCACGTCACGCGAGCTGGTGGACGACTACGCGCCGATCGCGCAGAAGGCCCACCCGCTGGCGCAGCGGTTCGTGGACGAGCTGTCGCCGCACGAGGTGGACGCCGCCGTCCGCCTGGTGGACCAGCTGCCGACGCTGACCAAGCACCTGATGGACGACGTGCTGCCGATCCTGACCACCCTGGACCGCGTGGGACCGGACATCCACCAGCTGCTGGAGGTCACCAACGACGTCCGCCAGGCGATCCTGGGCATCCCGGGGTTCGCGTTCCTGCGCCGCCGCGGTGAGGACAAGGAGGACGTCGACGTGGTGAACTCCACCGCGCCGTAGGCCTCGGGGCACGAGCCGGACCGCGCTACCCCGCGGTCCGGAGCAAGAGCGCGCGGACGGAGCCCATGCCGTACCGGTCCACGTCGCTGGACATCGCGGCGACCTCGCGCAGGATCGGGTCGACGTCGACCCCCGCCGCCCGTGCCTCGTCGCAGACGGACCGCACGGCGAGGATCTCGTCCCGCATGTCCGAGCTCTGGTCGCGCGCCGAGAGCAGGAGCAACGCGGACCGGACGCCGTCGGGCGTCGCCGGGAACCGGGGGTTCACCGCCCAGCGGAACGACCCGTACCGGTCGAACAGGGCGCGGAGCCCCGGCCTCACCGCGTCGTCCGCCGCGTAACGGCCGAGGATCTCGGCGAGCACCTCTTCCGCCTCCGGACGCACGCCCGCCCGGTCGAGGGCCGGGGGTGCGGCCTGGAGCTTCGAGAGCCAGTCCGGGTCGTCGAGGTCCACCGGTTGCTTCGCGATCGGCTCAAGGACGGCGTCGAGCAGCGCGACGTCCTCCTCGATGGCGGCCAGGTCCCTCGCCGGGAAAGTCATGCGCGGAAGATTAGGCGGGATGTTCTCGCGGGTGGGTGTCCTCCGCCGGCATTCCCGTTCGTCGTAGTGGTGGAATGCACCGGACGACAGGAGTGACCGATGAAGTACATGCTGCTGATCTGCGTCGACGACACCATCGAGCCGACCGCGGGCGACCCGACGATCGAGCAGTGGCTGACCGAGGTCGAGGGCAGGCGGCTGGACGGGTCGCAGCTGCGGTCGATCCAGGACGCCACGACCGTGCGCACGCGCGGTGACGAGGTGCTGTTGACCGACGGGCCGTTCGCCGAGACCAAGGAGCACATCGTCGGGTACGACATCGTGGACTGCGCCGACCTGGACGAGGCGATCCGCATCGCGTCGCGGCACCCGTGCGCGCGGTACGGCTCGGTCGAGGTCCGGCCGTTCGCGGAGTGACCGAAGTGCCTGAAGGGCCCGAGGTGCCTGAAGTGCCGGTGGAGGCGCAGGTCGCGGACCTGTTCCGGGCCGAGCGGGGGCGGATCGTGGCGACGCTGATCCGCCTCACCGGCGACTGGGACCTCGCAGAGGAGTGCGTGCAGGACGCCTTCGCGCGGGCGCTGGAGCGCTGGCCGCGTGAAGGCGTCCCGCTCCGTCCCGGCGCGTGGCTCACCACGACCGCCCGCAACCGGGCGCTGGACCGGTTGCGGCGGTCGACGGTGGAGGCGGCGAAGCTCCGGGAGGTGGTGGCGGTGCCCGACGACGAGTCCGACAACGAGCCCGATGGGACCGCCGACGACGGCTTCCGCGACGACCTGCTGCGGTTGATCTTCACGTGCTGTCACCCGGCGTTGACGCTGGAGGCCAGGGTCGCGCTCACCCTGCACACCGTCACCGGTCTCACCACGGCCGAGATCGCGCGGGCGTTCCTGGTGCCGGAGCAGACGATGGCGAAACGGCTGGTGCGGGCGCGGCAGAAGATCCGGAACGCCCGCATCCCGTACCGGGTGCCGCCCGCCCACCTGCTGCCGGAGCGCACCGGCGGCGTGCTGGGCGTGCTGTACCTGCTGTTCAACGAGGGTTACGCGGCCAGCGCGGGCGCGGACCTGGTGCGGCGGAACCTGTGCGCGGAGGCGATCCGGCTCGCGCGCACGCTGGTCGACCTGATGCCCGACGAGCCGGAGGCGGTGGGTCTGCTCGCCCTGCTGCTGTTGCAGGACTCGCGTCAGGCCGCACGGCTCGACGGTGGCGACCTGGTGCCGTTGGAGGAGCAGGACCGGGCGCGGTGGGACGGCGAGCGGATCGAGGAGGGGGTCGCCCTGCTCGACTCGGCGTTGCGGCGGGGTCGGCCGGGGCCGTACCAGGTGCAGGCCGCTATCGCCGCGTGCCACGCCACGGCGGTGCGCGCGGCGGACACGGACTGGCCGCAGATCGCCCTGCTCTACGGCGAGTTGGCCAGGCTGGTGCCGTCACCGGTGGTGCGGCTGAACCGGGCGGTCGCGGTGGCCATGGCGGACTGCCCGTCGGCGGGGCTCGCGCTGGTGGACGGCCTGGCCGGCGAGGTGACCGGTCACCTGCTGCCCGCGACCCGCGCCGACCTGCTGCGGCGGCTGGGCCGGCACGCCGAGGCGATCACCGCGTACGAGGAGGCCTTGGCGCTGGCTCCGACCGACGCGGAACGCCGTCACCTGGCCCGCCGGGTCGCCGAGGTGACGGCCGCGTCGACCCGCGCGAACCCGACCGGTTCACGGCCGGGCTGACCCCGTGACGGCGGACGCGGCTTCCCAGGTGAACCCGTCCGGGTCGGTGCCACCGGCGTCGCCACCGATCACGAGCCGGTGCGAGCCGGTCCCGTCGGGCGAGACGCCGACGTCCTTGGCCAGGGCACGGCGCCGGTACAGCGCCAGCTTGACGGGACTCGTCCCGGCCGCGAACTCCACGTACACGCGGCCGAAGCTCTTACCGACGACATGGCCCTGCTCGACGTAGAACCGCTTGCTCGCCACCACGTCCGCGACTCCGAGCAGGAGGACGACCTCGTCGATCCGCCGGGTGGCCGGGCCGGTGTCCTTCTTCGCCGACGTCGCCACCTTCCAGATCGTGCCGTCCGGTGCCTGCACGACGCCGCCGTAGCCCCAGAACGACTTCGTGACCGGCTTCAGCGACGTGGCGCCCTCGGCGAGGGCGGCGTCGACGAGGCTGTCCACGGTGGACGGCTGGGACACGGTGAGCGCCATCGTGAACCCGCGGAAGCCGGTCGTGGGCGCGTCCGACGCGCGCAGCCGGATCTGCCCGTCCAGGCCGAAAGCGTTGGTGTAGAAGCGATCGGCGGCGGCGGTGTCGGTGACTTCGAGGGTGACTGCGGCGATGGAGGTCATGTCGATGACGCTAGTTCCGCGTGGACGACCGGCGCTTCTCGATTCCTGACCGGTCCAGCAAGACCGCCGACGCCGGTGAGGCCGGTGGAGCCGCCGCCGAGCAGCGCCGCCGTCGCGCGCTCGGTGCGCCGCGCCACCAGGTACGCGTACGGCGACATGCCGTACGCGCACCTGAACCGGCGGCTGAGGTGCCCGGCGGCCATGCCCACGCCGCGGGCGAGCGCCTGGACGTCCAGCGGCTTCGCGTGATCACGGTCGATCCGGTCACGGACGCGCCGCAGCAGCACGAGGTCGTCCAGGCGCTGCGCCGCGATGCGTGCGCGCGCCCACGAAGCGAGGCACATGGGGACAACTCCTTCTCGCCGGTGGTGATCCCATCGACGCTAGGAGAAGCCCCGTGCCCCCGCCTTCTCGATTCCTGACCGATTCCCCACCGATTCCCGACCGATTCCGCCGCCGGCTCAGAACCTGAGGTCGCGCAGGTAGTCGTAGCCGATCCGCGCGGTGGCGAGGGCGTCGCGCGGCTGGTCGTTCTCCACGATGTACTCGGTCACGTTCGTCGCCCGGAAGATGCCCGCGAAGTCGATCGTGCCGGTGCCGAGGTCGGCGAACGACCCGTCCGCGGCGCGGTCCTTCACGTGGAACTGCCGGACCCGCGGGAAGTGGTCCCGGCACAGCTCCACCGGGTCCACTCCGCCCACCACCGCCCAGTACAGGTCGAGTTCGAGGTGCACGTTGCGCCGTGACGTCCCCGCCGTGATCACGTCGAACGGCCGCACGCCCTCCACCTGCGCGAACTCGTGCGCGTGGTTGTGGTAGCCGAGGCGCAGACCCGCACGCCGCAGCTTGTCCCCCGCCACCTCCAGCCGCGCGGTGAACGCCCGCCACTCGGCGAGCGTCCCGTAGTTCACCCACGGCACCACGACGTACTTGTTGCCCAGCGTCAGCGCGTCGGAGATCACCTGGTCGAGATCACCGTCGATGCCGACGTGGGCGGACGTCGCCCGCAGCCCGTGCCGCCCCAGCACGGTGGCGAACTCGGCGGCGGAACGCCCGTAGGTGCCGGCCAGCTCGACCTTGCGGTACCCGATGTCGGCCAGCGCCGACAGCACCGGCTCCGGGTCGTCACCCATGATGCCGCGCAACGTGTACAGCTGGATGCTGATCGACTCCCTCGGCACCCGACGGCGCAGCTGGTCGGCGGCGGCGACCCCGGGCAGGGCGACGGCGGCGCCGGCGGCGAGGGCGGTGCTCAGGAACGTGCGGCGGGACGGCATGGCGGCTCCTCGATCATCGGAACGGTCTTGCGGGGTGCGCGAGCGGGTCACAGGTCCTTGATCCGGACGTTCCGGAACCAGACGTCGTCGCCGTCGCCGTGGTTCTGCAGGCCGATGTGCCCGCCGGTGAGGTCACGGGCCGGGTCGACGCTGGTGAAGTCGTTCACCAGCGCCCCGTTGAGGAACACGCGGACGCGTTGCCCCTGCACGACGATCTCGTACGAGTTCCACTCGCCCGGCGGCTTGAGCACCGCGTCCCGGGCGGCGATGTTCGCCGACTGGAACGAGTAGATCGCGCCCGTCGTGCGGTCCGGCGCGTCGGTCGCGTCGATCTGCACCTCGTAGCCCTGGTTCACGGCCACCCAGGGATCAGTGCCGGGGTCGGGGAAGCCGATGAACAGGCCCGAGTTGTCGTCGCCCGCGACCTTCCAGTCGAACTTGAGGCTGTACGCGGAGAACTCCTCCTCGAACCACAGCAGCCCCAGCCCGCCTTCGCTGCGCAGCGCGCACTCGTCCTCGACGAACCGGCCGGGTCCGGCTTGCCGCCACCCCTCGACACCCGTGCCGTCGTACAGGCTGCGGTACCCCGCCTCCGGAGTGGTCGGCGCGCAAGTGCCGGCCGGCTTGTACCGCAGGTGCTTCAGGGTGTCCACGTCGAACAGCGCGCCGCTGCCGCCCTTGAACACCAGGTACAGGTCACGCACACCGGTCAGGGTCACGGCTCGGGGCGCGAGGTCGAGGTAGTGGTCCCAGCTGCCGGTGACGGGCACGGTCAGCGGCTCGTGCACCAGCGGACCGGTCGGCGAGTCGGCGTGCGCCTCCAACGTGCCGCCGACCCCGCCGGACGACACCCGGTAGCCGATGCCGGCGAGCTTCGCCAGGTCGACGTCCGCGTACGACATCCAGTCGCCGTCGTTGATGTCGCCGACCCGCTTGCCGCCCTGTGCCGTCTCGCGGTCGTGCACGACGACGCCCTGCTGCCCGGTCAGGTGCTCCGCCGGCACGTCGACGCCGACGACCGTGCCCGAACCGCGGAACGTGATGGTGTCCAGGTCCAGCAACGCGCCACTGCCACCGCGGAACACGAAGTACAACCGGTGCGTGCCGCCGGGGTCGGTGATCGGGGACGGCGCGAGGTCGGCGTACGTGCGCCAGTCCCCCGTGCCGCCGACCTGCGTGCTCAGCACCAGCGGACCGGTCGGCGAGTCGACGCGCGCCTCGATCGTGCCGCCCGCCGTGGCCGACGAGACCCGGTAGCCGATGCCCGTGACGCCGGCCAGCGCGACGCCGTCGAACGCGATCCAGTCGCCGTCGTGGACGTTGCCGACCTGGCTGCCGCCCTGCGCGCTCGCCGCCCGGATCACCGTGGTGCCGTGCTGCGCGGAGTACGACTCGGCGGGTGTGGGCCGCACCGGTTCCCAGCCGGGCTCGGACGAGCCGGTGCCGAACCGGATCGCGTCCACGTCGAACAGGCTCCCGGCGCCCTTGAACACGAGGAACAGCCGGTGCGTGCCGCCGGGGTCGGTGATCGGGGTCGGCGCGAGCTCGACGTAGTTGTCCCAGCCACCGGTCGACGGCACGGGCGCCTGGTGCACGAGCGGGCCGGTCGGCGAGTCGACGCGCACCTCGATCGTGCCACCGCTGCCGCCCGAGGACACCCGGTAGCCGATCGCCGTGACGCCGGTCAGGTTCACCGGGTCGAACGCGATCCAGTCGCCGTCGTCGATGTAGCCGACGCGCTTGTCGCCCTCGGCGGTGCCGGTCTCGACCACCTGGACGCCCTGCATGGCGGTGAAGAACTCGGCCTGCTTGTCGCGCGGCTGGAGGATCGCCTCGTCCTCGCCGGTCAACGCGGGCGCACCGGCAGCGCCGCCGTCGGTGTAGTAGGCGTTGACGACGCCGAAGATGTTGGCCTCCGTGCCGTGCCCGCCGTCGGACGGGGTGGCGATGACGCCTTCGCAGCCGGTGGCGCGGCTCAGCGGGTGGCCGTGGCTGTCGTGGCCGAGGATGTACTCCACGGTCACCTTCGAGCAGTCGACCTGCCCGTCCTCCGGGTCGGTGACGGTGACCGAGAACGGCAGCTGGTCACCGAAGCTGAACACCCGGCCGTCGGCCGGTGCGTCCAGCACCACGACGGGCGCGGTGTTGCCGACGTTCACCACGATGCTCGCCGAGCCGACGAGACCGGTCGGGTCGGTGACGGACAGCTTCGCGGTGAACTGGCCGACCGTCGCGTAGGTGTGCGCGACCGGTCCGGCGGTGGTCGAGTCGCTGGTGCCGTCGCCGTCGAAGTCCCAGGCGTAGGTCAACGGGTGGTCGTCCTCGTCGGCGGTGCCGGCCGGGTCGAACCGCACGGTCAGCGGCGCGGGGCCGGACGTCCGGTCGGCGGCCAGCTTCGCGACCGGCGTGTGGCGTCCGCGGGTGTGATCGATGCGGTAGACCGCCGAGTCCTCGGCACCGCCGAAGTAGCCGCTGCCGTAGTCCAGCACGTACAGCGAGCCGTCCGGGCCGAACTCCAGGTTCATCGGGCGGGTCAACGTCATCGAGTCGAAGAACGGCGTGATCGCACCGCGCTCGCCGTTCGCGCCGACGTCGATCGTCTTGATCCAGCCGCGGTCCCACTCGTAGGCGAACGTCTTGCCGTCGAAGTGCTCCGGGAACTTGGCCGGGCTGTCCAGGGCCGGGTCGAAGTCGTAGGTGGGGCCGCCCATCGGCGACTCGCCGCCGGTGCCGAACTCGGGCACCGACCCGCCGTCGTACGGGATCCACGCGGGCCGCACGGGCGGCAGGTCGACCAGGCCGGTGTTGCGGGGGCTGGTGTTCTTGGGCGCGGCGCAGTCGAACGCGGCGCCCGACGTCCTGGTGGCGAAGTCGAAGTCGACGTACGGGACGTTGTCGCCGACGCAGTAGGGCCAGCCGTAGTTGCCGGGTTCCTTGATCAGGTTGAACTCGACGCTGCCGCCTGGGCCGCGGGCCGGGTTCGCGGAACCGGCGTCCGGGCCGTAGTCGCCGAGGTGGATCCAGCCGGTGGCCTTGTCCACGGCGAACCGGAACGGGTTGCGGAAGCCCATCGCGTAGATCTCGGGCCGGGTCTTGTCGGTGCCCGGGGCGAACAGGTTGCCGGACGGGACGGTGTACGTGCCGTCGTCCTGGACCTTGATCCGCAGCACCTTGCCGCGCAGGTCGTTCGTGTTGGCGGCCGAGCGCTGCGCGTCGAAACCGGGGTTGCGGTCGGCGCGCTCGTCGATCGGGGTGTAGCCGTCCGAGGCGAACGGGTTGGTGTCGTCGCCCGTGGACAGGTACAGGTTGCTGGCGGCGTCGAAGTCGATCTCGCCGCCGGCGTGGCAGCACAGGCCGCGGTCGGCCGGTACCTGGAGGATGCGCTGCTCGCTCGCCAGGTCCAGCACGCCGTCGGTCGTGAGCTTGAAGCGGGACAGCTGGTTGTGGCCCTTGAACGCCTCGAAGTCCGTGCCGGTCTCCGGCGCGTCACCCGGTGGGGTGGTCAGCGGTGGCGCGTAGTAGAGGTAGAGCCAGCGGTTGTCGGTGAAGCCGGGGTCGATCGCGACGCCTTGCAGGCCGTCCTCGTCGTGGTTGTAGACCGGGACGCGGCCGGCCAGCGCGGTGGTCGCTTCCGGGGTGGTGAGCCAGACCCGGCCGTCGCGGGAGGTGTGCACGACCTTGCGGTCCGGCAGCACCGCCATCGCGATGGGCTCGCCCGTCTTCTCCTCGCCGAGCGCGAGGGTCACCTGGTCGAAGTCACCGTCGGTCGGTGGCGCGGCGTCGGGCTCGCAGTCAGCGGCGGCCGTGCCGAGCGCGTACCTCAAGCCGCCGAGGAGGTGCTGCCGGAACGTCGGGTCGGCGTAGGACTCCTTGGTGTGGCCCATGCCCGTGTACCAGGAACGGCCCTGGCCCGGGGTGTGGCACCACGCGATGGGGTGATCACCGGACGGGTCGGTCGGCGTGTAGCTGGTCTCGTCCAGCGCGGCGAGGACCTTCACCTCCGACCGCGGGTTCGCCTGGTAGCTGTACCACTCGTCGGTGCGGGTCCAGGTGTCCGGCAGGTGCGCGGTCGACGGGTGGTCGTGGTCCTCGACCGCGACGTCGGCCTCCTGGATGGCCGGGTGCGACTTGAAGTAGGAGCCGACCAGCTCGCCGTACCAGGGCCAGGAGTACTCGGTGTCGGCCGCGGCGTGCACCCCGGCGTAGCCGCCGCCGTTCTCGACGTACCGCTCGAAGGCCTGCTGCTGGGTGTCGTCGAGGACGTCGCCGGTGGTCGACAGCCAGACCACGGCGTCGAACCGGGCCAGGTTGGCGTCGGTGAAGGCGGCGGCGTCCTCGGTCGCCTCCACGGTGAAGCCGTTCGCCGCGCCGAGGTCGGTGATCGCGGCGATGCCGTCGGGGATGGAGTCGTGCCGGAAGCCCGCCGTCTTGGAGAAGACGAGGAGGTGCCCGCCGTCGGCCTGCGCCGCCGCCGGGGTCGCCACCAGGGTCGCGGCCACCAGGGTCCCCGCCACCAGGATCGGGCTCAGTGCCGCGGCGATGACCCGGGCCGCGGGTCGCCGGTCGGTCGGCCTGCTTCGCTTACCTCGCACCGCTGTCTCCTCGTTCGCACGACGCTGCTGGGCTGCACGGAGCAACCTGTGGTCCCGCTCACAGCCGGACGCGCCGCAATTCTGTTCAGACTCGACCAAAGTTCGCAATACTTTCGCCAGTTCAAGACAAAAGTGATGCACGAATGGCCGAAAGTCGGCGGCGCAGCGGCCACGGAACGTCAACAGGGCCGGAACGGCCCACAATGGGCGGCGTGGACGTGCTGCCGTGCGGGCATGCCGCGAACGCCGCCGACTTCCGGGGCTGCGCGCATCTCGTCGTCGAGAGGCCTCCTGACCACTACGGGTGGTTCACCGGGGTCGGTCTGGAGTACGACCGGCTCTGCGGTGAGTGCGCGAAGCTGGACGAGCCGCGGTCGTGCCTGGCGGTCGTGTGCCTGGGGTGCGCGGACCGGGTGGACGAGTACAGCGAGTTGCTGGGCTGGATCGGGCGACCCGAGGTCCGGCACCACGACACCGCGGCGCGCGGGGTGTGGACGACGGCCGACTGCGCGGTCGAGCCGGTGAACGACCGGTGCGTGGCCGCGCTGCCGGGCGGCTGGCTGGTGCTCACCGGAGCCGGCCTGGTGGAGGTCGACCGGGACGGCGCGCGGTTCGTCGCACCCGTGTCGGTCACCGCGTCACCGACGGAGGACGACCCGCACGATCCGCCGCGCCTGGCGCTGCACACCTCGCCGGACGGTCGGCACGCGGCGGTGGTGACCGACTTCGGCCGGTACGGCGTCGTGCTGGACCTCGTCACGGGCGACCCCGTCCTGTCCCTGGACCGGGGCGACTACCACTACCGGCAGACGTGCTTCCCGTTGGTGTTCCCGACTCCCGGGGTGGTCGTCACCGCGACGGACTGGAACCGGCTCGACGCGTTCGACCCGGCCTCGGGGCGGCTGCTCACCGGACGCGAGACGTCCTGGTCGGGGGAAGGTCCGGCGCCCGAGCACTACCTTGACTACTTCCACGGCGCGCTGCTCGCCGACCCGTCGGGGCGTCGGGTGCTGGACGACGGGTGGGTGTGGAGCCCGTTCGGCATGCCGGTGGTGCTCGACGTGGCGGCCTGGCTCGGTGGTGACGCCTACGCGACCGAGCACGGCATGGACCTGTCGGCGCGGGACTGCTGGGACCTGCCGGTGGCGTGGGTGGACGACCACACCGTGGCGCTTCAGCCGATCGGGCGGTACGACCGGCCCCCGTTGGCCGGGGTCGAGGTGTACGACGTGCTGCGCGGGCGGCGGGTCGGCGCGTTCGCCGGTCCGGTCGGGCGGATGTGGGGGCACGACGGGCTGCTCTACGTCGGCACGCCGGCGGGCCTGGAGATCTGGGCGCCGGAGGAAGGTGCGCGGACGGGCGTGGTCGAGGGCTTCACGCCGAACGCCCACAACCCGCGCACCGGGAGGTTCGCCGAACTCGCGGGCGGTCGGCTCAGGACGTGGACACCGGCCACCCCGTAGCCGATCCCGTGGCCGAACCCGTGGCCGACCTGAGGGCGGCGTCCGCGGCGGCGAGGTGGTCGGCGGTGATGCCGGTGGCCGGGTCGACCGCGATCAGGGCGGTGACGTCGCGGCGGCGGTGGAGGAACGCCCGGCGCGCGGTGGGGAACAGGTCGAAGTCGTCGTCCAGCCAGGCCAGCGGCCGACCTCTGGCGAACCGGCCCACCGCGCCGAACTTCCAGTCCGCCTTGCCCTCGTAGGCACGCACCCCGACCACCGGCAACGACGGCAGGCCGAGCGCCGGGCCGACGGTCGTGTTGGCCCGGTGCTCCCACGTCGTGGCCCACGCCAACTCCGCGCCCGTGCGTTCGGCGACCGCGAGCAGCGCCGGGCCGTGCTCCGGGTTCAGCCACGCCCGCTGCACCGCCCTGCCCCAGCGGGACAGCCGCCACCGGTGCTCGACGTAGCCGTCCGGCGGGGTGCGGGCGGCGAACGGGTGCAGCGGCCCGTCGATGTCGACCAGGAGCAGAGGCCTCACCCGATCGACGGTACCGGGGCGGTCACCGCACGCGGCGGGTCGCGCGGGTGACGAGCTCGGCCAGCGGCGGTTTGGCGGCGGGGTCCATCGGCGACGAGCGCAGCGCGCTCAACGCGCGGTCGGCGCGGATCGTGATCAGCCGTTCCACCCTGGCGGCGACGCCGGTCGCGAGCACCACGTCCCGCAGCTGCCGGGCCCGGACCTCGTCCAGCTCCGGATCACCGTGCAGGGCCGAGATCACCTGCCGCTCCCCCGGTGTGGCCTGCTGCCACGCCAACGCCATCAGCACGGTCGCCTTGCCGCCGCGCAGGTCGTCCAGGTCCGGTTTGCCGGTCACGCCCGGGTCGCCGAACATGCCGAGCAGGTCGTCGCGCAGCTGGAACGCCTCGCCGACCGGCCTGCCGTACGCGCCGCACACCCGCATCAGCGACGCGTCGCCACCGGCCAGCGCGACGCCGACGCGCAGCGGCAGCTCCACCGTGTACCGGGCGGTCTTGAGCCGCACGACCCGCCACGCCGACCGCAGCGGGTCAGCGTTGGCCCGATCGCCACCGCCGAGGTCCAGGTACTGACCGGCGATCAGCTCGGTGCGCATCGTCTGCACCAGCGCCCGCACCTCGCGCCACCGGTCCACGTCCACCTCGGCCCGGTCGAGCAGTTCGTCGGACCAGGAGAAGCACAGGTCGCCCAGCAGGATCGCCATGTTCACGCCGAACCGCTCGGCCGCTCCCCCGCCGCCACTCTCCCCCGCGAACCGGTCGGCGAGCACCCGGTGCACGGTCGGGCGGCCCCGGCGCAGCGCGGAGCTGTCCATGATGTCGTCGTGCACCAGCACGAAGGTGTGGAACATCTCCAGCGCCGCACCGGTCCACTTCACCGCAGGGTCGTCGGGCGAGCCGCCTGCGGCGAGGAAGCCGCAGTGGCAGAACATCGGCCGCAAGCGCTTGCCGCCGGCGGTGAACGCCCGCAGCACGTCCACGAGCGGCGGCAGGCACGGGTCCGGTGCGGTGAGCGCCTTCTCGGCCAGGAAGCTGTCGAGCGTCGCGTCCACCCCCGCGCGGACCTCGGCGAGGTCGCCGCGCACGGCGTCGGTGACAGTCATGGGTTCCTCCAGGGGCGGGCGCGGGTGGACGCGGTCACTGCCCGGCGACCCGAAGCTAACACCGGTGGGGCGCGCCGGACCGCCCGTCGCGGTCGCCGTCCCCATTCGGGCCGACCGGGTCGGCCTCGACCTGCGCTTCTCCTCGCACAACCGCCCTTGACGTGGGACGACGCGATCACCGCCACGCTGAGGAGCGCCCGTTCCCCGAATTCCCGGAACGACACGCACACGTCCGTGTGGCAGCGCCGCTCTCGTTCGCGTCATCCCCGGTCGCGGCAAGGGCTTTCGAGCACCACGAGTGACCGGTGGCCGGCACCGCACGGGGCGGCGAGCCCTAGAAGACCCTCGACAGGTGTCGTTCGACCACCGGGAGCACCTCGGTCACCGGGACCGGGCGGCCCAGTTCGGCGGCCAGGGACGTGACACCGGCGTCGTCGATGCCGCACGGCACGATCCGGTCGAACGCGGTCAGGTCCGGGTCGCAGTTGAGGCCGAACCCGTGCAGGCTGGTGCACCGCTCGACGCGCACACCGACCGCGGCGATCTTGCGGTGCTGCCCGTGCTCGCGCGCGGCGGACGGCGGCACGTCCGGAGCGGGCGGGCGGTCGCCGAGCACCCACACGCCGCTGCGCCCGGCGAGCCGGGACGTCCCGACGCCGAACTCCGCGCACACCCCGATCAGGGCGTCCTCCACCTTGCGGATGTGGCCGACCGGGTCGAGCGGCACCGGGAGCTTCACCACGGGGTAGCCGACGAGCTGACCGGGACCGTGCCAGGTGATCTCGCCGCCGCGGTCCACGGTCAGCACCCGGATGCCTTCGACCGGACGGGCAGTGGTCTTGGCGCGCTTGCCGGCGGTGTAGACCGACAGGTGCTCCTGGAGCACGCACACATCCGGGATCTCGTCCGCGACCCGCAGCGCGTGCAACCGCCGCTGCTCGGCGTAACCCCGTTCGTACGGCACCGCGTCCGGGCCGAACCCCGCGTGCACGAAGCGCATCGCACCGGTCACGTCCCGAGTGTAGGCGCGCCGGTGGTCAGTCCTTCCCGAGGATGCCGAAGTCCGCCGTGACGTCGGGCCACACCAGCGTGCCCGCGCCCCAGGTGAGCCCACCGCCGAACGCCACCGTCAGCACCCGGTCGCCCTCCTTGACCCGGCCGTCCGCGGCGGCCTCCGCCAGCAGCAGGGGGATCGAGGCGGCGGCCGTGTTGCCGACCGTCGTGACGTTCGTCAGCACCTTCGACCCGGGCAGGCCCATGCGGCGCGCGACCCCGTCGCTGATGCGCCGGTTCGCCTGGTGCGGCGCGAGGTGGTCGACGTCGTCGGTGCCGAGGCCGGTGCGGGCGAGCACGTCCAGCGCGACGTCCGACATCCGCTTGACCGCCTGCCGGAACACCTCGGTTCCGCTCATCCGGAAGTAGTCCTCACCCGCCGGGATCTGGATGAGGTCGGCTCCGCTGCCGTCGCTGCCCAGGACGCACGGACCGATGCCGCCCGGTTCACCCTCGCCGACGACGATCGCGCCGGCGCCGTCCCCGAAGATCACCGCCGTGCTGCGGTCGGCCGGGTCGAGGATGGTGGAGAACGTCTCGGCGGCGATGAGCAGCACCGTCCGCGCCGCGCCGCTCGCGATGAGCCCCACGGCGTTCGCCAGCCCGTAGAGGAACCCGGTGCACACGGCGGACACGTCGTGCGCGGGCACGCCGATCAGGCCGAGCCTGGAGGCGACCTCCGGTCCGACCGCGGGGCACCGCCGGTCCGGTGTCGTCGTCGCCACGATCACAGCGTCCACAGTGGACAGTTCGGCCGAGCGCATGGCCCGCGCGCCCGCGTCGACGGCCAGGTCCGACGTCGACGTGCCGGCGTCCACCCACCTCCGGGTGTGGATGCCGGTGCGCGTCCGGATCCACTCGTCCGAGGTGTCCAGCGAGGCGGAGAGGTCGGCGTTGGTCACGACGCGTTCCGGCAGGCTTCCGCCGACCCCCAGGATCACCGCTCCGGTCATCATCCCCCCGTCACGTCCTCGCGATGGCGAGCACCGCGTTCTGCCCACCGAACCCGAACGAGTTGCTCAACGCAAGGTCGGCCACGAGCGGCACTGCGGTGGTCGCCACGTCGATGTCCAGCCTGGGGTCGAGCGCGTCGAGGTTGGCCGTCGGCGGCACGATCCCCCGTTCGAGCGAGAGCACCGTGAACACGGCCTCCGCCGCACCGGCCGCGCCCAGCATGTGCCCGGTGACGCCCTTGGTCGACGTCACCAGCGGCCGGGACGGCAGCAGCCCCGCCAGCACCCGACCCTCCACCAGGTCGTTGAGCTGCGTGGACGTGCCGTGCGCGTTGACGTGCCCGACGTCGCCCGGCGCCGCGTCCGCGTCCGCCAACGCCGCCCGGACCGCCGCGACCACGCCCCTGCCCTCGGGGTCGGGCTTGGTGATGTGGTGCGCGTCCGCGGTGGCGCCGTACCCGACGATCCGCGCCCGGACCCGCCGCCCGTCGGCCCGCGCGTCCTCGGCCCGCCGCAGGACCAGCACCGCAGCGCCCTCCGCCGCGACGAACCCGTCCCGGTCCGCGTCGAACGGCCGGGACGCGGTGGCCGGGTCGGTCCGTGCGGACAGTGCACCCATCCGGGCGAAGCCGGCCAGGGTCAACGGGGTGAGCAGCGCGTCGGTCCCGCCGGCCAGCACCACGTCGCACCGCCGCGCGGCCAGCAGGTCGCAGGCGACGCCGATCGCGGTGGCCCCGGACGCGCACGCGGTCGCGACCACGAGGTTCGGGCCGTGGAAGCCGAACTCCATCGCGATCTGGCCGGCGACCATGTTCGGCAGGTGCATCGGCAGCAACAGCGGCGACACCCCGGTCGGGCCGTCCGCGAGCAGCACGCCGTGCTGCCGTGCGACCGTCTCGCCGCCGCCGGACGAGGTGCCGATCACCACGCCCACCCGCGCCGCGTCCCACGTCGTGCGGTCCTCGTCGGCGACGGCCTCGCGCGCGGCGACCAGCGCCAGCTGCGCGAACCGGTCGAGCCGGACCGCCCGGCGGGCGCCCAGCAGCGCGTCCGCGTCGAAGTCGGCGACGCGGCAGGAGATCGCCACGCCGTGGTCGGCGTGCGCCGGGTCGGGCGCGGCGGTCGACCGTCCCGAGCACACGGCCGCCCAGCCCGCCTCCACCCCCACGCCACCGGGCGTGACCAGCCCGAGCCCGGTGACGGCGATGTCGAGGCCGGTCACCGGTCCGTACCGGCCCGCTCCCGCATCAGCGCGACGATGTCGGCGACGGTCTCCATGTCGAACAGCTCGTCGTCGCTGATGTGCAGGTCGTGCTCCTTGCCGAGCTCCATCGACAGCTCGACGAAGGCGATCGAGTCCAGGTCGAGGTCGTCCTTGGTGGCGTCCGGGGTGATCTGCTCCGGCGCGACCTTCAGCGTGCTGACGAGGATGTTCTTCAGCGTCTCGTACACGGTCTCTCCTCGGTCGTCGTGCTCCTCCCGACCATCGAACCCCATGGCCCCCGGTGCTCCCGACGGCGGGAGGAGTGCGGCGGCGGTTCCCCGTCGGCGGGCGCGGGTACTCCGCCGGCATGAAGTGGCGCAGCGGAGTGGCGGTGGCGGTGGTCGTGGTGGTCGCCGTGTCGGTCGCCGCGGTGATGGTGGTGCCCCGGTTCAGCGGGCCGGGCACCGACACCGTCGACCGCAGTGGTCCGGCGTTGTTGAAGTCGTTACGGGACTTGAGCCAGTACCACGCTTCGGCGGGCGAGTTCCAGGTGGTGCTCGACATCGAACGCGACGTCCGGTACGTGCCGGCGGCGCTGGCGGGGCAGCGGACGTTGTTCGTGGCGTCCGGGACGGTGAACGCCTACGTGGACTTCGGCGGGCTGGCGGAGGACGCGTTGACGGTGTCGCCGACCGGTGAGCCGCGGTCGGTGGAGCTGGCGCTGCCGAAGGCGGTGCTGGACAAGCCGACCCTGGACCAGGAGCGGTGCTACGTGTTCGCCCAGGAACGCGGCCTGTTCGACCGGTTGGCGTCGTTGGTGGAGACGCCGGACCAGCAGCCGTTCTACGTGGCGGCGGAGGGGAAGATCGCGGACGCCGCGCGCGAGTCGGGGTTGGCGGACCGGGCGGACGAGAACACGCGGAAGATGCTGACCGGCATGTTCGGCGCCCTGGGCTACGAGGTCGCGTTCACGGACCCCGCCTGACCTGGTCACGGGGGCCGCTCGCGTGGCCGCCGGCCCGATCGCCGCAGGGTAGGGTGCCGGTGATGAGGCGCAAGCTCCGGCCGCCGCTCGACCAGCGCCACGGCCTCGACCCGGCACGTCTGCGGCTGCCCGACGAGGGCCCGTGGGCGACCGTTCGCGACCACCTGGTCGAGCGGTTGCCGAGGGTCGCCCCCGAGCGGATCGACCTCATGCTCGCCGAGGGCCGCGTCTACGACCTGTCCGGCCCGATCGCCGCCGACGCCGCGTTCACGCCCGGCACGTCCGTCTGGTTCCACCGGGACCTGCCGGACGAAGTGGCCGTTCCGTTCGAGATCGGGATCGTGCACCGCGACGACGCCATCGTGGTGGTCGACAAACCGCACTTCCTCGCCACCATCCCGCGCGGCAGGCACGTCGTGGAGACGGCGCTGGTCCGGCTCCGCCGCGATCTCGGGCTGCCGCAGCTGATCCCGGCGCACCGGCTGGACCGCGTCACCGCCGGGCTGGTCATGTTCGTGGCCGAGCCGACCCTGCGCGGCAAGTACCAGACGCTGTTCAAGGACCGCGTGGTGCACAAGGAGTACGAGGCGATCGCGCCGCACGACCCGGCGTTGACCCTGCCCACCACCGTGACCAGCCGCATCGTCAAGGTCAAGGGCGTGATCACCGCGCAGGAGGTGCCGGGCCCGCCCAACGCCGAGACCCTGGTCGACCTGGTCGAGCACCGCGACAGGTGGGGCCGCTACCGGCTCGTGCCCGCCACCGGCCGCACGCACCAGCTCCGCCTGCACATGGCGTCGCTCGGCGTCCCGATCCGGCACGACGACTTCTACCCCGTCCTGCGCGAGAAGCCCTTGGACGACTTCACGAACCCGCTCCAGCTGCTGGCGAAGGTGCTCGCGTTCACCGACCCGGTGACGGGCGAGCACCGCCGCTTCACCAGCAACCTCGCGCTCGGCCTCTAGTCCAGGTAACCGAGCATCTGCGCGATCTGCGCGGTGCGGGACTCGAAGATCCGCTCCGCCAGGTGCTTCGCCTGCGGGTTGACGCCGCCTTCCTTCTCCAGCTTCGCAATCGCCACCGCGTTGTGCTGGTGCCCGATGAGCAGGTTCAGGAACGCCTTCTCGAACTCGGCGGGCGCGGTCGCGGCCAGTTCCGCGATCGCCTCCGGGCTGGTCGAGTGGTCACCCCCGTGACCCGCGTGCAGCTCGGGGTTGTCGCCCGCCGACTCGGGCTGCCGCCAGTCCGCCAGCCACTTCGTCATCGAGTCCACTTCGGACAGTTGGGTGACCTTGATGGCCGCGGCCAGCGTCTTCACGTCCGCGCGCAGCGCGCCGTCCTCGGCCAGTCGCACGATCTCCAGCCCGGCCCGGTGGTGGGACACGGACATCTGGAGGAACATCACGTCGGTCGCGTTGAACTCGTCGCTCTCCACGACGGCCGACACCGGCGGTGGCGGCGCCGCGGGGGCGGCACCCGCGCCGCAGCCGGCCAACACGAGGAATCCGGCCACCAGGGCCATGATGCGTCGCAAGGGTCGTCCTCCTTCACCGAAGGGCCCGTCCGTGCCGCGGCAAGGGCGGCACGGACGGGCTTCGTCATCGGTCGTCGGTCAGACCCTCTGCCACAGGGCCGGGGTGTTCGGCGGTTCCCAGCCCACGAGGGACGTGTGGGCTTGGACGCAGCGGTAGTTGGCGCCGCCGTAGCTCACCTGCGACCCGACCGAGTACGCGGTGTTGGCCGCCCACGTGCCGCCGACCGGTGGCTGCGTCGTGGTCGTCGGCGGCCTGGTGGTGGTGGTCGTCGTCGGCGGGTTCGTGGTGGTCGGCGTGCCGCCACCGGAGCCGACCTGGAGGTCGACGCACGAGTAGAACGCCATGGGCGTGTCGGCGATGTTCCAGATGGCCAGCAGCTTGATCCGGCCGGTCCGCCCGCCGAGGCTCACGTTGTGCGTCACGGTGGCCGCGGGCTGCCGGCCGCCGTCGTTGAACTCGGCGATCCTGGTGCCGCCGACGTAGTACTCCCACGTGCTGGTGGCGTGCCGGGCGGTGAGCGTCCAGTTGAACGTCACGTTGTTGCCCACCGAGGTGGTGGGCCACGCCCGGCTGTCGTCGTTGAGCACGGCGAACTGGCTCAGCCCGGCGTGGCAGTTGCGCTGGCCCTTGGGGCCTTCCACGCTCTGCGGCTCGTAGACGATCGGACCGCAGTTCGAGACGCGGCCCTGCGCGCACATCGCCTGCCGGCTCGGCGGCGACGAGATGTAGCCGTGCGCGCTCGCCGTTCCCGCCGAGACGACGACGATGAACGGGGCGATGCCCACGCCGGCGATGACCGCCGCGAGCTTGCGTTTCAGGCTCATGTGTCCAGCTCCTTCGGAGGGGACCCGAGGCGGGCCCCCAAGGCAGGGTCCATTTCCGCGGCGGCCGGATCATGCGGTGCGTGACGAGCCGAGGACGGCCCGTCACCCAAACGATGTGGTCTAGACCATAATCGTGAACGTCGAGCCGGTCAAGGATCTGAACCGGCGACGCGTGCCGCACGTAGTCCTCACCGTGAACGGACACACCGGCGGGAGATCCGCCGAACGGGCCGCGGCCGACAACGCGGTGCGCGCGTCGGCCGGCGGTGCGCCGGTGGAGGTCGCCCGCACCGCCCCGATCGGCCGGACCGGTGTGTTCCGCCGCGCGGTTGGCCGACACTGACCGCATGGAGGAGCACAAGGTCATCGCGGACGACGGCTGCGTGTTGTGGGCAGCCGAGCTGGGGCACGGTGAGCTGGGGCACGGCGAGCCACTGGTGCTGTGCCACGGCGGCCCCGGGCTGTGGGACATGTTCGGCGGGCTCGCCGAGCTGCTGGCCGCGCGGGTGCGGGTGATCCGCTGGGACCAGCGCGGCGGCGGCCGGTCCGAACGCCGGGGGCCGTACACCACGGCCCGCACCCTCGCCGACCTCGACGCCGTCAGGGTCCACTTCGGACTGCCACGGATGGCTCTGCTGGGCCATTCCTGGGGTGCCGACGTGGCCCTGCACTACGCGTTGGCACACCCCTACCGGGTCTCGTCGCTGGTCTACGCGTCCGGCACGGGGCTGGGGCAGGACTGGCGCGACGAGTACCGGCGCAACCTGGCCGAGCGGCTCGGCCCGGAGCCGGACGGCGTGACCGGGCGTGACGCGGCGGTCCGGTGGTGGACCGCGGACTTCGCCGACCCGTCGACCGCCCGGGAGCACGCCGAAGCCCTCGCCACGCCGTGGTTCGGCGTGAACGAGGAGGCGAACGCCGCGCTGAACGCCGAGTCGCGCGCGTGGGACGAGGAGGACCTGGTGGCGCGGTGCCGGGAACTGGCCGTGCCGACGTTGATCGTGGACGGCGCGGCGGACGTGCGGCCCCGGTGGGCGGTGGACTCACTGGCCGAGGCGCTGCCGGACGTGGCGCGGGTCGTGCTGCCCAGCGCGGGCCACGTGCCGTGGGTCGAGTCGCCCGGATCGTTCGGGTGGGCCGTGCTGGCGCACTTGGCGCAGTAGAAGGGGCGCTGTAGAAGGGGCGCAGCAAGAAGGGGGACAGCAAGAAGGGGGCCGTGTCGACACGGCCCCCTTCTTCACCAAGGGCTGTCAGCAGTACAGGTTGTTGCCCGCCGGCACGCCGAGGATGCCCACGAACCGCAGGTAGGCGTCGACGCGGCTTTGGACCTGCGCCGGGTTGCGCCCGCCGCACTCCAGCGACCCGTTGATGCTGCGGATCGTCTCACCGAAGCCGTACCCGTTGACCATCGCGTTGTGCGGGGTCATCGTGCCGGGGCCGGACTGCGTGTTCCAGTACCAGAGGGCGGTCTTCCAGGCCACCGAGGCGTCTTGCTGCACCAGCCACGGGTTGGTCAGCAGCGGCAGGCCCAGCGCGTCGCCCGCCGCCTTGTAGTTGAAGTTCCAGCTGAGCTGGATGGGACCGCGGCCGTAGTAGGCCGCCTGGCCGGCGGGGCAGCCGTACGGTTGGCCCGCGTCGCAGTAGTGCAGGTAGTTCGCCTGGTTCTGCTCGACGATGTGCACCAGGCCGCCGGTCTCGTGGTTGGCGTTGGCCAGGAACGCCGCCGCCTCCTGCTTGCGGACGGTGTCCGAGCCGGTCTTGGCGAAGTCCGGGTACGCGCCGAGCGCGGCCGTGAGCCCGGAGTAGGTGTAGAACGCGTTCCTGTTCGGGAACATCTGCTGGAACTGCGTCTGGCTCACCACGAACCCGCCCGGTGCGGGGGTGCTGGTCGTGGTGGTCGGCGTCGAGCCGCAGGTGTGCGGGTTCCAGTACCAGGTGCTGATCGTCGGGTCGTAGCCCGGGTTGTCGTGTTCGGCGATGTAGTACTTGCCGTCGGTGTACCGCACGATGTTGCCCGCGGTGTACCACTTGCCCTGCACCCACACGGGGTAGTCGCAGGACGACGGCGGGGGTGTGGTCGTGCCGCAGGCGCCCTGGTCGGCCCAGACCGCGGCCGAGCCGGGTGCCTCGTTCTGGGTCCACCACTTGGCCTGCCAGTTGTGGCCGGCGTGGGACGCCGTCATGCCGTTCGTGTAGACGGCGGACGACGTCCAGGCGGACGCGCAGGCGGCTGCGGCGGCCGTGTTGGCCACCACGACGGTCAGCGCCGCCCCGAGAACGAAGGCGACGACCGCCGCCACTACGCGGAATCTCGACACAAGATCACTCATTTCCGTTCGAGCGCCCTCGGACGTGACGGGGGCCACTCAACCGGAAATGGTCTACACCAGTCAAGGGTGAAACCTGAACTTCTCACACCTTCCAGACCGGGCCCGCAGCCCCCTCGGTCGCCCCGGTGTGCTCCACGAGCGCGGGCACCAGCACGTCCCAGACCCCCTCCGGCAACTCGTGCCCGGTGTCCTCCAGCACCAACAGCCGCGCCACCGGCACCTCGCGCACCATCGCTTCCGCGTGCCCCAACGGCAACAACGGGTCGACGTCCCCGTGGACGACCAGCACGGGCACCGCGATCGACCCCAGCCGATCCCGCCAGGACTCCCCGCCGCCGATCCGGAAGTGGTTGCCACTGGCCGAGATGTCGCGGGCCCGGTCGAACACCCGGCCGGCGACCTCGCGCGCCGCGGCGACGTCCACCGGCCTCGGCCCGGCGAACGGCCGCTGCGACTCCACCAGGTACCCGACCACCGCGTCACGATCGGCCCAGTCGGGCTCCGGCGTCCCGCCGGCCGCGAGGTGCTCCAGCAGAGCGGGCGCGATGGCCGGCAACCCCGGCTCACCCGGCCCGCCCGGACTCGTCGACATCAACGTCAAGGACGCCACCCGCTCCGGGAAGTCGAGCGCCACGAGCTGCGAGATGCCCCCACCCATGGAGATCCCCACGACGTGCGCCCGCGCCACCCCCACCGCGTCCAGCACCCCGACCGCGTCCGCCGCGAGATCCGGGAACCCGTACCCGGGCGCGCCGGCCGGCCAGGTCGCCGACCGCCCGGTGTCCCGGTGGTCGTACCGGATGACGTACCGCGACCCGGCCGCCAACCGCGCGCAGAACCCGTCCGCCCACGACAGCATCGACCCGGTCGACCCGGCGATCAGCAGCACCGCCGGGTCGGTGGGCGACCCGAACGTCTCCACGCACAGGTCGACGCCGTTGGCCTGGACGATCCGCTCAGTCATGCCGCCACGGTAACGCGCAGCACCGACAATTCCCGTCGCACCGCGAGGGTCACTCGGGCGCGCTCGCCCGCGCCACCAGTTCCGCCTGCCGGAACCGGTCCTCGGTGAACGGCATCGCGACGACCCGGTCGGCACCGGCCTCCGCCAGCCGGGCGAAGTGCTCCCGGGCCCGCGCGACCGACCCGACCACCACCACCTCCCGCGCCTGCTCCTCGCTCAGCCCGTACCCCGTCATCGACCTGATCCGGTGCTCCACCACCGAATCCGGCACATCGCCCAAGGCCACGCTCACCCCGACCGTCACCGCGCACACCGGCCGGCCGCACTCCTCCGCGAGCTCCTTCAACCGCGCGACCCCCGCGGCCACCGCCCGGAACGGCACGAAAGCCGGGTACCAGTGGTCACCGAACCGGGCCGCCCGGCGCAGCGCGACGCCTCCCCCACCGCCCACGAGCACCGGCGGCATCACCGCGCCGGGCGACAGCACGACCTCCGCCCCGTGCACCCCGGTCGCCTTGCCCCGCACCAGGTCCGGCAGCACCGCCAACGACTCGTCCGTCCGCCGACCCCGTTCCGCGAACGGCACGTCGACCGCCCGCCACGCCGCCTCGCCGTGCGCCGCACCCCCGCTGCCGACCCCGAGCAGCACCCGATCCCCCGACAAGTGCTGCAACGTGGCGATCTGCTTCGCCGCCCACGCCACCGGGCGCAGCGGCACCACCATCACCCCGAACCCGAGCCCGATCCGGAGGGTGGCGGCGGCCACCGTCGCCAGCACCAGCGTGGCGTCCAGGAACGGGTTCACGGGGATCAGGTGATCGCCGTGCCACACCGACTCCAGCCCCAACCCCTCGGCGTGCTGCGCGTGCTCGACCGGGTCGGACCCGAACCCCGGCAGGGTGATCCCGACGTCCATCACCGCACCTCCAACACCGTCTTGCCGACCGTCGCCCGGCTTTCGATGGCGGCGTGCGCGTCGGCCGCGCGCTCCAGCGGAAACCGCTGCCCGACAACGGGAACCAGCCGCCCGGCCGCTGCCGAGGCCAACACCGACGACACGAGCGAACGGAGTTCCGCGGCGTCCGGCCGGGAAAGGCCCACCAACGTCACCCCGCGCGCCGCCGCCTCCTCCGGCTTGACGTCCGCCCAGGAGCCGCCCGCCAGCCCGTAGCTCGACATCCGCCCACCGGCCCGCAGCAACCCGAACGCCTCCCGCGCCACCGCGCCGCCGACGCCGTCGAACACCACGTCCACCGGCGCCACCGCCGACGCCCACCCGGTTTCCCGGTAGTCGACCGGCACCGCCCCCAGCGACGAGATCAGCGAGGCCTTGCCACCCGCCGCACCCACCACCGTCGCCCCTTCCGCACGCGCCAGCTGCACGAGCAGGGTCCCCACGCCACCGGCCGCCGCCAGGACCAGCACCCGCTGCCCCGCCACCGGCCCCACCGCGCGCAGGTTCATCGACGCCGTGCGGCCGTCGGCCAGCAGCGCCACCGCCTTGTCGAGCGCCAACCCGTCCGGCACGCGCACGAGGTCCGCCTCGGCGGCCACCGCGCGTTCGGCGTAACCGCCGTGCCCGCCGGTCGACGTGATCACCCGGGCGCCGGTCCACGACGGGTCGACACCGGCACCGATCGACGCAACGACCCCGGCCACCCCGTTGCCCGGAACGGCGGGCGGGCGTAGTGCGAACGGGCCCATGCCGGTGCGCCGGAACTGCGTCTCGACGAACGTGATGCCCGCGTAGGCGACGTCGACCACGACCTGGCCGGCCCCGGCGACGGGCTCCGGCGCATCGCCCCCGACCAGCACCTCCGGTCCACCGAACCCGGTCATCCACACCGCGCGCATCGCATCCCCCTCGGTCGCCCGCCTTTCCTCACAGCCTGTGACCTCAACTTAACTGGAGGTCAAATTCAGTCTTGTGAATGTGCCCCGAGTCACCCTAGAGTCCCTGGGAGCGCTCCCAGGGAGCGCTCCCAGAAGCGTCGTCAACCGTCAGAGCAGACGGAGGAGACCCAAGTCCATGAGATCGCTTCCTTCTCCCCGGTGGCGCCGTCAAGCCACCGCAGCACTCGCCCTCGTGGCGGTGAGCGGCGCGCTAGCGTCCGGCACGGCCCACGCGGCGGACTACGAACGGCTGATCAACGGCACCTTCAGCAGCGGCGCCGACCCGTGGTGGGCCAGCGCCGGTGTGACGAACCGGGTCACCAACGGTGAGCTGTGCGCCACCGTCACCGGCGGCACGGTCAACCCGTGGGACTCGCTGATCGGCCAGAACGGCGTGCCGTTCGAGGCCGGCCAGTCCTACACGATGTCGTTCGACGCGTACGCCTCGGTCGCCCGGCCGGCGGCGGCGGTCGCCGGTGAGGGCGTCAGCCCCTACCGGCAGATCGCCAAGCACGACGTCGCGCTGACCACGACCAAGCAGCGCTTCTCCTTCACCTTCACCTCGGAGCTGGACTTCCCGGATGCGGGTCCGGGGCAGGTCACGTTCCACCTCGGCGCCCAGGCGGCCGACACCACCGTCTGCGTGGACAACGTGTCGCTGATCGGCGGCGTGAAGCCGCCGGGTGGCGACCCGGCCGTGCCGGCGAAGAAGGTGAACGTCGACCAGGTCGGCTACGTGCCGGGCCTGCCCAAGCACGCCACCCTGACGTCCGACTCGACGGTCGCGCAGACGTGGGTGCTGAAGAACTCGGCGGGCACCTCGGTGGCCACCGGCCAGACCGTGCCCAGGGGCTCGGTCGACCCCGAGTCGGGCGACTCCACGCACCTGATCGACTTCTCGTCGTACGACACGGCGGGCACCGGCTACACGCTGACCGTCGGCACGGAGACGAGCTACCCCTTCGACATCGCCACCGCGGCGATCAAGAAGCTGCGGTACGACTCGCTGGCGTTCTTCTACCACAACCGCAGTGGCATCGCGATCGACGAGCAGTACGTGGGCGCCACCTACGCGCGGCCGGCCGGTCACCTGAACGTCGCCCCGAACCAGGGTGACAACAACGTCCCCTGCCTCTCGACCGTCCCCTGCGGCTACACGCTGGACGTGCGCGGCGGCTGGTACGACGCGGGCGACCACGGCAAGTACGTCGTCAACGGCGGCATCTCGGCGTGGCAGGTGCTCAACACCTACGAGCGCGCGAAGCTGATCGGCGACGCGGCGGCCCTGGGCGACGGCACGCTGGCCATCCCGGAGAAGGCCAACGGGGTGCCGGACATCCTGGACGAAGCGCGCTGGGAGGTCGAGTTCCTGCTGAAGATGCAGGCGCCCGACGGCATGGTGCACCACAAGATCCACGACGTGAACTGGACCGGCCTGCCGTTGCTGCCGCACCAGGACCCGCAGGCGCGGCGCCTGTCGGCGACGAGCACCGCGGCGACGCTGAACATGGCGGCCGTGGCGGCGCAGTCGGCGCGCATCTGGAAGACGATCGACCCGACGTTCTCGGCCAAGGCGCAGGCGGCGGCCGTGAAGGCGTACGCAGCGGCGAAGGCGAACCCGAACAAGATCGCCGACCCGAACGACGGCACCGGCGGCGGCTCGTACAGCGACTCGACGTTGACCGACGAGTTCTACTGGGCCGCGGCCGAGATGTTCGCCACGACCGGTGAGTCGTCCTACCGCACCGACGTGACGTCGTCGACGCACTTCAAGGGCGCGAGCGTGAACGCGCGCGGCTTCGACTGGGGTTCGACCGGTCCGCTGGGCGACATCACCCTGGCGCTCGTGCCGAACGGCCTGCCGGCGTCGGACGTCTCGGCGATCAAGTCGGCGTTCACCGCGGTCGCCGACGCGCACCTGTCGCAGATGGCGACGCAGGGCTACCCGGCGCCGTACCGGACGACCACCGGTTACGACTGGGGCTCGAACGGCCTGGTCGCGAACAACATCGCGGTGCTGGCGCTCGCGCACGACTTCACCGGTGCCGAGAAGTACCGGACCGGCGTGTTCGAGGGCCTGCACTACCTGATGGGCCGCAACCCGATGTCGTACTCGTACGTCACGGGCTACGGCGACCAGCCGGTGAAGAACGTGCACCACCGGCACTGGGCGAACCAGCTGGACCCGACCCTCCCGACCGCGCCTCCGGGCGTGCTCTCGGGTGGCCCGAACAGCGCGTTGCAGGACCCGGTCGCGGCGCGCCTGCTCGAGGGCTGCAAGGCCCAGAAGTGCTTCGTCGACCACATCGAGGCGTACTCGGTGAACGAGGTCACGGTCAACTGGAACTCCGCGTTCGCGTGGATCTCCAACTGGGCCGCGGAGAAGGTCACGACGGCCCCGCCGGTGGACACCACTCCCCCGTCGGTGCCGGGCACCCCGGTGGCGTCGGACATCACCACGACGAGCGTGGGCCTGACGTGGCCGGCGTCCACCGACGCGGAGAGCGGCGTCAAGTCGTACGACGTCATCGTGCAGGAGGCGGACACGCTGCGCGTGGCCGCCACGGTGACCACGCCGTCGGCGACGGTGACCGGTCTGCGCGCGGACACCAGCTACCAGTTCTCGGTCGTGGCCAAGAACGGCGCGGGCCTGCAGTCGGCCATGTCACCCCGGGTGACGGTGCGGACCAAGCCGGTCGTGGTGGCGAACTACTGCAAGGTCCGGTGGCAGGCCTCGACCTGGTCCGGCGGCATGTCGGTCAACGTCACCGTGACCAACACGAGCGGTCAGGCGTGGACCGGGTGGAAGCTCGAGTTCACCATGCCGGGCACGCAGAAGATCACCCAGGGTTGGTCGGCGACGTGGAACCAGACGGGCCAGGCGGCGTCCGCGACGAACGTGTCGTGGAACGGCAACGTGGCCAACGGCGGTTCGGCCAACATCGGTTTCAACTCCTCGGGGTCGGGTGCGGGGGAGCCCACCGACTTCCGGGTGAACGGCCAGTCCTGCGGCAAGGGCTGACCGGGTGACCGGTGGCGGGCTCCCCACGGGGTCCGCCACCGGCTCGTCCTTCTCGGCGCACTCTCCCCATCGGCGCAGTCGGATCACCCGGCTGCGCCGAGCGCTTTCCCGGCCCGGATCGAGGCCGGTTCTCCCGGTCCCGCCTACCGGTAGGCGTCCTGGCCCACCGGGCGGATGAGGATCTCGTTGACGTCCACGGTCGGCGGCTGGCCCACCGCGTACATCACGGCGCGCGCGACGTCCTCCGGCGCGAGCTTCGGGTCGGCCGCGCGGGACGGCGGGATGCCGCCGGTGTCGGTCAACCCGGGCTGCACCAGGGTGACCCGGACGCCCGTGCCGACGCACTCGGCGCGGATGGCCTGCGCCAACCCCGTCACCGCCCACTTGGTGGCCGAGTAGAGGTTGCCCGGCCGCACGCCGCGCCCCGCCGCCGAGCCGGTCAGCACGAGGTGGCCGGCGTGCCGCATCAGCGCGGGCATCGCCGCGCGGGCGGTGAACGCGGGCCCGCACACGTTGGTCAGCACCATGTCGCTCCACTCGGCGGGCGGCGCGCCGTCGGTCGTGGTGAACGAGGTGACGACGCCGGTGCCCGCGTTGGCGAACACCACGTCGAGGCTTCCCCACTCCTCCTCGACCCGGCCGACGAGCGCGGCGACCTGGTCGAACGCCCGCACGTCGCACGAGGCCGCCCAGACCCGGTCCGGGCCGCCGAGCCGGGCCGCGAGCCCGGCCAGCGCCGACGCGTCCCGCGAGGCCAGGACCAGCCGGTACCCGGCCTCCGCGGCCAGCTGCGCGGTAGCGGCGCCGATGCCCCGGCTAGCCCCCGTGATGAGGAATACCCCTGTTCCCATGGCCGCAGGCTACTGCTGATTGGATCAAGTAACCGGATTGCGGCAACGCCGGGGCCCGGTTGGGGCGTCATCACACCGTAACCACCTGATTGGGGGAACATGGGCATCAATCGCAGGTTCGCGCTGGGACTGGGTTCGGTCGCGGCGGCGAGCGCCGTGCTGGGTTCGACCGCCGGTACGGCTCAGGCGCAGACCACCGAGGAGGAGTGGGACGCGCTGATCCCGACGACGGCCGACCTGGCCCGGCGGAAGATCTCGTGGAAGTACGCGTCGCAGGTGGCGCGGGCGGGCGGCACGTGGTCGTCGTACATCGGGGTGGCCGACCCGGACGGCGTGGTGAGGCCCGCCGTCGAGGCCGCGGCGGACCGCGTGGTCGAGGCGTACAGCGTGAACAAGATCGCGGTCGCGGTGGCGGTGCTGGACAAGGTCGACCGGGGCCTGATCACGCTGGACCAGCGGGTGGACGTCACGCAGGCGATCGTCATCCAGGACACCGACGGGATCTTCGCGCTGGACGGCGCGTACCCGAGTTCGATCACCGTGGGGCACGCGCTGGCGGCGCTGCTGACGGTGTCGGACAACACGGCGGTGCGGCTGTGCGGGCTGGTCGTGCCCGCGTTGGAGCTGAACGACATCCTGCGGTCCAAGGGTTTCGTGCACACCCAGGTCGTTCCGGTCGCCAACCCGAACCGGTTCTACCTCGGCACCACCACGCCTCGGGAGACGTTCACGCTGCTGCACCGGCTCGCGGCCGGTGAGCTGCTGTCGCAGGCGTCGACGGAGCACCTGCTGATGGTGCTGCGGTCGCTGACGTCGTTCACGGACGGGGTGCGGTTGAACCTGTCGTCCGCGGAGCGGTTGAACGTGGCGACGAAGGCCGGTTGGTTCGAGGACGGTCGCAACGAGGCCGGCATCGTGTTCGACGTGGCGGGCAAGCCGATCATCACGTACGCCCTGTTCGCGTCCGGGCGGTTCGCGGGCGACCAGGCGGCGAACGCGGACAACTACAGCGCGACCCACCCGGCCCTGCGAGCCAGGGCCTCCCTGGGGCGGGCGCTGTACGACTCGGTGCTGCGCATCACCGCCAACACCCCCCGCACGTACCGCGCCCAGCCGTACCGCCCCTGCAACGGCGGCTGACCGCACGGCACTCGCACCACTACGCAGGGGTCCCCGCCGGGGGACCCCTGCTTTGATTTTACCGGCGGGGTCCGACAAAGCCGGGAGTTCCGGGCTTCCCTGCACCGTCCCGGTCCTCTCGGTCTTCGGCGGCCGGTGGCAGCCTGATGCGGCGGGTAGCGGCCGGTCGGTGATCACGCGGAGAACGCGGGTTGACTGCTGGTCGGCCCCGACTGACCGGTCGAGTCCGGCGGCTACTCCGCGGGTCCGGCGGCTAATCCGGGGTTCGGCGGCTATTCCGGGGTTCGGCCGAGGTCATCGGGTCCGTGGCACCCAGGCGATCCCTCCGGCAGGGCGGCACATGGTCTCGTATGCGTCGCGCAGGTCTTTGGCCGCTTGGAGTCGGCGTGCCTCCACCGCCGACACCACTTCGGCGACACGCCAATGGTTCGACGGCACTATTCGCCCGGAAGCCATCGCCTGCTGCGTGGCGTGACAGGCCTCGTCGAGCCGATCACCGACCACCAGCGCCAAGGCCAGGTCGAGAGTGGCCGACGCCACTCGGCGTGGCCACTCTTCCACTTCTCCACCCGGGTTCAAACGGCTGATCAACTCACGCGCGTACCCCTCGGCCGCCTTGTCGCCGACCCACGCCAACGTCGTGGCCGTGTAGGCAACAGACTTGTCTGGGTCATAGTGGTAGTGATGCTCCGGGTGTTCCGGCCTTGCGAGCGGTGACACAAGACCATGGACCCGGTTGATGGCGGCGTAGGTCTCTTTCGGTTGCCCCAGCCTCGCCCAGGCTCGCCCCTCCTGCGAGGCGGCTTGGATGGCGGCAGAGCTTCCAGCGGGGGCAAGGCCTTGCGCCGTCTTCGACAACTCGACAGCCCGTTGGTAATCGCCACGGGTGAGGACGCGCCAAGCTTCGGTCTCGAAGCACCAAGCCCTGATCTCGTCGTGCTCGGCGCTCTTGGCGAGGCTGATCGCGGTTTTCAGCCGCGCCACGGCGGCCGACTGCTGATCCAGGTCGATGTGCACTGTCGCCGACAGCAATGACAGCCATCCACCGACGACCAGCAGCCGCCGATGCTCGGCCAGCGTTTTCCGCGCATCCGTCAAGCGCGTCACGTATGCCAGTTGACGACGCAGCCTCGGCAGGAGCAGAGCGGGAGGCGTGACAGGATAAGCCGTTGCCAGGTCGTCGAACGACGATTCGAGTTGCGCGAGCGTTTCACCGCCCACGTCGCTTGCCGAGACACGTCGTGTCAACTCGATCGCGGCCGACTCGTCGTCATGGTCGGCTTCGACATGCCGCCCGGAGGCGTTCAAAGACTCCGCGAGCTTGCGCTCACCTTCGGCGCACTTGAGCAGTGCCTCCGCTTCGGCCACTTCGGCGTACCGGTCCGCCAACCTGCCCTCCGCTGCCAGGAAGCGATCCGCCGCTTCCCAGAACCCGCGATCGGGGAACTGCCGCCCTGCGCAGATGTGGGAGATCGAAGTCCGGTCGTAGTTGGTTGCCCGACCGAGTTCACCTTTCGTCCTTCTGGCAGCGGCCAGGAACCGCCCGAGGAGGTCGCCGAGTCCGCGGCGGGATTCCGCAATCGCGTCCGGTTGGCGTGCCATTGGGCCCCCGTGTCCCGCTGAGGTGTCCGCGCTGCGTCCCAGCGTAGCCGGCCGCACGAACGGGTGACACGACCAGGCGTGGGAGTTCCGTGGGCACGGTTTTCCACATCCGTCCCACGGGGTTGCGTGGTGATCAAGTGCGGCCCGACGCCGCGCACAGCAGGAAGGAGAGGAATGGCGGCGAACGCAGAACTCGTGCACGAGGCGGGCGGGAACCTCGAAGAACCCGGATGCGCCCGGAAACCATCCGTGGTGTTGAAGGGCTCGAACCCTCTGCACGTCCCGTACGTCACCGCGTGGTCGCCGGAGGAACCCGCCGACTTCGACCTGATCATCCGTCCGGGGAACCGGGGCATCGCTTACCGCGACGAAACCCCGGACGACCGCGACCAGCGGGGCATCCTGCTCAAACGCACCCCGGACGCGCCGGGCCGAGGGAAACCGCGGTTCGGCATCGTCCACGCCACCCGCCAGCGCGAGGCCATGGAGAACCTTCTCTGCCAGGTCTGCGGCGGCCCGGCCGACACGGACCAAGAGGGCACGTTGTGGCTTCTCCAGGACCACCGGGAGGACTGGCCGGACTGGCCCGACCGCATGGCCTGCACCGAACCGCCCGTGTGCGCGGACTGCGCCGCACTGTCGATCCGGTCCTGCCCGGCCCTGAGAAACGGCCACGTCCTGGTCCGGGTCCGTCACGCACCCGTGGCGGCCGTCCACGGGGTCCTGCACGGCCGGTCCCCTCTCGGCTCGGTGAAGGCGCTCACCCCGATCACGGCCCGATTCGACGACCCGGTGATCCCGTGGGTCCTCGCATCCCATCTGGTCCGGGAATTGCGGTGTGGGCGACGTTGCGGGCGGCTCTTCTCAACCGGTTCCGACGCGCGGTGACGTATCCCGGGGGCTGGTGGGGCCTCTCGAACCCACAAGGGGGTGGCTCATGACCGACCTGCTGCACCTGCACGCCGAACGGCGGAGTGCGCGCCCGCTCCTGCGCGGGTCGCGGGAGATCCAGGGCAACGTGCTGGCCGCGTTCAACAAGGACCACCAGCGGTTCCGGTTCGTGCGGTTCACGGATGCCAAGCCGGCCCGCACCTGGTTGGCGGCGATGCTCGGCCACGTCGACGTCACCGCCGACATCGAGGACTTCAACGAGGCCTTCTCCCTCGGCCGCGCCGTGCTCGGCGAAGACCCGGCCGGCCTGAAGGCCACGTGGACGAACGTGTCCCTCACCCCCGAGGGCATCGTCGCCCTGAGCATCAACCCCGACGCGACGAGGCAGGACCTGCGGGACCACTTCCCGCGCACCGCCGAACAAGCGGCCGACGCGAACGGCGACACGGGCGACTCCGCACCGGCCCACTGGCTGTTCGGCCGCACCGACCAGCACGTCCACGCCGTGGTCACGGTCGCGTCCGACGCCGAGGACCGCCTGGACAGCACCACCCGGATCCTGGACCTCCTCGACACCCTCCTCGGCGTCACGGTCGTCCACGAGGAACGTGCCGGCACCCGCCGGGACCAGCGCGGCCACGAGCACTTCGGCTACAAGGACGGCATCTCGCAGCCCGGCGTCCGCTACTTCCACGACGAGGACCCGGACCAGCCCGGCCACCGGCGGGGACACCCGGGCCAGGTGCTGGTCAACCCGGGCGAGTTCGTCTTCGGCTACCCGACCGAGTCCGCCCGGCCGAGCGCCGCCGCGTGGCTGACGGACGGCTCGATCCAGGTGATCCGCCGCCTCACCCAGGACGTCGACGGCTGGAACCGGGCCGTCGAAGCGCACGCGGAGCGGACGGGCACCACCCCCGTCACGATGGGCGCGAGGCTCATCGGGCGGCACAAGGACGGCCGTCCGCTCGCCGCCGCGAAGCACGACAACGACTTCGACTACGCCGACGACCCGGACGGCGACACGACCCCGTGCGCGGCGCACATCCGCAAGACGAACCCGCGGTCGTTCACGTACCGGACGCCGCGGCAGCACCGGATCCTGCGCCGGGGCACCCCGTTCGGCCAAGGCGAGAACGGCGAGGACACCCGCGACGGCGAGCGCGGCCTGGTGTTCGTGGCCCACTGCACGTCGCTGGAGGACCAGTTCGAGTTCGTCCAGCGGGCGTGGGCGGGCAACCCCGACTTCGCCGCGGGCGGGCGGGGCGCGCCGACGGGCACCGATCCGGTCATCGGCGGTCACGGCGGTGCGACCGTGGACGGCGCCCGCCTGACCTTCGCCCGGTTCGTCCGGACCACCGGCGCGCTGTACGCGCTGGTGCCGTCCGTGAGCACGCTCCGCCTGCTCGCCGCCGGCCGGGAACTGCCCCGCTGACGAGACCGCCCCGCTAGGGGGTGACCGGGAGCCGGTCGTGGCCGCCGTCCACGACCGGCTCCCACCCCGACTCGTGCCGCCGCACGAGGTCCGCCGCGACGGAGTCGTACGGGCGCGCCCACACGTCCTCGTTGAACACCTCGACCTCGACGTACCCGGTGTACCCGGCGTCGGCGACGAGCGAGGTCAGCCCGACGAGGTCGATGTGCCCGTCACCGGGCAGACCGCGACCGAGCAGCACGTCGGCGGGCAGCGGCGTCACCCAGTCGCACACCTGGTAGGAGTGGATCCGCGGACCGGCCCGCTTCACCTCGGCCGCCAGCGCCGGGTCCCACCACACGTGCAGGGCGTCGACCACGACACCGACCACGGACGACGGGTACGGCTCGGCCAGGTCCAACGCCTGCGCCAGCGTCGACACCACGCCCCGGTCGGCGCAGAACATCGGGTGCATCGGCTCCAGCGCGAGCCGCACCCCGGCCGCCTCCGCGTACGGCGCCAGCACTTCCAACGCCGACGCGACCCGCGCCCGCGCCGCCACGAGGTCGCGGTCCGGCACCCCGCCGGGCACCAGCACGAGGCACGACGAGCCGCCCAGCGCGGCGGTCTCGTCGATCGCCCGCCGGTTGTCGTCGAGCCGCTGGTCGAGCCCGGTGAAGAAGCCGCCGCGGCACAGCGACGACACCTCCAGCCCGGCCGACGCCACCAGCGCGGCCGTCCGCTCCAGCCCGTACTCCGCCACCGGGTCGCGCCACAGCCCGACCGCCGGGATGCCGTTCCGCACGCACACGTCGACCACCTCGGGCACGGACGCCCGCTTCACCGTGGCCTGGTTCAACGACAACTCCATCATCGGCACGCCTTCACGTCAGCACGTCCAGCAGTCGTCCCCACCGGGCCGCGGCGAGGTCCGGGTCGGGCAGCAGCCCGGCCAGGTCCGCGAGCCGCAGCGCCTCACCGAGGTGCACCACGTCCCGCGCCGACTGCAACCCGCCGACCATGCCGAACGCGTCCTGGAACCCGCCCAGCCAGGCCAGGAACACGACACCGGTCTTGTAGTAGTAGGTCGGCGCGCCGAAGAGGTGCCGCGACAGCTCCACCGTGGGCGCCAGCACCTCGTCGTACCGCGCCAGGTCACCCGCGTCCAACGCCCGCAACGCGGTGGACGCGGCCGGCGCGATGGCGTCGAAGATGCCCAGCAGCGCGTCGCTGTGCCCGGCGGAGTCCCCGGCGATCAGCTCCGGGTAGTTGAAGTCGTCACCGGTGTAGCAGCGCACGCCGGCGGGCAGCGCGCGTCGCAGCCCCACCTCGTGCGCGGCGTCCAGCAGCGACACCTTCACCCCGTCCACCTTGTCCGGGTACGCCTTGATCAGGTCGAGGAAGTGCCCGGTGGCCGTGGGGACGTCCGCCGAACCCCAGTAGCCCTCCAGCGCCGGGTCGAACGCCGGGCCGAGCCAGTGCAGGATCACCGGCTGGTCGACTTCCTCCAGCAGCGCCCCGTACACCTTCTGGTAGTCCTCGGGTCCGCGGGCCGCGGCGGCCAGCTTGCGGCTGCACATCAGGATCGGCTGCGCGCCCGCCTCCACGACGGCCGCCAGCTGCTCCCGGTACGCGGTCAGCGGGTCCGCCGTGCCGTGGTCCGTGCCGACGCCCGCGGACAGCCGTCCGCCGCCGATCGCGGCGCTGCGCCGGATCAGCTCCAACGCGGTGTCCCAGTCGAGGCCCATGCCGCGCTGCGCGGTGTCCATGGCCTCGGCGACGCCGAAACCGTGCTCCCACAACCGCACCCGGTAGGCGAGGGTCGCGTCCCAGTCGAGCGCGGCGGGCGCGCCGGCGCCGTTGCCGCCGAACGGGTCCGCGACCACGTGCGCCGCCGCGAACGCCACCCGTGACGAGAACGGACCGGTCTCCCACGTGCGCGGCGCCGACAGCCGGTGCTCCCGGAACGCGCCGTCGCGGCCGGGCAGCAGGACGGAGGTCACGCGGGCACCTCGATCCGCCGGCCCGTGCGGGAGGACTCGAGGCCCAGCGTCGCCAGCCGCACGCCCCGCACCCCGGAGTGGAAGTCGTGCGCGAACGGAGCACCGACGGCGACGTGCTTCAGGAACTCCTCCCACTGCACCATGAACCCGTTGTCGAACACCTCGTTGTCCGGCACTTCCCGCCACTGCGAGCGGAAGTCGATGGACGACGGCACGTCCGGGTCCCACACCGGCTTGGGCGTCATCGTCCGGTGCTGCACCGCGCAGTTGCGCAAACCGGCCACCGCGCTGCCGTGCGTGCCGTCCACTTGGAACTCGACCAGCTCGTCCCGGCGCACCCGCGTCGTCCACGACGAGTTCACCTGCGCCACCACGCCGCCCGCCATCTCGAAGATCGCGTACGCCGCGTCGTCGGCCGTCGCCGCGTACGGGTCGCCGTTCTCGTCCCAGCGCTCCGGGATGTGCGTGACGGCCCGCGCGGTCACCGCTTCCACCGGTCCGAGGAGCCCTTCCAGCAGGTAGCTCCAGTGGCAGAACATGTCGACGACGATCCCGCCGCCGTCCTCGGCCCGGTAGTTCCACGACGGGCGCTGCGCGGTCTGCCAGTCGCCCTCGAACACCCAGTAGCCGAACTCGCCGCGCACCGACAGCACCCGGCCGAAGAACCCGCTGTCCAGCAGGCGCCGCAGCTTGCGGATGCCCGGCAGGTACAGCTTGTCCGCCACCACGCCGTGCTTCACGCCCGCCGCGTCCGCGTGCCGGGCCAGGTCCCGCACCTCTTCGGGCGTGGCCGCTACCGGCTTCTCGCTGTAGACGTGCTTGCCCGCGTCGATCGCCGCCGTCAACGCCGACACGTGCGCCGAGGTGACCTGCGCGTCGAAGTAGACCGAGACGTCCGGGTCGCCCAGCGCGGCGTCCAGGTCGGTGGTCCAGCGCGGCAGGTCGTGCCGCTCGGCGATCTCCTTCAGCTTGGCGGCGTTCCGGCCCACCAGCAGCGGCTCGGGGACCAGCACGTCGTCGCCGACCCTGATCCCGCCGCGCTCGCGGATGGCGAGGATCGAGCGGACGAGGTGCTGCCGGTACCCCATCCGCCCCGTGACCCCGTTCAACGCGACGCCGATCGTGCGCACCGCCATGCGTACACCCCACTCGAGAAAGTCCGTGGCCGCCCCAGCCAACTGGAAAGCGCTTTCCAACACGCTACGGTCGGCTCCTCACGGACGTCAACCTCCTGGGCGGCTAGTCTCGCCGGACCAGGAACCCGAAGGAGGCGGCGTTGGCGTCGCGGCAGGTCACGCTGGCGGAAGTGGCGAAGCACGCGGGCGTGTCGCTCGCGACCGCTTCGCGCGTGCTCAACGGCAGCACCCGGCAGGTCAGCGAAGAGCTGCGCGAACGGGTGCTCGGCACCGCGCGCGGTCTCGGCTACCTGCCCAACGCCTCGGCGCAGGCACTGGCCCGCAACTCCAGCGTGCTGGTGGGTCTCGTGGTGCACGACATCGCCGACCCCTACTTCTCCAGCATCGCCGCCGGTGTGACGAGGATCGCGGAGGAAGCGGGCCTCGTCGTGGTGCTCGGCACCACCGGCCGCGACCCGGGCCGCGAGGTGGAGCTGGTGAACACGCTGCGCGCGCACCGGGCCAGGGCCGTGGTGATCGCGGGCAGCCGCACCACCGACCGGAACGCGTCCCGCCGGCTCGCCGAGGAGATCACCGCGTTCACCGCGCAGGGCGGCCGGGTCGCGTGCGTCTCCCAGGCGAAGCTCGGCACGGACACGGTGGTGCCCGCGAACCGGTCCGGCGCGCGGGCGCTGGCCCGGCGGCTCGCCGCGCTCGGCCACCGCGGGTTCGCCGTGCTGGCCGGTCCGCCGGACCTGGTGGTGGCACGCGACCGGCTGGCCGGGTTCAAGGCCGGACTGGCGGACGAAGGCCTCGACCTGCCGGACGAGAACGTCTTCACCAGTGACTTCACCCGCGACGGCGGTCACGCGGCGATGGCCGGCCTCATCGCCGCGCGCACCGGCGCGACCTGCGTGTTCGCCGCGAACGACGTGATGGCGATGGGCGCGATGGCGGCTCTGCGGGAGCACGGGCTGCGGGTGCCGGAGGACGTCTCGGTGGCCGGGTTCGACGACATCCCCACCCTGCGCGACCTGGTGCCGGCGCTGAGCACGGTGCGGCTGCCGCTGGAGGAGATGGGCGAGCGGGCGGCCCGGCTGGTGCTGGACGACGTGGTGGCGGCGCCCCGCACGGTCCGGGTGGCGGGCGAGGTCGTGCTGCGCGCCAGCACGGCGCCGCCCAGCGGTATCGGACTGCGCTGACCGGTGGTTACGCTCTAAACTGGACCGAGTTCGACCACCCCTCACGAGGAGTGATCCCGCACCGTGCGCGACGCGCAGTCCCCGGGCTGCAGTACCGAGCCGGGTCCGATACCCGGCTGCCGGCCCCGCCCGGCCCACCACCGGTGGGTCCGATGATGATCCTGGCCAGCGTGCTCGGCATCGTCGCCGTGGTGCTCCTCACCATCGGCACGTTCATCGCGGTCGCCGCCGAGTTCTCCCTGACCGCCCTGGAGCGCAGCACCGTCGAGTCGCACGTCGCCCAGGTCGGCGACGCCAAGGCGCGGACGGTGGAGAAGGCGCACCGCTCCCTGTCGTTCCAGCTCTCCGGTTCGCAGCTGGCGATCACCATCACCACGCTGATCACCGGCTACATCGCCGAACCCACCATCGCCCGGCTGGTCTCCCCCGTGCTGACCGCCCTCGGCGTGCCCGCGTCGGCGTCCGGGCCGATCGCGCTGACCTTCGCGCTGGCGCTGGCCACGGCCCTGTCGATGGTGTTCGGCGAGCTGGTGCCGAAGAACCTGGCCATCGCGAAGCCGTTGGAGACGGCGCGTGCCGTCGCGGGCGTGCAGGCCGGGTTCTCCGCCGTGTTCCGGTGGCTGATCACCGGGTTGAACGGCACCGCGAACTGGCTGGTGCGGAGGCTCGGCGTCGAGCCCGCGGAGGAGCTGGCGTCGGCCCGGTCGCCGCAGGAGCTGGGCGCGCTGATCCGCTCCAGCGCCGAGCACGGCACCATCGACCCCGGCACCGCGACCCTGCTGGACCGGTCGCTGCGCTTCGGCGACCGCACCGCGGAGGAGCTGATGACGCCGCGCGTGCGGGTGGAGTCGCTGCGCGCCGACGCGACCGTGCTGGACTTGGTGGCGAAGGCGCGGGAGACGGGTTTCTCCCGGTTCCCCGTCTACCACGGCGACCTGGACCAGGTGCGGGGCATCGTGCACGTCAAGCAGGTGTTCGGGGTGCCGCGCTCGCAGCGGGCGACCACGCCGGTGTCGGCGCTGACCAGGCCGGTGCAGACGGTGCCGGCGACGCTGGAGGGCGACGCGCTGCTGGACCGGCTGCGCGCCTCCGGCCTCCAGACCGCGCTGGTGGTGGACGAGTACGGCGGCACGGCGGGCCTGGTCACGTTGGAGGACCTGGTCGAGGAGATCGTCGGTGACGTGCGCGACGAGCACGACCGGCGGGAGACGGCGCCGGTGCGGCGGCTCGGCGGCGACGCGTGGCTGGTGTCCGGGCTGCTGCGGGACGACGAGATCGCCGAGGCGACCGGGTTCCGGATGCCCGAGGGGGACTACGAGACCGTGGCGGGCCTGGTGATGGCGCGGTTGGGCCGGATCCCGGACGCGGGTGACGAGATCCGCGTGGACGACTGGCGGATCACGGTGGTGCAGATGGACCGGCACCGGGTGGCCGAACTGCGGGTCGCACGGGCCGCCGAGCCGCCGGTGCCCGACCGATCGGGGTCGTCGCTGTGAGCATCCTGGTGATCCTGCTGCTGTTGGCGGGCAACGCCTTCTTCGTCGGCGCCGAGTTCGCCATCATCACCGCCCGCCGCGACCGGCTGGAGGCGCTGGCCGAGCAGGGCAGCAGCCGGGCCCGCGCGGTGATCAAGGCGGGCCGCGAGCTGCCGCTGCTGATCGCGGGCGCGCAGCTCGGCATCACCCTGTGCTCGCTCGGCCTGGGCGCGCTGGGCGAGCCGGCGGTGGCGGCGATGCTGGAGGCCCCGTTCCACGGCGTCGGCATCCCGGACGCGGTGCGGCACGGTGTGGCGTTCGCGTTGGCGCTGATCATCGTGGTGGCGCTGCACACGGTGCTGGGCGAGATGGTGCCGAAGAACCTGGCGATCGCCGGGCCGGAGCGCACCGCGCTGCTGCTGGTGCCCGCGCACCTGTGGTTCTGCCGCCTGGTCGCGCCGCTGCTGCGCGGGTTCACCGTGGTGGCGACCGCGGTGCTGCGGCTCATCGGCGTGACGCCGAAGGAGGAGCTGGAGTCCGCGTACACGCGCGACGAGCTGGCCCTGCTGATCGCGCAGTCCCGCCAGGAAGGGCTGCTGGAGGACTCGGAGCACCGGCGGCTGGCGAAGACGCTGTCCTCCGCCGAACGCACCGTGGCCGACGTCCTTGTGCCGCTGGACCGCGTCACGTCGGTGTCCGGGCGGCCCACCATGGGCGAGGTGGAGGCCGCCGTGTCGGCCACCGGCTTCTCCCGCTTCCCCGTCCGCGAGGACGACCGGCTGATCGGCTACCTGCACGTCAAGGACGTGCTGGACCTGTCGGACGCCGACCCGTCGACGCGGGTGCCGCCGACCAGGGTGCGCGGGCTGCCGCAGGTGCCGGTGGAAGCGAGCCTGGACGACGCGGTGGCGTCGCTGCGGCGCTCGCAGAGCCACCTGGCGCAGGCCGTGTCGGCGGACGGCGTCGTGCACGGCGTGGTGGCGTTGGAGGACCTGGTCGAGGAGTACGTGGGCACCGTCCGCGACGGCACGCACGTCCGCCGCGAGCTGTAGCGGTGGGTGAGGCGGGCGCCGGTGACCGCCTCGTTCCCGTCCGCACGTCGGCGCTCGCCTAGGTCACGACGCCGGACGCACCGCGGGCAGGCCGATCCGGTCCCGGCCGCGTTCCCGCTCGTCGTCGCCCGACAGCTCCAGCGGTGGCACGCTCACCAGCTCCAGGTCGTGGTCGGCGGCTCGGTCGAGGGCCGCCACGATCCACGACTCGAAGTCGGCGTTGGCGGCCATCGCGGCCCGCCGCCACCGGTCCACCGCCTCGGTGCCCGCGCTCACCCGCGGCATCACCACCCGGTACGCCTTCGAGCCCGGGTCGCGGTTCTCCCGCAACGCCCGCCGCAGCGCGGTCCGCGACCAGCTCTCCCGCTCGGCCCGGTCCAGCCACTCGTCCTGCTCGGCCGGCGGCAGCGCCGCGACCTCCGCGTGGTGCTGGAACGGCAGCCCCGGCCGGCGCCGGGACGGCTCGAACTTGCGCGCGATCCACGCGTAGTTGCGCAACGTCTGGTAGTCGAGCCCCACAGCTTCGACCGCCCGACGGTACCGGTCGGTGTACTTGTCCTGGCCGAAGACGAGCCAGTCGCCGAGGTACCACGCGGACGAGCTGGCGATGCGCGAGATGCGCTGCCCCGCCTGCTCCCACGACTCGAACGTGACGTTCCGCGGGAACGCCAACCCCACCGGGGTGGTGAGGATCCGGCCATCGACCCCGACGGCAGGCCGCCGGGGCTGCACTCCGTTCACCTTGTCCACTAGCTCCCCCTGATTTGCTCTGGACGTCCTTGCTACTCCAGGGGTCCTCACACACCGGTCAACTTCCGCTCACACCGTGAACCCGATCGGGCCCGCCGGCGGATAGCAGGTGACCGCCCTTCACCGGGGAACAGCCGGAAAGGCCACCATGACACCCACCGACGCCGAGATCATCGACCGATCGCGGCACGAGCCGGACGCGTTCGCCGCGATCTTCGACCGGCACGCGCCGCACATCCAGCGGTACCTCGCGCGCAGGCTCGGCACGCAGGTCGCGGACGACCTCGTGGCCGAGACGTTCCTGACGGCGTTCGACAAGCGGGAGCGCTACGACCGGACCCGCCCGGACGCCCGGCCGTGGCTGTACGGCATCGCCACGAACCTCGTCGGGCAACACCGCAGGCAAGAGGCTCGCCGCTACCAGGCCCGCTCGTCCGACCACCACGCCGCCGCCGAGGCGGACCACGCGGACCGCGTCGCCGCCGAGGTCACCGCGCAGGCCATGCGCTCGATGCTGGCCGGTGCGCTGGGCGGGCTGTCCGACGAGGACCGGGACGTGCTGCTCCTGATCGCGTGGGAACAGCTGTCCTACGAGGGGGTCGCGGCGGCGCTGGAGATCCCCGTCGGCACGGTGCGGTCCCGGTTGAACCGGGCCCGCCGCAAGGTCAGGCAGGCCCTGGGCGGGCAGAACCCCACCGAGATCGAGGAGTTGCTGAACAATGGATGAGCTCCAGCTGGTGCGCGAACTGGGCGACGAGACGCCGTTGCCGGACCAGGCGGCGCTGGCGCCCGCCCGCGACGCGTTCATGGCCGGGATCGCCGGTCGGGGGCCGGTGCGACTGCGGAAGCGGCGTTCCCGCTACGCGCTGGTCGGCACGGCGGCGATCGGGTTGGCGGCGGCGGTCGCGGCGACCATCGTGCTGATGCCGGCGGGCCGACCGGTCACCGGGGGGAACGCGGCGACCGCGCCGTCGTCGGCCTCGTCGCCGGACTCGTCGGCGGCCGAGGTGACGGACCCCGTGCGGCTGCTCGCCCGCGCCGCCCGGACGGCCCGCGACGACACGTCGACACCGCCACGGGCGGACCAGTTCGTGTACACGCGCAGCGCCGGTGAAGGCGGACCCGAGCGGGAGATCTGGAAGTCCGTCGACGGCACCCTCGACGGTCTGCTGCACCACCCCGACGGCTCGAAGAGCCCGCTGCCGGGGTGCCGGGACGGGCAGGCCGCCGTGGTAAAGGGCCCCGAGGTGCTGCCCGGCGTCACCGAGCCGTGCGAGCCGCGCCCGGCGTACCGGTCGGACTTGCCGACGGACGTCGACGGGATGCTCGCGTACCTCGACGCGAACGCCAGTGGCGAGCCGGGCAGCGTCAACGCGCGCGGCAAGGACGTGCTCGGCCTGATCAACGAGTCCCTCCTGCCGCCGCTGTCGAGGGCGGCGCTGTACGACGCGGCGGCGCGGGTGCCCGGCCTGTCCGTGGTGCCGGACGCGCGTGACGCGGCGGGCCGGCCGGGGATCGGCATCACCTGGCCCGTGCCGGCGGGTTCGAAGGCCGAGGCGCGGCCGGTGGTGATCGTGTTCGACAAGGACACCCACGAGCTGCTCGGCACGAACTTCCACGCCATCATCGCGCTGGCCGTGGTCGACCAGGCCGGACAGCGGCCCTGAGTGCCCGGGTGGGACCGGCCGAGGGGGCACGGCCGGTCCCACCCGACTACGGTTGGTCACGTGGATCCGCGTGAGGATGACGAAGACGACTTCGAGCCGGAAGAGGACGAGGACGAGTTCGACGAGGACGGGTTCGACGACGACGACGTCGAGGACGAGGACGACCTGTTCGGCGTGACCTCCGAACCCCGCACCATCTGCCACCTGTGCGGCGGCGCGGGGTTCATCGCGAACCCGACGTCGGCCGTGATCGGCGGTGCGCCGCGAACGGTGGACAACGGCCGGGAGTGCCCGCACTGCAAGGGCGCCCGCAAGTTCCCCGGCCTGGTCCCGCCGCTCTGACCCCAGGCCATCAGCGCGCGGCGGCGGTCTGCTCCGCCTCGCGGAACGCCCGCGTCGACAGGCCGCGCCAGGTGACGGCCAGCGCGCCGACCTGGATCAGCGTCGCCATCACCCACACCGCCCGCAGGCCGAAACCGGCCGCGACGAAACCACCGGCCAGCGCGCCGAACGGCGTCAGGCCCCAGGCCAGCGCGCGGTGGCCGGTCAGGACCCGGCCCAGCAGGGCGGGCGGGGTGAAGCGCTGCCGGCTGGACTGCGAGCAGACGTTCCACACCATCACGATCGCCGACATCACGAACCACACCACGCCGATCGACCACGCCCACGGCGGCAGCACGGCGATGAGCACCTGCCCCGCGACCATGCCGACCTGGGCGAGCCGCATCGACCACGCGTAGCCGATCCGGTCCACGATCCGGCCCACCACGAAGGACGACGCCACCCAGCCGGCCGCGCCGCACGCCAGCATCACGCCGTAGCCGACCGACCCGAGGCCCAGCACCTCCTTGACGTACAGCACGAACATCGACATCGACGCGCTCGCCGCGAACGACCCGAGCGCCACCGCGACCGTGATCGACAGCAGCAGCCGCGTGGCGATCAGGAACTTCAGCCCGTCGGCGATGTCGCGCAGCGGGTGCTTCACCGACGGCGTGACCGGCGCCGAGCGCAGCCCCGGCACCAGCGCGACCGCGACCACCGCCGCCGCGCACGCGACCCACGCCGGCGTGCCGAGGCCGTACGCGACCAGGAAGCCGGCCGCCGGCGGCACCACGAACTGCACCACGCCGCGGTCGATCACGATCAGCCTGGTGTTGGCCCTGGACAGCCGCTCCGGCTCCACCACCTCGGGCACCAGCGTGCCGGTCGCGCCGTCACCGAGCACCTGAGCCGACGTCACCACGAACGCCACGACCACCAGCAGCGGCAGGCTCAGCGCGTCCGTCACCCCCGCCACGGCGAGCGCCAGCGCAGCGCACCCCTGCACCGCGTAGGCCGACGCGAGCACCGTGCTGCGCCGCACCCGGTCGATCAGCACACCCGCGAACAGCGAGAACAACAGCCATGGCGACTGACCCACCACGTTCACCAGCGACAGCTGACGCGGGTCCGAGGTGATCGTCGCCGCGATCCACGGCAACACCGCCAACATCAGGCCTTCGGCCACCGAACCGGACACCGCGACGGCCTGCAGCCGCACCCACCCCCTGGACATGGTCGACACCTTGTCAACAGCCACTGGCGATCGACGACGTTTTAGCGTGGAGTGAACCCATGGCTCTCCGCTTCGCCGTCTCACCGCTCTGGGAGACGATCGCCGGCTTGCGCGTGCTCGCCTCACCCACGCTGTCCCCGGTGCACCAGCGGTGGATCGCGTGGGCCGAGAAGCGGCTCGGCGAGCTGGGTCCGGACCCGTCGCTGCTGCACCTGCTCGCGACCCGGCCGGTGGTGCCGGAGTTCCTGATCCCGACGCCGGGCAAGCGGTCCGTCGGCGTCGAGGTGGAGATCGACGCGCTCGCGGTCGCCACGCCGGAGCGGATCGCGGCGGCCGTGGACGACCCGGGGCTGCGAGCCGACCCGACGACCGCGATCGCCGCCATGCAGGAACGGCTGCACGCGGTGCACGACGCGATCATCGCGCCGGTCTGGCCACGGCTGGAGGGTGTGCTCCAAGGCGACGTGGAACGGCGCGGACGGCGGCTGGTCGAGCTGGGTGGACCGACCGTGCTGGCCGAACTCCACCCGGAGGTGTCGTACCGCAACCCCGAGCTGACGGTCGCGGATCGGACCGTCCTCATCGGCGAACGCGACCTGGTGCTGGTGCCGTCCGCGTTCACCTGGCCGCACGCCTACCTGCGGGACAGTCCGGTGCGGCTGGGGCTCTGCTACCCGGCGCACGGCTTCGGCTCGTTGTGGGAGCGGTCGGACGCGCCCACGCACGACGCGCTCGCCCGGCTGGTCGGCGGCACCCGTGCGCGGCTGCTGTGCGAGCTGGAACGGCCGAGCACCGTGACGGAGCTGGCGACCCGGCTCGGCGTGACGGTCGGCTCGGTGTCGCAACACCTGGGTGTGCTTCGCGCGGCGGGCCTGGCGGTCAGCCGCCGTGAGGGGCGTGAAGTGGTGTCGCTGCGCACCGGGCTCGGGTTGGCGCTGGTCCGGGGGGAAGTACTCTGAGGAATCGTGGGGGTCGTCCTGTCCGAAGCCGAGTGGACCGCGCGCCGTGACGCGCACGCGGACCGGGTGCGGCAGTGGACCGGCCCGCACCACGAGCGCAAGGCCGCCGGCCTCAAGCACCCGGTGCTGGACTTCCTCTTCTCGTACTACTCGCACCGCCCGTCCCGGTTGGAACGCTGGCACCCCGGCCCCGGCGTGGTGCTCGAAGGCGACGCCGCACGCGCCTACCTCAAGTGGCCCGTCTACCGGCGCACCGACGACGGCGTGGCGCTGGACGTCGAGGCGTTCGCCCGGGAACGGGGTAACACGATCGGGTTCGCAGGTCGGCTGCTGACCGCGACGGCCGGTCGCGCGCCCCGGCTCGGCTGCTTCGGCCTGCACGAGTGGGCGATGGTGTACCGGCAGGAGCCGGAGCAGGTGCGGCACAACGCGTGGCCGCTGCGGCTGGGCGGCGCGGGCACCGACGAGGTGGTGGAGTCGCAGCGGGTGCAGTGCGGTCACTTCGACGCGTTCCGCTTCTTCACGCCGCAGGCGAGGCCGCGCAACGCGCTCCAGCCGACCCGGGAGACGCAGGTCGGGCTGGAGCAGCCGGGCTGCCTGCACGCCAACATGGACCTCTTCAAATGGGCGTACAAGCTCGACCCGGCCACGCCGTCGGAGCTGGTGGCGGACTGCTTCGAGCTGGCGTTGCGGATTCGCGAACTGGACATGCGGGCGAGCCCGTACGACCTGTCCGCGCTGGGCTACCGTCCGGTGCCGATCGAAACGGTCGACGGCCGGGCCGAGTACGTGCGGCGGCAGAGCGCGTTCGCCGAGGAAGCCGCGCCGCTGAGGGCCCGGTTGATCGGCCTGACGCAGGTGTTGTCGCACTTCACCCGATCTGCAGACGCCACCTGTTAGCGTGGCGCCGGTCGGGATCCGCCAGCCGTAGTCGGACGCTGAGAGGGAAGACGATGTCTCGACACCGCGCGCTGCGGACGAAGGTGCGGCGCGGCATCGCGAAGTGGCCGGTCGCCATCGTCGGCCTGGTCGCCCTGCTGGTGCTCGGCTGGCTCGGGTGGAGCTGGGTCGGTGGCATCGTGGAGCGCCGTGCCGCGGCACAGGCGGGCGACTGCGACGAGGGCCAGGCGCTGCTCAGGGTCGCGTCGACGCCGAGCATCGCCGAGGCGGTCAAGCAGGTCGCCGAGGCGTGGAGCAGGCAGCGGCCCGTCGTCTACGACCACTGCATCCAGATCGAGGTGCAGTCGGTCGACTCCGAGGTCGTGCTGGCCGGCCTCACCCAGGGCTGGGACGAGGGCGCGCTCGGCGCGCGACCGCACGCGTGGGTCACCGACTCGATGCTGTGGGCGAACCGGCTCGGCGCGCAGGACGCGAGCCTGCTCGGCGCGGCGCCCGAGTCCATCGCGACGAGCCCCGTGGTGCTCGCGATGCACCAGGAACCGGCGCAGGCGGTGCAGTCCGGCGCCGGGTTCCGCTGGACCGAGCTGCCGGACCTGGCCGGCACGGCGGACGGCTGGGGCAAATTCGGCAAGCCCGAGTGGGGCGCGTTCACGGTCGCCATGCCGGACCCGGCGACGAACGCGGCCACCGCGATGGCCGTGCAGTCGGCGTTGGCGGGCGCGAGCCCCGAGGCCAAGGGCCCGGTCACCACCGAGATGCTGGCGCTCGACCCGGTGAAGACCACGATGGCGAGGCTGACGGCCGCCAAGCCGGGGCAGACGCCCGCCGGCACGGTGGAGGCGTTGACGCTGCTGGCCGCCGACCCGGCGGTGAACGCGGCCGGGTTCAGCGCGGTCCCCGTGTTCGAGGTGGATCTGTACCGGCACAACACCGGCAAGGACGGCGGTACGCCCGCACAGCCCCTGTACGGGGTGGCGACGGGCGGGCCGACGCCGACCGCGGACTTCCCGTTCGTGCCGTTGGCGGGCGACTGGGTCGGCGAGGCCCAGGTGCGCGCGGCGCAGGCGTTCCGGGAGTTCTTGCAGGGCGACGACCAGCAGAAGACGCTGGCCGCCGCCGGCCTGCGGGTCGAGGCCACCACCGAGCGGCCCAAGCCGTCGCCCGGCGTCCGGTGGGCCGCGGTGACGGACATGCTCGCGCCCGCGGACGCCAACACCACCCAGCAGATCTCGGCGGCGTGGGCGACCGCGGACGACGGCCAGGTGGTCACCGTGCTGGTGGACACGTCGAAGTCGATGGAGGAACCCGGCGGCGACGGTCGCAGCCGGATGGAGTGGGTGAAGCAGGCGCTGTCCGGTCAGGTCAACCGGTCGGTGTCCGGGTCGCTCGGGCTGTGGGAGTTCTCCATGCAGCTCGAAGGCGACAAGCCTTACCGGCAGCTGGTGGCCACCGGTCCGGTCGCCGGGCAGCGGCAGGCGCTGCTGGACGGCGTGGGGAAGCTGGAGCCGCGCAGCGCGACCCAGCTGTACACCAGCGTGCTCGCGCTGTACGAGCGGATGCTGGCGGACTACCAGGACGGCAAGCGGAACCGGATCGTGGTGCTCACCGACGGGGTGAACGACGGCGGGCTGACGTTCGAGGAGCTGACGTCGCGGCTCGCGTCGGCGAAGCAGCCGGGCAAGGACATCGTGATCAGCGTCATCGCGATCGGGCCGGACCCGGAACGGGAGCCGCTGACCGAACTGGCCCGCTCCACCGGCGGCACGCTGTCGGTGGTCGAGGACGGTCGAGGCGTGGACGCCGCCCTCGCCCAGCTCCTCTCCGCCGCCTGACCCGCACCGGCTACACCGTCACGACGACCTTGCCGCGCGCGTGGCCTTCCGCGACGTGCGCGAGCGCTTCGGCGGCGTCGCCCCTCGGGTAGGTGCGGCCGACCACCGGCGTGAGCTGCCCGGCGTCGACCAGTCCGGCGAGCGCGACCAGGTTCTCCAGGCGCGCTTGGGCGATGAAGGGCTTCACGCGGTGCCGCACGAACAGCGAGAGCAGCATCGCCTGGAGCACCCGCTTCGCGCCGCCGAGCCACCGGCCGCGCCCACCGCTGTTGGGCACGAGCGTGCCGCGCGGCGTGAGGACCTTCCGGAGCGCGGACAGCGAGTGGTTGCCCACGTTGTCCAGGACGAGGTCGTACCGCTCGTCGCCGCGGGTGAAGTCCGACCGGGAGTAGTCGATCACGTGGTCCGCGCCGAGGGACCGGACCAGCTCGACGTTGCCCGGTCCGCACACCCCGGTCACCTCCGCGCCGAACGCCTTCGCGATCTGCACGGCGAACGTCCCGATCCCGCCGGAAGCACCGTTGACCAGGATCTTCTGCCCCGCTCCGACCTGGCCGTGGTCGCGCAAGGCCTGCAACGCGGTGTACCCGGCCAGCGGCACGGCGGCGGCCTGCTCGAACGTGAGGCCGTCCGGTTTGCGCAGCAGCGCGCCTTCCTTGGCGGTCGCGTACTCGGCCAGCGAGCCCTCGCACCAGCCGAACACGTCGTCACCGGGCGCGAACCCGGTCACGTTGCGGCCGACCGCCTCGACCCTGCCGGCCACGTCCGTGCCGCGGATCTTCGCCTTCGGCCTTCTCAGCCCGTAACCCGCCATCCGCAGCACGTAGGGGGTGCCGGTCATGATGTACCAGTCGGCGATGTTGAGACCCGCCGCGTGCACCTTGACCAGCACTTCGTCGTCGCCGACCAGCGGCCGGTCGACGTCGCGGAACTCCATCACGTCGGTGCCGTACTCGTCCTGCTCGATCGCTTTCATGGTCACTCCACCGTTCTGAGGATGTGCTCGACGGACGCGGTGCGGGTGCGCAGGTCGGCCAGGTCCGCCGCGGTGCGCTGCTGCACGTCGAGGGTGTTCTCGGCCAGCTGCTCGTAGCGCCGGACGAGCTGGCGCAGCCCTTCGGCCTGCTCGGCGCCGATCTTCGCCTTGCGGGTCTCCAGGAAGCTGTTGAGCAGGAACATCACGAAGACCAGGACCAGGAACAGGACGCCGACCGTGAGGATCGCGCCGGGCCAGGTCGTCTCGCTGAAATCCATCACGAACGCTCCTCGCGGGCCGGACCGCGGTGCGGGTCCGGCGTGGTCAGGGTCGGGACCGCCGCGGCCAGCGCCGCCGGGGTCAGGGTGAAGTCGAAGTCCGCGACCTCGAAGTACTTCATGGCCTTGCCGTCGTCGGACAGCTCCAGGCTGCCGACGACCAGACCGGCCGCTTCCAGCCGTTGCAGGTGCATGTGGAGCAGCGGCCGGCTGACGCCGATCACGCGGGCGAGGTTGCTCACGTAGTCCCGTCCGCCCGCCAGCGTGGCGACGATGCGCAGCCTCAGGGGGTTGGACAACGCGGCCAGCACCTCGACCAGCTCGTCGCCGGTCGGCCGGGTGCCCGTCATGTCGCTCCTTCACGTGTAAGAATTCTCTTACACGTGTCAGGCTAGCACGGTTTACCGGTCGTAGACGGCGGCCATGGCGGCGATCCGGGCGACGACGCGTTCCCGCAGCTCCGGCGGGTCCAGCACCTCGACGTCGGGGCCGAGCCGGAGCAGGTCCACCAGGGCGTGGTCCAGCGACTCGACCGGCACCCGCACGGTCGTCCACTCGCCCCGCGGTTCGACGTCCGCCAGTTCCCGGGCGGCGACGAGGCTCAGCAGGACGCGGGCGGCCTTGAGCCCGTCCGGTGTGAGCCGGACCGTCACGCGCATCGGGTACATGCGCTCCTCGAACCGCTCCGACCAGCCCTGCCAGTACTCGGCGAGGTCGAACCCGTCGGGGCGGTCGAACGGCTCGTCCGACGGGGTCAGCTCCAGCACGCGTGACACGCGGTACGTGCGCAGGTCGTCGTCCGATCGCGCGACGAGGTACCAGGTGCCCGCCTTGAGCACGAGCCCCAGCGGCTCGACCGTCCGCTCCACCTCCACCTGCGCCCACCGGACGTACCGGATGCGGAGTCGGCGTTGCTGCCACACGGCCTCCGCGATGGTGGCGACGTGCGGCGTGCCCTCGTTGCCGCGGAACCAGCCGGGCGCGTCCAGGTGGAACCTCTCCCCCACCCGCGCGGCACGCGACCGCAGCTCCGGCGGCAGCGCGGCGAGCACCTTGAGCTGGGTCGCCGCCACCACCGCGCCCAGGCCGAGTTCGGCGGCCGGTCCGGGCAGCCCGGCCAGGAACAGCGAGTCGGCCTCGGCGGCGGTCAGGCCGGTGAGCCGGGTCCGGTAGCCGTCGACCAGCTGGTAGCCGCCCGCCGGGCCGCGGTCGGCGTACACGGGGACGCCGGAGGCGCTGAGCGCGTCGACGTCCCGGTAGACGGTGCGGATCGAGACTTCCAGCTCGTCCGCCAACTCCCGAGCCGTCATCCGACCGCGTGACTGGAGCAGGAGAAGCAGGGACAACAAGCGGCTCGCGCGCATACCGCCATCCTTCCTGACAACACCTGTCAGGTATGCCCGGCACGATTCCCGGCATGACGACAGTGATCGCGAACGCGGAAATGAAGAGCTGGGACGAGAACACCTGGGACGGGAAGCGGTACGACGAGGTGAGCGGCCCGAAGCAGACGGCGGGCGGCATGACCGTCGCGTACAGCGGCGGCCTGGAGGCGACCGGCGACATGCGGTTCGTCATGGCGTATCCGGACGACAAGTCGTGCGTGTCGACCGGGTACGAGGTCGTGACGGGCGTCCTCGACGGCCGCCGGGGCAGCTTCGTCCTGCACCACGTCGGCGGCTTCCGTGACGGCGTAGCGGACGCCACCGTCACCATCGTCTCCGCCACCGACGCCCTGACCGGCCTCACCGGCAGCGGGCGGATCACGTGGGCACAGGGCGAACCGGGGCGGTTGGAGCTGGACTACGACATCACCTGATCGAGGCGTCGATTCGACGCCTCAGTGCGGTACCGTGAAGGCCATGAGAGCACCAGTCGAGTGGCCGATAGCGAGCCGGGAGGCGCTGGTCCGGGCCTTCCAGCCAGGGGGCGACGAGACGAGCGAAGCCCCGTACCGCACGCTGCGCAGGAACCACTGCGCGACCGAGGGCCTGTCCGTGCGCCTCCGTGGTGGCGGCCGGCTACAGGGCCAGGTGCGGTTCTTCAGCAGGCTCAACGTCCGGGCCGCGGAGTGCGCCAGGCTCGGCCGCTTCGAGCAGGCGGCGGAGTTGGCGGACGCGGCGCGAGAGCTGGAGACCGGCGAGATCTTCCAGCGCCTGGCCGACCACTTCGCGGAGTTGCCCAGGGACGCGGTGACCGCGACGGTGGCCGGTGAGCTGCTGCCGGAATTGAACGTCAACCTGGTCCGCGCGGCGGCTGAGGCAACCAGGGCGGCGGAGCCGCCACGGACCGAGGCGTACCACTCACCGGTCGAGCAGGCGCTGGCGCAGATGCTGATCCACCACGGGCACGTGTCCGAGCTACACCTGCACACCGCTCGGGTCAGACTCCGCGGGGACAACAGCGAAATCCTCCTGCCCCGGCCGCTGCTCCACGGTGTGCACCGCGACTACCTCGGCGGTCCGGTGGTCGTCAGGACAGAGCTGTCGCGGAACCGGGCGATGGTCGAGGTGGTGCCGGGCATCGACCTCGACCCCGCGCCCTACTCACCCGTCGACCGGACGGATCGGCGGACCGTCGCGATCACCGAGGAGGACGCCGACCGTCTTTCCGGCACCGCTGCGCCGCTGTTCGTCCCGGTCCCGGTGGTCATCCACGAATGAGAGCGCAGGAGTGGCACGTCCGGTCGGCGTACGCGGAGGACGCGGGCTTGGTTCAGGAATTTCGGTGGTGAGGCCTGGCAACAGGAAGTGGAGCGATTCGTGTGCCATGACTCGCTCAGCTGGGGGCTCGACCCCCACGCGGTCGCTGCCGATCCGCGCGTCCCGCTGCTCACCGCGCCGTCCGACGAGTTGATCGGGGTCGCGGCACACGAGCACGCTGCGCTCGTCGCCGCCGACGGTCGGCGGATCGAGGCGGCGAAGCTTTACGTCATCGCGTTCAGCCTGTCGTGGCAGGGCAGACGCTTCGAGTCCGGAACACGCGCGTCCGACGTGCTGATGTCGGCTGCCCTGACCGACATCAGTGCGCGGAGGCCACCGCGTGACGCCCGGGTCTACGCGGTGGTGCACGAGAAGAATTTGTGCAGCCTGGCTGTGCTGCGACGCTTCGGCCTCACCGAGGAGATGAGCAGACCGGCCGAGTCCTACCGCAGGGTCATCAGCCCGGCTTTGTCATCAGTCCGGCCCTGACTGCGAGGCGTGGGCTCGCAGCCAGGGCCGAACGACTGATCAGCCGCCGTACGCGGAGATCGGGGGGCAGGAGCAGACCAGGTTGCGGTCGCCCTTGGCACCGTCGATGCGGCGCACCGGCGGCCACACCTTGGGCGCCGAAACGCCCGCCGGGAACACCGCCACCTCACGGCTGTACGGGTGGTCCCACTCGGCGGTGATCGAAGCGGCGGTGTGGGGGGCGTTGCGGAGCGGGTTGTCGTCCGCCGACCACTCGCCCGAGCCGACGCGGTCGATCTCGTGCCGGATCGCGATCATCGCGTCGACGAACCGGTCGATCTCGGCCAGGTCCTCGCTCTCCGTCGGCTCCACCATCAGGGTGCCCGCCACCGGGAACGACATGGTCGGCGCGTGCAGCCCGTAGTCCGCCAGCCGCTTCGCCACGTCGTCCACCGTCACACCGGTCGCCTTGGTGATCGGCCGCAGGTCGAGGATGCACTCGTGGGCCACGAAACCGCCCTCGCCGGTGTAGAGCACCGGGAAGTGCTCGTCCAACCTCCGTGCCACGTAGTTCGCCGCCGCCACGGCGGTCAGCGTGGCCCGGCGCAGGCCGTCCGCGCCCATCATCCGCACGTACGCCCACGAGATCGGCAGGATCGACGCCGAACCCCACGGCGCGGCGCTGATCGGGCCGACGCCCGTCGCCGGGCCCGCGGTCGGCTGCAGCGGGTGGTTCGGCAGGAACGGCGCGAGGTGCGACCGCACGCCGATCGGGCCGACGCCCGGACCGCCGCCGCCGTGCGGGATGCAGAACGTCTTGTGCAGGTTCAGGTGCGACACGTCCGACCCGAACTTGCCGTACTGCGCCAACCCGATCAGGGCGTTGAGGTTCGCGCCGTCCACGTACACCTGGCCACCGGCGTCGTGCACCAGCCCGCACACCTCGCGCACGGTGTCCTCGTACACGCCGTGCGTCGACGGGTAGGTGATCATGATGGCGGCCAGGTCGTCCCGGTGCGCCTCGGCCGTCGCGCGCAGGTGCTCGATGTCCACGTTGCCGTGCTCGTCGCACTTGACGACCACGACCCGCATCCCGGCCATCACGGCGGACGCGGCGTTGGTGCCGTGCGCGCTGGACGGGATCAGGCACACGTCGCGGTGCGCGTCACCGTTGTCCCGGTGGTAGGCGCGGATCGCCAGCAGGCCCGCGAACTCGCCCTGGCTGCCCGCGTTGGGCTGCAACGACACCGCGTCGTAGCCCGTGATCTCGGCCATCCACCGTTCCAGGTCGTGGACGATGGTCAGCAGCCCCTCGGCGTCCGACGCGGGCGCGAACGGGTGCAGGTCGGCGAACTCCGGCCAGGTGATGGGCTCCATCTCGGCCGTGGCGTTGAGCTTCATCGTGCACGAGCCCAGCGGGATCATGCTGCGGTCGAGCGCCACGTCCTTGTCCGACAACGCGCGCATGTAGCGCAGCAGCGCCGTCTCGGAGCGGTGCGCGTGGAACACGGGGTGGGTCAGGTAGTCGCTGGTGCGGCGCAGGTCGGCGGGGATGCCGTCGGCGGTGTCGGCGTCCAGGCCGTCCACGTCGGCGACGGTCGCGCCGAACGCCTGCCACACCAGTTCGAGGTGGGCGCGGGTGGTGGTCTCGTCGCACGCGATCGAGACGACGTCCGCGTCCACCTGCCACAGGTTCACGCCCCGCTCGCGCGCGGCGGCGACGACGTCGGCCGCGCGGCCCTCGACGCGCGCCTGCACGGTGTCGAAGAACTCGCCGTGCACCACCTCGACGCCCGCCTCGCACAGGCCGGACGCCAGCACGGTCGCCATCCGGTGCGCGCGGGTCGCGATCGCCCGCAGCCCTTCCGGGCCGTGGTACACCGCGTACATGGAGGCGATCACCGCGAGCAGGACCTGCGCGGTGCAGATGTTGCTGGTCGCCTTCTCCCGGCGGATGTGCTGCTCACGGGTCTGGAGCGCGAGGCGGTAGGCGAGCGAGCCGTCCGCGTCGACGGACACGCCGACGAGGCGACCCGGCAGCTGCCGTTCCAGGCCCTGGCGCACGGCCATGTAACCGGCGTGGGGGCCACCGAACCCGATCGGCACGCCGAACCGCTGGGTCGTGCCCACGACGACGTCCGCACCGATCTCGCCGGGCGGGCGCAGCAGCGTCAACGACAGCAGGTCGGCGACGACGACGGCCTGCGCACCCGCCTTGTGGATCTCCTCGATCACCCCCGCGTGGTCGCGGACCACGCCGGACGCGCCCGGGTACGACAGCAGCACGCCGAAGTAGTCGCCGCCGAGGCCGAGCCCTTCCAGGCCCTGCGACAGGTCGGCGGTGACGATCTCGATGCCCAGCGGCTCGGCGCGGGTCTCGATGACGGCGAGGGTCTGCGGGAGCGTGTCGACGTCCACCACGAACTTGGCCGACTTCGACCGGCCGGCGCGGCGGACCAGCGTCATGGCCTCGGCGGCGGCGGTGGACTCGTCCAGCATCGAGGCGTTGGCCAGCGGCAGGCCGGTCAGGTCGCCGACCATGGTCTGGAAGTTGAGCAGCGCTTCGAGCCGCCCCTGCGAGATCTCCGGCTGGTAGGGCGTGTAGGCGGTGTACCAGGCCGGGTTCTCCAGCACGTTGCGGCGGATCACCGGCGGGGTGGTGGTGCCGTAGTAGCCGAGGCCGATCATCTGGGTCATCGGCCGGTTGCGGGCGGCGAGGGCGCGCAGTTCGGCCAGCGCCTCCGTCTCGGTGGCAGGTGACGGCAGGTCCAGCACGAGGTCGCGTTCACGGATCGACGACGGCACGGCGCGCTGCGCCAGTTCCTCCAGCGAGCCGACGCCGACGACGTCGAGGATGCGGGCCAGCTCCACCGGCCTCGGGCCCACGTGCCGGTCGGCGAAGGGCGTGCCGTGCTCCAGAGCGGCCAGGGGAATGCGGTCCTGCGTCATGTGATGCGCCTCCAGGGTGGGCTACGGACACACTTCTGCCGTGCCCTCCCCCTCTGTCTCTGCCCGATGTGCGGGCGCCTGAGAGCTTCACCCTCGCGGGCTTGCACCGTCGGCGGGGTCATGGCCGGTGAGGCCTGACCCGCTTTCCAGAGGCGTCTCACCCGCGCGGTCCTTGCGCCTGAGAGGTTCCGGGGAGGATTTGCTCCTTCGGCGCCGAGACTGGCTCGGACTCTCCCGCGCGGGTTGAAGCGACTACGCGCGAAACGATACCTCGCGGTCGCGTCCGTGGTATCGCCGCGCGACGGGGATCTCAACCGGTGTTCGCCGGGGTTGCCGGCCGGAGCCGCCGATGGGGCCGGTCCCAGCCGAGGCCGGTGGTACCGCCGCCCGACGGATCTCGCCTGAGGTCGGGCGGGATTGCCTCCGGAGGTCGATCCCGGCTCGCCCTGTCTCCACCTGCCCGGTCCTGACTGAGTCGATCCCGACTTGGTCGGTCCCGGCTCGCTCAGTCCCAGCTCACTCGGTTCCGGCTCTCTCAGTCCTGGGCTCGCTCAGTCCCGACCAGCTTGTGCTCTGCCGGCTTGGGCTCTGCCGGCTTGGGCTCTGCCGGCTTGGGCTCAGCCGGCTTGGGCTCAGCCGGCTTGGGCTCAGCCGGCTTGGGCTCAGCCGGCTTGGGCTCAGCCGGCTTGGGCTCAGCCGGAACACGCCCTGGCCGCCTTGGAGCAGGTCCACCACCTCCTCCGGCGAGGTGCACTCGTAGACGGTGGTGCCGTCGCTGAACAGCGTGATCCGGGCCAGGTCCTGCACGCCGCGTCGGCGCAGGTGGTCGACCGCGACCCGGATGTTCTGCAACGAGACACCGGTGTCCAGGAGTCTCTTGACCACTTTGAGGACCAGGATGTCCTTGAACGAGTAGAGCCGTTGACTCCCCGAGCCGTGGGCACTCCTTATCGTCGGGTTGACCAGCCCCGTGCGTGCCCAGTAGTCCAGCTGGCGGTAGGTGATTCCCGCGATCTGGCACGCGGCGGGGCCGCGGTACCCGACGAGTTCGTCCGGCAGCGAGGAGTCCGGGAACAGCTCGCCCTGTTCACCGGATCCGGCCCGGATGGGCGCTTCCTCGACCACGCCTGCCTCCCCTCGGTCCGGTCACGACGACCGGCGACCAACGTGAAGCCGCCGCGGTGCTGAAATCACACCGTGGCAATTCACCTGAGTTCGACGGTAAGACCGCCTAGGGGGCAGGTCAACGCGACGCGCTGGGCGTGTCTGACCTCAACCTCAGGTTGAGGTTGAGGGAGCCGCCCGGTGTAACCCATTCGGATGACGTTTAGTGATCGTTTAGCCGATGATCGCTGACGTTGTGTAACCCGGTCGGACTCCACCAACGGGTGGCACTTAACCTCGGCCCGCAACGCACCGCACACGCAGTTGTCCACAGGCCCGCGCCGGCGACGCGGATTTGTCGGACCCGCCTGGAAAGATCGAAAACAGGGATCCCCTGGGCGGGTACCCCTGCGGAAGTGTGTGCGGGTGACGGTTGGGTGGCCGCTACGCGGCTGGGCGACGAGAACGCGCGTGCGGGCAGCCGGGTGGGTGGGTGACCCGGACGTTCCGTCGGTACCGGGATCAGTCGACACACCGGCATCTCGCGGCACACCGGGATCGGTCGGCGAGCTTGGCGCGGTGGGCGCGGCGGGAGGGCTGGCGCGGTGGGGCTGGCCCGAGTGGAGCCGGCGCTGGGCTGGCCCGAGTGGGGCTGGCCCGAGCGGGGCTGGCCCGAGCGGGGCTGGCGCGGGCGGAGCTGGCGCGGGCGGAGCTGGCCCGAGTGGAGCTGGCGCGGGCGGGGCTGGCGCGGGCGGAGCCGGCGCGGGTTAGTCCGAGTGGGGCTGGCGCGGGCGGAGCCGGCGCGGGTTAGTCCGAGTGGGGCTGGCGCGGGCGGAGCCGGCGCGGGTTAGTCCGAGTGAGGGTGTGGCCCTGCCGCCGGCGGGCCTGGCGCGTGTGAGAGTGGCGGGGACGGCCCTGAGGTCCTGCGACCTCGGCTGCGTGTCGGCTACGTGTCGGCGCCGCGGAAGTCTTCGGGGGAGATGGAGTCGAGGAACTCGCGGAACTTCTCGACCTCGTCCTCCTGCTCGTCCGGGATGATCAGGCCGGCCTCGGCCAGCACGGACTCCTCGGCGTGGATCGGCACGCCGATCCGCAGCGCGAGCGCCACCGAGTCGCTGGGCCGCGCGGACACCCGGATGTCGCCGTCGAACACCAGCTCGGCGAAGTACGTGCCTTCCTGGAGGTCGGTGATCCGGACCTGCTCCAGCTGCCGGCCGAGGGCACCGATGACGTCCTTGAGCAGGTCGTGCGTCAACGGCCGCGCGGGCCGGACGCCTTGCTGCTCCAACGCGATCGCCGTGGCCTCGACCGATCCGATCCAGATCGGCAGGTACCGCTCGCCCTCGGTTTCGCGCAGCAGCAGGATCGGCTGGTTGGCGGGCAGTTCCACCCGCACGCCGACGACGCGCATTTCGCTCATCGGGTCTCGCCTCCCTCAGCGCGCTGAAATTCTGGCGTCCCCGTTCCCACGAGGATCCCCCACGTACTCTTTCGACGCTACCCGCCAAGCGGGCCTCGTGCGCAACCGTCCACGGGCTCCGGATCACGATGCGGACACGCGTCCACCCGGTCAAACGCGCTTACCCGGCACGTCCCGCAAGTCGACTTTCACCAGCAGTGTGTGCAGGGTCACCGACAGTGCCGCGAGCTCGCGCACGACCTCTTCGACCCTCGCCCGGTCACGCTGCCGGTGCACCGTCGCGAGCACCTGTTCGACCAGTCCGATCTCCCGGTCGGCGGCGGCTCGGAAGGGGCGCAGCTGGCGCGCTTCCACCCCGTGCTCCACCATCGCCCGCACGGTCGACGCGATCTGCACCGCCTCGTGGTCGTAGAACCCGCCCGCACCTGCCCTGATCAGGCCGTGCTGCTCCAGGTCCGCCAGCACACCGGGCTCGATGCCCGCCCGCGCCAGCAGGTCGTCACGGGTCACGCGGTGCCCGGCCGCCGGTGCCGGGTCCACCGCGCGCAACACCTTCGCGGCACCCTGGTCGGCCGCCTCCAGCTGCTCCTTGATGACCTTCAGCGGCAGGTACCGGTCCCGCTGCGCGGCCAGGATGAACCGCAGGCGCTCGACGTCCGCCGAGCTGAACTGGCGGTACCCCGAGGCCGTGCGCGCCGGGCGGACCAACCCCTCCGACTCCAGGAACCGGATCTTGGAGATGGTGACGTCGGGGAAGTCCGACCGGAGCTGCGCCAACACCGCCCCGATGCTCGACCCCCCGCGTGACCGCCCGGCCGCCGTCACCGGAGCCCCATCGCTCAGGCCCCCTGGCCCCCGGCGCCCGGACCGGTCAGGAACACCAGGCGGAACTTGCCGATCTGCACCTCGTCGCCGTTCGCCAGCACCGCCTGGTCGACGGGCTCGCGGTTGACGTAGGTGCCGTTGAGGCTGCCCACGTCGATCACCACGAACTCGCCGCCCTCGCGGCGGAACTCGGCGTGGCGGCGGGAGACCGTCACGTCGTCGAGGAAGATGTCGCTGTCGGGGTGCCTACCCGCGCTGGTCGTGTCGCGGTCCAGCAGGAACCTCGACCCCGCGTTGGGGCCGCGCTTGACCACGAGCAGGGCCGACCCAGCGGGCAGCGCGTCGACGCCGGCGACGGCCGGCTCCTGGGCGGGCGCCTCGGCGCCCTCTACCTCGGCGAGGAAGTCGGCCCGGAAAACGGAGGTCCGCTCCGGGGACTGCTCTGGCGGAACGCCTGGCCCGTCGTTCGTGCTCACCTGAGCTCTCCTCCTGCTGCTGGAAGCGTCGAGACCGCTAGAACCTATCGTGCCCGAACCCTTGTCTGAGGAGCGGCTCCCCCACCGACCGAAGAGCCGCCGGAAGATCGACGTCACTCCGATGCCGCCAGCTCCTGGTACGCGGCGGCGTCGAGCAGGTCGTCGACCGCGGTCGGGTCCTCCAGCCGCAGCTCCACCATCCACCCCTCGCCGTACGGGTCGGAGTTGACCAGGTCGGGCTGCTGGTCCAACGAGTCGTTCCGGGCGACGACCTCACCGGCGAGCGGCGCGTAGATGTCCGAGACGCTCTTGGTGGACTCGACCTCTCCCAGCGTCTGGCCGGCGCCGACCTGCTCGCCGAGCTCCGGGAGCTGGACGAACACGACGTCGCCGAGTTGCTCCTGGGCGTAGTCGGTGATGCCCACGCGCACGGTGTCCTCACCGGTGCGCAGCACCCACTCATGTTCCTCGGTGTACTTGAGCTCCTCGGGAATCACCGCGGTGTGCTCCTTCAATGACGGTGGATCTTCGCTGCCGGATCTTCCCACGTCGCCGTTCAGACGGGCGCGACCCCCGGCCGTCCGCGCAGCGCGTGGCCGAATTGGTAGAGGTACAGCACCCCCGACCAGAGGTAGAGGGCGCAGCCCCAGACCATGAACGCGTAGGCCACCGGCCGGGCGATCTGGGCGGCGGTGGAGGTGCCCTGGGCGAGCAGCAGGATCGGGAACGCGTACAGCAGGTTGAACGTGGCGGCCTTGCCGAGGTAGTTGACCTCGAACGGCCCGTAGCCGCGGACGCGGAGCACGGGCAGGCACGCCCCGACCACCAGCTCGCGGCCGACCAGCACTGCCGCCACCCACCACGGCACGATGTCGCGCACGACGAACGCGACGAGGGTGGCGAGGATGTAGAGCCGGTCGGCCGCCGGGTCGAGCAGGGCGCCGAGCCTGCTGGTCTGGTCGAGCCAGCGGGCGATCTTGCCGTCGAGCCAGTCGGAGAGGCCCGCCGCGACCAGCACGACGAGCGCCCAGCCGTCCGCGTGCGGTCCCAGCAGCAGGTACAGGAACAGCGGCACGCCGAGCAAACGCAGCACGCTGAGCGCGTTGGGGATGGTCAGCAGCCGGTCGGCTGGATCGTGCGACACGGACGAACTGTAGTCACTGGACGCGCGTGCGGCTCCAGCCGCGGCGTTGCAGTTCGTCACCGCTGAGCGCTTGCGGACGACCGCGGTCGTCGACGCCGACCCAGCGGGCCCGGAAACCTTCGAGCACGTAGGCGTGGCCTTGGCTCCACACCACGCTGCACGGGGCTGTGGGCAGCGATCCCGTCCCGTTGGTGCCGGGACGCGCTGCCTTGCGCTTCGCGGGCTCGGACTCGGTTTCCGTTCTGGTGCTCATGTGCAATCCCTCCATCAGGGTTGTCGCTCACGGCTCTCGTGGCGTTATCCCCGACACGGAATTCTGCGCGACTGTGGCCGACACCACGTCACTTCCGGGCCCAGCCGCGCCGGGAGGCGGGTTTCGTCGCTGAGTTGTGCGGATCCCGAAGTGCGCCTTCCTTCGAGGTGTAACCGCCTACGCCCGGATCAAACCGTTCACCGTACGTGGCCCGCCGCACACCGAAAGGCGCACTACACTGGTACAGGTCATGCGCCGCCCCTCCGCTTGTGGTGTCGCTACGGGCTCCGTACGGTGGGTGACGCAGCGGTTGAGCCAACAGCCGCGCCGGGAAGTCCGGCTAGCGGGCACGTTTCCGCCACGCTGCTTTCAAGCGCTGCGCACCTCGTCGCGCGACCGGGCTTCCCACCCAGCGGTTACTGAAGGTGAAGAGGAGAGCCTCGTGACGGTTCAGGATCCGGACGTCGTGGCGACGAGCGGAGCCGAGTCCGCCGCCACCGGCCTGCGGGCCGGGCAGATCCGGCTCACCGTTCGCACGGTGTCCGAAGGGGTCACCGTGGTCGCGGTGAGCGGTGAGGTCGACATGCTCACCGCCCCGCAGCTGCGCGCGGACGTGCTGCCCCACATCGAAGAGGGCAGCACCCTGGTGCTCGACCTGTCCGGTGTGAGCTTCCTCGGCTCGGCCGGCCTGGCGGTGCTGGTGGAGGCGTCCCAGCACGCCCAGCGCCGCGGCGCGACGTTCCGCGTCGTCGCCGTCGAGCGCGCGGTGACCCGCCCGCTGGCGGCCACCGGTCTGGGTGAGGTGTTCAGCGTGTTCGAGTCGGTCGACCGCGCGTTGGAGGCCGAAGAGCCGCGTTGAGACCACGCACCGCTCTAGCCGTGCGGAACGAGGTCCACGACCTGGTCCACGCCCGCCGCGACGAGTGCGCGGCGGGCGTGGCCGTCTTCGGGTGCTCGTACGACCACGCGGTTGCCCGCTGCCGCGGCGGCGTCGGCGACGGCCCTCAGGCTGCGGATGAGGCCTTCGTTGCGCTCTCCGAGGGCGCCCAGGTCCACCACGACGGGCACGGTGCCACCGCGTGCCGCGGTCAGGATGCGGCGGCGGACGGCGGGCGCGGCGTGCGCCGGCACGTCCCCGAGCACGACCACCTCCACCCACCCGTCGCGTGCGGCGACCTGCACGGGTTCCGGCGGCGTGGACGGCGGCAGGAACGTGCCGCGCGATCTCTGCCCGGGCGTGAGGACGAGGGTGACGGTGGTGCCGCTCGGCTGCCGGTCGACCATCACCTCGTCGACGTTCTCGTGCATCAGCAGCAGGCCCCGGCCGCGGGCGGACAGGGTCGGCGGTGGCACGCGCCAGCAGCCGTTGTCGGCGACGACGACGCGGATGCCGCCGTCGGGCCGGGCGTCGGCGTGGATGTGCACGTTGCCGGTCGAGTCGGAGGCGTAGGCGTGCTCGACGGCGTTGCTCGCCGCCTCGTTCACCGCGATGAGCAGGTCGTAGCGGTCGTCCTCGGAGAGACCCTCGGCGGCCAGCCAGGAATCGAGTCGGGCACGGACCGCCGCGAGTTCCCCTGGCCGTGCCGGGAACTCCACTCCCCAGTGGTGGTCCGCGAGTTGATCGGTCAAAAGGCCTCCTGTCGCATCAGTCAGTCTTCCCGGCCCGCGCGTCGCTTACACGTGTGAGCGACGATCAGTTCGGGTACCGATAGCTTCAGCAGCACAACGAGACAGAACGGACGACGAGGTGAGCGTGTCGCACACTGAGCCGCGCAGCGGTGAGTCGGAGAACGCCCTGGCCGGGGTCGAGTTGCGGATGGCGGCGGATCCCACGCAGCTGTCCATCGTCCGGGCCGTGGCCGCCGACATCGCCATGCGGCAGGATTTCGACCTGGACTCCATCGAGGACTTGAAGCTGGCGGTGGACGAGGCGTGCTCGACCCTCATCTCGCTGGCCGCGACGGACGCCGTGCTCAGCGCGCGGTTCATCGTGGTCGACGGCGCGGTGCAGGTGTTCACCGAGGTGGGTTCGGAACGGTCGGCACCGCCCGACCGGGACAGTTTCGGCTGGCGGGTGCTGAGCGCGCTGGTCGACTCGGTCACGACGTGGGTCGCGCCGCGGGCCGACGGGTTCGAGGTGCACATCGACCTGGTCAAGCGGTCACTGGGGACGGTGGATGCGTGACGGGGTCCGACGGGGGCACGACACGGTCCGGCACCCAGGGGGACTACGACCACCTGGCGCCGCTGTTCGTCCGGCTCGCCGCGACCGCGAAGGAAGATCCTGCGCGGGAGCGGCTGCGCGACGAGCTGGTGACCGAGCACCTGCCCGTGGCCAAGCACATCGCGCGGCGGTTCGGGCACCGCGGTGAGCCGTACGACGACCTGGTGCAGGTCGCCACGGTCGGCCTGATCAACGCGGTGGACCGGTTCGACCCGGAGCGGGGCAGCGACTTCCTGTCGTTCGCGGTGCCCACGATCATGGGCGAGGTCCGCAAGTACTTCCGGGACTCCAGCTGGTCGGTGCGGATGCCGCGGCGGCTCAAGGAGCTGCACCTGGCGATCAACGCGGGTTCGGCGCGGCTGTCCCAGGAGCTGGGCCGGGCGCCGACGCCGAGCGAGCTGGCGCAGCACCTCGGGCTGAGCCGGGAGGAGATCCACGAGGGGCTGGCGGCGGGCAACGCCTACCACAGCGCGTCGCTGGACGACCTGCTGGTGGCGGACGACAGCTCGATCTCGCTGGGCAGCACGCTGGGCGAGGAGGACCCCGAGCTGGAGGCGATCGAGCAGCGGGAGGCGTTGCACCCGTTGCTGGAGAAGCTGCCGGAGCGGGAGCGGAAGATCGTGGTGATGCGGTTCTTCGGGAACATGACGCAGACGCAGATCGCGCAGAAGGTCGGGATCTCGCAGATGCACGTGTCGCGGTTGCTGGCGAAGACGCTGCGGCAGTTGCGCGAGGGTCTGACCGAGTAGGACGCCAGACGGGGTGGGACGCGGGGTGGGACTCCGCCGGACGGGACGGTGCCGGGGAGGTCTGCTACCGGACACCCCCGGACACTCGAGGCCGCCTGACTTCCGGGTCAGGCGGCCTCGGCGTGTTCGGGGGCCAGTGGTGTTCGATGGCCAGTACGGCGGTCGGTCCGGCCTGGGCATGGTCGGGGGTCGGGTGACGAGGCGGCCGGACGGGGTCGGGCAGTGCGGGACCGGGCAGCCCGACGGGGTCGGGCCGCCGGACGGGTCAGGCAGCGGAACGGCGACGGCTCGCGATGATGCGGCGGCGCTCGTCCTCTCCCATGCCGCCCCAGACGCCGTACGGCTCCTGGACCGCCAACGCGTGCTCGCGGCACGGGTCGACGACCGGGCAGCGGGCGCAGAGCTGCTTGGCCTTCTCCTCCCGGGCGGCGCGGGCCGAGCCGCGCTCGTTGTCCGGGTGGAAGAACACCGCACTGTCACGGCCTCGGCACAAACCCTCCTTCTGCCAGTCCCAGACATCGGTCACGGGCTTGGGCAAACGCGCGGTGCTGGTCATCGGGTGAACCCCCTAGCGGTGTCACATGTCCTTGATCACGGCGTACCCGCTGGTCCGGGGAAGGCAAACGTGGTGCGCCTCATCGGATTACTCCGGTTCTTCCTGCGCGAGCCGTTCGTCGAGGGTTTCGCCCTCGCGCAGCTCACGCTGCGTGGTGCCGTGGCGGTCGGCGCCGCTCCAGTGCTCGGGCGGTTCGATGCCCTGCTCCAGCGGGTCGACGTCGAGTTCGTCCTCGTCCAGCTGCTCGGTCTCGTCCAGCGGACGTTCGTTCGGGTCGCTCATCGCGCACCTCCGTGTGATCGGCTCGCGGGTGTCCGGGCGGCGGGTGTCTTGGCGGCGGAATTCCGGGTAGCCAGCTCGGGCGCCACGGCGTCGGCCCAGAACGCGAAGAACCGCTCCTGGTCCGGGCCTATCTGCTGCACGTAGACCTCGTCGTAGCCGGCGTCGGCGTACTCGCGGACCGCGTCCACGTACGGCCGCGGGTCCGGGCCGACGGGCAGCGCGGACGCCACGGCCTCCTCGGTGACCAGCGTCGAGGCCTGCTCGAAGTGCCGCGGTGTCGGCAGCACCTGCGCCAGTTCACCGGGCAGGTGTTCGTTGGCCCACAACCGGTGCGCGGTCTTCACACCGGCCTCGGCGGACTCCGCGTGGCACACCTTGAACCCGGCCTGCGTCGGCTTGCCCTCGCCTCCGGCGGACCGGAACTTCGAGATCAGCGACGGGTCCGGCATGGTCGAGCAGAAGCCGTCGCCGATCCGGCCGGCCAGGTCCGCCGCCTTCAGCCCGAACGCCGACACGTACACCGGGACCGGTGACGGTGGCAGCGTGTAGAGCCGGGCGTTCTCGACCGTGTAGTGCCGGCCGCGGTGGCTGACCTCCTCGCCCGTCCACAGCGCCCGCATGACCTCGACGGCCTCTTCCAGCATCTCCAGCCGCTCGGGCGCGGACGGCCACCGGTCGCCGAGGATGTGCTCGTTCAGCGCCTCGCCGGTGCCCACCCCGAGGGTGAACCCGCCGCGGCACTGGAGGGCGGCCGTCGCCGCGGCCTGCGCCACCACGGCCGGGTGAATCCGGACCGTCGGGCAGGTGACGGCCGTGGTCACGGGCAGTGAGGTGACCTCGGACAACGCGCCGATGACCGACCAGACGAACGGGCTGTTGCCCTGCTCGTCGTTCCACGGGTGGTAGTGGTCGGAGATCCACAGCCGCTCGAAACCGGCCTGTTCCGCCCACCGCGCCTGCTGCACCAGCTCGCGCGGACCGAACTCCTCGCTGGAGAGGAAGTAACCCATCGAGACCATGGCCGACGGTTACCCGTGCAGGAATTCCTGAACCTTGGTCCGGACGCCGCGTCGCACCACGTCCCACGCGTCCGGGTCGCCCTTCAGCATCGCCTCGATGGTGGCCTTGGCCTGCTCGAACGTCGCGTGCGGCGGGATCGGTGGCACGTTCGGGTCGCACCGCACGTCCAGCACGACGGGCTTGGACGCGGTCAGCGCCCGGTCCCACGCCGCGCCGAGGTCGTCCGGGTCGTCCACGTCGATGCCGTCCAGCCCGATGGACCGGGCGAACGCGGCGTAGCCGACGTCGGGCAGCACCTGGGACTGCTCGAACTTCGGTTCGCCGCCCATGGCCCGCAGCTCCCACGTCACCTGGTTGAGATCGTTGTTGTGCAGCACGCACACCACGCAGCGTGGGTCGGTCCACTCCTCGTGGTAGCGGGCGATGGTGATCAGCTCGGCGAGCCCGTTCATCTGCATCGCGCCGTCGCCGACGAGCGCCACGACGGGCCGGTCGGGGTGGGCGAACTTCGCGCCGATCGCGTACGGGACGCCGGCGCCCATGGTGGCGAGCGTGCCCGAGAGCGACCCGCGCATCCGGCCGCGCAGCTGCACCAGCCGGGCGTACCAGTTGGCCGCGCTGCCCGAGTCGGCGGTGACGATCGCGTTCTCGGGCAGCCGGGGCGACAGCTCCCACATGATCCGCATCGGGTTCACCGGCTCGGCGTCCACGAAGGACTGCCGGCGCAGGGTCTCCCACCAGTCGGCCACGTTGCGCTCGACCGTCTCCCGCCACGACCGGTCCTCCTTGCGCCGCACCGCGCGCAGCACCGCCCTCAGCGTCGCGGCGGCGTCACCGACGAGGTTGACCTCGGTCGGGTAGCGCATGCCGATCAGCCGACCGTCGACGTCGACCTGGACGGCCCGCGCGTCGTCGAACCCGGGCAGGAACTGCGAGTAGGGGAAGCTGGAGCCGACGATCAGCAACGTGTCGCAGTCGCGCATCAGCTCGTAGCTGGGCCGGGTGCCGAGCAGCCCGATCGAGCCGGTCACCCACGGTTCGTCGTCGGGCAGCACGTCCTTGCCCAGCAACGCCTTCGCCACGCCCGCGCCGAGCACGTCGGCGAGTTCGCGCACCTCGTCGGCCGCGCCGCGGGCGCCCTGCCCGACCAGGATCGCCACCCGCTCCCCCGCGTCCAGCACCTCGACCGCCCGCCGCACGTCCTCCGACGACGGCACGGCGGTGGCCCACGAACGGCTCGGCGCGCTCGACGGCACGTGCTTGAACGCGTGTTCCGGCGGCGAGTACTCCAGCTCCTGCACGTCCGCCGGGATGATCAACGCGGTGGGCGCGCGCTGCGACTCGGCGGTGCGGATCGCCCGGTCCAGCGCGTTGGGCAGCTGCTCGGGCACCGTCACGTCGACCAGGTACTCGGAGGCGACGTCCTTGAACAGCGAGTGCAGGTCGACTTCCTGCTGGTAGCTGCCGCCCATCGCGGTGCGGGCGGTCTGGCCGACGATCGCGACCACCGGCACGTGGTCGAGCTTGGCGTCGTACAGGCCGTTGAGCAGGTGGATCGCGCCCGGTCCGGACGTGGCCAGGCACACCCCGACCCGGCCGCTGAACTTCGCGTACCCGACGGCTGCGAGCGCGGACATCTCCTCGTGCCGGGACTGGATGAACCGCGGCTGGTCGTCGTGCCGCCCGAAGGCCGCGACGAGCCCGTTGATGCCGTCGCCCGGGTAGGCGAAGACGTGCTCGACGCCCCAGTCGCGGAGGCGGCGCAGCACGTGGTCGGCGACGGTGGTGGTCATGGCGCCCTCCCTCGAAAGGAAGGGGTTACCCGACCGGTCCGCCCTGAAGCGCGCGGCGCCTAGAGCGGGAGCAGCATCCGCCCGCCCACCAGCAGGGTTCCGATCGTGACGACGGCGAACAGCGCCACCCACATCAGGCCGGGCACGCGGGTGATCCGGGCCAGCTGGTCGGCGTCGGACTGCGGTGCGCGCCCGCGCAGCCGCCGGCGCTGCAACTCGCCCACCGGCCGGACACCGCCGAGGAGCAGGAACCACGTCACGAACAGCGCGAACGACGCCTGCCACTCGGTCGTGGCGTACCAGGACACGGCGAACATGACCCCGCCGGTCAGCACGACCGACAGCACGCCGAACGCGTTGCGGATCATGAGGAGCATCCCGGCGAGCAGCACGATCGTGGCCCACAGCAGGGGCCTGACCTGCTCGGACGTCACCAGCGCCGCCGCGCCGAGGCCGAGCAGGGACGGCGTCACGTACCCGGCGAAGTACATCAGCACCACGGCGACGCCGGTGGGCCGCCCGCGCGACACGGTGACCCCGGACGTGTCCGAGTTCAGCTTGATGCCCTCCAGCCTGCGGCCGGTGAGCAGCGCGACGAGGGCGTGCCCGGCCTCGTGCGCGATGGTGATGACGTGCCTGCTGTACCGCCACACGCCGGGGCTGGCCACCAGCACCAGCGCCAGCACGGCGGGAGCCCATTTCGTCAGTGTCGACATCGCCGTCCAGCATGCCAGGGGCTTGACCTGGAGCGTGCTCCAGCATCCAGGCTGGCCGCCATGAGACGACAGCGCATCGGTTCACTGGAGGTGAGCGCCCTGAGCCTGGGGACGCTCCCGTTCGGCAAGTCGGTGGACGAGAAGACCTCCTTCGCGATCATGGACCGCTTCGCGGAGGCGGGCGGCACGTTCCTGGACACGGCCAACAACTACGTGTTCTGGGACGGCGGCACGGGCGACGAGAGCGAGGAGACGGTCGGCCGCTGGCTGGCCGCGAGGGGCAACCGCGACGACGTGGTGCTGGCGACGAAGATGGGCGCGCGGCCGTTGACGCCGGGCACGGGCCTGGAGAACGCCGAGGGTCTGGCCGGTGACACGGTGAAGCGCGCGGCCGAGGCGAGCCTGAAGCGGCTGGGCGTCGACCACATCGACCTGTACTACAGCCACGTCGAGGACCGCAGCGTCACGTTCGAGGACACGCTGGGCGGGTTCGCGTCCCTGGTCGAGGCGGGTGCGGTGCGGGAGATCGGGGCGAGCAACCACGCGACGTGGCGGTTCGACCGGGCGCGGGCGGTGTCGCGGGCCAACGGGTGGCCGCTGTACGTGGCGGCGCAGCAGCGGTACAGCTACCTGCGGCCGAGGCCGGGCGCGGCGCTGCCGGAGTCCGGGCACGTGCACATGACCGACGAGCTGTTCGACTACGCGGCGGCCGAGGGCGACGTGGCGCTGGTGGCGTACTCGACGCTGCTGTCGGGGAAGTACCGGGACAAGCCGCTGGACGAGCAGTACGACCACCCCGGCACCACGCGGCGGCTGGAGGTGCTGCACGACGTGGCGGCCGAGCTCGGCGCGACGGTCAACCAGGTGGTGCTGGCGTGGGTCCTGCGGCAGGGCATCATCCCGCTGGTCGGTGCCGGCAGCCTGGCCCAGCTGGAGGAGTCGCTGGGTGCGCTGGAGATCGAGCTGGACGACGACCAGCTCCGGCGGATGGACTCCGCCGCGTAGCCGTCAGCGCGCACGACGGTGCACGGTCCGCGGAGGACCGTGCACCGGTACAGCCCTGATCAGTGACCTGCTCCGTCAGTGGCTTGCCCTGCTAGCGACCACGCCGTGACCTGTGCTCCTCGACGGTCGGGTCGACCGGCTGGACCGGCCGCGGCGACACGGTCGGGTCCATCGACTCGATCCGGTCGTTCGGGTGCACGCCCGAGCGCTGGGTCGGCATCTCCTGCGTCTGCATCTCCTGGGTGGCCGGGTCCACCTGTGCCTGCGGGTTCCGGATGGTGGCGCGCTGGTCCGCCACCGGGTGCTCGTAGACCGGGCGTTCCGCGACCGGCTGCTCGACCACCGGCTCCGTCACGAGCTTGCGCCGCGCCGGGAGCACCGCGATCAGCAGACCGACGGCGGCGAGGCCGAGGTGCAGCCAGTTGTCGTTGCTGTTCAACGCCAACGGGTTGCCCAGCCCCGAGACCGGGTTGCTGGAGAAGACACCGGCGACAGCGAGGCCCCAGAGGAGCACCACGCCGTAGCCGAGGAACAAGAGCCAGCCGTAGAGCCGGGCCAGCCCGGACGTGCTCGCCATCACCAGGCCGAGCACACCGAACACCAGGTGGACCACGTTGTGCAGCGGGTTGAGCGCGAACCCGAGCAGCGTCGCGTGCTGATCACCCGCGAAATCGCCGAAGCCGGTCCGCACGAAGCCCAGCACACCCAACGCGAGGAAGACCAGGCCGACGAGGCCCGCCAACACCTGGGCGGGCTGGAGACCCGCGACCTTGACACGACCGGCGGTCGAGTGGTGGGTCATCTCGCCCTCCAACTGAGGACCACGAGCCCTGGACGGGCTCCGGACGACCACCGACTACCCCTGCTCCCGGAACGGCAAACCAGTCGGTCGGGTGGAGGTGGGGCGGGCGCACGAACCCGCCCCCGTTCCCGACAGGAGTCCCGCACCCCGTCGTGCCGGGGTTTTCACCCGTCCCGACCCACCCCATGAAGGCCGGGCCGGCGTGCCGCGCGGACCACCATTCGAAAACCCGGTGCGAATAGGCCGAACCGGTTTCCCGAACAATTCCGCGCCGTCTCGCCGGAATCACCGTACGCACAGGTCAGGAGCGTGCGCCGGCATTGTGCGAGGCGCGCGTCGCCGAGCCGTTCCACTCGGTCTCCCTGCTGTCCACGACGAGTCCTTCCGATTGATCGGACACCAGTGCGGCGTCCACACGACTATCCCGTCGAAGTGGTGGTTCGGTCAAAGGAATTACCGCACCGCAACGGTTCCCTTGACCTCCAGTTAGCTCGAACTCCTAGCGTTGCGGGCAACCACAGGCCGAGGGGACGACGAAGATGCACGCCATCCGCCAGTACGAGTTCGGTCCAGCCGAGAACCTGCGCTACGAGGAGGCGCCAGACCCCGAGCCGGGGCCCGGCCAGGTGCGGATCGCGGTGTCCGCCGCGGGGGTGCACCTGCTCGACACGAGCATCCGCCGCGGTGAGGGCGGCGGGCCGTTCCCATTGCCCGCGCTGCCGATGACGCCGGGTCGGGAGGTCGCCGGGGTCGTCACGCGGTTGGGTGAGGGAGTCGAGGCGCACTGGCTGGGCAAGCGCGTCACCGCCCACCTCGGGCCGGCGAGCGGCGGCTACGCCGAGTCGGCCGTGGCGAACGCCGCTTCGCTGCACGAGCTGCCGGACCACGTGCCCTTCGACGCGGCGGTGGCGATGATCGGCACCGGCCGGACCGCCCTCGGGGTGCTGCGGATCGCGGAGATCACCGCGGACGACGTGGTGCTGGTGACGTCCGCCGCGGGCGGGTTGGGCGCGTTGTTCGTGCAGGAGGCGAAAGCGGTCGGGGCCAGGGTCGTCGGTGTGGCGAGCACCGCCAAGCTGGACCTGGTCCGGGAACTGGGCGCGGACGTGGTGGTCGACTACACCCGGCCGGGCTGGTCGGAGGGGATCGGCGAGGTGACCGCGGTGCTCGACGGCGTCGGCGGCGAACCGGGCCGCGAGGCGCTGGAGCTGCTGGGCGTCGGCGGCCGGATCGTCCTGTTCGGCTGGTCCGCCGGCGAGCCGACCCGCATCGGGACCGCCGACCTCTACCGCCTCGGCATCACCGCGACGGTCGCGGTCGGGCCGCGGATGATGAAGGGCACCAGCCTGCGCGGGCTGGAGGAGCTGTCGTTGCGCGCCTTGGCCGACCAGCGCCTCACGCCGCTGATCACGACGTTCCCGCTCGGTGAGGCCGCCAAGGCGCACGCCGCGCTGGAAGGCCGCGCCACCGTGGGCAAGGTCGTGCTCAAGCCCTGAACGGGTGACCGCCCCCGTGCGCGGTGGACGCGCACGGGGGCGGGACCAGGGCTAGACGGGCACCGTGACGATCCGCTCCCCCGCGAAGGTGCGGACCTCGACCGCGACGACGTCCTCGGGCGCGATGAGCGCCGAGCCGTCCAGGTTGGTGCCGTCCGTCTCACCGGCCGGTGAGACCAGCCAGCTGCCGGCCTCCTGGCTGCTCCCGTCCTTGGCGACGACGAACAGCTTGCACTTCTCGCCCTTCGCCACGCCCGCGACGGACGCGTTCACCCGCACCCACCCGGCGGCGGGCCTGACCTGCGCGGTCATCCGGGCCCCGGTCACCGGGTCGGTGGCCGACCCGAGCCTGGTCCCGGCGGGCGGCGCGGGCGGCGTGGTCGTCTGCTGCTGCTGGGCCTGGCCGACATCGGGCGCCGTGCTCCGGCCGACCGCGAAACCACCGCCGAGCACGATCGCCGCCACCGCCGCCGCCGCCAACCCCAGGCCGACCCTGCGCCGGACCACGCGGCCTTCGCGCTCGGACCGCACCTGCCGCAGCGTCCGCTGCAACAGCAGGTCACCGCCGTCGGGCGGGCCGTCGAGCAACGCCTCGGGGGGCACGTCGCCCATCACCTCCTCCATCGCCCGCAGCCCGTCCACCTCGGCGCGGCACCGCGGGCAGGACGCCAAGTGGTCCTCCACGGCACGCGCCTCCCGCTCGTCGAGCACGCCGAGCACGTAGGCGCCCAGCAGCTGTGGATCGTGGTTCGTGGTCATCCGGCCACCCCCTTCAGCGCGACCCGTTGCCCGACGAACGTCTCCCTCAACGCCCGCAACGCGTAGTGCGATCTCGATTTCACCGTGCCCGGCGGCACCCCCAGCGCCTCGGCCGCCTCGGTCACGCTCCGACCCCGGAAGTAGATCTCCATCAGCACGTCGCGGTGGTCGGACGACAACCGGTCCAGGGCCTGCAGCACGACCATCGAGTCCACCACCGCATCGGCGTGGTCGCGCTGCACCGGCGGTGCCGCGGGCGTCTCGGCCACCTCCCGCGGTCTCGCCGCCTTCGCCCTGATGCGGTCGGTGACGATGTTGCGCGTCACGGTGAGGAGCCAGCCGCGGACCGAGCCCTTGCCGTTCACCAGCGCGTCCGGGTGCCGCCAGGCGCGGACGAGGGTTTCCTGGACGACGTCCTCGGCCGCCGCCCGGTCGCCGGTCAACCGCGTCGCGTACGCGAGCAGCGCCCGCCCGTGTTCCTCGTAGAGCGACCGGATCAGTGCCTCGTCGGCCGCGGCCTCCCGTTTCCGGGACCACAGAGCCGCCATCCACCCACTCCTCTCGTCGACTCCCTCCCCCGGACACGGCTGCCGGGCCGGTTCGGTTCACCGCGGGCGGGAGGAGTTCCTACGAGCAGGTGCCGCCGGTGTTCAGGCAGGCGGTGAGGCGGGCCATCAGCGGCTCGGGCATGACGTTGACGAACATGCAGTGGTCCGTGCTCGGGTCGCGCCGCTGCTCGGGGAAGCTGTCGATGGCGTACGGGACGCCGTGCGGCACGTCGTAGGCGACCCGGACGCGCAGCTTCGGCACCGGGAACGTCCCGGTCCGGCACACGCCGTTGGCGGCCGGGAACTCGACGTGCGCCCGGTGGCTCGGGCTGTTGGTGTTGCGGCCGTCCCAGCAGCTGGGGAACTCGAAGGTGCGCAGGACCCGGCCGCCCGGCGGGCAGTCGGGGTAGCGGTCGGTGTGCCGGTCCTCGAACCCGGTGCAGCTCCACCGCGCCCGACCGCGCCCAGAGTTCAGCGCGGCCGGGTCGCCGGTGATCATGCGCAGGAACCTGGGCATCGGCACGACCCGGCTGACCGGGCTGCCGGTGAACGTGATGTCCACGGCCGCCGGCGGCAGCACCTCGCCGGTGTTGCCGTGCACCCCGCCGCCGGGCTCGTGCTCGTCGTGGCCGGTCCGGTCGGTCAGCCGCAGCACCGGCCAGTAGTACGTGGACGGGTCGCCGGCCCGGCAGGTGGTCGCGGCGGCGGCCAGCGACTCGTCGGTGGACGCGGCGTCGGTGCCGACGTTGCCGACGTACTCGTGGGTGTGGTGCGCGCCGAACGGCTGTCCCGGCGCGATGACCATGTTGTCCGCGTTGAGGTGCCGCGACTCGTTGCGCCCGCAGTCGACGGCGAACGTGCCGGTGGAGGCGTCCGGGGTGGTGACCAGCGGGTCCGCCGCCACCGGCACTTCGTCGATGGCCACCGTGCGGCTGTCCGCGCAACCGGCGAGCACCAAGAGCACCACGAGCAGGGACGCCCACCTCACGGAAGACAGCCTATTCAGTTCAGCTGCACCCGGAGGACGCGGGTGTCGGAGTTGTCGGGGGTGCTGTCCTTGTCGCCGTTGCTGGTCGTCAGCCACAAGCTGCCGTCCGGTGCGGGTTCGACGGTGCGCAGCCGGCCGTAGGTGCCCTGGAAGTGGGTCGTCTCCGAGCCGACCGACGTGCCGCTGATCTCCAGCCGGTAGAGCCTGCTGCCGCGCAACGCCGCGACGTACAGGGCGTTGTTGACGATCGCGATGCCGCTGGGCGAGGCGCTGGCGGTGCTCCACGTCCGCTTCGGCGCGACGTAACCGGAGCAGCTGCCGGACGTGCCCTCGCAGGCGGGCCAGCCGTAGTTGCCGCCCTTCTGGGACAGGTTCAGCTCGTCCATCAGGGTGTTGCCGAGTTCGGCCTGCCACAGCCTGCCCTGGCCGTCGAACGCGAGGCCCTGCACGTTGCGGTGGCCGTAGGTCCACACGTACCGGGCGTTGCCGCCGTTGCCGTAGAACGGGTTGTCGGTCGGCGCGGAGCCGTCGGTGTCGAGCCGCAGCACCTTCCCGCCCAGGTTCGCCAGGTCCTGCGCCCAGTTCGCGTTCTGGCCGTCGCCGGTGCCCGCGTACAGCTTGCCGTCCGGGCCGAACCGCAGCCGGCCGCCGTTGTGGTAGCGGTTGCGCGGGATGCCGGTGAGCAGCACCTGGAGCGAACCCGCTACCAGCGCGTCGTCCTGCACCTTGATCCGCACGATCCGGTTGTCGTTCGCGGCGGTGTGGTAGACGTACAGGTAGTTGTCCGTGGCGAAGTCCGGCGACACCTCCACGCCGAGCAGGCCGCCTTCACCGCTCGTGCCCGCGACGCCCGGCACCGCGCCCAGGTTCGTCTTCACGCCGGACGGCGACAGCTTGACGATGTCGAACGCGTCGCGCCGGGCGTAGACGCCGGAGCCGTCGGGCAGGAAGTCCAAGCCCCACGGGAGATCGGTGTCGGCGGCCAGCTCCGTGACCGTGCCGACCTGGTCGCCGCCGGACGGGGTGGTGGCGGTGACCGGGGTGCTCGGGTCGGAGGCGTTGCCGACCGCGTCGAACGCCCGCACGGTGAACGTGTACGCGGTGTTCGGGCTGCGCCCGCCGACGGTGGCCGACGTGCCGGTGGCGTCACCGACCTTCGCGCCGCCGGCGTGCACCTCGTAGCGGGTCACGCCGATGTTGTCGGTCGAGGCGTTCCACGCGAGGGACACCGAGTTCGCCGTGACGGCGGTGGCGCGCAGGCCGGACGGCGCGGTGGGCTTCTCCGTGTCGGCCTGCGCGGGCGGCGTGCGGACCTCGACGTTGTCACTGGCCTGGGAGATGTTGCCGGCGGCGTCCTTGGCGTTGACGTAGAAGAGGTAGGTGCCGTTGGGGTTGAGGCCGGTGACGGTGGTGGACGTGCCGGTGACCGACTTGACAAACTGGCCCTGCTGGTAGACCTCGTAGGACGTGACGCCGACGTTGTCGGTCGCCGGGTCCCAGAGCAGGTCCACCGACGTGGACGTGATGTTGGCGGAGCGCGGGTTCCCCGGCGGGGACGGCGGCGTGGTGTCCGCTTGCCCGGTCTCGCCGAAGACCTGGAACTCCTGCAAGGAGTAGCCGTAGTACGACGCCGTGCGGCACCGCGTGGTGCCGTGCACCCGGACGTACCGGCCCCTGCCGCTGACCACCAGGTCCTCGACACCGCCCTGGCCGGCGGCGGTGGAGTGGACGGTCGTCCACGTGCTCGCGTCGGCCGACGTCTCGACGCGGTACGCGCGGGCGCAGGACAGGTCCCACTGGAGCCGGACCCTGGTGATGGTCGCGGTGGCGCCGAGGTCGACGTAGATCCACGACGGGTCGACGCCGCCCACGCTGGCCCAGCGGGTGGACGAGTTCCCGTCCACCGCCAGGCCCGGCGCGAAGCCCGAGCCGGCCGACGAGGCGACCGCCCGTTTTCCCTGGGACAGCAGGATCGGCGCCGCGCTCGCGGGCACGGCGGACACCAAGGTCGTCGCGAGCACCGCCAGAGCGGTGGTGACGGCGCCGAACGAGGTCGACAGGCGTCGCCGGGCGCCGGGTACGCCCTGACCGGGTACGCCTGGACGGGGTGCGCCTGGGCTGGGTGCCACGGAAGCCTCCACGGATCGTTGGCGTGCGTTGACCTGGGCGGAGGCAGGTCGGGTGATGGTCTTGTGACCTGGAACGGTAAAGGCATTCCAGCGCGCCGTCCAGTGGAGCACCCGATCGGTCGGCGACGACGACCCGATCGGCTGTCGTCACGTGTACAGCTCGTCGTACAGCTCGGCGTGGGTGCTGTGGACGACCCGGCGCTTGACCTTCAACGTCGGCGTCAGCTCTCCGTCGTCCTGGCTCAGATCGCGGTCCAGGATCGTGAACCGCTTGACCTGGGAGAGGTGCGAGAAGTGGGAGTTCGCCTCGTCCACGACCTGCTGGATCAGTGCGCGCACCTCGGGCGTGCGTGCCAGGGTGGGCAGGTCGGTGGGCAGGCCCTGCGCGGTGGCCCACGGGACGACTTCGTCCTGGTCCAGGGTGATCAGGGCGACCAGGTAGGGCTTCCGGTCCCCGTACACGACGGCGTGCGAGATCCAGCGGGACTGGCGGAGCTGGTTCTCCACGTTGGCGGGGGCGATGTTCTTGCCGCCGGCGGTGATGATGATGTCCTTCTTGCGGCCGGTGATGGTGACGAAGCCGTCGTCGTCCACCACGCCGAGGTCGCCCGTGTGCAGCCAGCCGTCGGTGAGCACTTCGGCGGTGGCGCCGGGGTTGTTCCAGTAGCCCGCGAACACGTGCGGGCCGTTCATCAGGATCTCGCCGTCCTCGTCCACCTTGAGCTGCAGGCCCGCGATGCCGAACGTGCCGACGGAGCCCAACTTGTGCCGGGTCAACGTGTTCACCGTGCCCACGCCGGTGGACTCGCTCATCCCGTACCCCTCCAGCACCGGCACGCCGGCCGCGGTGAAGAACTCCAGCACCTCGACCGAGATGGGCGCCGCGCCGGACAGGGCCTGGCGCAGCCGACCGCCGAAGATCGCCCGCACCCTGGCGAACACCGGGTCGACCTTCTCGAACGCGGCGGCCAGTTCCGGGGGCAGCGGCCGGCCGGCGGCCTGGAGCTCGCGGACCGCCAGACCGACCTTGACCGCCTGGCGCAGCTGCTCTTCCGGCACACCGGCGGTCGCGGCGGTGTAGGCCTTCTCGAAGATCCGGGGCACGGACGGCAGGTACGTCGGCCGCACCTGCGCCAGCTCCGGCACGATCTTCGTCGCGTCACCGCCGTAGAACGCCAGCGTGGCGCCGACGTGCATCGCGGACAGGTGCACGATCTGGGCGAACACGTGCGCCAGCGGCAGGAACAGGTACACCACGTCGTCCACCAGGACGTACGACAGCTCCTCGGTGAGCAGGCACATCGTGGTGAAGTTCCGGTTGGTCAGCACGCAGCCCTTGGGCGGGCCGGTGGTGCCGGACGTGTAGATGATGACGGCCGGGTCGTCGGGGTCGACCGCGGCGCGGCGGTCGTCCAGCTCGGCCGGTAGCGGTGACGTGCGGCCCTGCGACCGGAGTTCGGCCAGGCCGCCGTCGTCCACGACGATCACGTCGCGCAGCGCGGGCACCCGGTCGCGGATGCCGTCGACCTTGGCGCGCTGCTCGGCGGTCTCCGCGATCAGCAGCACGGCGCCCGAGTCGCCGATGATCCACGCGCACTCCTCCGGCGCGCTGGACGGGTAGATCGGCACCACCACGCCGCCCGCCGCGAGCACCGCCAGCTCCGCCGCCGACCACTCGGGCCGGGTCTCCGACAGCACGCACACCCGGTCGCCTGGCTCGACGCCCAGGTGCACCAGGCCCGACGCCAGTTCCATGACCCACTCGGCGACCTCGGTGAAGGTCAGGTCTTGCCACTGCCCGTCGCGCAGGTGGCGCCAGGCCACCCGGTCGTCGTGCACCTGGGCGGCCACGAAGGGCAGGTCGGCGGTGACGCGCGCCGTGGTCACGGACATGGCGGTACTCCTCACTTCGCGAGCTGGACGGACTGGGCCGACTGGGCGGGGGTGACGTGCACGCGGACGCCGTTGAGGACGGCGGTGCCGGAAAGCGGGTCCACGGCCAGGTCGTCGGTGAGCAGGTTGACGTTCACGCCGGGACGGGCCCCGGCGGTGGTGAGGCGGGTGCCCGGCCGGTCGTGGCCCCAGCCGTGCGGCAGGCTGACCACGCCGGCGGCCATGTCGGCGGTGACCTCCACGGTGGCCTCGACCTCGCCGACCCGTGACGTCACGCGGGCCGCGCCGCCGTCCACCAGGCCGAGCCGGGCGGCGTCGTCCGGGTTGACCAGCAGCGTGCACAGCTGCTTGCCCTTCACCAGCGCCGGCACGTTGTGCAGCCACGAGTTGTTCGTCCGCAGGTGCCGGCGGCCGACCAGCACCAAGCCGTCGGCCGGCGCGCGCAACGCCCGGAGGACGCGCGGCACGTCGGCCGCGATCGGGTCGGGGCACAGCTCGATCCGGCCGGACGGGGTGCGCAGGACCTCCGGCACGCGGCTGGTGAGCGGCCCGAGGTCGACGCCGTGCGGCTGGTCGAGCAGGGCGTCCACCGACAGCCCGTAGGGGCCGGACCGCAGGCGTGCGTCCAGCAGCCGTTCCTCGCGGGTGTGCGGCGACTCGCCGGACAGGCCCACCAGCGCGTCGACGTCGGTCTTCGGGCCGAGGCCGGCGGCGATGCCGGTCAGCCGCAGCAGGATCTCGCCCTCGTCCGGTTCGCCGGGGACCGGTGGCACGGCGGGCCGGGAGTACTTGGCCACGTTCCGCACCGCGAACGACAGGAACGCGAGGTCGTAGTGCGCGCGCCGGCTGGGCGGCGGTGGCGGCAGGATCACGTCGGCGTGCCGGGTGGTCTCGTTGAGGTACGGGTCGACCGACACCATGAAGTCCAGGGTGGACAGCGCGGCGTCGAGCCGGGCCGAGTTGGGCAGGGACAGCGCGGGGTTGCCCGCCACCGTCACCAGCGCGCGGACCTGGCCGGGGCCGGGCGTCTCGATCTCGTCGGCGAGCGCGACCGCCGGCAGCTCCCCCGCCACCTCGGGCAGTCCGCGCACCCGGCTGTGCCACCGGCCGGCCGTGAAGCCCTTGCCCGTCCCGGTGCCGCGCCGCGCGTGCGCGGGCAGCGGGAACATCGCGCCGCCGGGCCGGTCCAGGTTGCCGGTGAGGATGTTCAGCACGTCGACCAGCCAGCTCGCGACGGTGCCGAACTCGACCGTCGTGGTGCCGAGCCGCCCGTAGACGGCCGCGCGGGGCGCCGCCGCGAGCCGGTGCGCCAACGCCCGCATCTCGTCGGCTTGGATGCCGCACCGCGCCGCCACCGCCTCCGGCGTGAACGGCTCGCTCAGCGCCCGGACCCCGTCCACCCCGACCACGTGCGGTGCGAGGGCGCCGAGGTCGACCAGGTTGGCGGCGAACAGCTCGTTCACCATGGCCAGCAACAGGAACACGTCGGTGCCCGGGACGATCGGCAGGTGCCGGTCGGCCGCGGCGGCGGTGCGGCTGCGCCTCGGGTCGACCACGACGAACGCGCCACCGCGCTCGCGCAGCGCCTTGAGCCGGCCCGGCACGTCCGGCACGGTCCACAGGCTGCCGTTGGAGGAGAACGGGTCCGCGCCGAGCAGCAGGAGGAAGTCCGTGCGGTCGATGTCGGGCACGGGGATGGTGAAGATCCCGCCGTAGAGCAGGCCGGACGACACGTGCTTGGGCATCTGGTCCACCGTGGCAGCGGTGAAGACGTTGCGCGAGTCGAGCGCCTTGCGCAGCACGCCCGCGTACAGGCCGCCGGCCAGCGAGTGCACGGTCGGGTTGCCCAGGTACAGGGCCACCGCGTCCCGGCCGTGCCCGGTGATGATCCCGGTCAGCTTTTCGTCCACCAGGGTGAACGCGTCGTCCCACGAGACGGGCTCGAGCTCGCCGCCGCGACGGGCCAGGGGCGTGCGGAGGCGGTCCGGGTCGGCGTCCAGGGCGCCGAGGGACGCGCCCTTGGGGCACAGGAAGCCGTTGCTGAAGGTGTCCTGCCGGTCGCCGCGGACGGCGGTGACGCGGTCGTCCTCGATGGTCAGCTCCAGCCCGCAGGTGGCCTCGCACAGCGGGCAGGTCGTGTAGGCGGTGCGCATGCGACTCCTCAACGGGTGGTCCGGGCGGGCGCGAGCGGGTGCAGCCGGCCGGCGGACGTCAGGCCGGTCAGCTCGCTCAGCGCGGCGACGACCATCTCCGGCTTCGCCAGGCAGTCCGCGAACCGAAACCCCACAACCGCGCGGGATCCGAGCCGCACCGGGTCCACGTCGACCGGTTCGCCGTGGAAGACGAGCCGCCCGAAGGGTGCCAGCAGGGCCAGCGCGCCGTCGACCGGGCCGGGATGGGTCGGGAACCCGGCGCTCGGCTGCCAGCCGGTCAGCTCGGCACCGGTCAGCTCGGCACCGATCAGCTCGGCACCAATCGGCTCGGCACCGGTCGACTCGGCACCGGTTGGCTCGGCACCGGTTGGTACCGGCCCGGTCGGCAACGGCTCGGACGGCAACGGCCCGGACGGCAGCGGCCCGGACGGCAGCGGCCCAGTCGGCAGCGGCCTGGTCGGCAACCGGCCTGCGGGCAGCGGGATCGGGGTGAGGCCGACCACGACGTCGACCAGCCCGCCGGTGAGCAGCCGTTCGGTGAGTCCGGGCGCGGAGGAGTCGACCGCGACGTCGGCCCCCAGCCGCACCGCCAGCCGCCGCTGCGCCTGGGTCGGCGCGGTGGCGACCACCCGGCCCGCGCCGAAGCTCACCGCGAGCTGCACGGCCAGCGCGCCGACCCCGACCGCCGCGTCGTGCACCACCACCGACTCGCCCTGCCGCAGGTGCGCACAGGTCCGGAGGAGGTGCCAAGCGGTGACGCCGTGGTGGGCCAGGGCCAGCGCGGAGGCGTCGCCGATCTCCGCGGGCAGCGGGAAGCGGAAGCCGTCGAACGACAGCTCCCGGCGACCGGCGACCGCGATGACCTCCACGCCCACCAGGCAACACCGGAAGTCACCGGCGGGTTAGTGGTGTCTCCACGACAACTAAGCGGCGGCCGGGCTCGGACGGCCCGCGGACCCGGGAACTCGCGGTCAGGGCTGCTTGTAGTACGGGTACTGCGGCTGCTGGTGCATCAGCTGGATCCGCCGGGTGCGTCGGCGGCTCCGCACGACCAGCACGGCGATCACGCCGCCGAGCAGGAGCAGCAGGAGGAGCCCGACGCCGGCGACCCACCCCCCGACCGATCCGCCGCCCGACCCCTGCGGGTTGATCTTGCGCGGACCGAACGCCTGTTCCATCTGCCCGTGGGACGCGGAGTTCGCCTTCCCGTTGACGGTGACCACGAGCTGGTCGACCTCGTCCGGGTAGGTGTCCCACACGATCCGGGCGATGCGCTCGCCGTCGTCGTCCTTCGCGGTCGTGCTCGCCGAGATGGTCAACGTGTCGACGCCGTTGGACGTCCGGTGGTACACCGACGTTTCGGTGTACCCCTCCTCCTGGATCCGCGACTGCAGGTTCGCCAGTTCGGTGAGCGAGGCGCACCCCGCCGCCACCAAGAAGACCATCAGCAGGGCGAGCAAGCGGACGTCGGCAAGTCGCTTCACGGATTCCCCCCGGAACGCACGAGTGACAGGACCCGCGGCTCCGCGGGAGGCGCCGCCGTGGGCGGATCGTACGTGTCCGGACACGCTGTCCGGGTCGCTCCGGCTAAACGGTCGCTAAGCGCGGGCGTCCAGGGCGCGGGCCAGTTCGAGGCGCGAGGACACGTGCAGCTTGGCGTAGATGCGGGACAGGTAGACCTCGATCGTGCGGGGGCTGTAGTGCAGGGCGGCGGCGATGTCCCGGTTGCGCATCCCCTGCTGCACCAGCCGGGCGACGTTCTCCTCCGCCTCGGTGAGCACGCCGGGTGCCTTGGCGCGGGCCCGCGGCACCTTCGCGCCGAGTTCGCGCAGCCGACCGCCGGCTTGGCGGCGCAGGCCGTGCGCGCCCAGGCGCTGGAACAGGGCGTAGGCGTCGAGGAGTTCCGGCACGGCGTCACGGTCGACCACGCCCAGCGCGAGCTGCGCGCGGGCCTTCTCGAAGACCAGGCCGCCGGCCTCGGCCTCCCGCACCGCCTCCCGGAGCACGTCGCCGTCCCGCTCGGCCAGGCCCGTGACCCGCCGGACGGTGGTGACGGTCCACGGCGCGACCCGGTCGGCCGCCACGCCGCAGAGCCGCTTCACCGTCTGCCGCGCCTCTTCCACCCGACCGTGGGCCAGGTCCAGTTCGACCAGGCGACCCAGCAGCACGCAGCTGTACGCGGTCATGCCGTCCTCGTCGACGGCCTCGACCAGCGTGGTGCGTGCGCCTTCCGCGTCACCCCGCGCGGCGAGGTAGCCCGCCAGCGCGAGTGCGTGCAGGCGGGACATGTTCGGGCTGGTCGGCGGCGCGAGGGCGGCCAGCCGGGCGGCCACGTCGAGTTCGCCGCGCCAGGTGCGGACCTCCAGTTCGATCGCGCGCAGGCCGTCCAGCATCATCAGCTCCTGCCGCGACTCCAGCTCGGCGGCGGCCCGGCCCACGCGTTCCAGGCAGGCGTCCCACGCGCCGCCGAACCAGTCCAGCGCCACCCGCGTCATCTCCAGCTCACCGCGGAACGCGTGGCCGCCGGTCCGTTCCCGCAGCTCCTCGGCTCGGCGCAGGCGCCACGTCGCGTCGTGCACGAGGCCCGCGAGCGCGCCCGTCGACGCGCCGACGGCCAGCGCCTGCAGTTCCAGGATGGGCTGGCCGGCGGCGGAACGCAGCGAGCGGTTGGCGTACTCGACCGTCTTGTCGTGCCGGAACAGCATCGACGTGATCACGGCGAGCCGGTCGAACACCACCACGCCCTCGGCGGCGGACGTGAACGGCATGGCCTCGATCCGGTCGGCGGCGGCGAGGGCTTCGGCGTGACGTCCGGTGAAGACGAGGAGAAGCGCGCGCTGTGCGTGCAACGCGGCGGGGGCGTCGCCGGTGGCGAGTTCCGCGTCGGCCAGGCTCAGCGCCTCGGCCATCCGACCGACCAGGAACAGGCTGGTCAGCACGACCACCGCGCACCGTGACCGGTCCGGGCCGGGTGGCAGCACGTCGAGCGCGGCGAGGCCGGGTGCGATGGCGGCGGCCGGGCGGGACGCGTGTGCCAGTGCGCGGCACTGCGAGGCCAGCAGCCCGGCCCGTTCCGGCGCGGCCACCGGCAGCAGTTCCAACGCCCGCGCGCACAACGCCGCCGCCGTCTCCGGCGCGCCGGTGCGGTTCGCCGCGGCGGCCCGCGCCATCACCCGGATCGCGCGCAGGTCGCCGGGCGGCGCGGACTCGGCCAGGTGCCAGGCCAGCTCCATCTCGTCCACGGCGAGGCCGCGCTCGCGGTCGTCCATGAGCCGGGCGCTGATCAGGCTGTGCAGGTGGCGGCGTTGGGCGGGGCCGATCTCCTGGTACAGCGCCTCGCCGACCAGGGCGTGCGAGAACCGGTAGCCGCGGTCGTCGTCGCGCACCACGATGTGCGCGCGCAGCAGCCCGTCGAACGCGTCCACCACGGTGTCCTCGGGCAGCGACGACACCCGCGCGAGCAGCCCGATCTGGTCCAGCCGCACCCGCCGGAAGATCGACACCGCGCGGGCGACCGCCCTGGTGTCCCGGTCCAGCGGCGCGACCCGGCGCAGCACGGCCTCCCGCCTGGTCAGCCGGATGGCCGACGGCGACACGGTGAGGTGCGCCCGGTTGCCGTCCACCGCGACCAGGTCCAGCTCGCGCAGCGACCGGGCGATCTCGACGGCGAAGAACGGGTTGCCGTCCGCGCGCTGGTGCACCTCGTGCGCCAGGCCGTCGTCGACCGGCGTGCCGAGGACGGTCTCCACGATGCGCGCCACGTCGCCTCCGCTGAGCGGGGCCAACTCCACCCGCACCACCTCGGCGTGGCGTTCGAGGCGGTCCAGCAGTTCGCCGACGCCGGGGTTGTGGTGGTGCGTGCGGGCGGCGGTGATCAGCACGAGCGGTGCGGCGGTGACGCGGCGCAGGACGACGGCGAGCATGGCCAGCGAGTCGTCGTCCACGTGGTCGAGGTCGTCCAGCACGAGGGCGGCAGGCCGTTCGGCGGTGAGGCCGGTGAGCACGCGGGCGACCAGTTCGCAGGAGCGGCCGAACCAGGTGGCGTCCGGCGTGGAGGTGAGGTCCAACGCGTCCAGCGCGGCCCGGACGTCGTCCGCCACCGGCACCGACCGCAACGCCGTCGCCACCGCCGCGTACGGGATGCGCCGGCTCACGTCGTCCGACTCCGCGGCGGCCACCGCGCAGCCCTGGTCGCGCAGCCGGCGGCACGTCTCGGCCAGCAGGCTGGACTTGCCGATCCCCGGCTCGCCGGACACCACGACCGTCACCAACCCGGCCGCCGGCACCCGCCCGACCACGTCGAAGACCGCCGCCAGTTCGCTTTCCCTGCCGAAGAAGGCCCGGCCCGAGGACGACAACAGGCCACCTCCCGTCGATGGGCCACTCACCCTACCGATGGGTACCGGAATGCCCTACCGCCTGGTCCCGGGTAGTGCCAGCCGGACCAACGCCTGGCGGACCTCCTGCGGCTCGGCGATCCGCCGCCACGCCGGATGTCCGTCCGGCATCAGCTCAAGGGCCTTCCTCAACCGCTTGCGGTCTTTGTCCCGGCTCATACGCCTCATGGCGCGGAACGCACCCGCGTTCAGCGCGATCCGAGCGAGGATGGCGACGTCCTCACGATGGCGGTCGGGGTCCCTGGAGTCGACCACGGAGGCCACGGACTTGGCGACCAGCGCACCCAGGAGGTTCGGGCGGCGCACGAGGCCGGTGCGATCACCCAGCCGCACGGGAAGTCGTTCGCTCCGGATCAACGCCTGGTTCCCGCCAGGCATCTCGACCCCGCGACGACCCGTCGCAGTGGTCGGGATCCGGTGCTGTCGGCCGAGTTCCTCGGGCACGAGCAGGTCGATGCTGGCCGTGTCACGCCGGTACCGGTAGCCGTATCCGTCACCGGTGACGTCCTCCTTGAACCCGCGCTCCGTCAGCAACGCGCTCGCCTCGCGCAGTGCGTCGCGATCGAGCCAGACGCCGAGGACGATGTCCCCGTCGGTGGTCGCCCGCGGAATGGCTTCTCCGTGTTCGACGCTGATCAGCGCCACCATCTGGCCGCCGATGAGCGACCAGTGGCAATCCAGCCCGTCTTCGAGGTCGAGGATGGTCGACCACGCCGCTTCCTGGGGCCGTGTCATCGCCGGTAGTACGACCGGATCCCGCACCACGTCCACGACCCGAACGGGCAGTTCCTTCACCAGTTTCCGCCACACCGCGATGTCGGCCATGCGGACCGCCGGTGGCGACACCACAAGCCGCTTGAGCGGCTCGATGACAGGTGCCTTGGCGTCGAATGCGATCGGCGCGAGGCGGACGCGCCGGACAACGGCATCCAGCGCCTCGACGACATGCTCCACGTCCGCGATCGCCGTGTCGGCTTCTGCCGCCCGGAGCGCGGTGTCGAGGCGGGCACGAGGTTCACCGCTGACGACCTCCAGTGCATCGAGCACCTCGCTGCTGCCCGCCGGCAGTTCGTCAGTCACGCGGACCAAGCCCTCCTGCCACCAAGCGGAGAAGAGTTCCGAGCAGGCGTGTCCCCGCGCTTCTCGTCCTGGTGTCATCGCTGTCCAGGAGGTCCACGGCGGCCACCAGCCGAGGGACGGCAGACACCCCGTCGACCACCCGGGCGGTGCGCTGGTGCCAGTCCGAACCGCTGTCTTCGACGTGCAGGACCAGGTTTCCGCGCCCTGACCCGACCAGGAAGAACTCGTCGACGAGCCGGCCCACCTCGGAGCTGCCCACGTAGACCTCGGCCTCGTCCGCGAACGACAGCCCGAGGTCGTACGGTGCCGCCGCGCTGATACCACCGGCCACCACAGCGCTGTCCGCGAGCAACTCGGCGATGTCGGCATCGGCGATGCGGTAGCGCGCGACCGAAGCCCGCTTCCGCATCCACCACCGGTAGACGTCGACACCGTCTGCGGCATGTCCGGCCAGCCGGGTTCTCAACCGAGACCGCTCACTGCTCGCGAGCCAGGGCGTGGCCTGCCCGTCCGACAACGCCGCCGCACCCCACGCGCTCCTGCGCGACAACGGACGACCACGAGCCGAGGCGGCCATGTCGAGCCGGCGCGTCACCGAATCGTCGTCGACGACCCACTGGGATCCAACCCGCCGACCGGTGAGGCCGCCTTCCTTGAGCAGTGCCCGGACACGCGAAGGGTTCAGGTCCAAGCGCTGTGCCGCTTCCCGCACGCTCAAGCCAGCCACGTACACAAGGGTAGCGGACCCGATATAGAAGTGCTAGTTCAGCCGCTGCCCCGGCTCGGCGCCCTACCGACTGAGGAATCCCTACTCACGTGTCGTGGCTCACCGTGGTGGCATGGGTGCGACAACCGCCGCACCTGGAGGGTCGATGACGGTCGAGGGCAGCTGCGCCGACGAGTTCGCCGAGGTCCGTGCCGAGTTCGAGCGCAACTTCGCCGAACGCGGTGAAGTGGGCGCGGGCGTGCACGTGACGGTGGACGGCGAGACCGTGGTCGACCTGTGGGGCGGTGACGCGGGCGGTCGGCCTTGGACGGAGGACACGATCACGCACGTGTGGTCGTGCACGAAGGGCGCCACGGCGTTGTGCGCGCACGTGCTGGCGTCACGGGGTGAGCTGGACCTTGACGCGCCGGTGACGAGGTACTGGCCGGAGTTCGGGCAGAACGGCAAGGCGGACGCGCTGGTGCGGCACCTGCTGGCGCACCAGGCCGGGTTGACCGCGTGGCGTGAGCCGGTGCCGCCGGGCGGGATGTTCGACTGGGGGCTGATGACGGACCTGCTGGCCCGGCAGGAGCCGTTCTGGGCGCCGGGCACTCGGCACGGCTACCACGCGTTGACGTTCGGGCACCTGGTCGGCGAGGTCGTCCGCAGGGTCTCCGGTGCGTCGCTGGCCGAGTTCTTCGAGAAGGAGGTGTCCGGTCCGCTGGGGCTGGACTTCTGGCTGACGTTGCCGGAGGACCTGGAGCCGCTGGTCGCACCGACCATCCCGGCCGACCGGGGCGGCACGCTGCCGAAGCTGTACGTGGCGGGGATGACCCGGCCCGAGTCGATGCAGGCCCTGCTGCTGACGAACAGCGGCGGGTACGTCGCCGCGTCGAACACGCGTGAGGCGCACGCGGCGCAGTTCGGGGCGGTCGGCGGGATGAGCAACGCGCGCGGCCTGGCGCAGATGTACCGGCCGCTGGCGCTGGGCGGCGAGTACAACGGGGTGCGGCTGGTCGCCGACACGCAGATCCCGGTGATGTCGTCGGTGGTGTCGGCCGGGCACGACGAGATGCTGCTCGCGCCGACCCGGTTCTCGCTGGGGTTCATGAAAGCGGTCGACAACCACTACCTGCCCCCGGAGGAACGGGGTGCGCTGATGTCCGAGGACGCGTTCGGGCACTCGGGGATGGGCGGCTCGCTCGGGTTCGCGGCGCCGGAGTCGCGGATGTCGTTCGGGTACGCGATGACCCGGATGGGCCAGGGCGTCGGCGTCAACGAGCGGGGCCAGTCCCTTGTGGACGCCGTGTACCGGGCACTCGGCTACCGCCAGGCCCCCGGCGGCCTCTGGTTCCGCACGGGGTCCGAGCGCGCGTCACCGCACCGGGCGGAGTAGACAGGACGTCGTGGATCCGCTCTGGGCATTGCGACAGGTGGCGTTCCAGCTGGAGCGCGCGGGTGAACCCACCTACCGGGTGCGCGCGTTCCGCAACGCGGCGCAGGTGGTGGCCGCGCTGCCGGACGGCGAGGTGGCGAAGCGGGTCGCGGCGGGCACGTTGACCGACCTGCCCGGCATCGGCAAGGCCACCGCCGGGGTGATCGCGGACGCGGTGTCCGGGCGTGAACCGGCCTACCTCGCGAAGTTCCGGGAGCCGGTGGTCGGCGGGCAGGCGCTGCGCGCGCTGCTGAAGGGTGACTGCCACACGCACTCGGACTGGTCGGACGGCGGCAGCCCGATCCGCGAGATGGCCGAGGCGGCCCGCGACCTCGGGCACTCGTGGATGGCGCTGACCGACCACTCACCCCGGCTGACGGTGGCCAACGGCCTGTCCGCCGACCGGCTGCTCGAACAGCTCGACGTGGTGGCGGAGCTGAACGCCGAGCTGGCGCCGTTCCGCGTCCTCACCGGGATCGAGGTGGACATCCTGGACGACGGGTCGCTCGACCAGCGGCCCGAGTTGTTGGAGCGGCTGGACGTGGTGGTCGCCAGCGTGCACTCGAAGCTGCGGATGCCGGCGCCGGAGATGACCCGGCGGATGGTCGCGGCGGTGTCCAACCCGCACGTCGACGTCCTCGGGCACTGCACCGGGCGGCTGGTGGTCGGCAAGGGCCGGCCCGAGTCGACGTTCGACGCGGAGGCGGTGTTCTCGGCGTGCGTCGAGCACGGCACCGCGGTGGAGATCAACTCGCGGCCGGAGCGGCGCGACCCGCCGGAGCGGTTGCTGCGGTTGGCCCTGGAGCTCGGGTGCTCGTTCTCGATCGACAGCGACGCCCACGCGCCGGGGCAGCTGGACTGGCTCTCGTACGGGTGCGAGCGGGCCGAGGAGTGCGGCGTGACACCGGATCGGGTGGTCAACACCAGGGAAGCGGCCGAGCTGCCGGTCTAACGGCCGGCGGTGGCGGTGCGCGAGACGCGGGACGCCCGGACGAGGTGGCCGTACCAGGGGATGAGAGGCCCGGTGCGGCCGTCGACCAGGCGTTGCCACGTCTCCCGGCACAGGGCGAGGAACGGTGCGGCGTCCCAGCTGCCCGCGAGGTCCGCCAGCGGTCGGTCCAGGATGTTGCCCAGCCCGTAGCGGCGGTCGAACCCGTAGGACACCGGCACCGCCGCGCCGTTCGACTCGATCACCAGCGGGGTCAGCCACCGGCCCAGCGGCTGCGGCTCGTCCACCGGCACCGCCATGAAGGCTTCCGGTTTGCGGGCCAGCATGGTGCGCGGCACCGCGTCGAGCTGGACGGCGAGGCCGTGCTCCTCGGCGATCCGGCCCAGTTCCACCGCCGCGTAGGCGAGTTCGACCGCGTCCGGGCGTTCGCCCGCCATGAGCCGGTTCGCGGCGCCCTCGGGTTCGAGCGGGTGTACCTGGAGCAGCAGGGCGCCGGACTGGGCCGCGGCGAGCGCCACGTCGCCCAGCTGGGTGGCGTTGCCCTGGGTCAGGGTGGTGATCACGCCGACCGGGATGCCCGCCTCGGTGAACCTGCGGATGCCGGCGAGCGCCTTGTCGAAGCACCCTTCCTGGCCCCTGATCCGGTCGTGCGTCGACCGGTCGCCGTCCAGCGACACGGCCACCAGGTCGACCAGCCCGCGCACCAGCCCGATCCGGCGCTGGGTCAGCGCGACCGCGTTCGTCGTGACGGTCGTCCGCATCCCCGCCGCACGGGCCGCGCGCAGCAACGCGGGCAGTTCCGGGTAGAGGAACGGTTCGCCGCCGGACACGTTCAGCACGTCGTACCCGAGTCCGGCCGCGTCCCGCACCACGGTGGACAGCACCGCGATCGGAACCGATTCAGCGACGTCCGGGCCGGAGCTGGAGTAGCAGTGCCGGCAGCGCAGGTTGCACAGCCTGGTCGGGTGCACCTGCAGTACCGCCCGGCCACTCGTCTGCCCCATTCCACGCCCTCCTGTGGTCCTCGCTATCCGTATGGAGCACGGTCGGGCCGCCGTGATACGTCGTTCCGTCACCGCATTCGGGTTTCGTTACCTCCAAAGGTGGAACATCGTCGAGGTTTGAAACGGGATGTGCGGGCAGGACGACTTCCCCTACAGGCGAGGCGGCCCACCGTCACGGCGAGGCAGCCCGCGCGCTCACCCACTTGGGGGAGGGGACATGCGCCGCGAGTTCATCGTTCCCGCCGACGCCGCCGACGAGGCGAGGCGCCGGTTGCTGCGGGACCTGCACGACGGTCTGGGTCCGTCGCTGGCCGCGATCGCGCTGGGGTTGCGCGCGGCCCGGCAGCTGGTCGCCCACGACCCGGCATCGGCCGGGCTGCTGCTGGCCCGGCTGGAGGAAGAGGCGCACACGGCGGTCGACGAGATCCGCAGGCTGGCCTCCGGCTCCTACCCGGCGGTGCTGGCGCGGCTCGGTCTGGTCGGCGCGGTGCGGGCGCACGTGGCGTCGTTGACCGACCGGCACCCGGTGCGGGTGGACGTGCGGTGCGGTGACCTGCCGGAGTTACCGGTGTCGGTGCAGGTGGCGGCGTACCGGATCATCTGCGAGGCGTTGACGAACGTGGTGCGGCACGCCGGTGCGCGGTGCTGCCTGGTGGGGCTGCGGTTCGACGGCTGCCTGCGCGTGGAGGTCGTGGACGACGGTGTGGGCGCGGTGCCGGAGCAGGGCGACGGGGTGGGGCTCAACTCGATGCGCGAGCGGGCGAACGAGGTCGGCGGCACGTGGCGGATGGAGCTCTCCGCCGAGGGCGGCACGGTGGTCGTGGCGGACCTGCCCGTCGTGGGCGGGGTGTGACGGGATGACCCCGTTACGGGCGCTGGTCGTGGACGACCACCCGCTCTTCCGGTACGGGCTGGCCGCCGCGCTGGCCGCCGCGCCGGACCTGGACGTCGTCGGCGAGGCGTCGGGCGGCGGGATGGCGGTGTCCATGGCCGCGTCGCTCCGCCCGGACGTGGTGGTGATGGACCTGAACATGCCGGACCTGGGCGGGGTGGAGGCGACGCGGCGGATCGTGGCGCACGACCCGTCTGTGCGGGTGCTGGTGCTGACCATGTTCGACGACGACGAGTCGGTGTTCGCGGCGATGCGCGCGGGCGCGTTGGGCTACCTGCTGAAGGCGGCCCGGCCGCAGCAGATCGTGCGGGCGGTGCGGTCCGTCGGCGAGGGTGAGGCGATCTTCAGCCCGGCGATCGCGGTGCGGCTGCTGGCGTTCTTCGGCAGCGCGCCGCCGGAGCGGGTGGAGGCGTTCCCGGAGCTGACCACGCGGGAGCGGGACGTGCTGCGGCTGATGGCCGACGGCCGGGGCAACACCGCGATCGCCCGATCGCTGGTGCTCAGCCCGAAAACGGTGCGCAACCACGTGTCGAACATCCTGCGCAAGCTCCACGTGGCCGACCGCGCCCAGGCCGTGTCCCGGGCGAAGCAGGCCGGTTTGGGCGATGCGCCGGGACACATCGGGACGCAGCGCCCGTAGTGCCGGGACACCCCGGGTGGCGACGATGGCGACAGGGTTATCGGAGCACTAGGCGTTATCGGAGCACTAGGTGTTATCGGAGCACTAGGTGTTATCGGAGCACTGGGCGTTATCGGGAGTACGGGGTTATCCGGGGCACGAGGGCGGGAGCACGAGATGAACGCAGAGCAGGTCGCGGTCGCCCTGCACGCGACGGATTCCATCACCAGGGCCGGGGTCACCGCCGCGCTGCGGTCCCGGCCGGAGATCAGGCTGGTCGACCAGGACGAGCCCGCGCCGGTGGCGTTGGTCGTGCTGGAGCGGCTCGACGGCGAGGCGCAGCAGCTGCTGCGCAGGCTCCAGGCGCCGGGCAGCGCGGGCATCGTGCTGGTGGCGGGCGACATCGCCGACCCCGAGCTGCTGAACGTGGTCAGCAGCGGGGTGTCCGCGGTGATCCGCCGGTCCGACGCGACGCCCGACACGTTGGTGCGCCTGGTGAAGGCCACCGCGGCGGGCCAGGGCGCGCTCCCGCCGGACCTGCTCGGCCGGCTGCTGGACCGGGTGTCCCGGTTGCAGCGCAACGTGCTCAACCCCAACGGCTGGACCATGGCCGGCATGTCCGACCGGGAGACCGAGGTGCTGCGGCTGATCGCGGACGGGTTCGAGACCCGGGAGATCGCCGAGAAGCTGTGCTACTCGCAGCGCACGGTCAAGTCGATCCTGCACGACATCACCAACCGGTTCCAGCTGCGCAACCGGGCGCACGCGGTGGCGTTCGCGCTCCGCGAAGGTCTGATCTGATCCGACCTGATCCGACGTGGTCACAGCGCCAGTGGTCACAGCGCCCGGCCGGAGAAGGACACCGAGGGCTTGCAGTTGCCCTTCTCCGCCGGGTTCTGGCAGCTCACCAGCACGACGATCTTCTCGCCCTTCTTGAACCGCAGCGGCTCCACGTAGTGCAGGTCGTGGTCGCGGAAGTTGGCCAGGCCCAGGTCCAGCAGCACGCTGCGGGTGCCCTCGACGTCGCGCACGACCCGGACCGTCCCGGTGTCGCCGCGCGGGTTCTGCAGCACGATGTCGCTGATCAGCAGCGTCTTGTCGGCGGGCGGCGTGAAGACGAAGTCGGTGAACACGTCCGGGTTGGCCACGATCGCCGCGTCGGCGGCCACCCGGAAGTCGGTGGGGTCGCCGGGCACCTCGGCCGGCTGGTTCGGCTTCGCGGTGGGCGGCGAACCGAGGGGCGCCTGCGGGTCGAGACCGGCCGCCTTCATCGCCGCATCGGCCTTCACCTCGGCCTCCTTGGCCTGCTCCTGCGCCTGCCCGGCACCCGCCTGCGCCTCGTCGGCGGCCGTCTTGACCTGGTCGGCCTGCTGCACGGCGGCTTCCCGCGCGGCGGACTTCACCGCGGGTTGCAGCACCGTGAACCACAGCGCCGCGAGCACCAGCGCCAACGCCAGCAGCGCGATCAACGCGGGCAGCAGCCACTTGGGCAGGAGCTGCCGCTGCACCAGCATGCCCGCCGCGGCCAGCGGCGGCCCGGAGCTGGGCACCACTTCCACCCGGAACGGCCGGGGCTGCGACGGTCCGCGCAGGAACGTGGTGCGCGGCTTGGCGGTCAGCTTCACGAACGCCGCCGTGCCGGGCGCGAGCACGACGTCCGCCCGGTCGAGCTTGAACTCCAGCTCGCCGTCCGGGTCGGCCGGGTGCAGCCGCACCGCGACCGGGTGGTTGCCGACGTTGTCGATCGCCACCTCGAACTTGCCCCGCGCCCCCGCCTCCACCTTGGCGGGCACGAGTTCCGCGGACATGTCGGTGAACGCGCCGACCTCGACCACGCCCTCCTCGACGACCGACCCGTACTGGTCCTCGCGGGAGACGACCCGGATGCCGAAGGCCACCGGGCCCGCGGCGACCTCGGCGGCGCGCGGCGGCGCGAACCGCACGACCACCGAGGCGGACGCCTGCGGCACGAGGCTCACCGAGGCGGGTTCGGCGGTGGCCCAGCCGGCCGCGTCGCCCACCACGTCCACGGTGAACTCGTCCACCAGGTCCCCGGTGTTGCGCACGACGACCGTGCAGGTGACGTCTTCGCCCGGCACCACGGCCAGGCCCGTGGCGGACAGCGTCGCGGTTGCGCCCATGGCGTGAATCCTCCGGTGGTCGGGTCGGTCCTGGGACCGGCGGAAGGGTGGGACGTGGTGCGACCGGCGCTGCCCCAACGGGCAGCCCACCGGCTTCCACCGGTGGACCGGCTCGTCACCGGTTCACGAAATCGGGTGGTTGGAGAGAGCTGCGCACGACCAGGAAGTCCTTGGACCGCACCGGACCGAACGCCGGTCCGATGACCGGTGCGCCCTCCAGCTGCCGCGGTCCGATGCGGTCGTTGTGGAACACCAGGAACTGCGTGTCGAACGTGCCGTCGGCCTTCACCACGACCTCGCCGGGTGTCGGCGAGATGCCGACGGTCCAGGCCAGCCGCACCGTCGCGCCGGGCGGGAACGCCTTGCCGGTGGCGCGCGGCACGAACCCGGCCGGCCCGACGCCCGGAGCCACGGTGATCTCCGGCTGCCGCACCCGCACGGAGGTCACGGCGGTGTTGTCGGCCGCGTCGCTGTCCGGTCCGACGCCGAGCACCGAGCCGCCCGCCGTGCCGTCCACGGCCGCCTTGGCGGGCAGCGTCACCCGCACTTCGGCTTCCTGACCGGGCGCGAGCGTGCCGATCGGGCAGGTCGCGCCGTCGGCCGCGCAGCCCACGACGGCCTTCACCGGGAGCAGTTGCGGCGGCAGGGCGGTGACGACGCGGACGTCGGTCATCGGCTCGGGTGCGCCGTTGCGGACCTTGTAGGACAGCACGAGGTCGTCACCGCCGACGTAGCCCTCCAGCGGTGCCAGGGCCACGGCCATCGACAGCGAGCCGGGGTTGTCCGGTGGCCGGACCTCCTCGGCGACGGTCACCGGCACGTCGACCCGGTTGTCGCCCGGGTTGACGTCGTCGGCCAGCGACGCGCGGACGACGTGCCTGCCCGCCGTCGTCCCGGTGACGGTGATCCGGATGTCCGCGAACCCGGCGGGGGCGAGGCGGCCCAGGGCGCACGTCGTCACCGTGCACGTGCCGACGGTGGTGGTGATGCCGTCGACGCGCAGCCCGGCGGGCACGGTGATCGCCAGGTCGGCGGCGCGGGGTGCGGTCAGGCCGACGTTCGCCACCCGCAGGCGGATGGTCGTCGTGCCGCCGAACACGATGTCGGCGGGCACGGCGCTGCCGGTCACCCGCAGGTCGGGCAGGCGCTGGAACGCGGGCTGGGTCACGTCGTCCTCGTCGAGCGCGATCAGCCGCGACGCGCTCCCGCCGCTGGGCGGGACCGTCCACACCAGACTCGGGCGGTCGCCGTCGGACCGGCTGAACGCGATCAGCGCGCCGTCCGGCGACCACGCGGGGTCGGACGGGTCGCCGCCCACGACCCTGGTGGCGAGTCCACCGGCCACGTCCGCCACGCAGAGCGCGTCGGCGTGCTCGTAGGCGAGCCGGGAGCCGTCCGGCGACCACGCGGGCGCGCCGTCGTCACGGCCGCAGCCCCCGGTGAACCGGCGGGTCAGGTCGAGTTGGCGGCGGACCCGCGTGCCGTTCAGCTCGGCCAGCCAGATGTCCCGGTAGGAGTCGCCGTCCGGCGCGTAGACGGTGATGAGGGTGCGTGCGGTGACCGTGCGGCCCCGTTCGGTCGCGCTGCACGTGAGGGTCGTCAGGCCGACCGGGAACAGCGCGCCGGAGGTGGCGTCGCAGCGCACCGGGAGGGTCGCGCCGGCGGCGTTCGTCGCGGTGGCGGTGAAGGTGACCGGCACGGGGTCGCCGTTCGGGCTGGGCGTGGCGTTGCTCTCGACCACCAGGGTCGGGCCGGTGCGTCGGCTGAGGTCCAGGTGCTGCTCGTAGGGCTGGTCGGGGGTCTTGCCGTCGAACTCGAACCGGATCGTGCAGTGGACGTCGCCCAAGGCGGCGGCGCGGGACGGTCCGGGCTCCACGAACCGCACGGTCTCGGTGAACTCGACGTCGGTGCTGCCGCCCACGGTCGCCGACTCGGGCTGGAACGTGACGGACACGTTGTCCGGGCAGTCCGCCACGGGCCGGACCGTGACCGGTATCCGGGTGATGCCGTCCTCGATGGCCGCCACGATGTCGTCCGGCGACGCGCCCGCCTCGATCAGGGCGCCGTCGGTCGCGCGGGTGATCTCGGTGGCCTGGCCCTGCCGGTCCAGGCCCTCGGACGACGAGGTGATGACCGGGACGCCGACGACGTGGATGTCACGCGGTTCGGGGTCGCCGGCGCGGCTGGTCAGGTCTTCGACGACGGTGGAGCGCCGCCAGTAGGGGCCGCACTCGTCCGGCTCGTCCTGGGCGCGGAGCGAGGGGCCCGGATCCGTGGTGGGCGTCGCGGTCGCTGTGGGTGTGGGGGTGGGTGAGACGGTCGGGTTGGGCCAGGAGGGGTCGCACTCGTGGCTGCTGGCGTCACCGGCGAGCACGACGATCCGGCTGGTGCCCGGCTTGTCGAACACCTTGTACGAGCCGTCCGCGTTCGTGCCCCTGGCGATCTCGTGCAGCGCGTTGAACCAGTCCTCGGGCAGGTCGCCGCCGTTGCCGAGGTCCAGCCGGCCCAGCGCCGCCTGCACCGCCGCCGCCTCGCCCAGGGGCGCGAGCAGCCGGTAGCGGCGGTCGACGCCGTCGGTGAAGTCCTCGTAGGCGGCCAGGCCGAAGGTGGCCTCCGGTTCGGCGTCGGCGATCCTGCCCATCGCCTGGCCGAGGCTGGTGCGCAGGGCGTCGATCGTGGCGGACATCGACCCGGTGGTGTCGACCAGGAACATGATCTCGGGCTTCGCCAGGACGGGCGGCGTGCGCACGGTCGCGGTGGTGGTGAACGAGTCCTGGGTGGACGCACCGACCGTGAACGGGGTGACGCGCGGTGTGGTGGCGCGGCGGGTGTCGCGGGCGAAGGCGATCGTGTCGCCGTCCGGGGACCACGCCGGGTGGCTGTCCTCCAGCTCCATGTGCGCGGGAGTGGGGATCGAGTCGAGCACGGAGCCGTCGGACACGCGCACGATGCTGATGCCGTCGTCGTCGGTGACGGCGATCATCGTGCCGTCCGGTGACCAGGACGGCTGGCGCTCGCCTTCCCGGTCGCTCAGCGGGCGGGGGTTCGAGCCGTCGGCGTTCGCGATCAGTACTTGAGTCGGCGCGTCGCTGCCGGGGTCGACGGTGTAGGCGACGAGCGTGCCGTCCGGCGAGTAGTCCGGGTCCGTTTCCCGGGGCCGGGTGGTGTCGGTGTGCCGGCGCGGATCGCCGCCGTCCGCGTCGGTGCTCCAGAGGTCACCGGTCCGGCTCACGCCGATCCGGTACGGCGCGGTCGGGTCGGGTGGCTGCGCGGTGGCCACCGGGCGGGCGGCCACGACCAGGCCGGCCAGCAGGAGCACCACGAGCGCCAGGTGTCGCACGATTCACCTCACCGCGAAGAATTCGATCTCGGCGAGGGCGACCTCGTTGCCCCGCAACGACCGGTGCAGCTCGACCACGTGCACCTCGACGTTGGTCGCGCCCGCGCTGTTCCCGATCTTGACGCGCTGCTCGTCGGGGGTGTCGGCGACGTCGACGTCGAACGTCTGGCCGGTGGAGAAGACGAGGTGCAGCTTCTTGGGCCGGTGCGCGGCCTGGAGGTCGTCGGGGTTGCCGACCCGGATGATGGCTTCGCGCAGGTCCACCTCGCGGCCGAAGTCGAGCACGAGCGACGGTTCCGCCGGCTCGACCGGTGCGAGCCAGAAGGTGTTCTTCGCGTTGTCGGTGGCCATCAGCGGCGGGTGGTCGGGCGACTCGACGTTGGCCGTGATGCCGGTCGGGCGGACGGGGGTGAGTTCGGTGACGAAGATGCCCTTCACCTCGGTGGCGAGGGAGGTGGCTTGGGTGTTGACGAGGCTGCGGAACGACGGGACCAGGCCGTAGACGCCGATCGCGCCGAGCAGGGCGATGAGGAAGGACCAGCGGAGCGCCTTGCCGATGCCACGTCTGGCGGAACCGTGCCGGTGCCTCTTGGGGCGCGTGCCCGCCTCCAGCGGCTTGCGCTTGGGCAGGAGGCGTCGCCACCACTTCTCCGCCACCACTTCCGCCTCCACCAGCGCCGCGCCGCAGCGGGCGCAGAACTTGCGGGAGGGTGGGTTCGCTTCGCCGCACTGGCCGCAGATCAGGTCACCGGACTGGGCTGCTCGCCGTTCGGTGAGGCGCGGGCGGCGGGCGCCTGGGGTGGACTTCTGGTCGGTGGGCCGCATCGCGCCGGGCTGTAGCGGGCCGGGTTGCAGCGGGCCGGGTTGTGCTCGGCCAGGCTGTGCCGATCCCGGTTGGCCGGCGCCGGGTTGGTTCGCAGGCACGAACCCCGGCCCGGACTGACTCGGCGATGGATAACCCGAGCCAGCGTGTCCGGGTGATGGATAACCGGCCCCGCTGCCCCCCGACGCGGCTGCTCCGGGCGTGCTCGAACCGGGCGTGCTCGAACCGGGCGCGTACCGACCCGGCCCATTCAGACCCGGCCCATTCAAATCCGGCACGTTAGGACCCGGCGCGTTAGGACCGGGCGGGGGTTGCCACTGGGTGCCTCTCGGCGGCGGGACCGGCTGGTACGGCGGTCCCTGTTGCGGCACACCGCGACTCGGTAGCGGCCCGTGCCCCGCCTGACCACCCGCAGGCACGCCCGGTTGCCCGCCTGCCTGACCGCCCGGCTGACCACCAACCTGACCACCGGCCTGACCGCCCGGTTGACCACCTGCCTGCCCGCCCGGCGGCCCCGCTGCCTGCCCCGCCACGGGCTGGGCCGCAGGTTCCCATTCCAGGTACGTCCCACAAGCGCCGCAGAACTCCGCACCAGCCGCGTTGCCCTCACCGCACTGCGCGCACACGATCATGCCCCCACCACCTCCAGCTCCACCGCGACGTGCGCGGGCACCGCATCGGCGATCGCCGCGACCAGCCGGGTCCGGTCCACCTGATCGGGCCGCGGCACCCGCACCCGGACGTGCACGCGCGGCGGGTTCTCGGCCACCGCCAGGCCCGGCCGGTCGGTCGACGTGCAGCCGCCGCTGTCCCGCACCTCCACCTGCCCACCCGTCAACAGCGCCACGTGCTCGGCCAGCCCTCGCCTCGTGCCGCGCCACCGGTGCAGCTCGACGGCCCGCGCCACCAGCGCCCGCCGTTGCGGCACCGCCCAGCCCTCGCCGACGTCGAGCGCCACCCAGTGCGCCAGCCACTCCAGGAAGTCCTCCGGCGCGAGCTTCGGGTCCAGGTAGCCCGCGAACCCGTCCAGCGTGGTGAACACCGGCGCCAGCACCTCGTCCAGCGCCACCAGGAACCGCTGCGTGAACCCGTCCTCCAGGTACACGGCGGGCAGCCGATCGGCCAACGGGTGCGGGGTCGTCATCGCGCCACCCTCACCTGGTGGCCGTACGAGAACGCGAGCCCGTTGACCGGCAAGTCGAGCCGGGCCGCCGCGTTGCCGCGCTCGCCGGTGACCGGGTTCGCCCCGAACAGCTTGATCTCCTCGACCAGCTCCACCCCCGGCAGCCGTTGCAGCACGGCGAACACCTCACCTGACTGCACGGGCCGCCCGAACGGCCAACCGTCGCCGTCCGGGCCGCCGCTGACCGGGTTGAAGTAGTCGTACAACGCCTGCACGGACCGGGTCCGCAGCACGTCCTCGGGGGTACCGGCCTTCGCCTTGAGCTGCGCCACCACGGTGACCCCCTGGTAGTAGGGCGGTTCGACGGACACCCGCGCGCCGACGCACCGGCGTTCCTCCAGGAACCGCTCGATCCGGCCGCGCACGTCCGCGCTCGGCTGCAACGCGGCGAAGTCCGACTCCTCGTGCATCCCCACAGCGGGAACGACCAGCACCCGCACCGCCGCCGACCCGGGCCCGGCGGGCACGCACCGCACCCGCGCGATCTCCGGCGCGGCCTCCCGCGTCAGCACCTCGTAGTCCTCGGTCGTCACGGCACGGTCGCGCGTCCGCAGCAGCAGCGGCCCGCGCAACGCCGCGTCGCGCACCGACTCCCCCGCCACCCCACCGGACGCCGGCCGCCGGTTGGTCACCGTGCTGACGAACGGCACCGGGTCGCGCTGCACCTGCAACAGCCCGCGGGCGACGTTGCCGCGCAGCCCGCCGCCGGTCCGGTACTCGGGCACCCGGATCGCGGCCGACTTCGCCGGGATCGCCCCGTACAGCCGCACGCCGCCGCCGGGTTGCCGCACCGCCGGTCCGAAGATCACCTCGCCGCCGACCCGGTCCAGCACCACGTGCCGGTCGGCCGGCCCGGACTCGGCGAACGACCGCACTTCGCGCCACTCCTGCCAGCCGTCCGGCGTGGCGACCTCCACCACGAGCGTGCCGTCGTCCACCACGACCGGCGTGCGGGCGAGCGGGAACCGTTGTCCCGGAACGCCTTCCGACACGCCGATGGTCTCGCCGCGGACGATGTCCGCGTGGGTGGCGCTGGTCGTGCCGCCGATGGTGGCGGCGACGACGGACACCAGTCTCGGCGGACGCTGGTAGAACGGCCGGTCGGGTTCGGGCGCGACGGCACGGCACCTCAGCCACCCGGCGCGCTGCCGTGCGATGACCGACACGACGTGCGTGCGCGGCACGTGCAGCACCACGTCACCGGGCTGGTTGAAGCCGCCGGTGCTGTCGCGGTCGACCTCGCACGGGCTCCAGCCGGTGCCGTTCCACGCCTCCCACTCCCACGGCGGGTCACGCGGGTCGACGCCGCGGCCTTCCGCGTGCGCCTCGACGCGCAGGAGCACCGCGCAGCCGGGCACGGCGTCGGACAGTCCGAAGAGGACGGAGTCACCGGCCGCGGGCGGGTCGGCGAAGACCTCGGGCTCCTTGCCGTCACGCAGCTCGTCGGTGCGGTCGGCGGGCGGGATGCCGGCGTCCCCGACCGCGGTCACAAGGTGCGTCAACGAGCACGGCACGACGCTCAGCTCGCGGTCGACGGTGAACACCACCGGGTCCTCGACCTCGCTGCGCTCGGTGGCGACCTGCGCGCCCGCCGGCACCACCACCGGCACGTCACGTGGCGCGGCCAGCCAGAACGTCACCTCGCCGCGCGCCGCGGTCGGCGGGAACAGCTTCACCCCGATCAGGTCGAGGAACCGCAGGTAGTGCAGGTCGGGCACCCGGTTCAGCCGGTACAGCAGCTCGTCCACCATGTGCGCGAACGCCTCGATCAGCGTCACGCCCGGGTCGGACACGTTGTGGTCCGTCCACTCGGGACAGTGCTGCTGGACGCGCCGCTTGGCCTCGTCCACCAGGTCCTGGAACCGCCGGTCGTCCAGGTTGGGCGTGGGCAGGGACGTCATCGCACGCCCTCCTCGTCGGCCTCGTGCGGCGGGATGACGTAGAAGGGGAACACCAGGTTGCGCGGGTCGTTCGTGCCGCGCAGCGCGTACCGGATGTCGATGAGCAGGGTGCCCTGGTCGACCTCGTCGAAGCCGACGGACACGTCGGTGAGCGAGATGCGCGGCTCCCAGCGTTCCAAGGACAGCCGCACCTCGTAGGCGATGCGGCCGGCGGTGGCCGCGTCGGCGGGCGCGAACACCAGGTCGTGGATGGCGCAGCCGAACTCGGGCCGCATCGGCCGTTCGCCCGGCGCGGTGGCCAGGATCAGCCGGATGCTCTCCACGATCTCGCGCTCGCCGCCGACCAGCGCGACCGAGCCGGTGGCGTCGGTGTGCACGGGAAAGGCCAGGCCGCGGCCGATGAAGTCCACGTCACCCTCCTATGAGGACGGTCGGGCAGCCGACGACGATCGGCGCGCCGCAGCCCGCCAGGTCGCCCATCCGGGCCGCGGGCAGTCCGCCGATCAGCACGGTCGGGCAGCCGGGCGGCAGCACGGGCGTCGGCGGGTGCGGTGGCAGGCCGGGGAACGCGCACGTGTGCAGCCCGCTCACGGTGGCGGCGGGCATCCCGCCGATGAGCACGGTCGGCACGCCCGGCGGCGCCAGCACGCCCGGGTGCCCGGTCGGGTCGCCGACCCTCGCCGCTGGTGGCATCCGCCCTCCCCTTCAGTTGATCCGGACGACCGCGCCGCGCACGGTCACGGGTCCGCTCGCGGTCAGTTCGGCCTGGCCCTGGCCGGTCACCGCGACCGTCGCGCCCTCGACCGCGACCCCGGCCGTGCCGGTCGCCTTGAGCTGCGCGCCGGCCTCGATGGTCACGTCGGTCCGGGCGTTCGCGGTGATCTTCTGGCCCTTCAGCTCCAGCGGGCCGGTGCCGGCGTCGATGGTCACGCCGTTCTGCGCCTTGATCGTCACGGCCTTGCCGCTGGTCACCTCGACCACCTGGTTCTTCTGGTCGAGCTTGACCACGAACTTGCCGTCACCGCTGGAGACGACGATCCCCTCGTCCTCCACGAACTCGACCTTGTGGTGCTTGCGCGAGACGAACCCCCTGGTCACGACCTCGCCGCTGTTGCCGTCCACGGGGTCCACAGTGAGCGTGGGCGGCGCGTCCTTGCCGTTGTAGAGGCCGCCGAGGACGTAGGGGGCGTCGAAGTCGCCGTGCTCGAAGCCCACCAGCACCTCGTCGCCGACCTCGGGCAGCACGAGTCCGCCGTAGCCGTTGCCCGCGCCGGGGTGCACGGTCCGCGCCCAGCCGCTGGAGAAGTCCGCCGACAGCCACGGGTAGGTCACCTTGACCCGTCCCGTCTTCGCCGGGTCGCGCACGTCGCTGACCACGGCCGGGACCAGGCCGCGCTCGGCCGTGCCGCGCGGGCCGCCGTTGGCCAGGCCGTAGAGGGAGCGTTCCTGGCGGCCGGAGACGGTGAACTCGGTGGTGTACCCGACCTGCTCGGCGAACAGGTGCCGGGTGCTGGTGAGGGTGTACCTGCCCGCGAACGGCTCGCCGATGTTCGTCAACGCCACCGCCGTCCCCGCGCGCAGCTTGGGGTTGCCGCGCGCCACACCGGCCAACTCCGCGCACGCGCCGCCCAGCTGCGTGCCCAGGGCGGCGGCGACCGCGTTCGCCTGTGCCTGGGTGCGGTGCGTGCCGGCGGCGAGGAACGGCGGGCTGCCGAACTTCCCGGCCAACGCGAGCGGGTCGAGGCCGGCGACCTCGGTGCCCAGCGCGCTCGGCGGCTCGGCGGCCACCACCGCCTGCTTGTTCTCCGGGTCCCAGCCCCGCACCTGGACCTCGGGCACCTGCTCGGCGGCGGTGATCGCGGCGCGCAGCGACAGCAGGGTGCGGTGCATCTCCAGCACCAGGGGATTCGCCTTGGCCTTGGCGTTCGGGGCGGGCGCGGACTTGGGTTCCTCGGGGAGCTGGAACTCCAGCTTCCCCTCGACCACCGCGATCTGCGCGCCGACCAGCCCGGCGATCCGGGACAGGAACTCCCAGTCGCTGACCCCGTCCTGGCTGAGCTGGGTGTGCGGGCGGCCGAAACCCCGGACGTCGTCGATCTGCCCGACCGGGATGTCCGCCCGTTGCGCGATCTTGCGGACCACGTCGGCGATCGTCATGTTCGGGTAGGCGGCGACGCGGTGTCCGCGGAACAGCCGGTGGCCGAGGTCGTAGCCGCGGACCTCGGTGAACGTGCCGGTCGCGTCCAGTTCGACGCCGACCGCGGTGACCTCGCCGGTCATCAGCGGCTGCGGGCCGCCCGGGTCGGACGTCTGCACCTTCAGCGCGATCTTGGCGCCGATCTTGAACTTCGCCTTGCCCAGCACCACGTGGCCGGGGTCGCGGAAGCGGAGCACGAACACGTCCGGCAGGTTGCGGCTGTCGTCCACGAACGCGTGGGTGAGCAGGGACTTCACGTCGGCGGGCAGCGGGCCGCCCTCCACCTCGACCACGAGGGAGTTCGCGAACGTCTCATTGGCCATCGCGGATCTCCTCCAACGCGGGCACCAGCAGCCGTGAGCCGGGCCGCAGCCGCATCGGGTCGTCGATGTCGTTGGCCTCCGCGATCTCCCGCCACAGCTCGGCGTTGCCGTAGGCCTTGTAGGCGAGCGATTGCAGGGTGTCGCCCGCGACGAGGACGTGCGAGTCGCGGGCCGCGAGGGCGCCGGAAGTGGGGTTCTGGCCGCCTTGCTCGCCCGCGATCTCCTCCAGGTTGACCGTGCAGGTGGCGCGGACCGGGACACCGGCGGGCGTGAACAGGGTGTACTTGGCGCTGACGCTGGAGACGAACGCCGGGAAGCCCGTCATGCCGCCCCACTTGAAGATCACCCAGGGTGGCGAGCCCTTGCCCTGCTGGCGGCTGTCCTCGGTGGGCACGCAGCAGCCGAACAGCTGCTCGACCTTCTTCACCACGTCGTCGTTCATGTGCTCGGTGGCGTCGAGGAAGACTTCGAGGGTGAGCTTGCAGGGGTCCGAGCCCTTGAACTCCGGCGTGCCGCTCTTGGCCACGTTCGGTTGACGGCTGCGCTCCCACTTGGCGTTCTTGGTCAGCGAGAGTTCCTTGGGGTTGAACTGGAAGGTGATCTCGTGCATCAGGTCGCCCGGCTTCGCGGCGCCGCCGGCCTTCGGGGGGCGGTGGACGCTGAGCAGGGCCTTCTGGAGGTTCGTGGGTGCGGCGTAGCTCGTCGTCTTGCCGGAGCCCGCCGAGGTGAAGGTGATCGGGGAGGCCATGGCGTCACTTCGCCGTGCTGAGGAAGCCGTGGTGGGCGAGTTCGAGCGTTTCGGTGGCGACCTTGGGCGAGTCGGCCGACAGCTGCGGGCCGCTCCACCGCACCGGGACGACGCCGGAGAGCGCCCAACTCGCGATCACCGTGCCCGCGAGCGTGCGCGCCTCGATGATCGCGGTCTTCCGGGTGATGCCGGCCGCCATGCCCGCGATCCACTTGATGATCTTCGCGCTGTCCTTGGTGACGGGGCGGGACAGCTTGACGTTGGAGTACTTGATGCGGGTGGGCAGCTGCCACACCATCCCGTTGTTGCCGCCTTCTTCGCGTTGTTCGACGGTGAACTCGATGCCGAGCCCGTCGCAGCTGTTGAAGGAGCCGAGGCTCTCGTCGTCGATGCGCACGACGAAGCACACGGCCACCGCCTCATCCACCTCGGCCATTCCGCTCACCTCCACCGATCGGTCAACGCTCCGCGCCGTTCGCGGTCGAGCCACAGCTCGGCCTTGAGCCGGCGAACCAGGGGGTCGTAGAGCTTCTTGAGCAGTTCCTCGGGCTCCTGGCCCGGTGCTGCCTGTGCTTGTGCTTGGGCCGGTGCCTGCGCTGCCTGGCCCGGGTTGGCCGCAGCCACCTCCTCGGTGGTGGTCTGCACCGGCTCGACGGGCACGAACGTCGAAGGCCGGACTTCCCGCTGCACGAACTCGACCCGCGAGTCGACCGGGTAGTCGGCCGGGGAACCGGCCTGGGAATCGGTCGGGGCATCGCTCTGAGAGTCGAACCGGGCCACAACGGGGCGCGCGACCGCCGGACCGCGACCCTCCCCCACCACAGGCCGCCCCAACCCCAGCACCGGACGACCGGGGTCCGGACCAGCCGACACGGCGGCAGTGGGCGCGGACGCAACAGTCCGCTGCGCCACCGGCCCGACCTGATGCTGTTCGCCCAGCAACGGCCCCGTCACCTCGGTAGCGGGTTCCGCGAAGCGCTGAATCGCGACCGAACGGCCGACGATCGGCGCCCCGAGCCCACCCGCAGACGACAGGGTCGGTGCCACTTCGGTCGCGCCTTCACTCCACTGCCCGACCGGAAGTCTCTGTGCCGCAGTAACCTCGGCACCAGCAACTTCGATGCTTCGGCTGACAACCGGCGTGCCACCGAGCATCTGCATCGACGGGACGACAGCCGGTGCCGCCTCAACTGTCGGCTGCCCAACCTCCAGCCGGGCCGCAACTTCCCGCCCCGGATTCAGCCCGGAAGCCACCGCAGGCCCAGCCCCAACCGTCGAAGCCCGCCCGACTGCCAGCTGCGATGCCGTTCCCGACTGCAGTCCTGCTTCCGACTGCGGTGCCGCGCCAACCGTCGACCCAGCCACCGACCGCGATACCGCATCCAGCGTCGAGGCACCAACCAACCTCTGCGCGACTTCCGGTTCCGACCCAACAACCAACCTCTGCACCGCTCCCAACTCCGGCGCAGGCGCCAACCCCTGCGCCGCTCCCGTCTCCGGCACAGGCACCAACCCCTGCGCCGCTCTCAACTCCGGCGCAGGCACCAACCGCGATGCCGCTTCCCGCTCCGACCCAGCAACCAACCTCTGGGCCGCTCCCAGCTCCGGCAGATCCACCGACCTCTGCGCGGCTACCACCTCCGGCACAGCCACCGGTCCTTGCGCGGCTTCCGGTCCCGCCCCCGCCACCGACCGCTGTACTGCCCCCAGCCCCGGCACGTCCACCAACTGCGATGCCGCTCCCGGCCCCGGCCCAGCAACCGACCGCTGCACCGCCCCCAGCTCCGGCCCCGCCCCCAACCGCGATACCGCTTCCAACTCCGAGCCAGCGACCGACCGCTGCGCCGTTCCCAGCCCTGGCACCGTCACCAACGGCGACCCCGGCCCCGGCCTCAGCCCGGCAGCCGACCTCTCCGCCGCTCCCAGCCCTGGATCGGTCACCGACCCCTGCGCCGCTCCCGACGCCGACCCGACTACCGACCGCTGCGCCGTTTCCGACCTGTGCGCGGCTTCCGACCGCGGCTCACCGACCAACCGCTGCGTGACGTCCATCCCCGGTGCCGTCACTGACCTTGGCACCACGTCCGCCTCTGGCCCCGGCGCGGCTACCGATTCCTGCGCGGCTACCGGTCTCTGCGCGGTTGCCGGGTCCGGTGCAGCGACCGGCCTGGACGCCGCTTCCCGCTCCGACCCGACTACCGATCTCGAAGCCGCTCCCAGTTCTGGTCCGTCCACCGACCTCTGCACCGCCTCCAACTCCGGTCCACTCACCGACCTCTGCACCGCCTCCAGCCCCGGCCCGACCACCGACCGCTGCGCGGTTATCGGCTTCTGCGCGGTTATCGGCTTCAGTGCGGCTGTCGGCGTCGGCCCTGTCGGCGCTGTCGACGGCTCCGGGTCCGCATGACGGCTTGGAGCTGCTTCGGGGGTCGGCGCGTCGGCGAGGCTTCTCGCGACTTCGAGGGCTGGCTCGGTTGCACGCGCGGAACTCGCTTGGTGCGGTGGCGTGCCTTCTGGCCCTGGCACGGCTTCGGCTTCAGGTTCGGCTTCAGGTTCAGGTTCAGGTTCAGGGCCGAGGGTTTGCGCATCCGGCTCGCTGCCGTCCTCGAACCGCTGCACCGGTTCCACCACATCACGTTGTGCCACAACGCTCTCAGCCGAGCCCCCAGCGGCCGACCCCCAGATCCGTGACCAGAACCCCTCGCGCGGCTTGCGCGCAGGCGGGCGGGCGACGACCGGCAGGTCCGGAACACCCGACGGCTCCACCCGCTGCACAACGCCGTCGATCACCCCGGACGGTTCGTCCACCCCCACCCGGTGCGCCAACGGCGCCAGGTAAGCCGGTGACCGCCACGACACAAGATTCCCCGAGAAGCGCTCCACCGGGTTCACCAACGGGTGCGCCGCCACCACCCGCTGGATCGGCGGCAACCCACGCCACTCCGCGCGCCGCACCGGCAACGCCGGCGGCGCGGGTCGAGCGCGTCGCCACGGCCACATGGCCCCTCACCGTCCCTGGCTGATCCGCGTGTTGATCCGGGCGATCTCGGCCACGTACCGCAGCCGGTCCGGGTGCTCCAGGTCGAGGATCGAGTCCCAGGACCAGTGGAAGTGGTACGCCACGTACGCGACCTCCTCGTGCAGCCGGTCGGCCGCGTACGTCACGATTCCCCCAGGCGCCCACCCGCGACGTCCACGCTGAACCCGTGCCCGCACTCGGGACAGGCCACCGCCGCGCGGGTGTGCCCCTCGCTGTTCACCCGCCGGTACATGTCCTGGAGGAAAGCCAGGTCCGACGCGAACAGGTTCTCCACGACTCCGGCGTGCACGTCGGTCACCGTGCCGATCCGCACGACCACCCTCGCCAGCAGCACCACGGTCAGGTACGCCGCGTTCTCCCGCACCCGGTCGTCGCGCAGCGGCACGAGTTCGTCCCGCGCGGTGGCCAGGCGCATCACGCCGGACCGGTGCACCACGCCGCTGTCGTCGACGTACCCGCGCGGCAGCTCGAAGGCGAACTCCGTCCGCATCCGCTCGACCGAAGCAGCCGAAGCAGCCGAAGCAGCCGGAACAGTCGAAGCAGTGGTCGAAACGTCCGGAGCGATCGCCGCCATCATCCTGCGCATGACGTCACTCGACTTCCATCATCTCGTACGTGACCACGAGCTTCTCCGTGAGCACGCTGGTGTCGCCGGCCTTCAAAGACCCGATCTCCAACGACTTCGGCCACGCGTTGGTCAGCTTGTACCGCTTGATCGGCTGACCCTCGTAGTCGTAGACGATGATCGCCCCGCCCTTGCGGGCGCTCGCCATCTTGCCGAAGTGCGCGTCCTTCACCCACTTCTCGAAGCTGTTGTCGCCGGTCAGGCCACGGGTGAGGGTGACCTCGCCCGCCTTCGGCCTGCCGGGCAACTTCTTGATGACGTACTTGCCGTCCGGGGTGTTCTGCTTGAGCTCGATGACGTCCTGCTCCATCTTCAGCCCGGACACCTCGGAGATCTGCTTGATCGCGACGCCGTCGACTTCCAGGCCGAACGAGTGGCCGACCGAGGTGTCGAGGTCGGGAAGAGCCATGACCAACCGCCTTAACTAGAACGACAACATCGAGGAGAGGACGGGACGGGACGACGACTACTCGTTGACGAGGCTGGTGCCGCCGGAGATCTGCGCCAGCCGGAACACCACGAACTCGGCGGGCTTGACCGGCGCGATGCCGACCTCGCAGATGACCTGACCGAGGTCGATGGTCTCGGCGTAGTTGGTCTCCCGGTCGCACTTCACGTAGAACGCCTCGTCCGGCGTCAGCCCGAACAGCGCGCCCTTGCGCCACTCCGTGACCAGGAAGGAGCTGATGGTGCGGCGGATCCTGGCCCACAGCGCGTCGTCGTTCGGCTCGAACACGACCCACTGGGTGCCGTTGAGGATCGACTCCTCCAGGTAGTTGAACAGCCGCCGCACGTTCAGGTAGCGCCACGCCGGGTCGGACGACAGCGTCCGCGCGCCCCACACCCGGATGCCACGGCCGGGGAACGACCGCACGCAGTTGACGCCGATCGGGTTCAGCAGCTCCTGCTCGGCCTTCGTCAGCTGGGTCTCCAACGCCACCGCGCCGCGCACGACCTCGTTCGCGGGCGCCTTGTGCACACCGCGCGAGGCGTCCGTTCTGGCCCACACGCCGGCCATGTGGCCGCTGGGCGGGACGAACAGGTGGTCGTCGCTCGCCGGGTCGAAGATCTTGATCCACGGGTAGTAGAGCGCCGCGTACTTCGAGTCGTACCCGGCGCCGTTCAGCCGCCAGTCCCTGACCTGCTGCGGGTTCAACGCGGGCGGCGGGTCGAGCACGGCGATCCGGTTGCCCATCAGCTCGCAGTGGGCGATCATCGCCAGCTGCACGGCCTTCACCGACTCCAGCGAGATCGCGCCGCGCTGGTAGCTGCTCATCAGGTCGGGCACCGAGACCATGGTGATCTCCTCGACCGCCTCCAGGCCGCCGAAGCCGGTGCGGTCGGAGACGTCGCCGACGTAGTCGTCGGCCGCGACCTCGCGCGGCACGGCAGGCGGCGCCCCGGCGTCCTTCAACGTGACGCTGCCCTTGTCGGGCTTGGCCACCGCGTTGGGCGCGGTCTCCTCGATGGTGATCAGCTTCGACTTCTCCCGCACGACGGTGACGACGTGCTCCTTGGTGCGCTTGGTGGTCACCTGGTGCGTCTCGACCACCTTGCCGTCCAGCTTGACCAGCAGCGCGAACCGGTCGTCCGGCGGGTTCTCGCCGGCCGGGTCGGCCACCTCGACGGTGATCTCGCCCTCGATCTCGCCCGCGGCCTGCTCCCGCGCGGTGACCTTGTAGCCGCCCAGCACGGCGTGCGCGCCGGCGCTCACGGGCACGTGGCCGTTGCCCTTGGCCCGTTCACCGCCGATGCGCACGACGTAGCAGTTCGTGCCGCCGTTGAGGAAGTACCCGTAAACCGACTGGGCCAGGTAGCAGTCGGGCACGAAGTCGCCGAAGACCTGCGTGTACTGCGCCCAGTTGGAGACCAGCGTCGGCGTGTTGTACGGGCCTCGGGCGGCGAAGCCGACGAAGGCGGCGACGGCGGTGCCCACGCCCTCGATGGGCCGCGCACCTGCCTCCACCTCCTCGACGTACACCCCCGGCGAGAGATAGGTGGGCATCCGTTGCCTCCCAAGTCGTGCTGACGGTTCGGATCCGGCTGGTTCTCGGAGCGAGTGCGGTCGATGCTGCTGCGGTTCGGCGGCGGGCGAAACGACCGCGAGGCTGTGCCGGGGTACGCCGATAGCTGCCCAAAGGTGCAGCTGCCCGTTCGGGCGGCCGGGACCGCCCTTCCGGTCGTTGCCGCCGGACCCGGCGCGCCCGACAGTGGGTGGATGGCGTTGGCACGGGACGACGGCCCGGCTCCGCGCGTGCAACGGCCCCACGCCCGCACGCGCAGACCGCCCGCGCCGCCGCTGCTCGCCTTGCAGTCGTTGGCGGGCAACGCCGCCGTCTCCGGCTTGGTCGCCCAACGCGCCGCCGCGCCGACGACGATCACCCCGGCGCAGGACCCGAAGTTCCGGGCGCTCCGGCACGACATCACGGCGAAGGCCAAGACCGCGAAGGCGCACCCGCCGGCGTCCGCCGAGGTGAAGAAGGCGCAGGACGCCGCCGTGGCGCCCCCGGACGACAAGGATGCCCAGGCCAAGGCCGCCCAGGTGGACAAGATGGCCGAGGCGAAGCCGGCCGGGTTCGACAAGGCGGCGTTCATCGCGGCGGTCAACGCGGCCATCGCCAAGCAGGCGCCCAAGAACCTGGACGAGGCCGACAAGTTCGCCACGTCGGGCAAGGCCGACCAGCTCAAGTCCGACGTGATGGGCCAGGTGACGGCGGGCAAGGAGCAGTCGGCCAAGGACGTCGCCGACCGCACCAAGGAGTCCCCGGACCCGAGCCGCGCCGTGGAGAAGCCGGTCAAGCCGATGGCCGACGCGCCGCCACCCGCCGCCATCGCGCCGCCGGACGCGCGGAAGGCCGTGCCGGACAAGGCTCCCGCCGAGCAGACCGACCTGAGCGCGGACAAGCACGAGACGAACGCCAAAATGGCGGAGGCGGGCGTCACCGAGGAGCAGCTGGCCCAGTCCAACGAGCCGGACTTCACCGGAGCCGTCGCCGCGAAGAAGCAGGGCGAGGAGCACAGCGACACCGCGCCCGCGGCCGTGCGGGCGTCCGAGGCGCAGACGCTGGCCTCCGCCACCGGTGACGCGAGGGCCACCGGCCAGGCCGCCGTCGCAGGCCTGACCGGCGCGAAGGGCAACCAGGCGCAGAAGTCCGCCGCGGCGAAGAACGCGACGAAGTCGAAGGACGAGCAGGACCGGATCAGGATCACCGGCGAGCTGAAGGCGATCTTCGACGAGACGAAGACCAAGGTCGAGGCCGTGCTGGGCGGCCTGGACGACGAGGTGGCCAAGCGGTTCGAGTCCGGCGAGGCGAAGGCGAAGGCCGCGTTCACCGCCGACCACCAGGCGCGGATGGCCAAGTACAAGGACGAGCGGTACAGCGGCGTGAGAGGCGCCGCGGCGTGGACCTACGACCTGTTCGCCGGGTTGCCGGCCGAGGCGAACGACCTGTTCGCGCTGTCGAAGAAGGTCTACGAGGCGCAGATGCAGGTGGTCATCGGCGAGGTCGCCGACCACATCGGCGCGCGGCTCGCGGAGGCGAAGCGGCTGATCGCCGAAGGGCGCGAGCGGGTCAAGGCGAAGATCGCCGACCAGCCGCCCGCGCTGCGCAAGATCGCCGGTGACGCGGCCAAGGACTTCGAGGGCCAGTTCGAGGACCTGGAGAAGTCGGTCGACGAGAAGCAGCAGGGCCTCGTGGACGACCTGGCGCAGAAGTACGTCGAGGCGCGCAACGCGGTGGACGACGAGATCAAGAAGCTCCAGGAGGAGAACAAGGGGCTGTGGGACAAGGCGAAGGAGGCCGTCGGGGGCGCGATCGAGACGATCGGGAAGCTGAAGGACATGCTGCTCGGCGTCCTGGCGCGGGCCGCGGGCGCGGTCGAGCTGATCATCAAGGACCCCATCGGCTTCCTGGGCAACCTGGTCGACGCGGTGAAGACGGGCGTGGTGAACTTCGGCTCGCGCATCGCCGAGCACCTCAAGCAGGGCCTCAAGGCGTGGCTGCTGGGCAACCTGGCGAACGCCGGTGTCGAGATCCCCGAGACGTTCGACGTCAAGGGCATCCTGCGGATGGTGATGTCCATCCTCGGCCTGACGTGGGCGAACGTGCGGGCGCGCATCGTCCGGTTCATCCCCGAGCCGGTGATGGCGAGGCTGGAGCAGACGCTCGACGTCGTGAAGATCATGGTGGCGGAGGGCCTGCCGGGGCTGTGGAAGTGGGTGGTGGAGAAGCTCGGCGACCTCAAAGAGCTGGTCATGGGCCAGATCAAGGAGTTCGTCGTCGAGAAGATCGTCAAGGCGGGCATCACCTGGATCATCTCGATGCTCAACCCGGCGGCGGCGTTCATCAAGGCGTGCAAGGCGATCTACGACGTGGTCATGTTCTTCGTGGACAAGGCGGCGCAGATCAAGGAGTTCGTCGACTCCGTGCTCGACTCGGTCGAGTCGATCGCCCGCGGCGGCGTCGGCGCGGTGGCCGGGCTGATCGAGAACACCCTGGCCAAGGCGCTGCCGATGGTGCTGGGCTTCCTGGCGAGCCTGCTCGGCCTCGGCGGCATCTCGGAGAAGATCAAGGCGATCCTGGAGAAGGTCCAGGCGCCGGTGGGCCGGGTCGTGGACACGGTCGTCGGCACGGTCGTCAAGGCCGGCAAGAAGCTGCTCGGCAAGCTCAAGGGCAAGACCAGGAAAGAGGACGGAGCCGACGCCGGGACCGCGGACTCGGACCGCAGTGCGAAGGTGCGCGCCGCGGTCAAGTCCGACCTGGCCGGCCGGCTGCGCAACGGGATGAAGGCAGCAGAGATCCCTCCGGTGATCCGCGCCATCCACACCGCGCGCAAACCCGAGGGTCTCAAGACGCTTGAGGTGGTGCCCCACCCGCACAAGCCGGGCACGTTCGACGTCTTGGTGGCGGCCAGCGCCAAGACCCCGGAACACGAGGTCACCATCGCGGAGCCGGAGGAGAGCTTCACCACCGCCGACATGCGGCTGCACAAGTCGGCGTCGACCGCGGCGAGCGGCACGATCAGCTGGGCGGGCGGCAGCCGATCGCTGGGACGGCAGACGAGCATCGGCGGCGAGCACGCCGAGCAGCGCCTGCTGAGCCCGTTCCGACTGGCCGCGACGTTCGGCAGGCTCCTGCCCGACGCCAAGGCGGAGGCGGAAGCCGGTCGGCCGCCCCGAGCCACGATCACCGTCAAGGTGACCCGGTCGCCATGCCCCGAGTGCGCCGGTGTGATCGCGGGGCTCGCGCCGGCGGCGAAGGCCGCCGGTTGGGACCTGACCACGTCCGTGCGGGCGTTGAGCTTGTACTCGCCCCGCGATCCCGGCACGCCCGAAGCCCCCAAAGAGACAGGGGACAAGGTAGGCATCAAAGGGCTGGAGATCCTCCGCAAAGCCGGTGTGGACCTCGGTGTGGTCGAGCTGACCGATGCGACCATGAGAGAACTGAACCTGCCACCCGAGCAGAAGCGGCAGGTCGCTGCCAAGATCGCCAAGTTGAACCGGATACTCGCAGCACTGCTCAAGGAAGCGGAGGTCAAGGCCGGTGGCCCCTGACGAACAGCAATGGCACGCCGAGGACACACGGGTCCGGGAGGCGCTGCTCGCCGCCGGTTGGCGGTCGACCACGCACGGCGACGCGTTCGGCATCGCCGATCTGGAACACGACAACGGCTCGATGGCGGTGCACGTCAGCCACGAGATCCTCAAGTCGGAGCTGCTCGTGACGATGTCGGCCGAGGCAGGCAAGTCGTCCGTGCTGGTGGACATGCACGGCAGGCCGGACGCGCTGCTCGCGACGCTCACCGCGTGGCAACCGCGGCTTGACGAGGGCAACTTCCGTGACTTCGTCGAGGACGTCGTGGCCGAGTACCCCGACACTTACGAGTTGACCGAGCACACCAGGAAACGCATCCGATCGAAGGACACGAGGTAACACCGCCTCGTCGGAGCGCGTCCCCCGTCGGGGCTACTCGACCTCTTCGTCCTCTTCCCGCTGCACGGAGGCCGGCTCGACGTAGGTCTGCGCCATCTTCTCCTCCTCGCCCTCTTCGGCGGGCGGGGCTTCTTCGCGCTGGATCACGGAGTCGGTGACGCGCTGCACGGCGGGAGCGGGGGCGGGAGCCGTGGACATGACGTGGTCGGCGTTGGCGCTCGCCTCCCGTTCGAAGCGGTCCGACGGGTCGCTCACCTTGACGCCGCCGCCGGTGTCCGTGCCGTCCACGGGGCCGCTGCGCTGCTGCACGACGTGCGTCAGCTCGTGCGCCAGCACGTGCTTGCCCGCATCGGACGCCGGGTCGTACTTGTCGCGCTGGAACACGATGTTCGAGCCGACGGTGTACGCCTGCGCGTTGAGCGACTTCGCCGACTCGTGCGCCGCGCCGTCGGTGTGCACGCGCACGTCGCCGAAGTCCTGGCCGAAGCGGCCCTCCATGTCCTCGCGCACACCGGCGTCCAACGGCGAACCGCCGGAGTTCACCACGTCGTGCACGGACGACTCCTCGACCAGCGTGCTCGCGCCCGCGTTGCCGACCGCCCGTTGCAGGTCGAGCATCCCGGCGGCGCCCAGCACGTCCGGTCGCCCGGCGGCTGCCGCGCGTCCCAGCAGGTCGTGATCCTCGCGCTCGACGCGGTCGCCTCTCGGCCGGAACGCGCCCTCACCGTCGTGCTCGTGCTCGTGCCCACGCATGGCCGCCTCCTGGTACCTCGGAGTCCGCTTCCATCCTGAACCCGGCCCCACCGGCCGTGCCATGACCGCGAGGGCGGTGGTCGCTGCCCGAAAGGGCACTCACCGGGCCGCGCCGTCCGCCGCGAGGCCGAGGTAGCGCCCGAACTCCCGCTCCCCCACCAACCGCCCCAGCTTCCGGTACTCCCGCGCCACCGCGCCCACCACTTCGGCCATCCCCACCGGCCCGCCGGACTCGGCCGCCAGGTAGGCGGCGGTCACGGCGGCCGACCTGATGTGCCCACCGGCCAGTTCGAACGCGCCGGCCAGGAAGTCCAGGTCCACCTCGGTGCGCGGCGCGGTCTCGCCGAGGCACCGGTCCCACAGCAGGCGGCGCAGCGGCTCGTCCGGCAGCGGGAAGTCGACCACCACGTCCAGCCTGCGGGTGAACGCGTCGTCCAGGTTCGCCCGCAGGTTCGTGGCCAGCACGGCGATCCCGTCGAAGGTCTCCATGCGCTGCAACAGGTACGCGCTCTCGATGTTTGCGTACCGGTCGTGCGCGTCCCGCACCTCGGACCGCTTGCCGAAGATCGCGTCGGCCTCGTCGAACAGCAGCACCCCGTTCACGCCCGACGCCTCGGTGAAGATGCGCTCCAGGTTCTTCTCGGTCTCGCCGACGTACTTGTCCACCACGGTCGCCAGGTTCACCGTGTACAGGTCGAGTCCCAGCGACGAGGCGATGACCTCGGCGGACATCGTCTTGCCCGTGCCGGAATCGCCTGCGAACAACCCGGTGACACCGCGTCCGCGCCCACCGCCCGGACGCATCCGCCACTCGTCGATCACCTGGTCGCGGTGCCGGGCGCGGGCCGCCAACTCGTGCAGCAGGCCCACCACGCCGGTCGGCAGCACCAGGTCGTCCCAGCCGACGGCGGGCTCGATGCGCCGGGCCAGGCGTTGCAGGCCGGCCGCGTTCTGGCTGCGCGCCCCCGCGCGCAGGTGTTCCGTGGTGACGACGCCGCCGTCGACCAGCGCGGACACCGACGCGGCGCGGGCGGCGCGGGTGATCTGGCCGGGGCCGAGCACGAAGTGCGCGGTGGCGGCGGCCGGGTCGACGCCGGGCGCGAGCCTGCCGTCCAGCTTCGAGCGCCACAGGTCGGCGCGGTCGGCGACGGGCAGCGGTGACGCGTCGTGCAGCAGCGGCGGGTCCGGGCTCCACCTCGGGTCCCACACGTTCGGGCCGAACACCACCAGCGGGATCGCGGGATGGGTCAACGCGGCCAGCGGAGGTTCCTCCTCGACCGGCCCGAGCACCACCCCCGCGCCACGCAGCACCGCCTCCCGCAGCACGGCCACCGCCGACACGTCCGGTTGGGCGCGCAGGCGGGCCGCGTCGACCTCCAGCACGGCGAACCCGGCGTGCCGCAACGCGGCGGCAGCGACCTCACGGGCACCCCCACCGGGACGTTCGCGCAGGTAGGCGAGCCGAACGTGGGCCCGGAGCGCGCGCACGAGGTTCCCGACATCGGCCGCCGTGACCTCGTCCACGACCACGGCGACACCGGCGAGCGCCGCGTCCGACAGGTCGTCGCCGAGCAGGTGGTTGACGACCCGGTCCGGCACCCGCAGCGACCGGGACAGGAACGGTCGCTCGCCGTCGTCCACCACGAGCAGGCCGGCCGAGCGCAGCGGTGACGACGGGTCGAGCCGCGCACGTCCCGCCGCGGACGCCTCGGGCAGCCCGCACAGCCGCAACGCCAGGCCGGCGGTCGCACGGCGGCGTGTCACGTCGTCGTTCAGGTAGCCGTAGAACTGCTCGAACCGGCTGTCCACGTCCGGCGCGAGCGCCACCAGCAGCAGTTCGACGTCCAGCCCGGACAGCCGGGCCGTCTCGGCGAGCCGACCGAGCCGACCGGACGCCGCCGACGCCTGGAACGGCACGTACGGCTCGCGCCGGGACTCCAGCAGGGCGTCGATCGCCTCGTCGGACAGGTAGAGGCCGCGGAACGGGTCGTCCGGGTTGTGGTCCGAGCCGCGCCGCACGGCCACCGCCGCCCTGATCCGCCGCTCCAGCGCGGCGAGCCGGGCGAACAGGTGGGGCAGGCTGCCGGTGTTCACGGTCGCCTGCGGCTCATGGCCACGCGGTGGGAGACCGAGTCGTCGCCCATGGCCAGCCGCATGCCCTCGTCCACCGGCGGACCGGCCGCGAACACCCGGCCGGAGTCGATCGGCGCGGACACCACCACGTCCAGCGACGGTTTCAGCTCACCGCCCAGCGCGGTCCAGACGTCCGCGAACGCCCGGTCCTCCGGCGGTGGCAGGGCGACCGTCATCGGCACCGGCAGGCCCAGCTCGACCAGCGACCCGGTCAGCAGCCCGGCCGGCACGGCCTCGTGCCGCAGGAAGCCGAGCAGCAGCTCCGACAGCAGCCGGTGCTCGTCCTCCGACCGCTGGGTCCAGGCCGTGACCAGGTAGGACAGCTTGATGTGCCGGGGCGGGAGGCGGCGGGCGGTGACCTGGCCGTTGTCGTACTCGTTCAGCAGGCCGCGCTGCCGGCGGCGGAGGTCTTCGCGGATGTCGTAGAGGTAGACGTTGACGGTGGGCGCGTTGCGCCGGGCCGCCCAGTCCTTGGTGGGCGCCTCGAACGCGACCTCGACGTCCGTGCGGCGCAACGCGTCGTCCCGGACCAACCGCCTCAACGCCTCGTCAACCTCGTGGATCACCCACCCACGATGACCCCGCCCCACGCCCGCGACCAGCGGCTCTTCGGCGAACCTTGGGGCAGCACCGGTTGCCCCTGTGGGCAGGCCCGCCACCTCGCACTTGTCACCTGGCCGAAACCGCGGTTCGCGCTGCCGCGCGGGGCGATCGAGTCGACGTTTTCCGACTAGGCCGGATTAGGCGGGTACGACTGCGCACGCATCGCTTGAGAAGCCTGCGCGAAGTCGTAGCCACAACCTCGACACACCGTCATTCCACGCTTGACTGAACGTCCACAAGCCGGACAGTCACGAGTCTTGCGCCTCGTGATGAGCCACAGGACTCCGAGTATGACGTCTGCCGCCACCCAGAGGAAAATGATCACAAGGACACTGAGGCCGGTACCGACATCACTGGCCGCCTGACATGTTCCCTGGTCAAGGCTGTCGCATTGCGCATCTGGGCGCCCGGACACGCCGCCGATGATCCAGACCAGGAACAACGCGTTGATCGCCAGGATGATCCACGTGAAGACACGGAAGCGAGGAAATCGCATGACAGCTCCTTTCGGAGCAGTAGCGCACTTGCAGATTCGTCTGAACGGAGTATGAACCCCCCATTCAGGCGAGTAAAGGGCGTCGCACAAGTTTTCCGCATCACCGCCCGCGTGACGATCTCGGACAATTCGTCGGCGAACCTTTGGGCAGCACCGGTTGCCACTGTGGGCAGCGGTGACCACGCGGTCCGTCACTGCTCGGCGCGGTGCCCCTCGCCGGTGGCGTCGTTCCAGTCGACGGTCAGGATTTCGCTGGTGGCGACGACCTGACCGCCTTTGCTCATGTCCACCGCGGTCAGGCGGAAGTCGAATTGCCCCTGGGAGGTGGGCAGGACCTTCGGCGAGTCGCTCCCCACGTACTCCTCGCCGATCAGCCGGTCCGAGGCGTACCCCTGGCCGTGCTCCACGTACTTGTCGAGGTCGTCCCGTTCCTGGAACGGGTTGGCGTACGGGCCGCTCCGGTGGCCGTACCGCGTCCCGGGCACGGCGGGCTCGGTGTCGGTGGCGGGGGTGTCGGGGAAGCGGTCCTCGTGCCACTCGCCCGCTGCGGCGGTACCGAAGTGCGGCGGCGGGCCGCCGGCGGTTTCCTCGTACTTCTTGTCCCACCGGATGTCCTGCCGCACCTCCAGGGGGTGAGGTGAGGTGCCTGCGGGCGCGGGGTCGAACTTCGCCGTGAAGTCGAACTCGGCGTTCTTGTGGTTGCCCACCTTCTCGCCGGGGAGCACTCCGGACTGCACGTAGGACGGCTCTTCGACGACGCCGACCGTGCGCTGGACGGTCGGCCCGGCTCCCCTGACCAGCGCGGTGGCGGCGCCGTTGCCCGCCGTGCGCTGCAACGCCAGGGCGAGGGAGCGGACGACACCGGGCGGTGCGGGGTGCGGCTGCCGCGAGACGGGCGCCGTCGCCGGGTCGATGTCGGGTTCGACTCGTCCGCGACCGGTCCGGCGGGTCTTCGCGGTCGAGGTGGCGTCCGGTTCCCGGGCGAGCGACACGGTGTCCTCCGGTTCTCGGGTGTGACGAGTTCCCGGCCACCCGCACCAGGGCGACCCGGGCGCTCCCACGATAGGACGACGAAACCCCGGCCGGAAGAACGGCCGGGGCGCCGACGTCACGTGATCAGGTGTAACACGGCTTCTCGAACTTGAAGTCCTTCGCCGTCGGACCGGTGAAGAAGTCCTCCACCAGGCCCAGCCCGGTCTGCCCCGCCTCGTCCGGCTTGTAGATCAGCGTCTGCCGGAACGTGCTGTCGTTCGGGTTGCCGGCGAAGTTGCCCGCGCCCTCGGGCAGCATGCCCTCGTAGTCCACCGACTTCAGCTGCCGCACCGCGTTCAGCACGCCGGCCCGGGTCAGGTCCTTGTTCTCGGCCGCCTTCTCCAGCGCCGCCTTCAACGGGTACGCCCACACCCAACCGGACGTGTAGCCGTCGTTCGGGGTGACCGACGGCAGCGCCTCGCGCAGCGCCTTGTGCCCCGGCGAGTCCGTCGTCCACGTCTTCCACGGCGCAGACTGCATGTACAGCGCCTTGATCGCGGGCGCCGCCGGGCTCTGCATCAGGCCCTGGTTCCACGTCGGCGACGTGCCGATGAACTTGCCCTTGAACCCGCGCGCCGCGGTCTGGCCGATGATCACCGCCGCGTCCGTCGGCCCGGTCGTCAGGATCACCACGTCCGGCTTGTTGGCCAGCACCGCGTCGATCGCGCCGCCCTGGTTGTCCTGCCCGGTCTGGGTGACGGCGTTCGTGTACGGCACCCCGCGCTTCTCCGCCGCGATCTTCGCGCCCGCCGCGGCGTCGTCGCCGTAGTCGCCGGGCAGGTGCACGGCCATCACGCTCTTCGCGCCGAGCTTGTCCACCGCGTAGTCCACCGAGTTCATCGACTCGACGCAGTAGTTCGCGCCGGACTCCAGGATGACCTCCTCCACGCCCCACAGCGACGTCCACGACGCGGGCACGCTGACCATCTGCGTGTTCTCCAGGTCGGGCAGGATCGCGGCGGTCGTGGGCGAGCCGAGGGTCTGGGTCAGGGCCAGCACCTTGCCCTTGATCTCCTGGTACACCTGGTTGTGGATCTGCGGGTTGTACTTGTTGTCCTTCACGTACGACGTGGCGTCCACGTCGTAGCCGCCGATGCCGCCCTGGTCGTTGACGCGCTTCCAGAACGCCTTCTGCGCGTCGGTGATCGGCACCGCCAACGCCTTGAACGGCCCTTCGGTCAGGTCCGAGATCGAGCCGAGGTAGATGCAGCCCCGGTCACTGTGGCCGGTGTCCGGGCACGGTTCACTGGTCACGCCGAAATCGACCTTGATACCGCCCTTGCCCTCCTGCGGGGCCGCGCCGTCGCCGCCGCGACACGCGACGGAGGCCAGTGCCACCACGGAGAGCACCGCGAGCACCACTCTGTGACTTGCCATCCCATCCACCCTTTCAGTACGAGAAAGGCCAAGTGCGCCAGTAGTTGCGCACGCGCACCCAGATTCCGAACAGGCCCCGCGGCTCCACGATCAGGAACACCACGAGCAGCAGTCCGTAGAGGACCGCCTCGACCTGGAACACCGAGATCCCGCCGGTGGCGTCGGCGCTGATGAACGGCAACACCGTCGGGAGTTCCCGGGTGATGCGCGGCAGCAGCGTGATGAACAGCGCGCCCATGACGGCGCCGGAGATCGTGCCCGCACCGCCGATGAGCACCATGGCGATGTACTGCACCGACAGCAGCAGGCCGAACGAGCCGGGGTCGAAGAACCCGTTGACCACGAACAGCAACGAGCCCGCCACACCGGCGTAGAACGACGACACGGCGAACGCCAGCGCCTTGTACCGGGTCAGGTCGACCCCGATCACGGCCGCCGCCAGGTCCCGGTCCCGCACCGCCGCGAACGCCCGCCCGATCCGCGACCGCACCAGGTTCCGCGCCAGCACGCCGAAGATCACCAGCAGCACGAACATCAGCAGGTACAGCTGCTGCGGCCCGGTGAAGAAGGCCGACGCCCGGTCCAGCCGAACGCCGAACAGCTCCGGCACCGCCGCCGGCCGGCCCACACCGGGGCCACCGGTCAGCGACGTCCACTCCCGGAACACGTGCTCGCCGAGGAACACCAGCCCCAGCGTCACGATCGCCAGGTACAGCCCGCGCAGCCGGGCCGCGATCGGGGCCACGACCAGCCCCGCGAGCCCGGCGACCAGCCCGGACGCCAGCAGCCACACCGGCAGCTCCGTCACGCCGAACCCGAGCACCCGACCGTCCGGGTCGCCCGACAGCGCGGCGCCCGTGTACGCGCCGATGGCCAGGAAGAACGCGTGGCCCAACGACACCTGACCGGCGTACCCGGTCACGATGTTCAGCCCGATCGCGCCGATCGCCGCCACGAAACCGGTGGCCAGCAGCATCAGCAGGTCGTCGGTGACGGCGAACGGCAGGAGCAGCGCGAACACCACCAGCGCACCCGTCCACGCCCGCTTCGGCCGCGTGTTGAGGAACGCCGTGTCCTGCGCGTAAGAGGTGTACAGCCCGGGACGGCCCTTCACACTCGTTCCACCTCCTTGCTGCCGAACAGCCCGTAGGGCCGGACGAGCAGCACGACCAGCATCAGCACGTACGGCGCGACGAGCGCGAAGTTCGGCCCGAGCCACGGCGCGACGTCACCCTGGTAGGTGCCGACGAGCGATTCCACGACCCCGACCGCGAGCCCGCCGACGACCGCGCCGCCGAGCGAGTCCAGCCCGCCGAGGATGATCGCCGGCAACGCCTTCAGCGCGATCACCCACAGCTGCTGGTCGACACCGGCGCCGGTGGCCACGAACACGCCGGCCAGCGCCGCCAGCCCGCCCGCGATGGCCCACGACAGGGCGAACACGGAACCGACCGAGATGCCCTGCGCCAGCGCGACCTCCTGGTCGTAGGCCACCGCGCGCATGGCCAGCCCGATCCGGGAGAAGCGGAAGAACGCGAACAGCACGGCGACCACGACCGCCGTCGTCGCGAACATCACCAGGTACCGCTGCTGCACGTCGACGCCGAGCAGCGTCACCGTTGACAGGCCCCACGGGTCGCCCACCTGGCGGACGTCCAGCCCGATGAACGAGTTGGTCACCACCCGCACCACCACGTCCACACCGATGGTGATGATCGCGACCACGAACACCGGCTTGCCGATCATCGGTCGCAGCACGGTCCGCTCGACGCCCAGCGCCAGCACCGCGATCAGCACCGCGGCGACCGGCACGGCCGCGAAGAACCCGATGTCCGCGGCGAGGTAGCTGACCAGCACCGCGCCCGCCAGCATGAACGCCGGCTGGGCGAAGCTGATCACCCTGGTGGACTTGTAGATGATGACGAAACCCAGCGCCAGCAGCGCGTAGATCGACCCGGAGCCCAGGCCGCGGAGCATCGACTGCACGAACTCGCTCATCCGCGACCCCCGAGGTACATGTCGTCGACGAGGTCGCCGAACACCTTGGCCAGCGCCGACCGCTTCACCTTCTGCGTCGCGGTCAGCTCGCCGTCCTCGTGGTCGAGCTCCTTGGGCAGCATGCGGAACTTCTTCACCTGCTCCACGGAGGCGAACTTCTCGTTGACCTTCGTGACGATGTCCTGCACCAACTCCCGCACCTCGTCCTTCTCCGCCAGGTCGCGGTAGGTGGTGTAGGCGATCCGGCGCTGCCTGGCCCAGTGGCCGACGGTGTCCTGCTCGATGCCGATCAGCGCGACCAGGTACGGCCGCTGGTCGCCCACCACGATGGCTTCCTTGATGTACGGCGAGGTCTTCAGCGCGTTCTCGACCTCCGACGGCGCCACGTTCTTGCCGCCCGCGGTGATGATGATGTCCTTCATCCGGTCGGTGATCCGGACGTGCGTGCCGTCCACCCACACGCCGACGTCACCCGTGCGCAGCCACCCGTCCGGGGTCATCGCCCGCCGGGTCGCGTCGTCGTCGCGCCAGTAGCCCGCGAAGACGCCGGGGTGCCGGGTCTGGATCTCGCCGTCGTCGGCGATCCGCAGCTCCACGCCGCGTTGGGGCTCGCCGACCGTGCCGACCTTCACCCGGCCGGGCCGGTTGCCGGTGGCGATGGCGCTGTTCTCGGTCATCCCGTACACCTCGTGCATCGGCACGCCGATGCCCATGAAGAACCGCAGCACCTCCGGCGCGATGGGCGCGGCGCCCGACGACGCGTACCGGATGTGCCGCATCCCGATCCGCGCCTTCAGCGCGCGGTAGCAGAACAGCCAGCCCACGCCGTACTTCAGCCGGGTGCCGACCGTGTGCCTGCCGCCGTTGCGGACCAGTCGTTCACCGAGCCCGTCGGCCACCCGCAGCCACCACCGGGTCATCAGCCGCTTGAACGGGGTCGCGCTGGACGCGCTGATCGTGATGCCCGCCAGCACCTTCTCCCAGATCCGGGGCACCCCGAACAGGATCGTCGGCTGCACCTCGCGCAGGTTCGCCTGCACGGTCTCGATGGATTCGGCGAAGTGCACCTGGACACCGGCCGACGCGCTGAACCACGTGGTGAAGATGCGCTCGGCCACGTGGCACAGCGGCAGGTACGAGAGGGTGACGTCCTTCGGCGACGGCGGTGGGTCGGTGAACCCGCCGCCGTCGACCAGCGACTCGATGGCGAACTCGACGTTCGCCACGGTGAGCATCGCGCCCTTGGGCGGCCCGGTGGTGCCGGACGTGTAGATCAACGTCATCACGTCGTCCGGCTCGGCCGCCCGCATCCGCCGGTCCACCGCGCCCGGGTCGGCGTCCCGGTGCTGCGCGCCGAGCGCCAGGAAGTCGTCCCAGGCCAGCAGTTTCGGGTTGTCGTAGCGGTGCCGGATGCCGCGCGGCTCCAGGTAGACGATGCGCTCCAGGTCGGGCAGGGCGTCCAGCACGGCGAGCGCCTTGTCCACCTGCTCCTGGTCCTCGGCGATGAGCACGCGGGCGCCGGAGTGCGACAGCAGGTAGGCCACCTCGCTCGCCGGGTTCGTCGGGTACAGGCCCACGGTGATCGCGCGGACGGCCACCGCGCCGATGTCGGAGTAGAGCCACTCCCGGCGGTTCTCCGAGTGGATCGCGACCCGGTCCCCCGCCTCGACGCCGAGCGCCAGCAGGGCGTGCCCGACCAGCTCCGACTGGTCCCAGTACCGCGACCAGGTGACCTCGCGCCAGATGCCGAAGTCCTTGGCCCGCAACGCCACCGCGTCCGGCGCCGATCCCGCCCGGTCACGCACGCGGGTGACGATGGTGGTCCGGGCGGTGGCGGTCGGGCTGGCGGTGGGGCTGGTCATGCGCCACCTCCCACGGTCTGGTGCGCCTCGCCCAGGTAGGCGCGCACCACGTTCGGGTCCTGCTGCACCTCGGTGGGCGTGCCGGTCCGGATGGGCTTGCCGAAGTCCAGCACCATCACCCGGTCCGCGAGGTCCATCACCAGGCCCATGTCGTGCTCGACCATGACCATCGCGATGCCGAGCTCGTCCCGGACGTCCAGCACGAACCGCGCCATGTCCTCGGTCTCCTCGACGTTCATGCCCGCGACCGGCTCGTCCAGCAGGAGCACCTTCGGCTCCATCGCGAGCGCGCGCCCGAGCTCGACGCGCTTCTGCACGCCGTACGGCAGCAGGCCGACGGGGTGGCCGCGCCACTGCTCCAGTTCGAGGAAGTCGACGACCTCCTCCACGGCCGCCCGGTTCGCCAGCTCTTCGCGCCGGGCCCGGCCCACCCACGCGAACGCGGCGAGCGCCCCGTACCGCATGTGGTTGTGCCGGCCCAGCATCAGGTTCTCCACCACGGAAAGGTGCCCGAACAGCTCGATGTTCTGGAACGTCCGGGCGACGCCCATGGCGGCGATCTTGTGCGGGCGCCTGCCCACGATCTCGGCGCCGAGGAACCGGACCGAGCCCTTCTGCGGCCGGTAGACGCCGGACAGCACGTTGAAGATCGACGTCTTGCCCGCGCCGTTGGGACCGATGATCGCGAACAACTCGCCCGCGGCCACGTGGAACGACACGCCGTCGACGGCCGTGACGCCGTCGAACGCCAGCGTCACGTCGTCCATCTCCAGGACGTTCGCCCGAGCGCCCTCGTCGGGAAGGCTCACGACAACCACCGCTTCCGCCGCTTGTAGTGCTTCACGTCGCGGAACGACTGCGTGGCGCCCTCGCCGCGCAGGCCCAGGTAGAACTCGCGCACGTCCTCGTCGGCCAGCAGCGCGGCGGCCTGCTTGTCCATCACGACCTTGCCGTTCTCCAGCACGTAGCCGTGGTCGGCGATGGACAGCGCCATGGTCGCGTTCTGCTCGACCAGCAGCACGGTCGTGCCCGCCGCGTTGATCTTCACGATGAGGTCGCGGATCTGCTGCACCATGAGCGGCGCGAGGCCGAGGCTGGGCTCGTCCAGCAGCAGGTAGCGCGGCTCGGACATGAGCGCCCGGCCGATGGACAGCATCTGCTGCTCGCCGCCGGACAGGTAGCCCGCGCTCTGCCTTCGCCGCTCCTTCAGCCTGGGGAACAATTCGTACATGCGTTCGAGGTTCTGCTTGATGCCGCGCGGCCTGCTGTGCCCGCCGACGCGCAGGTTCTCCTCGACCGTGAGCTCGCCGAGGATGCGCCTGCCCTCCAGCGCCTGCTTCACGCCGAGCGACGCGATGCGGGTCGGGGAGGAGCGGTGGACAGGTTCTCCGTCGAGCGTGATCCGACCTCGGGTGATCTTGCCGTCGTGCACGTCGAGCAGGCCGGACAACGCCCTGAGCAGGGTCGTCTTACCTGCTCCGTTGGCGCCGAGAAGTGCGACGATGCGCCCTTCGGGCACCTTCAGGCTCACACCGCGCAGCACCAGCATCACGTCGTCGTAGACCACCTCAAGGTTGTTCGCCTCAAGCACCAGGCGCCTCCGTGGGGGTGTCGGGGTGGCGATCAGTATGACTCCGATCACATGGTTACCTACCGCTGTTCGCAAACCGTGATGAACCAGCTCACGGCATGTTCGGCTTTCACGATTCTGTTGCTCAGTCCTGTGTGGACGGGTGTAGCGGGGGGTGGCCGTGGGTATGCCCTCGGCGACGTCAACCGGGGTTGTGAGGAGCGTTCGCCACACATGGACGGCTCGGAACTTGAGCTCAGGGTGGCGGCGAGACCGGCCTACCTCTCGACCGTCCGCGCGGTCGCGGGTGCGCTCGCCCGGTCCACGCCTGAGCTGGCCATCGACCTGGTCATCGCGGTCGACGAGGCATGCACGGCGCTCATCGCGCGGTCGCTGGCGCCCTCGTCCGAACTGCGGTGCCAGTTCGCTCGTGAAGGTGATTCCGTGCGCTTCCGGGCGGAGGTCAGGTCCGCCGCCGTGACCGTGCCCGACCATGACTCGTTGTACTGGAGGGTGGTCAGTTCCGTGACCGACGCGGTGGCCACCTGGGTCGACGGCGAAGGCCGGTTGCGGGTAGAGCTGAGGTGTCGGGCATGAGCGGGTGTCCCGGATGAACGCGGTGGACTACCAGCCGCTGTTCCACGAGCTGGCGGAGGCCGACCGGGACGGCGAGCGCTACCAGCGGCTGCGCGACCGGCTGGTGACCGAGCACCTGCCGATGGCCAGGCACATCGCCGACCGGTTCGCCGAGCGCGGCGAGTCGGTCGAGGACCTGCGGCAGGTGGCGGCGGTCGGGCTGATCAACGCGGTCGACCGGTTCGACGTGTCGCGGGGGATCGACTTCCTGGCGTTCGCGGTGCCCACCATCACCGGCGAGGTGCGGCGGTACCTGCGTGACCAGGGGTGGGCCGTGCGCGTGCCGCGGCGGTTGAAGGAGCTGTGCGTCGCCATCGACCTGGCGCGGGTGGAGCTGTCCCGGCACACCGGGCGGACGCCGACGCCCAGCGAGGTCGCGCGGCACCTCGGGATCGCGGTGGACGAGGTGTACGAAGGGCTGCACGCGACGTCGGCGTACCACCTGCTGTCGTTGGACGAGCAGTCCACCAGCGACGAGTTGACCTACGCCGACTCCCTGATCTGCGACGATCCGGCCCTGGAAGTGGTCGAGCTGCACCACGCGCTGGATCCGATGCTGCGCGGGCTGCCCAAGAGGGAGCGGAAGATCGTGGTGCTGCGGTTCTTCCGGAACATGACGCAGAGCCAGATCGCGGACTCGGTCGGCGTGTCGCAGATGCACGTTTCACGGCTTTTGAGCCGATCTCTGGCCCGATTGCGGTCTCTGCTCGATGATGAGCAGTGATAGCGCTCAGTGACCGAACCGCACACTGCCCGTGGAAGGGGTGGTCGCAGTGGTGACGAGCCTGGAGAGCCTCGCGTGGCCGCAGCGGGCAGCCTTGGCGTTGGGTGTGGTGCTCACGCTGTGGGGTGTGGTGGATTTCGTGCGCGGTGACGTGCCGCCGGGGGTGTTGCACGTGGTGACCGGTGTGGTGATCGGCGCGGCGGCGACGCGCACGCGGGTGGCCCGACTCGCCGGGACGCTGCTGGGCGTGGTGTACCTGGTCGTGTTCGCCTTCGGCGTGGGTGAGCCCGGTGGCGTGATGGACGCCGGCACGGTGGGGAACGTGGTGCACCTCCTGATCGGCTTCGCCTCGGTGGCCGTGGCCGAGAGCTGCGCCTGGTGCGAACAGCACTCCAACCGCACCACCCCCTCCCCCTGACCCCCACTGCTTCGGGCGCCTCACACTTTCGCGTTACACGGCCACGCTTTCGCGCACCGCCACCGCCGGCCCCCACCCGTCCGCCTCCCGTGCCACTCCACCAGAACGGTTGCATCGAGCCACTTTCGGGTACCACCCGAGTGACCGATCGGGGAGGACCGATGCACACGGCGAGTCTCCACAACCTGCTCGACGTCGAGGGCCCGTTCGTCTCCGTGTTCCTCGACGTAGGCGATCACGTGGACCTGCGGTGGCGGGCGATGCGCGATCAGCTCCAGGCCCAGCAGGCCGACGCGTTCCTGGTCGCGTTGGCGCACAACGCGATCACTTCGAGCGTGACCCCGCGCGGCCTGGCCGGCCGCGGGCTGGTCGTGGGCGGCGGGCGGATCCTGCTCGACCGCTACGTCCCCGTCCCGCCGCCCGGCTACACCGCGCGCTACGGACCGCTCCCGTACGTGCTCCCGCTGGTCGCCCTCTCCCAACCGCTCCTGCCGCACGTGGTTGTCGAGGTCGGCGAGCACGGCGCGGACCTGCGCGCGGTGGACCCGACCGGGCGGCCGGTGGCCGTGGCGACGGTGGGCGCGCGGCGACCGGGGCGGCGGTTGGACGCGGCCGAGTTGGCGGACGTCGCCGAGGAGGCGGCCACGCTGGTGGACCGCCTGGACGCACCGCTGCTCGTGCTGGCCGGACCCGCGGCCGGGCGGCGATCGCTGCGGGTGGCACTGCCCACCCGGTACCACCACCTGGTGGTCGAGGTGGAGGGGTCGCCGGACCGGGCGGTGCTGCACCTGGCGGGCCGGGCGAACAAGGACGCTCGGCGGGCGGTGGTCGAGCGGTTCCGGGACGAGTCGACCCGGGTCACCGGGCGCGCGGTGCACGGGCTGGAGGCCGTGGCGCGGGCGCTGGAGGCCGGGAACGTCGACACGTTGCTGCTCACCGACACCCTCGTGGGGTCGCAGGAGGTCGACGGTGGGCGGGCCGACGAGGTGCTGCCGATGCGGGCTGTCGCCTGTGGCGCCGAGATCGCGCTCGTCGGCGAGGCGGTTCGGCTGCACGAGGACGTGGGCGCGCTGCTGCGGGAGTGATCGAGGACCGGCGGACCCCGGCAAACCACCCGACACGGAGGATTGAAAAGTCCTCCGATTGGGTACGAGTGCGTCATGACACCGCCGTGGACCGCGGGGGTCGAGCAGGAGTTCCTGCTCGTGGACCCGGAGTCGCGCCGACCCGTGCCGCTCGCCGAGTCGGTCGCGCAGCACGCGGGAACCAGCCTGGACGTGCAGCGCGAGCTGACCCCGTTCCAGATCGAGGTGGCCACGCCGGTGTGCGCGACGGCCGAGGAGTTGGCGGAGCAGGTCATGCTCGGCCGGGCCCACCTGGCGAAGGCCGCGCACGCGGCGGGCTGCCGGCTGCTGGCCTCCGCGGTCCCGCCGATCGGCACGCTCGGACCGCCGCCGGACACCGACGACGTCCGCTACCGGCTGATGCGGTACTCGCACCGCAAGGTCATCGGTGGCCAGGGCGTCTGCGGCATGCACGTCCACGTGGGCGTGCCTGACCGGGACGTCGCGGTGCGCGTGTCCAACGCCCTGCGCCCGTGGCTGCCGACGTTGCTCGCGTTGAGCGCCAACTCCCCCATCGAGCAGGCCGAGGACACCGGGTACGCGAGCTGGCGCTCGGTCGTCTGGTCCCGCTGGCCGATCAGCGGCCCGCCGCCGCACCTGGAGTCGGGTGACGAGTACGACCGGCTGGTGAGCGCCCTGGAGTCGACCGAGGTGCTGCTCGACGCCGGGATGGTCTACTGGGACGTCCGCCCGTCCGCGCAGCACCCGACGGTCGAGGTGCGGGTGTCCGACATCCCGATGACCGCCCGCGAGGCCGTCGTCATCGCCGAGATCATCCGCGCGTTCGCCCGCACCGCCGCCGACACGGGTGATGCCGAACGGGTGAATGACGTGCTGTTGCGCGCCGCCTACTGGCGTGCCGCCCGTGACGGCGTCGACGGTCTGGCGGTCGACCCGCGCACCGGTAACCTGGTGCCCGCGCGCCACCGACTCGCCGAACTCGTTGCCTGGTGCGGCAACGCGCTCCGCGACGCCGGCGCCCTGTCCACTGTGGAGGACCACCTCGGGTGGCTCGACTCGCACGGCAGCGGCGCGGCGCGGCAGCGCAGGGCGTTCGGCAGCTCGCCCGACGCGCGCAGGCTCGTCGACCTGGTCCTCGCCGAGACGGTCGACGAGGCCTTCTGAGGACTACCGTGAAGTCGACGCCGCTCCGGCGTCGACCGAGTGAGAGGAGAACCCGAGTGCCGGAACCCGCGGCGACGCTCGCTTCCGTGAGGGTCGACAGACCCTCGGACGGCGTGGTGGTGCTACACGTGTCCGGAGAGCTGGACACGAGCAGTGCGGACGAGTTGGCCAGGCCGCTCCAGGAGCACCTGGCCGAGAAGGTGCGGGCCGTGGTGGTGGACCTGGGCGGCGTGCGCTTCCTCGGCTCCGCAGGCCTGGAGTCGCTGGTGGTCGGCCGCCAGCGGGCGAGCGAACTGGGCATCCCGCTGGTGCTGGTCGCGACCAGCCGGGCGACGCAGCGGCCGATCGAGGCGACCGGCCTGAACTCCGTGTTCACGGTCGTCGGTTCCGTCGAAGAGGCGTTGAGCCGGTTCTAGCCGAACCGGTGGACAGTCCTGACGGCGCAGCGCACGGCCCCCTCGGGGGCAGTGCGCCCGCCAGGGCTCACCACTGCGTCAGGCCCGGTCCTCGCCGATGTCCTCGAACCACAGTTCCGGTCGGGCGGCGATGAAGTCGGTCATCAGCCGGGCGCACTCCGGGTCGTCCAGGAGGGTGATCCGCACCCCGTTCCCGGCGAGCCAGTCGTGACCGCCGTGGAACGTCCGGGCCTCGCCGATCACCACGTGGGGTATCCCGAACTGGCGCACGAGACCGCTGCAGTACCAGCAGGGTGACAGCGTGGTGACCATGATCGTGTCCCGGTAGCCGGCCCGACGTCCCGCGGCGCGGAACGCGGCGGTCTCGGCGTGGGTGGAGGCGTCGCCGTCCTGCACGCGCCGGTTGTGGCCGCGACCGAGGAGGGTGCCGTCGGCGGCGAACAGCGCCGCGCCGATCGGGATGCCGCCCTCGGCGAGTCCCGCGCGGGCCTCGGCCACCGCCACGGCGAGCATGTCGTGTGCGTCCACCCGGCCAACCTACTGGTGTGGCAGCGCCTCCACGAACCCCGACGCACTAGGCACCGAAGCAGAGGAACCCGGCGCCGGCGGCGTACGCGGCGTCGCTGTCGTCCCGGTGCGCTTCCTGCGCGCCGGCCAACGCCACCGCGGGCGAGTCGCCCTTGCCCAGCCGGCGGTGCAGGTCGACCATCAGCGGTGTGGTGACCTCGGCGGGCACCGGGACGACCGGCGCGACCAGGGTCCGGGTGCCGAGCCCGAGCAGGGCGGCGGTGAACCCCATCAGCTCGTCACCGGGCCGCACCGCGGACAGGCCCGAGTCGCACGCGGACAGCACGACCCGCGCCGGCGGGGTGCGCAGCCGCTCCAGGTCGTAGACGGTGAGCGGACCGTCGGCGAGTTCCAGCGCGGAGAACAGCGGGTTGTCCGCGCGGAACGAGCCGTGCGCCGCCACGTGCGCCAGCGGTGCGCCGTCCATCGCCGCCGCCACCGCGTCCACCGTCGCGGACGCGCCCACCAGCACCGACGCGGAGCCGCCCGGTGGCGAGCCCGCGTCGATCGCGGCGATCTCGGTCGGCGCGGCCGGCAGCCGCGGACCCGCCGCCAAGACCACCCGGTCGTGTGAGATCAGGGTGGAGGTGGCGGCGCGCAGCCACACCGTCGCCGACGGCACGACGGTCACCGACCGGCCGCGGCACGCAGGCAGCGCCGACCACGGCAGGCCGCCCAGCTTCCCGGTCGGCACGAGCACCAGCGGCCGGTCGTCGAGCCGCCGCCGCACCGGCTCCAACAGCCTGTCCTGCAACAACTTCGCCGCGTGCTCGGCACCCGCGCGGACCGCCGTCCGGTCGACGTGCTCGGGCAGCGTGACCAGCCGGTGCAGGGCGAACCGCAGCAGCCGCAGTTCGCGCAGGGCGGCGTCCAGCGGACCGAGGCGGTGCAGCGACGCCCGGCCGCCCGCCACCACCACGGCCAGCAACGCGCCGTCGTGGTCGATGTACTCCACCAGCGCCGACGAGCCCAGGGCCCGCGCCAAATCGCGCACGGCGGGCGGCTTGAACACCGCGCCGCCGCCACCGGCCTGCCGGGTCAGCTCACGCACCCGCTGCTCGCCGCGCACCTGCCGCTGCCGCAGCGCCGCCGTCGGGCGACCCGCCGTGGACGCCGCTTCCAGGTCGGCCGTCACGGCCCGCAGCTCGGCCAGCGCGTCGGCCAGCCCGGAGTCCTCCGGCGGCCGGGCCGGTGTCATCCGCAGCGCGCCCGCCCGCCACGCCTCGGCCCAGCTCAGCACCCGCCCGGCCTGCCCGCCGGCCACCGCCGTCCGCAGGCCTTCCAACGCCAGCGCCTTGCCCTGCGCGCCGCTCAACGCCCGCAGCTCCGACGCGCCGAGCGACACCCGGTACTCGTCCAGCAGCGCCAAGCCCTGCCGCAACGCGATCTGCGCGCCGCGCCGGTTGCCCAGCAGGTCGCGCCGCAGCGCCTCGGCGTACCAGCCCTGCACGCGGTGCGCCGCCGGGCCGCCGCGCCGGGCAGCGCCCGCCGTCGACAGCTCGGCCACCGCCCGCTTGCGGTCGCCGATGTCCCGGGCGACCAGGGCGGCGTCGACCCGCGCCTCCAGGCCCGCCATCCGCCAGCCGAGCTCGTCCAGCCGGGACGCCACCCGCGTCAGCGCGGTCACCAGTGCCCTGGTCCGCTGCCCGCTCAGGTAGGCCGCGCGCAGCTCGACGTGCCGGGCGCCCGCCTCCCATACCTCGCGCTTCTCCCGGCGGAACCCCTTGCGCGCCGCGACCGCCAGCTCGACGGCCAGGTCGAGGTCGTCCTCCAGCAGCGCGATGCGGGCCCGGTGGAACAAGGCCTCGGACCGGGCCAGCACCAGGTCGCCGCCCAGTTCCGCGAGCGCCCGGTCGGCCGCCGCCCGCGCCTCCTCCAGCAGCGGCACGGACACCAGCAGCTCCAGCCGGTTGATCAGCAGCGCGGGCCGCGGCACCTCCAGCAGCCGGTACTCGTGCTCGGCTTCGGCGAACATGGTCAACGCCCTCGGCACGTCACCCGCCCGTGACGCCGAGATGCCCGCGTTCCACCGCACGTCCGCGACGGCCAGCCGCTGGTCCAGCTCCCGGTACAGCACGGCCGCGCGGTCGAAGTCCTCGTCCGCCGCGCGCAGGCCGCCCGTGTAGGCGCGCAGGAGACCCCGGTTGTTCCGGGCGCGCGCTTCGCCGAGCTTGTCGTCGGTGCGGCGGGCGGCCTCGATCGCCCAGTTGTACTCGCGCTGGGCCTCCTCGTACCGGCAGAGGTAGTGCAGGACGAGGCCCCGTTGCATGCGGGCGATGTCCGCGTCGCCGCCGCGCAGCTCGGGCAGCGCCGCGTTGATGGCGCGCAACGCCAGCGCGTGGCGCCCGGTGTTCGACAGCACGAATGCGAGGCTCACCCGGGCGAGTGCCACCAATCGTGTCGAACCGGCGCGTTCGGCGGCGCGGACGGACCGGCGCAGGTGGGTCAGCGCGCCTTCGAAGTCGTGCAGTTCGCGCAGTGACAACCCGATCGCGCGCTCGGCTATCGACGCCTCCTCGGCGTCACCTGCGGCCCACGCCGCCTTCAGCGCCGAACGGCCCATCCCGATTGCCGCCCGCGGATCCCGTTGTCGGGCTTCGAGTGCCGCGGCGGCGGAAACCCCTGTCACGGAACCACCTTATTGCCAAGACCGCTGTGGTAGCTTGCTGGTCAGCACCCGTCGACGCTGCTGTGAGGCCTCGGTGTCCGAACCATCGAATCGCTCCGAGCTGTATCAAGAAGCCTTCCACCAGGCCCTCCTCGAACACAAGAACTACCGTCTCCACGCGGAGCGCGGACGGGAATTCATCTTCGTCGCGGCTGAGCTGCTGACCATTCCGCAGGACGCCGATCGGGTGGCCCGGAAACTGGCCCAGAACGGCATCGCCTACCAGCGGGGCAGAGATTTCGCCGGAATGGTCCGGTTCGTCCTGCCGCGCAATTCCGACGACATCCCGGACATCGTCCGCCTGCTGCGCGACCCGCTGCAGTGGCCCGGTGAACGCACCCCGTTCGTGCAGCCGCACCACGTGCTGGTCGGCCACGGCGGCAACATGCACGGCCACCCCGGCCAGCCGCCGAAGGTCGCCGGCCCGCTGCCGGACCCGGACAAGGCCTCCCTCGGGCACGGCAAGGGCGTCGTCGTCGGCGTCGTCGACACGGGCATCTCCAAGAGCGCCGGCACCGACCACCCGCTGTGGCTCTCCGGCGCGTTCCTGGCCAAGCTCGAGGAGGTCGACGCCGCCTACGCGCACGACGACGTGTTCGCGGTGGAAGGCGGGCACGGCACGTTCGTCGCGGGCGTGGTCCGGCAGGCCGCGCCCGGTGTCCGGTTCGACCCGGAGAAGGCGCTCGACCCGGCCGGCATCGGCACCGAGGAGGACTTCGTCAAGGCGCTGTCCTCGTTCGACGAGAAGGTCCAGGTCGTCAACATCTCGCTCGGCTGCTTCACCCAGGACGACGTGGCGTCCGAACCGGTCCGCCGCGCGGTCGCGGCGCTGCCCACCGACGTGGTGGTGGTCGCCTCCGCGGGCAACCAGGGCACGAACCGGCCGAGTTGGCCCGCGGCCCTCCCCAGCGTGGTCGCCGTGGCCGCGGTCGCGCAGGAGCTCGACGGCACCCGGAGCCCGGCCTGCTACTCCAATCACGGGCACTGGGTGGACGCCTGCGCGGTCGGCAACCGGACCAGCACGTTCCTCAAGGGCCAGTGGGTGCTGCCGGGTGAGACCCCGGAGGTCTACGACCGGTTCGCGTACTGGCTGGGCACGTCGTTCGCCGCGCCGCACGTCGCCGGGCGGATCGCCGAGAGGATGACAACCCTGGGCCTGTCGGCGGCGCTGGCGCGCGACCACCTGCTGGCCGGACCGGAGTTCTTCCCCGGCTACGGGGTTCTGGTCGACTAGCTGTATCTGGCGGTGGGGTCGGCGCTCCGTAGTGTGTGGCAGCAACGAATCCGAAGTCCGTGACCCGGCTGGGGTCCGCACCGGTGCAGGTCGGGGCGGAGGCGCAGCATCCCCTGGACAAGAGGAGGGGACGTGACCCTTGCATCCCCGATCGCCGTGCTCGTCGCGGCGGCGGCGGAGGGCGACCAGCGCGCCTGGAACGAGATCGTCGAGCGCTACACGCCGCTCGTCCTGGCGGTGGTGCACCGGCACCGGCTGCGCCCCGCGGACGTCGCGGACGTGCACCAGACGGTGTGGCTGCGGCTGGTGGAGCAGGTCGGCCGGCTCCGCGAGGCGGACGCGCTGCCCGGGTGGATCGCCACGACGACCCGCAACGAGTGCCTGCGGATGCTGCGCATGCAGCAGCGCACCCAGCCGTACGACCCGCAGTCCGAGGACGAGCCGGCGAGCCCGGACGACGCGGTCGCGGACCTGGACGAGGAGATGGAGGCCGCCCAGCGTCGGCAGGCGCTGCGCGAGGGCTTCCGGTCGTTGTCCGAGCAGTGCCGGACCTTGCTGGCGAAGCTCATGGCGGACCCGCCGCCCAGCTACGCGGCGGTCAGCGAGGAGCTGGAGATGCCGGTGGGCAGCATCGGGCCCACCCGGATCAGGTGCCTGGACAAGTTGCGCAAGACTCCCGCGGTGCTGCGGCTGGTCGACCCGCACCCGGTCGACGGAGGAGGTGTGCTCGGTGCTGAGGGACGATCCGGGGTGGGAAAGCGATGAGGTGCTGCTGCGCGAGCTGCGCGCGGCGCTCGCCGAGGAGCGCGACGTGCCCGAGCACCTGCTCCAGGCGGCGCGTGCCGCGTACACGTGGCGCACGGTCGACGCCGAGCTGGTGGCGCTGACGAGCTACGACTCGATCCTGGACGCCGGGCTGGTGGCGCGGGCGCGGGCGGCGCAGACGGCGCGGCAGCTCGTGTTCGACGCGGAGGGCTTCTCGGTGCAGGTCGAGGTGACCGAGGCCGGAGTCGCGGGCCAGGTGCTGCCCGCCCGGCCGGGCCGGGTGTGGCTGCTGACGGCGACCGGGCCGGTGGAGGACGCCGAGCTGGACGAGCTGGGCATGTTCCTGCTCGGCCCGCCGCCCTCCGGTCCCGTGCGGTTCCGCTGCGACGTCGGCGGCACGACCGTCATGACCGACTGGGTCTGCGTTTAGCCCCGTCACGGCATCCAGGTGCCCGTGGCGGGGCGTTCGCACGCCGGGCCGCTGCGCTGCCGGCCACTTGACGGCGATGGCCTCGGGTCCGCAAGATTCACCGACCTGATCTTCACCCACCGCCGCACACCACCACATGACCCAGCAGGCCCGAACCATCCCGGCCGGGAGCGACGCCGCCTCGGCCCTGGTGGCGCGCCCGAACGGCGAGCTGCCCGCGGGCGAGCTGTCGGCGGGCGAGGTCTGGGCCGTGGAGCTGCCGGAGCTGTTCCGGCAGGTCTTCGTCGGTTCCACCGCGGGCATCGCGATCTTCGACGCGGACGGCGCGCTGGTGGTGGCCAACCCGGCGCTGGAGGCGATGCTGCCGTCGGCCGACCTGTCCACGTTGTTCGTCGCGGACGAGGTCAAGGTGCAGCGGGAGTTCACCGACGCGTCCGGCGACCCGGTGTGGGTGGACGTGGCCATGTCGGTGGTGCGCGACCCGGACGGACGGCCGCGGTGGCACGTCGCCGTGGTCGAGGACACCACCGAGCAGCGGGTGCTCCGCGACTACCTGCGGCACCAGGCGCTGCACGACGTGCTGACCGGGCTGCCGAACCGGCAGGGGTTCCTGCCGAAGGTGGAGCAGGTGCTGAGCCGGCCGGGCTCGATCACGTTGTGCTACCTGGACGTGGACAGCGTCGCGATCGTGAACGACGGCCTCGGCTACGAGTACGGCGACGAACTGCTGAAGGTGGTCGCGCGGCGGCTGACCGAGGTGGTGTCGGGCGAGAACGCCACCGTGGCGCGGATCGGCGGCGACGAGTTCGTGGTGCTGATCGAGGATTCGCCGACCACGCCGGGGATCTCCGCGTTGGCCCGGTCGATCGAGGCCGCGATCACCGAGCCGGTGCAGCTCGCCGGGCACGGTGTCGGCGTGTCCGCGGGCATGGGGTTCGTCCGGACGTCGGCGCGCGCGTCGGACGCGATGGCGTTGCTGCGCCAGGCGCACAGCACGCTGCGCCGCGCGGAGAGCGGCGGCAAGGGCCAGTGGGGCATCTACGACGCCGGGCAGGACGCCCGCGACCGCACCCGGCTGTCGCTGATCGCGACCATGCCCGGCGCGTTGCAGAACGGCGAGATCGCGCTCGACTACAAGCCGGTGACGCGGGACGGCGAGCAGGTCGCGGTGGCGGCCCGGTTGCGGTGGCACGACGCCGAAAGCGGCCCGGTGTCGCACGCGGAGTGCCTGCGGTTCGCCGACGAGCTGGGGCTGAGCGGCCCGCTGGCCGAGTGGGTGCTGGACGAGGCGTGCGAGTTCGCCGCCGCCGAGCGGCTGCCGGTGCTGGTGCAGCTGTCACCGGACCAGTCGCGCGACCCGGACCTGGCCGCGCGGGTGGCGGAGGCGTTGCGCACGTCCGAGCTCGCGGCGCCGGAGCTGTGGCTGAGCCTGGCCGCGTCGACCCTCACCGACCGCGGTCTGCCCGAGGACCTGGACGCGGTGGAGGACAACCTGACCACGTTGGCGGACATGGGTGTCCGCCGCCTGCTGCACGGCGTCACGTTCGCCCTGCCGGAGCTGTCCACTGTGGAGCGTCACGCCCTGCACGGCGTCGAACCGGCCGCGGCGCCACCGGAAGCGTTGGCACGCCAGGCGTTGACCGCCCTGCTGCCGCTCGTGCGGGCGACCGGCGCCCTGGTGATCAGCGCTGAAGACCTGCCGGGGTGCGACCTGGTCGTGCGATCGTGATGATCTCGCGGCTGCTGCCGGTCAGCGCGGCGCGGTCCCAGGAGCCGTAGCGCTCGGCCACCTCGAACCCGGTCCCGACCGGCAGCGAGTCGAGGTGGTCGGCGTCGGTGAACCGCAGCGTGCCGCGGTCGACGCGGGGTTCCGGCCAGTCCGGGCAGCTGAACGTCTCGGTCATCGTGACCAGCCCGTCCGCCACGCTCTCCACGAAGTGCTCGACGCGCACCCGCTCCCCGTCGTGGCCGACGATGTCGGTGCCGTTCTCCGGCGTCCACCGCTCCCACGCCCGCGCGCCGGGGTTGCGGGTCTCGAACGCGAACCGCCCGCCCGGGTCGAGCGCCCGGCGGATCGCGGTGAACTGGGTGCGCACCTCGTCGTCGGTGAGGAAGACCTGGAACGCGTGCCCGGTCATCACGACCAGGTCGAACCCGCCGTCGAACGCGACCGTGCCGAGGTCGCCCCTGATCCACTCCACGTCGGGTTCGCGCCGCGCCTGCAGGAGCATGCCCTCGGCCGGGTCGAGCCCGACCAGCCGACCGGGGTGACCGCCGGCGCGGGCGGCCTTGAGCAGCGTGCCCGTGCCGCAGCCCACGTCGAGCACGGCGTCGGCGGCCGGCACCAGCTCCAGGTAGAAGCGGTCACCCTCGCCGAACTCGTTGATCAGGTCGTAGTAGCCGGCCAGGTCCGCGTCCTCGAAGGCATCCGCCACCCGCCCGATCCTGCCCCGCACGACGAAGGGCCGCGACCGGATTTCCGGTCGCGGCCCCCTCGATCAGGCGGTCAGGCGAACGTCGGCTGCCGCATCGCGTGCTGGACCAGCGTGATCAGCGTCTGCTTGGTGGACTGCCGGTTCCGCGCGTCGCAGGGCATGATCGGCACCGACTCGTCGATCGTCAGCGCCTCCCTGATGTCCTCGATGCGGTGGTGCAGCAGCCCGTCGAAGCAGTTCACGCCGACCACGTACGGCAGCTCGCGGTCCTCGAAGAAGTCGATCGAGGCGAACGCGTCCGACAGCCGGCGGGTGTCGACGAGCACGACCGCGCCGATCGCGCCCCGCACCAGGTCGTCCCACATGAACCAGAACCGGTGCTGACCGGGTGTGCCGAACAGGTACAGGATCAGGTCGCTGTCCAGCGACACCCTGCCGAAGTCCATGGCCACCGTGGTGGTCATCTTGTTCGGCGTCGCGGACAGGTCGTCCACGCCGACGCTGGCCTCGGTCATCACCGCCTCGGTGGTCAGCGGAACGATCTCCGACACCGACCCGACGAAGGTCGTCTTGCCGACACCGAACCCTCCCGCCACCACGATCTTGGTCGACGTGACCGTCAGGCTCGCCGCGGGTGTCCCCGACCGCCCGGGAGCGCCACCGCTCATGTTGCTCTGCTTTCCCTAGTAGTAGGACCTCGCCGGGTGGTGGGACCTCAGCCGCGCATGGCGACGTGCAGCTGCGAGCGGATCTCCGGGGTGAGCTGGACGCCGACCCGCTCGACCAGCCGCGTCATCGCGTAACCGATGAGGCCGATGTCGCAGTTGGGCGCGGCCAGCACGGCCAGGCAGGAGCCGTCGCTGATCGACATCAGGAACAGGTAGCCCCGCTCCATCTCCACCACGGTCTGCTTGACGTCACCGGCCTCGAAGCAGCGCGCCGCACCGAGGTTCAGGCTCACCAGACCGGACGAGACGGCCGCGAGCTGCTCGGCGCGGTCGATCGGCAACCGCTCCGAGGACGCGAGCAACAGGCCGTCCGCGGAGACCACGATCGCGTGCGCGACGCCCGCGACCCGGGCGACGAAGTCGTCGACCAGCCAACTGAAGTTGTCGATTTCCTCGGCTGCGGTGGTCACTTCTGCTCCTTGTTGTCAACGTTGCCGAATGACGGGCCTTCCCACGGCATCCCTGCTTCGTCGCCGGACTGGCGGCCCAGCTGCACGCCACGCTGGTAGGTGGCGAAACGCTGCCGCAACCGGTCGGCGGACCGGCGCGGCGGTGCGGCGGTCGCCACACCGGACGGCGTCGAGCCGTTCGCGGACGGCTGGGCCGTCGGCGCGGACCCGCGAGGCGCGGGCGCGGTGAGCGAGCCGGGCACCAGGCGCGCCTTGGGCACGCGCTTGGGCAGACCCGCGTTCGTCGTGTCGTCGACCGGCGCCTTGAGCACGCTGCTGGCCGTCGACCAGCTGTCCTCCGCGGCGCCCCAGCCCGGGGACGGTGCCGCCACCGCGCCGGACGAGGGGATGGCGGACGGCGCGGGCTCGCGCTTGGGCAGACCCGCCGGCGTGGCGGAGCGCGGAGCCGGCGGAGGCGTCGCGGCCTTCGGCGCCGCGGCCGGTGCGGGCGGCGTGATCAGGTCGGACCGGTCGGTGTACGCCGTCTGCTCCGACGCCGTGCCCTTGGCGTTGGCGATCGAGTTGTCGGAACCCATCAGCTCGGTGCGGTCGGCGAACATCGTCCGCTCGGACGCGGTCTCCGGTGGCACCGCGCTCGGCTTCCGCTCGGCCGGCTCGCCGCTCGCGTTCGCCGCCGCCTCGGCTTCGCCGCCCTGGAACCAGCGCGACAGCACGTCCTCGTAGATCGGCAGCCGCTGGGTGGACGCGTCGTCCTCGTACTCGACCGCCGGTGGCGGTTCGGGCTGCCTGGTGGACGGCGGGTACGAGTAGTCGGGCAGCTCGTCGTCCACCGGGGGCACGGTCTCGGTCACCGTGGCGGTGAACAGGTCGGCCGCCGGGGTCTGCTCGATCTCGAAGTAGCCGCCGGGCTCGGCCTCGTGCGTGTGCACGACCTGGGGGAACGGCGCGGGCGTCGCGTCGAGCGGCTGGTAGCCGCCCGGTGCGATCTCCGGCGTCCACTTGGGCACGCCGGCCAGCACGCCGACGCCGCTCTCCTCCACGTCCGGGTTCGCCTGCCGCTGCGGCAGCGCGAGCGGTGCGGGCGGTGCCTGGATCGGCTCGGGGCCGCGGTGCAGCAGTCCGACCGGCAGCACGACCTGCGCGGTCACGCCACCCTCTATGTCGTCGTTGTTGGTCAGCGTCACCCGGATCTCGTGCCGCTTGGCCAGCTGGCCGACCACGTACAGGCCCATCTCGCGGGCCACCGACACATCGACCTCGGGCGGGTCGGCGAGCTTGATGTTGGCGTCGATGACGTCCTGCTCCTGCATGCCGACACCGCGGTCGTGGATGCGGATCGACACCTCGCCGCGCCGGGTCTCGATGGCCCGCACCGTCACCTTGGTGGTGGGCTTGGAGAACGCGGTCGCGTTGTCCAGCAGCTCGGCGATGAGGTGCGCGAGGTCGTTGACCACGCGGCCCTGGACCTTGAGCTCCGGCGCGGGCGCGATCTGGATGCGGGCGTACTTCTCCACCTCGGAGACCGCGGCGCCCAGCACCTCGGAGATCGGCACCGGCCGGGTGACCCGGCGGTTGACCGTGGTGCCCGACAGCACCAGCAGGTTCTCGCTGTTGCGGCGCATCTGGGTGGCCAGGTGGTCCAGCTCGAACAGGCTGGCCAGCTGGTCCGGGTCCTGCTCGTCCTGCTCCAGCCGGTCGATGACGGTGATCTGCCGCTCGACCAGCGCCTGCGAACGCCGGGACAGGTTGATGAACATGTCGTTGACGTTCGCGCGCAGCGCCACCTGCTCGACCGCGAGTCGGACGGCTTCGCGCTGCACGGCGTCGAACGCCCGCGCCAGCTGGCCGACCTCCTCGGTCGTGTTGATCGGCACCGGCACCAGCGCCTCTTCCGCGGCCCGGGACGGGTCGCGGTGCGTCCGGATCCGCTTGATCGCGTCCGGGAGCCGGTTGCGGGCCACGTCGAGCGCGGTGCGGCGCAGCAAGCGCAGCGGCGTCAGCATCGAGCGGGCGACGAACGCCATCAAAGCGAACGCGGCGACCAGCGCCACGGCCACCAGCGCCGCGTCACGCCACGCGGACGCGCGGGCCGCCTCGGTCAGCTCGACCGACTCGGCCTCCGCCTGCCGTTCGATGTCCTGCGAAACGGACCGCAGCAGCGCCGCGGTCTCCTCGCCGACGCGCAGCACGTCGGCGTCGGAGATGGACACGCGGCCGGCGTCGGCCTGCTGCACGAGCGCCAGCTGCACGAGCCGGTTGCGACCGTCCACGGAGGAGCCGGACACCTTGTCCGACAGCAGCTGCCGGTTCTCCGGGCTCGCGGTGGTGGCGAAGTCGGTGAATGCGGCGTCCAGCCGGGACTGGGCCGCGCGCAGCGCGTTGACCTGTCCGGGCGCGAACTCGCCGCGCTTGGCCGTGGACAGCAGGATCGAGTTCTGCTGGCTCAGCTGCTCCTTGGCGCTGTAGAGCGCGAGGTTCGCCCCGGACAGCGGGGTGATCCGCTCGTGGCTCTCACTGCTCGCGGTCGCGCGGTGCACCTGCGCCAACGCGGCCAGGAGCTGGCCGTAGGCGCTGTGCACCGAGATGTCGGGATATTTCGTCGTGGTGACCGTGTTCCGCAGCGCGTTGAGCCCGTCCAGCGACTGCAACGACTTCTGGAACGCCTCGCGCACGGCCTCGTCGATGCCGGTCGTGGCGGCGGCGACGTCGCGCAGCCTGCCGACCTCGGCGTCGACCTTGCTCGAGCGCGTCAGCAGCTCGTTGGCGTTCGCCTCCCGGCCGCCCGCGACGAACCCGACCGCGGCGTCGCGCTCCAGTTGCAGCGCGTCGGCGACCGCCGCCGTCTGGGCGGACAGCTGGAGCTCCCGCTGGACCTGGCCGAACAGCTCGACGTCGTCGAGCTGCGTGTTCAGCCTCAGCCCCGCGAGGGTCAGCGTGCTCAGCGCGGGCACCAACAGCACCACGGCCAGCTTGCTGCGCAGGCGCCAGTTCCGCAGACGCCACCGGGACATTCCCCGGTCGGCGGTCACGGCGCCTGTGCTGGGCCCCGAGTCGGGTGGACCGCTACCCGCGGCACCCGCGTCGAGTTGAATCCGCTCCGGATCTTTCCCGGAGGCGTGGTCGTCGTGACCGCGCACCGTCAGCACACTCCCCAGCCCCCCAGCCAGTGATATCGACACTTCCCTGCCAAACCCGGTGGATCTTGGTGGAAATTTCCCCCGAGTCATACCGCCGTTCGGACGAGAAGCCGGTAGTTTGCAAATCAACCATTGTCGCGCGCACCACAGTCGGACGCGCTAAACGATCGCTAACCGGCGTTCACGGAGTTTTCATACGCCCGACCCGGACGGGAAACACCGGAGGGGGAGCCCGACCAGGACTGGACTCCCCCGTCCGATCAGCTACCCGACGCCCCGACCAACATCGTCTTGACGTCGAACTTCGTCTCCAGCAGTTTGTAGGTTTCCATCAGGTCCGCGACGCGCTGCAACCGGGTGGCGTCCAGCGTCGTGGGGAACTCGCCGAAGTGCACGAGGCTGGCGGTTTCCTTGTCGACCTTGGCGTACTCCACCAGCAGCGGCTCCACCGTGGGCCGGTCCGCGGCGTCGCGCTGACCCTTCGCCATCGCGCGCTGGAACGCCGCGACGGTGTTGGGGTTCTCCTTCACGAACTTGCCGGTCGTGCCGTAGCCCGCGATCGGGATGCCGTCGGTCGGGCCGGACGCCGCGTCGAGCACCGTGATCTGGCCGCTGGCCCGCTGGGCGCGGCTGATGAACGGCTCCACCATGAACGCCGCGTCGACCGTGCCGTTCTGGACCGCCGCTTCCATGTCCGGGAAGGGGAACTCCTTGAACGTCACGTTGGCGGGGTTCACGTCGTTCGCTTCCAACGCGGCCTTCGCGGTGAGCTCGGCGATGTTGTTGAAGGTGTTGATCGCGATGGTCTTGCCCTCCAGGTCCTTCGGCGACTTGATGGCCGAGTCGGACTTGGCGAGGATCAGGAACATCTCGGGCTTGGCCTGGTAGCCGTCGTTGATCAGCTTGAGGCCGTCGACGTCCTTGGCGACGCCCTTCGTCTCGGCGCTGATGAACGAAACCCAGTTGCCGAAGCTGATGTCGAGGTCACCGCTGATCAGACCGGGGATGGCCGCGGCGCCACCCTGGATGATCTTGGGCTCGACCTCCAGCCCTTCCTCCTTGAAGTAACCCTTCTTGATCGCGACGTGGACCGACGCGACGTCGAGGATCGGGAGGAGTCCGAGCGTGATCTTGGCCTTCTCGATCTTGCCCGGTGCGGCGGCCTCGGCGGGCTTCTCCTCGGCTCCGCCGAGCAGACCGCAGCCGGATACCACGGCGAGCATCGCGACAGCGGACACTACGCCGAAGATCCTTCGGGCCGAGAGGCCGACTCTTCGAGTCATGGGGGGCATCTCCTGTTGGAGTGGCGACATTGCGGGGGCAGGATGCACGAGCGACGGGGGCACTGCGGAACCACTCAACGTGACACGTGTGGTTCGGCAAGACCCCAGTCGACCGACACTCGAAGGCTGATCCACTACCTTCGGTGAGCATCTTTGCACAGGCTGTCCAGAGGTTGGGGTATGCGGTGAGCGATCTTGACGCGGAATGGGCCGTACAGAGCAACCGGCGTCCCGTGGGCATCGTCGGAGCGGGCCCGGCGGGATTGACATTGGGGAACCTGCTCCGTGAAGCCGGAATCCCCTGCGTGGTGCTCGAAAAAGGCACTCGGGAGTACATCGAGAGCCGGCCCCGTGCCGGGGTGCTCGAGCACCGGGCGGTGCAAATGTTGACAGAACACGGGCTCGCGGACCGGTTGCTCCGAGAGGCGGACAGGCATGGTGCTTGCGAATTCCGGGTGAACGGCAAGGCGTACGAGGTGGACTACGCCACCCTGTACGACGGCCAGACGCACTACATCTACCCGCAGCAGGAGGTCGTCCAGGACCTCGCCCGGGTGTACGTCGACGACCGCGGCGGTGCGGTGCGGTGGTCCGTCACGGACGTCGAGCTGCACGACATCGAGTCCAGTGAACCGGCTCTGACCTGGACGAACGCCGACGGCACCGCGGAGCGGCTCGACTGCTCGTTCATCGCCGGAGCGGACGGGTTCCACGGCGTGACGCGGCGCAGCATCCCGGCCGGCGCCGTCCAGGAGTTCAGCCACCAGCACGGCATCGAGTGGCTGAGCATCCTCGCCGAGGCGCCGCCGTCCACCCACAAGGTGATCTACGCGCTGCACCCGGACGGGTTCGCGGGCCACATGCTCCGCAGCGCCACCGTCTCGCGCTACTACCTGCAGGTCCCGGTGGACGACACGGTGGACAACTGGCCGGACGAACGGGTGTGGTCCGAGCTGCGCAAGCGGCTTGAACTGCGGGACTCCGACTGGCAACTCGTCGAGGGTCGCATCGTGGAGAAGCGCATCCTGGACATGCGCAGCCACGTCGTGGAACCGATGAACCACGGCAACCTCTACCTGCTCGGGGACGCCGCGCACATCATCACGCCCGTGGGCGCGAAGGGAATGAACCTCGCATTGCACGACGCCGAGGTGCTGGCCGACGCACTCGTGCGCTACCACCGAACGGGTGATGAGACGGGCTTGCGGAGCTACTCGGAAATCTGCCTCCGTCGCGTGTGGCGTGCGCAGGAGTTCTCGCAGTGGATGGTGTTCATGATCCACCGTTCGCCGGAACCGTTCTTGAGCCGTTTGGGTCAAGCCAGACTCGAACACCTCATCGCCTCCGGGTCCTCCGCCGGGTATTTCGCGCAGAACTACGTGGGGCCTTGAGGCGCCACGGGCGATTAACGGGACCGTTACACCAGGGAACGGACTGTAAAACGAGGGACCACCGCCGCCTTGTTCTCCACCGAAGTCCACCGGTGTACTCCGCGCCGGAGGACAAGGCGAGCGCCCCGCTTTCCGACACATTCCAAGCCCGGCTAAACGCCGCAATTGTGCCGGCCATTCGGATGCATCGGCCGCCGATTCCACTTCCTGGACGGTCGCGAGCACCGCACACATCCTCCGCAGGCGCCGCGGCGACCCATCGGAATCATTAATGGGAATGACCCGCGAGACGCCCGGAAGCCGCCTGACGCCTACCCTGCGTGACTATTCCACCACAGCGGCGCACCTTGGGACGGCCGCACGGCGGCTGTGCGGGACAGGAACGATGTCGAATCGTTGCGAACGACCCCCGTCGAAACGGCCCTTCGGCCGCGTGCGCCCCGCGTTCCCCGGACACGACGACGGGCGACCCCCGGCGCCGGCCCCCTGGAGGGCCGACGAAAGCCGGAGATCGCCCGCTGGACGCTTCCTCAGCCCACGCCGGGGCTCACGTCGTGGCGCGGTCCTCCGCCTCGACCCGCGAGACCTCCGCGCGCTCGGCTTCGGCCCACTTCGCCGCCTGCTGCTCGTTCTCCTTGCGCCGCGCCTTGACCTCCTCGGAGGTCTTGCCGACGTTCAGCAGCCGCGCCACCTCCGCCCGCAGCGCCACGAACGCCTCGGACTCGCGCGTGCTGATCTGGTCCCGCTCCGCCGGCAGGTCGACCTTCAGGTCGGCCACCACGGACGCGGGCGACGTGGAGAGCACCAGCACCCGGTCGCCCAGGTACACGCTCTCGTCGATGTCGTGCGTCACCACGAGCACCGTGGTGTCCTGCTCGGTCCGCACCTTGAGCAGCAGGTCTTCCAGCTCGAACCGGGTCTGCGCGTCCACCGAGGCGAACGGCTCGTCCATCAGCAGCAACGCCGGCCGGTAGGCCAGCGCGCGGGCGATGGCGACCCGCTGCTGCATACCGCCCGACAGCTGCCACGGGTACTTGCGGCCGGCGCCGGACAGGCCCACCCACTCCAACGCCTCGGCCGCGCGCTCACGGCGTTGCGAACGGCCCAGGGTGCGGCGCAGGGGGAACTCCACGTTCTTCTGCACCGACAGCCACGGGAACAGCGAGCGGCTGTAGTCCTGGAACACCACGGCCAGGTCCTCGGGCACGCCGCGGACCTCGTTGCCGTGCAGGCTGACCTCGCCCCGTGTCGGGCGGATCAGGCCGGAGATCGTGCGCAGCAGCGTGGACTTGCCGCAGCCGGACGGGCCGACCACGCAGACCAGCTCGCCGGTTCCGACGGTGAACGACAGGTCGGCTATCGCGGTGTGCGCGCCGTCCTTCGCCTGGTACGTGTGGCCGAGGTCGGCCACTTCGAGCATCGCGGTCATGATTTTTCCTCCACCGTCGCGGGGGTGCGCTCCTGCTTCGGTTGCCACGCAAGGGCTTTGCGCTCGAACCCGAGGAGCACGGTGTTGAGGGCGTAGCCGAGGACGCCCAGCAGGACGATCCCGGCCCACATGTCGGGGAAGTCGAACTGCCGCTGTGCGACGAGCAGTTGCGACCCGATCCCGTTGTCGGTGCCGACCAGTTCGGACACGACCATGAGCACCAGCGACAGCGACAGGGAGACCCGCAACCCGGCGAAGATCTTCGGCGCCGCGGAGGGCAGGACGACGCCGAGGATCCAGTGGATCTTGGGGATGCGGAACACCGCCGAGGTCTCGAACTTCGTGGCGTCGACGGAGCGGGCGCCGTCGACGCTGTTGAGCATGATGGGCCACAGGACGCCGAAGACGATCGTGGCGACCTGCATCTGCGTGCCGACGTTGAACACGAGCAGGAACACCGGCACCAGCAGCGGCGGCGGGATCGAGCGCATGAACGTCAGCAGCGGCCCGGCGTACTCCGCGGCCTTCTCGGAACGGCCGAGCGCCACGCCGAGCGAGACGCCGAGCACGGCGGCGGCGGCCCACCCGCCGAGCAGCCTGCCGATGCTCGGCAGGACGTGCTCGAACACCGTGTCGGTGAGGAAGAGGTCGCCGACGTCGCCGGAGAACCACAACCCGTGCGCCGCCTCGACGATCTCCGACGGCTGCGGGAAGAACGGGTCCTCGGCGTACCAGGTGAGCAGTTCCCACACCAGGACGAGGCCGAGGAACACCGCCCACCGCTGGACGAACCGGTTCACGACCTACCTCCGGTGACCGAGCTCCAGCCGACCCAGCGCCGCTGAGCGCGTTCCAGGCCTTCGTTGAGCAGGTAGCCGATCACGCCCGCGACCACCGTGCCGGCGAGGACGATGTCCATCCGCCCGGCGCCGCTGCGCGCGATCGCGATGAACTCACCGAGCCCGCCGGAGCCGCCTTCCAGCAGCTCCACGCTGACCACCACGACCAGGCTCGTCGTGGCGGCGAGCCGGATGCCCGTGAGCACGAACGGCAACGCGCTCGGCAGCGCCACGGAGACCAGCACCCGCGCCCGGCCGGTGCCGAACGCGCGCGCCGTCTCGACCAGCAGGGGGTCGAGTTCGTCCAGCGCGTAGATGGTGTTGAACAGGATGGGCCAGATCGCCGCGTACACCGCGAGGGTGATCTTGGTTTCCGGCCCGATGCCGAGCACCACGATCGCCAGCGGGATCATGGCCACCGACGGGATGGGGCGCAGGAACTCGACCACGGCCCGGGTCGCGTGCCGTACCGACGCCACGCTGCCGAGGACGAGGCCGAGCGGGACGGCGATCCCGGCCGACAGCCCGACAGCGATGAGCAACGCGAGGACCGTCGCGATGACGTCCCTCAGGAACGCCTCATCCCCCAACAACTTCACGAGTTCCACCGCTACTACGGACGGCGGTGGAAGGAACTCCGAGCGAACCAGTCCGGAGCGACCGAACAGCTCCCAGACGACGAGGAACCCGGCCACACCGAGCAGTCCTCGGGTGAGCGCACGCACGCGCAACGCCTCTTCCCAGTTGATCAACGCCAGCTGACTGGCTCAATCTAGAGAGTGAAAGGCGTCGCCACAACGAGTGGCGGGGAAACTTCAGGAAGTGATCTTCGCAGCGCGCGGCTCCACCAACGGGTTACAGGCCGACCGCCTTGTAGAGGGAGCCGACTTCCTGTCGGTTGAGGACCCGCATCGAACCGGGGCGCTGGTTGCCCAGGCGCACCTCGCCGACCGCGGTGCGGACCAGGCTGAGCACCGGGTGACCGACGTGGTCCAGCAGGCGGCGCACGATGTGCTTGCGCCCCTCGTGCAGGACCACCTCGACCAGCGCCTTGCCCGGCATCGCGGAGATCAGCTTGAACGAGTCGACCCGGATCGGGCCGTCCTCCAGCTCGATGCCCGCCCGCAAGCGCTTGCCCAGGTCCTTCGCGATCGGGCCCGGCACCTCGGCGAGGTACGTCTTGGAGATCTCGTAGGACGGGTGCATCAGCCGGTGCGCCAGGTCGCCGTCGTTCGTCAGCAGCAGCAAGCCCTCGGTGTCGGCGTCCAGCCTGCCGACGTGGAACAGGCGTTCCTTCCGGTTGTGCAGGTAGTCGCCGACGCACGGGCGGTGCGCGTCGTCGTGCATGGTGGAGAGCACTCCGCGCGGCTTGTTGAACGCGAGGGTGACCACGTCCTCCTTGAGGACCACCCGCACGCCGTCCACGTGCACGACCGCGGTGTCCGGGTCGACGCGGCGGCCCTGCTCGCGGACCACCTCGCCGTCGACCTGCACGCGGCCGAGTTCGATCAGCTCCTCGGCGACCCGCCGCGAGGCGATGCCCGCCTTGGCGAGCACCTTCTGGAGCCGGATCCCCTCGGGGTGGTCCTGGTCAGACATCGTCGATCGCATCCACTTCGGGCAGCAGGGGGGCGATCGGCGGCAGGTCGCCCAACGACGACAGCCCCAACCGCTCCAGGAACAGTTCGGTCGTGCGGTAAAGGATGCCACCCGTGTCGGAGTCGGTGCCCGTCTCCGCGATCAGGCCGCGCGCGACGAGCGTGCGGATGACCCCGTCGACGTTCACCCCGCGCACCGCCGCGATGCGGGCCCTGGTCACGGGCTGCCGGTAGGCGATGACCGCGAGGGTTTCCAACGCGGCCCGGGTGAGCTTGGCGCGCTGCCCGTCGAGCAGCAGCTTCTCCACGAATGGCGCGAAGCGGTCCCGCGTGTAGAACCGCCAGCCGTCTCCGATTCTACGCAGGTCGATACCACTGCCCTGTTCGGTGTACCGGGCGGCGAGCCGGCGGAGGGCGGCGGTGACGCGTCTCACGGACTGGTCGAGGACACCCGCGAGCTGTTCCTCGGAGATCGGCGAGTCCACGACGAGGAGGATGGACTCCAGCGCGCCCTCGAACTCGGCGTCCCCGGCGAGGTCGGGCATCCCACCGGCGTCACCGTCGGCTTCGGCCTCCGGCCCCGGCTCCGGCTCGTTTGCCAGGTGGTCGCTCACCCGTACTCCTCGTCCTCGTCGCGGGCGTGCGCCTGCGCCTCCTCGATGGTCCCGCCGACCCACGTGATGCGCAGCTCGCCCAGCGGGTCCGGCTGGTCGAAGGCGAGCGCCCTCTCCCGGTACAGCTCCAGCAGCGCCAGGAACCGCGCCACGACCTCCATCGTCTCCGTGCACTCGGCGATCAGCTCGGCGAACGTCGCCGTGCCCACCTCGGCCAGCCGCTCACGCAGCATCTCGGCGTGCTCGCGCACCGACACCCGGTGCTGGTGGATGTGCGAGGTCGACACCGTCGGCGGCGGCTTGGGCCGGAACACGACCGCCGCGATCTCGGCGAACCGCCGGGCGTCCACCCCCAGCATCACCTCGGGCAGCAGACCCTCGTACCGCTCCTCCAACGCCACCGACCTGGGATAACGCCGGTAGGCGCCGCGCTCCAACTCCGCGAACAGCGCCGCGACCTGCTTGTACGCCCGGTACTGGAGCAGCCGCGCGAACAGCAGGTCACGCGCCTCCAGCAACGCCAGGTCGTCCTCGTCCTCCACGTCGCCCTGCGGCAGCAGCCGGGCCGCCTTGAGGTCGAGCAGGGTCGCCGCGATGACCAGGAACTCGGTCGTCTCGTCCAGGTCCCACTGGTCGCCCAACGCCCGGATGTACGCGATGAAGTCGTCCGTGACCGTGTGCAACGCCACCTCGGTCACGTCCAGGGTGTGCTGCGAGATCAGCTGGAGCAGCAGGTCGAACGGGCCCTCGAAGTTGGTCAGCTTGACCTTGAACCGGCCGTCGTCGGGCTGCCCGGCCGGCACCTCGGGTTCCGCTCCGGGTGCGTCACCGCTCACCGCTCGCGCAACCTACGCACCAGCAGCGAGTCGTCGCCGTGTCCTTCGAGGTCGTCCAGCACGATCGCGATGGCCTCGCGCACCACGCGTCCCCGGTCCACCGCCAGGCCGTGCTCGCCGCGCAACGCCAGCCGCGCGTGCTCCAGCGCCAGCAGCTCCTCGTCGGACACGTACACGGTGATCTTCGTGGAGTGCTTCTGCCGCCCGGTGCCGCGCCGCTGCGTCGACTGCTCCCGCTCCGCCTGCTCCTCGTCCGGCACATCGGCGGGAGGAGCAGTGGAAGCGGTCGTGAGGCGGAACAGCTCGGACGCGCCCGGCAGTGATGGGCGTCGGGTCACCGGGCGATCACCTCGCGCGCCAGCGCGCGGTACGCCTTCGCCCCGGCCGAGCGCGGCGCCCAGCTGGTGATCGGCTCGCCGGCGACGGTCGTCTCCGGGAACCTGACCGTGCGGTTGATCACCGTGTCGAACACGACGTCGCCGAACGCCTCGACGACGCGCGCCATCACCTCGCGGGAGTGCAGGGTGCGCGGGTCGTACATGGTGGCGAGGATCCCGGTGATCTCGAGCTTCGGGTTCAACCGCTCCCTGACCTTCTCGATGGTGTCTATCAACAGGGCGACCCCGCGCAGGCTGAAGAACTCGCACTCCAGCGGGATGAGGACGCCGTCGGCCGCCGCGAGGGCGTTGACCGTGAGCAGGCCGAGCGACGGCTGGCAGTCCACCAGCACGTAGTCGTAGTGCTCGATGACGGGCCGCAGCGTGCGCACCAGCGTGTGCTCCCGGCCCACCTCGGACACCAGCTGGATCTCCGCCGCGGACAGGTCGATGTTGCTGGGCAGCAGGTCCATGCCCTCGACCGGCGTCCGCATGATCACGTCGTCGACGGCGACGTTGCGCTCCATGATCACGTTGTAGATCGTCTGGTCGAGCTGGTGCGGGTGCACGCCGAGACCGACGGACAGCGCGCCCTGCGGGTCGAAGTCGACCAGCAGCACCCGCCGGCCGAACTCGGTGAGCGCCGCGCCGAGGTTGATGGTGGACGTGGTCTTGCCGACCCCGCCCTTCTGGTTGCACACCGCCAGGATCTTCGCCGGCCCGTGCCCGGCGACCAACGGCGGATCGGCGATCTGGCGCAGGGGGCGGCCGGTCGGCCCCATGTCACCCGCCACCTGCTCGGTGTGGTCCTCGTCCGCGGGTGCGGCGTGCGGGGCGAGGCTCAGCTCGACCGAGGCGCGCGGCACACCGGACGGTGAACGGGGCGGTGGGGGTGGTGCGCCCCACGTCTGGCCCGCGTGCTCCGGTGTCGACATCGCCTTCCCGATTCCTAGTCCTCTGCCTGGGCGCAGCCTAGGCACACCGGGGTCCACCGGCAACGCGCCTCGCCGAAGCGCGCGCAACCGTTCTCAGCGCGTTGTGCCTTGTCCGCCGGCCCCGGCGGGTGTCCGTTCGGCCGGACGGCCACACGTCCGGTCGGCGGCGAGGAGCACCACGTCGAGCAGTCCGGGGAACAGCTTGTCGAGGTCGTCGCGGCGCAGCGACACCCACCGCTGGTTGCCCCGCGCCCTGGTCCGGGTGATGCCCGCCTCCCGCAGCACGCGCAGGTGCTGCGACAGCGTGGACTTGGCGACGTTCACCGTCAGCGCGCCGCACAGGCACTCGCCGTCGGCCTCGATCTGCCGCACCACCGCCAGCCTGGTGGGATCGCTCAACGCGTGCAGCACCGCGCCGAGGTCGATCGCCCGGCGCTCGGGCTCGTCCAAGTTCGGCACCTGGTCGGCACCTCCAGCTCGTCGGGCTCTGTGGCTCGTCGGACTCTGTGATCGTGGGTGGAGTACCCGGTCAGGTGTGCGCACACGGTACCCGTGGAGCACTCATATTCCACCCGATGCGCGAGGATGGGCGGTCGCGTAGACCTCGCGCAAGGTGTTGACCGTGACCAGCGTGTACACCTGCGTCGTCGTGACGGAGGCGTGGCCCAGCAGCTCCTGCACGACCCGCACGTCGGCGCCGCCCTCCATCAGGTGGGTGGCGAACGAGTGGCGCAGCGTGTGCGGGGAGACCTCGGCCTCGATGCCCGCCCGTTCGGCCGCCGTCTTGAGCACGTGCCACGCCGTCTGCCGGGACAGCCGGCCGCCGCGGGCGTTGAGGAACAGCGCGGGGGTGCCGCGCTTGGCCAGGGTGGGGCGGGCGCGCACCAGGTAGGCGTCCAGGGCTTGGAGGGCGGGGCGGCCGACGGGCACGACGCGCTGCTTGCCGCCCTTGCCGTCGAGCAGCACGGTGCGCTCGGTGGCGTCGACGTCGTCCACGTCGAGCCCGACGACTTCGGAGATCCGGGCGCCGCTGGAGTACAGCAGTTCCAGCAGGGCGCGGTCGCGGAGCTGCGCGGGGGTGTCGCCGGGGCCGTCGAGGAGCTTCAGCACGTCGTCCACGGGCAGCGCCTTGGGCAGGCGGCGTGGTGGCGTCGGCGGGCGGACGGCGCGGGCCGGGTCGTGCGGAGTGAGGCCTTCGCGGTGGGCGAAGCGGTGCAGCCCGCGCACGGCGACCAGGGTGCGCGCGGCGGACGAGGCGGCCAGGCCGGCTTCGCGCAGGGTCGCGAGGAAGTCGCCCACCAGCGGCTCGGTGACGTCGGCCAGGTCCGCGACCCCCTTGCCGGCCAGGTGCGCGGCATACCGCCGGAGGTCGCGGCCGTAGGAGTCGAGCGTGTTGCGCGCCGTGCCCCGCTCCACCGCCAGGTGGTCCAGGTAGGCCGTCATCGCACGCCCCGCAGGGGTCCCCGCCAGGGGGTCCCCTGCTTTCACTTTACTTCCGGGGTCCGACAATTCCGCCGCCTCGCCGCCGTTCACCGCTGGTCCGGCGTGCTGATCGCCGGTCCGAAACCCTTGTCCGCCAACGCTGTCACGCACGGCAGTGTGAACTTCACGGGCGCCCAAGTCGAGCCGGGCGGTGCCGTTCCCGGGGTGATCACCACCGGGACCTCGGGGTTCACGTCTCGGGCGGTTCCGGCCGGCACCACCGGAGCGTAGGTCGCCCGACGCGTTCCGGCTCGTCCGGCCCTACCGGCTGTTAGCGTGCCGACCGTGTCGGAACCACACCAGGCGCGCATCGGCGACCAGCAGCGCGAAGAGGCGATCAGCGCGCTGAACGACCACTTCGCGGCCGGTCGGCTGGAGATCGGCGAGTACGAGCAGCGCGTCGGCTACGCGTCCGCAGCGCAGACCGCGCAGGAGCTGGCCGCCCTGTTCCAGGACCTGCCGCAGCCGCACCCGGTGTTCCTGCCGCCCCCGTACCCGCCGACCAACCCGCCCACCTACCCACCTCCGTACCCGCAGACGGGCTACGCGCAGACCGGTTACGCCGCTCCCGGCTACCCGCCGCCGGGCTACCCGGGCTACGCGCAGCCCGGCTACCTGCCTCCGGGCTACCCGGGCTTCTCCCCCGACGCACCGTTCGGCGTGGACCCGTTCACCGGCAACCCGCTGTCGGACAAGTCGCGCATCGCGGCCGGCGTGCTGCAACTGGTGCTGCCGTTCGGCATCGGCCGGTTCTACATCGGCGACACCGCGATCGGCATCGCGCAGCTGCTGACGTGCGGCGGCTGCGGCGTCTGGTCCCTGATCGACGGGATCATCCTGCTGGTCAACGGCGGCACGGACGGCGAAGGCCGGACGCTACGCGACTAGGTTCCGCACGAGCATCCACGTGACGGCCAGCGCCACCACCGGCGCGCCGACCTTCCGCGACACCGGCGGCGCGGGGCGACCCGCCCTGGCCGCGCGGAACCACCGCACCCACAGCCACGCCAGCAACGGCAGCCCGACGACCAGCATCACGGCGTTGAACTGCCAGGCCGCGACCGGATCACCGTGCAGCAGCGCGTGCACCATCCGCGTCGACCCGCAGGCCGGGCACTGGATGCCCGTCAACGCGAACAGCGGGCAGGGCGGCAGCAACGCCCCGGGCTCGTTGGGGTCGACGAACACCAACACCCCACACCCGCCGACGGCCGCCCCGACCACCGCCAACGGCCCCCGCACCCCACCCAACCCCAACCCCACACCCCACACCCCATCGTGAGTCCTACATCCAGAACCCGTGTGTCCTACCTTCAGGACCCGTGTGTCCTACGTTCAGAACCCCCGAGTTCAACGCTCACGACAGCCAACACTGTTCCGAGCGTTGAATTCAGGCGTTCCGAACGTAGGACACACCCGTTCCGAACGTAGGACTCACGCGACGCGAACGTAGGACTCACGCGGGGGGGGAGTGGGTCAGCGGGAGGCGAAGCGGGTGGGGCGGTCGGGGAAGGGTGCGTCGGACGGGCGGCCGGAGGCGCCGCCGGTGATCACGGTGTGCGCGGCGAGCAGGCCGGACACGGCGGGGCCGTTCACGATCTCCCCGGCCAGGACCATGTCCACCGCCTCGGCCAACGGGACGCTGCGCGCCTCCAAGTCGGCCTCCTCCTCACCCTGCACCTCGCGGTCCACCGCGGTCAGCCCGCGGGCCAGGAACACCCGCACCACCTCGTCGGTGAACCCCGGCGACACGGCGACGTCCACCAACGTCACCCACTCCGACGCCGCCAGCCCTACTTCCTCGGCCAACTCACGGCGCGCGGCGGCCAGCGGCGTCTCGTCACCCCCGTCCAGCAACCCGGCGGGCAACTCCCACAGCCGACGCCCCAACGGGTGCCGGTACTGGTGGATCAATGTCACCGCGCCTGCCTCGTCCAACGCCACCACCGCCACCGCACCGAGGTGTTCCACCACCTCGCGCGACGCCGTCCCACCACCGGGCATGGCGACCTCGTCCACCCGCAACGCGACCACCCGCCCCACGTGCACGTCCTGCGACGACACCGTCGAGAACTCGTGCCTCGGAGAAGTCACTGCGCCGCCCCCGCCGGTTCGGGCAGCGGCAGCCGGTCGGCCAGCCGGTAGTCCAACGCCGCCTTCACGAACGCCGCGAACAGCGGGTGCGGACGCGTCGGACGCGACTTCAGCTCCGGGTGCGCCTGCGTGCCCACGAAGAACGGGTGCACGTCGGCCGGCAGCTCCACGAACTCCACCAGCCGCCCGTCGGGCGACGTGCCGGAGAACACCAGCCCCGCCGAGCTCAGCTGCGAGCGGTAGGCGTTGTTCACCTCGTACCGGTGCCGGTGCCGCTCGGACACCTCCACCGACCCGTAGGCCGCGGCCACCTGCGACCCCGGCGCCAGCGACGCCGGGTAGGCGCCGAGCCGCATGGTGCCGCCCATGTCCCGCTGCCCGGAGACGACGTCCTCCTGGTCGGCCATGGTGCTGATGACCGGCGTGCCGGTGTCCTCGAACTCGGCCGAGTTCGCGTCCGCGATCCCGGCCAGGTTCCGCGCCGCCTCGATCACCATGCACTGCAGCCCCAGGCACAGCCCCAACAACGGGAGGCCGCGGGTCCGCGCGTACGTGATCGCGCCGATCTTGCCCTCGATGCCGCGCACCCCGAAACCACCGGGGATGAGGATCGCGTCCAGTCCGCCCAACGCGTGCGCCGCGCCGGAAGGCGTCTGGCACTCGTCCGACGGCACCCACACGATCTCGACCTTGGTGCGGTGCGCGAAACCGCCCGCGCGCAGCGCCTCGGTCACCGACAGGTAGGCGTCCGGCAGGTCGACGTACTTGCCGACAAGCCCGATGCGGACCTTCTCGGCCGGGTTGTGCACCCGCTCCAGCAGGTCGCCCCACACGGTCCAGTCGACGTCGCGGAACGGCAGCCCGAGCCGCCGCACCACGTACGCGTCCAGGCCCTCGCCGTGCAGCACCTTGGGGATGTCGTAGATGGACCGGGCGTCCACCGCCGCCACCACCGCGTCGGTGTCCACGTCGCACATGAGGCCGATCTTGCGCTTCAGCGCGTCCGGGATCTCCCGGTCGGCCCGGCACACGATCGCGTCGGGCTGGATGCCGATGTTGCGCAGCGCCGCGACGGAGTGCTGCGTCGGCTTGGTCTTCAGCTCGCCCGACGGCGCCAGGTACGGCACCAGCGAGACGTGCAGGAAGAACACGTTGTCGCGGCCGACGTCGTGGCGCACCTGCCGGCACGCCTCCAGGAACGGCAGCGACTCGATGTCGCCGACCGTGCCGCCGACCTCGGTGATCACCACGTGCGGGGTGACGCCGTCGGTGCCCGGTTCGGCCATGGCGCGGATGCGCCGCTTGATCTCGTCGGTGATGTGCGGGATCACCTGGACGGTGTCGCCCAGGTACTCGCCGCGCCGCTCCTTCGCGATGACCTCGGAGTACACCTGCCCGGTGGTGACGTTCGCGTCACCGGACAGGTCACGGGCGAGGAACCGCTCGTAGTGGCCGATGTCGAGGTCGGTCTCCGCGCCGTCGTCGGTGACGAACACCTCGCCGTGCTGGAACGGGTTCATCGTGCCCGGGTCCACGTTGAGGTACGGGTCCAGCTTCTGCATGGTCACGCGGAGTCCACGTGCGGTGAGCAGCTGTCCGAGGCTCGACGCGGTCAACCCCTTGCCGAGGGACGACGCCACACCCCCGGTGACGAAAACGTGCTTGGTCGTACGTGCCTGCTGCACCAAAGAGGCTCCCCGTGGTCTGGATGTCCGCAAGGGGGCCGGCTGCGGTGGTTCCGCACAGCTCAGCGCCCTGTCCACGGGCCCTAACGCTAACACGCCGCCGGTCACCCAGCGCGCCGGCTGGCCCTGTGGCGTTTCACTCGGATGGAGTACGGCCTCCCGGACCGCACGTCACCTGCCGGTGAACCACGAGCGAACACCGAAGAACACCCGGGGGAACGCCCGCGTCGGGGTCAGCCCGCCGCCCCCGGCGCGGTTCCCTCCGCGTTGCCCGCCACCCCGTACCGCCCGGCCCTGCCCTCCAGCTGCTCCCGCAACGCCAGCACCGCCACCACCCGACCGGAGGCCGTGTCCAGGTTGTCCACGGTGGACAGCACGGACGTGGCCGCCGTGTCCGCCCGCGCCACGCCCACCGCGCCGGTCCCGTCGGCCGAACCGGAGCCGCCCGCCAGCACCGTCCCCGCGCCGGACCGGTCGAGCTGGCTCGCGAACCGCGCCACCGTCGCCGCCCGGTCCGCCGCCGAGTCACCCTGGACCGCCCCGCCGGTGAGCACCACGGTGAGCTGGGCCGGCCGCAGGTCCTGGCCCGGCTTCACGAATCCGGCGCTCGCCAGCCCGCCCAGCGCCGCCGCCGTCTCGTCCGGCGTGGCCTGCGGCTGGTTGTCGTCCTTGCCGATCAGCAGCAGCGCGCCGAGCAGCGCGCCCGCCCGCGTGCCTGGGTCGGCGCCGGTGGGCAGCTGGGTGCCCGCGGGCTGGAGCCGGGCGACGAGGTTCAGCAGCTGGTCGCCCTTGTCCGGGTCGGCGAACGACTCGGTGAGCTGGACCTCCCCGGTGACCGTCGCGCCCGCCGCGCGCAGCAGCTCGGTCAGCGCGTCCCGGTCGTCCGGCCTGGCGTCGGCGGTGGTGACGACCACGACGGTCCGCTCCGCCAGCTGCCCCTTCACCGCGAGCGGGCCGACGGACGTGGCGAACCGGTCCGAGTCGGCGAGGCGGGCGTCCAGCGCGTTGCGCTCGGCCTGCAGCGCGGAGACCTCCTCGCCCAACGCGCTCTTGTCGTCGTTGAGCCCGGACAGCAGCCGACCGCTGATGGCGGTGGAGCCGAGCACCACCCCGACGGCGAGCGCCAGGAACACCGCGGTGATCGAGACGATGTGGTAGCGCAGCGAGATCACGCGAACAACCCCCTGAACCAGTCGACGACGGAGCGGAACGCGCCGGCCGCCAGGTCCACGTAGACCTGGCCGACCCCGGACACGGCGAGCGCGGCGACCATCACCACGACCGCGGAGAGCACGAGCAGGGCGATCGCACCCAAGGACACGCGGCTGCGGTGCAGGGCGGCCACGGCGTGCCCGTCCACGAGCTTGTTGCCCAGCTTCAGCCGGGTCAGGAACGTCGACGGGTTGGACCCGGAGTGCCCGCGGTCCAGGAACTCGCGCAGGCCCGCCTGGAGGCCGACGGTCACCACCAACGACGCCCCGTGTGCGTCCGCGAGCAGCAGCGCCAGGTCCTCCGCGTTGCCCGTCGCGGGGAACGTCACCGCGCCGATCCCCAGGTCCTGGATGCGTTCCAAACCGGGCGCGTGGCCGTCGACCTGCGCCGGCACCACGACCTCGGAACCCGACCTCAGCGTCTCGGTGCTGATGGTGTCCGGGTCGCCGACGATCACGTCCGGCTTGAACCCGGCCGCGTGCAGGGTGTCCGCGCCCGCGTCGACACCGATCAGCACCGGCCGGTACTCCCGGACGTACTTGCGGAGCTTCCGCAGCTCCTCGGCGTGCCGTGGTCCGCCCGCGACGACCAGCACCTGCCGGTCGCGGATCGGCACGAACAGCTCGGGCACGCCGACGCCGTCGAGGATCAGCGCGCGTTCCCGGCGCAGGAACTCGATGGTGTTCGCGGAGAACGCCTCCAGCTGCGCGGCCATGCCCGCCTTGGCCTCGATCATCGCGTCGGCGATCGACTCGGCGGTCTGTTCGGCGCCGCGCGCGACCTCCTTGCCGCCGACGAAGACAGCGCCCTCGTGCAGGCGGACCTTCGTGCCGTCCCGAAGGTCGCGCAGCACCGACGTGCCGACGCCGTCGATCAGCGGTATGCCCGCCTCGACCAGCAGTTCCGGGCCGAGGTTCGGGAACCGGCCGGAGATGGACGACGACACGTTGACCACGCCCACCGCCCCGGCGTGCACCAGGGCCTCGGCCGTGCGGCGGTCGATGTCGACGTGGTCGAGGACCGCGACGTCACCGGGACTCAGCCGGCGCAGCAGGTCGCCCGAACGACGGTCGACCCGCGCCACGCCGGTGACCCCTGGCAGTTCGTGGTTCGCGCGGCCGAGCAACCCGGAGAGCTTCATGAACCGATGGTGACTCACGTCATGCGCGGTTCCACAGGCAACACGCCGAACGAATCCGGGCTGGTCAGTGCCGTCACCATTCCACAGTGGACGGATTCGCCCGGTAGGGTGACGCCAGTCGGCGCACCGCCGTCACGTCGACCCGCGGTGCTACCTCGTGTGGTCCGGCCCGTCGGCGGGCCGCTCGTGCCCAGTGTCGTGGATCGGCTCGAACTCGACCACCGGGATGCCGTACGGCGGGGTGTCCAGGTCCTCGTCGCCGCCGTCGTCCACCCGGTACACCACCGGTCCCCCGGGCCGGGACTCGGCGCGGCGGCCGTGGATCAGCACCACGCCGACCAGCGCGACCAGTGCCGCCGCCACGAGCACCAGGACACCCTCGCCCGCCCCACCGGAGCGGGCGCCGGAGTCGTCGGCCGGAGGCGTGTTGCCGACCACCGACACCACGAACGCCCCCGTCGCCGCGACCGAGCCGGCCAGCACGCCCGTCGCGCCGACCGCCGTGTACCGGGCGGCCAGCCGCTGGTGCTCGGGCAGGAGCACGAGCACCGCCGCGACCACCAGCAGCACCGCCGCGAGGACGATCGGCACCCCGAACTGGGGGACCTTCCAGGGCGTGACGTCGACGAACTCCGACCTCACGTTCTGGAACTCCACCTTCCAGGACGAAACGACCCCCCGCGGCTCCATCGTCCCGACGGGTGCGCCCTGCCAGTACAGCGGCAGGAACGTGCCGACCACCGCCGCGACACCGGCCACCAGCAGCAGCACCGCACCGAACAGCCGTCTGCTCACTTCTCCCCCGTGGTCTCGGGGATCGGCGCGATCTCGACCACCCGCAGACCGAACGGCGGGGTGTCCATCGCCTCGTCCACGCCGTCGACCCGGTGCACCACCGGCCCGTCCGCGGCGACCACGCGCCGGCTGTGGATCAGCACCGTGCCGACGATCGCGACCACCGCCGCCGCGACCAACGCCCAGGTGCCCTCGCGGACGTGCTCCGCGTAGCTGTCCAGCGGGACCTCGTCGTCCTGCGACACCGCGGCCACGACCACCGCGCCCGTCGCCGACACCGCACCCACGAGCAGACCCGCGCCGCCGACCGCCGTGTACCGGGCGGCCAGCCGCTGGTGCTCGGGCAGGAACACGAGCACAGCCGCGACCACCAGCAGCACCGCCGCGAGGACGATCGGCACCCCGAACTGGGGGCTCTGCCCCAGCAGGAGGTCGATGTCCAGCCCGCCGGCATCCGAGGTGAAGCGCCACGACGTCGTGCTGACCCCGACCGAGGCCTCCCCGCGGAGGCCGAACTCGCTGCCCTCCCACATCAACGGCAGGAACGTGCCGATCACGGCCACCGCCGCGGACACCACGAGCAGCAGGACCCCAAGGAGTCTCCGGCTCACTTCTTGCGCACCTTGCGGCGCACCACCGGCACGCTCTCCTTGTCCGCCTTCGCCGCCGCCAACAACTCCTCGGCGTGCGCCCGACCGGTGTCCGTCGAATCCATGCCCGCGAGCATCCGGGCCAGCTCGACCACCCGCTGCGACTCGTCCAACTTCCGCACACCGCTGCGCGTCAGCACGCCGTCCGCCGTCTTGTCCACCACCAGGTGACGGTCCGCGAACGCCGCGACCTGCGGCAGGTGCGTCACCACGATGACCTGGTGGCTGCGCGCCAACCGGGCCAGCCGACGACCGACCTCCACCGCCGCCCGACCGCCGACACCCGCATCGACCTCGTCGAACACCAGCGTCGGCACCGGGTCGGAGTGCGACAGCACGACCTCGAGCGCCAGCATCACCCGGGACAGCTCACCACCGGACGCGCCCTTGTGCACCGGCAGCGCGGGCGCGCCGGGGTGCGCGATCAACCGCAGCTCCACGTCGTCCACACCGCCCGAGCCCGCGTGCAACCGCTGCCCGTCCACCTCGACGGCCTGCGGATCACCCTGCTCGGCGACCCGGGGCCGCACCGCGACCTCCACCGTGGCGTGCGGCATGGCCAGCCCGGTCAGCTCGTCGGACACCGCCCGACCCAGCTCCTCCGCCGCCGCGACCCGCTCGGTGGTGACCTGCCGCGCGTACCCGGCCAGCTCCACGGCCAGCTCGTCGCGCCGCGCGGCCAACGCCGCCAACGCCTCGTCCGACGTGTCCAGCCCGGACAGCCGCGACGACGCGTCCTGCGCCCACGCGATCACACCGTCCACGTCCGCCGCGTACTTGCGGGTCAACGACTTCAGCTCGGCCTGGCGGGCGAGCACCTGCTCCAGCCGCGCCGGGTCGGCGTCCAGGTGCTCCAGGTACGAGGCGATCTCCGCGCCCACGTCGGCCAGCAGCGTCTCCGCCTCCACCAGCCGCGACTCCATCCCGCGCAGCTGCGGGTCGTCGGACGCCGCCAGCCGCCGCCGGGCCTCCCCGATCAGCCCCATCGCGCCGGGCGCGTCCGGGTCGCCGTCCGGTGAGCCCGCCACCGCGTACTGCACGCCGGACGCGGACTCGCGCAACTGGTCGGCGTCGGCGAGCCGGCGCGCCTCGGCGACCAGCTCCTCGTCCTCACCAGGTTTCGGGTCGACCGCGGTGATCTCGGCCAGGCCGTGCCGCAGCATCTCGGCCTCGCGGGCCAGCTCGTGCGACCTCGCGGTGCGCTCGGTCAGCTCCGTCGCCACCCGCAGCCACTCGTCGCGGACCTTCCGGTACGCGCGCAGCGGCTCGGCCACCTCGTCACCGGCGAACCGGTCCAGCACCGCGCGCTGCTCGGTGGGTCGCAGCAGCCGCAGCTGGTCGTTCTGCCCGTGCACCGCGAGCAGCTGCTCGGCCAGCTCGGCCAGCACCCCGACCGGCACGGAACGGCCGCCGAGGTGGGCGCGGGAACGTCCGTCGGCGCCGACGGTGCGGATCGCGATCACGCTGCCGTCGTCGTCCGGCTCGCCGCCGACCTCCTCGGCGACCTTCGCCGCCGGACTGCCCGCGGGCGCGTTGAACCGCCCCTCCACCACCGCTTTGTCCGCGCCGTTGCGCACGCGGGACGCTTCGGCCCGGCCACCGCCCAGGAGGTGGAGCCCGGTCACGACCATCGTCTTGCCCGCACCGGTCTCACCCGTCACCACGGTGAAACCCGCGTCGAGCTCAAGGGTGGCCTCGTCGATCACACCGAGGCCCTGGATGCGCATCTCGGCCAGCACGTGCCGAACACTACTGGGCGACACGGACAAAGCGTGTGCTCGGGGGCCGGTGCGCCCCACTTGATCTTCAGGTCGAACGTCAGCCGGCGGACGGGCCGCGCCACCCCTGCACCGGCAGCCCGAACTTCTCCACCAGCCGATCCGTGAACGGTCCCTGCCGCAGCCTGATCAGCCGCAACGGGGTCCGGCCACCGACCACCTCGACCCGCGCGCCCGGCGGCAGGTTCACCGTGCGGCGGCCGTCCGCGCACAGCACCGCCGGATGCCCCTCCGGGTCGACCTCCAACGCCACCACGGACCCCGGCGACACGACCAGTGGCCGCGCGAACAGCGCGTGCGCGTTGCTCGGCACCACCAGCAGCGCCTGCACGTCCGGCCACACCACCGGCCCGCCCGCCGAGAACGCGTACGCCGTCGACCCCGTCGGGGTGGCCACCAGCACGCCGTCGCAGCCGAACGCCGACACCGGCCGGCCGTCCACCTCCACCACCACGTCCAGGATGCGTTCCCGCGTGCTCTTCTCCACGCTGGCCTCGTTGAGCGCCCACGTGCTCTCCAGCACGTCGCCGTTCACCGACGTCGTGATGTCGACCGTCATCCGCTCCTCGACCTCGTAGTCGCGGTCGACGACGTGCGTGATCGCCTCGTACAGCGCGTCCGAGTCCGCCTCGGCCAGGAAACCGACCCGGCCCAGGTTCACCCCCAGCACCGGCACACCCGCCGCCCGCGCCAACTCGGCCGCGCGCAGCAGCGTGCCGTCACCGCCGAGCACGAACACCAGTTCCGCGCCCTCCGCGGCCTTCTCGTCGGCCGGCACCACCTGCGTGAAGCACGACGGGTCCAGCTCGGGCGCCTCGTCCTCCAGCACCCGCAGCCTCACCCCGCCCGCCGCGAACCGCGCCGCGACCTCCTGGGCCACCAGCACGTTGCTGCGCCGTCCGGTGTGGACGACCAGCAGGATCTCCCGCGTCGCCGGGTTCCCGGACACCGACGCGTTCAGTGAGGAGGCGTTCACTGGGGCCCTTCCGCTACGGCGGCGCGCACGAGCGCGGTGGCGTCCGCGGCGTCCAGGGGCTCGCCCCGGCGCAGCCAGACGAAGAACTCGACGTTGCCCGACGGTCCGGGCAGCGGGCTGGCGGTGACCCCGTGCAGCCGCAGGCCGAGCCCGGCCGCGGACGCGACCACGTCCAGCACCGCCTCGGCGCGCAACTCCGGGTCCCGCACCACACCGCCCGAACCGAGCCGGTCCTTGCCGACCTCGAACTGGGGCTTCACCATCGGCACCAGGTCGCCGCCCTCGTCGAGGCACGCGGCCAGCGCGGGCAGCACCAGCCGCAACGAGATGAACGACAGGTCGGCCACGACGAGGTCGACCGGACCACCGATGTCCTCACGGGTCAACGACCGCACGTTCGTCTTGTCCTTGACCACGACCCGGTCGTCGGTGCGCAACCGCCAGTCCAGCAGCCCCCGACCCACATCGGCCGCGACGACCTGCCGTGCCCCCGCGCGCAGCAGCACGTCGGTGAACCCGCCCGTCGACGCGCCCGCGTCCAGGCAGCGCCTGCCCTCGACCGCCACCGCCTCGAACGCCTCCAGCGCGCCGACCAGCTTGTGCGCGCCCCGCGAGGCGTAGTTCGGGTCGTCGGTCTCCCGGACCACCAGCGCGGTGTCCAGCTCGACGGCGGTCGCGGGTTTCGTGGCCACCGTGCCCCGCACGGTCACCTTGCCCTCGGCGACGAGTTGGCTCGCGTGCTCCCGTGACCTGGCCAGCCCGCGGCGGACCAGTTCGGCGTCCAGCCGAGCCCTGCGCGGCACCGGTCAGACCTTGTCGATGGTGGACAACGCGGCGGTCAACGCCGTGTGCGCGTCGTCGAACCGGGCCACGTGCTCGACCACGTCGAGCTGATCCAGCCCGTCGAGACCGGCCAGGGCGTCGTCGATCCCGACCACGGGATCACGCGGCGGGCCGGGAAGGGGAACCTCGAAGCTCACGGGATTCAAGGTAGCCGAAACAGGACCGACAAGTCGGCAGCCACGTAGGTCGGCCGAAGCTCCTCGGGCAGGCTCCGCGCCTCCGCCTCCGTGGACACGCCGGTGAGCACCAGCAACGAGTCCATGCCCGCGTGCACCGCGCCCGCGATGTCCGTGTCCAGCCGGTCGCCCACGACCAGCGGCCGTTGCGCGCCCGCGGACTTCGCCGCCTGCTCCAGCAACGGCGTCGCCGGCTTGCCCGCCACCAGCGGTTCCACGCCGGTAGCCGTCTTCAGGGCGGCGACCAGGGAACCGTTGCCCGGCAGCAGACCGCGTTCGGTGGGCAGCGTCGCGTCCACGTTGCAGGCGACCCAGTGCGCGCCGTTGCGGATCGCGACGCACGCCTCGGCCAGCTCACGCCACCCCAGGTCCTGCGACAAACCCTGCACCACGGCCTGGGCGTCGTCGGCGCGGTCCGTGGGCTGGAACCCGCGCAGCCGCACCTGCTCCGCCAACGCGTCCGTGCCGAGGACCAGCACGGTGGTACCGGCGGGCACCAGGTCCAGCAGCATCGCCGCGCCCGCCTGGGCACTCGTGCTCACCTCGTCCAGCGCGGCGTGGAAGCCCAGCTCGTTCAAGTGCTCGGCGACGGCTTCCGGCGAGCGGGACGCGTTGTTCGTGACGAACCGGATGCCGGTGCCGTGCTCACGGGCGGCGGCGACCGCCTCCACCGCGCCCGGGACGACTTCCCGGCCCCGGTAGACCGTTCCGTCGAGGTCCAGCAGCAGGGCGTCGTAGCGGGCCAGCAGCACAGGCGTCTCCGTTCGCGGTGTCCTGGTGGACAGTCTGAAGGCTCGGCGCCGGGTGGCGCCGAGCCTTCAGGTGTGACTTGTGTTGCGACTTCGGGGTTCACGCCGGTTCGGCGCTCACGCCCGCGAGCTCACTCCTGCGGGCTCAGGTCGAACGCCCGCTCGGCGGCATCGGTCTCGTTGTCGTCGTCCGCCTGGGCCGCGTTGAGGAACCACTTGACGGCCTCGTCGGTGCGGCCCGCGGCCTCCAGGTTGTCCGCGTAGGCGTAGAACAGCCGGGCGCTCCACGGCTCACGCCGCTTCTCGTCCAGGTCGTCGCCCTGCAGGGCCACCACGGCCGCGTCCAGCTGGCCCATGTCCCGACGGGCGCCGGCCGCGACGATCCGCAGCTCCACCGCCTCTTCGGGGGCCAGCGTCGACGCCTGCGCCTCACGTGCCAGCTCGATCGCCCGCTCCGGACGCCCCAGCGCCCGCTCGCAGTCCGCCATCACCGCGACGTGCCCGGTGCTGTTCGACATGCGACGCGCGGCGCGAAGCTCGGACAACGCCTCGGCCCACTCGCCCGCGTGGTACGCGGTCAGCCCGGCGGCCTCGCGAACCACCGCGACCCGCGCCGCCTTCGACCGCGCGTACCGCGCGTGCTCCAGCGCCAGCTCGGGCTCGCTGTCGATCAGCATGCCCGCCGCCGCGAGGTGCCGACCGACGATCTCGGCGAGACCCTTGGGCAGCCCGCGCAGCTCCTGCTTGACCTCGGGGTCGAGCGCGATGATGTCGGCGCCTTCAGGCACCTCAGGCGTACGGGTCCGCACGAACACCGGCTCGTCGGACTCGGGCGCCACAGCCCTCTCGGCCGCCGCAGGCGCGTCCAGCTCGCCGGCCCCAGTCCCATCAGCCTCAGCGTCGGCCTCAGCTTCAGCTTCAGCGTCGACCCCAGCCTCAGCCTCGGTCTCTGCTTCGCCGTCGGTCTCGTCCTGGTCCTCGGCCTCGCCGACCTCAGCCGCCTCGGTCACCGCCTCGCCGACCTCAGCCGCCTCGGTCACCGCCGCGTCGACAACAGCCGCGTCGGTCACAACAGCGTCGGTCACGGCCTCGTCGGCAGCAGTTCCCTCGGTGACCTCGGTGTCCTTGGTGACCTGCGGGTCATCGGCCTGCGCAACCCGGTCCTGGAACCTCGCGGCCCGATCACGGCTGCGGGCGTCCCGACGGTCGTCACTCGGCTTGTCGTACGCAGGCCGGTCATGCGACGGCTTGTCGTAGCGAGGCCGGTCATCCCGACGCTGGTGACCACCGGTGCGCTCGCCACCACGGTCATCACGACGCGGGTAACTCGGCCGCTCACCACCGCGGTCGTCCTTGCGGAACCCACCACGGTCACCGCTCGGCCGGTCATCCCGACGCGGGTAACCACCGGTGCGGTCACCACTCGGCCGATCGTCCCGCCGCGGATAACCGCCGCCGCTGCTGCTGCTCGGACGCCCAGTGCCACCACGGTCGTCGCGGCGCGGGTAGCTGGTCCGCTCGCCACTCGGCCGATCGTCCCGACGGGGATAGCTGCTGCGCTCGCCGCCGGAACGGTCGTCGCGACGGGGGTAGCTGCTGCGGTCACCACTCGGACGGTCATCCCGACGCGGGTAACTGGTCCGCTCACCACTCGGACGGTCATCCCGGCGCGGGTAGCTGCTGCGCTCACCACTCGGCCGGTCGTCGCGACGCGGGTAGCTGGTCCGTTCACCGCTCGGCCGGTCGTCCCGGCGCGGGTAGCTGCTGCGCTCGCCGCCACGGTCGTCCTTGCGGAACCCACCGCGGTCGCCGCTGGGTCGGTCGTCCCGACGCGGGTAACCGCCACCGCTGCTCGGACGCCCGCCGCCGGCCCTGTCGTCACGACGGGGGTAGCTGCTGCGCTCACCGCTTGGCCGGTCATCCCGGCGCGGGTAGCTGGTCCGCTCGCCACTCGGACGGTCATCCCGGCGCGGGTAGCTGCTGCGCTCGCCACCGCGGTCGTCCTTGCGGAACCCACCACGGTCACCGCTCGGCCGGTCATCCCGACGCGGGTAACCACCGGTGCGGTCGCCACCGGACCGGTCGTCCCGGCGCTGGTAGCCGCCACTCGGTCGGTCGTCCCGGCGCGGGTAGCTGGAGCGCTCACCACCGCGGTCGGCCCCACGGGGCGCACCGCGATCAGCGGAACCACGGTCGTAACGAGGCCGCTCGCCACGGCTGTCATCGCGCCGGAACCCGCCCCGGTCACCGGTGCGGTCGTCGCGACGCGGCGCGCTGCCGCGATCGTCACGAGGCTTGTCATAGCGGGGGCGCTCACCGGAATCCCGGCGGAAGCCCCCACCCCGGTTGTCGTCCCGGCGCGGAGCCGCGCCACGGTCGTCACGGGGCTTGTCGTAGCGAGGCCGCTCGCCTCGGTTGTCATCTCGCCGGTCGCCGCCGCGCGGCTTGTCAGCGCTGCGGTACCGGTCGTTGCCGGGCCGGTCGTCGCGACGCGGTCCACCGGTCGCCCGGTCACCCGACCCGCGCGCGTCACGGCCACCGCCACTGCTCGCGGTCGGCTTGCGATTTCCCTGGGCACGGCCACCGTCGTCGGATCGGCGCGGTCGGTCTCCCTGGCCACGCTGACGGTCGCCGGGTCGATCCCCGAACCTGGGCACTAGCTCCTCCTACTGTGGACACGCCGAAAGGGCTTGCGGTTTGGAGCACAAATCAATGTGCCCCCAACCACAAGCCCTTTCAGGGAAGAATGTTCGGCGGCGTCCTACTCTCCCACACCCTCACGAGTGCAGTACCATCGGCGCTGGAAGGCTTAACTACCGGGTTCGGAATGGGACCGGGTGTTCCCC
>NZ_JNXC01000024.1 GCF_000716595.1 Saccharothrix sp. NRRL B-16314
GCTGTCGACACTGCCGCTGTCGACACTGCCGCTGTCGACACTGCCGCTGTCGACACTGCCGCTGTCGACACTGCCGCTGTCGACACTGCCGCTGCCGACACTGCCGCTGCCGCTGCCACCGACGCCGACGCCGTTGCCCTCGACGCCACCGTCGACATCGACGAGCGCTGGCGTGCCGAAATGCTCGCGGCCATCGAGTCGGATGACGCGGGTGTGGCGAACCCGGCGCTACTGGAGTTGACCTACGACGACCCCGACGGCGAGTGGGTCGAACCGGTCCTGCTCGACCACCTGGACCCGAAGTACGACCTCGACCTGCGTCGCCTGGCCGTGACCTGCCTCGGTCACCTGGCACGCATCCACGGCAAGATCACCCGAAGCACTGTGGTGCCGACCTTGCGCGCCCTCCTGCCCGACCCGGTCCTGGGCGGCACAGCCGAGGACGCCTTGGGCGACATCGACCATTTCGCCCCAGCACCGCCCGCGCCCGTCCCACCACTGCCCACGACTGACGACTGACCCCGTCGACCGTCGACCGTCGCGACTCGACGGTCGACTGACGTCGGACCCTGGGCAGCGCCGTGCCGGCCGAAGCGCGAGCCGTGCGGTCTACACCCTGTGCGCCTCCTCTGCGAACTGGGTCCGGTACAGCTCTTCGTAACGGCCGCCCGCAGCCAGCAGAGCGGTGTGGGTGCCGCGTTCCACCACCCGACCGTCCTCGACCACCAGGATCAGGTCGGCTGCCCGGATCGTCGACAGCCGGTGCGCGATCACCACTGCCGTCCGCCCGGCCAGCGCCTCACCCAACGCTGCCTGCACCGCGGCCTCCGACGTGGAGTCCAGGTGCGCGGTGGCCTCGTCCAGGATCACCACGCGGGGCTTGGCCAAGAGCAGTCGGGCGATCGTCAACCGCTGCCGCTCGCCACCGGACAACCGGTAGCCGCGCTCACCGACCACCGTGTCCAGCCCGTCCGGCAGCGACTCGACCAGGTCGGCCAGCCGCGCCCGCCCCAGCACGTCCCACAGCTCTTCCTCGGTCGCCGAAGGCTGCGCGAGGAGCAGGTTCGACCGGATCGACTCGTGGAACAGGTGACCGTCCTGGGTCACCATGCCCAGCACGTCGCGGACCGAGTCGGCCGACAGGTCCCGGACGTCCACACCGGCCAGTCGCACCGCGCCCGAGTCCACGTCGTACAGCCGGGGCAGCAGCGAGGCGATGGTGGACTTCCCCGCACCCGACGAGCCGACCAACGCCACCACCTGGCCCGGTTCGGCCCGGAACGACACGTCGTGCAACACCTCCACTCCACCGCGGCTGTCGAGCACCGCGACCTCCTCCAACGACGCCAGGGACACCTTGTCCGCCGACGGGTACGCGAACCGGACGTTCTCGAACTCCACCGACACCGGCCCGTCCGGCACGGACCCCGCGTCGGGCTTCTCGGTGATCAACGGCTTCAGGTCGAGCACCTCGAACACCCGCTCGAAGCTCACCAGCGCGCTCATCACCTCGACCCGAGCGCTGGCCAGCGCGGTGAGCGGGGCGTACAGCCTGGTCAGCAGCAACGCCAGCGCCACCACCGAACCCGGGTCCAACTCGCCGCGCAGCGCGTAGAACCCGCCCAGCCCGTACACCACGGCCAACGCCAGTGCCGACACCAGCGTCAGCGCCGTGAGGAACACGGTCTGCACCATCGCCGTGCGCACACCGATGTCCCGCACCCGACGTGCCCGCTGCGCGAACTCCGACGACTCGTGCGCGGGCCGGCCGAACAGCTTCACCAGCGTCGCGCCCGGCGCCGAGAACCGCTCGGTCATCTGCGTGCTCATCGTCGCGTTGTGGTTGGCCGCCTCGCGCTCCAGCCGCGCCAGACGGGAACCCATCCGCCGCGCCGGGATCACGAACACCGGCAGCAACACCAGCGCGAGCAGGGTGATCTGCCACGACAGGTTGACCATCACCACCAGGGTCAGCACCAACGTGACCAGGTTGCCCGCCACGCTGGACAGCGTGTCGCTGAACGCCCGCTGGGCGCCGATCACGTCGTTGTTGAGCCGGCTCACCAGCGCCCCGGTCCGGGTGCGGGTGAAGAACGCGATCGGCATCCGCTGCACGTGGTCGAAGACCGTGGTCCGCAGTTGCAGGATCAGGTCTTCGCCGATGCTCGCCGACAACCACCGCGTCAGCAGGCCCAGCGCCGCCTCGACGATCGCGATGCCCGCGATCAGGCCCGCGAGCCCGAGCACCACGTCGTACGTCGAGCCGTTGACGATCGCGTCCACGATCCGGCCCGCGAGGACCGGCGTCGCCACGGCCAGCACCGCCACCGCCACGCTCAACCCGAGGTACTGGCCCAGCCGCTTGCGGTGTGGCTGGGCGAACACCCAGATGCGGCGGAGGGTGGCGACGGAGAACGGCCGCTTGTCGTCCTGCGCGTTCGCCACGTGGTACAGCGACATCCAGGCGGTGGTTTCCATGTCCATGCCCGGAACGTAAGACCTGGAGTCAGCTGGAGGTCAAGCTCCGCGGTCGGTACTCCTTCAGCGACACGGTGTTCGCGATCTTCTGAAGACCCCCGAACAGCTTCTCCCCACCCGGGATGTGCGGGACGGCGCGCAGGGTTAAGTCACGCATGCGGATGAACATCCGGGACTTCGGCATCAAGCTGTCGACCCCGCCCAGCGCGAACTTCTGGCACCGCGCCACGTACTCCCGCATCTCCTCCTCGTAGCGCCTGAACGCCGCCTGGTGGTCCGGCGCGGTGGCCAGTTCGCCTGCGAGGACGTACGCGCCGACCAACGCCATGCTCGTGCCGTTCCCCGCCATCGGCGACGCGCAGAAGGCCGCGTCACCCAGCAGCGCGATCCGCCCGCGCGACCAGCTGTCCATCCGGATCTGGCAGAGCCGGTCGAAGTAGAAGTCGGGTGCGTCCCGCATGTCACCGAGCAGTCCGGGCACCTCCCAGCCGCCGTCCGCGAACGCCTCGGCGACCAGCTCGCGCTGCCTCGACGCATCCCGTCGGTCGTGCTCCACCGGGGGTGAGGCGAACACGAACATGCCCTTGGCCGCGCCGCCTGGGGTGGGGTAGATGCCTGCCGTGCGACCGGGCACGGTGTGCAGCAGCTGCCACCCGTCCAAGTCTTCCCGCCGGGTGGTGCCGAAGGTGGAGATGTAGGCCCCGAGGTCGTGCGCGAACTCCGACTCCGGGCCGAACGCCAGCGACCGCACCTTGGAGTGCAGCCCGTCCGCGCCGACCACGAGGTCGAACGTGCGTGGCTCGCCCCGCTCGAAAGTCACCTCCACGCCGTGCGCGGTCTCGGTGAGCGAGGTGATGCTGTCGTCGAAGACGTACTCGACCCCGGTCGCGGTCGCTTCGTGGAGGATGCGGACCAGATCGCCCCGCAGGATCTCCAGCTCCGCGATCGCGCCGCCCGAGTCGCCCGTCGTGTCCGGTGCCATGGTCGCGGTGCGCTTGCCCGCCGAGTTCACGAACGCCATGCCTCTCGCGCCCGTGTGTGCGGCGCGGATTGCGTCGAGTATGCCCATCCGCCCGGCGACCTCACGGGCCGTGCCGCGCAGGTCGACCGCCTGGCCGCCGGCCCGGGGCGCGGGCGCCCGCTCGACGACGGTCGGGGTGAAGCCGTGGTGGTGCAGCCAGTAGGCGAGCGTGGGGCCGGCGATGCTGGCACCGGAAATCAGTACGGTGTTCATGCGTACAGCGTACATCGCTGTCTCACGTGGTCAATCACTCGATAGTGCACTAGTGCGCTAGACTCCAGTGCACTACATTCGAGGAGGCGGTCATGACTGACGCGATCTACCAGCGGATAGCGCGCGAAATCCGCGATCGGATCGAGTCGGGCGAGCTGCGACCCGGTGATCGAGTGCCCTCGACGCGCGAGATCAAGGTCGAGTGGAACGTCGCGATGGCCACGGCGACCAAGGCCCTGTTCACCCTGCGGACAGAAGGCGTCGTTCGCTCCGTGGCCGGCGTGGGGACGGTCGTTTCGTCGGAAGGTGGGGACACTGCGCGACCGCGGGCGCAGGAGACCGACCTGACCGGCGAGCGACTGGTCCTCGCGGCGGTCCGCGTCGCCGACGCGGAAGGGCTCGACGGGGTGTCGATGCGGCGGGTGGCGTCACAGCTGGGCGTGGCGACCATGTCGTTGTACCGGCACGTCGAGAACAAGGACGAACTCGTCCTCCGGATGATCGACCACGTGTTGCGGAAGGAGGATCTGCCGGACCCGGCGCCGGAGACCTGGCGGGAGCGACTGGAGGCGTCCGCGAGGTTGCTGTGGAGGCTGTTCCAGGAGCATCCCTGGCTGGCTCCGGCCATGTCGATGACCAGGCCGCAACTGCTGCCCAGCGCGGTTGCGCACACCGAGTGGGTGTTGAGCGCGCTCGAGGGGAAGGGGCTGAGCCTGGAGGAGAGGATGCACGCCGCGGTGACGGTGTTCGGTTACGTGCGAGGTGTCGCGGTCAACATCGAGCCTGAAGCCGAGCATCGGCGGCACACCGGGATCACCGGGGACGAGTGGATGGACCAGCAGGCGCCGGCATTGCTGGACATCGTCGCCACCGGCAGGTTCCCGGTGTTCCGGCAGGCGGTGGGCACCGAGTTGGACATGAGGTTGGACACGCTCTTCGAATTCGGCCTCGCCCGGATGCTCGACGGGATCGGGGAATGGATCAGCGGTCGGTCGATGTTGACTGAGAGGAGGACTGGCATGTGAGCATGTGGGGAGGCACGAGGTGGCGCTGGAGCCGGAGGACCTGTACGAGGTCGACTCCGACGTCCCGGACCTGAGCGGAGCGGTGCTGCTGCACCACTTCGAGGGCTTCATGGACGCCGGTGCGGCGGGCGCGACGCTCGTCGCGCACCTGCTCGAGGTGCACGAGCATCGGGTGGTCGCACGCTTCGACATCGACGATCTGATCGACTACCGGTCCCGTCGGCCGACGATGACCTATGCCACCGACCGGTGGGAGTCCTACGACGCGCCCGAGCTGGTCGTCCACCTGCTGCACGACGCGGTGGGCACCCCGTTCCTGCTGATGACCGGCCCGGAGCCGGATCGCCGGTGGGAGGCGGTGACCGCGGCCGTGCTGGCGCTGGTCGAGCGTTGGGGGCTGCGGCTCGCCGTCGGCTTCCACGGCATCCCGATGGGCGTGCCGCACACGCGGAAGCTGTCGGTCATCTCCCACGCCACCAGGCCGGAGCTGGTCATCGAGGGCTCGCCGTTCAGCCGGGTGCAGGTGCCGGGCAACCTGTCCGCGCTCCTGGAGTTCCGGCTCGGACAGGCCGGTTACGACGCGATGGGCTTCGCCGCGTACGTCCCGCACTACCTCGCGCAGGGCACCTACCCGGCCGCCGCGTCGGGCCTGCTCCAGTCGGTGACGAAGGCGACGGGTCTCGTCATCCAGGCCGCCGCCTTGAACGAGGCAGCCCGGCGGACGGACGAGGAGATCTCGCGCCAGGTGGCGGAGTCGTCCGAGGTGGCGCAGGTGGTCGAGGCTTTGGAGCGGCAGTACGACGCGTTCTCCGAGGCCTCCGAGAACCTGCTCCTGCCCGACGACCAACCGCTGCCCAGTGCGGACGAGCTCGGCGCCGAGTTCGAGCGTTTCCTGGCCGAACAGCAACGCGACCACTGACAGCAATCCGGCCACTGACAGCAACCCGACCACTGACCTGGTCCGGCCGTCGAAGCCTGCCAACCAGGGCCTGCCGTCGAGCAGGTGCCCGGTGGTGGTCGTGGATGATGAGGATGTGTCTGAATCCGAATCATCCGCACAGCCCACCGCCGACGCAGCCCCGAGGGCACTGACAGCGCCGGCCTCGCTGGCCGAGGTGCGTGCGGGTATCGACCTGATCGACTCGGAGCTGGTCCGCCTCCTGGCGCAACGGCAAGGTTTGGTGCGTGCTGCTGCGGCGTTCAAGTCGGACGACCGGGCGGTTCGCGCGCCGGATCGGGTCGCGCAGGTGGTGGCCTCGGTGCGGGAGCGGGCGCTGGGCGCCGGGTTGGAGCCCGCCGTCGCGGAGGCGGTGTGGCGGGCGATGATCGGGGCGTTCATCGAGTTCGAACTGACCACGCACGCACAGCTCGCGTCCACTGGGAACGGGGACACAGGCGACCCGCACACGAGGAACGTGCACACGAGGAACGTGGACGCCGGGGACTTGGACACCGGGGACGAGGGCGGGAGCTAATCCCGCGAGCCGGGCCGGGCACGAGCCGGGCCGGGCCGGGCATGAGCCAGGTCGGGTCGAGCCGGGCCAGGTCGAGCCGGGCCAGGTGGGGCTGAGCCAGGTGGGGCCGAGCCGCGTCGAGCCAGGTGGGGCCGAGCCGGGCCAGGTGGGGCCGAGCCGGGCCAGGTGGGGCCGAGCCGGGCCAGGTGGGGCCGAGCCGGGCCGGGCACGAGCCAGGTGGGGCCGAGCCAGGTGGTTCGGGCCGAGCGGGGCCGGGCCGGGGCGGGTCAGGCAGGCCCAACCGGGCCGGGGCAGCGGGATGGCGAGTCCGGCTGGGTGGGCGTGTGGTCAGCGGTACAGGTTGGCTAGTTGGCGGTAGGAGTCGAGCATCGCTGCTCGGTCGTGGGTGCTGGTCGTGACCAGGACCTCGTCGGCGCCGGTGCGGTCGATCAGGGTGTCGAGGGCCTTGGCGACTTCCGATGGTGTGCCGTAGACGTGTCCCTGCAACGACTGCTCGAACAGTGTGCGTTCGCGGGTCGTCATGGGCTGGGCGAGGATGTCGTCCGGCGCCGTGAGCGGTGGGAATTCGCCTCTGGTGCGGGAGTAGGCCATCGCCCACGCTTCCGGCAGCAGGAGGCGCCAGGCGTCTTCGGTGGTGTCCGCCACGGCCACCGTGGAGGACACCACGACGTACGGGTCCGTCGCCCACGTCGAGCGGCGGAAGTGGGCGCGGTAGGTGGTGATGGCGTCGATCATGGCGTCTTCGCCTCGGAACGCGCCGATGACGAGCGGGACGCCGTGGGCTGCGGCCACTTGGGCTCCGGCGCCGGTCGCCAGGACGAACGGTGCCACGCGGAGACCGTCGGCCGGGTAGCCGCGCACGGCCTGGTCACCGGTGAAGTAGCCGAGCAGTTCGGCGAGCCTCGGGCCGAACTCGGCGGCGTCTTCCTTGTCGTGCCCCAACGCCTTGCGAACAGCCTCGATGAAGCCGACCGAACGTCCCAGACCCATGTCGATCCGGCCGGGGAACAGGGACTCCAGCACACCGAACTGCTCGGCCACGACCAACGGCTGGTGGTTGGGCAGCATCACGCCGCCGGTGCCCACCCGGATTCGGGTCGTCGCGGCGGCGACCGCGGCGGCCAGGACGGTCGGCGCGGAACCCGCCACACCCGGCACGCCGTGGTGCTCGGATACCCAGAAGCGGTGGTAGCCGAGTTGTTCCGCCTCCCGAGCGAACCCGACCGTGTCGCGCAGCGCCTCAGCATGGCTGTGACCGGCGCGCACTCGCGACCGGTCCAGCACGGAAAGCCTCACCACAAGGTCAACGGCGTCGGGTGGTCCCGCATTCCGGTTCGAGGGCGGGGCGGGGGACGGGGACGGGGGAAGAACAGAACAGTGCGGTCAGAGGCGGGTGGTGTCGGTGGGCACGCCGAGTGTGACCTTGCCGTAGGTCTCGAACAGGCGGCGGGACACCATCGCGTGCTGGGCGGCCACGTGGGCGTCCCGCAGGCAGCGCTGCAACGGCGAGTCCTCGAACACCGAAGTGCCCCCACCCACGTCGAACGCGTGGCGGGTGATCGACGCCGACTCCGTCGCGGCGTGCGAGCACGCCAGGCGCAGGCGCGCCCGCTCCTGCGTCGTGCTGGGCTGTCCGGCTACCGCCGCGGCCCACCTGGCCGCCACCTCGCTGTGCAGGAAGGCCCGTGCCGCGGACAGGCGCGCCTCGGCCACCCCCAGATCGCGTTGCACGTCCGCCTGCTCGGCCAGCAGGCCTTGGGCGTGCTGCGGTGTCTTGGTCACGGCCAGTGCCTCGACCTCTTCGACCGCCCGTGCCGCGATCCCCAGCCCCACCGCCGCCACGCCCACGGCCAGGAACGCGAAGAACGGGAACGCCGGCAGGGGACCGGACACCCGCACGGCCGGTGGCCACACCTGGCGACGTGCGGGCACGAACGCGCCGGTGACCTCCCACTCGTGGGACTCGGTCGCACGCAGCCCCGCGGCGTGCCAGGTGTCGTGCACCGTCACGTCGGCTGACGGGAAGAGCATCAGGCGCGGCCCGCCCGGGGTCATCACGCCGCCGACCACCCAGTCGCACAGCGGCACCGCGCTGCCCCAGCCCCAACGTCCGGTGACGTGGTGCCCGCCGTCCGCCGCCACCGCCCGGCCCAGCGGGGCGGCGGTGCCGGCCACCACCGACGTCGGCGAGCCGAACACCTCGGCGGCCGTGTCCGGTGGCAGGTACCAGGCCAGGGACGACGTCGCGCTGGTCGTCATCGCGGTCCACCCGGCCGAGCCGTCGGCACGGGCCAGGTCCTCGATCGCCACCGCCCACGACGGCAGGTCCACCTCACCGCCGCCGAGGGAGGCGGGCGCGAGCATCCGCGTCGCGCCCGCCTCGACCAGCGCCGCCACGACCGCCGGGGAGAGTCGGCGTTCGCGGTCGGCCTTGGCCGCTTCCGTTCTGATCAGGGTCTGCATGTCCCGATCATGCCGCGCTCGGCTACGCGACGTTCCACTTCTGGTTGGCGGTGCCGTAGCAGGTCCACAGCTGCAACCGGGTGCCGTTGGCGGAACTGTTGTTCTGCGCGTCCAGGCACTTGTTCGCCTGGATGTTGACGATGTCGTTCGCGCCGCTCACCGCGAACTTCTGCGCACCGGACCCGTTGCAGTCCCACAACTGGATCAGCGTGCCGTCCGCCGTGCCGCCCGCCGCCGCGTCGAGGCACTTGCCCAACGCCCGGATCGTGCCGTCACCGGGACGCGACCACTGCTGGGCCGCCGTGCCGTTGCAGTCCCACAACTGGACGGGAGTGCCGTTGGCGGAGTTCGCGCCGGCCACGTCGACGCACTTGCCGCCGATACCGGTGATCCGGCCGCCACCGGCGGGCGGGTTGCCGTCGAGCGTCGACACGCGCACGTAGTCGATCACGAACTGCTGCGGGAACACGGTGCTCGCGTCCGGGTAGCCCGGCCACTCGCCGCCGACCGCCAGGTTCAGGATGACGAAGAACGGCTTGTTGAACACCCACTGGTTGCCGCCGACGTCGGCGGGCGTGCGGCGCTGGTAGACGTTGCCGTCCACGGACCACGAGATGCCGGTCGGCGACCACTCGATGGCGAACGTGTGGAAGCCGTCGGCGAAGTTCGGCCCGTTGAACGGCATGCCGATGCCGCCGGCGCCCGAGTAGCCGGGACCGTGGATGGTGCCGTACACGGTGTCCAGGTCGTGGCCCAGGAACTCCATGATGTCGATCTCGCCGCTGTTCGGCCACGGGTTGCCGGAGTTGATGTCCTGGCCGAGCATCCAGAACGCGGGCCAGATGCCCTTGCCGCGCGGCATCTTCATCCGCGCCTCGACCTTGCCGTAGGTCGTGGTGAACTTGCCCGCGGTGTTGATCCGGGCCGACGTGTACTGGCAGCGGCCGTACCAGCAGTTGTAGTTGCCGGGGTTCTCACGGCGGGCGGTGATCACCAGGTTGCCCGCGCCGTCCATCGCCGCGTTGCTCGCCGATGTCGTGTAGTACTGGTGTTCGCGGTTGGCACCGTTGTTGTCGCCGACCTCCGTGTTCCACTTGGAGGCGTCGACCCTCGAACCCGCCGGGCCGTTGAACTCCTCGGCGAAGGTGACCGCCATCGTGCCCACGTCGGCGGAGGCACCCGTTGCCGGTGCGGCTTGCGCGGCGGGCACGGCCAGCCCGCTGAAGGCGAGTATTACCGCGCCCACCATCACTCGTGTCCTCATCGACACTCCCTTCACTCTGGCGACGGCCAGGCTGGAACTTACTCCATAGGCTTTAATCAAGTCACGATGAAAGTAGGGGCGCTTTACTGTCGACATGCCGGGACACCCACCGGCCCGACAAGGAGGTCGACACCCGATGTCCATGCTGCGCAGCTACGTGTCCGGACGCTGGCACGCCTCGTCCGCGGAGGGCACACCCCTCCACGACGCCGTGACCGGCGAGGAGTTCGCCCGGATCTCGTCGCAGGGGATCGACATGGCGGCGGCCCTGGACCACGGCAGGCGCGTCGGCGGCCCGGCGCTGCGGGAGCTGACGTTCCACCAGCGCGCGGCCCTGCTCAAGGCCCTGGCGTCACACCTGCGTGAACACCGCGACGAGCTGTACGCCCTCTCCGCCCGATCGGGTGCGACCAAGACCGACTCGCTGATCGACGTGGACGGCGGCATCGGCGTCCTGTTCGGCTACGCGAGCAAGGCCAAGCGCGAACTGCCCAACGACACCGTCTACGTGGACGGCGCGGTGGAGCCGCTGAGCCGCGGTGGAACGTTCGTCGGCCAGCACATCGCCACCCCGCTGCGGGGCGTCGCGGTGCAGATCAACGCCTTCAACTTCCCCATGTGGGGCCCGCTGGAGAAGTTCGCCCCGGCGTTCATCGCGGGCGTGCCGTCGCTGATCAAGCCGGCCTCCCCGACCGCCTACGTCACCGAGAAGCTGGTCGAGCTGATGCTCGCCGCCGACCTGCTGCCGGAAGGCTCGCTGCAACTCGTCACCGGCAGCGCGGGCGACCTGCTGGACCACCTGACCGCCCAGGACCTGGTCGGTTTCACCGGCTCCGCGTCCACCGCCCAGGTGCTGCGCACGCACCCCGCCGTGGTGCGCAACAGCGTGCGCTTCAACGCCGAGGCGGACTCGCTGAACTGCTCGATCCTCGGCCCGGACGCGGTCGAGGGCACGCCCGAGTTCGACCTGTTCGTCAAGCAGCTCGTCAGCGAGATGACGGTCAAGGCAGGCCAGAAGTGCACCGCGATCCGGCGCGCCCTGGTACCCGCCTCCCTCGTCGACGCCGTCGCGGACGCGGCGAGCGCACGCCTGGCGAAGGTCGTCATCGGCAACCCCGCCAACGAGAGCGTGCGGATGGGCGCGCTGGCGGGCCTGGAGCAGCGCGAGGAGGTCCGGCGGTCGCTGAAGGCGCTGCTGGAGGTCGGCGAGGTCGTCTACGGCTCACCCGACCGGGTGGACGTGGTGGACGCCGACGCCGAGCGCGGGGCGTTCCTGTCGCCCATGCTGCTCAAGGCCGACCCGGACCACGCCCAGCCGCACCAGGTGGAGGCGTTCGGGCCGGTGTCCACGCTGATGGCCTACCGGGACGTCGACCACGCGGTGGAGCTGGCCGCACGGGGCGCGGGCAGCCTGGTCGGCTCGGTCGTCACGCACGACGCGGACTTCGCCCGCGAGGTCGTGCTGGGCGTGTCGCCGTGGCACGGCCGGATCCTGGTGCTGGACCGGGACGACGCCAAGGAGTCCACCGGCCACGGCTCGCCGCTGCCGGCGCTGGTCCACGGCGGACCGGGCCGGGCGGGCGGCGGTGAGGAGATGGGCGGCATCCGCGGCGTGCTGCACCACATGCAGCGCACGGCCGTCCAGGCGAGCCCGCGGGTGCTGAGCGCCGTCACGGGGCGGTGGGTCGCGGGCGCGCCGCGCACCGAGTCGGACGTGCACCCGTTCCGGAAGTCGTTGCGGGAGCTGAAGGTCGGCGACGCGGTCGTCGCCGGGCCGCGGACCGTGACGCTGGAGGACGTCGAGCACTTCGCCGGGTTCACCGGCGACACGTTCTACGCGCACATGGACGAGGAGGCCGCGGCGGCGAACCCGTTCTTCGGCGGTCGGGTCGCGCACGGGTACCTGGTCGTGTCGTTCGCGGCGGGCCTGTTCGTGTCGCCCGAGCCGGGGCCGGTGCTGGCGAACGTCGGGCTGGAGAACCTGCGGTTCCTCACGCCCACGTTCCCCGGTGACGAGCTGACCGTGACGTTGACCGCGAAGCAGATCACGCCGCGGGAGGACCAGGAGTACGGCGAGGTCCGGTGGGACGCCGACCTGGTCAACCAGAAGGGCGAGTCGGTGGCCAAGTACGACGTGCTCACCCTGGTGGCGAAGCAGTAGGAGCGCAACGGCAGCAGCCGGAGGGCGGGGTCCGACGCGTGAAATCGGGCCCCGCCCCGTTCCGGACCGGGAGGCGGGCCGAACGCCGGTCAGCCGACCGAGTAGCCCACGATCGCCGGGTCGACCCAGTCGCTGGACACGATGGTCGCGCCCTTGCCTGCCAGTTGCCGCACCCGCGCCTGCGCGTCCGACACGGACGGGGTGCGGGAGTCGATCGCCGGTGGCACGGCGTGCGCGTCCGTCATCACCACCAGGTAGTGGCCGCCCAGGTACGACTCGCCCGGCCACCCCGCGTACGACGACGCGCCGCCGTCGAACGCGACGAACCACGGCGCACGGGCGCCGCCGCGGTCACCGACGCGCGGGTCGGACTGGGACGCGCCGTTGATCGCGGGGAACGCCAGTGCCGACCCGAGCGCGCCGCTGCTGCGGGCCGAGATCAGCCGGTCCGCGTACTCCAGGTCGGTGTCGTAGTTGTCGAACGGGTTGCCCTGCTCGAACGTGCCGACCTCGACCAGGATGACGAACTTGCCGGTCAACGCCGAGCGGTGCGGCCACGCGCCCGCGCGGGCCGCGGCGTCCAAGGTGGCGTGCGACCCGATGAGCTGCGCCGGTCCGAACACCGACGACGCGCCGAGCGTGTCCGCGACGATCCGGTCGAACTCGTCCGGGCCGAAGCCGCCGCGGTCGTCGAAACCGTTCTTGAACTCGACCTTCAGCACCATCAGCGGGTGGGACGGGTTGCGGTCGTGCCACAGCCGGATGTTGCGCAGGCACGTGGCGAGGTTCTGGTTGCGGGTGCCGGTGCGCAACTGGTCGTAGTCGGTGGCGCGGGCGCAGTTGTTGGCGTTGCCCGGGTCGTGCCCCACCTGGAAGTCGCGGCTGAACAGGAAGTTGGTCCAGACGTCCAGTTCGACGAGGCCGGGCTTCTTGTCCAGCACGTCGACCAGGAACGGTGCGGTCTGCTGCGTGTAAGCGTTGTGGACGCCCACCGCGGTGCCGCCGGTCGCCGTCGCGGCTTGTGCGGTTCCGGGCAGGGCCGTCATCAGGAGTGCGGCCACTGCGACTGTCAGACGCTTCATCGGTGAAGGCTCCTCGTGGTCCTGCGCGCAGGTCGCCTCCCACCCTAGAAACACGAAATGTCTTCACGATGTCCACTAAATGGACGCTGATCGAGGTCTGCCGCACAAGCGGGGCCGCTACGCCGGGTCGTACATCCGCCGCTCGACCCGGCGCCGCATGTCCTCGGGCAGGTCGTCCCCCGCCGCGGCCAGGCGCGGCAGCAGCTCCGCCTCCAGCGTCAGGGCGCGGAACGCCAGCGCGATCGTGACGTCGTGGTCCGGCCGGTGCTCGACGGTGATCTCGTCACCCGCGGTGATGGTCCCGGGCTCCACGACGCGGAAGTACGTGCCCGGCAGGCCCCGCGCGGTGAACCTCTTCACCCACCCCTGCTCCTCCATCACGCCGGCGAACGTCCGGCACGGGATGCGCGGCCTGGTCGCCTGGAGCAGCAGCGACCCGATCCGCCACCGCTCGCCGAGCAGCGCGCCGGACACGTCGACACCGACCGTGGTCAGGTTCTCCCCGAACAGCCCCGGCCCGAGGTCGCGGCCCAGCTCCACCGACCACCCGTCCAGCTCCTCCCGCGAGTAGGCGTAGACGGCCTGGTCGTTGCCGCCGTGGTTGCGCATGTCGGAGATGTGGTCACCGGCGACGCCGCTGCCGCCCGTGCCGCGCGGACCGGGGGCCTGGACGTCCACGGGGCCGTGCACCGGGCGCTTGCCGATACCGGTGTGGCCGATGGCGGCGTGGTCGAACTCGACGCGGGAACCGACGTTGACGGAGAGCACGTAAGGCATGGGTCTGACGGTAGCGGAGGGACTTTCGGGGTTCGCACTCCTGATCCGCCGTGGGTGGGGGAGGATGGTGGCGTTCACCGTAAGTGGGGGTGTCATGCGCAGGTCCGTCGTCGCGTTGGTGCTGGCCGTGGTCGGTCTGGCGGGTTGCGCGGAGCGGACGAAGCTGCCGACACCGACCCTCGGCCCGGTCGTGGACGACAGCGCCGTGCTGATCAGGACCCTCGCCGCCCGCGCCGCCGAGCAGGGCTCGGTCCGGTTCGACGCGGAGACCACCCTGTCCGGTCTGCACGTGACGCTCGCCGGCGACCTGCTGCGCGCCCGCGAGGGCCGGCTGGTGTCGTTGCGCCAGGACTCGTCCACCGAGGTCGTGGTGCTGGCGGACGCCGCCTACTCCCGGACGTCGGGGGGCTCGTGGGCCAAGCTCGGGCTGGCGGACCGCGCGCCCGTTCGGGCGGACACCACGGTGGCCGGCCTGCCCGACGAGGTGGACCCGTCGTCGGTGGTGGAGTCGCTCGCGGGCAGCCTCATCGTGGCCACGGGCGACGAGGAGCTCGACGGCGTGCCGACGCGCCGCTACACCATGCTGGTCGACCTGCGGCAGCAGGCGGAGCGGACGCCGGACGTCACGCGCCGCTCCCACCTGCTGGCCGCCTACGAGTCCGGTTTCACCGCGTCCGCCACCGTGTGGGTGGGTCCGGGCGACCTGCCGGTGCGGGTCGAGCAGGTGCTGAAGACGTTGGAGGACAACGTCTTCCAGCGCAGCCTGCACCGCTTCACCGACTGGAACGCCGACCTCCGGGTGACCGCGCCCTCGTCCTGATCGCCGGTCGGCGGATCACCCGTCAGCCGGTGCGCTTGGCCCGCCCGATGTCCGTGGTCAGCGCGGGACGGCCGTCGACCTGGCTGTCCGGGTTCGGCGCGATGCCGCCCGCCGCGACCTTGTCCAGGGTGGCGAGCCCGGCGGGGGAGATGCGGCCGAACACGGTGTAGTTGGGCCGCAGCACGGAATCCGAGGTGACCAGGAAGAACTGGCTGCCGTTGGTGTCGGGGCCCGCGTTGGCCATGGCCAGGGTGCCGCGCGGGTAGATGCGGCGCAGGCCGGTCGGGTCGTTCGGCGCGGGTGCCAGGTCGGTCGGCAGCTCGTCCCGGTACTTGTAGCCGGGGCCGCCCTCACCGGTGTCGGACGGGTCGCCGCACTGGAGCACCTTCAACGTCGGGTACGCCGTCAGCCGGTGGCAGGTCGTGTCGTCGTAGAACTTCTTCCGCACCAGGTGCAGGAAGCTCTGGACCGTGCACGGCGCCTGGGCGCGGTCCAGCACCACCGGCACCGGACCCTGGTTGGTCGCCAGCAGGACCGTCGCGTACCCGTGGTCCGGCGTGTGCCGGGGGTCCGGGGGGAGCGGCACAGGGCGCGCGGCCGGCTCGTCCGGTGTCACCTCGTAGCCGCACGGGCCGCGCGTCACGTCGGGGCCGCCCATCACGTCGGGTTCGGGCGACGCCTGCGCCACCCCACCGCCCAGGACCGCCATCAGCGCCACTGCCAACAGGATCTTCATCGGACCAGGTGTAGCGGACCCGGCACCACGCCACTAGGGCCGGTCGGCGGGTCCGAGCGACGCGGCGAACGAGCTCAGCGACTCCCGGTCCGGCTGCGCGGTCTTCGTGATCAGGCTGGCCACGTGCTTCTCCACGGTCCGCGGCGAGATGTGCAGCCGGGTGGCGATCGCCTTGTTCCCCAACCGGCCCGCCAGCAGCCGGAACACCTCGAACTCCCGCACCGTCACGCCCAGCGCGCGCAGCTCGCGCGGCACCTGGTCGGAGCCGGTGCGCCGTTGCGGCACGGACGCGCCGACCTGCCGCAGCAACCCCCGGCACGCACTGGCCACGGCCGGCCGGCCTGCCTGGTGGAAGTACTCCTCGGCGGTGCGCAGCCAGCTCACCGGCTCGCCCCACCCGTCGAGCACCGCCGCCTCGGAGACCAGCCGCAGCGCCAGGTGCTTCGCCATCGGGTAGAGGGCCGCCGCGTCCCGTGCGGCCCGCATAGCCTGTGCCGCCTCGGCCTCGCGGCCCTCCCGGCCCAGCAGCACGGCCAGCGCCGACTGCGCGAACACCCGGTTCCAGCGCATGCCGGCCGCGGCCGACCGGGTCACCGAGCGGTACGCGTCCAGGTCCGACGCGCCGGACAGCGCGTCCAGCAGCAGCAGCAACCCGTGCCGGCCGGACAGGTGGTAGACGGTCGGCGCCTCGGCCTCGTACGCCAGCGCGCGCGCCAGGTCGTGCCCGGCCGCCGCCCGGTCCTCCTCCAACAGCGCGCAGAACGCCCGCGCCAGCCCGTAGCAGAGCGGGCGCTCCTGCGAGCCGACCCCGCCCATCGCCTCGAACGCGCCGACCAGGGCTTCCATCTCGGCCCGCTTGCCCTGGTGCGCCGCCGCCGTCGCCTGCGCCATCAGCCCGTACAGGGTCAAGTGCTTGAGCTGCAGCCGCCTGGTGTCCGCGACCGTCCCCGCGAGCTTGTCCGCCGCGGCGGCGTACTGCCCGCGCAGCACCGCGTCCAGCCCGAGGATCGAGTCCACGTTGTACGCCACGCTGATGGCGCCGATCCGCAGCGCCTCCTCGCGCGCCTCGACCAGCTCGACGGACGTGCCGTCGGCCAGCCAGTCCAGCCCGGCCTGCCGACTCGCCGCGTACAGGCCCTGGATCGGCAGCCCGTGCTCCTCGGCCATCTCCCGCGCCCGCCGGAAGCACTCGGTCGCCTCACCCAGGTCGCGCTCGCGCGCCAGCACGCCCAGCAGCTGCCACGTCTCGCAGCCCACCTCGGGCAGCGGCACGCGCTTCGCCGCGTCGGCCGCGCGCCGGGCCAGGAATTCGGCCGACGCGACCCGGTCCGGCACGTCGACGTACAACGTCATCAGCGCCGCCACGGCGTCCAACCGCGCGGTGTGCTCGTCGTCGGCTTCCGCGCCCAGCAACGCCCGTGCGGTCGCGACATGCGTCGCCGTGTCCGTCCACCGGCCCGCGATGTTCGCCACCTGGGCGAACTTGGTGTGCAGCTCGGCCCGCCGCACCCGGCTCAACCCGGCGGCGCTCAACTCGGCCACCGCGTCGACCAGCGCGAACGCCCGCTCGAACTGGCCCGCCTCGGCCAACGCGGGCAGCAGCGAGTCCAGCACGTCGGCGCGGATCGACACGTCGACCTGGCTGGCCAGCAGCCGGTGCGCGTGGTCCAGCAGCCGCACCGCGGAACCCGCCGCGCCGTCCGCCAGCGCCCGCCGTCCGGCCTCGGCCAGCAGCGCGCCCGCCTCGGCGGTCTCCCCGGCGTCCAACCGCAGCGAGGCCACCAGCGCGCACCACTCGCCGGGCAGGTCGGGGTGCAGCGCCTGCACGGCGTCCGCGGTGCGGCGGGACAGCTCGGCCCGGTGCGGCGGCGGCAGTTGCGCCAGCAACGCCTCGGCGGTCAACGGGTGGCGGAACGCGTACCAGTCCGGCACCGGCTCGTCCGGCGTCACGAGCTGCGCCGCCACCCCCGCGTGCAGGTGCGACAGCAGGCCGCGGTCGTCCAGGCCGGTCACCGTGCGCAGCACCGACAGCGGGAACCGGTGGCCCAGCACGGCGGCGGCGGACAGCACCTCGCGGCCCTGCGGCCCGAGCCGGTCGGTGCGGTGCGCGACCGACCGCACCAACGCCGAGGGCACGTCGATGCGCAGCTCGCCCAGCACCTGCCAGCCGTCCGGACCGCGCACCAGCAGCCCGCAGTTGACCAGGCCGTGCAGCATCTCCTCGACCACGAACGGGTTGCCCGCGCTGTCCGCCCACATCTGCGCGGCGACCACGTCGGGCACGTCGGCGGCGTCGACCTCCAGACAGGTGCCGACCATTCGGCGCACCTGCTCCTCGTCCAGTCGGCGCAACTCCAGCAGCGCGCCCGCTTCCCGTTGCGCGGCAAGGCGGACCACGTCCAGCGTCGGACCGGGGTCGGCGCGCGTCGTCACCAGCAGCACGGCGGGCACGTCGTCGAGGTTGTCCACCAGGTAGTCGACGACGGCCAGCGTCTCGGCGTCCGCGTCGTGCAGGTCCTCCAGCACCACCAGGCACGGTTGTTCCCGGCCGACCACGGCCAGCAGCCGCAGCACCGCCTCGGCGAGCACCACCACGGAGTGCGGCTGCCGCTGGTCGTCGGTGCCCCACTCGGGCACCAGCCGGCCGAGCGCGGGCTGGTACGGGCCGAGTTCGCGCAGATCAGGACTGTCCCTCGCGCGCAGCAGGGACATCAGCGCCTCGGTCAGGGGTCGGAACGGGACGATCGGCCCGATGGTGCTGCCACGCCCGCGCAGCACCCGCATGCCGCGCTCGAAGGCGGCGCCGGCGGCGAAGCGCGCCAACCGGGTCTTGCCGATGCCCGGTTCCCCGACGAGGAACACGGCGCGTCCACGACGGACGGCGGCGTCGGCCAGTGCCCGCTCCAGCACTCGGAGTTCTTCGTCGCGGCCGACCACGACCGGCGCGCGGGTGTGCATGGGCCGACCTTAGTCAAGCCGAACGGCGGCACGCCAAACTGCCCGCACCCCCAGTGTGGGCGGGCAGTCCGGCGGTGTGACGGCGTCGCGCCTGCCGGCTAGCCGATGCCGGGCGCGCTCACCGTGATGCCACTGTTCGCGCCCGCGGCCACCACCACGTACGCGCCGACGGCCAGCGTCAGACCGGCCAGCGCGCGGGCGCGGGCGCCGGTCTTCGTCTTGCGGTTCAGCGCCATCTCCCCGGCGGGGTGGTCGCCGTCCTGGTCTTCGTGCCAGGTGGTGACCGCGTCGTGGTTGGCGTTGCTCATCGGGCGTTCTCCTCGCGAAGGTAGGTGTCGTGCTTGGACCCGAGCAGTAGCACAGAAGGGACGTGCTCGGGGAATCCGAGGCGGAGCAGGCCGTAGCCGATGCCGGAGAGCCCGGTCAGCAGACCGGCCGACGGCACGCCGTCCGGTGTGCCGCAGCGCGCCCCGTACTGGTCGAGCGCGCCGAGGACGAGCCCGGCGCGCCGGTTCTGCATGGCCGACGCCAGGCCGTGCCCGCGATCCGCGAGGACGGTCAGGGATTCGATCACGCCCAGCTCGCCGTGGCACAGGCTGAGGTCCCGCAGGGGTTCGTGCACCGCCAACGCGTTCAGGCACCGGTCGAGGTGCAGGGTGTAGGCGTCGACCGGTTGATCGGGGTGAGCGGTGTGCGCGAGCACGGCACCGGACAGCCCGGAGCACCAGCTGTGGTCCGCTTCCGCCACGTCCAGCAGCCGTTGCCGCAGCGAGTGGTCGGCGCGCAGGTTCGCCCGACCGGCCACTCCGTACCGGTCGCCGCCGATGCCCGCGTAGCGCAGCAACGCCCAGCCGACGCCCGCCCGGCCGCGCGCGAAACCGTCACCGCCCGGACTGGCCGCCACCAGTCGGTCGGCGTAGGCGCGGGCCAGCTCACCGGCCGCGGGCAGGCCGCTTTCCGCCCGCACGGCCAGCATCGCGGCCAGGCCGCCGGCCCAGCCCTCCACCAGGTTCGCCGGGTCCTCGCCGGTCGCCTCCACGGCCGCGGCGACGTCCACCGCGGCACGCAGCCAGGCGCCGATCTCGGCGTCGTCCAGCAGGTCCGCCAGCCGCGCCAACGCGTAGCAGATACCGCCCAGGCCGTGGAACGCGCCGCTGCCCACGGCGACCGCCCGCTCGGTGTCCTCCGCGAACGCCGCCAGCAGGCCGGGTATCGGAGCAAGCGCGTCCCGCGCGTACTCGGTGTAGCGCGCGGCGCCGGTGAGCTTGCCCAGCTGGGCAAGGAACAACGCGACGCCGGTGTAGCCGTTGGACAGTCCCGCGCCCATCGCGGCCACCGCCCAGTGCCGGTCGTCCACGAGTTCGAGCCCGACCCAGTTGATCCGGCCGTCGGCGGCGGTGGCGTGCGCCAGCACCTCGTCCGCGACGCCGCACGCGGCGGCCAGCAGCCGTTGCGGGTCCGGCACGACGGCTTCCAGCGGCGCGGCCACGCCGAGGCCGGTGCGGTGGTCCACCGGACGCGGCCGGCTCGCCAGCCCGGCGCTGATCAGCCACTGCTGCTCGTGCTTGTCCACCTCGCCCAGCGCGGCGACCTTGGCGGTGACGGCGTCCAGACCGGACACCGGCAGCAGGTCGGGCAGCCGCTCGCCGGTGGACGTCCACACGTCGCGGCTGCCGGGCCGGGTGGTGAACACCGGCACGTCGCCCGCCCACAGGTCGCCCATCTCGTGCGGCACGAGCGCGTGCAGCACGGCTTCGTCCGCCGAGTCGTCCCACAGCAGGTCGAGCACGTCCTGGCGGGCCGCCGCACCGCGCAACGCGTCCGGGTGCGTCGACTCGTCCAGCAACGTCGCGTACAGCTGGGTCATCCGCGCCACGAACCGCACCGGCAGGTCGGCGAACGCGGTCAGCCGGCCGAGCAGCTCGTCGCGGTGGTCGCACAGCGCGTCGTAGCCGACCCGGAACCCGGCCAGCAGCGCGCCCTGGTAGTCGGCGGGCTCGGTATCGCGGCCGTCCACGACCGGGCGGTTGTGCGCGGGCGGCAGCGGCGCGGGCCTGCGCACCAGCCGCATCCGGTCCGTGCCGGGGTGCAGCCACGCGACGCCGTCCGCCGCCGACCGGTCGCCGTGGTCGCCGCCCATGCCACCGATGTCGAGCGCGCCGTGCGCCCCGAGCAGCACCTGCGGCAGCACGGCGGTGCGGTGCACGGACCGGGCGAGCGACTGGACCGCCGGGTCCGCCGGGATGCCGACCGCGGGGTGGAACAGCGTCTCCACGTCCACCAGCACCGGCTCGTCGCCCGCCGCGATCAGGTTCTCGTAGTGCATGTCGGCGCCGTCCACCGCGTACAGCAGCGCGATCAGCGCGCCCAGCCGGTGGTAGAACCGGCCGACCGCGGTGACGTCCGCGCACGGCGCGTGCTCGATGAACTCCAGCCAGCCGTGTCCGGGCCGGACGACCGCGCGCGGCAGCCGCAGACCGAGGCGGGTGTGCCCGTCGTACCAGGTCATCAGGTCCGCGAACGCCTGGTGCAACGCCACCGGCCGCGGCTTGTAGACGACCCGGCGGCCGTCCTCGAACGTCAGCACGGCCACCGAACGGCCCCGCGCGTGCCGGTCGCCCCGCCCTGTCTCCACGCCGGCGAGCGGGCCGGGGTCGCGGCCGTCGAGCAGGGTCCGCACGATGTCGGGGCGGTCCCGCTCGAACCGGTCCAGGAGTTCGCGGTGCGCCTCGACGGCGTGCAGGCAGGCCTGGCCGAGCAGCCGGGCCAGCACCGGGTACCGGGCGAACAGCGCGGGCAGGTCGACGTGCCGGACGAAGTCGGCGAACCGCTCGTGGGGCGTGTCGCCGGTGAGCCGCTCGCCGATCCGCTCGAGGTTCAGCTCCAGCACGAGGGTCCGGGCCGCGATCCGGGCCAGGCGGTGGCCGAGCGCGCGGGCGAACTCGTCGTCCAGCCGCGCGTCCAGGGCCGTCGCCGCGCACACCAACGGCCGCAGCGCGGACGCGAACGCGGCCATCGCGCCGTCCACGCCGTCCGGGTCACCGCCGGTGAAGTCTGCATGGGCCGCGGTCGCGGTGGCGCGTTCCACGAACGCGGCCCATGAGGGCCGTCCACGAGGGACGGCCGGCTTCGGGGTGTCCTCGCGCACGCCGCTGAGCCACCACAACGCGGGTGGCAGGTCTACGGCGGACGGGAACACGTCTTCAACGTGTCACGGGCACGCCGTGGCGCACATGGGGGTCGTGCCCCCAGATTTGCGGGAGCGCCACGCCCGGGAACCGCACATGTGCGGTGATCAACCGCAGTTCTCGGCTTGGCCGGCGGCGTCCTTGTACTCGTCGGGCAGCGAGACGACGTCGATCTTCTCGACCGCCTCGTTCATCACCGTGACGGCCTCGGTCATGTCCTGGATGACCGCGGCGAACACGTCGGTGGTCATCTCCGGCGCGGCGTCGACGCTCGACTTGGCCGAGACGAACTTGTCCCGCGCCCTGGTCAGCGGCTCGTTGATGACCTCGACCGCGGTGTCCGCGGCGGGCGTCGGCGCGGGCGTCAGCTCGTCGAGGTCGTGCAGGACGACGTCGAGCACGTCGATCACCCGGCCGAGCGAATCGCTGAGGGACTTCCGCAGCGCCGCAGGGTCGGCGTGCTCGTTCGGGTCGAACTGCACCCCACCCGAAGCGATCATGTACTGCGCCACGCCGCAGAAGTTGTCCATCCAGCGCACGACCTCGGGCTTCGCCACCGCCACCGACGACGTCGGCCCCGGTGTCGGCGTGCCCGCGACCGGCGTCGCGCACCCCGTCAGCCCCGCCAACGCCACCGCCGCAACCATCCACCGCTTCACAGGGGGATTTGTACCCGCCCGTCACCCGGCAGGCGGGTGGAACATGACAACCGGGGGAACCATCCGCCACGATGGTCGTCCCATGGCCGTCTCACTGGAACTCCTGCGCGGGATCGCGGTCATCCGGATCGACGAGTCGTCGGACTCCCTCCTGCCGGACGTGCGCGCGCTCCTGCCCGCGGCGGTGCACGCCCGCGCGCTCGTGCTCGTCCTGGAGGGCGGCGCGTGCGGGGACGACATCAAACGGCTGGTCCGGAGTTCGGCGGCGCAGCGCGAGGTGGTGTCGGCGGCGTTGCGCGGTGTGCGGGACGAGGTGGCGAACCTGCCGGTGCCGGTGGTCGCGGCGATCGGCGGCAGCGCGTCCGGTGAGGCGGCGGAGCTGGCGATGGCGTGCGACCTGCGGGTGCTGGCGTCGGACGGCGGTCTCGGCCGGATGACCGGCGACCGGGTGCTGGTGGCACGCCGGGTGACGGCCGCCGAGGCGTTGCGCACGGGGCTGGTGGACCGGGTCGTGCCGCCGGGAGCGGTGCTGGGCACCGCGGTCGAACTCGCAAACGAGTGCAAGTCCGCGCAAGCGGCGCGTAAATCGTGCCGTATAGTTTCTCCATGACGCAACGGCGGTTGGCCGAAGTGGCCGCGAAGGTCGGCGTGAGCGAGGCGACGGTCAGCCGGGTGCTGAACGGCAAGCCGGGGGTGTCCGACGCGACGCGGTCGGCCGTGCTCACCGCCCTGGACGTGCTCGGGTACGAACGGCCGACCCAGCTGCGCGGCGAACGCGCCCGCCTGGTCGGGCTGGTGCTGCCGGAGTTGCAAAACCCGATCTTCCCGGCGTTCGCCGACGTGGTCGGCAACGCCCTCGCGCAGCGCGGTTTCACGCCGGTGCTGTGCACCCGCACGGCGGGCGGCGTGACCGAGGCGGACTACCTCGAGCTGCTGTTCGAGCAGCACGTGTCCGGCGTCGTGTTCGCGGGCGGCCAGTACGCGCAGGCGGACGCGTCGCACGAGCACTACCGGCAGATGACGCGGCGCAAGCTGCCCGCGGTGCTGGTGAACGCCGCCATCGACGACCTCGGGTTCCCCCGGGTGTCGTGCGACGACGCGGTGGCGGTCGAGCAGGCGTTCGGGCACCTCGTGGCGCTGGGGCACGTGCGGATCGGCGCGGTGCTGGGGCCGTCCGACCACATGCCGTCCCGGCGCAAGCTGACCGCGCTGACCTCGTGCGCGTCCGCGGCGGGCGTCGAGCTGTTCGAGGAGCACGCGATGTTCTCCCTGGAAGGCGGCCAGGCGGCCACCACCCGCCTGCTGCACCGGGGTGTCACCGCGATCGTCTGCGCCTCCGACCCGTTGGCGTTGGGCGCCGTGCGCGCCGTGCGCCGGCACGGCCTCAAGGTGCCGCACGACGTCTCCGTGGTCGGCTACGACGACTCGCCTCTCATGACGTGCACCGAGCCGCCGCTGACCACGGTCCGCCAGCCGATCGAGGCGATGGGCCGGGCCGCCGTGGAACTCCTCGCGAACCAGATAGCGGGCACCCCGGTGCCCGACGAGGAACTGCTGTTCGAACCCGAACTCGTGGTCCGGTCCTCCACCGCCCCCGCTCCGCGCTAGCCCTTCCCCCTCCGCTGCCGTCCATCCCTCCGGGTGGGCGGCAGCTTCTGCGTGCGCACTTTCGGACGCGGCGTGCCGGGTCAGCTTACGGCTTGATGTAGATAAGTTGCGAGATTCCGTCCACATCTTGCGGATCGGTGTTAGGTCGACTTACCGTGTGCGCCACACCACACCCGAGGAGGGTCCGCCCCCATGAACGCATCCAGCCTCCGCAGAGCGGCGGGGTTGCTGCTGGTAGGCAGCCTGAGCCTGACCGCCGTCGCGTGTTCGCAAGCCGCCGACACCGGCGCCGCCGGCGGCAAGGTCACGATCTCCGTCAACGGCCAGCCGCCGCAGACCCAGGCGTTCGACCGCAAGGTGTTCGACCAGGACGTGGCGGAGTTCGAGGCCGCGAACCCGGACATCGACATCGAGCCGCACGAGGGGTTCATGGACCCCAAGACGTTCTCGGCGAAGCTCGCCGGCGGTCAGCTGGAAGACGTGTTCTACGCGTACTTCACCGACCCGGCGAACCTCATCGCCCGCAAGCAGGCCGCCGACATCACCGAGCACGTCAAGGACATGCCGCACTACGACGCCATCCGGCCCGAGCTGCGCGACGTCTTCAGCAAGGACGGCAAGGTCTACGGCGTCCCCACCGCCAACTACTCGATGGGCCTGCTCTACAACCGCGCGCTGTTCACCCAGGCGGGCCTGGACCCCGACCAGCCGCCGAAGACGTGGGACGAGGTCCGCGAGGCCGCCAAGAAGATCACCGCGCTGGGCGGCAACAAGGTCGGCTTCGCCGAGTACAGCAAGAACAACCAGGGCGGCTGGCACTTCACCGCGTGGATGTACTCCGTCGGCGGGCAGATCGCCCGCCAGGACGGCGACAAGTGGGTCGCGGACTTCAACGACGACAAGGGCCGTGCAGCCCTCCAGCACCTCAAGGACATGCGCTGGACCGACAACACGATGGGCGAGAAGCAGCTGCTCGTCATCGAGGACGTCCAGCAGATGATGGGCGCGGGCCAGCTCGGCATGTACCTCGCCGCGCCGGACAACGTGCCGACCCTGGTCAACCAGTTCAAGGGCGACTACGCGAACTACGGCCTGACCGGCATCCCGGACGGCGAGGGCACGCTCATCGGCGGCGAGGGCTACATGCTCAACCCGAAGGCCACGCCGGAGAAGATCAAGGCCGGGCTGAAGTGGATCCAGTGGAAGTACCTCAACCCGGACCGGTTCGAGAAGAACCTCCAGCGGTACAAGGACGAGGGCCAGCCGATCGGCCTGCCGGTGCCGCCGGTCGCCGACATCTGGACCGGTGACATCGCGGCCAGGCAGGCGGAGCTGAAGGAGAAGCTGGCGACCGTGCCGGTGGCGAACTTCAAGTCCTACGTGGACGCCACGCCGAAGGGCCGGATCGAGCCGCCGAACGCCCAGCAGGTGTACGCGATCCTGGACAACGTCATGCAGGCCGTGCTCACCGACCGCGACGCCGACGTGGCCAAGCTGCTGGCGGACGCCGAAGCCAAGGTGAACCCCGTCCTGGCACAGGTCAAGTGATGCGCCGCCGCGTCGCGGAGAACCTGGCCGCGTACGGGTTCCTGTCCGCCGCGCTGATCTGCTTCGCGGTGTTCTCCTGGTACCCCATCGCGCGCGGGGCCGTGCTGGGGTTCCAGCAGGTCGACTTCGTCTCCGACCCCGCGTGGGTCGGCTGGGAGAACTTCGAACGCCTCTTCGCCGACCCCCTGTTCGCCACGGCGTGGCGCAACACCCTCCTGTTCACCGCGTTGGCGCTGGTCTTCGGCTTCGTGGTGCCGTTCCTGCTCGCGGTCGTGCTGAACGAGCTCAAGCACTTCAAGGCGTACTTCCGGCTGGTCGTGTACCTGCCGGTGATGCTGCCGCCGGTCGTGGCCGCGCTGATCTGGAAGTGGATGTACGACCCCGGTCCGGGCCTGCTCAACTCCGCGTTGCGCGGGCTCGGGCTGGACGGGGCGGCGTGGCTGGACAGCGCCGACACGTCGATGCTGTCGCTGGTGATCGTGGCGACCTGGGCGAACCTCGGCACGGCCACGCTGATCTACCTGGCCGCGTTGCAGGGCATCCCCGGTGACCTGTACGAAGCGGCCGAGCTGGACGGCGCGGGCGTGCTGCGCCGGCTGTGGCACGTCACCGTGCCGCAGACCCGGTTCGTGCTGCTCGTCCTGCTGCTGTTGCAGATCGTGGCCACGATGCAGGTGTTCACCGAGCCGTACGTGATGACAGGCGGCGGGCCGGAGGACTCCACCGTCACCGTCCTCCTGCTGCTGTACCGGTACGCCTTCTACTACAACGACTTCGGCACGGCCAGTGCCCTGAGCCTGTTGCTGCTGCTGGTGCTCGGCGCGTTCACCGCGCTGTACCTGCGGGTGACGCGGAAGGCGGACGCGTGAGGACGCTGATCGCACCCGGGCGTCGACGTGCCGGGTACACCGCCACCCTGGTCGTCACCACGATCGTGCTCACCGCGGTCTTCGTGGTGCCGCTGCTCTGGGTGGTGGTCTCGGCGATGAAGACGGCCGTGGAGCTGGCCCGCGTGCCGCCGACGATCGTGCCGGAGACGTGGACGCCGGGCACGTACGCCGAGGCGTGGGACCTGATGGACCTCGGCCGGTACTTCGTCAACACGATCGTCGTCGCGGTGGGCGTGTGGGCGGTGCAGCTCGCCGTGGACGTGCCCGCCGCGTACGCCCTGTCGCGCCTCAAACCCGTGCTGGGCAAGGGGATCCTCGGCATGATGCTGCTGACCCTGATGATGCCCGCCGCGGTGCTGCTCGTGCCCACCTACCTGACCATCGCGGACCTCGGGCTGCTCAACAACCCGGTGGCGCTGTGGCTGCTGGGCGCGGCGAACGCGTTCACGGTGTTCCTGCTGAAGCGGTTCTTCGACCAGCTGCCGGTGGAGGTGCTGGAGGCGGCCCGGATCGACGGCGCCGGTCAGCTCACCATGCTGTGGCGGATCGTGCTGCCGCTGTCCAGACCGATCCTGGCGGTCGTGTCCATCTTCGCGGTGGTGGCCGCGTGGAAGGACTTCATCTGGCCGCTGCTCGTGTTCTCCGACCCGGCGCGGCAGACGCTCAGCGTGGCGTTGCAGCGCTTCGCCCCCGACACACCGGTCAACCTGCTGCTGGCCGGCCTCGTGCTGTCCAGCGTGCCCATGATCGGCCTGTTCCTGGTGTTCCAGCGGCACGTGCTGGCGGGTCTCACCGCCGGCAGCGTGAAGGGCTGAACACCTCACCGAGGGAGGATTCCACATGAACTGGTGGCGCGGTGCGGCCATCTACCAGGTGTACCCGCGCAGTTTCGCCGACGGCAACGGAGACGGTGTCGGTGACCTGGCGGGACTGCGGCGGAGGCTGCCCTACCTCGCCGAGTTGGGTGTGGACGCGATCTGGCTCAGCCCCTGGTACCCGTCGCCGTTGGCGGACGGCGGCTACGACGTCGCCGACTACCGCGACATCGAGCCGGTGTTCGGCACGCTCGTGGAGGCGGAGAAGCTGATCGGCGAGGCGCACGCGGTCGGCCTGCGGGTGATCATCGACATCGTGCCCAACCACTGCTCGGACCAGCACCCGTGGTTCCAGGCGGCGTTGCGGGGCGAGGGCCGTGACCGGTTCTGGTTCCACGAGGGCGACTCGCCGCCGAACGACTGGCAGTCGCGGTTCGGCGGCCCGGCGTGGAGCCAGGCCCCGGACGGCTCGTGGTACCTGCACCTCTACAGCCCGGAGCAGCCCGACCTGAACTGGACCAACCCGGAGGTGCGGGCCGAGTTCGAGTCGATCCTGCGCTTCTGGCTGGACCGGGGCGTGGACGGGTTCCGCATCGACGTGGCCGACGGGCTGGTCAAGGACTTCACCAAACCGGACGCCGACCTGCCGTACTCCGACCAGGACGGCGTGCACGACATCTACCGGTCGTGGCGGGAGGTGCTGGACGAGTACGCGGACGAGCGGGTGTTCGTCGGCGAGATGTGGCTGCCGGACCCGGAGCGGTTCGCCCGCTACCTGCGCGCGGACGAGCTGCACTCGGCGTTCAACTTCGACTTCCTCTGCTGCCCTTGGGAATCCGGTGAGCTGCGGCGGGTCATCGACGGCACGTTGGCCGCGCACGCGCCGGTCGGCGCGCCGCCCACGTGGGTGCTGTCCAACCACGACGTGACGCGGCACGTGTCGCGGATGGGGCGTGCGGACACGTCGTTCGACTTCGGCCGGCGGCAGCACCTGACGCCGACGGACCTGGAGCTGGGCGCGAAACGCGCGCGTGCCGCGATCATGCTGACCACCGCGCTGCCCGGCTGCGTCTACGTCTATCAGGGCGAGGAGCTGGGGCTGGAGGAGGTGGACGACCTGCCCGACGAGCTGCGGGAGGACCCGGTGTGGGTGCGGTCCGGGCACACCGACCGGGGGCGTGACGGGTGCCGGGTGCCGATCCCGTGGGGTGAGGGCGGGCCGTCGTGGCTGCCGCAGCCCGAGCACTGGGAGTCCCTGTCGGTGGCCGCGCAGACCGGCGACCCGGGCTCGATGCTGGCGCACTACCGGACCGTGCTCGCGCACCGGCGTTCTGAGGCGGCGCTGGGTGACGGGCCGATGGAGTGGCTGGACCTCGGGCCGGGCGTGGTCGCGTTCACCCGCGGCGCGGACTTCGCGTGCGTGCTGAACCTGTCCGACTCGCCCGTCGCGCTGCCCGCGCACGACGAAGTGCTGCTGACCAGCGGCCCGCTCGTGGACGGGGCCGTGCCGACCGACACCGCCGCCTGGATCAGGCTCTAGGGCCGTCCGGGCACGCCCGGTGCGCCCGGCTCGCCAGGTTCGACTCCAGCAGGCCGAGCACCCTCAGGGTCTCGGCCTGCTGGTCGTCGTCCAGGTCGCCGACCGTGGCCTCCTCCAGCTCGCGCCACATGCGTTCGACCTGGTGGCGCAGGGCCTGGCTGGCGGCGGTCGGCTCGATGAGCGCGGCACGCCCGTCCGTCGGGTCGGGCGTGCGGCGCACGAACCCCGCGCGTTCCAGGCGCTGCACCGTGCGGGTCATGGTGGGGGAGTCCGCGCCGAGCGCGCCGCAGAGGTCGGACTGCCGCCGCGGGCCGCTCTCCCAGAGCTGCATCATCACGAGTTCCTGGCCCGGGTGCAGCCCTGCCTGCCTGAGCAGCTGAGCGGCGAGCAGGCGGTGCAGACGGGCGATGCGGACGATGACATGGCTGATCGGACTGTCCTCCGCGCCCTGAGGAGCGGCTTCTGACGTGGGGTTTTGTCCGTTCGGTGCCATGGCACGAGTCTAGCCGTCCGCAATGGTGAGCGTCGTCACAGAGCTGGTCGGAATGGATTTCGGGTTGATCGCTGTTCGGACAGGTAAACAGCACCCTGGAGGAAGCCGTGAGCACCGCGTTCGAGCCGTTCGACCTGGCCGGCACCAAGTTGGCCAACCGGATCGTGATGGCGCCGATGACCCGCAGCCGTGCGTACGACACGGTGCCGACGCCCGTCATGGCCGAGTACTACGCCCAGCGCGCCACCGCCGGGCTGATCATCACCGAGGGCATCCAGCCGTCCGTCGTCGGCCAGGGGTACACGCACACGCCGGGGCTGCACAGCGCGGAGCAGATCGAGGGCTGGCGCGGCGTCACGGACGCGGTGCACGCGGCGGGCGGGCGGATCTTCGCGCAGATCATGCACGCCGGCCGGATCGGCCACCCGAGCCTGCTGCCCGACGGCCTGCACCCGGTGAGCCCGTCCACGGTGCGCGCGGACGGACAGCTGTTCACGGGCACCGAGATGCTCGACTACCTGCCGCCGGTGGAGCTGTCCCCGGCGGACATCGAGGCGACCATCGCGGACTTCGCCACGGCCGCCCGCAACGCGATCGAGGCCGGGTTCGACGGCGTCGAGCTGCACGGCGCCAACGGCTACCTGCTGCACCAGTTCCTCGCGGACAACACGAACCTGCGTGACGACGAGTGGGGCGGCTCGATCGAGAACCGCATCCGGTTCGTGGTCGAGGTGGTCCGCGCGGTGGCCGAGGCGATCGGCGCGAGCCGCGTCGGCCTCCGGATCTCGCCCGGGAACCCGTACAACGACATCGCCGAGGTGACCCACCGCGAGCTGTACCCGGCCCTGGTCGACGCCATCGACCCGATCGGCCTCGCCTACCTGCACATCGCCGAGCAGGACGAGCGCGCGTTGACGGTGGAGCTGCGCAAGCGGTTCTCCGGCACCCTGATCCTCAACCCGTACACGCCCGAGGGCGTCACCGGCCCGGGAGAGCTGAGCCTGCTGGACGACGGCATCGCCGACGCCCTCGCCTTCGGCGTGCTGTTCCTGGCCAACCCGGACCTGCCCGCCCGCCTGGCCAAGGGCGGCCCGTTCAACGAGCTGGACCAGACCAGCTTCTTCGGCGGCACCGAGAAGGGCTACACCGACTACCCCGCCCTCGCGTGACGTCACCTGACCTGACCTGACCTGAGCGTTGAACTCAGGTGTTCCGAACGTAGGACACGCGTGTTCCGAACGTAGGACTCACGCGGGGTGTGTGTGCAGGCCCCCGGGTTCGTGGACCCGGGGGCCTGCTTGCGTTGCGTTGGGGTGGGAACGGGCACGGATTCGGGCAGATTCGGGCACAAAATCACCCGATTGTGTGTGTTCGGTCAGGCGAAACGGGCGCAACTCGGGCATCGTTCACCCTGTTGTGGCGCTGGCCACACTATTTCTGCGGTGTTAAACCTTATGCGCGGCCCGAACGGGCAGTGAAGGTCCGAGTGGGCAGGGAGACGACGTGCGAGCGGACGAGCGCAAGCGCCGCATCCTCGCCCGGGCTCGGGCGGACGGCCGGGTCGACGTGGCCGAGATCGCGGCCGAACTGGAGGTCGCGCAGGAGACCGTGCGGCGCGACCTGCGACTGCTGGACGACCACGGCCTGATCCGCCGCACGCACGGCGGCGCGTTCCCGGTGGAGAGCGCCGGCTACGAAACGGGCCTCAAGTTCCGGTCCGCGTCGATGGTGCCGGAGAAGCGGCGGATCGCCCGGGCCGCCGCCGACCGGCTCGGTGACGCGGAGACGGTGTTCATCGACGAGGGCTACACGCCGCAGCTCGTCGCGGAGTCCCTGCCCACCGGCCGGCCGCTGACCGTGATCACCGCGTCGCTGCCGACCGCCGCCGTGCTGTCCGAGGTCCCGTCCACGGCGGTGCTGCTGCTCGGCGGACGGGTGCGCGGTCACACGCTGGCGACCGTGGACCACTGGGCCACCCGCATGCTGTCGGAGATGGTGATCGACCTCGCCTACATCGGGGCGAACGGCATCTCCCGCGAGCACGGCCTCACCACACCGGACCCGGCGGTGGGCGCGGTGAAGGCCCAGGCCATGACGTCGTCCCGCAGGCGGATCTTCGTCGGCGTGCACACGAAGTTCGGCGTCGCGAGCTTCCACCGGTTCGGTGGCGTCTCCGACCTGGAGGCGGTCGTCACGGATTCCGTGCTGCCCGCGGGCGAAGCGCACCGCTACGCCCTGCTCGGACCGAAGGTCGTCCGGGCCTGATCCAACCAACGCAGAGGCCCCGGAGTACCAGGGGTCTGCTTCCCGCTCGCCCAAGGAAGGCAAGACGATGAAGTCATTGCGGTATGGCGGCCTGTTGGCCGCGGTGCTCCTGGCCACGACCGCGTGCGCCGGAGCGGGCGGCGGGGGCGGCGCCGACAACTCGATCAACGTCCTCATGGTGAACAACCCGCAGATGCAGGACCTGCAGAAGCTCACCGCGGACAACTTCACCAAGGACACCGGCATCACGGTCAACTTCACCGTGCTGCCCGAGAACGACGTCCGCGACAAGATCAGCCAGGACTTCTCCAGCCAGGCCGGCCAGTACGACGTCGCCACGATCAGCAACTACGAGACGCCGATCTACGCCAAGAACGGCTGGCTCACCCCGCTGGACGACCACGTCGCCAAGGACACGGGCTTCGACCAGGACGACATCCTCGAACCGATCCGCCAGTCGCTGACCGCCGCCGACGGCAAGGTGTACGCCCAGCCGTTCTACGGCGAGTCGTCGTTCCTCATGTACCGCAAGGACGTGCTGGACGCCAAGGGCCTCACCATGCCCGAGAAGCCGACGTGGCAGCAGGTCGCCGACATCGCGGCCCAGGTCGACGGCGCGCAGCCCGGCATGAAGGGCATCTGCCTGCGCGGCCAGCCCGGCTGGGGCCAGCTGATGGCGCCGCTGACGACCGTCGTCAACACGTTCGGTGGCACGTGGTTCACCAAGGACTGGCAGGCGCGGCTCGACGCGCCGGAGTTCAAGGAGGCCACCAAGTTCTACGTGGACCTGGTCCGCGCGCACGGCGAGGCCGGCGCGCCGCAGGCCGGGTTCGCCGAGTGCCTGAACAACATGACCCAGGGCAAGGTCGCGATGTGGTACGACGCCACGGTCGCCGCCGGTCTGCTGGAGGCCGAGGACTCGCCGGTCAAGGGCAAGCTCGGCTTCGCCCAGGCGCCGGTCGTGAAGACGGAGAGCTCGGCGTGGCTGTACACGTGGGCGTTCGGCATCCAGAAGGCCAGCAAGAAGACCGACAACGCGTGGAAGTTCGTGTCCTGGGCGTCCGGCAAGGGGTACGAGGAGCTGGTCGGCAAGACGCTGGGCTGGTCGAAGCTGCCGGACGGCAAGCGCTCGTCGACCTACCAGCGGCCCGAGTACCTCGCCGCGGGCGGGTCGTTCGCCAAGCAGGCGGAGGCGGCCATCGCGGGCGCCAAGCCGACCGACCCCGGCGTGCAGGAACGGCCCGCGAGCGGCATCCAGTTCGTCGGCATCCCCGAGTTCACCGACCTCGGCACGCAGGTGTCGCAGAAGATCAGCGCCGCCATCGCCGGGTCGTCCACGGTGGACGCCGCGTTGGCGGAGAGCCAGGCGCTGGCCGAGGTCGTCGCCAAGAAGTACCGGGGCAACTGATGGGCAACCCGACCCCCATCGGGAGGCCCCGGTGACCGCCGTGCGGGAGGTGGGGGCGACGGCCAAGCCGACGCCCCCGGCGCGGACCAGGCAGTTGACGGCGGCGGCGCGCTGGGCTCGGCGCGCCCCGCTCCTCCCCGCCCTGATCTTCACGATCGTGGTCACGCAGCTCCCGTTCGTGGCCACGCTGATCATCTCGCTGATGCGGTGGAACTCGCTCGACCCGGCCAACCGCGGGTTCGCGGGCGTCGACAACTACACCGCCGTGTTCACCGACCCCGACCTGCGCTCGGCCATCGGCACCACGGTCGTGCTGACCGCGACCGTGGTGCTGGTCAGCCTCGTCCTCGGGCTCGGGCTGGCCCTGCTGCTGGACCGGAAGTTCGCCGGCCGCGGACTGGTGCGGACGATGCTCATCGCGCCGTTCCTGGTGGTGCCGGTCGCCGCCGCGCTGCTGTGGAAGCACGCGCTGTACAACCCGGAGTACGGCCTGTTCAACGGCGTGCTGACGTGGCTGTTCGGCGCGGACGCCGCGCAGCCGGAGTGGATCAGCGGCATGCCGCTGATCGCCGTCGAGGCGTCGCTGGTGTGGCAGTGGACGCCGTTCATGATGCTGATCCTGCTGGCGGGCCTGCAAAGCCGCCCGCAGGACGCGGTGGAGGCCGCGCGCATCGACGGCGCCACGGCCTGGCAGGTGTTCCGCTACCTGACGCTGCCGCACCTGCGCCAGTACCTGGAGCTGGGCGCGCTGCTCGGGTCGATCTACGTCGTGCAGAACTTCGACGCCGTCTTCACCATCACGTCCGGCGGTCTGGGCACGGCGAACCTGCCGTACACGATCTACCAGACGTTCTACCAGGCGCACGACTACGGCCAGGCGTCCGCGGCGGGCGTGGTCGTGGTCGTCGGGTCGATCGTCATCGCCACCTTCGCGCTGCGCGTGGTGTCGTCGCTGCTCCGTGAGGAGGTGCGGGGATGAACCGGATCTGGGGCGTCTTCGCCTGGTTCGCCGGACTGCTGTTCTTCGCGCCGGTCGCGTGGATGGTGCTCACGTCCCTGCACAGCGAGCCGGACGCGGCGACGAACCCGCCGTCCCTGGCCGCGCCCATCACGTTCGACAGCTACGCCGCGTTCTTCGACTCCGAACCGTGGCCGCCGCTGATCAACTCGTTGAGCGCGTCCATCGGCTCGACGGTGCTGGTGCTGCTGCTGGCGATCCCGGCGGCGTACGCGCTCTCGATCAAGAAGGTCGAGAAGTGGTCGGACGTGCTGTTCTTCTTCCTGTCCACCAAGATGCTGCCCGTCGTCGCCGGTCTGCTGCCGATCTACCTGGTCGCGCAGTACACCGGGATGCTGGACAACATCTCGTTCCTGGTCGTGCTCTACACGTCGATGAACCTGCCGATCGCGGTGTGGCTGATGCGGTCGTTCCTGGCCGAGGTGCCCGGCGAGATCCTGGAGGCCGCCGCGCTCGACGGCGCGGGCCTGGTCACCACGCTGCGCCGGGTCGTCGCGCCGGTCGCCATGCCCGGCATCGCCGCGACCTCGTTGATCTGCTTCATCTTCAGCTGGAACGAGTTGCTGTTCGCCCGCGTGCTGACCGGCGTGGTCGCGGGCACCGCGCCGGTCTACCTCACCGGGTTCGTCACCAGCCAGGGCTTGTTCCTGGCCAAGGTGTGCGCCGCCGCCGTGGTGGTGTCGCTGCCGGTGCTCGTCGCCGGGTTCGCCGCCCAGGACAAGCTGGTCCAGGGCCTGTCGCTGGGAGCCGTGAAGTGAGAGCAGCCGTCATCACCGGGGTCGGCGCGGTGGAGGTCGCCGAGGTGCCGGACCCGGCGCCCGGCCCGCGCCAGGTCGTCGTCGACGTCGCGGCGTGCGGGCTGTGCGGCACCGACCTGCACATCCTGCAGGGGGAGTTCGCGCCGACGCTGCCGGTCGTGCCGGGGCACGAGTTCGCGGGCGTGGTCGCCGAGATCGGGTCGGACGTCACCGAGCTGGTGGTGGGCGACCGGGTCGCGGTGGACCCCTCGCTGTACTGCCACGAGTGCCGGATGTGCCGGTCGGGGCGCAACAACCTGTGCGAGCGGTGGGCCGCGATCGGCGTCACGACCGGTGGCGGCGCGGCCGAGTACGCGCTCGCGCCGGTGGCGAACTGCGTGAAGCTGCCCGACCACGTCCGCACCGAGGACGCCGCGCTGATCGAGCCGCTGTCGTGCGCGGTGCGCGGTTACGACGTGCTGCGCTCGCGGTTGGCCGAGCGGGTGCTGATCTACGGCTCCGGCACGATGGGCCTGATGATGCTCCAGCTCGGCAAGCTCACCGGCGCGTCGTCCATCGAGGTGGTCGACCTCAACCCGGACCGGCTGGCCACGGCCGAAATGCTGGGCGTCAGCGCCACCGCGACCTCCGCCGACGAGCTGGACCGGCCGCAGGGGTGGGATGTCGTCATCGACGCGACCGGCAACGAGAAGGCCATCCAGGACGGGCTGGGGCGGGTCGCGAAGGGCGGCACGTTCCTCCAGTTCGGCGTCTCCGACTACGCGGCGCGGGTGACCATCGACCCGTACCGCATCTACAACCAGGAGATCACCATCACCGGGTCGATGGCCGTGCTGCACTCGTTCGAACGCGCGGCCGACCTGTTCGCCACCGGTGTGCTCGACCCGGAGGTGTTCATCAGCGACCGGTTGCCGCTGGCGGACTACGGCTCGGCGCTGTCGCGGTTCCAGGCGGGTCAGGGGCGCAAGATCCAGGTGCTGCCGTAGCCGGGCTCGCACAGCACTCGGCCCCGGTCACGCGCACGTGACCGGGGCCGATTCGCGTCGGTGCTAGCTGTTCGCCGCGCGCCGGCGCAGCACGATCAGCAGGGCCGCGCCACCGCCGAGCAGGACGAGGCCGATCACCAGCGGGATCGCGATGCTCGCGCCCGTGTCGGCGAGGTCGTCACCCGTGTCGGCGACCGGCACGACCTCTGCGGTCGTGGTCGTGGTGACCGGCGTCGTGGACTCCGGCGTGGTCTCCACCGTCGTCTCGACCGTGGTGGTGGTCGGCGCGGTGGTCGTGACCTCAGTGGTGGTCGTGGTGGTCGTCGTGGTGGTGGTCGGCGGGACGACCTTCACGCACGCCGGGACCTCGGGCGTGAACTTCTTCGTCCAGCCGCGGTCGCCGTTCGGGTCGTCCCACGCCTTGACCTCGACGGTGAACTTGTGGGCGACGTCGCCGGGTCGGGTGTAGACGGCCTCGAACTCGTGGCCGAAGGTCCTGTTCTCGACCTCCTCGCCGTCCACGGTCACCTTGACCGTGTTCGTCTTGTCGCCGTTGACCTGGTAGGCCTTCAAGCTGACGGTCAGCGTGCTCTTCTCGCCCTCGCAACCCGGCGTGAAGACCGGGGTGTGCGCTTGCGCGGGCGCGGCGGCGAACACGGACGCGGCGATGGCAGCGGTGAGGGCGCCGAGGAAGGCGCCGACTCTGGCGATCTGCATGGGAAGGGCTCCTGAGGGAAGGGCTGAGGAGAACTGCGCCACACTATCGGTGGACAGATAACAACCCGATCCGGGGTTGCGTGATTACTTTCCGTTGATCTTCACTGCTGGGTCCACCCCGGACGCCTTGCGCGCCGCGTCGAACGGCAACCGGTCGAAGACGATCCGGACGCGGGTGATCCGTCCGTCCCGGACGGTCAGGTGCTCGGCGCCGGGGGCACTGGCCACCGGCGCGGTCCGGGTGTCGTACATCAACAGCGCGGTCTCGTCGTCGCCGAACGCGGCGATGAGGGTCGTGCCGACGACGATCCGGGTGAACGGGCCCATGAAGTCCCGGAAGGCGGCGGCGCCCTCGATGCGCCCGGCCGGCGCGTCGCACACGACGTCCTCGGCGACGTAGGTCATGGCGCGGTCGAAGTCGTGGCCGGTCCACGCGCGGTGGTAGGCGAGCGCGGTGTCGAGGGCGGTGCCGGTCATGGTGGTTCCTCTCGTGACGGTTCGTTGGTTGGACACCGCCGGCGCGTCGAACGGAACGGTCCGGGCCGGATCCGACCGATCGTGGCTGTCGTGCCGCCGTGCGAGGATGCGGTTCGTGAGCCGGACCGGACCCGACCACGGGCAGGAGCAGGCGTTCCGCGACCTCGCCGAGCGGTACCGGGGCGAGTTGCGGCTGCACTGCTACCGCATCCTCGGCTCGCTGGTCGACGCCGAGGACGTGGTGCAGGAGACCCTGATCGCCGCCTGGCGCGGGCTGGACCGCTTCGAGGGCCGGTCGTCGGTGCGGACGTGGCTGTACCGCATCGCCACCAACCGCTGCCTGAACGCGCTGCGCGACGCCGGGCGACGCCGCCCGCCCGAGCCGGTGCCGCCGTTCACCCCGCCGGAGCCCACCCGCCGCGCCGAGGCCACGTGGTTGCAGCCGTACCCGGACGCGCTGCTGGAGCAGGTCGCGGACGACGCGCCGGGACCGGAAGCCCGCTACCGCACCAGGGAGGCGGTGGAGCTGGCGTTCATCACGGGGTTGCAGCTGATGCCGCCGCGGCAGGCCGCGACCCTCGTGCTGCGCGACGTGCTCGGCTACCCGGCCGCGGAGGTCGCGGCCATGCTCGGCACGACCGAGGTCGCGATCAAGGGCGCCCTCCAGCGCGCCCGTGCCGCGATCGAACGGCACCGTGGCAGCCGCCGCGCCCCCGCGCCCGGCTCACCGGAGGAGCAGGAGCTGAGCAGGCGCTTCGCCGACGCGTTCACCTCGGGCGACGTGGACGGCGTGGTCGCGCTGCTCACCGACGACGCGTGGCTGGCCATGCCGCCCGCGCCGCACGAGTACCACGGCACCGCCGCTGTCGCCGCGTTCTTCCGCGCCAGTTTCGGCTGGAGCCGTCCACGCCGGTTCCGGCTGGTCGCCACCAGGGCCAACACCCAGCCCGCGTTCGCGTCCTACCTGGCCGAACCGGGTGAGCCGACCGACCGCCCGGTGGAGCTGGTCGTGCTCACCCTCGCCGACGACCGCATCGGGGCCGTCACGCGCTTCCTCGACGGCGACCTGCCGCGCCGCTTCGACCCCTGACCACCGGGGTCAGCCGTTCGCGGAGTCCCACCGCCCGGCCTCGGCCATCAGACCGATCATGCCCGAGACCAGCCGCAACTGGTCCACGTCACGGATGTCGGCCTCGACCAGCCTCGGCGAGCACACCACGACCGCCACGGCCTGGGCGCGGGACAACGCCACGTTCAACCTGTTGCGGGACAACAGGAAGTCGAGCCCACGGGGCAGGTCGACGGCCGCCGACGACGTCATGGTGGTGATCACCACGGGCGCTTCCTGGCCCTGGAACCGGTCCACGGTGCCCACCCGCACGTGCTCGTAACCGTGCTTCTCCAGCTCACGTCGCACCAACCGCACCTGGAGGTTGTACGGCGCCACCACCAGGACGTCCGAGTCGTCCAACGCCCGCGCGTCCGGCCCGTCCGTCCACATGCGACCCATCAGCGACCGCACCACGTCCACCACCGCCGCGGCCTCCTCGACCGACGACGTGGTGTTGTGCGAATGGGACACCGAGTGGACGTACAGCCCCGACGGGACCCCGGCGATCCCGCGTGCGGCGGCACTGGGGTGCGCGTGCAGCAATCCCGCGTACGACAGGTTCGACACCGGCGTGCACACCGCCGGGTGCAGCCGCCGCGTCTGGTCGAGGAAGTAGCCGAGCTCGGGCGGGATCACGTCGGCGTCGCCGATCAGGTGCCCCAACGCCGACGCCTCGGCACCGGCCGGGTGCGTGCCCTGCACGACCTGCGGCAACTGCTGCGGGTCGCCCAGCAGCACCAGGTTCCGCGCGCACGTCGACACGGCCAGCGCGTCGGCCAGCGCGAACTGCCCGGCCTCGTCCACGATCAGCACGTCGAACGGCTGCTCGCGCAGCGCCGTGTTGGCGAACGTCCACGCCGTGCCGCCCACCAGGTGCCCGCCGCCCTGGTCGTTGCGCCACCGCACCAACGCCGGGTTGTCCCGCGGCTGCTCCCACCGGCAGTCCTTCGCGGGCGCGCCCTTCGCGCGCTTCGCCGTCGGGATCGGCACGCCCAGCTCGCGCCCGGCCGCCAACGCCGCGCTGAGCACGTTCTCCACCGCCTTGTGGCTGTTGGACGTCACGCCGACGCTCCGCCCGCCCCGGATCAGGTGCGCGATCAGCCGTCCCGCCAGGTACGTCTTGCCCGCGCCCGGCGGGCCCTGCACGGCCAGCGCGGAGCCGTCCAGCGCGTCCACCGCCGCGATCACGTCCGAGATCAGGTCCGCACCGCGCGGCAGCGCACCGGTCTTCAGCCGCGGCGGCGTGCGCCGGATCAGGTCGATGCCGGGATGCGGGGGCAGCGACGGCAGCTCGTCCACGACGGACCGGGCCAGGTCGTAGACCGCCTCGTCCTTCGGCGTCGGCCGGACCGGGCTGCCGGGCAGCACGGCGATCGGCTGCTCGCGGTGGACGTCGTCCGGCGCGACGCTCTCCAGCACCACCATGTCCTCGGCCGACTCGGCGAGCACCACCGCGTCGCGGGTGACGTTCGGCGTGCCGGGGTAGAGCAGCCGCACCTGGTCGTTGGCGGCGAACGGGTGCGGCCGGTCCGGGTCGCACCACACCCGCACCTCCCGCTTCGCCTTGCGGACCCGCCCGGACGGCATCGCCCAGTCCTCGGCCCGCACGGACACCGGCACCGCGCACGCGCTGTCCGACTCCAACTCCGACAACGGCGCCGCCACCTGCCGGAAGAAGTCCCACCACGCGGGGTTCGTCTCCCGCCGGTGGTAGCCGACGGCGGCGGCCAGCAACGCCCGCGCCCGTTCGTCGTCGGTCGCCTCGGCCGGGTTGTCCGGCAGACCTTCGAGCAGCGGGTCGACCACGGCGGCCAGGCGTTCGGCCCGTTCGGCGCGGCGCTGGGCGGCGATCTCGTCCTCGATCTCCTCGGTGAACGACGGCTCGGCCACGTGCGGCTCGATGCCCGCCTCCTCCCGCACTTCCAGCAGGAACCGGTACAGCCGCAGCGTGGAGACGCAGTCGTAGGTGTTGTAGTCGGCGATGCCGGTCAGCACGTCCTCGGCGCGGGCCGGGTCGACGTCGCGCAGGGCCAGGAACTGCTCGTAGGCCTCGATGCTGGAGACGGCGTTGGTCACCTCGCCCGCGCGGGCGTCGGGCATGTAGAGCGGTTCCAGGTACTTGATCGAGTACGACCGCTGGGACACCCGCAACGCCTTGCGCACCACGGCGTAGAGGTCCACCAGCGCGTTCGAGCGCAGCAGGTGGTCGACGGCGTCCTCGCGGGTGCCGTGCAGCGCGGCCAGCTTCTTGAGCGCGTTCACCTCGTACGGCGCGTAGTGGTAGATGTGCGCTTCCGGGTGGGCGTCCAGGTTCTGCGTGGCGAAGTCGACGAACCGCTCGAACGCGGCCTTCTCCTGGGGACGGGTGTGCGCCCAGAACGGCGTGAACCGCTCGTCGCCGTCGACCACGCCGAACAGGTACTCCAGGCCCTCGCCGTTGAGGGCGAACGGGTCGCCCTCCATGTCGAAGAACAGGTCACCGGTGCTGGGCACCGGCAGCGTGGCCAGCGCTTCCGGCCCGACCACCTCGTAAGCGACCTTGCCGATCGGGTCGTCCTCGGTGCGCGAGTCGTCCTGGATGACCTGGAGCGCGGCCTGGGCGCGCAGGCCGGTGAACGTGGTGGCGGACATCGTCGCGGGACGGTCGGCGCGGGTGGCGTTGGCCAGGGCGTCGATCGTGCCGAGGCCGGCGGCGGCGAGCTTGCGCCGCTGGTCGGTGCGGATGCCCGCGACCAGGGAGAGGTCGCGGTCCTGTTCCCGGCCGGTGGCGCAGTGGCGGCCGAAGCGGCAGGTCGCGCAGGCGGGGCGTTCGTCGTCCCAGAGCCGATCGGGGAGGGAGGCGGGTGCGGCGAGGCGAACTTTGACGCGGGTCTGGAGGTCGCGGACCAGCGGGAGGAAGTCGGCGACCTGGAACGTCTTGGTGGTGCCGTCGCCGAGCAGGAGGTGCATGGCGGGGCCGGCGTGGCGCCCGAGCGCGTTGGCGTAGGCGGTGAGCTGGACGACGGCGGCGGGGGTGGCGTGCCGGGCGAGCTTGGCGTCGTGCGGCTCGTAGCCCCGGTCGGTGGCGACCAGGAAGTCGGCGCGGCCCTGGAAGCCGTCGGCGTAGAAGACGGCCTGGTAGATCACCGGCGCCCCGGCGGCGATGGCGTGCGCGGTCTGCTCGGCGGCGGCGGTGAGGGCTTCGTGCGTCGGCGCGGGCTGCGGGATCTCGACCACGTCGTGCTCGGCGCGGAACCGGGCCAGGACCGCCTGCTCGTGCGCCATCCCGTGCCGGGTGGCCATGTGGTTCGTCCGGTCGTCCGGTGTGGGCGCGCCGGGCAGCCCCACGGCCAGGGCCAGCGCGAGCCTGCTGCGGTGCTCGCACTCCAGCAGGTCGACCAGGTCCGCCGGGGAGTGCACCAGATGGCCGTCGGCGGTGAGCATGGCGGGCAGTATCGCGGCCCGACCCGCCAACCACGCGGACCACCCCCGGCGAGTCGCCCGACTACCTCGCCCGGCCCCGCGAGTTCCGGGTCCGGTGGTGGGTGGCTCGCCAGCGGGAGTGGTGGGCGGCGGATTCGGCGGCGGCTGCGGCGAGGACGGGCGCGGGCAGGGGTTCGGCGCACCACGCGCGGAGGACGGTGGCCATCTCGGTGACGAAGCGGGTGCCGGTCGGGGTCAGGGCGCCGCTGGTCAGGAGGGTGTCGGCGGTGGCCAGGGCGGCTGAACGCCACCGCGCGTACTCGGCTTGCGCGGCCGGGCCGGTGCGCGAACGCCAGAAACCCGCCACGCCCAGGTGCGCGTACGTGCCGTGCAGGAGGCCCGCCGCCGGACGTGGGTCCTCACGCCAAGGCGCGTAGAACACGGCGTCGGGCGTCGGTTCGACCAGCGCGAACAGGTCCGTCAACGCCACCAGCTTGCTGTGCTGCGCCTCGTGCACGAGCGTCACGGCCAGGGTCTCCGGGTCCGGCATGGGTGACAGGAACACGCAGCCGAACGCGTCGGCCAACGTCGCGCTGCTCGTTCCGGCGGGCGACGACGGCATCGGCGTCAGGACCGAGACGACCTCCGCGAACTCCAGGGCCGACGCCGGGTGGTCACGGGTCAGCAGGGCCCAAGCCGCCTGGACGGCGTCACGCCACCACCCGGGGTCGACGGAACGGGCGACCGGGAGCTCGGGCGGCACCCCGCCACCCGCCCACAGGTCCAGCTGCACCGCGAACCCGCCGAGGTCGATCTCCGGCAACGGCTCGTAGGCCAACCCCGGCCCGACCACCACACCCAACGACGGCAACGAGAACACCGACACCGGCGGGAACTCCAGGTCCACCGCCATCCCCGCCCGCACCGCCGCCGCAGCCGCGGTGAACGCCAACTCGGCCGGCCGCGCAGCCGCACCCCGCCGCACCGCCAACGCCGTCCGGGTGGCCCAAGCACCGACCGACGGGTGGTCCAGCACCCGGTCCACCGCCTCCGGCGCCACCCGGGCCACCTCGCACAGCAGCGAGAACGCGGGCCGCGCCGCCGGGTCCGCGGCGATCGACCGGATCATCAGCAACGTCCGGCTCCGCCGCGCCAACCTCAGCGTCCGCACGGCCGACACCCCGCCCCCGCCCCGCGCGAGAGCCGTGAAGTCCGCTGCCGAAACCCGGAACGGCGCAACGGTCACGCCAACGCCGCCAGGTCCGCCGCCACGCGCGACCGCACGTGCGCGATCAGCCGCAGCAGGTCCGGGCAGTACACCGAAGGCCGGTCGAACCCCGCACCCTCCCGGAACCGGTGCGCCCGCAGCCCACCGCCGCAGGCCCGCACCACCGGACACCGACGGCACTCCGCGGACAAGCCCGCCGCCCCGGAACGCGCGGCCAGCACCGAGGGCAGGTCCAGCGCCGCGTCGAACGGATCACGCGTCACGTGCAGCCCGGTCGCGGAAGCCGCGGGGGAGGAGGACGCCAGGATGTCCGACGCCTCGATCGAACCGTCGGTCTCCACCACCACCTGACCGGACGGGCTCAAGCCGATCCCCTCCACCCCCGAATCACCGCCCAGCAACACCGCCAACAACTCCTCGAACACCCGCACCCGCGTGACCGGCCTCGGGTACCACGCGTCGAACACAGCGATCAGCCACTCCGCGTACGGCGTGGCGGACGACCCGGCGACCCGACCGGGCGGCGGTGACGACCAGTTGCCGTGCGGCAGCAGGAAATCCACCACCGGCGGCGAGAATTCCAGCAACGACTCGTAGGTGCGCACCGGGTCGTTCCCCACATCCACCACGCACAACAGCCCGCCGTACACCCCCGGGAACGACCGCAGCGACTCCAACGCCGCCCGCACCGCCGCCCAACTCCCCGTGCCGTCCGGCCGCACGCGGTGCCGGTCGTGCGCTTCCGGTGTGCCGTCCACGCTCACCCCGACCCGCACACCGAGCGCCGAGAACAGCTCCAGGAATTCGCGGTCGAGCAATGTGGCGTTCGTCTGCACCGTGAACCGGACCGGAACGGGCACCACCGAACGGAACCGCGCCACCAGCGCGCCGAGCGCCGCAGGACCGGCCAGCAGCGGTTCCCCGCCGTGCAGCACCACTTCCACGTCGGACAACCCGTGCCCGCGCACGTGTTCCGCCACCCGTTCGGCGGTGTGCGCGACGATCAGCGGCGACATCGCCCGCGGCCGGGACCGCCACCGCTGGTCGGCCAGTTCGTAGACGTAGCAGTAGTCGCACGCCAGGTTGCACCGGCCGTGCACCTTCACCACGAACTGGCGGAACGGCGCCATTTTCCTTTCACCCCACCCCACGAGCAATCAAAACCAGAACCCCCACAAGCAACCAAACACAGCCCGCCGCGCCGCTGCCTCCGCCAATCGGTGGATTCCGGACGCTGACCGTTGTCGTTCACTACGATGGAAGTACGGCGTCGGCGGGGCCGGCAATGCGGCGACCGACGACAAACCCGCAGCATTGCGGTGAGGGGGTACACCGGACATGGTGGAGGAACCCGTTCTGGAGTCGGAACTCCTGGACGTCACAGGGGTGGACCTGGCCCGACTGGCCGACTTGCCGGAGACCGCGCTGCGCGCCGCGCTGCACCGGATCCTGGTGGAGAACGCCGAACTGCCCAACCGGTTCGCCGCGTTCGAGAGTTCGCTGTGAGCGGGGCCATTCGGGTGAAACGCGGCTGAGTCACGGGCGCGAAGGCCCGTGATCCCGGTATTCCCAAGTCCCCCGGCCGCTCTGGAGCAAGCAGATGAGCACCCCGCGCACCACCCCGGCCCACACCGGGGTCGCCGCCTTCCTGTCCGCGACCGGCGGCACCGGCCGCACCAGCGCGGTGGCGAACCTGGCGTGGACGCTGGCCGCGGCCGGGCAGCGGGTCCTGGTGGTGGACTGGGGTTCCGAGGTGCCGCGGGTCCGCGAGTACCTGGAGCCGTTCCTGGTCGACCGCCTCGCCCTGCCGGAGGGGGTGGGCCGCGGCCTGCTCGCCGCGTACCGGTCGGACCCGACGCGCGACGAGGAACCGGCGCCCGCGGTCGAGCGGTTCGCGCCGCCCGCCGGCGACGTGGCGGGGGCGGGCCACATCGACGTGGTGTCACCGGTCGCGGCGACCCGGCCGGACACCGGTGACGCGGGCGTGATCGCCGACCTGCGCGCGCGGCTCGCGGAGTCCGACTACGACCAGGTGCTGATCGACGCGCCGACCGGGGCCGGTGACGAGTCGCTGACCCTGATCGCGACGCTGTGCGACCTCGCCGTCGTGTGCTTCCGACCGCGTCCCAGGGCCATCGCCGACGCGGCGGACCTGGCCGCGCGGCTGCGCAAGAAGGCGCCGATCCGGATCGACGTGGTGCCGGTGGCGACCCTGTTCGACGACGCCGACGAGCAGTCCCGCGCCCGGCGCATCCGGTCCGCGATCCACTCCGCGTTCGCCGAACTGCTCGCGGGGCAGGCGAAGCGGGTGCCGGACGGCGGTTCGATCGAGATCCCGTACCGCCCGTTCGACGCGTTCGACCCGCTGCTCGCGATCCTGGTCGAGGAACCGGGCAGCGGCGGCGCGCTGGAAGCCCAGTACGGCAGGCTCGCGGCGGCGGTGACGGGCGGCGCGGTGACCGAGCCCGCGCCGGTGTCGCCGGTGCTGCGCTCCCGCTACCGGCGGGTGTTCGGGCTGACGTCGACGGACGAACCGGATCGCGTGGTCGTCGTGCACGCACCGCGTGACCGGGCCTGGGCGGACTGGGTGCGCGGCCAGTTGGCCCGCGCGGGAGCGCAGGTCCGCGGGTCGGCCGGTGCGGCGGAGTGGTTCGAGGCCGACGTGCCGCCGGGCGTGGTGGTGCTGTCGTCGCCGCACCTCGGCCCGGTGGAGCTGCCCGACCGCCCGCTGACGATCCTCCGGCTCGCCTTGTCCGACGACGAGCCGGTGGACGGCGCGCTGTCCGTGCACGAGCACACCCCGGAGGCGTTGAGCGCCCGGCTGGTCGGCCACTTCGGCCTGATCGACCGGCCCGGCACGGTGCACGAACCCGGCATGCGGGTGCCCGGCAGCCACCCGCAGGTGTTCGAACTACCGCCGCGCCACCCCGCGTTCGTGGGCCGTGACGACGACCTGGAGGCGTTGCGCGACCAGTTCGTCGAGGCCGGCGACGAACGGGCCGTGATCACGGTCAACGGCGTGCCCGGCGTCGGCAAGAGCGAACTCGCGCTGGAGTACGCCTACCGGTTCTCGTCGGACTACGCGGCGGTGTGGTGGCTGTCCGCGCACGACCGGCAGTCGGTGCTGAGCGGCCTCGCCGACCTGGCCGTCCGGCTGCGCCACCCCGGCTCGACCGACTACGGCACGCTGTCCGCGCTCGAACGGCTGACGAGCGACCCGGTGTACGCGCGGTTCCTGCTCGTCTACGACAACGCCGACGACCCGGACCTGATCGCGGACCTGCTGCCGACCGGCGGGACCGGCCACGTGCTGATCACCTCCGGCCCGGTGGACGGTTCGGTGGAGCTGGTCCCGCTGCGCGCGGACGACAGCGTGCGCCTGCTGCTCGACCGCGTGCCGGGGCTGACCGCGGACGACGCGCGGCGGGTCGCGGACGCCGTCGACCACCTGCCGCTCTCGCTGGACCTGGCGTCGTCGTGGCTGGACGAGACGGCACGGGCCGAGGTGGGCACGGGGTCGCGCAACGCGGACGCGGCGACGTGGGCCACCCGCACCCTGTTCGAACGCCTCGACCGGTCCGACTCCGGCGGTGTGGCGCGGGTCGTCGACCTCGCGGTGGACTCGTTGCGGGCCAACGCGACCGGCCGGCTGGCCGTGCTGGTCGCGCAGCTGTGCGCGTTCCTGTCGCCGGAGGGCGCGGACCTGGGGCTGGTGCGCTCGCCCGCGTTCCTGGGCCGGGTGATCACCGCGGGCGGCGTGGACGCGGTGCCGCTGGAGCTGGACGCCGCCGAGATCGACCGCGTGCTCTGGTACGGCGCGCGGTACGGGCTGTTCCGCGTCGACTGGGGCGACCAGTACTCGCTGCGCCTGCACCGCGTCGTGCAGCGGGCGCTGCGCGACCGGATGACCCTGGCGGAGCGGGACGCGCGGCAGGCGGATGTGCTGAGCGCGCTGGCCGCCCTGGCTCCGACGGAGGTGGAGGACAAGTCACCGACCAGGCGCGCCCGGTTCGCCGAGCTGCAGAAGCACGTCATCCCGTCCGGTGCGATGGGCAGCGCCGACCCGAAGGTGCGGCGCTGGCTGGTCAACCAGGTCCGGTTCCTGTTCACGGACGGCGGCGCGGGTGTGCGCCGGGCGGCGGTGGGGCCGGGTCGCGCGCTGCTGGAGGCGTGGACGCGGCGGTTCGGCCCGGCCGACCCGCTGCGCAACCGGCTGGCCACCGAACTGGCCAACGTGCACCGCATCCTGGGTGACCCGGTGGAGGCGCTGAGGCTGGACGACCTGGCGCTGGCCCAGCAGCGGCGGGCCCTGGACCTCACCCACCCGAGGCCGCTGATCACCGCGCGCGGTCGCGGTGGCGACCTGCGCGGGCTCGGCCTGTTCGCGGAGGCGCTGGCCGAGGACCAGGCGACCTGGGAGGGCCTGCGCTCGGTGCTCGGCGACGACCACCCGGACACCCGCCGCGCCGCGAACAACCTGGCCGCGTCGATGTTCCTGTCCGGTGACGCGGCGGGCGCGCTCGCCGTGGAGGAGGACAACTTCCGCCGACGCCGACGCCTGTTCGGCACCGGCGACGTGCGCACGTGGTCGACGCTGGCCCAGCTCGGGCTGTACCAGCGCGAGCTGGGCCGCTACCCGGACGCCCTGGAATCGCTGATGACCGCGTCGCAGCAGTTGCAGGCGCTGCGGCCGGAGCTGAACCAGACCCAGGTCGGCGTGCACTGGAACTACGCGATCGCGTTGCGGCTGGCGGGCAGGCCCAAGGCGGCCAAGGAGCGCACCGGCAAGGCGTTGCGCGACTACCGCGAACTCCTCGGTCCGCACCACCCGTACACGCTGGGGTGCGCGCTGAGCTTCGCCTCCGACCACCGCCGGATCGGCATCGACCCGGAGCTGGCGGTGGAGCTGGCGCGCATCGCGTTGACCGGGTTCCAGCAGCACGTCGGCCTGCGCGACGACCACCCGTTCGTCGCGCTGTGCAAGCTCGGGCTCGGCCTGGCGCTGCGCGGCGCGGGTGACTTCACCGGCGCGGTGAACCACGTCGCGGCGGCGACCGGGACCCTGCGCGCACGGCTCGGCGACACGCACCCGTGGACCCTGGCGGCGGCCGTCGACGAGGCGCGGGTGGCCGCCGCGGCGGGTGACGCGGACCGGGCCGCCGAACTGATCTCGGAAACGCACACCGACTGCGTGGAGTTCCTGGGGCACGATCACCCGCACACCGCCGCGGCGGCGCACAACCTGCGGCTCGCGGCACACCCGACCGACCAGGACTGGCGGGAGTGCGATGTCGACATCCCGCACACCTGAGGGCGCAGGAGGGACCGGCGTGGAGCTGCACGAGGAGCAGGCCGAGCACGTCGGCCCGGAGTTCGACCTGGCCAGGCAGGCGTGCGTCGCGGCGATCCGGGAGACACCGGCGCTGCACTACCTCGCGCACTACAGCAGCGGCGTGTTCGACTTCGGCGTCGACGCCCTAGGCGACCCGGGGCCCGCGCCCGACGCGCTGCCCGGCGGCACCCGGCGCGAGGAGCTGAAGCGGCTCGGCCGGCACCTGACGTTCCAGGTCGCCACGCTCGACCGGACCTTGCAGGAAGTGCGCACCGGGCGGCTCATCCGGACCGTGCTGCACACCGGGGAAGGCGCGTTGTTCTGCGATTCCGTCGTGCCGACCGAGCACGTCGTCGGCCTGGTGCTGGACCACGCGGGCGCCGGTCCGCTGTTCGGCCACCCGGCGGTGGACGAGGCGGACCGCGCGGTGGCCGGGCTCGCCACCCGGCTGCGCGGCCAGCTCAGCCTCGGCTCGCTCAACCCCGGCGGGTGGGAGACCTCGGCGGACGTCGTGGCGCTGCCGGTGGACGACGAGGCGCAGCCGCACGTGACGGTGGGGGACGGGCCGCTCGCGTCGCGCCTGGAGTCGGTGCGGGCGACCGACCTGCACCTGGTGGCGCACGTGGTGGACGGCGAGGTGTGGGCGATGGTCGACTGCCTCGGCGACCCGTCGCTGGCGCCGTTCTTCAAGCAGGTCACCGTGGACGCGCGGCGCCGGTTCTACCACGGGTTCGCGCAGGAGCTCGGTGCGTTGGCCACCAAGCTGAACCGGGCGGTGAACCCCGTCGCCGGCGGGTTGATGGAACGGCTCGTGCTGGACGTCGAGATGGGCGCGATCTACTACTACCGGCTGCGGCCGGGGGAGTACCTCGTCGGCGTGACGATCGACCAGGCGCGGGTGCGCGCGGCGGACGACCGGATGTCCGCCCTGGCCGCGGAACTCACTCCAACCGGTCCTTGAACGCTCATCCAACCCTGCCTACCGTGTAGTGGTGACGCCCGTGACCCGTTCGGCCGCGCTCCTGTCGGCCCTCGGCGCGGGCTGGATCGCGGCGTCGCAGCTCGGGTTGAGCGACGTCGACCAGTCGCCCGCGTACGGGTTCTTCATCACCGCGCTGCTCGGTTTCGGGCTGTACGCGAGCACCAGCGGGATCGTGATCGCGGAGTTCCGCCGGCAGTTGCGGACCGTCGTGATCGCGGTGACGCTCGGCGTGCTGGCGAAGGTCGCGTTGATCTTCGGCGTGATGTTCTTCGTGTTCCGCGATCCGCAGCACCTGGTCCTGGCGGTGGCGGTGGCGCAGATCGACCCGCTGTCGGTCGCCGCGATGCGGGTCAAGTCGAAGATGTCGGACTCGGCGAAGGCGCTGCTGTCCGCGTGGGCGTCGTTCGACGACCCGATCACCGTGCTGCTCACCGTGTACATCACGGCGTACGCGCTCCGAGGTGGCGGCGCGGTCGGCGGCGTGGGGTCGTTCGCGGTGAACCTCGTGCTGAACCTCGCGTTGGCCGGGGTGGCGTTCATGCTGTGGACGTTGGTGCGTGGGCGGGTGCGCCGGGCGGAAGAGAGCGGGCGGCGGGTCCGGTACGCGGTGCGCGCGGTGATGGTGGTGGCCGTCCTGGCACTCGGGTTCGTGGCGGTGCAGTACTCGTTGCTGCTGGCGTTGGCCTTGCTGGGCCTGTTCTTCCGGCCGAACCTGGGGCGGTGGGTGGACGGGCTGGCGGAGGCGGGCATGTTCCTGGCGATCGCCGCCGTCGGCCTGGTGCTGGCCGCCGAGTTCAGCTGGACGTCGGCCCTCGTCGGCGTGGTCCTCGGTGTCGCCGCATTCGCCGCGCAGTCCGTGGTCGCCTTCGCGTTGACCGCGCCTCGACAGTGGCGCGGCGACCGGGTGCGCCTCGCGCTGGGCCAGCAGAACGGCCTGACCGCGATCATCCTGGCGCTGCTGCTGGAACCGACGTTCCCCGGCGCCATCGCCGTGGTCGCGCCCGCCGTGGTCGCGGTGAACCTCCTCAACGCCGTCACCAACGGCGCCTACGACCGCCTGCGCCCACCCCGCCCCGCGCTCGGGAACCCGTCCGGCGCAGCGCTCGAACGCACACCCCGCCCAAACCACGCCCCTGCGCAGCACCGACCTCGCCCCACCCCGGCGGCCACCCCTCGGCCTGCCTTCCCCCGCACCAACCCCACGCCCTGAGCGGTGAACCCGGGTCAGGCGGGGGAGGAGCGGAAGACGGCGCGGCGGACGCGAGGGCTGAGGTTGCCCAGCGCCTCGTGGACGCGGGCCCGGCGCGAGCTCTGGTTGACCTCGGCGACGAACGTGCCCGCGCGCGCGGACCACGGCGGCAGCTTGAACAGCGGGTCGAGCAGGAACAGCGGCAGGAACTCGACGATCCCGTCGTAGATGCCGCACAGCTCGTCCAACCGGTCCTCGGCGTCGGAGTCGGACGACGACCGGTACCACTGCGACACCGCGCCCCGGAACGCCTGCACGGCCTGCCGCATGAACACCGCCTGCGCCGCGGCCTGGGTGAACTCCGGCGTCCGCAGCCTGCGGTGCACCGCCTCCTGGGTGGCGGTCGGCGCGTGGTCGAACGCCTCCTGGAACATCACGTCGACCTGGGTCAGGTCCTCCAGCGCGTCCACCGCGTCCCGGAACAGCCGCTCCACCTCACCGGGCAGCCTGGTCGACTCCGCAGGGGTCGGCGTGCCGCCGGCCAAAGACCCGAGCTGCCGCTGGATCGCACCGAGCTGCCGGTCCGACGAAGCCCGCACGCCGTCCATGTGCTCGGCCAGCTGCTCGATGAACCCGTAGATGCTCGACTGCTGCCGGGACAGCCGGTCCATCCCCAGCCGCAGCCCGGACAACGGGTCCGAGTCGCCGTCCAAGCGCGCGCTCATCGCACCGACCAGCGCCTTGAAGTCGTCCGCGAACGTCCGCTCGACGTACACCAGCGGCTCCCGGCCCAGCAGCTCGCGCAGCTGGATCGCCACGCCGTCCGCCACCACGCCGTTCACCAGCAGGATGATCTCCGCGTCCGGATCGGCCTCGCCCACCGCCGAGATCCGCCGCATCACCGCGGTCACGTCCGCGTTGTCCAGCAACGACCGGGTGAGCAGCACGGCGCACCCGCCCTCGCGGTCCGGGAACGTGACCCAGAAGTCCGCCAACGAGTCCTCGGCCGCGCCGAGCAGGTGCCGGTGCAGGTAGTCCAGGCCGTTGGCGTCGAGCAGCCGGCGGACCACGCCGTCGATGTCGTCCGAGCTGAGCGACCCGAACAGGTCGCGCGCCGCCTGCCGCACCATGTCCTCCGTGACCACGAACTCGTGGCCCGGCGTCCGGTGCAGGTCGTCCGCCATCCGGAACACCCGGTGGCACAACCGGATCACGTTCCGCGCGTTGCCGCGCGCGATGTCACGCAGGTACCGCGTGGTGTCCACGGTGAACGGCGCCAGCTGCGGCGTCCCGAACGCCTGGTCCTGCGCCAACGTGATGAACTCGCGCACCTCGCCCTGGCTGAGCCCGGACATCACCACCGTGTAAGGGATGCGCTGGCGGACTGCGGGCGGCAGCACGGACTTGAAGTCCGGCAGACCGCACAGCACCAGGCACGCCCCGGCCTTCGCGAACACCTGCAACAACGTCTGGAACGCGGCCATGGTCCGTGCGTGCGGCCTGCTGTCCGCGGAGAAGATCTTGTCCAGCTCGTCGACCGCCAGCACGAACCGCCGCTGCCGGCCGCCGAACAGCAGGGCGAACACGCCCATCGCCTCCAGCGCGGCCACCTCGGTGTCGATCGGCGCCGCGATGCCCCGCTCCACCAGCACCTGGTCCGGCGTTCCGCCGAGCAGCCACGACCACACCGCGTGCTCGAACCCCGGCCGCAGCAACAGGGTGAGCGCGGTGCCGAACGCCTTGTTGTTGGTGACCTCGCGCAGCGTGTCCTGGACCTTGCGCAGCAACGCGCTCTCCATCAGGCCCAGCCGTTCCACGACCTCCTGCGGTTCCAGCTGCCTGCTGCCGAGCCACTCCAGCATGTCGCTGGTCAGGCCGCTGCTCTGGAGCGAGTCGGCGACGATGTCCGCGTAGTACTCGCTGACCTGCGCACGCACGCCCTCGCGGCCCAGCTTCTGCATGAACCGCCGGTACAGCTCGATGAAGCTCTCCGCCGTCGCGTCGAGGTACAGCGCGTGGGTCGGGTCGGCCAGCGCCTCCCGCGCGTGCCGGACCAGCCGCACCGCGAGGTGCGTCTTGCCGGTGCCGTAGTCGCCCAGCACGGCCACGACCGTGCCGGTGCGATCACGTCCGGCGCGCGCGGGCGGCGCGTCGAGGTAGGCGGTGAGGTGCGCGAGGGCCTGCCTGGTCGCGTCGGTGGTGATCGCCACGTCCACCGCGTCGGGATCGGCGTCGAAGTCCGTGATCCGGGCGACCGCCATCGGCGAGAAGGGGTTCTTCCGCGTGGGCGGGAGGTCGCTGCTACCGCTCATGGCCCATTCCCCAGTCCGTTCCGGGACTTCGTGTTCAAGAACGCCCTGATGTCCTCGACGGACACCTGGTCGGTTTCGGAGTAGCCCAGCCCCGTGCCGAGCTTGTGCTGGTACGTGCCGTGCAGGAAGCGCTGCAGCATGGCGATCGACTGGCAGTGCTTCGCCACCAGCTCGATCGCGCCTTCGCTCAGCCGGGGATAGCGCCCGGCCGCCGCGTGCCGGGACAGCCGGTCTTCGGCGAACCGCTGCGCGTCGCCCGGGTCGAGCGGGCCGACGTACAGCGTGATCGGCGGGACCCACGTCTCCAGCTGCCGCACGACGTCGGCGACCTCGTCCGGGCCGAAGTACGCGGACTCGGTCAGGAACAGCACCTTCGCGCTGCTGAACACCCGCGCGTACCGGATGACCTCGTCCACCAGCTCGTTCGGGCTCGGTAACAGCACGACGAGGGCGACCTCGTCGCGCAGCGCCCGGCCCAGGCGCGGGAAGACGCGGCGCGGCACGTCCCGGTCGCCCGTCAGCCGGTCCGCGGCCTCGACCCGCAGCGCGTCGTGGTCCACCAGCAGGTCGAACATCCGGTCGCACACCTCGACGGCGCGCTGGTCGATGGACAGCTCGTGGTCGGCGGGCAGGCACCCGGTCAGGTCCAGCACGACGCCGCGCATCCCGAGCCCGGCCAACCGGCGGGCCACCCAGTCCGCGCACCGGTTGACCAGCGCGGTCTTGCCGCAGCCCGACTCGCCGGTGACGAGCACGAGCCGGCCGTGCTCCAGCAGCCCGGTCAGGTCGCCGATCTCCAGCTGGAACTGCTGGAACGCGCTCTCGGTGCCGTCGACGGGCACGTAGTAGGCGCGGTGCTCCTGCCGGTGCCACGGCCGCAGCGGGCGCATCGGCGTGCTCTCCCAGCCGGGGAGCGGGAACGGGTTGACCGGTTCGCGGGGCGCGTTCACGACGCCGCTCCCGTGCGCACGCGCGGCAACGCGGCGGCTCGACCGGCCCGCCCGCGGTCCATGCCCACCCCCGTCGCCTCGCGGCGGCATCGCGAAAGCTTCAGCCTACCGACGGAGAGTCGCACACGGACGCGAAACCGTGAGCGCGCCAACCCGATCGGCTCAACGGTATTAATGCGGTCGGGTCACCGTTGTGCGGAATCCGGCGACGGACGTGTCACCAGGCAGCGGGTGAGTAGTCCTTCAGGAAACAGCCGTACAGGTCTTCACCGAGTTCACCGCGCACGATCGGGTCGTACACCCGGGCCGCGCCGTCGACCAGGTCCAGCGGGGCGTGGAAACCCTCGGCGGCCAGCCGCATCTTGGTCGGGTGCGGCCGTTCGTCGGTGATCCAGCCGGTGTCGACGGCGGTCATCAGGATGCCGTCGGTCAGCATCTCCTCGGCGCTGGTGCGGGTCAGCATGTTCAGCGCGGCCTTGGCCATGTTCGTGTGCGGGTGGCCGGGGCCCTTGTAGGCGCGGCTGAACTGGCCTTCCATCGCCGACACGTTCACCACGTACTTGCGGCGCGCGGGCGAGGCGGCCATCGCCGGGCGCAGCCGGGAGATCAGGATGAACGGCGCGGTGCTGTTGCACAGCTGCACCTCCAGCAGCTCCACCGGGTCCACCTCGTCGACCCGCTGCACCCAGCTGTTGACCGGGGCCTCGTCCGGCACCAGCCCGCCCGCGTCGATCTCCTTGGACCCGGCGGTGAGCGCGAGGGCCGTGACGGCGGGGATCGCGTCGGCCAGCGTGCCCGCCAGAGCCACCGGGTGCTCGGACATCGTGTGCCCGAACGTGACGAGTTCCGGCAGGGTGCCGGACGGGATGCGCCCCAGGTTCAGGGGCTCGGACTCGGCCTCGACCAGCGGCGCGTAGGAGTTCGCCGACCGGCGCACGGTCTGCGCGGCGTTGTTGATCAGGATGTCCAGCGGGCCGGCGGCGGCCACCTCGTCCGCCAGCTGCACGACCTGGGCCGGGTCGCGCAGGTCGATGCCGACCACGCGGAGCCGGTGCAGCCAGTCGGCGCTGTCGGGCATGGACGCGAACCGGCGCACCGCGTCACGCGGGAAGCGGGTCGTGATCGTGGTGTGCGCGCCGTCACGCAGCAGCCGCAGCGCGATGTACATGCCGATCTTGGCCCGGCCGCCGGTGAGCAGGGCGCGCTTGCCGGTCAGGTCCGCGCCCTGGTCGCGCTTGGCCCGGTTCAGCGCGGCGCACTCGGGGCACAGCTGGTGGTAGAACGCGTCGACCTCGGTGTACCGGCGCTTGCACGTGTAGCAGGACCGGGCGCGCAGCAACGTGCCCGCCTTCGCGCCGGGCTCCGGCTCGCGCAGCAGCACGCCGCGGGTCTCGTCGTCGATGCGGGACGGCGAGCCGGTCGCGGTCGCCTCGATGACGGCGCGGTCGTTCGCCGAGATGGTGGCTCGGCGGTCGGCCTTGCGGCGCTTGCGGAGGTTCTTCCAGATGCCGGCGGTGGCCCGGCGGACGGCTACCGCGTCGGGGTGCTCGGTGTCCAGTTCGTCCACTTGGGCGAGCACCCTCAGGGCGATGTCCAGTTCGGCGGGGTCAATCGACACGACCAGCACTCTACCCGCGGTGAAATTCGCACTCGGACGGGTGAAATTCGCGTGAGCCACCGCTAGGGTGCCCGGCATGCCTACAGCGGGTACCGGCCCGAGGGTGCGCCGACTGGCCCATCCGGACGCCGACATCAAGGCACGTGCGCTCGGCCTGCCCCGCGGTCGACCGGCCCTCGCGGTGTTCGGCTCGGCTGATCCCCCGGACACCGACCTGGCCGCCACGGTGCTCCCGGTGCTGCGTGCGGTGCTCGCCGCCGCCGCGCGGGAGGACGCCGTCGTGATCACGGCGGGCGCCGACGTCGGCGTCACGCACCTGGTCGGCCTGGCCGCCGAATCGCTGGACGGCAGGTGGCCGAGGCTGGTCGGTGTCGCGCCGTCCGGCCGGGTCGCGGCGGAGGACGGCGAGCCCGCCGAGGGTGAGGTGCGGCTCAACGTGAACCACGACACCGCGGTCCTCGTGCCCGGCTCGCGCTGGGGCGAGGAGGCGCCCGCGCTGTTCCGCACGGTGGACGCCGTCGCCGGGTCGAAGCGCCCCGCGCTCGCGCTGCTGATCGGTGGCGACGACCTGGCCCGCGCCGCGCTGGTCGACCACCTCGGCCGGGACCGGCCGCTGCTCGTGCTCGCCGGCACGGGTGCGCTGGCCGACGAGATCGCGGCCGGCGGCCTCGACGGCGACGACGATCTCGCGGTGCTGGTGCGCAGTGGTCAGGTGGCCGTGGTCCACCTGGACGAGGGCGCCGACAAGGTGGTCGCGGTGCTGCGGCGGGTGTTGGGCAACCGGCCCGGCGCCAAGCTGCACGCCGACGTGCCGCCGCCCGCCGTGTGGCCGCGCGTGCGGTTCCGGGCGCCCGATCCGCGCCCGGTGATCGACCCCGGCTACGTGCTGGACTACCCGCTGCTCGCCGACGCGATCCACGAGGCCAACCAGGCGGTCGCCCCCGCGCTGCACGAGTGCGAGGTCGCCGCCCTCCGGTCGAGGGAACGCGCCCGGCTCCTCGTGGTGCTCGCCATCGCCGCCGGGTTCGGCACCACGCTGTCCGCCGCCCTGCAGGTCTGGCTGCGGGACGAGCCGTGGCCCGGTGTGCTGCTCGCGGTGTCCGGCGCGGCGGCGGCGGTGCTGGCGGTCGTGGCCCGCGGTGGCGACGACCCCGATACCCGCGTCCGCGCCGAGCAGCTGCGCGCCCTCTACTTCGACCACCTCGCCGCACCACCCGCCGCCGACGACGCCGAGCGCGAAGACCGCGCCCGCGACCTGGCGACGGCAGTGGCGCGGCTCCGCCACGAATCGGTGAGCCGCACATGACCAGCGCCGGATCGACCGCAGCACCCGCAGCACCCGCACCGACCGCAGCACCCGCACCGTCGGCGGCGGTCGACGACCACCGCGAGCAGTTCCTCCGCGCCTACCTCCGGCACCGGGTGGGCGAACGCCTCGCCGGGTTCGAGCAGGCGCAGTCCCGCTACACGTCGGCGCGGCGCTGGGCGACCGCCGTCACCGTGCTGCTGTTCACCGCCGCGGCGGCGTTGGGCGCGGTGGCCGTGGCGGACGACGGGCGGCGCGCGCTGTGGGCGTTCCTGGCCACGGTGGCGGCGGCGTTGGCGACGGCGGTCACCACCTACGAGGCCGCGTTCTCGTTCCGCGCACAGTCCCGTCGTTCGGCGGACGGGGTGGCGCTGCTGCACCTGCTCCAGGCGCACGGCGCGCCGCAGGGCGAGGACGGCGTCAACGCGTTCCGCACCGAGGTGGAGAGCGTGCTGCGCCACTCGGACCAGTGACCCGGCGCTGAAGCGGTTCCGCGGCCGGGTGGACCAGCGTCGGCGGGCCGACCGGCTTCAGCTGGCTGCCACGGCCAAACCGGTGGCGGCCAGCTTCGCGGCCCGCGGCGCGTGACCCCAGATCCGCTCCTGGTACGCGCCCAGCATGGCCGCGTGGATGTCGTCCACGTACTCGGCCGCCGCGCACTCCCGGTGCCACACCAGGGTGACGCGCCGGTGAACGGGATTGCCCACGATCGGTTTCACCAGGACGCCCGGGAAGTCCTGCCCGGTCGGGAAGAAACACGCGACGGTGTGCGCGGAACGCACGAGTTCCGCGGCCGTCGCGGAATCGACTCCGAAATGCGTGCAGCGCGGCGTGAATCCGGCGGCTTCGCAGGCCAGGTGCAGGTTCAGCCGCCCGCCCCCGTAGCTCTCTTCCGGCACCGCCCATTCCTCGTCGGCCAGTTCGGACAGCCGAATCTCACTGCGGCCCGACAACCGGTGCCCGGCCGCGATTCCGACCGACATCGGTTCCGTGACGACGGTCCGGTAGTCGACTTCTTCGGGTATCCGCAGTGGACTCTGGGGAAACTCCGTCGCCAATGCGACGTCCAACTTCGCGGTGCGCACCAGTTCCAGCACCGCGTCGCTGTTGCGTTCGATATGCGTGGTCTGCGGGTGCGTCGGCAACAAAGTGCGCACCACGCCCACCAGCAACGCGGTCGGCGAACCGGCCACGCCGCCGAGCCGGATGCCCGCGGCGTCGTGCTCGGCGGCCAGTTTGCGCGCGGTGACAAGCAGATCGTCGAAGCGTTCCACCAGGTCGCGTGATCGCAGCACGACGTGGCGGCCCAATTCGGTCAGCTCCACCCCGTCCGTGCGGCGCAGGAACAACGGAGCACCGAAGCCGCGTTCGATGCGGCGCAGCTGGGCGGTCAACCCGGCCTGCGCGATCTTCAGCGAGGAAGCGGCCCGGCTGATGCTGCCCGCTTCCGCCACCGTCAGCACGACGTGGAGGTGCCTGAGCTCCATGTTCACTGCGGCAGCCTAGGGCAAGGCGGACGGAACGGGCACCGACCGGGCGAGTGGGCAGGGGTTGACGCGGAGTCGTGAATGCGGGCCCCCGTTGCTCCAACAGGTGCATAACTGAGGAATTATCGCCACCTCACACCTCCCGCCGCGCTCACCGGTTCGACCACCCTGCTGGTGGCTATCGCCGAATACCCGGGGAGGTGTGAGCGACATGAGGAAAGCGTTGCGGCTGCGACGCCTTTCCCGTCCGCGCGACGACAGGTACCTCTTCGTCCCGCTCGACCACAGCGTTTCCGATGGTCCAGTGGTGCCGCGCGACCGGTGGCACGACCTCATCGACTCCGTGGTCGTGGGCGGCGCCGACGCCATCATCGTCCACAAAGGACGAGTCCGGATGATCGACCCGGACGTGCTGGCCGGCTGCGCGCTGGTCGTCCACCTGAGCGCGGGCACCGCGCACGCCGCGGACACCAACGCCAAGGTGCTGGTCGGCGAGGTGGACGAGGCGCTGCGACTGGGCGCCGACGCGGTGAGCGTGCACGTCAACATCGGCGCGGACACCGAGGAGCGGCAGCTCGTCGACTTCGGCGTGGTCGCCAAGGCGTGCGACGAGTGGAACGTGCCGCTGATCGCCATGGCCTACCCGCGCGGACCGCGGATCGCCGACCCGAACGACCCCGCGCTGCTCGCCCACGTGGTGAACATCGCGGTCGACCTCGGCGCCGACATCGTCAAGACGAACCTCGCCCTGCCCGCCGAGCGGATGGCCGACGTCATCGCCAGCTGCCCGATCCCCGTGCTGGTCGCGGGCGGTCCGGCGACCGGCGGCAGCGTGGTCGACCACGCCCGCACCGCGATGGCGGTCGGCTGCTCGGGCCTCGCCGTCGGCCGTCGGGTGTTCACCTCGCCCGCGCCGATGTCGCTGGTCGCGGAACTCGCGTCGATCGTCCACGACGACACCGAGGCGGACCTGGTCCGCGCCATGACGGGCGTCGTGGCCTCGTCATGACCACGTCGCCCGCGGCCACCGCCGGCCACCGGACCGGCGGTGCGACGGCCGCGGGCGGCGTTCGGGCATTTCACTCATTGGAGAACCGTTGAAGTTCGCCTGGATCGACCTCCGAACCGTCCCCGAAGCGCAGCGCGAAGCCGTGGTCGACGCGGCCGTGCACGCCCGCCTCGCCGGCGTGGTCTCCGACGACCCGGCGCTGCTGGACACGTTGCCGCCGACGATCACCCGGGTGCTCGTCGCCGACGCGGCGGTCGAGAGCCCGCACCTGGTCACCGTGGTGGTGGACGACCAGGACCGGCTGGACCGGCTCGCCGCCGACGCGGCGTTCGTGCAGGTGCGCGACGACCGCACGCTCAAGCTGGCGTGCGAGGCGGCGGTGCGGCTCGGGCACACCGTGGTGGAGTTCGCGGACCCGACGAAGATCCCGCTGGAGATCGTCATCGCCGCCGCCGACGGCGCGGCGGGCAAGCTGATCTGCGTGGTGGCCGACCTCGAAGAGGCCGGGATCGCGCTGGACGTGCTGGAGCACGGCTCGGACGGCGTGCTGATGGCGCCGCGCGACGCGACCGACGTGTTCAAGCTGGCCCGGCTGCTGGAGGCGACCACCCCGCCGCTGGCGCTGACCACGCTCGTCGTCCAGGGCATCACCCACAACGGCCTGGGCGACCGGGTCTGCGTGGACACCGCCTCGCACTTCCGGGAGGACGAGGGCATCCTCGTCGGCTCCTACTCGTCCGGCTTCATCCTGTGCTGCAGCGAGACGCACCCGCTGCCGTACATGCCGACCCGCCCGTTCCGGGTCAACGCGGGCGCCCTGCACTCGTACGTGCTCGGCCCGGACAACCGCACCAACTACCTCTCCGAGCTGCGCTCGGGCAGCACCGTGCTCGCGGTCGACTCCGAGGGCCGCACCCGCAAGCTCACCGTCGGCCGGGCCAAGCTCGAGTCCCGCCCGATCCTGACCATCACCGCGCACTCGCCCGAGGGCGTCGAGGTCAGCCTCACCGTGCAGGACGACTGGCACGTGCGGGTGCTCGGGCCGGGCGGGAAGGTCCGCAACGTCACCGAGCTCCAGCGGGGTGACGAGCTGCTCGGCTACATCGCGACCGAGCAGCGGCACGTGGGCATCCCCATCGGCGAGTTCTGCAAGGAGACCTGAGCCGGATGCGCGAGTTCGTCACCGACCTGTTGCGCCGCCACGGCGACGACGTGCCGGTGTTCACCCACGGGCACACCGTGACCCACGGCGCCCTGCGTGCCGCGATCGCCGCCGAGGCGAGCGTGTTCGCCGCCTCCGGGGTGGGGGAGGGCAGCGTCGTCGCGCTGCACGTGCCCCCGAGCTTCACCCAGCTGGAGGTGGTGCCGGCGCTGTGGAGCCTCGGCGCCAGGGTGATCTCGATCGACCACCGGCTCAAGCCCGCCGAGGTCGACGTGCTGCGCGCGCTGACCCGCCCGCAGTTCATCGTGCGCGCGTCAGGCGGGCCCACCGGCGTCTTCCGGGAACGCCACGAGCTGGTGACCGAGCGGCGGCCGGAGGGGTTGCCCGCCTCGACCCGGCACCGGCTGGTCCAGTTCACCTCGGGGTCGACCGGCCGGCCCAAGGTCGTCGGGCGCAGCACCGAGTCGGTCATCCGCGAGGTGCTGCGGTTCGGCGCGGCCGACGGGATGCCGAAGCGCGGCGAGAAGCAGTTGCTGCTCAACTCCACCGCGCACAGCTTCGGCCTGATGGGCGGGTTGCTGCACGCGTTGGCCACCGGGGTGCACCTGGTGTTCGCCGCGCGGCACACGGCCGAGGACATCTTGAAGACCGCCGCACGGCACGAGGTCGACTTCATCACCGGTCTGCCGTTCCACTTCGACATGCTGGCGGCGGCGGCCGAGCAGTCCGCCTCCTGCCGTCCCGCGCTGCGCACGGTGCGCGGCGCGTTCGCGGGCGGCGAGCTGATGCGGCCCGAGATCGCCGACCGGTTCGCGGCGGCCTACGGGTTCATGGTCGGCGAGTGCTTCGGCACCACCGAGACCGGCGCGCTGACCATGGACGCGTCCGGCGTGACCCGGCCGTCGGTGGGCAAACCCCTGTCCGACACCACGATCCGGGTGCGGGACGGGCTGGTCGAGGTGGCGCTGGACCAGTCGCCGTACCTGAGCGAGGACGACTCCGGCCGTTACCTGGACGGGTGGTTCCGGACGGGTGACCGGGGCGAGTTCGACGCGCGCGGGAACCTGCGGCTGCTGGGCCGGGCGGACTCGCTCGTGGTGGTCGACGGCAGCAAGGTGGACCTGACCGAGGTGGAGCACGCGTTGCGCTCCCACCCGCAGGTCACCGAGGCCATCGCGGTGCACGACCAGGTGATCGAGGCGTACGTCGCGACCGAGTCGGGCACGTTGACCTCGAAGGAGGTCGAGTCGTGGTGCGCCGACCGGCTGGCCGACTTCAAGCTGCCGCGCCGGACCCACGTGCTGCGGGCGTTGCCGCGGACGCCGAGCGGCAAGCTGGTGCGGAACCCCAGGGTGCTCGCCGACGCGCGGTGATCGTTCGTGTGGCAGGGTGGGCGCGTGGAACAAGTCGTGCTCCTGGACGAGTCCGGGGTCGGGATCGGCGTTGCCGACAAGGCCTCCGTTCACCACTCGTCCACCCCGCTGCACCTGGCCTTCTCGTCGTACCTGTTCGACTCGGCGGGCCGGCTGCTGTTGACCAGGCGCGCCCTGCACAAGAAGACGTGGCCGGGGGTGTGGACGAACTCGTGCTGCGGCCACCCCGCGCCCGGCGAGCCGATGGAGCTGGCGGTGACGCGGCGGTTGGTCGACGAGCTCGGCCTGGAGGACGTCACCCTCGACCTCGTGCTGCCCGCGTTCCGGTACCGGGCGGTGATGGAGAACGGGGTCATCGAGAACGAGATGTGCCCGGTGTTCCGGGGCCACGTCACCGGTGACCCGACGCCCAACCCGGACGAGGTCGACTCGTTCGAGTGGGCGCCGTGGGCCGAGTTCGCGCCCGCCGTGCTGGCCGGTGCCCGTCCGATCTCGCCGTGGTGCGCCCTCCAGGTCGCGGAGCTGTGGGAACTCGGCCCGGACCCGTCGGCCTGGCCCGTGGCCGAACCCTCGGCCCTCCCCGCCGCCGCCCGCACCCCCTGACCCTCACCTGTCACTCCGCCCGTTCCGAGCGTTGAATTCACCCGTTCCGAACGTAGGACTCTCGCGTGAGTCCTACGTTCGCGTCGCGTGAGTCCTACGTTCGGAACGGGTGAATTCAACGCTCAGGTGAGAGAGCGCTCTCTGGGGCGCTGTTACGGGATGACCGGAACTCCGCGCTTTCCTTGACTGATCAGCGGGCCCGTCCTACGTTCCGCTGTGAGAGCGCTCTCCCGTTCACGCCTGCACCGTCCACGAAAGGGGAGCCGTGATCCCCACCATTCGCCGAAGTCGTCGACTGGTCACCGCACTCGCCGTAACCGCCCTGACCGCGTCGGCACTGACCTTCGTCGCCTCGCAAGCCTCCGCGGCGCCGGAACTGCTGTCCCAGGGCAAACCCGTGACCGCCTCCTCCACCGAGAACGGCGGCACGCCCGCCACCGCGGCCGTCGACAGCAACGCCGGCACCCGCTGGTCCAGTGCCGCCGCCGACCCGCAGTGGATCCGCGTCGACCTCGGCTCGTCCACCGCGATCACCCAGGTCACGCTGAACTGGGAAACCGCCTACGCCCGGTCGTTCCAGCTCCAGACCTCGGCCGACGGCAACGCCTGGAACACGGTCGCCACCGCGTCCGGCGTCCTCGGCGTGCAGAACCTCGCAGTCTCGGCCACCACCCGGTTCGTCCGCGTCTACACGACCGCCCGCGCCACCCAGTACGGCGTGTCGTTGTGGGAGTTCCAGGTGTTCGGCGTCCCGAACACCAGCGGCCCGATCGTGCGGGTCGCGGAGTTCCTGGCCGAGTGCCCGTACAGCCACCGCCTGCCGGACGACCCGATCGTCGCGCCGAACCTGCCCGGCGCGTCGCACATGCACAGCTTCTTCGGCAACCGGACCACCAACGCCCGGTCGACCGTCGAGTCCCTGCTCGCGGGCACCAGCACCTGCAACCCCGGCTCCGACCTGTCCTCCTACTGGGTCCCCACCCTGTACGCGGACAACCAGCCCGTCGAGCCGACCGGCACCACGTTCTACTACCTGGGTGAGGGCGTCCGGGACGACGTCATCGCCCGCATCCAGCCGTTCCCGCTGGGCCTGCGGATCGTCGCGGGCAACGCCAAGGCCACCCAGCCGGACGCCGGCACCATCTCCCGCTGGTCCTGCCTGCACGCCGGTCACGTCGGCGCGTCCAAGGACTTCGTGAACTGCCCGTCGGGCACGATGCTGGAGTCCTACCTCGACTTCCCGCAGTGCTGGAACGGCCGGGACCTCGACTCGGCGGACCACAAGAGCCACATGGCCTACCCGGTGAACGCGGACTGCCCGTCGACCCACCCGGTGCCGGTGCCGAAGCTCCGCCAGGTCCTGCGCTACCCGGTGAGCGGCGACCCCGCGCGGTTCCGGTTGGCGTCCGGTGCGGGCTTCACCATGCACGGCGACTTCTTCAACGCGTGGCCGGTGGACGAACTCGCCCGCCGGGTGCGCGACTGCATCAACCCGATCATCAAGTGCGGCGCGGACGGCAGGCCATGAGACGACCGACCCCGAACCGGGGCGCACTGCTCGCGGCGTTCGCCCTGTTCACCGCGCTGGTCGTGCCGGTGACCGCCGTCCAGGCGGCGGAGTGCGGCACGGCCAACGCGGCGTTGAACGCCCCGGTCACCGCCTCGTCGGTGGAGACCGGCAGCCCGTTCGCGGCGACCGCGGCCGTGGACGGCAACGCCGGCACCCGCTGGTCCAGCGCGTTCAGCGACCCGCAGTGGCTGCGGATCGACCTCGGCGCGAGCCGGGACGTCTGCGGCGCGACGTTGCAGTGGGAGGCCGCCTACGCGACGGCGTTCCAGCTCCAGGTGTCCCCGGACGGCGCCGCGTGGACCACCGTCCACCAGACGACGACCGGCACGGGTGGCACGCAGAACCTCACCTTCACGGGCACGGGCCGCTACCTCCGCCTCTACGCCACCGCCCGCGCCACGCAGTACGGCGTGTCGCTGTGGGAGTTCGCCGTCCGCACGGGCACGAACAGCACCCCGACCGAAGGGCTGCTGTCGTACAACAAGCCCGCGTTCGCGTCGTCGTTCCAGGACGACGGCGCCTGCCCGGCCTGCACGCCCGCCAAGGCGCTGGACTTCAACCCGGCCACCCGCTGGGCCACCAGCCCCACCACCGGCTGGGTCGACCCCGGCTGGATCTACGTCGACCTGGGCGCGTCCGCGCGGATCAGCAAGGTCGTCGTCCAGTGGGACCCGGCGCACGCGTCCGCGTTCCAGGTCCAGACGTCCGACAACGCCTCCTCGTGGACCACGATCCACTCGGTCACGAACGGCACGGGGTTCAAGCAGACCATCGCGGTGAACGGAACGGGCAGGTACGTGCGGGTGAACCTCACCGCGCGCAGCGGCCCGTACGGCTACTCGCTGTGGGAGTTCCAGGTCTACGGCACGGGCGGCAACCCCACGCCGCCACCGGCGCAGGCCCCGGATCCCGGCAACCCCCTGCGGCTCGTGTGGAGCGACGAGTTCGACACGCCGGCGGGCACGAGGCCGGACGCGGCCAAGTGGCGGCCGGAGGTCGGCACCGGCCAGAACGCGGAACTCCAGTACTACACCGACAACCGCAACGCGTTCACCGACGGCGCCGGGAACATGGTGCTGGAGGCCAGGCGCGAGGTCACGCCCGGTTCGGCGTGCCCGGTCGACCCGGTGAGCGGGAGCGGCACGTGCCAGTACACGTCGGCCCGGCTCATCACCGAGGGCAAGGCGTCGTGGACGTACGGCCGGATCGAGGCCAACGTGAAGGTGTCCGGCACCAAGGGCCTGTGGCCGGCGTTCTGGATGCTCGGGAACGACATCTTCAAGGGCACGGCGTGGCCCGCGAGCGGTGAGATCGACATCATGGAGCACCTGGGCCGTGAGCCGAACACCGCTTACCAGACGATCCACGGCCCGGCGTACTTCGGCGCCGGCGGGATCGGTCAGATGCGCGACATCGGCCAGGACTACTCGAACGCCTTCCACCTGTTCCGGGTGGACTGGAACAGCAAGGGCATGGTGTTCAGCATCGACGGCGTGACCGTCATCACCATCGACAAGGCGACGGTGGAGGCGACGCGCGGTCCGTGGGTGTTCGACAAACCGTTCTTCATCCTGCTGAACAACGCGGTGGGCGGTGATTGGCCCGGTCCGCCGGACGCCACCACGGTCTTCCCGCAGCGCATGTTGGTCGACTACGTCCGCGTCTACCAGTGAGGGGGTGCGTGCGGCCTCGTCTCGGCGGGGCCGCACGCCCGGTATAAAGGCTCACGTGGACCGCAGACCCGTCACGTTGGAAGAGGTCGCGCGGATCGCGGGGGTTTCCCGGGCCACGGTGTCCCGGGTCGTCAACGGGGTTGCCACGGTGGACCGTGAGCTGCGCCAGGTCGTGGAGAAAGCCATCTCCAAGACCGGCTACACCCCCAACCGTGCGGCACGTTCGCTCGTCACCCGGAGGGCGGGCGCGATCGGCCTCGTCCTCCCGGACGAGGGCCGCACCCTGCACGACCCGTACTTCGGCCGGGTGGTCAGCGGCGTGCTGCCGGTGATCCGGCCACTGGGCGTGCAGCTCGTGCTGACCACGGGCGACCACCGCGAGGTGGTGGACGACCTGCGCCAGCACCGGCTGGACGGTGTGATCCTGATCCACACCCACGGCGCGGACCCGCTGCCGCGCCAGCTGATCGAGGCGAACCTCCCGGTGGTGCTGGCCGCCCGCCCGGTCCGCCCGATGTCGATCACCTTCGTCGACGTGGACCAGGCCGCCGGCGCGGCGCTGGCGGCGGACCACCTGGTCGAGCGCGGGTGCCGACGCCTGGCGACCATCACCGGCCCGCTGGAGACGCCTCCCGGCCAGGACCGGCTCCGCGGTTTCCAGGAGGCCGTGACCCGGCACGGCCTGCCCGAACCCGTCGTGATCGAGGGCGACTTCTCCCGCCAGGGCGGCGCCGCCGCCGCACGGCGCCTCAAGGGCCTGGACGTCGACGGCCTGTTCGTGGCCTCGGACCTGATGGCGACCGGCGCGCTGCCCGTGCTGCGGCACACCGGCCGGCGCGTGCCGGGGGACATCAAGGTCGTCGGCTTCGACGACAGCAGCCCGGCCGTCGAGTGCGACCCGCCGTTGACGACGGTCCGCCAGCCCGTCGAGGACATGGCCGCCGAGATGGCCCGCCTGCTGGTGCAGCGGGTGGAGCGCCCGGACCGACCGGTCAGCTCCGTGGTGTTCGCGCCGACCCTCGTGATCCGCCAGTCGAGCTGACCGGGCGCACCGGGCGGCCCTGTCGGGAAGCTGTCGATCCACGGCGGGCGGAACAAGGCGCCGACCACCGCCCGTTCTGTCCTTTGTGTCGACCGATGCCACCCAGATTCAGCCCGCCCAGTCCCAGGCCACCCAGTCCCAGCCCACCGTGACCTCTGCCGCCACCCGCTTCGCCGCGCTGGGAGGCGCCGTGGCCGTCGTGCTGACCGTCCTCCTGGTGGGCGGCCTGGACCTCTACCGCCTGGGCGACTCCACGAGACACCTGCGCCGCACGATCAGCGAGTACGCCCTCGGTCCGCAGCGCTGGGTCTTCGACACGGGTGTGCTCCTGCTGGTGGCCGGATCGATCGCGATCCTCGCCGTCCTCGTGCGGCACGGCGTGGCGAAGTGGCGTTCGGCCGGCGCGGTGGCGTTCGGCGCGTGGTCGGTCGGCCTGACCCTGGTCGTGATCTTCCCGAAGAACAACTGGGCGATCGGCCCGAGCCTGAGCGGCAGCATCCACCGGTTCGGCAGCATGGTGGCGTTCATCGCCCTGCCGATCGCCGCGGTGCTGCTCGCCCGCCCGTGGCTGCGCGACCGGGCGTGGGGCGCGCACGCCCGCTGGACGTTCGGGTTCGGCGTGCTGTCCGCCCTCGCCTTCACGCCCATCCTGTACGCGATCGGCGTGAACGCCGTCGTCGGCACGTCCTGGTGGCGCGTGATCCCGCTCGGGTACGTGGAACGCCTGCTGGTGCTCACCGAGGTGGTCGCCGTGCTGGTGGCGGCCGTGTGGGCGATGGCGGTGAGCAGGCCCGCTCAACCCGCGTACATGCCGTCCAAGACGTCCTGATAGCGGTCTTCGATCACCTTGCGGCGCATCTTCAGGCTCGCGGTCAAGGTGCCGTCGGCCACCGTGAAGTCCTTCGGCAGCACCGCGAACCTCTTGATCGTCTCGTGCCGCGCGAGCTTCTCGTTGGCGGCCGCGACCGCACGGCCGACCTCGGCCTCCGCGTCGAGGTCGGCGGGCGCGAGGTCGGGGTCGATGGTGACCAGCGCGACGCAGTAGTTGCGCCGGTCGCCGTGCACCAGCACGTTCCCGATGTACGGGCTGTGCGACTTGACCAGGCCTTCCACCGCCTGCGGCGCGACGTACTTGCCGCCGGAGGTCTTGATCAGCTCCTTCTTCCGATCGGTGATCCGCAACCGCCCGGCCTCGTCCAGCTCGCCGATGTCACCGGTGTGCAGCCAGCCGTCCCGCAACGTCGAGGCGGTCTCCTCGGGCAGGCCGCGGTAGCCGCGCATGATGCCGCGCCCGCCGAGCAGCACCTCGCCGTCGTCGGCGATGCGCACCTCGGTGCCGAGCAGCGGCGGGCCGACCGTGCCGAGCCGGTTCGAGCCGGGTCGGTTCACGAACGACGCCGCGGACGACTCGGTCAGCCCGTAGCCCTCCAGGATCGTGATGCCCGCGCGCTCGAAGAACTCGCCGACCGGGAGCGACAGCGGCGCGGAGCCGGACACGAAGTACTTGATCCGGCCGCCCACCCGGTCGCGCAGCTTGCCGAAGACGAGCTTGTCGGCGATGCGGCGGCGGATCCGCCACTCCGGGTGCTCGGCCACCGCCAGCGCCCAGTCGAACAGCTTCGCCTTCACGCCGCCCGCCTCGCGCATGGAGGCCACCACCCGCTGGTGGATCTTCTCGAAGATCCGCGGCGCGGCGGCCACCACGGTCGGTCGCAGCTCCTGGAGGTTGGTCGCGATCCGGTCCACGTCGCCGTCGACGGCGGTGGGCGCGCCCGTCGCGATCATGCCCACTTCGAGCACCTTGCCGAACGCGTGGGACATCGGCAGCCACAGGAAGTGCAGTTCGTCCGGGGTCAGCACGCCGAGGTCGCTGATCGCGTCGGCCGTGTGCAGCCAGTTGTCGTGCGTCAGCTCGACGCCCTTCGGCATGCCCGTGGTGCCGGAGGTGTAGATCAACGTGGCCAGCCGGTCGGGCGTCAGCTCGTCCACCATGGCGTCGTAATCGCCCTCGACCCGATCCGGCTCCCAGTCCGGCGTGACGACCTTCGCGTCGACCTCGTCCACGAGCGCCGGGTCCGCGACCACGAGCACGCTGCCCGAGTCCTGGACGATGTGCGCCACGATGTCCGGCGTGCTGCTGGGGTAGATGGTCGTCGTGACGCCGCCCGCCGCCAGCACGGCCAGGTCGGTGAGGATCCAGTCCACGCTGGTCGCGGCCATGATCGCGACCCGGGCCTCGTCCCGCACACCCAGTTCGCGGAAGCCCAGCGCCCGCCTGCGCACGTGCTCGGCGACCTCGGTCCACGTCAGCGACGTCCACGTGTCGCCGGTGCGGTACCGCAGCGCTTCGGCGTCCGGGGTGGCGCGCACCCGTTCGCGCAACAGATCGGGGATCGAACGGGCCACGGTGACCTCCTGGAGGAGCGGCGCTCTAGAGCGCTACTCTAACCCGATGAGATCGACTGGTCGGCGGGCTGTCCTGGACGCGGCCCTCGCGCTGGTCGACGAGGGAGGGCTGGACGCGGTCACGATCAGCGCGCTGACCGCCCGTTCCGGGGTGTCCAACGGCAGCGTCTACCACCACTTCGGCAGCCGGGCCGGTGTGTTCGCGGTGCTGTACGGGGAGAGCTTCGCGCACTGCGTTGCGGCGATGACCCCGGCGCTGGACGTCGGCGACGCGGAGAAGGCCGTGCGGGCGATGGTGGTCCGGTACCTGGAGTGGGTGGTCGGGAACCCCGGCCGGGCCAGGTTCCTGTACGCCGCGCCGCTGACCGCCGATCCGGCCGTGAAAGCCGAGGTGTTCGCGCCGGTCGCGCGCTGGTTCGGCGCCCGGATGGCGGCGGGTGAACTGCGGGAGATCCCGTTGTGGGCGTTGGACCCCGTCGTGATGGGCCCCGCGCACGAGTGCGCCCGGCGGTTCCTGGTCGGCGGCCTTGACCTGGGCGTGGCGGGCGAGTTCGTCGGTGATGCGGTGTGGGCGGCGGTCGCGCCCGTAGGGTGATCGCATGGCCACTTGGGGCGACCTCGCCGCATACGTGCACGACACCTATGACGTGATCTCGGAGAACGAGGACGAGATCAGGATCCTGTTCAACTTCGAGCAGTTCGACGAGGACGACGAGCGGACCCAGGTGGTCGTCCTGGTCCGCGAGGTGCTCGACAAGCTGCACGAGTGGGTGCAGATCGCGTCGCCGATCGGGCTCGCGGCGAACGTCGACCTGCACGCGTTCCTGTCCGAGGTCGGGAACTCGACCATCGCGTGCGGAGCGGCGGTCATGGGGGACCACGTCGTGCTGCGGCACTCGTTGCCGCTGAAGGACCTCGACATCCACGAGTTCACCGAACCGCTGGCGTTGCTCGCGGGGACGGCGGACCGGCTGGAGGAGACGTTCTTCGGGGGCGACAACTACTAGGAGTGCCGGCGGGTACGAGTGCACGACCACCCAGGTGCACGACCACCCAGGTGCGCGCCGGCCTGGGGGAGCGGCGGCTCGTCGCCGCCGTGCGGTCCCTGTTCGTGCGGCACGAAGTCCTGCGCCGCGACGGCTTCACCGCCGAGTCGTGCGTCCACCGGATCGCGCTGCCCGCCCTTGCGGGGCGTCTGGTGCCGGCGGTGCGGAGCGACGTGCTGACCGCGCTGCCGTGGCACGTCCTGCTGCCCGGTCTGGTGTCGGCGTGGACGGCGAGCGCCCACCTCCGGGCCCGGCAGGTCCCCGTTCCCACGCCCTGAAGCCGTTGACAGCGGGTGTCCCGGGGTGCTGTGATCCACGCAACAGATAGGAAACTTTCCTAACTGAATCCGCCGCCAGCGGTTTCACCCCCCATCCCTGACCTGTGGGAGGCACCCTGTGGCACCACCTTCGTCCCGTTCACGATTGCTGGGCGGACCCGTCCTCGTGGCGACCCTGCTCACCGCGTTCGCCGTGCCGACGTCCGGCTGGGCACAGCCCGCGGCGCTCGCCGTCACCGAGCACCAGGCGGAGACCGCGACCATCTCCCAGGGCCTGGCCGAGTCCAACCACGCCGGCTACACCGGCGCCGGGTTCGTCAACTACGACAACGCGGCCGGTTCCTACGTCGAGTTCACCGTCGGCGCGGCCTCGGCCGGTCCGGTGACCCTGAACCTCAGGTACGCCAACGGAACCACCACCAACCGGCCGATGGCCGTCTCCGTCAACGGCGGTGCGGCCGTGAGCGTGGCGTTCCCCGGCACCGGCGCGTGGAGCACGTGGCGCACCGCGACCGCGTCCACGACCCTGGCCGCCGGCACGAACCGCATCCGCGCCACCGCGACGACGTCCAACGGCGGCCCCAACCTGGACCGGCTCACCGTCGACACCGGCACCGTCGGCGTCGGTCGCCCCGCTGACGTCAACGGGCAGCTGCGGGCGTGCGGCGTGAAGCTGTGCAACCAGTACGGGCAGCCGATCCAGTTGCGCGGCATGAGCACCCACGGCATCCAGTGGTACTCGCAGTGCGTGAAGACCGCGTCCCTCGACGCGCTGGCGTCCGACTGGGGCGCCGACGTTTTGCGGATCTCCATGTACGTGCAGGAAGGCGGGTACGAGACGGACCCGCGCCGGTTCACCGACATGGTGCACGGGTACATCGAGGAGGCGACGCGGCGCGGCATGTACGCGCTGGTCGACTGGCACCAGCTCGACCCCGGCGACCCGAACGCCAACATCTCGTCGGCGCGCACGTTCTTCACCGAGGTCGCGTCGCGGCACCGGGACAAGACCAACATCATCTACGACATCGCGAACGAGCCGAACACCGTGTCGTGGGCGGGGATCAAGTCCTACGCGGAGCAGATGATCCCGGTGATCCGGGCGCAGGACCCGGACGGCGTGGTGTTCGTCGGCACGCACGGGTGGGGCTCGCTCGGCATCTCGGACGGCCGCAGCGAGCAGGACATCGTCGACAACCCGATCAACGCCACGAACTTCATGTACACGTTCCACTTCTACGCGGCGTCGCACCAGGACGAGTACTTCGCCGCGTTGCAGCGGGCGGCGTCGCGGCTCCCGATCTTCGTGACCGAGTTCGGCACCCAGACGTACACGGGTGACGGCGGCAACGACTTCGCGTACAGCCAGAAGTACCTGGACTTCCTGGCCGCGAACAAGATCGGCTGGACGAACTGGAACTTCTCCGACGACTTCCGGTCGGGTGCGGTGTTCAAGGAGGGCACCTGCGCCGGCTCCACGTTCACCGGCACGACCGTCCTGAAGCCCGCCGGCGTCTGGATCCGCGACCGGATGCGCACCCCGGACAACTTCCCGACGAGCTGACGTCCCCCGGCCGGGGTGCGGCCCGCGCGCCGCACCCCGACGGGTCCGCCGACGGCTGATCCGCTCACAGCAGCGGGACCGGTGGAGTGCGGCGCGGAGTCGGCATTGTCGGGGCATGACCGACAACGACAAGCACTCCCTGTTCGACCACCGACTCCGAGAACGCTTCCTCAGCCGACGGGTGCTGGTCCTCGACGGACCGCTCGACGACGACAACGGGACGGTGCTGGCCACCCAGCTGCTCTCGCTCGCCGCCGAGGACCCCGGCAAGGACATCGCGCTGTGGATCCACTCGCCGGGCGGCTCGGTGCCCGCGATGCTGGCCATCCGCGACGTGATGCGGCTCGTGCCGTGCGACGTGTCGACGCTCGCGCTGGGCCTGGCGTGCAGCGCCGGGCAGTTCCTGCTGTCCGCGGGCACACCGGGCAAGCGCTTCGCCCTGCCCCACGCCCGCATCCTGATGCACCAGGGCTCGGCGGGGATCAGCGGGTCGGCGGTCGAGGTGCAGGTGCAGGCGGACGACCTGCGGCACACCCGGGACACGGTGCTCGGGCTCATCGCGGAGGACACCGGTCAGCCGATCGACCGGATCTTCACCGACTCGCTGCACGACCGCTGGTTCACCACCGCGGAGGCGCTCGAGTACGGCTTCATCGACCACGTCGTCGGCAGTCTCGGCCAGATCGTGCCGGTGCGCACGCAGGAACTCGGCCTCGGCACGAGGGGGGTCCTCGCGTGAGCACCTACACCATTCCCAACGTCATCACCCGCAGCGTGAGCGGCGAGCGGATCATGGACGTCTACTCGCACCTGCTGTCCGAGCGGATCGTCTACCTCGGCACCGCGATCGACTCCGGGGTGGCCAACGCGCTGATCGCCCAACTGCTCTACCTGGAGGCGGACAACCCGGATCGCGAGATCAACCTGTACATCAACAACGAGGGCGGCGACCCGTCCGCGATGCTCGCGCTGTACGACACCATCCGCTACATCAAGGCGCCCGTGGCGACGACGTGCGTCGGCCAGGCGGTCGCGGCCGGTGCGGTGCTGTTGGCGGCGGGCCAGGCCGGGCACCGCTTCGTGCTGCCCCACACCCGGGTGGTGCTGCACCAGCCCGCGGCGCAGGGCCGCGGCACGATCCCGGACCTCATCCTCCAGGCCGACGAGGTGGTCCGGGTGCGCACCCAGCTGGAGGGGATCCTCTCCCTGCACACCGGTCGCGACGTGGCGGAACTGCGGCACGACACCGACCGGGACCGCGTGTTCGACGCGGTGGACGCCGTCGCCTACGGGCTCGCGGACCACGTCCTCGAACACCGGGTCTGAGGCGTCACGCGGCCAGGAGCACGGGGCCCGTGCCGCGCTGTCGCCGGACGTCGCTCGCGATGTCGGCGAGCAGGTCGACCAGTCCGACGTCGAGCGCACCGGCGACCGCGGCGATCATCTCGCTGGACGGCTCCTTGCGACCGCGTTCGATCTCCGACAGGTACTGCGGCGAGATGCCGGCCCGCTCCGCGACGTCGACGAGCCGGCTGCCCCGCTCCTCCCTGGCCGCTCGCAGGCTCCGCCCCAGCGCCACGCGCCACAACGGTTCCGGCTCGCGCTCCGGCGTGCGGGCGCGCTTCTGGTGGAAGGGGAGGATGTCCGCCATACCGTCATCCTGACCCAGCCCCCGTCCGCCGGGCGGCGGTTCCGCTCCCGGCGGAACGCCGCCGCTCGGGCTGATCACTCCACCCGCGGCGGGCCGGCGGTCTCGGAGAGCAGTTCGAAGAGGGCGTACGCGGACCTGAGGTGGTCGGGTTCTTCGGTGAAGTGCGCGCCGTGGAGGTGGGTGTAGAGGACGACGGCGGGGCCGTTGGGGAGGGTGAAGCGGGTCAGCGGGTGGTCGGCGCCGGGCTGCGCGGTGTGGGGGATGCGGCGGAGGGTGACGTCGGTGCGGTCGACGGTGGTGCCGTCCGGCACGTAGGCGGTGCAGCGGTCGGGGTCGAGGTGTGCGAGGGCGGGGTGGATGCCCAGTGGCGCGAAGAGGTCGATGCGGTCGGCGATGCGGCACAGCACGTTGATCACGCTGGTGGCCGTGGTGCCCCAGGGGCACCACAGGGTCGGCTCGGGCGCCGGCGCGTCGGTGATGCCGTCCTCCAGTTGCCGGAGGTAGTCCGCGGAGTGGCCGGTGCGGGCGGCCAGTTCGGCCACGGTCAGCCCGGAGGCTTCGCGGACGCGGCGCAGTTCGTGGCCGAGCAGGCGCGCTTGCAGCGTGGGTTGGGGGTTCATCAGGCAGTCGCCTTCGGTGTCGGTGCGGACGGGAGTCGGGTGCGGGCGGTGGCCGGCTCGCTCTCCCCGGCCGCCCGCGGCCACGGGAACACCCGGATGCCCTCGGACTCCCGCCACGCCACGTCGCAGCAACGGCAGGTGGGCCAGCAGCCGTGGGGAGACCGGGGTGGCGGCTCGTGCGGCACCGTCACCTCCAGTCCGCACAGCGTCCGGCCGTCGTCACGGGCCACCAGCGCGGCGGGTATCGCGTGCCGCAGCCCTTCGTGCGGCAGCCAGCGGTAAGCGCGGACGCCCATCACGACGTCGTTCCTGGCATGGGACCACCTCCGCAATCGGTCTACCGCGAACGTACTGGGTTCATTTCCCTCCAGGAAGTACCCCATGGAGTGAACCTGAAAGGTGAATCCGACGATAAGCTCGGCCCGGCGTCCCAGAACCCGAGGAGGAACGCTGTGCCCAGTACGCAGACCCGTCGCAAGCGCCGGCTTGGCGAGTACCTGGCCGGGTTGCGGAAGACGTCGTCCCAGGACCCGGTGTCCGTCGCCGGCATCCTGCGGAAGTCGCCCGCGACGGTCAGCAAGATCGAGAACGGCCACGTCCGCCCGGACTTCCCGACGCTCTCGGTGCTCCTCGCGCTCTACAACGCCGGTGACGAGCAGCGGCAGACGGCCGAGTCGCTGTGGGAGGACGCCGTCGAGGAAGCGGCGAAGATCGAGCTCACGACGGACATGAGCCCGAAGTACCGGGCTTTCCTGCGCTCGGAGACCGACGCGGAGTCGGCGCGGACGCTCCAGCAGACCGTCATCCCCGGCCTGCTCCAGACGCACCGCTACGCCACCGCCATCCACGTCGCCGAGCGGCGGTTCCAGACGAGCAAGCGCTCCCTGGAGAAGTCGGTGGCGTCCCGCATGGCGCGCCAGCAGCGGCTCGTCGACGACCGCGACCCGCTCGTCCTGCACGCGGTCCTCGACGAGGCGGTCCTCCACCGCGTCGTCGGCGGGCCGGAGGTCATGGCCGAGCAGTTGCGCCACCTGCTCACCAGGGCCGAAGCGCCGAACATCACGGTCCAGGTGCTGCCCTACCGGGCGGGCGCCCACGGCGTCATGACCAGTGCCATCACGATCCTCGGCTTCGAGGACCCGGGCGACCCGGATTCCGTCTACCTGGAGTACCACGGCGGCGGTCGGTGGATCGAGGATGAGGAAGCCGTCGCGAACTACGTGGCGGAGTTCGAAGCCCTGGCCGCCTCGGCGCTGCCGGCCGAGGAGTCGGCGGCACTCGTGCGGGAGGTGGCCGCGGAGATGGAGGGACCATGACCAGATTCGGCGAGTTCAGGAAGTCGAGCCACAGCGGCGCGCAGAACGAGTGCGTCGAAGTGGCGGTCGCGGGTGAACGCCTCGGCATCCGTGACAGCAAGAACCCGGACGGGCCCGTGCTGACCTGGCCGCGGGCCACGCTCGGCCGCCTCGTGGCCGCTGTCGCGGAGAGCCGACCGGCGGGCTGACCGGCGGGCTGACCGACCGGTGCCCGACCCGGGACCGGGTGCCCGCCGAACCACCCGGCGGCACCCGGTCCCGCACCGGCCGGCGCGCGTCACGTCAGGACACCGGCCAGGTGTGCACGGGCTCGTTGGTGTGCATGAGGTCCCGGTACGCCCGCAGCATCCGCCGCAACGCCTCCGGCCGGTCCAGGGCGGTGTGGTCGTAGTGGCGGTGGAAGGTGCGGGCCTGCCAGGTCGCGCCGTTCATCCCGGTCAGGCACCGCTGTTCGATCACCCCGAGCAGCCGGTCCCGCTCGGCGGCGTCCACCTTCATCCGGACCAACCCCTCGTGCGCCAACGGCAGCAGCCGCCGGAGCACCAGCTCCACCGCCGGCACCGTGCCCAGCCCCGGCCAGTACACCTGCGCGTCGATCCCCGCCCGCGCGCCGGCGACGAAGTTGTCCTCGGCCGCGCTGAACGACATCTGCGACCAGAGCGGCCGTTCCTCCTCGGCCAGCATCCGCACCAGCCCGTAGTAGAACGCCCCGTTCGCCAGCATGTCGACCACCGTCGGCCCGGCCGGCAGCGTCCGGTTCTCCACCCGCAGGTGCGGCTGGTCCCGGACCACGTCGTACACCGGCCGGTTCCACCGGTAGATGGTCCCGTTGTGCAGCCGCAGCTCCGCCAACGACGGCGTGTCACCGCGCTCCAGCACCTGCACCGGGTCTTCCTCGTCGCAGATCGGCAGCAGCGCCGGGAAGTACCGGACGTTCTCCTCGAACAGGTCGAAGATCGACGTGATCCAGCGCTCCCCGAACCACACCCGCGGCCGGACGCCCTGCTCCTTCAGCTCGTCGCTGCGCGTGTCCGTGGCCTGCTGGAACAGCGCGATCCGGGTCTCCCGCCACAGCTCCTTGCCGAGCAGGAACGGAGAGTTGGCCCCGATCGCGACCTGTACGCCGGCGATCGCCTGCGCCGCGTTCCAGTACGCCGGGAACGACTCCGGCGACACCTGCAGGTGGAACTGCACGCTCGTGCAGGCCGCCTCCGGCACGATCGAGTCGGCGGTCAGCTGCAACCGCTCGACCCCGTTGATCCCGATGTGCAGGTCCTCGCCCCGCGCCGCCAGCACCTGCTCGTTCAGCAACGCGTACCGCGGGTTGCCGGACAGCGCGGACACGGCCAGGTGCTTCGGCTGCAACGTCGGCAGGATCCCGATCATCACCATGTGCGCGTCCACGCCGCGCGCCTTGTGCTCGGCCTCGTTCAAGGACGTCCGCACGACGTCCTCGAACTCGGTGATCCCGCCGGCGGTCAGCAACCGGGGCGCGACGTTGATCTCCAGGTTCCACTGGCCGAGCTCGGTCACGAAGTCCGGGTCGCAGATCGCCTCCAGCGCCTCGGCGTTGCGCATCGCCGGGTCGCCCGCGTCGTCCACCAGGTTGAGCTCGATCTCCATCCCGGTGGTCGGCCGGTCGAACTCGAACCGCGACTCCTCCAGCATCCGGGCGAACACGTCCAGGCAGCGGCGCACCTTCGTGCGGTAGCGCGTCCGGTCGTCCCGGGTGAACTGCTGTCGCCCGACCTCGTCACCCATGCCGCCGCCTTCCCGCCGTGATCAGCGCGCGGGTACCGCGATCGCGGTCACCACAAACCCCTCCCGCGCCAGCCAGCGACCGGTGAACCCGTCCAGCGCGACGCCGTCCACCACAGGGGCCTCGATGAGGATCCGCGCGGTGAACGTGCCGTCGTCCGGGTTGATGGTCACCTCCGCATCCTCGAACCCCAGCCACTTCCGCGCCAGCGGGAACCACGCCTTGTAGACCGTCTCCTTGGCGCTGAACAGCAGCCGGTCCCACGCGACCTTGTCGCCCGACGCCCTCAGCTCGGGCATCCGGGCCAGCTCGCCGGGTACCGCGATGGCGTCCAGCACGCCTTCCGGCGTCGGCTGGTTCGGCTCGGCGTCGAGCCCGATCGACCACACGTCGGCCGTGCGCCCCACGGCCGCCGCCCGGTAACCGGTGCAGTGCGTGATGCTGCCGACGACGCCCTCCGGCCAGATCGGCTCGCGCTTCGGGCCCGGCAGCACCGGCGCCGGCGGGAACCCCAGCGCGCCCAACGCCGTGCGCGCGCAGTGCCGCCCGGTGGTGAACTCCTTGCGCCTCTTGTCGACCGACTTGGCGATGAGTTCCTCCTCTTCGGGGAACAGCACCACCCCGTCGGGATCGGTGAAGGACTCGAACGCGGACACCGGCGGCGGCAGCAGCAGGTCGATGATCATCGTGCGTCCCCCTCGCGCAGCACGTCCACCAGCGGCGCGGAGGTCCAGCCGCGCGGCTGCCACTCCCGCGGGTAGCCGAGCGACACCTCGTCGAAGCGGACGCCGTCCTTGCGGATCGTGCGCGGGATGTGGAGGTGCCCGTAGACCATCGCCGCCGCCCGGAACCGCAGGTGCCAGTCCGCCGTCAGCTCGGTGCCGCACCACAACGCGAATTCGGGGTACCGCAGCACGAACGTGGGATCCCGAACGAGTGGCCAGTGATTGATCAGCACGGTCTGCAACGTAGTGTCCACGGCGAGCAACCGCCGCTCGGTCTCCTCGACCCGCGCCACGCACCACGCCTCGCGGCTCGGGTACGGGTCGGGGTGCAGGAAGTACTCGTCCGTGCAGATCACGCCGGCGTTCTGGGCGGCGTCCATCGCGGACGCCTTGTCCGTCGTGCCCGGCGGGCGGAACGTGTAGTCGTACAGCGTGAACAGCGGCGCCACCGCCACCGGGCCGCCCGCGCCCTCGAACACGGCGAACGGGTCCTCGGGCGTGAGCACGTCGATGCTCCGGCACAGCTCGACCAGCTGCTTGTAGCGCACCTCGCCGCGCGCCTGCACCGGGTCGTCCTTGGTGGTCCACAGCTCGTGGTTGCCCGGTGACCAGACCACCTTGGCGAACCGCCGGCGCAGGGTGCCCAACGCCCACTCGACGTCGTCGAACTTCTCCGCCACGTCGCCGGCCACGATTAACCAGTCGTCCGGGGAGTGCGGGTGGATGGCTTCGACGAAGTCGCGGTTCTGCTGGTAGGTGATGTGCAGGTCACTGGTTGCGAGGAGTCTCGGCGGCGTGGTCACGCCTTCGAGCGTATATCCGGGTGTCCACGTGTTCAGGCAGTGACCGTTCATCCGCTCGTCGCTCCCCTGGAGCCGTTCGGCGGAGCGATGGTGTCCGCGTGACGCTGTACCGCTCCCGTTCGGCGCGCGTTCTCTTACCAGGGGGCGTCCGGGTTCCTAGCGTGATGGGCATCACGACAGTCCTGGGCGGAGGACCTCATGACCAACTACGTACGACCAGCGCAGCCTTTCGGTCGAACTGTGGGCGCGGAGATCGCACGCCAGGTGCAGCAGCACACGCACCCGGCGGTCGCGCCCAGGCGCACCGACGACGCCGCCCTGGCCATGTTGCTGCGCGCCCGCCAGCGCGGTGACGCCCAGCGGCAGGAGCCGTGGGTGCGCCGGGCGCCGGAAGCACCGCCCCGACCGCCGCACGCGGACGTGATCGAACACCTCGCCGCGCGCCTGGTGCCGCCGTCGCTGTGGGCGGCGGTGGAGCCGCTGATCCCGCCCGCGAAGGTGCGCCGGCAGGGCGGTGGCCGCGGTCGGGTGTCGGACCGGGCGCTCTTCACGGCGATCGTGTTCGTGCTGACCAGCGGCTGCGCGTGGCGGCACCTGCCGCCGACGTTCGGCGTGACCGTGCCGACCGTGCACCGGCGGTTCCAGGAGTGGACCGAGGCCGGGTTGTGGCTGCGGCTGCGGCGGGTGGCGCTGGAAGGCGCGGTGGACGACGCGGTGTGGCTGCGGCTGGTGCTGGAAGCGGCGGAACGACGGGGCGCGCGAGTCGCGGGCTGACCGAACGGAACGGGGGCAGGTGGACGGACGTCCTAGGAGTTGAACAGGAACGTCGGCTGGTCCGCTCGCCCGGTGTGGAGATGGAAGAGATGCAGGAATTGTCCAGACGCGAGGTCGCCCTGCTCAGGGCGACCGCCGCGAACCGGGTCGACCTGACCCGCAGCGCCGAGCCGGACGTGCGGGTGGACGGTCTTCCGTTCTGCGACCCGACGACCGCTCGCTCCCTCGTGCACGCGGGCCTCATCGAAGCGGCGACGCCCGTCGCACCGGGTCACCGCGCGCCGGCCCGTCTCACGTCCGCCGGGGCCGAGGCCCTGGGCATGGCCGTGCTCGTGGCCTGAGGCGGATCACCCGAAGAGCTGCGAGAGCTTGACCGCCAGGTCGGCGAGCACCCGCTCACCGTCGTGGCTCGGCAGCTCGCTCAACGTGGACTTCGCGGGCACGCCCTGGAACCGGCTGAGCGACGGCGTCGAGTGGAACAGGCTCGGCCCGACCAGGACCGGGATGATCCGGCACCCGCCGTCCTCGGCGGCGGCCAGCAGGTGCGGCAGTTCCTCGGAGTTGATGTAGTCCGAGGCCAGCGCGTCGGCGCTGACCAGCACCAACGCCGCTCTGGCGCGGGCCAGTGCCTGGGTGATCTCGCGCTGCCAGTCGTCGCCCAGCTCGATCCGGCGGTCGGACCACACGTCCAGTCGCAGCGGTTTCAGGTGCACCTGGAGCCGGCCCAGCCAGTGCGCGTCCTGGTGGCTGTAGCAGACGAAGACCTGGTCACGCGGCACCGGCAGCCGCTTGCCGGCGAGGTCGAGCAGGTCGTCGCGGTGCAACTGCCCCAGGTAGAACCGGAACTGCGGGTCGTCCACGACCAGCCGCTGCCCGCGCGGGTCGTGGAACAGGTGGTCGCCGCGCAGGCCGCGGAACAGGTCGGCCCGCTGCCCGTCCAGCTTGACGATGCCGTCCTCGGCCCTGGCGAGGTCGAGCAGGAGGTCCACGCACACCGCCTCGTCCGGCCGGTCGCGCGTGATGAAGTCGACCACGACGTCGTGGTACTTGAGCTTCAGCCGTTCGGTGACCTTGGCGCGGGCGTGGGCGAGGTCGGTGCGCACCGACTTGCGGCTGGGCCCGGTCTGCTCGACGCCCGCCGTCACCGCGATCTGCCAGCACAGCATCTGCGCGGTGAGCAGGCTGCCGGCCGAGGCGCGGGAGATCTCGGCCCGGCGGTCGAACGCGATGTTCAGCGCGTTCTCGCCCTGCTCGATCATCCGCATGACCAGCCCCTCCACCGCCGCGCCGAGCCGGAACACGCGGATGCGGGTGGCGACGTCCGTGCCGACCGACACCAGGCTGCGCGCGGTGCCGGGGATGCCGAGCAGGACCAGCCTCTTGGCTTGAGAACCGTTGTCCGCCAACAACTTCAGGTAGTCGGCCAGCCGGTTCTGGAGGTCGACCGACAACCGCTGGAAGTCGTCCACCGCCACCATGCCCTCGTGCTTCCCGGGTAACGCGGCGATGGCCGGCAGGTCGGCCGGGTTGCGCGCGCTCAGCACCGTGACGTCGCCCAATCGCTTCGAGTCGAGCGCGACGGCATTGCGCAGCAACGTCGTCTTGCCGATGCCGGACGGACCTTCCAGCACGATGCCCAACCCGGGCTGCCGCAACGCCATCCGGAACTCGGCGAAGTCCTCCGGCTCCACGAACGTCACGGTCGGCACGCCCGCCACGGTGAACACCTCACCCAGGCTCCGGCGCTCCGACGCCTTCGCGTCGATCGGCATCGGCGGGCCGCCACGCAGCTCCAGGGCCGCGAACCGCACGCCCTCGACCACGCTCAGCAGCGCCTCGTCCTGGCTCTCCCACTCGGCCACCGGCCGACCACCCGTCGGCAGCGGGGCCAGCGACCCGAACGGCTGGTCCTCCCACGAGGTCGCCCGGTACACGACGGGCAGCACCACGGTGGCTTCGCGTTCGTGCCGGTCCATCACCACCCGCAGTTCGCGGCTGGAACCGTACTGCGTGGCCAGCAGGTTGCGGCTGACGACCAGGACGACCACGTCGGCGTCCCGCACGAACCCGTAGACCTCGGTCTGGAGGTCGATGTCGTTCGCGGAGACGCTCCTGTTGGAGATCCGCGAAAGCGGCCCACGACGGCCCACCAGACCCGCCAGCGACTCCGCCAGCTCCTCGGCGAACCGCCCGTCCCGCGCGGCGTGCACCAGGACCAGTTCCGGTGCGCGGGGTTCGACGCGGACGACCGGCAGCGGGAGCCTGCCGGGGTGCCCGGGGTACCGGGGCTCGTCGTCCGTCCCGCCGAGGATGCCCAACATCGCGAACACCCGCCGGCGAGCCTCCTCCGCGCCCACCCCGACGATGTTGCACAGGAGCCGGAAGGGCCTGGTGGAGCCCCCTTTGGCCACCTGGACCGCGGCGACGTCGCCCGGCAGCCAGGCCGCGGTGTGCGACTCCCGGGAGGACAGGTTCGGCGACACGACGACCACGACCCGGTCGGCCCGGTCGAAGATCGCGGCGCTGCCGCCGGCGGCGATCCCGGTCGGTGTCAGGGCTCGTGCGTCCACCACGGCGGAGTACCCGGCCTGGCGCAGGTGGTAGGCGACCCACTCGGCCCACTCGGCGTCCTCCGAGTCGTACAGGACCGCGAAGTCCGCGCGATCGGCCCGCACCGCTCCGGGCACGCCCGTCCGGAGCCACGCGACGGCGCCGGCGTCCTCGGCCTCGACCCGGACCCGCTGGAACGCGGCGGCTTCGTCGGTGCCCTTGACGACCTCGCCGAAGAACAGGTCCGACACGATCATGCTCAACGAGCCGGGTGCGGAAGCGGTCCGCAGGGCCGCCGAGTCGAGGAGTCGGAAGGCGGCGTGCACCGCGGGGCCGGTCGCGAGGTCGTCGACGACCAGGACCTCGCCCGCGTGCACCGCCATCCTGACCCCGGACAGTGCGTCCGCCGCCTGCTCGGCGTTGTGCTGATCGAGCCGGAGCGCGAGTGCGGCGCGCCAGCGGTCGGTGACCACGACCTTCGGCACGTCGGCCGGGATGAGGATCAGCATCCTGTCCGGGTAGACCCGCACGTGCGTGTCGTCCCGGACCAGGCCCTCCTCCCGGAGGGAGTCCCGCACGAGCTCGTACAACGTGCGGCGGAGGTGCGGCGGTTCCTGCTCGAAACGCGTGCCGGAGTGGAGGGCGACGATGGTGCGGTGCATCGGGTAGTCCGTCGGCCCTGTCATGCGCCCCACCTTCGTTCGAGGCTAGGCGTGCACGCCCGCCTGGTACTTCGGCACCCGCACACTGATCTTCGTCCCGAGCCCCTGCGCCGTTTCCACCACAAGACCGTAGTCGTCGCCGTAGCACCGACGCAGTCGCTCGTCGATGTTCCCCAGCCCTATCCCGGCCGTCGCGCCCACCTGGCCCGCCAAAGTGCGGCGCAGCGCGTCCGGGTCCATGCCGATGCCGTCGTCCTCGATGGTGATGTGCGCTTCCTCGCCCGCGTCCGCCGCCAGGATCGAGATGTGCCCCGGCCCGACCTTCCCCTCCATCCCGTGCCTGACCGCGTTCTCCACCAGCGGTTGCAGGCACAGGAACGGCACGGTCACCGGAAGCACCTCGGGCGCGATCTGCAACGTCACCTTCAGCCGCTCGCCGAACCTGGCCCGCTCCAGCGCCAGGTACTGGTCGATCGACTTCAGCTCCTCCGACAACGTGGTGAAATCACCCGCCCGGCGGAACGAGTAGCGGGTGAAGTCGGCGAAGTCCAGCAGCAGGGTGCGCGCGCGTTCGGGATCGGTGCGCACGTAGGAAGCGATGGCGGACAACGAGTTGTAGATGAAGTGCGGCGAGATCTGCGCCCGCAGCGCCCGCACCTCCGCCTCCACCAGCCGGGTGCGCGACCGGTCCAGCTCGGCCAGCTCCAACTGGCCGGACGCCCACCGCGCCACCTCGTTCGTGGCCCGCACCAACCCCGCCGACGCCTCCCGGCTGTACGCCGCCAGCACGCCGACCACCCGTCCCTCGACGGTGAGCGGCGCCAGCACCGCGGTGTGCACGGGGCAGTCGGTCGCGGAGCACGTGATGTCGAACGCCCGCGTCCGGCCCGTGTCGAACACGTCGGCGGCCAGGCCCATCGCCTCGGCCGCGTGGTGGTCGCCGTCGCCCTCCCAGGCCACCACCTCGGTCTCGTCGGTCAACGCCAGCGCGGGCGTGCCGAGCAGCGTGCGCAGGTGCTTGGCGGACTTCTTCGCCGCCTCGGGCACCAGCCCGGCGCGCAGCGGGGGAGCGGCGGACCACGCGGTGTGCAGGGTCTCGAACGTGATCCGCTGCTCGTGGGTCAGGAAGTCGTTGCGGGCGCGGGAAGTCCGCCACAACGTGATCACCACGGCCAGCCCGGCGAGCAGGATCGCGCCGGCCGTCCACATCGCCGTCACAACCGGTCCTGACTGCGCAGACCCAGGTTCTCCGGCGCGTGCAAGCGCACCATGACGTGGTTCACCCCCGGAGGCACCTTGCGCGGCGTCAGCAGCGACACCACGTACATGACGACGAAACCCAACGGCACCGTCCACGCCGCCGGCCGGGCCAGGAACACGTGGAACCACTCGCCCCTGCTGCCGGCGCTGATCGTGACCAGGCCGGCGACCAGCGCGGGCAGCCCGCCGGCGAGCATCCCGGCGACCGCGCCGGTGGTGGTGATCCGCGTGCTCCAGATGCCCAGCACCAGCAACGGGCACAGCGACGACGCCGCCACCGCGAACGCCAGGCCGACCATGTCCGCCACCGGCACCCGGCCCACCAGCCACGTCATGCCCAACGGCACCAGCACGGCCAGCACCGTCGACACCCGGAACCCGCGCACACCGCGCAGCCGCAGCACGTCCCGGCTCAGCACACCGGCCAGCGACACCATCAACCCCGACGACGTGGACAGGAACGCGGCGAACGCGCCACCGGCGACGAGCGCGCCCAGCAGCTGCCCGCCCAGCCCGTCGATCATCCGGCTCGGCAGCACCAGCACCACCGCGTCCGTGTCACCGGTCATCAGCAGCTCCGGCGTGTACAGCCGGCCGAGCGCGCCGTAGATCGGCGGCATCAGGTAGAACACGCCCAACAGCCCGAGCACTATCAACGTCGTGCGCCGGGCCGCCCGGCCGTTCGGGTTGGTGTAGAAGCGCACGATCACGTGCGGCAGGCCCATCGTGCCCAGGAACGTGGCGATGATCAGCGAGTACACCGCGTACAGGGGGAACTGCTCGCCGCCGCGCATGGGCAGCGCCCACATGTCGTTCGTGTTCGACGGGATGGACCGCACGTGCGGAACGGCCGCGCCCTGCGGGAACGTGAGCCGGGTCCCGGCGGCGACCGTGTGGTCGCCGACGGGCATCTCGGCGCCGCCGTCGACCCGCTGCCCGTCCACCCGGCCCGAGCCGTTGTACGGCGTGGCCCGCTCCACCCGGAACGCCGTGTCGCTGTCGAACGTGACCGTGGTCTGCTTCGGGAACTCGGGGAACTCCGGCCCGGTCAGGTCACGCGCGCCGTGCGCGTGCCAGGCCATCACCAGGAACACCACCGGCACCGCGATCGCGGTCAGCTTGAGCCAGTACTGGAACGCCTGCACGAACGTGATGCTGCGCATCCCGCCGGAGATCACGTTGGTGGTCACCACGACCGCGACCACCAGCGCGCCCACCCAGTCCGGCGCGCCCGTCACCGTGTGCAGGGTCAGTCCGGCGCCCTGCAACTGCGGCAGCAGGTACAGCCACCCGATCCCCAGCGCGAACACGCTCGCCACCGCGCGCACCGCCGGCGACGCGAACCGCGCCTCGGCGAAGTCCGGCAGCGTGTACGCGCCGCTGCGGCGCAGGGGAGCGGCGACCAGCGCCAGCAGCACCAGGTAGCCCGCCGTGTAGCCGACCGGGAACCACAGCATGTCCGGCCCGTGCGCGAAGATCAGCCCGGCGATGCCGACGAACGACGCCGCGGACAGGTACTCGCCGCCGATGGCCGACGCGTTCCACCACGGCGACACGGTGCGCGAGGCGACGAAGAAGTCCGACGTGGTGCGGGAGATCCGCAGCCCGTACGTGCCGACCAGCATCGTGCCGACCGCGACGACCAGGACCGCGATGATGCCGTACGTACTGCTCACGAGCGTTCCACGAGCTCGGCGAACTCCCGTTCACCGCGTTCGGCCTGCCGCACGTAGAACCAGCCCGCGAGCACGAACACCGGGAACACCAGCCCGCCCAGCAGCAGCCACGGCAGGGGCAGGCCGAACAGGCGTTGCGCGCCGACCGACGGCATGAACGTGAACACCAGCGGCAGCGCCGCGACGCTCCCGCAGACCACCGCGCACAGCAGCAGGCCGAGCCGCCGTTGCGTCCGGATGAGCGACCGCATGTACACGGCGCCCAGCTCGCTCTGCTCGTCGATCTCGCGCGAAGCGGGGTATGGGCGGGGAGCGCGGGGCGCGCGGGTGCGCGGGCTCGTCACCACCACCCGTTGGGTGTGCGGGCGCTGCGGGGAGCTCACGACGGCTGCCGGTTGCGGCGCACCAGCAGCTGCCGCAGGTGCCGGGCGTGACGCCGGCTGACCGGCAGCACCGCACCGCCGATGTTCACGCTCAGGTGCCCGTCCTCCAGCCGCAGCTCGTCGATGTGGCCGAGCGACACGAGGTGACTGCGGTGGATGCGGACGAACCCGGCCGACCGCCACCGCTCTTCCAACCCGTTGAGCGCGGCGCGGACCAATCCGCTTCCGGTGGCGGTGTGGAGTCGCGCGTAATCACCGTGCGCCTCGACGTACCGGATGTCGGCCAGGCGGATGAACCGGGTGATACCGCCGAGTTCGACCGGAATGACCTCGTCACCCACTTCAGGTGATTTCTCCGCCGGTGCGGCGCCGGCCGGTTCCGTCGTCTTCGAATCCAGCACTTCGTGCACGATCCGGTGCACGGACTCGGCCAACCGCTCCGCCCGGACGGGCTTGAGCAGGTAATCGAGCGCTTTCAGCTCGAAAGCCTCGACCGCCGGTTCCTGGTGCGCGGTGACGAAAACAATGCGCGGCGGCTGGGCGAACCGGGACAGCACGCGGGCCAGGTCAAGGCCGTCGAGGCCGGGCATCCGGATGTCGAGGAACACGGCGTCGACCGGCTGGCCGGCGTCCATGGCCCGGTGCAGGGTCCGCAACGCCTTGGTCGCGTCGGTGACGCCCTCGACGTGGGCGACCCGGGGATCGGAGCGCAGCAGGTAGACGAGGTCTTCGAGCGCGGGGGCCTCGTCGTCGACGGCGAGCACCCTCAGCGTGCGCTCGAGCGCCCCACGGCGCTCCGGACCCTCGCAGAGAGGGCAGGGAAGTCCTGAGGTCATGGAGTTCCAATGCGATGTGGTCGGCAGCGTCGGCGATTAGACCACCGGACGCCTATCTTCGCCCTTCGGGGTGGACAAGGGCAATGACCGGCGCGCTGCCTGCGCGTCACCGAGCGTCATCTCCAGTTCGAGGGACGCCTCCTCGGCCCGGCGCGCGGCGAGCGACACGGACGCCGCCGCCGCGCTCCCCACCAGCCTGCGCGTCGGTTCGCCCAATCCGCGGACGACGTCGGACCACTCGTTCGCCAACCGGGCCAACTCGGTGAGCGCGGTGACCAATTCGGCGGAAGTGCGGGGCGTCACGTCCGCGATCCGCGCCAGGTCGACGTGCGGATCGGAATCCATGACATCCCCCAGGAGCAAGTGTCGAAGTATCGACACCCGATGTTCTCGTTCCGGGTCGAGCTGGTCAACGACCCGGCGCAGTGGTCTCAATTGGCAGTCGAACCGAAACGCCCGAAACACCCGGCCCCCCGGTCGCACCGCTATTCACATAATTCCACGCGGGGTGTTCCCCGGGTCAGGTGAGGTCGGCGAGGGCGGCGGCGGCCAGGCGTTCGAACTGGCCGAAGCCGCCGCGGGCGGCGAGGTCGCGGCCGACGCGGGCGTGGCGGGCGGCTTCGGCGCGGCGGTCGTCGGCGGCCAGCGCGTGGGCCAGGTGGACGTGCGAGCGGCAGGCGCCGAAGCGGTAGTCCGACGACGTGGCCAGTTCGAGGCCGCGCAGGTGCGCGGCCACGGCGCGGCCCGGTTTGCCCAGGTGGAGCAGCACGAGACCGAGGGCGTTGTGCACCTCCGACTCGATCCGCGGGTTGCCGCCCAGCTCCTGCACCAGCGCCAACGCCCGCTGAGCCGTGCGCAACGCCTCCGCGTGCTCCCCGCCGAGGCACAACGCCGCCGCCAGGTGCGCCATCGCCTCCGCCCGCGCGTGCCGGGCGCCCGTCCGGTACCACGCGACCAGCGCGTGCCGCAGCAGCTCCGCCGCCTGCTGGTGGTCACCGGCCGCCGCCCGGCACCGGCCGAGCAGCGCAGCGCACGTGGCCTCCACGTTCATCCCGTCGGCCGACCGCGCCAGCTCCAGCGCCTCGGTCAGCAGCGACTCCGCCGCCGGCAGCTCACCGCGCATCATCCGCAACGCGCCGAGCCCGGCCAGCGCCCCGATCCGCACGTGCGGCCCGGCCCACGGCTCATCGCTCAACGCCATCATCCGCTCGAACGAGGCGGACGCGGCCGGGATGTCGCCCAGCTCCAGGTGCACGACCCCGTCCAGCCCGACGTGCAGCCACACCGTCCGCCCGGTCGGCACGGCCGACCGCAGGTACCGCTGGGCGGTTCGCAGGTCGCCCAGGTTCCGGTGCTCCGCCGCCAGCCACACCAGCATCAACGTCTCGGCGTCGTGGTCGCCCACCGCCCGCGCCGCGCCCACCGCGGCGTTGATCGCGTGCACGAACTCCACGTGGTGCCCGTGCGACCCGAAGTACCCGCCGACCGCGTCGATCAGCTTCCACGTCATCGGCAGCGGCCCGTGCACCGCGCAGTGCTCGGTCGCCGCCAGCACGCTGGCACGCTCCGCGTCCAGCCACGTCCGCGCGACCTCCGGGCTCAGCCGCGGCGGCCCGGACACGCCGAGCTCCGGGTACAGCACGTCGCCGACCTCGACGGACGTGCGCAGGTACCAGTCGAACAGCCGCCGCCGCGCCGCCTCGACGTCGTCACCCGCCGCCTCGGCCCGGTCCGCCGCGTAGACGTGCAGCAGGTCGTGCAACGCGAACCGGTCCGCACCGACCCGCTGCACCAGGTGCGCCGACGCCAAGTCCTCCAGCAGCCCGCCGGCCACGTCGTCCGGCGCGTCGAGCAGCGCCGCCACGCCGGACACGCTGAAATCCGGCCCCGGCACCAACCCCGCCAGCCGGAACAGCCGCGCCGCGTCCGGCGTCAGCGCCGCGTACGACAGGTCGAACGCCCGCCGCACCGCCGCCGTGTCGTCGTTGTCCACGGCCAGCGCGGACAGCCGGTCGCCACCGCGCAGTTCGTCCACATAGGACTCGACGTCGACGTGCGGCGCGCCGACCAGGTTCCCCAGCGCGATCCGCAACGCCAGCGGCAGGTAGCCGCACAGCCGGGCCAGCTCGCCCAGCGCGTCGAACTGCGCCACCGCCGCCTCCGGCCCGAGCGACCGGGCCAGCAGCTTCCACGCCTCGTCGGTCCGCAGCACGTCCAGCCGCACCGTGGTGGCCCGCAACCGCAGCTCGTTGCGGCTGGTGATCACGACCGAGCAACCGGGGTCGCCCGGCAGCAGCGGCAGCACCTGGTCGACCGACGCCGCGTTGTCCAGCGTGATCAGCACCCGCCGGCCGCGCAGCCGGGCCCGGTAGTTGCGGACCAGCTCCTCCTCGCCCACCGGGATGTGGTCGGCCCGCACGTCCATCGCCCGCAGGAACCGCGCCAGCACCGCGGACGTCGACAGCGGCGGGGACGTGGAGTACCCGCGCAGGTTCACGTACAGCTGGCCGTCCGGGTACCGGTCGCGCACCGCGTGCCCCACCGACGTGGCGAACGCCGTCTTGCCCACCCCCGGCGGCCCGCACACCAGCACGGTCGCCGCCGCACGCGTCAGCAGCCCGGTCACCCTGGTCAGCTCCGCGCCGCGGCCGACGAAGTTGCCCACCGGGGCGGGCAGCTGCGACACCGGCGCCCACGTGTTGGCGGCCGGCTGGTACAGCGCGGGATCGCCGGTCAGGATCGCGTGGTGCACCGCGCGCAGCGAATCGCTCGGGTCGACGCCCAGCTCGCGCGCCAACGCCGTCGACGCCTGCCGGTACGCGTCCAGCGCGTCCGCCTGCCGGTCCACCCGGTACAGCGCCACCATCAGCTGCGACCAGAACCGCTCCCGCAACGGGTGCTGCGCGGTCAGCCGGCGCAGGTCCGCGATCACCTCGTCGCACCGGTCCAGCCGCAGCTTCACGTCCACCAGCTCGGAGATCACCCGCAGCCGCCCCTCGGCGAGGTTCGGCGCCTCCGTCTCGTGCAGCGAGTCGGACGGCACGTCGGCCAGCGGCGCACCGCGCCAGCAGTCCAGCGCCTGCTCGTAGACCGCCGCGGCGGACGGGAAGTCCTCGGCGGCGACCAGCGCCGCGCCCTGCTCGGCCAGGGCCTCGAACCGGTGCAGGTCCAGCGCGTCGGGCGGCAGGTCGATCCGGTAGCCGGTGGTCGTGGTGTGGATGAGCCGCGGGTCGCCGAGCGTGCGCCGCAGCCGCATCACGTACACCGGCAGCGTCTGCGCGGCGCGGTCCGGCGGCATGTCGCCCCACACCCGGCGGATGAGGTCGCTCGCGGGCACCGAGCGGTTCGCGCTCAGCAGCAGGGTCGCCAGGACGATGCGGTGCTTGGCGGCGGTGACCGGGACCGAGCGGCCGTCCCGGCGGACCACGAGGGACCCCAGCACGCCGAACTCGTCCTGCGACAGGGTCAACCGCCTCCGTTCTCTCCCGACGTTGACATGCTGGTACTCCGGTTCGCACCGGAGTACCACCGGATGGACCCCACGGCTGCTACAGCCTGCCGACTTCGGTGATCCGCACCGAGGCGGTGCCGATCTCGTCCGACTCGGCCAGGTCGACCTCGGCGGTGAAGCCCCAGTCGTGGTCCTTCGCCGGGTCGTCGAACGCCTGCCGGACCCGCCACAGCCCCGGCTCCTGGGTGATCGTCAGCAGCGCCGGCCCGCGCGCGTCCGGCCCCATGCCTATCTCGTCGTGCTCCTCGAAGTACGGCTCCAGCGCGTCCTGCCACTCCTCGGCGGTCCAGCCCGCCTCGGCGTCCAGCTGCCCCAGCTCGTAGTAGTTGCGCCGGGCCGCGAGCTCCACCCGCCGGAACAGCGCGTTGCGCACCAGCACCCGGAACGCGCGCACGTTGCCGGTGACGGCGGGCGGCGTGTCGGCCAAGGCCACTTCCACGGCGTCGTCGGACGGGTTGCGCAGCTTCTCCCACTCGTCCAGGAGGCTGGAGTCGACCTGGCGGACCAGCTCGCCCAGCCACTCCTGCAGGTCGCTCAGCTCCTCGGTCTTGGCGTCCTCGGGCACGGTCTGCCGCAACGCCTTGTACGAGTCGGCCAGGTACCGCAGCACCAGGCCCTCCGAGCGCGCCAACTGGTAGAACGAGACGTACTCGGTGAACGTCATCGCCCGCTCGAACATGTCCCGCACCACGGACTTCGGCGACAGGTCGTGGTCGGCGACCCACGGGTGCCCGCGCCGGTACGTGGTGAACGCGGCCTCCAGCAGCTCGGCGAGCGGCTTCGGGTACGTCACCTCGTCCAGCAGCTCCATCCGCTGGTCGTACTCGATGCCCTCGGACTTCATCGCGCCGATGGCCTCGCCGCGCGCCTTGTGCTCCTGCGCGGACAGCACCTGGCGCGGGTCGTCCAGGGTGGACTCGAGCACCGACAGCACGTCCAGCGGGTAGCTCGGCCCCTCGCGGTCCAGCAGCTCGATCGCGGCCAGCGCGAACGGCGACAGCGGCTGGTTGAGCGCGAAGTTCACCTGGAGGTCGACGGTGAGCCGGATCTCGCCGCCCTGCCGCTCCACCACGCCCGCCGCCAGCAGACCCCGGTACATCTGGATGGCCCGCAGGATGTGCCGGCGCTGCGCGGGCCGTTCCTCGTGGTTGTCCTCCAGCAGGTGCCGCATCGCGCCGAACGCGTCACCGGGCCGGCCGATCACGTTGAGCAGCATGGCGTGGCTGACCTGGAAGCTGGACGTCAGCGGTTCCGGCTCCGCGTTCTTCAGCCGTTCGAACGTCTGGTCGCTCCACGACACGAAGCCCTCGGGTGCCTTCTTGCGCACGACCTTGCGCCGCTTCTTCGGGTCGTCGCCCGCCTTGGCCAGCGCCTTCTCGTTCTCCACCACGTGGTCCGGCGCCTGCACCACGACCGTGCCGATGGTGTCGTAGCCCGCGCGGCCCGCCCGTCCCGCGATCTGGTGGAACTCCCGCGCCTTGAGGTGGCGGGTGCGCTGGCCGTCGTACTTCGACAGCGCGGTGAAGACGACCGTGCGGATGGGGACGTTGATGCCGACGCCGAGCGTGTCCGTGCCGCAGATGACCTTCAGCAGGCCGGCCTGGGCGAGCTGCTCCACCAGCCGCCGGTACTTCGGCAGCATGCCCGCGTGGTGCACGCCGATCCCGTGCCGGACCAGGCGGGACAGCGTCTTGCCGAACCCGGAGGTGAACCGGAACCGGCCGATCATGGACGCGATGGCGTCCTTCTCGGCGCGGGTGGCGACGTTGACGCTCATCAGCGACTGGGCGCGTTCGAGGGCGGACGCCTGGGTGAAGTGCACGACGTAGACCGGGGCCTCGCGGCCGTGCAGGAGCTCTTCGATGGTCTCGTGCAGCGGGGTGGTGACGTACTGGAAGTTCAGCGGGACCGGGCGCTCGGCGGACCGGACCACCGACGTGGTGCGGCCCGTCCGGCGGGTGAGGTCCTTCTCGAAGAACGCGACGTCGCCGAGCGTGGCGGACATGAGGAGGAACTGGGCCTGCGGCAGTTCGATGAGCGGCACCTGCCACGCCCAGCCGCGGTCCGGCTCGGCGTAGAAGTGGAACTCGTCCATCACGACCTGGCCGACGTCGGCCTTCGTGCCGTCGCGCAGGGCGATGTTCGCCAGGATCTCGGCGGTGCAGCAGATGATGGGAGCGGTCTCGTTGACGCTCGCGTCGCCGGTCATCATGCCGACGTTCTCCGCGCCGAACGTCGCGATCAGGGCGAAGAACTTCTCCGACACCAACGCCTTGATGGGCGCCGTGTAGAAGGTCCGCTTGCCCTCCGCGAGCGCGGCGAAGTGCGCGCCGATGGCGACCAGCGACTTGCCGGAGCCGGTGGGGGTGCTGAGGATGACGTTCGAGCCGGAGACGATCTCGATCAACGCCTCCTGCTGCGCCGGGTACAGCGACAGCCCCCGTTCCCGCGCCCACTCGGCGAAGGTGTCGTAGAGGAGGTCGGGGTCGGGGGTGGCCGGCAGGCGGTCGGTGAGAGTCATCGCAGGCGGAGCATAGTGGCAACCCCCGTCCGGCCGCCGTCGTCGTCGGGGGTCGGCGCGCGGAACACCACCTCGGGGTAGCGGGCCGACGGCGCGTCCAGCAGGTGCTGCGGCTCACCCCGCAGGTGGAGGTCGAAGAAGGCGCGGACGTACCGGCGGGTGATCTCCGCGGAGCGGGTGCCGGTCAGGTCGCCGCCGAGGTCGACGCCGATCTGGCGGGCCAGCAGGTCGTAGTCGGTGAAGGACGCGTGCACCGCGCCGGTCACCAGGAGCCAGAGCTTCCACCCGGTCAGTCGTTCCCAGTCGCGGTCCCAGCTGGGGTCACCGCCCGGTCCGGCGGCCTCCTGGCCGAAGAACAGCCACGGCCGTGACAGCCCGCTCTCGGGCAGCGGCTTGAACATCGTGCCGTCCAGGTTCACGCCGGCCAGCACGCGCGGGTCGGTCAGCATGGCCTCGCCCGCGCTCGCGCCGCCCAGGGAGCTGCCCGCCATCGCGATCCGCGAGCCGTCGATCGGGGGACCGGCCCGCCACCGCTGCCGCGGTCCGGTCAGCTCGTCGAGCACGAAGGAGATGTCGGCCGCCCGGCTCTCCACCGCGACCCGGCCGAAGTCCTCGACGTCCTCCAGCACGCACGCCGCGCAGGTGGCGACCCGCCCGTCGGGGAACGTCGTGGCGAAGTTCTCGTAGGTGTGGTCGACGCCGACGACCGCGTACCCCCGGCTCGCCAGCTCCTCGGCCAGGGCGGTGAGCGAGCTGCGCGGCCAGGTGAAGCCGGGGGACAGGACCACGAGCGGCAGCGCGCGGCCACCGAGCGGCTCGGCGTCGGTGAAGGCGTTGGTCCGCGTCCGGCTCAGCACGTCGGGCGGCACGCCGGTGACACCGGTGCCCGCCAGGACCAGTTCCGACTCCTCGGGGGTCAGGTACCGGGCGCGCTGCCGGCCCGGGGCTTTCGCCGGGTACCACAGCGTGACCATGAGTTCCCTGGTCCCGGCCGAGGGGACCCACGGGTCCGGGCGGGTGACGTCCTCCAGGTGGAGGGAGGTGGTGCCGACGGGGTGCGGTCCGGTCGGCTCGGGCAGGCGTGGCGTGGTCGTGGAGGCGAACGCCCCGGACGCGCCGCAGACGACAGCCAGCAGCCCGGCGACGGCGGCCGAGCCGACCCGGGTGAACCGGCCTGTGCGGGTGACTTGGGATGACATGGCCGACATCGTGCGAGCCGGCCGGGTCGCCGGACATCGGCCCGAAGCACGGTTCACGCGGCAGGCAACCGTACTTTCGGCCGATTCGGCGCGGGGCGTGCCGTTTCGTAGCCTCCTGTTGTGGATCTTCGTGATCGGGCGGTCGGCCTCGCGGCCGACCTCGCGCTCGGCGTGGTGCTCGTCTCGGCGCTCGCCGTGACGGCGGTCGCGGTCGCGGTCAGCTGGGGCGGCGCGTACTGGGCGTTCGGCGGCGCGGCGGGCGCGGTGGTGGGCGTGATCGCCCTGCTGCGGCGGCAGGACCGGGCGCGGGCGGCCGTCGCGGGTCTGGCGGTGGCGGCGGTCGCGGTCGTGGTCGCCCGGCTCGCCGGGCTGCCCGCCGAGCCCGGCCCCGCGATGGTGGTCGGCCTGGCCGTGCTGGTGTGCTCGGCGGTCCGGGCGCTTCCCGCACGGACCGCGTGCGCCGTCGCGGCCGGCGGGGTGGCGGTGGTCGCGGCCAACTGGCTCACCTCGCCGGTCTTCCCGGCAGGGGTGCCGACGACCGTGACGACGCTGAACGGCGTGGCCTGGCTCGCCGCCCTCGCGCTCGGCCTCGGCCTGCGGCTGCTCGACGCCGGCCGCCGGGACGCCGTCGAGCGCATCCGCCGCGAGGAGCGGCTGGAGGTGGCCAGGGAGCTGCACGACGTGGTCGCGCACCACATCACCGGCATCGTGCTCCAGGCGCAGGCGGCCCGGATCGTGCGCCGCAAGGCCCCGGACCTGCTCGACGACTCCCTGGCGGGCATCGAGGCCGCCGGCTCCGAGGGCATGGCCGCGCTGCGCCGCGTGGTCGGCCTGCTCCGCGACGCCGACGCCGGTGCTCCCGCCACCCACGGCCCCGACCTGCTCGGCGACCTGGTCGGACGGTTCGAAGGACCCGCCGTGGACCTGCGGCTGCCCGTCGGCGACCCGGTGTGGCCGCCGGAGGTGGCCGGCGCGGTGTACCGGGTCGTGCGGGAGTCGCTCACCAACGTCGCCCGCCACGCCCCGGCCGCCCGCTCGGTCAGCGTCGACGTCAGCCGGGCCGGCCGGGCGATCACGGTCGAGGTCGTGGACGACGGCCCCCCGGTCCACGCCCGGTACCACCGCCGGCCCGGCTACGGCCTGGTCGGCATGCGTGAACGCGTCGAAGCGCTCGGCGGCACGCTGTGCGCGGGTCCGCTCCCCGGCGCGGGCTGGTCGGTGCGCGCCGTGCTGCCCGTCGACGACCGGACGCCGCGATGACCATCACCGTGCTGGTGGCGGACGACCAGGCGATGGTCCGCGGTGGGCTGCGCCTCATCCTCGACGACCAGCCCGACATCAGCGTCGTGGCCGAGGCGGCCGACGGCGTCGAGGCGGTCGAGCTCGCCCGGCGGCTCCGGCCGGACGTGTGCCTGGTCGACGTCCGGATGCCCCGCCTCGACGGCATCGAGGTCACCCGGGCGCTGGCCGGTCCCGGCGTGGCGGACCCGTTCCGGGTGGTCGTGGTCACGACGTTCGACCTGGACGAGTACGTGTACGGCGCGCTGATCGGCGGGGCGGTCGGCTTCGTCCTGAAGGACGCCGGACCCGTGCTGCTCGCGGAGGCGGTGCGTGCCGCGAGCGTCGGTGACGCGCTGGTCTCGCCCTCGGTCACGCTGCGGCTGCTGCGCCGCCTGCGCGACCCGTTGGCAGGCGCGGCGCTGTCTGGCAGGGCGCCGGCAGGCAGGGCGCTGTCGGTCCGGGAAACCGAGGTCACCAGGGCCATCGCGAGGGGCCGCACGAACCGGGAGATCGCCGCGGAGCTGTTCATCTCGCTGAGCACGGTCAAGAGCCACCTGGCGCACATCCAGGCCAAGCTCGGGGTGCGCAACCGGGTGGGGATCGCCGCCTGGGCGTGGGAGAACGGCGTCGTCGGCCCGGGAGTGTGATCGGAATCGTTGTTGCAATGAGCTGGCCATAGCGGTCTGTGTGCAACTAGCGTGTGAGCCGTGTCCGATCCGGTAGCAATGCACATGAGCGACGGCCTGCTGAACGCGCCGACGTCGCTGCTGTTCGTGGCGGTCGCGGTGGTCGGTGTCGGCGTGGCGCTGGCCAAGGCGCGCGGCGACCTCGACGACCGGACCGCGCCGCTGGCCGGCCTGGTGGCGGCGTTCGTGTTCGCCACCCAGATGCTGAACTTCCCCGTCCTGCCCGGCGTCAGCGGCCACCTGCTCGGCGGCGCGCTGGCCGCGATCCTGGTCGGGCCGTGGGTCGGCGCGCTGTGCGTGACGATCGTGCTGGTCGTCCAATCCCTCTTCTTCGCCGACGGCGGTGTCACCGCGCTCGGCGCGAACGTCACCAACATGGCCCTGATCGGCACCGCGATCGGCTACCTCACGGCGGTCGCCCTGCGGAAGCTCGCCACCCGCAACAAGGGCGGCCTCGCCGCGGTCGCGTTCGTGTCCGCGCTGGTGAACACGGTCCTCGCGTCGTTCGGCTTCGTGCTGGAGTACGCGATCGGCGGCCAGGGCGGTGTCGCGTTCGGCACGGTCGCCGCCGCCGTGCTCGGCGTGCACGTGCTGATCGGCATCGGCGAGGGCGTGATCACGGCGGTCACCGTGACGGCGGTCGCCTCGGCCCGACCGGACCTCGTGTACCTGCTGCGCGGCGTGCCGCAGAAGTTGGAGCTGAAGGCGTGAAGCGGCGCTTCTTCGCATGGTTCGCGGTGGTCAGCCTGGTGCTGGCGGGCGCGGTCTCGTACTTCGCCGATCCGGACCCGGACGGGCTCGACCACGTCACCGAGCAGCACGGCATCGCCGAGCACGCGCAGGAGCACCCCCTGGCCGGGTCACCGCTGGCGGACTACGCGCTGGGTGGCGACGACCGGTTCACCGGGCTGGCCGGCGTCCTCGGCGTCCTCGCCACGCTGGTCCTCGCCGGTGGGCTGTTCTGGTTGCTGCGCAAGCGTTCCGACGTGAAGTGAGCGCCGGCCACGGTTTCCTGCACCGGCCCGGCGACTCGCCGGTGCACCGCCTCACCCCGCAGACGAAGATCGTCGCCGCGGTGGTGGCGGTGCTGTGCGTGGTGGCCACGCCCCGCGAGGCGTTCTGGGCGTTCGGCGCCTACCTGCTCGCCCTCACCGCGGTCTGGGCGGTGGCCCGCGTCCCGGTGCGCTGGTTCGCCGCGCGGTCGGTGATCGAGGCGCCGTTCGTGCTGCTGGCCCTGGTCCTGCCGTTCACCGGCGCGGGTGACCGGGTCGACGTGCTGGGCGTGTCCGTCTCGGAAGAGGGCGCGCTGGCCGGGTGGAACATCCTGGCCAAGGGCACGCTCGGCCTGCTGACGTCGTTGACGCTCGCCGCCACCACCGCACCCCAGGACATCCTGCTGGGCCTGCAACGCCTGCGCATGCCGTCGGTCCTGATCACCATCGCCACGCTGATGCTCCGCTACGCCGAGGTGATCGTGGGCGAGGCCAAGCGGATGCGGGTGGCGCGGATCTCCCGCGGTGACGACCCGAGGTTCCTGTGGCAGCTCGGCGCGACCGCACGGGGCATCGGCAGCCTGTTCATCCGCTCCTACGAACGCGGTGAGAGGGTGCACCTCGCCATGGTGTCGCGCGGGTGGACGGGCCGGATGCCCGACGGTGGCGGTTCCCCGGAAGTCGTGGCGCCGCAACGGTCCGCGCCCGCGCTCGTGGTCGAGCGGCTGGCCTACGCGTACCCGGACGGGCACCAAGCCCTGTTCGGCGTCGACCTCGAGGTCGAGCGCGGCGAGCGCGTCGCCGTCCTCGGCCCCAACGGGGCGGGCAAGACGACGTTCGTCCTGCACCTCAACGGCGTGCTGGGCGGTGGTTCCGGCCGGGTCGAGGTGGCCGGGCTGCCGGTGGAGAAGAAGCACCTCAAGGAGATCCGCCGCCGCGTCGGGGTCGTGTTCCAGGACCCGGACGACCAGCTGTTCCTGCCCACCGCGCGGCAGGACGTGGCGTTCGGCCCGGCGAACTTCGGGTTGAGCGGCGCGGAACTGGACGACCGGGTGGACCACGCGTTGCGCGCGGTCGGCATGGAGGAGTTCGGCGACCGGTCGCCGCTGCACCTGTCCGGCGGTCAGCGCCGCCGGGTCGCGCTGGCGACCGTGCTGGCCTGCGACCCGGAGATCCTGGTGCTCGACGAGCCCTCGGCGAACCTGGAACCGGTGGCCCGCCGAGAGCTGGCCGAGGTGTTGCTGGGGTTGGACCGCACCATGCTGATGGTCACGCACGACCTGCCCTACGCCTTGCAGCTGTGCCCGCGCAGCGTGTTGATCGACGGCGGTGTCGTGGTGGCCGACGGACCGACGCGGGAGCTCCTGGCCGACACCGGGCTTCTCGCCCGGCACCGGCTGGAGCTCCCGTTCGGGTTCCGCCTGGACTAGCCGGCCGGCTGTTCCGCCGTGGGACTCACGGGCTGGAGCAGGTCACCGTGGGCAGCGAGTTGGTGCTGCCCGAGTAGGTGGCCGTGAAGCCGAACTTGACCGACGTCTCAGGCGCCACCGTGCCGTTCCACGCCGCGTTCTTGACGACCACCTGCGCACCGGAGCCGGACTTGACGCCGCTCCACAGGCTGTTGATCGTCTGGCCGTTGGCGTAGGTCCACGTCGCGGTCCAGCCGTTGTACGCCGCCGTGCTGTGGTTCATCAGCTCGACCTCGCCCTGGAAGCCGCCCGACCACGCGCTGGTGATCTTGTAGATCGCCATGCACTTCGAGTCGCCCGACGGGATCGTGGTGGTGGTCGTCGGGGTCGTCGTGGTGGTGCTGGTCGGCGTCGTGGTGGTGGTCGACGTGCTCGTGCTCGTCGTCGTGGTGGTGGTGGTCGTGGTGGTGCCGCCGCCGTTGCCGACGCCGGTCTCCTGGCCGTTGCCACCGTCGAACACGACGTCGGAGCAGTTGTAGAACGTCTCGGTGCTGTCCGAGCGGGTCCACACCGAGTAGATGATGTGGCGACCGGACTTGCCCGACGGCAGGTTCGCGTTCCAGTAGTACTTGCCGTCGATGCTGCCCACCGGGCCGGTGTTCGCCGGGTTCGTCACGCTGTGGAACGGCGTGCTCTCCAGGTCGCTCCACGCCAGCGGCCGGGTCGGGCTCCAGCTGTCCTTGGTCACGTACAGGTGGAACGTGCCGGGGTGCGCGGCCCACTTGTTGTACGTCCAGGAGAAGTTCGCGCCGGAGGTCAGGTGGGTCACCGGGTAGTCGCCGCGGGCGATGTCGAACCCGGAGAAGGTCGGGTTGCCACCGCTGCACAGCTTGCCGTCGGGGATGAAGCCGCTGGTGCGGCCCGCGCCGTCGGACCGCAGCACGCCGAACCAGTTGTAGAGCGCGTTGGTGCCGCCGGACGACACCGCGGCGGAACAGGCCGGGTTCTGCGGCTGGATGTTGCCCTGCGGGGTCAGGCCGTCCTTCCAGCACATGAAGGTCCGGCTGCCCGGCGTCATCATCGCGCCGTGTGCGGACGCGGTGGTCGGGCCGATCACATTGACGAGCGTGGCGATCAGCAAGCCTGCCGCAGAGGCGGAGGCCAGCGCGATCCATCGTCGGGCCGTCACGTCGTTCACCTCCTCGTTGAGGTTCTGGGAGCGCTCCCAGGAACGACCTGACTGTAGCCGCGCCCACCTCGTTCTGTGAATGGGCCACTACGCAGTGCATCCGAGCGGCGCAGCGCATGCGGCCTGGTGGACGCGGGGTCCTACACCCGGACGCGGGTACGCCGCCTGGGACGGTTCCCAGGTCGCACTGCTCCGTGCGGGTGCCCGGCGGGTGCCGGCGGCTGGTGCGGACGGCGAAGCACGCGGTGCGCCAGCGCGGTCCGGCGGTGGGCCGGCGCGGCCAGCACGGACGCGGCGAACACCGTGACCAGGAGCGTGACCGCGCCCGCGAGCACCAACGTCTCCGGCGCGCCGATCCGCTCGCACAACATGCCGAGCAGGGGGGCGCCGACCGCGCCCGCCGCCGCGCCGACGGCCGAGTTGACCGCGAGCAGCCGGCCGCGCATGCCGTCCTCGGTGTCGAGCTGGATGCGGGTGCTCATGGTCGTGTCGATGACCACCGCGCCCGCCGCGATCGGCAGCAGCACGACGGCGAACCCGAGCATCCCGGGCACGAGCCCGCTGGTGACCTGGAGCAGGCTCGTCCCGCACGCGACCGCGAGCAGCAGCCGCACGGTCAACGCCCGACGTGCCGCCGCGGCCAGCCCGCCCAGCACCGTGCCGATCGCGAACACCGTCGACAGCAGGCCGTACGTCGTCGCGTCCGGGCTCATCGCGGCCATCGTGACCTGGTAGTTGCGGCCCAGGCTGGACAGCGTGAAACCGAGCGCGAACAGCAGGAGCAGCCGCCCGCTGGCGGTGACGTAGCGCAGGCCGGCGGCGACACCGACCCGGCCCGCCGGACTGGCCTCCAGGGGGTGCAGCTCGTCCCGTCGGATGGCGACCACCGCGAGGATCACCGCCACGAAGCTCAGCGCGTTGATCACGAACAGCATCGGCGAGCCGAACGCGGCGGCGAGCACCGCGGCGCTGCTCATGCCCAGGATGCGACCGGTGGAGCTCAGCACGGAGCCGAGCGCGACGGCGTTGCCCAGGTCTTCCCGGGACACCACCTGCGCCCCGTAACGGCCCAGCGCGGGTCCGTCGAACACCGACACCAGGCCCGCCGCGAACGTCAACGCGAACACCGCCGTGATCGGCACGCCCTGCCACACCACGAGCGCCAGCGACGCGGCCAGCACGGCGTGCAACGCCTGGCAGGTCAGGATGATCCGACGCACCGGCAGCCGGTCGGCGAGCGAGCCCGCCCACGGGCCGAGCAGCACGGACGGCAGGGTGCCCAGCAGCACCGAGAGGCCGACCGACGTGGCCGAGCCCGTGCTCTCCAGCACGACCCAGTTGAGACCGATCAACTGCATCCACGAACCGGTCACCGAAATGAGATCGGCGAACGCCCAACGACGGTAGTTGCGGCCCCGCAAAGCGCGGAACATCGAAGCTCCCTTGAAGACGATCCGGGGCCTCGACGCGCAGACGTACCCGGTGAACGGCGTTCACACTAGGCGGCGCTTTTCCGCGTTTAAACTCGATGATCAGTGAAAACGGTCACGTGACGCTCTGCATGGCAAGCGCTGCGAGCCGGTTCAGGGCCTGCTCGATGGCTTCGTCCGTGATTTCGTGCGCTTCGCCGCCGACGGCCTCGGGGTGATCGCCGCTCACGTCAAGGTGCAGCACCACGCGGCAGCGGCCCGGACCCACTTCGTCCACCTGGAGCCACCCCGAGTAGCCGCCACCGGCGAGGTCGCCCCACTCCAGTCGGCGCTGTTCGTCGTCGGCGGCCAGGTAGCCCTCGCCGTCGTCGACCTCGTCGCCCATCGACACGTGCCCGGTGACCCGCTCCGGGCCGGTCGACTCGACCTCGAGCCCGTCCGGCAGCCACGCCTGCATCGCGGTCACGTCCTTGGCGAGGTCGAACACCACCCCCGCGTCCACCGGGATCGTCTGCTCATGCTCGAACACAGCCATGCCGGCAGCAGTACCCCCGACGCGCTCCGGCTACACCGCCGCGGGTGCCATCTCCCCGATCGTGGCCAGTCGCACGTGGCGCGGGCGGGCCGGCCGCATCCCCGCGTCGACGCAGCGCCGCACCACGCCGGAGTGCTCGACCATCAGCCGCAGGCCGCGGCGGGCCAGCAGCGGCACCGGCTTGCGGGCCTCCGCGACGTCCCGGGCGAACCGGCGGGCGAACGTCACCACCGCGTTCGGCGCGAGCACGATGGCGTCCGCCAGCACGCCCGCCTCGCGGCAGCCCGCCACCAGCCGGTCCGCGAACAGGCCTTCGGCGATGAACAGGCCGGGCGCGGTCACCGTCCGGTAGCCCACCCGCTTGTCCTCGCCGAGCGCGTACACCGGAGCGTCGACCGTGCCGGTGGTCGCCAGCTCCACCACGGCGGCCAGCGCGTCGGCGGTGTTCCAGGAGCCCTCCGCGTCCCAGTCCGCGCGGCCCGCGTCGTCACGGGGGAGGAGCGGGTCGTCACCCTCGCGGTAGAAGTCGTCCAGCCTCAGCACGGGCAGACCGAGGTCGGCGGCGAGGGTGGACTTGCCCGAACCGGAAGGACCGGCGAGCAGCACGGCGCGCGCGTGAACGGCAGGTGACGGCACGGGGGATGATTTTCGCACAGGTTCTTGTCCCGCCGTGCACCGCTGCTTCTCCCGGTGTGCACCCGCTCTGGTCACGTGCGCGCGGGCACACCACGATATGGGGCATGGTCGTCAGGGTGCGCGGCGTCGAGGACGCCAAGCGGATGCGCGAAGAGCTGCGGGACGAGCGGCACGGGTCGGGTGCCGTGACGCCGGTGATCGCGCCGCCGACCGGCGCCGGCGCGGCGAGGGTGGTCGCCGAGGGCGGCGACCGGATCGAGGTGGACCTGGACGAGTTCACCCGGGCCGAGTCCCGCCTCGCCGAGCTGCACGGCACGCTGTCGGAGCTGCTGGGCCGGGCCGGTGGTGAACTGGGGCAGCCGCTCGGGGACGGCCGGGGTCCGGTGGCGCGGCACATGCGGCAGGCGTTCGGGCTGCGCGCGGGTGATCAGGACGCCGGTGACGTCGGCGGCGGCGTGCAGACGGCCTTGCGGTCGTACCTGAAGGAGCTGGAGAGGTTGCGCGACGCGTTGCACCAGGTCGGCGTGACGCACCGGGCCGAGGACGAGCAGGTGGCCGAAGAGCTGAGGCGGCTGTGAACCGGGACGAGTACTACTCCAAGAACCACAGGCCCTCCGCGGCTGCCCGGCGCCGGGAAGAGCGGCGGATCAGGCTGCAGAAGGCGAACCGCGCGCCGGAGAACTTCGGCAAGATCAACTGGAACGCGTACACGCACCGGACGCTGTGGGACATGGTGAAGTCCGCGGACACCACGCGGATGGCCGGCAGGACGGTCGCGTGGCGGTCGCTGGCGGACCAGGTCGACCAGGCCACCGCCGACGTGCAGAAGATCGTGCGGCAGCTGGTGGCGTCGTGGCGCGGTCCTTCGGCGGTGGCGGCGGCCGGGTCGGCGTCGCGGCTCACCGAGTGGGCGGCGGACGCGTCGAGGCGGGCGTACGCGGTCGGCACGGGGCTCGACGCGTACACGTCGGCGGTGGACGAGGCGGCCAGGCGGATGCCGGAGCCGGTGCACCCGGACGCCGAGCGGTGGTTCCGCGACGGGTACGACGTGACCACGCTGGACGGGCCGCAGGGCGCCTACATGCTGGACCAGTTGCTGGACGACCACAAACCGTCCAAGGAGGAGCAGCGTGCCGCGATGGCCGCGGCCGTGCGGGTGATGGAGGAGTACGAGGCGGCCAGCCGCGGCGTGCACACGACCCTGCCGACGTTCGACCAGGCGCCCGGTGTCGCCCCGGGCGAGCCCGACCACCGGCCCGCGCCCTCGCCCGCGACTTGGCCCGGCCCGGCGGTTGTGCCTTCGCCGGTCGCGCCGGCTGTGCCCGCTGCCGTGCCCGGCGTGTCACCGGGAGAGGGCACGACGTCGGTGGCGGCGGCCGGGACGGCGGTGAACGTGCCCGCTGGTTACGGCGCCTTCGGCGCTCCGGGCGGCGGTGTCCACGGCGGTGTCCACGGGGTGCCCGGTGGTGTCCACGGCGGCGTCCACGGTGGTTACGGCGGCGGTTCGTTCGGGCCGATCGGCTCGGGTGGCGCGTCCGGCGTGCTCGGCGCGGTGCCCGGTGGCGCGGCGGCCCGAGGTGGCATCGGACCGGTCGTCGGCGCGGGCGGCCCGCAGGGCTTCGGCATGTACCCGCCGATGGCGCCGGGCAACCGCGAGGAGGACGGTGAGCACCGCAACCGCTACGACAACGGCCTCGACCTGCTGGACGACCTGCCGCCCGCGTTCCCGCCGGTGCTCGGCGAATGAGCGACGGCTACCGGGTCGAGCCGGACGCGCTGACCGCGTTCGCCGGCCGGTTGGACGAGGCGGCCGACGAGATCGGCGCCGCGGCGTCCACTGTGGAGGGACCGTTGGGCGACCTCGGTCCCGAGGGCGTCACGGAGGCGGTCGAGCAGTTGGCGGCCGAGTGGGCGCGGACGTTGCGCGCTGCCGGGCTGGACGTGTCGGCGGACGGGGTGCGGGCGGCGGCCGAGACCTACCGGCAGGCCGACGAGCTGCGCCATGACTGACTACAGGGGCCTGGGGTTCGACCCCACGCCGGGCAGCGCGGGGGCGGTGGCGGCGGCCAGTGAGCGGTGCTCGGTCGCCTTCACGGTCCCCGGTGAGCCGCCGGAGGGGTGGACGGGTGCGGCGGCGGACGGGTTCAGGACCCGGTTGGAGGCGGTGGTGTCGGAGCTGACGGCGGTGCGGCGCGCGATGCGCGCGGCGGCCGAGGTGCTCGACGGCTGGGCCACCACGCTGCTGGGCAACCAGCGGCGGGCCGAGGAGCTGGACCGGCGCGCGGTGAGCCTGCGGCGGGCGCTCGCCGACGCCGCCGACGACGTCGACCGGACCGGCGCGATGGCCGCGTTCACCGCCGCCGACGGCGAGGCCCACGAGCGGGCCGTGACGCGGCACGACGACCTGCGGCGGCAGCTGGACGAGGTGCTGGAGGAGGCCCGGCTGTTGGAGCGCGACCACCGCGCGGAGGCGAGGCGGGTCGCCGAACGGCTGCGCGCCGAGGAGCCGTCGACCGCGATCGCGGACACCCTCGCCGGCTTCTCGTCGATCACCGCCGAACTGGCGTCCGTGCTGCTCGGCGGTAGTCGGCCGGCGGCGGGCAACGGCGCGGCGGCGGCGTTCCGGGCGGGGCTCGGGTGAGACTCGATCCCGTGCCGGGGGTGACCCCGGTGGCACTCGGCACCCCCGAGCACACCGCGGCGGAGCTGTTAGCCGTGCTGCGCCGGCTCAAGGGAACCCGTGACCCCGGCCTCGAGGTGTCCGCGACGCAGGCGGCCGAACTGGCGCACCGCCACGGCGCCGGGCTGCTGGCCGTGGTCGAGCACTCGGACGCGGACCCGGCGCTGCTGATGGCCTGCGTGGTCCCGGTCGACCGGCCCGGACTGGACTTCCCCCTCGACGGTCCGGCGATCCGCGAGGTCACCCGCGGTGAGACGGCGACCGGCTACCCGGTGATGATCGTGGAGCGCATCCCGGTGGCCGGGCCGGGCGCCCAGTTGCAGGTCGTGGTGACCGATCCGGACCAACCGCGGCTGGCGGTGTTCACGCTGCACTCGCCGACCGGGCGCGGGTGGCTCGACGTGGCGGGCGTCGCGGGCCGGTTCGTGTCGGGGATGCGGTTCAGCGACCCCGGAACTCGCTCGGCGTCCGGCCGACCACCTGGCGGAACGTCCGGGAGAAGTGCGCGGCGCTGACGAAACCGCAGTCCTTGGCGATCTCGCCGATGCCGCGGGCCGCCTTCGCCGGGTCGGCCAGCAACGCCTTCGCCCGGTCGATCCGCAGGCCCCGGATGCGTTCGGACACGCCCTGCCCGTCGTCGAACAGCTGGTAGAGGCGGCGGCGGGAGATGAACAACGCCTCGGCGACCCGGTCCGCGCCCAGGGTCGGGTCCGCCAGGTGCTCCCGCATGTACTCCACTGCTTCGCGCCGCCGTGCCACCAGCGAGTCCACGCGTTCCAACTCGGCGCGCAGGGCGCTGCGCAGCACCAGCTCGGCCAGCCCGAAGAGGTGGTGGGACAGGCCGTGCGGGTCGAGGACGTGCGCGGCGGCGAGCACGTGCGCCACCGCGCCGGAGAAGACGGAGCGAAGCGCCCCGTCGACCGGAACCGGTTGGAACATCAACGGTTTCAGCTCGCCGAAGCCGACCGTCAGCCGCGCCTCGGCCACCGTCAGCATCACCACGCTCGGCAGGACGTGCAGCGCGCAGTCGGGAAACCGAAGCGCCGTCCCGTTGCCGGGCACGCCCGTCGGTACCGCGCAGCCGACGAGCAGTTGGATGTGCTCGGGCGTGGGCGCACCCCCGCTGAGCGCGGCTTTGGCCGCCGCCGCACCGGATGCCCGCACCGTGAGGAACCCGCCGGCCACGTCCACGGTGAGCAGCGTAGCCACCGGTGTCGCTCAACCGGCCGCGGAAGACGGCGCGGGCCGCTACCTTCGTTCCCCATGGCGCGACGTTCGGCGACCGCGGTCGTCCTGTCCCACCTGGAGTTCGACCTGCTGTGGGAGGACTTGGGGGTGGGTGAACCGCCGTACCCGCTCGAAGTGCCCTCGCACGGCGAGACGATGGGCGAACGCGACGCGCTGGGCGCCGACGTCCTCCGCACGTTGACCGAGGCGGGTCTGGCGGACGGCGAGGAGGTCTCGCCCGAGCTGGAGGACCTGTTCGGCCTGCTGTGCCACGGCGCGACCTCGATCGACGCCCTGGTCTTCCGGCCGCACCCGTGGCGGGTGCTGGCGACGGCCAGGGGCACCCGCGGCGTCCTGGCCGTGCTGAACGACCACGAGGTGGCCCTGGAGCCCATCACCGACCTGGCGTCCGCGATCACCAGGGTCATCGGCGACGCACCGGCCGGCCCGGGTGACCAGGTGCGACTGCCCAGGTCCGCCTTCTCCGCCGCGATGGACGCCTACGCCACGTCCGGCCACGCCGCGATGGAACGCGCGCTCGCGCAGGCGCACGTCACCGGCCGCGCCACCCGGTCGATCACCACCCTGGTCGACTCCGCGCGCCAGTCGACCGGTCAACTGGCGGTCAACGGCCCCGCCGGCCGCTCCCGCACCCTGAGCTGGACCGACACCGCCGCCGGCCGCTACGCCCTCACCACCGAGCGGTTGGGTGACGAGGAGTGGGTCCACGTCTCCCCGGCCGACACCCCGTGGCTGACCCGCCACCTGACCGCGCTGCTGGCCGGTTCCGCCTAGCGCACCGGCTCGGCGTGGGATGTCAGGAGTGTCAGGCCGCGATGGGCACGGGTGGTCGGTGGAGCAGGTTCTGGCGCGGTAGCTGGGCGGGGTCGACGTGACGCGGTGGGATGAACGCGGGTATGCCGCCGGTCATGGTGATTCGCCGGCGTGAGTGGTGGACGAGGCTGTGGTGGGTGCGGCAGAGCAGGACGAGGTTTGCGAGGTCGGTGTCGCCGCCTTCGGACCAGTGGCGCACGTGGTGGGCGTCGCACCATTTCGGTGGTCGCCCGCAGCCGGGGAACGCGCAGCCCCGGTCGCGGGTGTGCAGCGCCTTGCGCTGCGCCACGCTCACCGTCCGCTTCGTCCGCCCCAGGTCCAGCACCTCG
>NZ_JNXC01000025.1 GCF_000716595.1 Saccharothrix sp. NRRL B-16314
CGAGCCACAACCACCTCCCGCACTCGACATGCGGGACCAGCCTCGCCGATCAGACCGACCGATCGATTACCGGGTCAACCCTCCGAGACGCGCCACTAGCTCGTTGCGAGTCGCCAGTGGCTGTTCCCGTGGACTTGGCCAAGCAGTTGCACAAGGCGTATGAGGGGCTGACCGTGGCCGAGGTCCTCGACGCGCCGGTCGCGGCGTTGGCCGGGGTCAGCGAAGGTGACGCGGAGAAGTTGGCCGGGGCCTTCAGGATCAAGACCGGGTGGGACCTGGGGACCAGCAAGTACTTCACACTCGCCGCGGCTCTGGCGGACCTGGATCAGCCTGCCGAGTAGCGTCGCGGATGGTGCTGTTCGGTGGGGTACGGGCTGGAAAGCCCGCACCCCGCCGGGCCGGCCCAGCGGTGGGCGTGAAGTCAGGGCAGTCCGGTTCCTGTCCTGCATGCCGCCCGGCCACCGGTTCCTGATCCACATCTTCCTGATCCACATCGCACCGTGGACCGCCCTGCCGTCCCGCTGACCATTGCCGGGAACGGCAGCCGAGCATCGGACTGATGGGTCCGGCGCGCCGGCACGCCGAGCCCGTAGCCGCCGGCACCGCTGTGTGGTGGCATGGGCAGCTCGTGTCCTCGGCCCAGACGGTCTCGACGAGCGCGAGCACCCGACTGGACCGGACCAACGCGAAACGAGGTCGACCGCCGCGCACGCGGCGTGCACTGCCAGAACGGTGCGGACCAACGACAGGCGTCTCATGGCGACTCCGGGAAGGACGACGTTGCTCCGGACCGCCGACCAGTCCTCCCGGCACACCGCGCCGTCACAGGATCGAGTGACGGCGTTGCCCACCGCATCGACGCGGACGGCACGGGTGTTGCCTCGGCAGTCTGATTTGCGCGCGGGTGCGGTGATGGGGCATCTTGATCTGCGGAGCGCCGGGAAGTCTGGTCGGCACGCCCGTCGTGCTGCGGCGGGTCGTTCGCCGACGACGGGAACCGGTTCATGGCGCTCGTGCTCGCCTTCGGGCTCGTACTGCTGATCAGCGTGTCGCTCTCGGGCGTGGCCGCCCGGACGGTGCTGTCCACTGCCCTGTTGTTCTTGGTCGCGGGCGCTGTGATCGGGCAGGGCGGATTCGGCTTGGTCGACATCCCCTCGGACGGTGTCTTCGTCACCGGCTTGGCCGACTTGGCGCTGTTCACCGTGCTGTTCACCGACGGGCAGCGCGCCGGTCTGCCCGCGTTGCGGGAGGGTTGGCGGCTGTCCGGGCGTGCGCTGGGACTGGCCATGCCGCTGACCATGATCGGCATCGCGGTGCCCGCGCACTTCCTGGCCGGCCTGGACTGGACGACCGCGCTGCTGGTCGGCGCGATCCTCTCCCCCACCGACCCGGTGTTCGCCTCGGCGATCGTCGGCCGCACGGACGTGCCGCTGCGACTGCGCCGCCTGCTCAACGTCGAGTCCGGCCTCAACGACGGGCTGGCGCTGCCCTTCGTGCTGGTGTTCCTGGCCACCGCCACCCGGGACGAGCCGCACCTGGGCACCATCGCGCTGGAACTGGTCCTGGGGCTGGTCGTCGGCGTGGCCGTGGCGGGCGCGATCACGCTGGCCTGGCGACTGCGGGTCCTCACCGCCGAGCCCCGGTTGCAGGCCCTGGGCCCGTTGGCCATCGGCGTGATCGTCTACGCCACGTGCCACCTCACCCACGCCAACCCCTACCTCGCCGCGTTCGCCGCCGGGTCCACCCTGGCCACGCTCGACCGGGTCACCGCCGAGAACTTCGAGCACTTCGGCGACCTGCTCTCGGAAATCACCAAGTTCGCCGCCCTGCTGGTCTTCGGCGCACTGATCACGCCGGAGCGCATCTCCCACCTGTCCGTCGGGGACTGGGCCGTCGCGGTCATCGCGATCCTGCTGGTCCGGCCCGCCGCCATGCTGCTGTCTCTGCTGCGCACCCCGCTGCCGCACCGGGAGCGGACGGTCGCGGCGTGGTTCGGGCCGAAGGGCTTTGCCTCGGTGGTCTACGTGCTGCTCGCCGTGCAGGCGGGCATACCCGAGGGCGAGCACGTGTTCGACCTGGTCGCGATCACCATCGCGCTGTCGATCGTGCTGCACTCCTCCACCGACGTGCCGGTGGCCAAGGCGCTGAGCGTGGAACCGCCGGACAACCTGCCCACCGGACTCCCCGGGCAACGCGGGCTGTGACGGCGGCTTCCTCTCCCTGCTGGTCCTGGTCGGGTTCGCCCTGATTCCCGGGCGGCTCTGGTGCGCCCAACCGCAGGCCGTGCCGGGCTGGGTGGTCACGCGGGCCGGCAGCCGGTGGAGCGCGCACTGGTGGGACTGGCTCGGCAGCACCGCCACCGCGGACGGGGACCGCCCTTCCCGTTGACCGGGGGTCGGCGGTCGTTCACGGCGATGTGATCGTCGCGTACGCGCGGAGGCGCCGGTCACCAGGTACGGTCGGGGTGTTGCCCGCGTGCGGGCATGGTGTGCCGGGAAGCCTGGTCGGCGTCGTGTTCCGCCGATCCCGGGAGCCGCCCGTGCCGCGCAGTGCTGTGAAGTTGTTCGACCGGGGCACCTGGCCCGAAGCGAAGCGGATCGCCGACATCCTGCGGTTGGAGACCGTCGGCGGGGTGATCATGCTGGTCGCCGCGCTGCTGGGACTGGTGTGGGCCAATTCGCCGTGGGCGCCCGCCTACGAGGCGCTGCGCGGCTTCGAGTTCGGCATCGCGTCGCTGCACTTGGAGCTGAGCGTCGGGCACTGGGCCTCCGACGGGCTGCTGGCGATCTTCTTCTTCGTCGCGGGCCTGGAGCTCAAACGCGAGTTCGTGGCCGGTGACCTGCGAGATCCCCGACGGGCGGCGGTGCCGGTTGCCGCCGCGTTCGGCGGGGTCGCGGTGCCGGCCGTGTTCTACGCGCTGGTCAACATGGGCACGCCGGGCGCGGCGTCGGGGTGGGCGATCCCGACGGCCACGGACATCGCCTTCGCCCTGGCGGTGCTCGCCGTGATCGGCCGCTGCCTGCCGGCGGCGCTGCGGACGTTCCTGCTCACGCTCGCCGTGGTGGACGACCTGATCGCGATCGTGATCATCGCGGTGTTCTACACCGACGACCTGGCCGTGACGCCTCTGCTGCTGACGTTCGTGCCGCTGGCGCTGTTCACCGTGCTGGTGCAGCGGCGGGTGCGCTCATGGTGGCTGCTGATCCCGCCGGCGGTGGCCACTTGGGGTTTCATGCACGCCTCCGGGGTGCACGCGACCGTGGCCGGGGTGCTGCTGGGCTTCGCCGTGCCGGTCATCCGCCGCAGCGCCGGGGAGGGTCCGGGGCTGGCCGAGCACTTCGAGCACCGCTGGCGCCCGCTGTCGACCGGGGTGGCGGTGCCGGTGTTCGCCTTCTTCGCCTCCGGCGTGGCGATCGGCGGACTCGACGGCCTGACCTCGTCGCTGTCGGACACGGTCACGATCGGGGTCGTGGTCGGGCTGCTGCTGGGCAAGCTGGTGGGCATCACCGCCGCCACGTGGCTGGTGGCCCGGTTCACCAGGGCCGAGCTCGACGACGACCTGGCGTGGGTGGACGTGGTGGGTCTGGCGGTGCTGGGCGGCATCGGGTTCACCGTGTCGCTGCTGGTGGGCGAACTGGCTTTCGGCGCGGGCAGCAGGCCCTACGACGACGCCAAGATCGGCATCCTGGTCGGCTCGCTGCTGTCCGCGCTCGTCGCCACCGTGATCCTGCGGGTGCGCAACAGCGTCTACCGGCGCATCCACGAGGAGGAGACCCGGGACGAGGACCACGACGGCATCCCGGACGTCCACCAACGAACTGTTATTGACTAACTTTTGTTATTGAGTAACACTACGGCTCATGGTCGTAGTGGTCGTCGGTGCGGGTCCCACCGGTCTGGCAGCGGCATGCGCGCTGCGTCTCCACGGCGTCGGGGTGCGGGTGGTCGACGCGGCACCGGGGCCGGCGACGACCTCTCGCGCCTTGGGGTTGCAGCCGCGCGGCAGCGAGGTGCTGGAGCGGCTCGGCGCGCTGGGTGACCTGCCGGCGCGCTCGGTCGGCATCCGCCGGGTGCTGGTCCACGTCGCAGGCCGCCGCTCAGGCGAGCTGCGGGTGGGGCAGCCCACGGCGCTGGTGCGACGCCCCGGTCTTCTGGTGTCACAGGCCGAGGTGGAAGCCGGGCTGCGGGCTCGCCTGGTCGACCTCGGCGTCCGGGTGGAGTGGGGCACCGCGGTCACCGGCCTCACCCAGGACGGGCGCGGCGTGGCGCTCTCCACCTCGACCGGGCCGGTGACGGCCCACTGGGTGATCGGCTGCGACGGCGCGCACAGCGCGGTCCGCAAGGCCGCCGGTGTCGGCTTCCCCGGTGTTCCCCTCGTCGAGGGCTTCGCGCTGGGCGACGTGCGGACGGAGTTGCCGTTGCCCCGGGACGCGGTGGGCGTCTGGGTACGTGGCGGGGAGATGTTCTCCGCCTTCCCGCTGCCCGGCGGTGTGTGGCGGTTCATGGCTCCCGCCCCGGGCACTTCGGTGCAGGACGTCCCGGAGTTCCTGACCGGCGCGGCACTGCGGCACGCCGGTGTGCGCGTCCGGGCGGCGGACGAGTGGGTGTGGGCATCGGTGTTCCGCATCCACCGACGCCTGGCCGAGACCTACCGCTGCGGCCGGGTGCTGTTGGCCGGCGACGCCGCCCACATCCACAGCCCGTTCGGCGGACAGGGGATGAACACCGGCTTGGGCGACGCCGAGAACCTCGCGTGGCGACTGGCACTCGTGGTCGCGGGCCGCGCGGGCGACCGGCTGCTGGACGGCTACCAGGCCGAGCGCCGCCCCGTCGCGGAGGAGGTGCTCGGCGCCACCAGCGGTCTCACCGGGCTCGTGCTGGGCGAGTCCCCGGTGGCCCGGCTGGTGCGCGACCGCGTGCTGTTCCCCCTGATGACCCTTCCGCCGGTGGAGAAGGCGATGTGGGAACGGGCGTCGCAGCTGAAGACGAGCTACGCCCGATCGCCGTTCGGCCGGAGTCCCCGGGTCGGCGACCGGGTGCCGGAGTTCGCGGCGACCGACCGGTTCGGCTGGACCCTCGCCTCGCCGGGGGATGACACCTGCGCCGCGGTCGTCCGCGACGCGCTCGGCGACGTCCGACACGTGCACCGCGACGGCGACGCGCTGCTGGTGCGTCCGGACGGCCACCTCGCCTGGCGCGGCAAGCCGGAGCCGGACGCGCTGCGCCGGGCACTGGCGGTCATGCTTGGCAGGTGACCAACCAGGCAGGGCGAGGTGGGTTGCGCGAGCAGCGCAAGGCGCGCACCCGCCGCGCGATCCAGGAGCACGCACTGCGGCTGTTCCTCGACAAGGGCTACGACGCCACGACCGTCGAGGAGATCGCCGCCGCGGCGGGCGTGTCGCACATGACCTTCTTCCGCTACTTCCCGACCAAGGAAGCCGTGGTCGAGGACGACGACTACGACCCGATCATCGCCGACCTGGTCCGCGACCACCCCACCGGCGAACCTCCGCTGGAGGTGTTGCGCGCCGCCTTGCGCGCCGGGCTGGACGCGGTGCTCGACACCGACCGCGACGCCATCTACACCCGCACGCGGTTGATCGTCACCACCCCCGCCCTGCGAGCGCGGCAGTGGCGCAACACCGCCGCCACCGGCGACCTGCTCGCCGCCGTGCTCGCCGACCGCGAACGGCGACCGGTCGACCTGCGGCTGCGGGTGATCGCGGCAGCCGCCACCGCAGCCCTCACCACCGCCCTGACCGCGTGGGTCGAGGACGAGGGCGCCGACGACCTCCGCTCCCTGGTCGACGAGGCGTTCGCGGCCCTGGCGCCGGGACACCGGTCCACTCCCGCCCCGGACGCACCGACCAGCACCGCCACGCCGCTCACCGGCCGTCGTCCCACCACGCCCACGACGGATTCCCCGCAGCGGCCTGGGTGACCGACCAGAGGCGTGCGCGGGCCGTCGGCACAAAGTCCGCGAACCGCACCGGCTCGCCGTCGGAGCCGAAGAAGACCTCGCAGGGGATGCGCTGGTGGTCAACGTCATCGTCGACGGCGTTAACGAACTGACTATCACCATGACGGTCATCGCCAACTCTCCGGTATCCGGAACTGAAACGAACCGAATGAAAAGGCACCTCTCGCCTTGTGAAGTCGCCGGCCAGGAAGTGTCTTCCCCGCGAACGCGGGGGTGGTCCCGAGGTCGTCCCAGCTGCCGGGGGGGCGCTGCCTGGTCTTCCCCGCGAACGCGGGGGTGGTCCGTTGTCCCCGCCGTGGATCGACGACGGCGAGGGGTCTTCCCCGCGAGCGCGGGGGTCGAAGCGTTCTGCCGATCGGTGGTGCTGCGATTCCCGTCCTGCTGCCATCCTGGGCGGAGTCCTGCGCAGCGCGTTCCGGGCCTGAGCCCGGAGCAAGGAGTTCACCGTGATCCGTCGTCTGCTGGTCACCGTCGTCGCGGCACTCGGCGCCGTCGCCCTCATGCCGGCCTCAGCCCAGGCCATCCCGGTGTGCAAGAGCGGCTACGCATGCCTCTACCAGTGGTACGCCGACCCGGAACACACCGAGTTCAACGGCTTCCGCGCCATCAACTGCGACGGCACCGTCGACAGCTCCGGTGTGCAACGCGGCTACCTCGTGTTCGGTCAGGCGCGCTGCAACACCTCCGGCTGAGTCCCGCTCGGGGTCGCACGGTCCGGTTCCCAGACGTCACCGGGCGGAGGAAACCGGCCTGGTGGTCCACGGGTGCTGGGACGTGAAGTCCGAGCCGTGGTCGGTGTAGAGCACGCCGAGGATGCCGCAGACGTACCAGGCCGGGTCGGGTTTGCGCCAGATCGCCTGCCTCAGCGCCAGCGGTGGTCAGCGCCGGCGGGGCACTGAGGCTCCGGCCCGGGCAAGGTCCGCTGGCCCGTCGAACGCACCTTCGCCTGGATCAGGGGCTTCCGACGACTCCGCGTCCGCACCGAGCCCCGAGCCGACGTCCATGAAGCGATGCCCAGCCTGGCCTGCTCGATCATCTACCTGCGCAAACTCATTCTGAACTGATCACTTAGGCTCCCGGGTCGTCGGCGTACTCCGCGAAAAAGGCCTTGCCTATTGGAGTACCCGACCACCGCGAACCAGGCGAGGCAGGTCCCCCGACGACCTCGTGGACTTGTGACGATCGCGGGGCCCAGCCAGCAATGTCCACCAGCGACACCGGCCGTTCGCGTACAACAACGGCCGCAACCCGTTGCACCGGAAGCGATAGACGCCGCCCTCCCTCTCTGGTCTGACGCTGTGGTTCCCGGGAACTGCGTCGAGAGGACGTGACCTGCCACGATGCCGTCCGGAGCTGTTACGCGTCAGGTTCTTGGCGGCGGATGAACACGGCAGGGCAGAAGCCGCGATCGACCTTTTTCATGAGGGGTCTCGAGTGTCGGCCCGGCGGTTGTGACCAGAGGTTCACAAGTTGGGAGGTCCGTGCCTCTGAGCTGTCTGGACGTACTCGGCGTAGTCGATAGCCCCGACTCCCGCCTGGTATGAGGCGCCAGCGCGCTTCCCCGGCGAGCAGCTCCACCGGCTCGTCACCGGCTTGGGTCCACAACACCGGCGCAGCCGATGTGGACGAGCGGAATTGCTCCCAGGTCACCTGGTCCGTGTCGACAGTTGTTTCACCGGGCAGTGGCCACCGTGATGTCCACGTCATCCGCAGGCGCTCGTCGAGTTGCCGCTGGTCGGGGTTCGGAACGAAGGTCAAGGGGGCGCAGGCGATCACGTGATCGAGGTAGCGGATCAACCCCGGCAGCGCCGTGGTGCCGTCCAGTCGTGCGCCGACCTCGATTCCCTTGTTCGCTTCCAAACCGTACTGGGCGTCGAAGTTGGCGGAGAACACCAGCCCGTGCTCGTCGTCCGCGACTGCGGCCTTGGCGTGGTTGAGGGTGTCGGCGAGCACTTCGACACCCAGTTCATGGAAGGACTGGGCGTCTCGGCGGTGTTCTTCTCTTTGGTTCAACGCTCGAACGAACAACCGCACGTCGAGGTCGTTTCTGGCCATGACTTCGGCCAGCGGTTCCAGCAGGAGGTCCGGTCGCCCGGTCATACCCTTGAGGTTGAACGATGCCAGCAGCAGGCGCCGCCTGGCTCTTGCCATCACGTCCCTGATGTGGTCGAGCACGGACTGCTGGTCGTCGGAAGTCCACACCGCGCCGCTGAGCGGGGCAACCGCCAGCGGTGCGGGCGCAGTGCACGGAGCCGGGACCGCCCGCCAGTCCCGGACGCTGTAGGTGGTCGCGCCGGAGGGCAGTTCCCAGCTACACCCGGCGAACCACAGGGTGGTGAACAATCGTGCCAGGCTGCTGACCGTGGTGCGGTCTGAGGTCACCACGCCCACTTCCCCCACCTTGGTGAACGCCCGGGTCTCCAGGTTGGCGGTGCCGACCCAGGCCACCTGGTCGTCCACCACGACGAACTTGGCGTGGCAACTCCGGTGCCCTCGCAACGCCACACCCCGGTGCGTCAGCGATAGGAACCTCTTCTTCTCCACCTCCACCTTCCGACCCGGGTCGTCCAGGTCGTCCAACTCCACCAAGCCTCGCTCGAGGCTGCGCTCGTCGAGTTGGCTGATGACGTAGACGCCGCCGCGCAGTCGGTCCGCGGCTCGGGTGAGCTCGTCGATCAGGTCCTCGTCACCGAGGATGAAACTGGTGACGAAGACCTTGTTCCGCGCGCCGCGGATGAGCTCCAGGACTGCTGTCTTCAGCGTCGTCGGCGAATCGAGGTAGGTGCTGCACGTTCGCCACTGCCCGGTGGGGGCGTCGGGCTCGACGAATGGCTGCGGCGACGCGTCTCGAGACAGGAAGTACCCGAGGCCGACGCGCAGGGCGCCGACATCGATCCGGTCCGGGTGGTCGGCCTTCGCCTCGGCTTGGCTAGTCATAGTCGAAGTCCTCGCGTTCCCGAAGGGTGTGCACGATCCAGTGGTGACCCAACTCCCACGCCCGTGCGCCGACCTCCCGGACCTGCTCCGGGCTCATTCTCATCGCGCGGTCGCGAATGGTCGCGGGATTGCGCAACAGCGCCTTCACGGTCTCATCGACAGCGAACAGGCGCACGGCCCTGTCATCGGCTGGCACATAACGCACCGCGACGACCACCGCCGTGTCGTCGGTCTCGATGCGCAAGCCGATCGGCTCCAACAGCAGACCGTCCTCGGCCAGATCCACCGCCTGGTCACCGGTGATCGGCAACTGCCAGCGGGCCGGACCGTCGGCCCGCAGTGCGGTGGACCCCGCGTTCCCGGTGGCGGCCTCCCACACTGCGGACCGGTGACGCGCGTCCCCGAGCTGCGAAGCAAGGCTTGACCAGGCACGGACCAGGCCCTCCGCGTCGTCCAGTCGCAACAGCGCAGGCGCTCGGCGGCGCTCGCGCCCTCGTTCCCTCGCGCGGCTGTCGTTCTCCGCAGGGGCGAATTCGACCAGGATCGGTGTGCGATCGCCGTCGAAGGTGACTGTCGCCGTGCAGGTGTATGCCGGGCATACCGGTACGTGGGATTCGCCGACGCGGTGCAGAACACCGGTCAAGCCGGGTGGGTCCGGCGTTCCCGGTTGCTCCACGGTGGAGATGACGGTCGTCGGCAGGTTGGCCACCTTGCCCTTGGCGATGTAGGTCGAAACCAGCTCGTGCCGACTGCGGGCGTGCAGGGAGTACGGCAGCGGAGCCACCGAGTGAGGCGTCGGTTTCACCCGATCGAAGTCCTTCAACCCGGTGATCACCACCAGGTCGTCGCTGTGGGGCAGGAACAGCAGGTCGAGAACGTCTTCGCGTCTCGTCACCGCGGTTCCCTCGTCGATGGCGGCCTTCGTCTGCCTGGTTGGTGTGAAGGTCCCTTGGTGCTCGGTGACCAGCCGCATGGCGCTCAGCCGTCTGCCTACGGCCGCCCAGATCGTCTTCGGCACCTCGGTGAGCTCCACCAGGAGTTCCGTGTCCACTTTGCCGAGGCGTTGGGCGGCTTCCATCAGCAGGCGGTCCGGGGCGCCGAGTTCGGTCGCCTCCGCGTGCACGACGGTCACGTCGTGCCACACCACCATCGGCAACAGCGTGGTGACGACCATCATCGGCTTGTCGCCTGTGGGCGCGGAATCGGTCCTTGAGAACAGAATCACCTGCGGCTCCGCGGACTGTCGTGCACGAAGTCTGTGATCAGCGTCGCCCGGCCTCGGTCGATCAACTTGAACAGGTTGGTGTAGAAGGCTTCCGAGGCAGGTACACCGGCCAACCTCTTCAGCGTCGGTTGGTGACCGACCAGGACAAGCGCGCGGCGGGCCCTGGTGCAGGCCACGTTGAGTCGGTTGACGTTCTGCAGCCAACGCCCCCACGTGACGCTCAGCCGGGGAACGGATCGTGGTACTCCGCTCGTCCGGCAGAAGCTGACGATCACCAGGTCGCTCTGCTGTCCCTGGATGCGGTCGACAGAGTCCACGACCTGGAAGGCGAGCTTGGTGAAGGCGGGGTAGTGGGGATGACCCAGCAGACGCCTGACCAGGTGGGCCTGCGCTCCGTACATCGTCAACACGCTCACGGTGATGCCGCTGTCGTTGCGGTTGCGCAGCTCGCGTTCCCAATGGCGGCAGACATCAGCGACCAGCTCCGCCTCCACCTCGTTGACGAAGCTGGTGGATCCGCCCGGCCTGCTTTCAGTCGGACGGCGCGCCGCTGTGTCGAGGAACGTCAACGGTTTGGGGAAGGTTCCGCTCACCAGCGGGGTCACGCTGGCACGAACCAGTGCTTCGACGGGCGCGGTGCGGTAGTCACCGCCGTAGACGGGGTGGCGTACCAGCTCGGCCAGCTCGGCCACCATGCGGCGCTGTTCGACCAACCGCTGCCGCAAGCCGATGTCCACTCTCGTCACCGACCGCTCGAACACGCTGCTGACCAGGTGGCGGTGCATGGTCTCCAGCAGCCAACGCTCGGGCTCGCCGCCGCCGGGTGCCCGCGAGACCTGGTTGGTGTAGGGCTCTCGGTGCACCGCCTGCCACGATCCGTCGACGACCATGCGCTCGGCCTCTTCCAGCACGCTTCGTGTGCGGAACTGGTGGAGTTCCTCGTCGTCGTACCTTTTCCAGATCTCCGCCAACCGATCGACGGCCTGTCCGAGGTCCAACCGCTCGTCCCGGTCGGACAGGTGCAGGGCGGCGAGCGCGTGGAGGTGGTGCTCGTCGACCGGCTCCACGTAGGGCCGCAGCTGCTTCTCGTCACCGACTAGCACCCACCGACGTGCCTTGCGCGCAGGGATCAGGAACTCGGCGCTGGTGACCTTGCTGGCCTCGTCGACCACGAGGGTGTCGTAGTCCAGGTCCCGGAAGTAGGGATCGCCGCCGAAGCCGGTCGTGGTGCTGCACACGAGGTTGACCGCGCCGCTGAGCCCTTGTGCCAGCGCCGCCGTGGCCTGCTGTTCTCCCGCCCACGCTCCGCCGGTCCCCAGCAGGTCGAACCACCGCTGCTGGAGCTGGACCTTGGCTTCGAGCAGCGCTGCCTCACGCGTCAGCTCGGTAAGACGCGACGGCACCCCGGCAGGGTCGGCGGTGGTGGCGGCCATGCCGACCTCGGCCAGGACCACTGCAGCATCGTTCAGGTCGGTGCCTGCCTGGTCGAGACGGTCTCGTGCCGCACCCAGTGTCGCGGTGTCGTGCCGCTCCTCCGTGTCGGCCTCGACCGTGCCGCTGTCGTGCTCGGCGAGCGCGGTATCGAACTCCGTGGCCAGCACGAGGTACTCCTGACGCGCCACGCGGCTCCGCCGCCGCAACGCCTCTACGGCACGTCGTCGTCGCCCGGTCGTGCCCAGCCCGATCGTCGTCAGAAGTCGGGAGATGACACCGGTCGGCTGGGGGGACGACAGATGCCGGTCCAGGTCCCGCTCGACATCGCTGATCAGATCGGCCTGCCGCGCCACGCGCCTGCGCCGACCTGCCAGCGTCTCGAACAGTCGAACCCGTTCCCGGGCGCGGATCCGGCTCCGTGCCGTGCACTCGGACTCGATGACCCCGAGGTCGCCGCGCGCCGCGCGGTAGGCGTCGTGGGCGTTGCGCCACCGCAGCAACGCCTTGCGCCGGGCCTCGACCCGGTCCCGCTGCGCTCGCCACCGCGCCGCCCTGCCGTCCGACACGGCGTCGAGCGCGGACGACGCCATCTCGCGGAAGCCGCTCCTGGTCAGGTGACGCAGGTCGGTCGCGACCAAATCGTCGTTCCAGGACAGCCGGATGGGCAGCACGCCGGGTTCTTCGTTGAGCCGGCGCAGGACCTCGTCCAGCGCGACGTGGGTCGGCGCTGTGAGCAGGACTCGCTCGCCGCGCCTGGTCAACCTGCTCACGAGTTCGGTGATGACCTGCGTCTTGCCGGTGCCCGGCGGTCCCTGGATGAAGAAGGCGTGGGGTGCGGCCAGGGCGCCCGCCACAGCCCGCTTCTGTTCGCTGTTGAGCGGCAACCGGGGTGACTCGACCGGCGGCAGCGAGGTCGGCGCGCCTAGGTTGCCCGGGTGGCACAGCAACGTCGCCAACGTCGTCCAGTTGCCCACCACGCGTTCGTCCATGAACTCGTGCAGCGCCGCCAGATGTCGGCTGAACCGGAAGTCGTCGGTTTCGGTCACCACCACCCGGGTGCCCGGCTCCCACGTGCCGCGGCGCGGCCGTTCCAGCAACAGGACGTCATCACCGAAGTGGACCACCCTCACCGGCACCGCGCGTCCGCCCACCTCCGGAGTGAGGTTCAGCCGAACGCCCTCGGCCCACTGCAGGGCAGCCGACCGGTCCAGGACCACAGCCAACCCGCCGGCACGGGGAGCAGACCGGTCCAACACCTCGTCTGCGGCCACGACAGTGCCGGTCGCGGTGACCTTGGCACTGGACTTGGCCCGAAGCTCGACCAAGGTCATCAGCGAGCGCAGCGACCCGTACTGACGTCGGACCTCGTCGCGCAGGTCCGAGTGCCGCTCGGGGGTCAGCCGCAACTTGGTCAAAGCCGATTCGGCCTCGGCGAGGCGACGCAGCTGCAGCGCGCTCTGCTGGAGCCCTTCAAGATCGCAGTGGTTGCCCGCATACACCTCACCGAACGTGACGGTCTCCGGCACGATCCACTCGCCGACCCGTGGTTGCCTGCGTCTGAGGCGCACGGCATTGTCCAGCACGGCCAGGCGCACCGACTCGTCCCCGCGGAACTCCTCCGTGTGTACCCAGATGTCCAATCTGTCCGTGCGCAGCCGGTAGGTCGGGCGATTGTGCTTGTCCTCGTCCTTGCGGTGGAGCTGAAAACCCTCCGCCAACTCGGCAAGGACCAGTTCCTGCGTGATGCCCTGCTTGCCCAGACGCGCGTCCAAGGCGGCGGGGAACACTGTGAAGACAAGACTCGGTCGCAGCAGCGCGTCCCGCAGACCCAGCTCCGACAAAAACTGCTTGCGGAACTCGGCACGCCACACCGGCGGCACCGTCGTCGACCGACCGCCGTTGCGGTCCCTCGAGCTCATCGACCAGCCCTGATGAAGCGGAGACGGGCACGTAACTCGTCGAGGTTCTCGTCGGCGTGATGCAGAGTCCAGTACGCGCGCACGACCGACTGCGCCATGCTGTTGAGCTGCTCGGAATCGGTCTTCGACACGCTGCGATCGCCATGCGCCAGCACCGAGTCGTTGCGCACCCTCGCCAGATCGCGCAACGACCGCAGCTCGTCGACCTCCCACAGACCCGCGAGGCGGAGCAGGTCATCGTCCAAGACGCGCAGAACGACCGCGGCCGAGAACAACCCGATGAACGGTGGAAGCGAGCGTCGCTTCTGCTGCCCGTCCACGAGGTTCATGACGTCGGTCCACGAGCGCTTGAACTGCTGCTGGTCCGTAGAGATCAGGTCGTACTCGGGATCGGAGTCGTCGAAGCCGGGAAATCGGACCTTCAACCGCTCGACCAGGCACCCTTCGATCGTGCGGTAGGACAGCAATGCGGCGAAATCATGCCGGCCGATACCGCGGTAGTGATCATCGAGGATGTGGAACCCCAGCAGCAACGCCGATCTGTCGCGCCTGGCAAGCCTGCTGAGGAAGGAAAGTTGTCGTTCCAGGGAGGATGTCGTTTCCACCGACAATGATCCCCGGATAGGGCTGAGTGTGGCGTGCACCCGGTCGATGCTCGTCGGCAACGCGGACAACTCCAGTGCACACCACGCGCGGTACAACTCCGACAACGCCGCCATGAAGCGCGCCCTGCCCGGTTCGGCGAGGCGGACCGCGAGGTCCTCGAAACGCGCGTGGGCGGCTTCGAACGCGCCACCGTCGAACGAGTGCTGCGCCGCACGCATCTCCTGCTCGCCGAACAGCGACGTCGGGTTGTCCAGCAGCAGCAACCGATCCGATCCCGGCACCGCCCGGCGCAACATCGGGTCCCAGTCGCTCTCCACGTAACAGATGCGCAGGTCGAGTTGCCATGCGGCCAACGCCGCCGCCGCGCTCATGACCTTCCTGCCACCCGTGATGTCGATGTAGGCGAGGGAAGGACGGCCCACCCGTCGCGCGTGTTCCTCCAACTCGGCCGCGACGATCCGGTAGATCCCGAGCGGATCGGTCGGCACACACCGCCTGGGCAGGAAGTCCTTGTGCTGCAACTTCCCCGAACCGACGATTCGCTCCCCCAAAACGTTGATGCTCTCCTCGGCGTCCTCGGACGTGATCACCACGAGCCGACGGGGCTTGAGCAACTCGAAGGCCAGGATCGTCGTGGTGGGGGAGAAGCCGCAGAGGCTGATCAGCAGGTCGACGTCGCCGGGAGGCTGGGCGAGACTCCGGCTGGCCCGCGCGACCGACTCGCCGAGAAGGCGGTCCAGGTAGAACTCGTTCGCCTGCTCGTGTGGCCGGAGACCGTCACCGTAGGATTCCTCCCCCAGGCTGATTCGCCGCATTTGTGCGGCTAACTCATCGAAGTGCGCTTCCTCGCCCGTCACGGTAACCCCATGTGATCGACATGCCTCCTCCGGAGCTTTTGATCACTCTATAGAACCCTCCCTCCTGTGCGCTCTGGCATTCCGAAACAGCGCCAATGGACAAAACTGAGCATGCCTCTATTCGATAGGAGTAGGAATAACAGTCGGCCACCCTGCGTTCCGGCTGAACTGGAGCCAGGGCGGTACCACCTTGGACCCGGCCTGCCGGCCAGTCGGCCGCTGGACGTGAGCTTCCCCCGGTAGTCTGATCCTCACCTGGTTGTACGGACTCGGGTTACTGGATGATCACGTGTCTCAGTAGCCCGGAGGACAGCCCACGATGCCGGAGCGGTACCTACCCGAGTTCCGAAGCAAGGTCCTCGCCTTGGTCGCGTCCGACCGCCGTGTCACCCCGGGCGCGGCGGACCTCGACATCAGCGACCGGATGCCGCGGGCTCACCGACGATCCAGGCGGCTCGGACTGCTCCAATCAAGCGCATCTCCGCAGTTCTTCGTCATGACGGCGAGGGCATCTCGTCACCCCGGCGTCCATCCCCGTTCCGACGTCGAGGACCAAGCATGACGGTGCCCGACCTGCCACGCCCGACCACCCTCGCCGAGTGGATCGCCGCGACCATCCCACCGGGCATCCCGGCTCTGGACGCCGCTCCGGTCGGAAGTCCGCGCTTCCTGTTCTACGGTCGCGCTTCTACCCATGAACACCAGAACCCACGCACCTCGCGGGCATGGCATCCGCGGCCTCGGGCGGCGGCGATGTTGCGCTACATCGCCACGAACGCGAACAAGGTCGACGGCGTGGTGGTCGCCGAGTACGAGCGCGCCTTTCTCGACAGCACCAGCCAGGTGCGGGAGCTGCGGGCGGTGCTTGAGCGGTACGGGGTGCAGTTGTGGCTGCCTGCCGGAGGCGGAGGGGCCTGTGGACTTCGGCAACCCCGCGCACGAAGCGCTGCTGGCGTTACTGGCGAAGCGCTCGCTCCCGGAGGTGCTGCGGTCCCAGCACCGAGTCGTCACTGCCATGCGCTTGCAGACCGTCGAGCAGGGACGTCACCTCGGCGGCAGGCCGCCCTACGCTACCGGCTTGTAGACGTCGGCCCGCACCCGAATCGGGCGTTGGCGCGGCGCGGGGTGCGGCAGCAGCGGCTTGTGCCGAACCCGGCCACCTCACTCATCGTGAAGCGGCTCTTCACCTTACGTCTGGCCGGGCACAGTGCCGCGGGCATCGCCCACCGCCGCAACGAGCAGGTCGTGCCCAGCCCATCGAGCGCGGACGCGGAACGTGACCGGCGTCGAGTCGATGCGGGTTGGCCGCTGCGTACAGTGATGGTGATCCTGGGCAATCCGCGCTACACCGGTCGTCAGGTGTGGCACCGCACCAGCGCCGACCGCGCTCCCTGCCGGCTTGGATGGTCTGATCGCCCCACCCGCTGGCCGAGCTGGCGTCGAACCCAGCGTCCGCAACGAGCAGCATGCATGGCGCGACTTCACCGCTACCGCGCCGAACCGGCTGTGGCCGGCAGACATCACCGAACACCGCACCGTTGAGGGAAGTTGCACCTCTGCACGGTCAAGGATGTCTGGTCCAACCGGATCGTGGGCTGCTCCATCGACTCCCGGATGAAGTCCCGCCTGGCCTTCGCCGTGCTCACCAACGCCCTCGCCCGCCGCGACGAGGCCGCCGGCTGCGTGGTGCACACCGACCGCGGATCGCAATTTCGATCCAAAAATTCGTCCGGGCGCTCGCTCGTAACGGCCTGACCGGCTCGATGGGTCGGGTCGGCGCCGCGGGCGACAACGCCGCCATGGAGAGCTTCTTCGCGTTGCTGCAGAACGATGTCCCCGACCAGCGTACCTGGTCCACCCGAGACGAACTCCGGACCGCGATCGTCACCTGGATCGAACGCACCTACCACCGCCGCAGACGCCATGCCGCCCTCGGCTGGTTGACCCCCGTCGAATACGAAGCGATCATGAGTACGCCAGCCGTCCAGGCTGCGTGACCACCACCGTCACCTACTCCTGCAGCAGACCCCCTTTTGTGTCGGTCGGGCTGACAAGGGCGTCGAGTTGTCGGCGGACCCGATTGGCTTCCTTTATACGTTGCTGCGCCTGATAGAGCCTCAGTGCCTCTTGCCACACCGCACGGGCTTGGCCATGCTGTCCGAGGGCCGCATAGGGGTGGCCGAGTGCGTCGTAGGTGTTGGCTTCCTCGTACGCATCGCCGATGCCGACCCGGATCATGAGGGCTTGTCGGTAATTGTGTATCGCGTCCTCGTGGCGACCGGTGTGGTGGTCGATGTAGCCGAGGCTGTCGAGCACGAACGCCTCGCCCGAGCGTTCACCATGCTGTCGGTGCAGGGTCAGCGCGGTCCAGCAGTGCTCGCGGGCCTTCCCGTAATCGCCGAGTCGGGCCGCGGACCAGCCGAGGTTGTTGAGCAGGTGCGCCTCCATCACCGGGTCGTCGAGGACGTGGGCGAACTCCAGGGCGCGATGGGAATACTCCAGTGCCTGTCGGTCGTCCCCGCGTTGCTCCCACAGCCGTGACAGGGAGTTGTGGATGTTCGGCAGGTGGGCGACGAGGCCGGCGCGTTCAGCGATTGCGAGGGCGTGGTGCAGGAGGTCAAGCGCCTCGTCGTCGCGGCCCATGTCGGCCAGCGCCTGGGCGAGGAATCGGGTGGCCATGGCCTCGGCGGCAGGGTCCGGGAGCCGACGTGCGGCGGTCAGACCAGTCTGCCACGCGGCGACCTGGTCATGGCGGTGCGCGCGCCGGTAGTGGAAGGTGTTCAGCATCCACGCCAGTTGCCACACCGCGTCGAACCGGCCGTGCGCTACGGCCGTCTGCTGGGCGGCGAGCAGGCAGGCGTGTTCGGTGTCGAACCACGCCAGGGCAGCAGCGTCGTCCGAGAGCACCAGAGGGTGGCAGTCCGGCACCGGAGGGTCGATTCGGATGGGGCGAAGGTGCGGGTCCAGCAACTGTTGGCCGGTGAACGCGGTGTGCAGGTAGTGGTCGACGACCCGGCGCAGCGCCGCCCGCTTCTCAGTATCGGCGAGCCGCTGGGCGGTGTCGGCTGCGTAGCGGCGGATTAGGTCGTGCATTCGGTAGTGTCCGTACGAGTCATGGACGATCAGCGACGCCTGCTCTAGCCGTCTCAACTCTGTTCTGATCTGCCCTGGGGGCAGCCCGGTGAGGCCTGCGGCGGCGGGAAGGCTGATGTCCGGGCCCGGCGCGATCCCCAGCAACGCGAAGACCCGTGCCTGCTCGGCGGTGAGCGCGTCGTGGGACCAGGAGAGCACCGTCGGCAAGCTGGCCGCAGGGTCGCCTTCGTGCAGCGCGTCCAAGCCCTGGTCGCGCAGTTCGGCAGCCATCGTGGTCAATGACGTGCGAGGGTGGAAGTGTGCGCGGGCGGCGACAATGCTCAACGCCAACGGGAACCCGCCGCACAGGCTGCTCAGGTCATCTACGGCGGCGGGTTCGGCGTTGATCCGATCGGTGCCGAGGCGGTCGACGAGCAAGGCGCGGGCATCATCGTCGAGCAGCGCGTCCAACGGCAGATGCCGTGCTCCGTGCCCTGTGATCAGGCCGGGGAGTCGATTGCGGCTGGTCACCACCACCGTGCAGGTGGCGCTACCGGGTAGCAGGGCGGTGACCTGCGCGGTGGTGGCGGCGTTGTCAAGCACCACCAGCATCCGCCGCCCGGCGGCCAGGCTGCGAAACAGCGCCGCTTGGGCGTGCGGGTCAACGGGAATCCGGTCGGGATCGACGCCGAGAGCCTCGAGGAACCCGCGCACCGCCACCACCGGGTCCATCGGGGCACCTTCAAGACTGAAGCCGCGTAGGTCGACGAACAGTTGCCCGTCGGGGAAGCGGTCGACGTTGCGGTGGGCCCAGTGCAGCGCCAGCCATGTTTTGCCGATGCCGCCTGCACCGGCAAGGGCGGAGATGACCACCGTGGCGGCTTGGCTCGAGGAGTTCAGTGCGGTGTCGAGTCGATCGAGTTCGTCACGGCGGCCGACGAACGGCGCAGGCGGAGCGGGTAATTGGCGGGGCACAACCACCGGACGCGGTGCCTCGACGGGAGGGAGGGTCAGGGCTGGGTCGGCGGTGAGGACGCACTGGTGTAATTGTTGCAAATCGGGGCAGGGGTCGGTGCCCAGTTCCTCAGCCAGCCGCTGCCGGGTGCGCTGGTAGTGCTTCAGCGCATCGGTCTGCCGGCCGGACCGGTACAGGGCAAGCATCAGCTGCCCGGCCAGACGCTCGTCCAACGGCTCCTCGGCCGCTCGTGTGGGCAACTCGGGCAGTAGGTCGCCGTGCAGGCCGCAGTCCAACGCCCAGTCGATCCGGTCAGCCTGGGCGGCGGCCCGCTCCCGGTGCAGGTGCTCACGCGCCGACTGCGCCCACGGGGTGTCCAGTTCTGCCAGCGGCTCGCCGCGCCACAGGGCCAGCGCGTCGTCCGCCAGCGCCAGGGCGCGCCGCGGGTCGTCGCTGTCGCGGGCTTCTGCGAGCAGGCGGCGGAAGCGGTGCAGGTCCACGGCGTCGGGGTGGACGGTCAACGAGTAGCCGGTGTCACGCCACGTGATCGCGATCCCGGTCGAAGTCAGTGCCCGGCGGAGGTTGGACAGGTAGGTTCGCAGCACCGATCGCGCCCGGGCCGGCGCGTGCTCGCCCCAGACCCGGTCGATCAGCCGATCCGGCGGCACCACCCGGTCGACCTCGATCGACAGCACCGCCAGCACCGCCTTCTGCCGGGCGTGCCCGACCGGCACCGACGCGCCATCCACGCGGACTTCCAGATTGCCCAGCACACCGACCGCGACATCCGGCGGTGCACCCTGCTCACTCTCCCCCGTCATCGCTCCTGTTTACCGAACGTGACCAGGCGATTCAACGCAGATTGGGCGGACTCTGAACCCGATGTTGCGACAGTGGGTGTACGGCCGGCCCGGCGAGGGCGGTCGGAGGTCGAGCCGCGACCGGCGAACAACGTCCGCGGTGCTCGACGACGGGAACCGGAGGGTCGCCGAGCGCCCGCAAGATCACCGCTGGATTCTGCACGGCACTTGGAGAGAAGCCGGAGAGATCATTGATCATCCGCGACGACGGACGAGCGATCGACGAAGAAGACATCACCACGTTCACGCTGGTGTCGGTCGATGGTTCCACGGAACTGGCCATAGCGTTGCCGGGCGCGTTCGTCGACGATCTCCGTGAGCACCTGTCAGCAGGGGGTTCCGCGTCCCGCAAGGCACCGCCCGCTCGACGCTGGCCGAGATCATCGTGGCCACGGCCGAGAACCCCGCCGCGTGGACGGCCGTCGGAGGAACGGTCGTGGCCTTCCTCCGCAGGCACCGCGGGAAGGTGCACCGCTTCGAGGTCGAGGGCGAATCGGTGTCCATCGAAGGGTATTCGGCCGGCGAAGCGGAGCGACTGGCAGCAGTACTCGCCAGGTCGGGCCGAAAACGCCACGACGACCCGGACCCCGGGGGAATGACCCTCGGACGTCGGTAGTCCCGTCGATCCCCTGTCGCCCCGCATGGAGGAGCAGTGCCGCACGCCCTCGTGGTCGGTATTGACCAATACGCCGCAAAACGGATTCCCTCGCTCAACTGCGCCGTCAACGACGCAGAAGAGGTTTCCCAACGACTGAAATCCGCGGGTTTCGAGGTCGCCACGCTCACCAACCAGGCCGCCACGCGCCGGGACATCCACTGGGAGCTCGAGGTCGGCCTCAACGAGCGGGTCAGGGACGCGGACGAGCCCGTGTTGATCTACTGGTCCGGGCACGGCATGTCCGACCTGCGTGAAAGCGCGGACAGCGACCGCGGCTGGTCGACGTTCCTGCTTCCCCACGACGCGGACATCGACCAGCCGCTGGCCTCCGCCTTCCCGGTCCAACAGGTGTGGGCCCTGTTGAACCGGATCAAGACACGTCGACTGCTCGTCATGCTGGACACCTGCTTCAGCGGCGCCTTCGCCGGTGACAGCCGTGGCTTCTCCATCGGTGCGAAAGGCGGTGCGGTCGACGCGACGGACGATTTCCTGCGCATGGAGGGCCACGGTCGCGTCGTGATCTCCGCGTGCGGCCCGAACGAGGTGGCCCGCGAGAACGACCGGCGGGGGCACGGCCACTTCACCACGGCGGTGCTCACCGCGCTGGACCGCGGCCTCGACCACGGCGAACGGCGGGCCGGCGTCACCACGCTGATGTCCGAGATCCGCGACCTGGTACGCCGCGAGACCAGGGACAGCCAGACACCGTCGCTACACGTGGCCGCCCAGGGCACGGATTGGAGCATCCCGTTGCCGGCCCCCGGCCGGTACCAGCCACCCATGCCCAGTTGGGCGTTCGTCGGCACGTCCGGAGGTGTCGGCAAGACGACGCTGGCGATGATGACGGCCGAGCTGCTGGCCGAGTCCGGCAACACCGTCCTGTACCTCGACGCCGACATCGCCCAGCACGGCGGCACGAGCGAGTGGTGCCAGCGGGCCAAGGTCGACATCGGGTCGGTCCGCACCTTCGCCGACCACGTGTCGGCGTTCTCCAAGGAACCGACCCGCACGCAGCAACGTCACCTCAACGACAAGTTGCTGGACGTGACGCCGGAGTACCTGAAGAGGTTCGACTGCGGGAAGATCCTCCTGCTGCCCGCCGCGCGGACCAGCGACAAGCTGTTCGTGTTCAACCTCGTGGCCGAGATCAAGGACCGCCGCTCCAACGCGGTGTGCAGGCAGATCCTCGACGCGGCGTTCGACCGGGGCATCCGCCAGGGCGCGAGCTGCGTCGTCATCGACTGCGGCGCCCAGTTCGACCCGCTCGTCGTCAACGCCATCACCGCCGCGCACCACCCCTTCGTCGTGGCCGCCGCCAGGGCCGGGGCGAAGGACTCGCGGGAAACCATCCTGAGCAACTGCACCCAGACCGTCGACGACTTCAACCGGATGGGCGTCGAGACCGTGGTCAACCGGGTGCCCAGCAGGGAAGCACTGGTGCGTCACTGGGGAGACCCGGGCTACGGCAAGAGCTTCCACTGGCTGCCGTTCGACCGCAAACTGTTCCAGGACTGGGAAGAAGGACGCCCGAACTTCGAGCTCGGCTACGACGACCTGAGCCACGCCTGGCACGAAATCCTCGTCGCATCCGACCGGAACGGCTGCGACGGCCTGCACCGGGAGTTACTGCCCAGCGAGTGGGACCGGTTCAGCAAGTGGTCGTTGTGGCTCGTCAACAACCCCGGTTGGGCCGAGATCATGCGGGATTCCCTGAGTCGCATGATCCGCCGTTCCTACGTCGTCGCGGCCGTATACCTGGCGGTGCTGGCCACCGGCCTCACCAGCATGCTCATGCACACCCTGGCCGACAAGCCCGAAGAGGACCCCTCGTTCCTCCCGCAGTGGCTCGCGATCACCCTGGTGGCAGTCTTCGGTCTCGGCCTGTTCGGCAACATCGTCGGCAGGTTGCTGTGGCGCCGCCGGCGCAAAGTACTCCACGATGTGATCAAGCACAGCGTCTCGGCGGACGAACTCAAGAAGTGGTTCGACGTCCCCCTCGCCGAGGGACCCTGGTGGAAAGTCTGGCAATCCAGCCGCCGCGCGGCCATCGAGTGGCTGCACAAGCAGGTGACGGCGGCACGCGAGGATCAGTTGCCCACCAGCGAAGCGTTTGGGGTGTCGGGGTGAGAGGCCTGGTCTTCACCTGCTCCTATACGACAGCGAAGGACGTGGAGGCCACATCTCCATGCGGTCGCCGAGCCACCGGGCGCGGGGAGGCGAGGTGTCTCGGGCACCGGATTGTCAAATGGCTCGTCGCCGCATATGGCGGAGCCGACCCTGGCCGCGCCAAATCGATATACGGGTTTTTCTTCGCCGTGATATTCATCGCGATGTCCGCCTCGGGCGTCCAGTCGGCAATGGACGTACTCGCAGGGGACAAGAGTGTCGATGCCGCCGTCAAGGTGCTTCTCAACTTCTTCCAGGCAGGCTTTGCCGGAGGCCTCGTCCTGAGCTTGACGTTGGAGCACCCACTCGGCGGCAAATTATGGCTCGTGTTTGCACCTGCGTTGTCCACGACTCTCGCTTTGACGGGAGCAAGCCTTCTGCCCGGAGCCGGTCCGCCTGACGCTTCGTGGCTGTCGGACATGCTGACCGCGCTCGCCGAGTTCGTGATCTCACTGGCAATCCTAGCCGGATGGCTGATCTTCCTTCTGGAGGAGATCGGGAAGTATCGCTGGGCGACTGCGCTGATCGTTCTTTGCGAGGGCCTTGCCGTCCTTATTGTCTTGAGCGGCGCGGTTCTGGCGGTTGTCTCCGGCGGGGCGAAGAGCGATTTGCTGGTGATGTCCGCAGTTCTCATCTGCCTTGCCGTCGCGGTTCGCGGCGTGACACGCCTCAAGAAACTTGCCAAGATTCTCCGCGTTTGACATGGCGGACGGCGACCGTTTCGGGCAGACCCCGGCCGACAACCTCGTCCAGGCATACGACTGCGCTGGGCGTTCTTGCTGCGGCCACGAACCCGAGCTTGCCGATTCCCTGTCGCTGTCGCCCGACCTCAGCCCTCTCCACCCGGATCGAGCACATGCGCAGGTGCCGCAGGCCCGCTCGCAGTCCTTCGGTTGGTCCGTACGTGCGCCGTGGTCGTTCATGCGGCTGGTCATGGCGGTTCCTCCCCCAGGTGGACGTGACGTGTCGAACACCGACCCGTGCGCGTGCAGCTTCGACCTCCGGCACGGCGAACCCCAGGGTCGGAGGTCCCACCGGGGCAGGTGCCGGCGCCTGCCCCGGATCCCGGCCGGCGCGGGTCGAAGGTCCCTGTACCGCCGCACCGCCGGGGGAACGCTGGAGGTCAAGGAAGAGAAGTCCGTCATGACCACCGCGCTCGACACGATCACGACCGGCCTGAACCTCGTCGAAGACCGGTGTGACCGGTGCGGTGCGCGTGCGCGGGTGCCCGTTGTGCCGCAGGACGGGGAGTTGACGTTCTGCGACCACCACGAACGCCGTCACCGAGCCGTGCTGGGGCGCGTCGCCGTGCGGATCGAGCACCACGTCGACACCCGCGACGGCTGACCACCGGCACCAGAGGAGGAGAACCCCATGCGAGAGACCAAGCAGTGGCGCGTCGACATCACCGCCGCGATCGCCGGAACCCTCATGATGCCGCTCATGTGGGCCGCCGAATGGCCGCTCGCCCAGTTCACCTCGGCCGGCGAGCCGAGCATGTCCACCAACCCCATCGTCGACTACCACATCATCTACGCCGTCGCCCTCATCACCGTCGCCCTCGCTGGAGCCGGCGCCACCTGGGGCCTCGGCCGCTGGTAGGCGACCCTGCCGGTGGTCCGCGACCACGCTTTGCTGCTGTGACGGTGACGGTGACGCGAACAGGAGCGGGCGCGCGGATCGCCCGCTCCTACGCGTCCGGGTGGAGAAGACGGCATCGTGATCGGGACGAAGGGGGTCGTCGTCGGCGTTGACGCCTCGCTGGCAGGGACCGCTGCACTGGAGTGGGCCGTGCGGCACGCCGGGACGGCAAGGTTCCGGCCGTGTCGGTCTGCCGGATGTGCCCCGAAGTGTGCGGTGGTGACGACGCGTTGCGCGCCGCGCAGCGGCGGGTGATACGTGAGGCCGTAGTGGACGGTGAGCCCGGCCCGACGCTCGTGGACCTGGCCTAGGACGCCGACGTGCTGGTACTGGGCGGCCACCGCTACCACCGGGCAGGCGTGGCGCCGGTCGTGTCGTGCTGCGTGCGCTACGCGAAGTGCCGGGTCGTGGTGGTGGTGCCCGTCGAAAGGCGCGGCGACGTCCCGGGGTTCGTCCATCCGCGGTTGCGGAGCACGTCCGGTGACTTGGTCACCGTCCACTCAGGACGAAGACCGTTTGCCCTCGACGTGGCGTGGGTGCTCCGCAAGCTGGTGACAGCCACGACCGTCGAGACTGCCGCGGGGCCGGCCGGGCTCGACAAGCACGAAGCGGTCCAGCCACTGTCAACGAGTCGTGACCGGTCTGCCTTGCGGCGGGTTCGCGGTCGGGGTGCCCGACCAGCGGGTGATCAGGGGGCCGGCGGTGGCGAGGACGAGCACGTAAGCGGTGACCAGCGGGCCCAGTTCCGGCTGCACGACGCCAGCCAGGCCCACGATGACGATGGAGAACTCGCCGCGGGCGATGAGGGCGGTGCCCGCGCGCAGCCGGCCCCGTCGTGCGACGTCGTCACGGCGGGCCGCGTACCAGCCGGTGGCGACCTTGCCCGCGGCGCCGACCGCGGCCAAGCCCAGTGCGGCCGGGAGGCTCGGCAGCAGGTCGGCGAGGCTGACGGCCAGGCCGATGGCGAGGAAGAACGCCGCCGCGAACAGGTCGCGCAACGGGCCCAGCACCCGACGGGTGCGCTCGGCCGCCTCGCCGGTGAGCGTCAGGCCGACCAGGAACGCGCCCACCGCGGCGGAGACGTTGACGAACTCCGCCAGTGCCGCGACCACCAGGGTGGTGCCGAGTACCCGCAGCATGAGCTGCTCGGCGTCGGGGTGGGCCAGCCACCGGTTGACGTGGTGGCCGAGGCGGTGCGCCAGCACGAACGCGCCGACCACGGCCAGGACCGCGACCAGGACGCCCAACGTCGCCTGCCACCACGTCCCTCCCGCCACGAGCACGGCCAGCACGGGCAGGTAGACGGCCATGGCGAAGTCCTCCATGACCAGTACCGCCAGCACGGACGGGGTCTCGCGGTTGCCCAGCCTGCGCAGGTCGCCGAGCAGACGGGCGATGATGCCCGAGGACGACACCCACGTCGCACCCGCCAGCGCGACGATCCCCACGAGGTCGAAGCCGAGCAGCCACCCGGCGAGCGCGCCGGGCCCCGCGCCGAGCACCAGGTCCACTCCGGCGGATGGCACGTGGCGGCGCAGGCTGTGGGTCAACTCGGCGGTGGAGAACTCCAACCCCAGCGTGAGCAGCAGCAGCACGACACCGATCGAGGCGCCCGTCGAGACGAACTCTTCGGCCGCGGGCACCGGCGCGACACCGCCTTCGCCGAGAGCCAAGCCCGCCACCAGGTACAGCGGGATCGCGGGCAGGCCGAACCGGCGGGCGGCCGTGCCGAGCGCGCTGAGCGCGACCAGGATGAAGCCCAGTTCCAGCAACAGTGCCAGCGACGTGTGCACGCGGTTCAGCCTTCGATGATCCGGCGGACGTCCTCAATAGCCTCGGCCGAGCCGATCACGACCAGCACGTCACCCGGGCGCAGCACCTCGGACGGCAGGGGCGAGGCGAGGACGTCCTCACCGCGCACGATCGCGACCACCGACGCGCCGGTCCGGGTGCGTGCCCGGGTGGACCCCAGCGGCCGGTCGGCGTGTGGTGAGCCGGCAGGCACGTCCACCCGGCCGGAGATCAGCCCGGGCACCTCCCTGGACAGGTCGGCGAACCGCTCGGCGATGCGCGGGGCACCGAGAATCTCGGCCACCGCGTCGGCTTCCTCCCTGGTCAACCGCAACAGCGGCCTGCCCTGGTCCGGGTCCTCCTGCGAGTAGGAGACCAGCTCGAACCCGCCCTCGCGGCGGGCGATCACGCCGATCCGCTCGCCGTCGGCGTTGGTGAACTCGTAGCGCAACCCCACACCGGGCAACAGCACCTCGTTGACGTCCATCGGACCATGATGACGCGCGTAGCGTGTGGCACAGGGCGCACCCGGTAACAGCGGCAGTGGTGGCCGAGAGGACCCGGACGACCAGCGCAGCGGCTGTCGACGGTGAGCGCGCCACACCCGCGGGCACGGCGAGCACGAGTAGGCGGCGGCCGATGGCAGCCGGCACGTCCAGTCCGTGTCCTCGGGACCCCTGCGGCCACGTGCCGCACCGGCGGTACCGGCCGAGTCCCAGGTCCCGACCGACGTGACCCCATGATCCCTGGCCGCCGAGACGGTCTCGCCGAGTGTTGTGGTCGAGAAACCCCTCCCCCACAACGAGGAGTCGCGGGCGATGGTGCGCAGCAGGTCGCGTCGGATCACGACCCCGACCAGGCGGTCGCCGGCCACGACGGGCGCTACCCAGTGACCTCGGCCCTGAACGGTTCCACCGGCCCCGCAGCCCGTCGCCGCCGGGTCAGGTTCGGCTGCGGGCCGGAAGGGAACGCGCCCACTCGGCCGCTCGGGCGGGTTCGCCGACGACGAGTGGGCCGAGCGTGCCACCGACGTGGAAGGATGTCGGCCGGCCCGGCACGGTGCAGTGCAGGGCGCGCAGGCGTTTGGCGATGGCCTTGGCGGCCGAGCCGGGCAGCCAGCCGGCCTTGACCCTGGTGTCGAAGGCGTGAGCGGTGACGTGGTGGCCGATGGGCGCCAGGGTGTCCAGCCACTCGCGCACGCCGCGGCCGGTGGACACCAGCGCGCCGGTCGCCTGGTCGGCGGCGGACTTGCGGGTGGCGGGCCGGCTGAGGCTGAACGCGTGCGTGGGCGCGCCGACGACCAGCACTTCGACGTCGTCGGGCAGCACGTCGGGAGCGTCGGAGACCTCCACGACCTCGGCGGCCAGCGCCTCCCCGATCGCCTCGGCGACGGCTCTGGTGTTGCCGAACATGGATTCGTAGACAACGAGTGACCTGGCCATGACTGACCACCTTCCTGTCACCTTCCACGGTGCGCCCCCGCCCGGTGGCCCCACAGCGTCGAACGGTCCTGTGCGCACCGGGACCTTCACCGCAGCCGCCCTGGACCGACGGCTCTGCCTCCCCCTCCACCTACGGGAGGACGCTCGAAGCAGATGGAGTTCGAGGAGGAAGCCATGAAGGCTCTCGTTTATCGCGGTCCCGGCCGGAGGGCCTGGGAGGACGTGCCGGACCCGGAACTGGTCGACCCGACCGACGCGATCGTGCGGATCACCGCGGCGACGATCTGCGGCACGGACCTGCACATCCTCAAGGGCGACGTGCCGGAGGTGGAGCCCGGTCGGATCCTGGGCCACGAGGGCGTGGGCGTGGTGGAGCGGGTCGGTGCGGCGGTCACCGGGATCGAGCCGGGTGACCGGGTGCTGCTGTCGTGCATCAGTGCGTGCGGGCGCTGCTCGTACTGCCGCGCAGGTGTGTACGGGCAGTGCTTGGGCGGTGGTGGCTGGGTCCTCGGCCACACGGTGGACGGCACGCACGCGGAGTACGTGAGGGTGCCGTTCGCGGACACCTCCACCTACCTGCTGCCCGACGGCGTCACCGACGCCGCCGCGGTGATGTTGTCGGACATCCTGCCCACCGCATTCGAGGTCGGCGTGCTCAACGGCAAGGTCGAGCCGGGGCAGACGGTCGTCATCGTGGGCGCCGGACCGATCGGTCTGGCCGCGATCGAGACCGCTCGCCTGTACAGCCCCGGCCACGTCGTGGCGGTGGACGTGGCCGAGTCGCGCCTGGAGGCGGCCAAGCTGTTCGGCGCGGACATCACCGTCAACGCGGCCGACGACGTCGAGCGGGTGGTCGCGGAGCTGACCGGCGGTATGGGCGCTGACCTAGCGGTCGAGGCGGTGGGTGTGCCGGAGACCTTCGAGCTGTGCGCGCGGCTGGTCCGCCCCGGCGGGCGGGTCGCGAACGTCGGCGTGCACGGCAAGCCCGTGACGCTGCACCTGGAGCAGCTGTGGATTCGCAACGTCACCATCACCACCGGCCTGGTGGACACGGTGACCACGCCCACGCTGCTGACGATGCTGGCGAACGGCCGGCTCGACGCCGAGCGGTTCGCCACCCACCACTTCGCGCTGGACGAGATGGACCTCGCGTACGACGTGTTCGCACGGGCCGGCGAGACCGGCGCGCTGAAGGTGGTGCTGGCGCGATGACCTCGGTGGAGGAGCGCCTCGACGAGTGGACCGGGTTCCGCGGCGATCACTGGCGGCACGACATCGACGTGCGGGGTTCATCCAGGGACATGGCCGGTCTGTTCGCCGAGAAACGCAGGCGCGGCATCCTGACGTGGACGTGCACACGCCGTCCACCATCACCTCCCACCGTCCCGGCTACCTCGACCGGGCGCAGGAGCTGATCGTCGGGTTGCAGACCGAGACGCCGCTCAAGCGGGCCATCATGCTCAACGGTGGACTGCGGATGGTGGAGACGAACATGGCGGCTTACGGCTACGAGCTCGACCCCGCAGTCGAACGGTCTTCACCAAGTACCGCAAGACGCACAACGACGGCGTGTTCGACGCCTCCACCGAGCAGATCAAGCGCGCCCGTCGTACGGGCGTCATCACCGGCCTGCCGGATGCCTACGGGCGCGGTCGGATCATCGGTGACTACAGGCGCGTGACGCTGTACGGCGTGAACCGGCTGGTCGAAGTCAAACGCACCTAGGTCGTGGTGCCGACAGAGGTCGAGACCGTGACCAGCCGGTTCTGGCCGTCATAGCCGAACGACGAGCCGCCTGAGGGCCCGGTGGCGGCGATGATGTTGCCGCGGTCGTCGTAGCCGTAGGCGTTCATCCCGCTGGCAGCGCTGGCCGAGGTCATCCTGCCCGTCAGGTCGTAGCCGAATGCCCGGTCCGGTGTCGCCACCGACGCGCCCGACCCGGTCTGCTGCACCAGGTTGCCCAGCGAGTCGTAAGTGTTGGTGATGCTCACGCCGCCCGGCTTGGTGAGTGCCGAAACACGACCGGCCGCGTCAGCGAAGGTGATCCGCCGCGCTGGTAGACCGGCAGGCAGGTCCAGCGCGTCTTCCCGGCGCGAGCGAGGGGTGGTCCTCGTCCTGGTGTTGGTGTACGTCCTGGTGTGCACAGGTAGGTAACGGGAGTACGTGCACAGCGGCGGCCCGGTAGTGGTGTAGGCCAGGTGTAGGCCGACGTCGAGTTCGGCCGTAGCGGCAAGCCTGAGTGCACCGCGCAGTCCGCACGGCGTGACCGGATGTCGGCCGGGTCGGCGGGGATTACGCGGGCGGTGCGGTGTCGGCGATCGAGGTGTCGGTCAACGTGACGTGGCTCGGGTGAGCCCTTCTCTCAGCAGTCCGAGGTGGGGCATGGACGCCGGGCCGCCGCGTCGGTGAGCAGTCGCAGAGCGCCGTCGCGGCCCTCGCCGGACGGCATGCCTGCCGGCTTGGCGCCGATGTCGGCCCCGCCGTACTCGATCAACAGCGTCAGGTTCGCGTCGACGGCCCGGATCCGGGTGTAGCTCTCGACACCGTTGGGGCGCTGCATGATGTCGCCGTCATCGAGGCCAAGCGCCGTGATGTCCGGCACCCGGGCCTGCGGGTCCGACGCGAGCCAGTCCCGGGCGAGGTCGGTGCCCGACTGACCGTCGCCCGCGTGGTGGCGCATAGCCGTGACCAGGACATAGCGGTAGGCGGGCGTGCCCGGAGTGTCCGGCGCAAACTCGTCGTACGGCGCAATCGGCACGCTGTCGGACCCGCCGAACTGGTGGTGGCACGTGGTCTTGTCGACCCGGTCGGTCAACTCTCGGCCCGACTGTTGACGCAGACGCGACGCCGTCTCAGCGAGGCCGCCGGCGAGCGCCGCGATCGTCACCGGGTCCACGAGATCACACGCCTCGACGAGCACGCCGTACTCGCCGTCGTCGGCCTGCTCACCACCTGCCGACGAACAGGCCGAGACACCAGTTGCCAACAACAGGGCGACGACTCCCAGTCTCACCATGCCGGAAACCCTAGCGGTGCCTGAACCACGTCATGCCCACGGTGTATCCGGCGTTCCCGCGCCGCGCCAGACCCCGGTCCGGCCCGTCCGCCGGGCACGGACGTTCGCGGAGCAGGTGGCGGGACCGACCAACCCGCACACCCGGTACACGCCGCCGCTGCGCGATGCGTTGGCCTCGGTCGCCGCAGTGATGGCGGCCCGCCTGGGTGCCCGGCTGACGGCCTGGACCCTCACGTCTCAAGTGGACATTACAGAAGGCGGCGCGCACGGCGTCATCCTCCAACGCCGGCGGTGAGCCCCCTCGGCCACGAAGACCGTGTGTGGGGGCTCCGCGCACACCTCGTCCACACCGGACACGACCGCCACGACCTCGGGGGCGTCACCATGGCGATGACGAGCCGGCGGAGAACACCGGCAGGTGACCCTCATGGATCCGGCCGGACCTCGATGCGCACGAGGTCTGCCGCCTTCTCGGCCCGCCGCAGGGCCTCGGTCGGGCTGTCCGCGGTCGCCATCACCAGGCCCGAGCGGTCCCACGAGCTGCGCAGCCCGGTGAACCGGTGCCCGGCCCCGACCTGGATGTCCACCAGGAACACGCCTTCGACCTCGCGAGCCTGCTCGACGCCCAGCACGGCGTCGATCACACCGGGCTCCATCGGAACGAACCGGACGGCCGCCCCGCGCGCGGCGCGGCGCGGAGGCTCGGGGGGCGACTCGCCGCGCATCACGGTGAAGTACGCGCGGAGCAAGTCCATCGGGTAGGCCCGGTGGATGATCTCCAGGATGCCGTCCCCCGGAATCCTGCCCGCGCACTCGACCAGGTGTGGCACGCCGTCGGCGACGATCCACTCGCAGTGCACGATGCCGTCGGCGAACCCGACCGCCTCGACCACCCGGCGGGTCTGCTCCCCCAGCTCCCCGGCGAGATCGTCGGGGATGTCGGCGGGCACGACGTGGGCCAGCTCCACCGGCCGCGGACCCGGGTAGAGCTGCTTGCCCGTGACGTTGACGAACAACGGCCGTCCGCCGCGGACAAGCATCTCGACGCTGTACTCGGGCCCGGACACGTACCGTTCGACCAGCATGCGCAGTTCCATCGGCCGGTCGGGGACGAAGATGCCCTCGTCCTGCTCGGCACAACTCGCCCAGGCCCCGCCTGCCTCGGCGGGGTCGTGGATGATCTGCGTCCCCACCGAGGCCTGCCGGTTCACCGGTTTGAGCACCACCGGGCCGGGGTGGGCGCGCATGAACGTCAGCACGTCCTCGGCGCAGGACACCGCGGTGCTCTCCGGGTTGCGCACTCCGGCAGCCGCGCTGACCTTCCGCAGCAGGGCCTTGTCCCGCAGGATCTGCGCGGCGCCGAGGCTCGCGCCCGGCAGACCGTAGCGCTCGGCGAGCCGGGCGGCGAACGGGGTGGCGTACTCGATCAGCGGGACCACCGCGACCGGGTTCAGGTCGCGGTGGGTCGCGTAGAAGGTGTCGGCCGCGCCCAGCGCGGCGTACTCCCACTCGATCAGCTCCCGGACCAGGGCGGTCTCGGCCAGTCGCCGGTGAAGGGACCGCTTGCGGATGACATCCGGCTCCTCGAGCAGGATGACCGAGCCGTCGGGTTCGGTCTCGCCCAGCGCGGCGAGCACCGGGGTCACGAACCCGACGACCAGTACCGGCCGCTCAGTCATCTGCCTGTCCGCTGTCCGGGCCGGACTTGGTCTTGGGCTTGGACTCGGTCTTGGGCTTGTCCACGATGCCGAGCATGAACCGCATGGATGGCTTGGCGCCGACCAGGTGCGCGCCGACCGTCTGGGTCACCCGGTCCCGCGCGGTCGGGTGCATGGCCATCGTCGTCGTGTCGCGCAGCCACCGGTTCATGGGGTCGCCCGAGCGGATCGCGGCGGTGCCGAGCAGGTCGCAGAGCCGCATCACGACCCGCTTGGCCATCTGGAAGGCCTGCCACCCGGTCAGGGCGGGGGCGACCCGCTCGTCGGGGGTGAGGTCGTCCAGGGTGCCGATGCCGTCCGCGGTGACCTCCCACTGCCGCTCCAGCGCCCGGTACACCCCGGCGCGGGTGGTGCTGTAGTCGGCCTCGCACTCGGCCAGCGTGATCTGGATGTGTTCGTTGTCCTTCCAGGCGAGGCCGCTCATCCGCCACGGCGAGCCCTTGAGCATGTCGACCCGCTCGATGGCGAGCCCGCGCACGTAGTCCAGCGCGGCCCGCGCCGTGCCGAGCGGGACGCCGCACATGCTGCGCTGGATCACGTCCGGCTGCACCAGTGGCCCGTTGGGGACTTTCGGGTTGTCGAAGGTCAGGGTGTGGTTCTCCGGCACGAACACGTCGGTGATCGTGTAGTCGGAGCTGCCGCTGCCGCACAGGCCGAGGGTGTGCCAGTTGTCGATGGGCTCGATCTGCTCGCCCGGCACCATGAACAGCCTCGACTCGTGCGGGTTGCTGCCGTCCGGGCTGGCGTAGGGCTCGCCGTTCTCGAACACCATCGCCCCGGAGGCCACCCAGTCGGCATGGGTCGAGCCGCTGCCGAAGGACCACCGGCCGGTGAGCCGGTAACCGCCGGGCACCCGCTCCGCGTGCCCGGTGACCGGGAGCACGCCCGCGGAGTGCATGTCGATGCTGGGGAACATCCTGCGCGCCTCGTCCTGGTCGAGGAAGTTGGCGTGCAGCCCGATGTCCGAGCCCAGCTTGGCGCACCAGCCCACGGACGCGTCGCCGTAGGCGAGTGCCTCGATCACCTCGGTCTGCTCCATCGAGGTCATCTCAGGACCGCCCCAGGCCCGGCTGAAGCCGATCCGGAACACGCCTGCGTCGCGCAGCATCTGCACCACGTCCGCGGGCAGGCTCCGGTTCGCTTCGATCTCCGCGGCCCGCGCACGCAGGACCGGCGCGAGCGCCTTGGCGTTGGCGAGGATCTGCGCGCCCGTCATCGGCGTGTCGGTGCGGGTCGGCTCTGTCATGGTCATTCGATGACTCCCTCTTGTTCGTCGACGTCGAGCAGGCCCGCAGGCATCTCGAACGCGGTTCCGGGTGCCGGCGGGTCCACCGGATCGGCGTCGATGCGCACCATGTCGGCGGCCTCGTCCAGTCGCGTCGCGCAGGTCTCGCGGTCGTCGGCCTCGCACACCACGAACGAGTGCCGGGCCAGATAGCCCCCGGGGGGCAGCCTCAGGGTGGTACCCGGGTCGATCATCGGCGACGCGAGGACCAGTCCAGGAGCCTCGGCCGGGACGCTGACACCGTGGACGAGGCAGTCGTGGTCGGGGTATCCGAACCGGATGCCCGCGACCGCGTTCCGGGTGGGGGTGATCGTGGGACGGTGCCCGGTGGCGACGGAGAACAGGACCTCACCGGGGTCGATGCCGGTCGCGGTCCGGCCGAGGAACGGGATCAGGTCGCCGCCGAGCCTGCCGTTCACCTCGATGATCAGCGGGCCCCGCTCGGTCAGTCGGACCTCGGAGTGGGTGATGCCGTCTTCGACGCCGAGTGCGCGGTGCGCCCGCGCCAGGACGTCCATCAGCTCGGCGTCACGCAGCAGCGGGTCGTCCGCGTCGACGATGTGCCCGGTCTCCTCGAAGTACGGCTGGTCGCCGGTCTGCTTGCGGGCCACGAACATCGGCAGGTACTCGCCCTTGTGCACGGCCGCATCGATGCTGATCTCCTCGCCGCCGGCGTAGCCCTCCACGATCGCGCCCCCGCCGTAGCGACTCCGGTCGACCGTGGCCGCGCCCATGGCGACACCGAACGCGGCATCCAGTTCGGACTCGTCGGCCGCGAACACCACCCCGATGCTGGCGCCCATAGCCCTTGGCTTGAGCACGAGCGGATAGCCGATCCGGGCAGCCGCGGCACGCGCTTCGTCGAGGTTGGTGGTCAGGGCGTAACCCGGTTGCGGCAGTCCTTCCGCGGTCAGCACGGCCCGGGTCCGGCTCTTGTCGCGGCAGCCCCGGACACCGTCCACGCCGAGGCCGGGGACGCCCAGCTCGGCGGCGAGTTCGCCCGCGGCGAGCACGACCGGCTCGTCCCAGCACATCAGGCCGACGATCCGGTGCTCCCGGGCGACCTCCCGGGCCGCGGCGCGCATCTCGTCCGGGTCGAACACGTCCGTGTGGATGATCCGGTCGAAGTACGCGTGCTGCCAGGTGGGCTTGAGGTTGTTCAGCAGCACCATGCCGAGCCCGGCCGTCCGGGCGCATCGGTGGATGGACGCGACCAGGTACTCGCGGTACAGCCGCAGCCCGCTCCCGATGACCAGCAGCACACCATCGGATTCCCTCATCGGCGCTCTCCCAAGGTTTCCGGCTGAAACTCCGACTCGGTGTCAACCGTCGTCCCGGACTCCGGCACGGGCGCGGGATCCGGTGTGGACGAAGGCTGCCGGAGGCCGTAGATGTGCATCGTGCCCGCGATGACGGACAGCAGCGCACACATGGTCCAGAAGGCCGAACCGCCGTGCTCGCTCCAGATGTAGAGCCCCAGCACCGGGCCGATCGTCGCGGCCAGGCCGGACAGGGTCTCCTTCGTCGCGATGTAGCGACTCCGGAGCTCGACCGGGAACGTGGCCGGGTGGGCGGCCGTGCTCGGCCCGTGGATCATGAGCCCGGAGACGGTCAGGAGTGCGCCCGCGATCACGAAGAACGAGTGGGTCGAGAGCAGCCCGTAGCACACGAACCCGAGCCCGGTGACCAGGTTTCCGAACAGGCCCGCCAGGTACTTCGGAATCCGGACGATGTAGGTGGTGATCTTGAGTTCGCAGGTGATCAGGACGACCGAGGACGTCACCAGCACCGTGCTGTACAAGCTGACCGGGTAGTCGGCGGCGACGATGTTCAGCGGCAGCACGGCGACCGACCCGGCGTAGACGATCATGCCGAACATGCCTGCCACGAGGTAGCACAAGAACCTGGTGTCCCGCACCAGTGTCCCGTAGACCGCACGGGCGGTCATGGTGGGCACGGCCGTGCCGCCGGGTTCGGTGCGGTGCGCGGTCGCGGTCGGCTTCGGCAGCCGCATGAACGCGAGCAGTGCCCAGAGTGCGGCGGTGCCGCCGTCCAGCCAGAACAGCAGGTCCCAGTCGATCTGGATGAGCACGGCCGCCAGCAGCGGGGCGACGGCGGCGCCGATGTTCAGCGCGATGCGCATCATCGAGAAGCCCATGACCTTGTGCTGCTCCGGCATGAACTCGGCGAGCAGCACGGCGGCGGCGGGCCGGTAGGCCTGGATCGACAGCCCGGACAGCGCGACCACCGCGAGCAGCACCGCGGGCGTTTCCGCGGCCATCGGGACCGATGCGACGAGCGGTGCCGCGCACGTCATGGCCGCCACGATCGTGGCCCGGCCGCCGAAGCGGTGGGCCAGCTCGCCGCCGAGCATGGCACCGAAGATCGACCCGACGCTGTAGGCGGCGAGACTGATCCCGGCGAAGGCGACCGAGCTGCCCCGGAAGGTCAGGTACAGGATCAGGAAGGTCTGGATGAATGCGCCCACCTGGTTGATGAGCATGCCGCCGAGCAGGTAGCGGACCGGGGCCGGTGTCTGCCGCAGCACCGCGAGAACGCCCGTCGGCTTGTCTCCGGTCACGCCGTCACATCCGTCCGCGGTCGGACGCCGATCTGTTGGCCAGTCATACATCCACCTCCGTTGTCCGTGTTCGCGCCGACCGGCACGCTGAGGCTAGTTTCGGATCGTTCCCGGCAGACAGGGCAGCCTTTCCCGTCGGCCGGGGAATCTCGTGTTCAGGCCGACCGCGGGGAATTCCCGCTGCCCACCACCCGCTCGGCCAGCAGATCGCGGACGCGGGGCGGGATGTCCGGGGCGAATCGCCGCAGATAGCTGCCGGCGTGCGCCGTGCTGTCCACCAGGAACGGCAGGTCGAACACGACCAGCCTGCGGATGGCCAGCAGCGGCACCGGAGCACGCAGTGCCTTGAAATCGGCGTTCCACAGACCGGGCTGGTCGCAGACCGGGTGGAACTGGCCGATCATCAGACCATCGGCGACGAAGTTGTCCTTCGCCTCCCGCTGCAGGTCGTCCAGTGTGGTCGGATCGCGGTGGTCCAGCCGGGGCAGCACGAGCAGGATCGTCAGCAGCTCCTGGTCGTCGGGCGCGATCCCGCTCGAGATCTTCCCGTACCACGAGCGCAGGCTCTCGACCGCGCCGAGGACGTCGGTGACGTCGCTGCCGTCGGCAGGGGACGCGAGGTGGAACAGCCCCCTTTGCAGCGATGCCAGGGTGTAGGGGCACACCGGGCCCTTCCGGCCGAGTCCCGAGTGCGGGGACACCAGGTATTCTCCGGCCCAGGCAAGGATCTCCCGCAGATGCGGCAGCTGGTGTGCGGGCACGGCGCCGTCGTCCACTTCGGCCGCCGTCCAGATCGAAACCGCGTTGTCGCCGATCATGATCAGATGCTCTGCGCGAAGGTGAAGAAGCCGTCCGGGTCCACCCGGTCCTTGATCTGCCTCAGTCTCGGGTAGTTGACGCCGTAGTAGGCCGTGCGCCAGTCCGCGAGGTCCGGGTCCATGAAGTTCTGGAACGCGCCGTCGGAGACGTACGGCGACATCGCGTCCCCCAGCTCCGACAGCCAGCGGAGGTTGGCCGCGACCACGGCGGGCTCGTCGGTCTCGGCCCACGAGGTGTCCATGGACAGCAGGAACATCGCGTCGCGGTGGGCGAACGCGGTGTCCGTCCGGCCGACCCGGTTGATCGCACCGCCCCAGGAGAACAGAGCCGCGCCGCCACCGTCCGGGTTGCCGCTGCCGGGCAGGCGGTCGACGAACGACAGCATCGTGGCGACCGCCTCGTCGGGCAGCGGCTCGGTGACGATGTTGGTCCGCACCGCGAACGCGTCCTCGGAGGTCTCGTGCAGCAGATCGTCCTTGGCCTGCCAGAAGGTCCGGTCCGCGATGCGGGTGTGGACCGGCTGGGCGACGGCCAGGACCGGGTCGAGGATCTCCCGCAGCTCGCTCGCCGATCCGAGGTGCTGCCCGACAGCCGACACGACGGCCTCCGAGCCGCCCGCCTTGGCGACGCCGATCCTGGTCGCGAACTCGTCCGGCCCGCGCCGCACGACCTCCTGCAACGCGGAGAAGACCTTCGGCGCGTCCGCGCGGTCCCACACCAGCACGTAGGTCGAGCAGTCGGCCACCGGCCTGGCCTGGAAGGTGAAGGAGACGTTGATCCCGAAGTTGCCGCCGCCGCCACCGCGGCACGCCCAGAACAGGTCGGCGTTCTCGTTCGCGTCGCAGTGCAGCAGCCGTCCGTCCGCGGTCACGACCGTGGTCGACACGAGCGCGTCCGCGGTGAGCCCGAACACGCGCGAGGTGGCACCGCAGCCACCGCCGAGCACGAGGCCCGCGATGCCGACCGTGGCGCTGTTGCCCAACGCGAACGCCATCTCGTGGGGCTGGACGGCGGCATAGACGTCCGCCATCCGCGCCCCGCCCGCGGTCGTCACCAACCCGGTGGACCCGTTGGCGGACACGGTGTTCATCGCGCTGAGGTCGATGACAAGGCCGGTGTTGACGGAGTGTCCCGCGTAGCTGTGTCCACCGCTGCGTGCAACGGCGACGACACCCAGATCGCGTGCCCACTCGATGGCGCGTCGCACGTCCTCGGCGTTCGCCACGGACACGACTCCGGCAGGGGTGGTCGCGGCGAACCGCTTGTTGAACGGCATGGTCGCACCGCGGAACCCGGGTTCGCCCGGGCGGCGCACGCGGCCTGCCACCACACGGTCGAGGCGCTGCCAGTCTGCCTCGGACGGGGGCCGCGCCACTAGTTCACCTCATCGAGGTAGGACACGCCGGTGGCGGCGTGCGGACCGTAGCGCTCCCACACCTCACGCAGCCGGAGGCGGCCGTCGGCGGCCACCTCCGGCGTGTTCACGGTGTGCCCGCAGACCACCTCGCCGGTGGCGAGCACCAGCGTGTACCCCAGATGGAGGACGCCGTCCTCCATCCGGGTGCCCGCGACGGTCCCCCGCCGCACCTCGCCGCCGGCGAACTCGGCCCACACGACGTCGCCGTCCTGCCGGTACACGGCGATCTCTTCGACGTCGGCGCCGGCCTTGCGGAACTTCCGCCCGTTGTAGTCGATCGTCTTGTGGTCAGTCATGGGACTCGGCCCGACCGGTCTCGTGCGCGACGAACTCGTCCGACATCGCGCGGTCCCACCAGATCGCGTAGTAGGAGAAATCCTTGTCGTGATTGTTGACGAGGTAGTGCTCGATCCCCGGCTTCAGGAACACCAGGTCCCCCGCCGCGAACTCGTGCGCCTTGCCCTCGGCGACCACTTCGGCGTTTCCGGCCATTCCGATGAAGATTTCGTGCTCGTGGTGGGCGTGCTGCGCCGACTGGTCACCGGGACGCAACACGCACCACGCCCCTCGAAACGGCGCCGTCAGCCCGTCCCACGGGTAGAGCAGCTTCATGTCCAGTCCGTAGGCCCGTACCAGGTTCTCGTGTTCGAGCCTTCGGAAATCCACGGCCGCGGTATCCACAACAGCATGACCTTCGTCAGTCACATCGCACTCCGATCCGCGTGCTTTCCCGTCTGACGTTCGGGTCGAGGCTATCCGCGGCACACTTCCCGGCGGTAGGGGAACGATTCCCGACCAGCGGTGAATCAGCCGCGCCCGAGGCCCACGTCCCGGGCCAGGACTATCGCCTGCGCACGGTCGGCCACTCCGAGTTTGCCGAAGATCGAGGAAACGCGGTTGCTGACGGTCTTGGGGGACAGCCCGAGATCAGCGGCGATGACCGCGTTGGACCTGCCGGCCGCGATGCCGTCGAGCACATCGCGCTCCCTGGCCGTCAGCTCGGGGAACGGGTACGGCTCCTGCTCCGAGTTCTGCCGCACGAGGGAGCCGAACCGACGGGCGATCGATTTGCCGACGATCATCTCGCCTGCCGCGACGACCCGCACGCCGCGAACGATCTGAGCCTGATCGGTGTCCCTGACCAGATATCCGCGCACACCGGCCTGGATCGCGGCCGTGATCACCGCGTCGTCGTCGACCGCGCTCAGCACGAGTATCCCGGTTTCCGGCGCGACCCGGAGCACGCTGCTTATCACGTCCACGGGTGAGGTTCTGCCGAGTTGCGGATCTATGACCAGCACGTCCGGCGCACGCCGCGCGACTTCGGCGATGGTCGTGTTCGCGGTGGCCGTCTCACCGACCACGGTGATCCCGTCGGCGGATTCGAGCGCGGACCGGACCCAGTGGCGGACCGCCGACTGGGTGTCGGCGAGCAACACGGTCAGGACGGCGGGCTCCCCGCTTTTCTCGCCTGCGTCGAGCCCTGGCGGCGGGTTCGCCGCACGTCGCCGGTCGCTATACTCGGGCTGCCATTGAAGCGTGGAACCGTTCACCTTGTCCTCCTGTATTCCTGGCACGGCGAAGCCGCCCCTGTTTTCCGGTGTGTCGCACACGATGCCCTGTCGAGAAACCGGATTGCATCCTCTCCGGAACTCCGGGAAACCCGCTGCCGGTACGATGCGCGTCGGCCCAGACCCGACGCCACTACCCCGAACGATCCCGAACGCATCGGCCAGGTGTTCGGGATCGTTCGGACTCGGCCGTCCCCCTTCGGCGCGGCGGTGGGCAGCCACCGGCACCCTTGCGGAAGCCGGCAGCAAATGGCGGAGCCGTCCGCACGCTGTCGATTGATACGGTGCGCGCTTGACCGTCACTTCCAATTGTGAACGTGAGGAGGCCGCACGTTGGATCACTTACTGATCCGCCCCGAGCTGACCCGATCGGATCTCCCACCTGCTCCGGATGCCGTATCGACGCTGAACGAATTGAGCAGTCGGCTGCGGGACCTGAGAGCGTGGGCGGGCAATCCGTCGTTCACCCGGATGGTCGCCGAGATCGCCGCCGTCCGGGCAGCACGGGGCGTGCCCGTCGAGAACCGGCGGCCCGGCCGGGTGACGGTCTACGAGTGCTTCCAACTCGGCCGCAAGCGCATCGATGTCGAACTGCTCGTCGATATCGTTGCCGCGCTCGGCGTCGACGGCACCGGCCAGGCGCGGTGGCGCCGCGCGCACCGCGTCGCCTCCGGCCCGAGACCGACCCCGGTCGCAGTCGCGGACATCCGGCCGGATTCCCAAGCCCGCGCGGTCGCCGCACTGCTCACCGCGATCGGCACCAGCGGTCGGCGAGTGGTCAACGTGGTCGGACCGGTGGGCATCGGCAAGTCGCGGGTGCTCTCCGCACTGCCCGTCGAAGCGGTGATGGTCGACCTGGCCGACTCGGAGGCCGCACTCGACACCGCCGTGCTCGACGCGCGCGAGTTCGTCCTCGTCGACAACGCCGATGCACCGGCCGCGCTGGACGCCGTGTGCGCCGCCGTGGAGCGCCACCACGATGTCCGGTTCGTCGTGGCCACCCGAAGACCGCTGTCCGGACGACCGCAGACGCCGATCGCGCTGCTGAACGAACTCGCGGTCGTGCCGGTGCCCCCTTGGGAGGACACCGAAGTCGACGCGTTGGCCTACTGGGCCGGGCTCGACGGGCAGCACCAGCGCGCTGCTGTCGTGCGCATGGCGGTCGGCGTGCCGCTGCTCGCCGACCGGCTGTGCCGCGCCATCCACCGAGGAGTGCAGCTCGACACTCCCGGGGCGCTGGCCGATCTCGCCGTCGAGGAAGTGATCGCCAGACTGCGCCGCGAGCGACCGCACGCCGACGACCTCACCTCGCTGACCACGCTGGCCAGTTGCGGGCAGGCCGACGAGGAACTGCTCACCCCGGCGGGGTTCGCCGACCTCGCCGAGATCAGCCTCGTGTGCGCGGACACGGAGGGCCTCAGGCTCCGCGAGCCGTACCGAACGCTGTTCGACAGCGTGCACCGCTGGCGCAGACCACTCAGCCACCGCCGTTCAGTGGCCCGCGCGATGGCCCACCACCGCGCGGTCCGCACCGACTCCGTCGACCCCGACCAGTGCTCTCGGCGCACGGAACAGGCCCTGTGGCTCACCGGCAACCCGACGATCCGCGAGACGCTGTTCCCGAGTGGGGAGCAGCCGGTCGTGGTCCGCTCGTCCGCGGACTCCGACGCCGACGACATTGGCCGCCTGGTGCACCGCTGGGCGCGTCGAGGCGAGATGGACGTCCGCAGCAGCGAGCGCGTGCTGAACCCCCTGCTCGCGGACACGCCGGACGGCTTCCGCATCGCGACCGACCAGGACGGTCGAATCCTCGGCGCCATCACGTCCATCCCGATCGCCTCCCGCAACCACCACCTCGTCGAGCCGCTGCTGGAGGGCCACACGCCGGGTGTGACCGACCAGGGCGGCCTGCTGGTCGGCATGTCCATCGCCCGCGACAACGCGGCCCAGGCCGCGCTCATGCGCGACGTGCTCGTGCGCGGCGTCCGCGCGGGTCTGGTGGTCGTGGCCACCCAGTGGCCCGCCTACCAGCGGCTGGTGCGCCGGCTCCACTTCACCTACCTCGGCACGACGCGGGCGGACGTGTTCCGCTGCGGTCGGCAGGTCCAGGTCCACACGCTGCGCCTCGTGCCCGACGAGATCGCCCAGTGGGTCAGCCGCCTGTCGCGCCGGAGGACGCCGCTCGGCGACCTCGGCAGGCGCGCCCGGCTGGTCGACCAACTCCGCCACGCCTACGAGCATTGGCACACTCCCTCACTGCTGTCGACCAGCCCCCTGCTGGCACACCCGGCCACTCCCACGGTGTCCGCCCTGCGCGCCGTGCTGTCGGAAGTGGCCCAGCGCTTCGCCGCCGACGCGGACCCGGTTCGGGCGACGGGCGGCCGGGCACTGCTGGACGCCTACCTCTCCCGTGCCGGAGCTGTCCGCCACGACGCGGGGACCGCCCACCCGCGCCCCGGTGCCGCGGTCCTCGGCCAGGCGATCACCGACGTCGCCGAGTTCCTCTGGCCCGCACAACGCTGATCCCCGGCCGCCACCACGTCAGCGCCGGAACGCGCGGACGACGCCCGCGACGGCCGCCACGGCCGCGGTGGCGGCGAGGCCCTGGAGGACACGGCGTTGCCGGGTCGCCCGGTGCAGGGCACGGGCGTACGGGATGGTGGTGTTGGTGATCATGGCGTGCAGCGACACCCAGCGGTCGTTCAGGAGCCTTCCCAGCAGGGCGTCGCAGGCCCGCTCCAGGCGGACCGCCGGGGAGCGCACCGTGTCGCGCAGCTCGGCGAAGTTGCGGTGGGACATGGTGGCCAGGGCGTCGGTGTTCGGCTTGCGGCGCTCGCTGTACCTCGTCAGAGCCGCCGAGGTGTCGGTGGGGTGGTGGGCCAGGCTGTCCGCCAGCTCCAGCGCGTCCTCCAAGGCCGAGTTCATGCCCTGGGCCAGGAACGGGTAGACCGCGTGGCAGGCGTCGCCGATCAGCACCACCTTGCCCTCGTGGCTCCACGGGGCGGTGCTGATGGTGACGAGGTTGAACGTGGGCCGCCGCAGGAAGGTCTCGCCCAGGTCCGGGACCAAGGGCACGACGTCGGGGAAGTGGGTGCGGAACAGGGACTCCACGTCCTCGGCCGTCCGCAGCGAGTCGAAGCCGTGCTCTCCGTGGAACGGCAGGACGCAGGAGCAGGTGAAGGAGCCGTCGAGGTTCGGGTGGGCGAACATCATGATGTCGCCGCGGGGCCAGAGGTGGAACACGTCGTCGGCCATCCGGTGGGTGCCGTCCTCGGCCGCCGGGATGTGCAGTTCCCGCCAGCCCCACTCCAGGTAGCTCTGGGAGAACTCCGCGCGACGGTCGTGGTGCATGTGCCTGCGCACCACCGAGAACGCGCCGTCCGCACCCACTACGACATCCGACTTCACCACGAGCGACTGCCCGTTCGGGTCGATGAAGGACGCCGAAGGCAGATCGCGGTCCACGCTCGTGCAGCGCGTGTCGAACACGAACCGGACGGTCGGCTCCCGGCAGGCCGCGTCGACCAGCAGCGCACTCAGGTCCTGCCGCTGGATGGCCAGAATGCCGCCGTCACCGTAGGCCGAGAACCGCAGACCACCATCGGTGTTGTGCAGCAGTCGACCACGCATCGGCACGACGAACCGCATCACCTCTTCCGACAGCCCCAGGCGGCCCAGTGCCGACAGACCCCGCCTCGACAGCCCCAGGTTCATCGACGAGGCCGTGCTGTCGGTCGCCCTCGGGTCCGGTCTGCGGTCGAACACCGTCACCGCATGGCCCTGCCTGCCCAGGGAGAGCGCCAGGAACGCTCCCGCCATACCCGCACCCACAACAGTTATCTCCATCATGGACTCCCAGCCATCGACTCGTCGTTCACGCATCGACCTTCATGACAGCGCCGAGGACTTCCTCCGCGACAAGCGGTGCGGAGCTGAACCCGCTGCCGCCGCAGGCGGGGCGGGACCAGACCGACGGGCGGACCCTGGCGAGCACCGGGCCCGCGGTGACGGGATCGGACGCGTAGTGGCAGTCCCGCACCGCCACCACGGTGTACTCCGCGAGGTCGGCGAGGATCGGCTCGGCGAGCAGCCGGTCGACCCACGGTGCGGTGTCCGGGTCCCCGGTCGTCGCGACCTCCCGGCACACCACGTCCGAGCTGATCTTGAGCAGCGTGCCGTCCCCCGGTGGCAGCAGCCAGGCCCGACGGTCGGCGCCGATCCGGCCCACCCCGGGTGCCGACGCCCACCAGCGCGCCAGGCGCTCCGGAGGGCGCAGGTAGATCATGGTCTGGCGGTGCAGCACGACGGGCGGGCCCACCAGGTCGGTGCTCCACGGTCCCGCCGCGACCATCACGACGTCCACGGCGTGCGCGGTGCCGTCGGCCAGCACCACCCGGTTGTCGTCCACGCCCGCGACAGGACATCCCGGCCGCAGCTCGACCATGGGGTGTTCGGCCAGCCACGCGGAGGCCGCGCGCAGGAACCGATCGGCCAGCAGCGCGCCCGCGAGCGGGTCGAGCGCCCCGCTCGTCCCGGCCGGGAACACCACAGGCGGCAGGTCACGCGACGGGACGGCGGCCACGGGCAGCCCCACCGCGGCAGCGGTGTCCAGGGTCAGGTCGAGCTCGTCCGGTGTGCACGCGGTGACGACGCCGACCGGCCGGAAGATCCTGGTCCGCAGCAGCGACTCCAGCTCCAGCCAGCGGCGGCGGGACTCGGCCGACCGCCGACTGGCGTCGGGATCGCCCGGGTGCAGCACCCGCAGTGCCCGGTGCTGGTCGTAGGACGTCGACGCGGGGTTCGGGATGCGACCGCGGTCGAGCACGGTCACGCGATGACCGGCACGCGCGCAGCCGATCGCGGTCACCAGGCCGGTGACGCCCGCGCCGACGACGGCGATCGAGGCCATCAGCCCACTGTCCCGACCGGCGCTGTCCCGGCCAGTCGGGGCAGGCGTTCGGGCGTGACCGCATCGGCGTCCACGTGTCCGGGCAGCGTCGTGTCCGACAGCGCTCCCGCGGCGAGATCGACGAGGATCGGCGCAGCGCACCGCAGGAACACGTCCACTTGGTGGCAGAGGTCGCCCGCGGTCGCCGGGGTCACCTCGGCGGCCAGCCGGTCCAGTCTGGACAGCTGTCCGGCGAGGGTCGATGCCACTGCGGTCAGGCTGAACCCCGGCAGCTCGTACCCGTCGGCGAACAGCCCGACCATCCGCAGCGCCATTTGCCGGGCGTCCTCGGAGACCGGGAGCGGACCGCGGCCGACCCACTCGTCCACCGCCGCCGCCACCCGGTTCCACGGCCCGGTCAGCCGCGACTCGCACACCCGGAACAGGGCATCACGGGTGAAGTCGGTGCGCTGGTACTCGGGGCTGGTCGCGCAGAGGTGGAAGCGGATGAGGTCGCGCGGGACCTCGGCGGCGAGCTCGCGGCCGGACACGACGTGCCCGCGACTGGTGGAGAACTTCTCGTTGGCGAGCTCGTAGAACTCGTTGGTGACGAACTGCGCGGGTAGCACGTAGCCGCCGACCGCGGCGAGCATCGCCGTGCCCACCACCGCGAACGGGTAGGTCGCGTCCAAGCCGAGGAAGTACACCACGGTGGTGCCGGAGTCCTCGTGCCACAGCTCGTCGGCCGTGATCGGCATCGCGCGCTGCTCGGCGGCCAGGGCGGTGGTGAACATGCTCCACGGCATGCCCTCCATGTGCGGGCTGATCACCTGCCCGGCCACCTCCGGGAAGGGCGCCGGGATGCCCCACGACGTCGGCTGCGTGATCGGGAAGTCCGGCAGTGGCCGGGCCATCGCGGTCTCGATGAGTCGAGCCATGCGCGGGCGCATGGGGGTGCGGGCGAAGTACGCCTCCAGTTCCGCGCGGTGCCGCTCGACCGGGAAGACGAGGATGTCCGCGTCGCGATACTCCAACGGCTCGTCCGGGTGCAGCGTCGACCGCGGGTCGAGCAGGTCGCCCGGGGCGATCGGCAGTCCGCAGCTCTCGCAGATCCCGGCGCACCCCTCGGCCAGGCAGGACGGACAGCCACCCGCGACGTAGGCGTCCATCAGGTACTCGCCGGTGCTCGGCAGGTACGGGAACCGCACGGTCCGCAGCTCCAGCAGGCCCAGCTCGTGCAGGCGGCAGTGGAATCCGTTGACCAGCTCGGTGAACCGGTCGCCGATGCAGCCGAAACCGTCGACTTCGATGCCCATCTCGGCCAAGGTCTGCCGTACCTGCACGGCGGAGCGCTCCCGCAGGTCCTCCGCAGCCACGCCCATCCGCTTGGCCGCGGTGACGACGTAGTTCTGGGTGAAGTGCATTCCGGTGCCGTACAGGGCTTCCCTGCCGGTCGCACGGGCGTACCGGGTGCACACGTCCGCGGCCAGGAACGGGCCCGCGAGGTGGCCCAAGTGCAGGTCGCCGTTGGCTGTCGGGGCCGGTGAGATCACCACCAGGCGGTCCATCAGACGGCTTCCGACTCGCGAACGCCGCGGCGGGCGAGCAGATCGGCCACGATGTCGCGAGAGCGGTGGGCCAGCACGCTGATCAGCGAGTCGGCGATGCCGTGCGTGGCCTCGTTGACGCCTTGCAGGTACACCGCGCCCCAGGCGGAATCCCCGAGGTCGACCCGGTAGCAGCGGCTGACCGAGATCTCGGACAGCCCCACCTGGTCGACGAGGTCGCGAACCATTGCGGGCATCCGCTGGTCGAACCCGGTGCCGAGCAGCACCAGGTCGCAGTGCAGCGGTTCCACCTTGCCGCTGGTGCGGTCGCGCAGGTCGAGCACGACCTCGTCGTCGGCGACCCTGGCACCCACCACCTCGGTGAGGGTCCGCACCTGCGACCGCTGCCCGCCGATGCCGCGCTGCTGGTAGAGCATGCTGTACATGTTGTCCAGGAACGGCGGGGCCGCCCCGGCGTAGTTGGTCAGGCGCATCTCGTCCAGCAGTTGCCGCCGGACCTCCGGCGGGCTGTCGTAGAAGCGGTCCACGAACGACGGGTAGAACAGCTCGTTGACGAACTTGCTGGTCTGGTAGTTCTGCGGGCCCACCGACCGGACGACCATGGTCCGGGTGCTGTTGGGCAGGTTGTCGTGCAGCGCCATGAACATCTCGGCCGCGCTCTGCGCCCCGCCCACCACGACGGCCCGCAGCGGCGCGTCCGCGGGCAGTTGCCGAATCCGCCGCTGGTAGTGTGCACTGTGGACGATCCGGTCCGGCGGCAGGTCGGCGAAGACCTTCGGCAGGTACGGATCCCGGCCGCCACCGACGACCAGGTCACGACAGTGGATCACGTCACCGTCGGTGAGGGTGGCCGTCCAACCCTCGATCGCCCCGCCCGACCTGCGCACGGGCTCGATGCTCGCGACCCTGGAGTCGTACCGGATGCGGACCTGCTCCAGCGACGTCGCGACCCACTGCAGGTAGTCCGAGACCTCCCAGCGGAACGGGTGGAACGTGCCCAGGTTGATGAACTCGTCGAGCCGGTTCTGGTCGTGCAGGAAGTTGAGGAATGAGAACTTGCTGCGCGGGTTGCGCAGGGTCACCAGGTCCTTGAGGAAGGAGACCTGGCTGCGCGCCCACGGCATCAGCAGATCGCGCTGCCACTTGACTTCCGGACTCTGTTCCAGCAGCAACGTGTGCTCGGCCAGCTCCGCGCTCCCGGATTCCTCGATGGCGACGGCCAGCGCCAGGTTTGCCGGTCCCGCCCCGATCGCGAGCAACCCCACGTGCGTTTCAGCCACAGATACCACCCCGTTCGTCCGGAATAGGTCGCCCGCGTGCTGCGTGCCGAGCGCATTGGCGACACTAGGGACCCGCATTTCCCCGGCGATAGAGACGGCTCTCCCCGAGCACCGGGGAATCCTGCTGGAGTCGGACATGTCCGATGTGGATCATGTTGGGGTGTGAGGAGTGGTGAGCCCCCACCGTGGATCGTCTCGGATGATCTGTGGGAGCGGATCGGGCCGTTGTCGCCGGTGGTGCCGTGCAGCCCCGCAAACCCGGCCGGAAGCGGGTGCCCGATCGGCAGGTGTTGTGCGGGATCCTGTTCGTGCTGCACACAGGGAGCCAGTGGGAGTTCCTGCCTCAGGAGCTGGGCTTCGGCTCCGGGATGACCTGCTGGACACGATTGCGCGACTGGAACGAGGCCGGCGTGTGGTCACGGCTGCACGAGGCGCTGCACGAGGCGGGCAGTGGACTGGGACCGCGCCGTCGTCGACACCTCTCACGGGCGGGCGGCCCGAAGGCGGGCCGAGCCCGAACGCCTCCGCATCCGATGGGAACGCCGCGACGACATCCACGAGCCCTCCTCGGCTCGCCACCCGCATCATCTGCATACCGACACGTCCGACGATTTCGTCAGGACCGGTTAATCAGAGGCAGACGACTGAAAGTCACACCCACCCCTCCTGGGCATCCGAACCCCATGAGGCCGGACAACCCAAACGATAGGGACGACAGAGCTGTCACGTCCGCCGCGCAACGATTTCGACGAGCAAGGCGGCCAGGACTGCTCCAACCGGGCGTATTATCGGAGTTCCCTGTCATCGCGGCGAGGGAACCACCGTCACCTCGACGTCCAAACCCCCGTTCCGACGTCAAGGACCGCCTCATGAGGGTGTCCGCCCCGCCACGCCCCTCCACGCACGCCGAGTGGATCACCGCCATCCTCCCGCCCGGCATCCCGACCATGGGCGCCGCCCGGTCGATGGCCTCCGGTTTGACGGGCCCCAGCGCCGCCGGGCGTGCACCGCGGCCAGATCCGACACCGGCCGCGGCCCTCGGGCGACGTGAATCCGGATCGGCCAGGTAGTCACGCGCAGCAGGAGTCGGCCGCACAAACCAGCACGCCCGACCGGCATCGATCCGACGGTCCCCGCGCTGTCGCCCGTCCAAGCGGCGCGGCAGGACTCGGCGATCCACGAAGCTCCGTACGGCGCAAAGGTTTCGCGGACCGTTGCGCTGTCCGGCCGTCACCGTCGCGGGCGCGCGGAAGTTATCGTTGATCGATCCAGAATGACCTCAGGACATACTCGCAACGGAGCGATCATGCCCGACTTACGCACGTCGCTGGCCGTGTTGGCGCTCGCGACAGCCTTGCCACTGGCCACCACTCCCGCGGCAGTCGCGTCGGCCACGCACGTCATCGCCGAACTGCCGGGCGTCGCGGGCCTGCCCGGCAACCCCGGCTACTACCCCACCGGTGTCAACGACCTCGGCCAGATCGTCGGCAGCGCGCAGGGCGACGCGCCGACGCGCGCGGTCCTGTGGTCCCCGCGCGGCGGTGCGACCGACCTCGGCCCCGGTCTGGCCGGCGCGATCAACCAGGGCGGCCAGGTGCTCGGGCTGACCTCCGACGGCGTGCCGAACACGCAGAAGCCGTGGGTCTGGTTCGCGGGTCAGCGGCAGGCCATCTCGCCGCCTGGAGCCGCGTGGGCGCTGGCGCACGTGATCAACGACGACGGCACCGTGCCGATGTCGTACGCCACGTCGGCCCGGGGCGAGCAGCACGCCACCGTGTGGGACGGGGAGCGGCACGTGGAGCTGCCGGTGGCCGGTGATCACGTGTCGACGTACGCGATCAACAACGCCGGCGTCGTCGCGACGAGCTACGCCTACGCCTCCTTCCAGGAGTTCGCCGCGCTCCGCTGCACCGACGGCGTGTGCACGAAGCTGGCACCCGGTCCGGGCTACGGCACGTACGACCCAGAGGCGATCAACGAGGCCGGTGTGGTCGTCGCCAACCGGGGCATGGTGTCGCTGCGCTGGGACGGCGAGGAGCTGACCGTCCTGTCGGAGAGCGGCCGGCTCGCCCACGGCGAGCAGTCCCTCAACGAGCGCGGTGACGCGGTCGGCTGGGTGCTGGACAACGGCATGTCCCGCGCGGTGCTGTGGCCGGCCGGCGGCAAGCAGGTCGACCTCGGCGTCCCCGGCAACTCCGTGGCGACCGCGATCAACGAGCGCGGCGACGTCCTCGGGCACACCTCGTCGCCGGACCACTCGTCGACCCGCGTGTTCATCTGGCGCGACGGGCAGGTCACCTACCTCGACTCGTTGGGCGGCGCCTACAGCACGCCGGTCGCGATCAACAACCACGGCGTCGTGGTCGGTCGCAGCACCACCGCCGACGGCACCTGGAAGGGCGTCCGCTGGACCCCGGTCGCCACGGCCGTGTCCCACTGACGCCCGCCGGCCGCCCCTGGGCGCTCATGGCCCGGGGGCGGCCCGGTCAGGTCATCCACGCGTTGCGGTCGAACCGCAGCCGCCACGCCGCCCGGCAAGGCGGCGTGCGAGCCCGACGGGAGCGACAGCTGGGCACCAAGACCCGGCACGCGGTGCTCCGCGCTCGACTACGGATCCGAGGTCACCGTCAGCTGTGAACGGCTGTCACCGATGCGCTGCAACACGATGTTCGGATGTGGGTGGTGGCGGCCACCCGCATCCGGTTCCGGGGTCAGGCAACGGCGGCGCAGGTGGGTGCTGCGGCTGAGACGGCCATCGCCGTGGTCGTCACGGGTGGGCCGGCGTTCGCCGAGCGGGTACCGGAGCAGTAGTGGGACGACACCTCGCCGTCTGTGGAGTCGCCGAACGCGAACACCAGGTACGACTCGCCGACGTAGAGCGAGAGCCCGCACATCGACCCGGCGTAGTTGGTCGTCACGGTCACGGTCGCCGGCACGTCGCCCTTGTACTCCTGGCCGACCTGCACGGTGTACGCGCGCAGGTCGTCCCAGACGTAGTTGGGCGTGCCGCGCTCCAGGATGGTGGACGCGGACACGGAGCCGCTGAACACGTGATCGGCCCGTGCGTAGCGCTGTGGTTCGGTGTCATAGGGCTGACAACTGCACGCACTGGCGGTACCGGTGAGCACGGCGGCGGACAAGACGGCCGTCAAAGCTACGACACCGGTGGCGTGAGCGAGAAAACGTAGGCGCGCCAATGAAATCCCCCTTGTCGGGTGAACGGTGGCGGTGCTCTTCCAGCGTATCGGCCGACGCTCCGGCAGGCATTCGCCCAGTTGCCACCTCGCCGAGGCGGGTGCCGCACATCAGGGCCGACGAGCCGTTCGGCGTAGCAGTTCGCTTTCCGACAGCGTGGCTGGATCTTCGCGCCCTGGATGCCGGCGTCGGCAAGGACGACGTCGAACGAAGTGGTGAGCCGACCAAATCGATCGCGGACCGGGTGGGAGTTGTCGGTCTGTTCGTTAAGGTCCATCGCCAGGTCGCCTGCGTCCCAGGCGCGGAGGACGATCATGTAGGCAAACGAATACTTCCGGCTCAATGCGTAGGCGGCAGATCTGCTGATTGGTCCCAGAGGGCTGAACAGCGATCGCGGCGGCGGTGAGTCGTCCGGCTTAGGGGATTGCGGCCGGTCCACCACGGCGGGACAGGAGACCAGGGCAGCGGTGCCGTCCCGAACACGCGGGTCGGAACACACTGCAAGTACGTCGTGGTGGTGTGGCTTTTTCCCCCACCACCCGGCGACGACGCCGGATGGTGCCGGTGCCCGCCCCAGTCGGGAGCGGTCACCCTGACCTGACCCTGGAACGGCAGGCCGCGCGACGATGTCGGTCGGCGACGCACCCGAAGTCATTCGAACGGGAACGCTCCTCCCACTCGACGGGATAGCGTGAACCGTGCTCGACGACCTGGACTACTCCCCGCTCGCCGCCCCGGTCGACCCGGCCGCGGCGTTGGCGTACGCGAGAGCGAACGGCGACCGCCCGGCCCTCGATCTGGCTTGCTGCTCGTTCTTGTCAGCCCTGATCGCCGCCGTCTTCTCCGGCTTCTTGAGCTTCCCGCTCAGCATGTACCTCGCCGACACCTACCCGGACGGCGGCGTCGGCATCCGGCTCCTCGGGCTGTTGCCGCTGGCGATCGGTCTCGGGCTGGTCGTCCCGGTCGTCGTCCTGAGCCGCAAGAGCGGCCGGCAGGAACGGATCAACCGCTATCGGATCATGCAGTTCGCCGTCCGGAACGGCATGGGTTACCGGATGAAGGTCAAGGACCCGGAGCATCCCTCCGGGGTCTTCGACATCGGCACCAACCGCTGCGCCGTCGACGTCGTCAGCATCGAAGGCCCACGTCCGATGGAAATCGGCCAGTACGGCTACACCGCCGGCTACCGCGATGGCGAACCGTTCCGCTTGGCCTACGCAACCACACCTCTCGACGCCGACCTCGACCTCCCCCACCTGTTGCTGAGATCGCGGGCGAAACGCATGGGCACCGGGTTGAAGTCCGGCAAAGTCCCCTCCGGTAACCCCGACCTTCGCGGCCCCGGCACCGAAGCCTTCAGCGTCTCCGGGCCACTGGGCAGGGCCCAGGAAATCCAGGCCCTGCTGGACCGCAGTCTCTTCTCCCCCGACCTCCTGGCCCGGTTCGCCGAACACCCGGTCCACATCGAACTCGTCGAGAATCGCCTGTACTTCTTCTCCCCCGACCCGCTTTCCACCACCGACCCGGACACCTGGCGCTGGCTCCTCCCCCTGCTCACCGACACCGCGGAGCGCCTGGAACTCTGAGTGCGGCCCACCGGAAACGGAACACTAGGATTGCCCACCGCGCGTCGGATGTTGGTCTTGGCCGATCGGGAGGAGACCTCCCGTGGAGTAGCCGGGCCGAACTGGCAGGCCCGCGATCACCCGGCACGCGTTCGGCGACGGCGTGGCGACCTGCACCTGAACCGCAACCCACACCGGCGGTTCCGCGTCGGCCGGGAACGACTGCGAAAACTCCTGCACCGTCACGGGATCAGTTTTCTGCGCACCCCGACCTGGAAGACCTCGAACGATCCCGACTTCGACGCCAGACTCGACCGCATCGACGAAATCCTGACCCGGTTCCCGCAGCGGTGTTTCGCCTCCGACCAGTTCGGGCCGCTGTCGATCCGCCCGCACCCCGGCTCCGGCTTGGTCGCGAAATCCTCGCTGCTGGAGCAGGCCTCGACTACGCTGCCGTTCGTGCACGATCAGACATGGTCCCCCGATCCTGCGAGGCCCGTCATCGAATACCGGCCCGGCCGGTGGGTGTTCATCGGCGGGCTGGCCATGTTCGTCGTCTTCGGGTTGATCGCCGTCTTCCCGGACGTCGGGCATGCGTCAGCTTCGTCGAGAGCGAAGGACATTCCTCCGGCCGCCGCGTCGTTCCTCTTCGGCGCGCTCGCGCTGGGCGGCCTAATGGTCATGATCGGCTCGGTCCCCCGCATGCATCGCTTCGTCGTCGATCAACGTGGACTGTGGTGGCGAGCCGGTCGCAGATCCGACCTGATCGCGTGGGAGGAGTTGCGTGCCGTGCGCGGACGGGAACCGCGCCCGCCGGTCAAGGGCGACCCGAACTCGAAGCCCGTGCTGCCGGCCCTGGTGTTCACCCCTGCGGACGGCCGTTTCGCGACTCGCCACAGCGCGCTGGTGAAGCCCTCGCCGGCCTCCGATCCGGAAGCGGAACTGAGACTGCCGAACACCGCCACGGTCCGGCAGCTGACCCAGGAGATAGCCAGAGTCCGGCCGGACCTACTTCACTGATGGCCTTGGCAGGTCCAGCCCGAGGCTTTCGTGCGGGCGTGGTGGCTGACTCGTGTCACGAATGGGAAGGCGCTCTCATGACCCGGGGCGAATTCTGATCGCCGAGGTCGGAATTCACGCGTTCGAGAAGCACCCCTCCGGTGAGGAAGTCTACTTGAGCTTCCCCCTGTAGCCCGGGGACTTTCCAGACATGGTCCGGTAGGGCCTGAAGGAGTCGTCCGTGGCACCACCGAAGAAGTACCCCGACGAGTTGCGGGCTCGCGCTGTCCGCTTGTACCGGGAGTCGGACCCCAAGCCGGTGATCCGGCGTCTGGCCGAGCAGCTGGGCGTGCATCGCGAGGCGTTGCGGAACTGGATCCGGCAGGACGAGGCCGGCCGCGGGAAATGTGGTGACAGGCCCACTGCGACCGAGTCGGAGGAGCTGCGCCGCCTTCGCAGGGAGAACGCGGAACTCAAGCGGGCCAACGAGATCCTCAAGACCGCGTCCGCGTTTTTCGCGGCGGAACCCGACCCGACCCGGCGACGGTCGTGAAGCTCGTCGAGCAGCTTCGCGACCGCTTCAGGGTCGAGTTCGTCCTCCAGGTCCTCGGTGTCGCCTCGTCCACCTACTCCGGCAGGCCGACCCGTCCCGCCGTGAGCGCGACGACCGGGCGATCACCGGCGAGATCACCGACATCCACACCGCCTCCGGCGGCACCTACGGCAGCCCGCGGGTGCACCAGGTCCTGCAGCGTCGAGGCATCCGCGTGTCGCGCAAGCGGGTCGAGCGAGACGAACGTGTCGGCAACGCCGTGGGGGCCGCAACCAGCTTGAGGACAGCGGGACCTAAATGGCATTTCGGCAAGAACATCGTCGTTCACCGGCGGTCCAGCCGCAGGGTGTGCGGTCGTCAGTCCGCGTCTGAGCCGAGGCAGGTCAAGGTCAGGTCGAGGAGGTGCTCAGCCGCCCCCTCGGTCCGGTGTGCCTCGTCGTCGGAGTAGAGGCCGGCGGTACCGACCAGAGCGGGGTACAGCTCCGTGAGCAGAGCAGCCGCCCGCTTCGGCACGTCCGCCCTCCCCCGCCATGAGTCGGCCAGCCCGGTCAACAGTGTGCTCAACTCAGCGAGCGCGGTTTCGTCGAGGCCGTCACCCATCCGCAGCGGCACGGTCAGCCGCTCGACTACGTCCGCGAGCGCCGCGTCGTCCACCAGGTCATCCTCCACTGAGCAACCGCACGGCGGCGGCGGGCACGCCGCCTTCCATGAGCACTTCGGCCGACGCCCGGGCGAAGTTCTGCGCAAACAGAAGCCCAAGGAATCACTTTTGATCCGCGCAGTGATCTTTACGGTCGGAGCCTCTGGCGGAGATTCCACCTGCTCGACAACCGCACGGCCGACTCCCCCGGTGACATCCCGGCGGCGGACGCACCGACCGTTGCCGGCCGACGGGCGTTCCACGGCCGACCGGCACCAGCGTCGTGCTAAATGTTAGCGCTAACCAAAGCTCACCTGACAGCGATGTCGCGGTCCTCAAGACGCCTCCATCCCGAACGGCGATTCACCCGCATTGCCGTACACCTCCTCCGCAGAGACTGTCTTGTGAGCGTGAACAATGGATGCCACACTGTCTCCATCGAAGCCTGCGCCGCTGACGGAAGCCGCCACGTCAAGCCCGCCGGCGGATGTGTCGAACCCGGAATTCCGGAGCAACGGGTAGCGCTGTGCCCGGCCGTGCGGCAGCACGGATGGCAGCCGGAACGTCGTACGCACCGAGGAGTGAGATCAGGGTGACCGCAACACGACTTCCCCGTCCTCGCAGGGCCGCAACGCTGTTAGCGGCAGGCGTGCTGCTGCTGTCCGCGTTGACGGCGATACTGCACACGTCGTCCGCGCAGGCGTTGGAGAACGGTGTGGCACGGACACCACCGATGGGGTGGAACTCGTGGAACACGTTCGGCTGCAACATCAACGAGACGTTGATCAGGCAGATGACCGATGCGATGGTCAACTCCGGCATGCGTGACGCGGGCTACGAGTACGTCGTGGTGGACGACTGCTGGATGAACCCGAACCGGGACTCGGCGGGCAACCTCCAAGGCGACCCGGGCCGGTTCCCCAGCGGCATGAAGGCGCTCGGCGACTACATCCACGCCCGGGGGTTGAAGTTCGGCATCTACCAGGCGCCGCTGGCCGAGACGTGCGCCCAGTACTTCAACTCCTACCCCGGTTCGACCGGGGCGCTGGGCCACGAGGAGCAGGACGCCCGCCAGTTCGCCGCGTGGGGCGTGGACTTCCTCAAGTACGACTGGTGCTCGCCCAGCGGCACGATCGACGACCAGGTGCGCACGTTCGCCAAGATGCGCGACGCGCTGCGCGCCACCAACCGCCCGATCGTCTACAGCATCAACTCCAACAGCATCCACGACAAGACCGGGCCCCGGCGCAACTGGGGCGACGTGGCGAACATGTGGCGCACCACCGAGGACATCACCAACAAGTGGGACACCGGGCAGACCAACGGCTACCCGATGGGCGTCCAGAACATCGTCAACGTCACCGTGCCCCTGGCGTCCTACGCCAAGCCCGGCGGGTTCAACGACCCGGACATGATGGAAGTCGGCCGCGGCGGCATGAACGACACCGAGATGCGCAGCCACTTCGCCCTGTGGGCCGTCATGGCCTCGCCCCTCATCGCGGGCAACGACCTGCGCAACATGGACGCCGCCACGCAGGCGATCCTGAAGAACGCCAACCTCATCGCCATCAACCAGGACCCGCTCGGGGTGCAGGCCGTGCAGATCTCCAACGACGGCACCCGACGCGTCCTGGCCAAGCGCCTGTCCAACGGCAACGTCGCGGTCGCCCTGTTCAACCAGGGCGGCGGCACGACCACCGTCTCGACCACGGCGAGCGCGATCGGCCTGTCGGGCAGCTCGTTCACGCTGCGCGACGCGTGGACCAACGGCACGACCACCACGTCCGGCACCATCTCGGCCAGCGTCCCGGCGCACGGCACGACGGTGTACGTCGTCAGCGGCGGCGGGGGCCCCGCGCCCACGTCGTTCTCGTTGGTGAGCCAGAGCTCCGGCCGTTGCCTGGACATCCCCGGCAGCACGCCGACCAACGGCGCCCTGGCCCAGATCTGGGACTGCAACAGCCAGACCAACCAGCGCTTCACCACGACCGCGGCCGGTGAGCTGCGCGCCTACGACGGCACGAAGTGCCTGGACGTCTACAACCTGGGCACCGCCAACGGCACCGCCGTGACGTTGTGGGACTGCAACGGCCAGACCAACCAGCAGTTCCGCCTCAACTCCGACGGCAGCGTGACGGCGGTGGCGTCGGGCAAGTGCCTGGACGTCAACGGCGGCGCCACCGCCAACGGGACGAAGGTCATCATCTGGGACTGCCACGGCGGCACCAACCAGAGGTGGACCCGCACCTGATCCCCTCGGCGGCGACCGCGAACCCCGCGGTCGCCGCCGACCGGACCAACCTCCGTGGCGCAGTCAGCGGCTGGGACCCACTTGGTCGGCCCCCACCCGGGCACGACCGGCGAGAACCCGGGGATCAGGCGCTCGGCGTTGTCAGGCCGCGCGGTCGCACCGAGGTCAGCGCCGCGATCCCGAACACCAGGGCGGGCACCACGAAGTAGAAACCGAGCCCGAGGCCGAGCACCAGCCCCCACGCCCCCATCACCAGTGCCACGACCGTCGTGACGAACGCGACGGCACGGCCGGCGAGGTCCGAGACCACCACTGCCGCCGCGGCGACCAGCGGCACCCCGAGCAGGTACGCCGCGGCGCTCCCTCCCTCGGCGGACAACCCCGGAAGCAACGCGACGCCGACCCCGACCGTCGCCGCGACCCCGGTCCATCGCAGCGCCCGGCCGATCGTCCCGGGAACCGCCCACCGGCCACGCAGGCGGACGAGAACGGCGACCGCCAGGAACAGGAAAACGCACACACCCGCGACGGCAGCGATCATGCCAACACCTCCCATTGCGGCAGGTCCGCCGCAGCCGTGCCCCGACACCCACCACCGAAGGTACGGCACCCACGACCTGCCGACCCGGCTCCCCGACGGGATCACCGCGATGGACCTCGAGAACGCGGCACCACCACGCGATCCGATGTTCGTCGACGTGGTCGACGGGTGTTCGTCAGCCCGCGAACGGTCGGTTGAACACGGGCGGGACGTAGTCGAGGTAACGGCCATCGCCCGCAAGCCCGTTCATGGTGCGAGGCGAGAGGTCGGGCCAGACACCCGTCCGCAACCGCTGCCACATCCGGTCGATCGCGGCGACCTGCTCGTCGACGGTGAACGTGCAGTGCCCCGCTGTCCGCACGTACGTCTGACGCACGAACCGGCCGTTGCCCTCGCGGTGGGCCAGCGCCTCGTAGGACTGCTGCTGCGCCAGGGTGGAGATCTGGTCGCCGAGCCCGCTGACCGTGAGGACCGGCACGCGCACGTCGCCCGTGAACACGATTCCCCTGGACAGTTGCGACACCGCAGCGGGGTCGGCGGCGACGCGGGGAGCCGCCGCCAACCGCCCGAGATCCGCCCGCAGGTCCAACCCGGCACGGGCGTACAGCCGCACGACGGCGAGCTGCTGACCGGGTTCGGCCGACGCGAGTTGCCGGCCGTAGTCGACCCCCGTGTTCCACGAGGGGTTCCCGCCGGACATCTGCTCGATGGCGCGCCTGCTGCTCATCGCCTGTCCGATGTAGGGCAGCGGACCTCCGGCCAACGCCTGGTACATGCCGTTCTCGATGCCCGTCGCGTCCCACCACGCCGGCACCGGCGGCGCGGTGCCGTCCGCCGTGAGCCCCCAGCCCGGGAGTTGACCGATCGCGGAGGCGAGCGCGATGCGCGCCCGCCCCTCCTCCGTGGACTGCGCTCCGGCGAGGGCCGAGATCCACTGCTGACGCGCACCGGCGACGTCAGCGGGAATCCCGGTCACGGGCAAGGCGCTGTCGTCGAACAGCAACGCCTTCAGCGCGAACACGGTATCGAGCTTCTGGTTCCACTGCCCCACCGAACCACCGAGACCGCCGCAGAACGGTACGGCGGCGTCGAACAGGTCGGGGTGGACCTGCGCGGCGCCCGCGGCCACGAACCCGCCCATCGAGCGGCCTTCGGCGACCGCCCACCGCGCGCGCCCGAACGCCGCCTCGAACCGCCCGAGCGCGGCGGCCTGGTTGTCGATCGCCTGGGCGATGCGCCACCCGGTGACAGCCCTGGTCGTGCCGCCCACGGCGTAGCCGCGCTGGACGAGACCCGCGGTCAGCGGCGCGGTGAGCCCACCGTCGGCGAAGTCCATGTCCACCAGCACCACGCCGTTCCACCGGTTCGGCTTGACGAACTGGTACGGGGTGCCGTCGGGGAGCTGCCCGGACGCGCAAGCCGCCGTTCCCAGGCACGGCGTTGCGTCCGGTGGCGCGGCGACCGCGGCAGGCGCACCGGCCGCCAGCACCGACGCGGCTGCCAGCACGACACCGAGTTTGCGCACTGCGGACATCTGAATCTCCAGTCCCGCCTGAAGGCCGGCATCACCCGCGAACCGCCGTGCGGCCGATTCGCGCCTCACCCGGCACGCACCACCACGAGCAGACTCATGATGTTCTGCTGCGGCAACGACGGTCAATGACAACCGGCTCCGTGATGAGTTGCGCAATGTTGCGTTAGTGGATGGCGCGCAGGCCGATTGCCGCAGCTCCTCGACGACTATCGGCATGCGACCTGACTTGCACGGACGACACTTCCGGCAAGCACAGCGTCGGCTCCGGCCGGGCAAACCCGACCGGAGGTTCGACCGATGCTGCCTACAACGTCATGTCGCCTTGATCAGCCCCTGGGCTCGTCCTCGATCGCGCCGACCTGCTCCGGGTCTTCCGGAGCGGGCATGTGACGGATGCTGTCGCTGCCCTTGTGGTCGTGGGCGCGGGAGTAACGGGAATCCAACACCCTTCCCAACTTGAGCGCCGCTCCCGCGTACGCCTCGTCCACAGTGGTCGCGTGGTGGGTGACCGCCACCGGCTGCTTGCCCCCCGGCCGCGCCTCGATGACGCACTTCTTGTCCTCGGGCTTGCTGCCCCCGTCCTCGCTGAGGTGCACCTCAACCCGCGTCAACCAGCCGCTGAACCGGGACAGACCACTCTCCAGGTCGGTGGTGACGAAGGTGGCCAGTCCTTCGCCACCTCTGATGTTGTGGTCGGTGTTGACCTGGATCTGCATTTGCACCTCCGCAGCACAACAGCAATGATCTTGACCGGTACCACGGGAGCGGTCGGTTCAAACGCAGCCATAGGAGATCCCGCCACCGCCACACCCCATCACTCGACCTGACGAAGTCCTGCTAGACGATCGTGTACCCGCCGTCGGCCAGCAGGAGTGCACCCGTGACGTAGCTGGACCGCGGCGAGGCGAGGAAGAGGATCACCTCGGCGATCTCCCTCGGCTCGCTCATGCGCCGCAGTGCCGTGGTGGTGGCGGCGTTGTCGTGGACCGCGTCCCCGAACAGGTTCATCACGGTCTCGGTGGTCACCCCACCCGGCGCGACGGAGTTGACCCGCACGCCGCTCATGCCGAACTCCACGGCCCAGTTGCGGGTCAGGGACTCCAGGGCGGCTTTCGTCGCGCCGTAGGCGGCGGCGTTGTAGACCGGTGTAACGGCGGCGACGGTCGAGACGTTCACGATCGCGCCTGCGCCCTTGGCCACCATGGCGGGCGCCAACGCCGCGGTGAGGTGGAACGGCGCGAGGACGTTGACCGCGAGTAACTCCTCGAAGCCCTCGCGGGTCTGCTCGGCGGTCGACGCGAACGGGTAGATGCCCGCGTTGTTCACCAGCACGTCCACCTCGCCCGCCGCCGAGACGAGCTCCCGCACGCCCTCCGCGGTGGACAGGTCAGCTCGGACGAACCGCGCGGTCCCGCCGTCCGCCTCGATCTCGGCGACGACGTCCGCGCCGCGCACGGCGTCCCGGCCGTGGACGATCACACTCGCGCCCTCGCGGGCGAACACCTTCGCGGTCTCGTGGCCGATCCCGGCGGTAGCGCCGGTGACGAGCGCGACCTGGTTGCGCAGTTCCACGGGTGTGCTCCCTCGCAGTTCGATGAAAGGCGAACAACGTATGCCGCACCGAGCCCTGTTCTCAAGCCCCGCGACGGATCAGCGTGTTGAGTTCCAGGACTCCGTACCGGGGCGTTGAACTGTGGTGATCGCGCACGATGAGCCGTCGAGGCATGCTCGCCAGGCGTGGCGCTCCGACCGCTGAACTGCCAGGTCTGGGAGTTTCTTGCCTATGCCTCCGACCGCAGTCAGGCGTTGTGGTTGCGGACCGGGCCGCGGGCCGGTCTGTCACCGCCCCAGGGCACGTTCCGGTCCATGAAGCAGAACCGGCTGCCCGAGACGGTCCCTCCACCGGCTGCGGCCCGCGCCGGGCGCCGTTCCGGGTCGTTGCGGGGCTCAAGATCGACGAGCAGGAGGTCCGAATCCCGGGGCGGGTCCGGTGGTCGACGGGAACAGCCGCGTGCTGCCAGGCATGGTGCGACACCCCTCAGCCGGCCTCCGGGCCGCTTCGCGACTGGCGGGGCTGACCCGGGAATCGCTGTTCGGCGTCCCGCGCAGCCGTGGCGTGGTCATCCGTCAAGGAAGCGAACCAGCTCCGCCGTGACGAACCGGGGGTTCTCTTCCATGAGCCAGTGCCCGGCGTGTGGCACGTCCACCGCACGCACGATGTTGGTCATGCGAGAAACCACTGTGGACCGGATCGCGTCGAGTTGCCCCTGGGCGGCCATGAGCAGGGTCGGGACACGTGCCGGTGCCGCTGCCACGGTGTCGTGGACGTCCTTGTCGAGGGCGCGGTAGAGCTCGAAGCCTCCCGACAGGACCGCAGGCCGACTGTAGGTCCGTGTGTACTCGTCGATCTCGGTGTCGGTGAACGGGGACCGATCCGAGGTGCCGCCGAACGCCGTTCCGCCGAACGAGACCTGGGGGTAGAACAGTGCCAGGTACTCGCGGACATCGTCGCCCACGACCGCCTCGGGAACCTGTCGCTGGGAGTGGAAGGCGATGTGCCAGCTCAGTGTTCGGTACGTGGCCGCGTCGACCGCGGGCCCGGGTAGCGGCAGGTCGAGGTAGCCGAGGCGAGCTGTATCCCCAGGGAACTGGCTGGCGTACTGAAACGCCACCGCAGCACCGAAGTCGTGTCCAACGACGGCGGCGTCCCGCACCTTGAGTCGGTCGACGATGAGGGTGTGCAGGTACCGCGCCAGGGTGGCTTTGTCGTAGCCGGTCGGTGAACCGGTGCTGTCGCCCAATCCGGGAAGGTCGACCGCGTAGACAGTGTGGTGTTCGGCGAGTGCCGGCATGATCGGCCACCAGCCGTACCAGGTCTGGGGCCAGCCGTGGATCAGTACCACCGGTGTGCCGCTGCCGCCGGTCACGTAGTGCATGCGGACGCCGTCGACATCGGCGAACTCGTGCCGGAAGGTGCCCTGGAACGCCGGGTCGTCCTGGGTGGCGACGGCGTAGGGCGCGACGTCGCCGGCGGTCGGTGCGGAGCACGCCGCCGCAGCGCCGATCGTGAGCATGAGGGTGAGCGCGAGGGTCGCCGCCGTGCGCGCGGATCGGTGGAAGCGACGTGCCGAAGACCGGGTTGCGGTGATCATGTGTTCCTGTCCTGCGGAGGAGCTGGTGGGGTCAGCGGCCGGTAGCACCGTCTACCAGCTCACGGAGGATGTCAGCGTGGCCCGCGTGCCGGCCGGTCTCCTCGATCGTGTGGGCCAGCGCCCAGCGGACGCTGGGAGCGGGACGCCCCGGCTGCGGTCGAGGGACCGGCGCGGCGAGATCGGTGCAGCCGTCGAGCACCTCGTTGGCACGTTCGACGGTCTCCCGGTAGCGGGCCACCACGTCGGCGACGCTGTCCGCCGGTGCGGCTTGGAACGTCGCCTGCCAGTCGGTGACCTCGTCACCGAGGAAGATCGCGCGCTCGACGAAGGTCAGATGGTTCAGCAGGCCGAGCAAGTTGGTGCCGGACGGCACCGCGGCCGTCCGGACCCGCGGTTCAGGTGCGCCGTCGACCTTCACGGCGATCGACGCGCGGAGGTAGTCGAGGAATGCGCGCAGGACCTCGGTCTCGCTGCTGCCGGTCTTGGGCGGCGGAGTGTCACGGCGGTGTGTTCTCGTGGGCATGGCGGTCTCCCTCATGTGCTCGGGCGGCCCTGACCGCCGCTCAGGCGGTGCGGTGGACGACCAGGACGTGGTCGGTGACCTCGGCGGTCTGCCCGCCTGGTCCGGTCGCGATCCTGCGGGGCGTGTCGGCCCGCTCGACCGCCCACGTCGCCGCGTCCAAGGCGATGCCCGCGGCGATCTCCCGGGGGCTCGGGTACCGGATGTCGGGATCTTGGTTCCACGACCACGGCGCGGTCGAGCCGTGGTCGACGACCAGCAGCCGCCCGCCTGGGCGCAAAGCGTGCGCGGCTGACCGCAGGAGGGTCACTCTGTCCAGGTCAAACGGAGTGTGGAGGTAGTGGGCGCAGATCAGGTCGAATTCGCCGAATGGGAACGACGTGTGCAGGTCGTGACGCACCGCGGCGACCCGGTCGCCGAGGCCGCGGACGCGGGCGAGGGCCGCGAGCCGCTCGACCGCCACTGCCGAGATGTCGACGGCCGTGACCTGCCACCCTTGGCCCGCGAGCCACAGCGCGTCGCCACCGTCGCCGCATCCGAGATCCAGGGCATCGCCGAGTGGCAGACCGGCGACCGTCTCGGTGAGCCGGGCATTCGGTCGCGGGCCGGTGGCTGCCGGTCGAGACACATGCACTTCGTCCCAGAACGTGACCGCGTCAGCAGCGCTCATCAGGACTCCTTTCGCCTGTATGCGCCGAGTCTCACAGGCGCGCACCGAGCCGGCACGGAATCTTGCGGTTCCGGCAAGATGGTCTGATGAACCGGGAAACAGACGAGGTGCTCGACGGGGTGGGGCCGCGACTTCGCGCGCTTCGTCGTCACCGCGGCATCACCCTCGCCGACCTCGCGACGACGACCGGCGTGTCGGAGAGCACCCTGTCCCGCCTGGAAAGCGGTCAGCGCCGCGCGACCCTGGACCTTCTGCTGCCCTTGGCCCGCACCTACAACGTTCCGCTGGACGACCTCGTCGGCGCCCCGCGCACCGGCGACCCCCGCATCCACCTCACGCCGATCCGCCGGTTCGGGATGACCTTCGTACCCCTGTCCCGGCGGCCGGGAGGGGTACAGGCGTTCAAAATGATCATCCCCGCACAGCCCGAACCGCCCGAACCGACCCCGCAGACCCACGATGGCTTCGAGTGGCTGTACGTGCTCAACGGACACCTGCGGCTGGTCCTCGGCGAGCGCGACCTGACACTGCCACCCGGTGAGGCAGCCGAGTTCGACACGTCCTCGCCGCACTGGCTGGGCAGCGCCGACGGCTGCGCGGTCGAGCTACTCATTCTGTTTGACCCGCAAGGGATGCGCACACACATTCACACCGACCCCCACCGAGCGTCTCACGGCGGAAGTCAGCGGTGAGCTCAGCAAGGAGGAACCATTGACCGACGACTGACCGACGACGAAATCTCCGCTTGGAGCGGCATCCGATCTACTTTTGGGACGGCATGTCCGTTTGATGCAGCGGGCGGCGCAAACCACTACGAGGCCCGTACCGATCAGTAGGTCGGCGGAGTGGCCCGCCGGTGGAGCCGCCCCGGCCGGATCGTGTTCGGACCGGCGGCCGGGGCGGCTTGACGTGCGGGCAGGGCTGTCCGGGTGATCGGTCAGCGGGTCGAATAGGGGTCCTGGGTGAGCAGGTGGGCCTTGTAGCCCTCGCCGATGCCGGGCTCGGGCGTGCCGTTCCAGTCCTTGATGAGCACCGCGCCCGTGCTGCAGCCCCACGGGGTCCAGGTCCACGGGAGGTAGCCGACGTTGTGGGCGTCGGCCCAGTCCGCCAGCCGCTGCATGTAGTCGAAGCCGCAGTCGTCCTGACCGAACTCGCCGAGCACGATCGGCACCTGCTGGGCGAGCGGGGCGATGTGGGTGTCCCAACAGGTCTCGGTGGCGCAGGCGTTGAAGCTGTAGGCGTGCCAGGAGGCGGCGATGTTGTTCAGCGGGTCGGTCGGCTTGTACTTCAGCCACTCGCGCATGTTGTTGGCCCACTCCAAGCCGCCCAGCATCAGCACGTTGGTCGCACCGGTGGATCGCACCGCGTCGACCAGGTCCTGCATGCCGGCGACCTCGTAGGGGATACCCGTGCAGGTGCCGCCGTCGCGCCAGCACTGCCAGCCCAGGGTCGTGTCCCAGTTCGCGGCCATCTCCGGGTACGGCTCGTTGAACAGGTCGAACACGACCGCGTCGTTGCCCTTGAACGTGTTCGCCACACCGGTCCAGAACTGCGGGGAGTACTTCGCGTCGGTCATCGGCTTCTGGCACACCGCGTGCTCGTCCTTGCAGTGCCAGTCCGGGCTGTTCGTGTAGGCACCCCAGGTCCAGTGCAGGTCCAGGATCACGTTGATGCCGTTGGCCACCAGCAGGTCCACGTAGTCCTTGACGGCCTGCTGGTAGGCGGGGCCGCTGGGCGAGCCGTGGACGCCCAGCCAGCACTCCTCGTTCAACGGCACCCGCACCGCGTGGATGTTCCAGGTCTTCATCGCGTCCACCGACGCCTGGTCCACCGGACCGTTGTCCCACATGCCCTTGCCCTGCACGCAGGCGAACTCGGCAGTGGAGCGATTCACGCCCAGCAGCCGGTACGGCATGCCGGCCGCGGTGACCAGCTTGTTCCCGGACACGCGCAGCTCCGGCGCCGGCCCGTCGACCGGCGGAGTGCTCGTCGTCGTCGTGGTGGTGGTCGTGGTGGTGGTGGTGGTCGTCGTCGGGTCGACGCCGGTGCACGCGGCACCGTTGACGGCGAAGTCCGTCGGCTTGGCGTTGGTGCCGCTGTAGGAGAAGGTCGCCCCCGCCGAGACGCTGCCCCCCGCCGGGATGGTGCCGTTCCAACTCGCGTTGGCCACGGTGACCTGCTTGACCGACTGCGACCAGTTGCCGCTCCAGCCGTGCCGCAGGGTCTGGTCCCCGGCGTAGGTGTAAGTCAGCGTCCAGCCGCTGACCGCCGACGAACCGAGGTTGGCGACGGTCACGTTGGCGCCGAACCCACTGCCCCAGTCGTTGGTCGAGTAGTCGACCCGGCACGCGAACGCAGCCGCCGCATTCGCATCACCCACCCACGACCCACCCGCTGCGGCCAATAAGGCCGTGCTCGCGACGGACACCGCGGCACCCAACGCGGCGAACGCGGTACGACGTTTCCTGACTCTTCCCAACATCGGCACTCCCTTGTGCGAATGACGTCCGGCCCGCTGCCGCGCCCACGATTCGGTCCGGCAGTCGAGAGGACCCGGTGAAGTGGAGACGGGCCGCTCCGGGGATGGGTAGTCCCACAATCCCGGGAACGCTCCCAGAGCAACCATAGCGATGATGGCGCAAAACGTGAAGACCTTGAACGCGGTAGCACCACGAGAGTTCTTGCCGAGCATTCTTGAAAATCGGTCACCAAATTCCGGAGTTGTGACCGAATCACATCATCGGTTTTTTCGACTCCGGAGTCCGGTCCCAATCGAGCGGGCGATCCTAATGGTCGGGCGAGCTGATCGGGCGCGTGGTCGACGAGCCTCCCGAGGTCAACGTGTTGACGCAGCCGAGTACCCGTGGGTGCAGCAGGGCCGTCGGTTCGCGCAATCTCTCCGAGGTGCGGACGAGGAAGTGGTGCGTTTCTCCGGCAGTGAGCGAGACGAGCATGTTGTCGACGACCGCGTCGGCGGCGACCTTGTCGGCGAGCAGGGCGAGGTCGCGGACGTAGGAGGTGGCCCGGACGTCGACGCGGTATCCGCCGGTCACGGGCGTGACGTCGGCCGTGAACGGTTCGGGGTGGTAGTCGAGGTCGAGGTCTTCGCCGAACAGGTGGTCGGTGCGGATGTCGTCGACGGTGGCGACCAGCACCTCACGCCTCGGGTCGGCGGGTTCGATGAGATCGTCGGGCAGGCCCGACAGCACGGTGGAGCGAGGCGGCACGCTGAGCGGCAGCACCGCGGTGGCCAGCACCTCGCCGGCGAAGTCCTGCCGGGTCACGTGCACCGCACCTGCCCAGGGCTCGTCGTGGTCGTTGACCGAGACGAGCGTCGGCCTCCCGTCGCGGGGCTGAACGGTCAGCAGGCGTGAGGCGAAGGCGTGCTTGAGTGCGTAGTAGAGCGGTTTGGCGCGTTCTTCGCTGTCGATGGCGGCCCAGGAAATGGCCGGCCAACAGTCGTTGAGCTGCCAGACCAGGGCCCCGGCGGTGCGCGGCCACCAGGAGCGGTAGTGCTCGACGCCGAGGGCCACCGCGCGGGCCTGGTTGAGCTGAGTCGCCCAGTGCCACTGCTCGAAGTCGGTGGGGACCGGCAGGTGGGGCGCAAGGCCGCGTTCGAGGTTTTCGTTGCCGTTGACGGCCTTCTGGTGGGGCAGGAAGGCGGGTGAGGTGGACGTCAGCGACTGGTCGTGGATCCACCGGGTGAGGGTGGTCCAGGTGGGTGGCCCCTGGAAGCCGAACTCGGCGCAGAACCGGGGGACGTGGTCTCGGTAGTGGGTGTAGTCCAGGAAGTTCCAGACGTCCCAGTCGTGACGGGTGCCGTGGTGGGCGTCGTTGGGCGGCAGGTCCCCGGGGCTGTACGGGCTGCCGGGCGCGTACGGGCGGGTGGGGTCGAGCTCTTCGACGATCTTGGGGAGCAGGTCGTGGTAGTAGCCGCCGCCCCAGGTCCGACCGTCCAGGCTTTCCCTCCACCCCTCCCAGTCCGTGTAGGCGGGGAGGTTCTCGTTGTTCCCGTTCCACAGCACGAGCGACGGGTGGGCGACCAGGCGGGTGATGTTCTCCCGCGCCTCCGCCTCGACCTCCCCGCGCAGCGGCTCGTCCTCGGCGTAGAAGGCGCACGCGAACGGGAAGTCCTGCCACACCATCACGCCGCGTTCGTCGCAGGCGTCGTAGAAGTCGTCGGTCTCGTAGATGCCGCCGCCCCAGACCCGCAGCATGTTCATGTTCGCCTCGACGGCCTGGCCGACCCGGCGGGCGAGCCGCTCGGGGGTGACCCGGGTGAGGAAGTGATCGTCGGGGATCCAGTTGGCGCCTTTGGCGAAGACGCGCTTGCCGTTGACGACGAAGGTGAACGGGGTGCCGTGCTCGTCCGGTTCGGTGTCCACGGTGACGGTGCGGAACCCTATCCGGCGGCGCACGGCGTCCACCTGCCGGCCGTCGGTCAGCAGCGCGACGGTCAGGTCGTAGAGCGGCTGGTCGCCGTAGCCCACCGGCCACCACAACCGGACGTCCGGCACGAGCCCGGTGATGTGCGCGGTGTCGCCGGTGACCGCCAACGATTCCGTGTGCTCGCCGACCGTGACCAACACGGTGTGCTCGCGATCCGCAGCGCGGTTCAGCGCCAGGTGCACGTCGACGCGACCGGTGCCGTCGGCATCGACGGTGACGAGCGGGCGCACCGAGGCCAGACGCGCGGTGTCCCAGCGTTCCAGCCGCACCGGTTTCCACAGGCCGGCGGTCTGCAGGTCCGGTCCCCAGTCCCAGCCGAACGAGCAGGCCATCTTGCGGATCGCGTTGTACGGGTGCGGGTAGGCCCGCCGGCGCCGGCCGAGCCCGGCCTCCGCCCGCTCGGCCTGGACGAGCGCGGACCACAACGTCACCGTCAGGTCGTTGTCGCCGTCGTGCAGCGATCCCCCGACGTCGAAGCGGTAGCCGCGGTGCATGTTGGCGGTGTGGCCGAGCACAGTGCCGTTCAGCTCGACGGTGGCGACGGTGTCGATGCCGTCGAAGACCAACTCCACCCGTTCACCGGCCCGCGCCGCCTCCGCCCGGAACGTGGTCGAGTACTGCCAGTCGACCCGGTGCATCCAGGTCAGCTCCGCCTCGTTGCGGTCCGCGTACGGGTCGGGGATGAGGTCGGCGGCCATCAGGTCGAGGTGGGTGCTGCCGGGGACCCGCGCGGGCACGTCCCGGCCAACGAGGTCGGCAGGCACCGGCCCTCCCACGGCGCGCAGCCGCCAGCAGTCGTGCAGGTCCAAGCGCGTCACGGCAGCTCTCTTCCTCGTTGGTCGACGCAGGAGCGAAGCGCAACGAGATGGTTACTCAGGTATGTGAAGTAAGTCAACACCTGCGAGTTGCGCTCGGCGGACCTGCTGAGTCGCCGCTCGCTGGGCGGCGAACTGTGCCCATTGACGACTTACTTAGAGACCCTAATAATGACCGGGCGCAGGGCGGGGGGCTCGTGACGCGTCCCGCGGACCGCACGTCAAGGAAGACGTCGTGACGAGGTCGGGAAGACGAAGCGCGCGGGTGCGGCCGCGACCGCCCTGCTCGCTGCGGCGGTCGTGGCCGCGGGGTGCGGGCCGTCGGGCGCACCGGCCGGGGCCGAGGGTTCCACCTTGGTGGACTAACACCGGCCAGTCCGGTGACTACCAGATCAACTTCAACCCGTTCGCGCCGACCAGCATCGGCGGAGCGGGCACGATCTTCGAGCCACTGTTCTTCCACAACGTCCTGCGCGACGCCGAACCGACGCCGGAACTGGGCGCCGAGTTCGCCTGGAACGCCGACGGCACGCAGCTGTCCATCACCCTTCAGGACTGCGTGACCTGCTCCGACGGCGAGCAATTCACCGCCGCCGACGTCGTGTTCACCCTCGACATGATCGCCAAGCACCAGGCCATGAACACCACCGGCTACGCCGGGCGGGCCGAGGCGGTCGACGACACGCACGTGATCGTCAGATTCTACCAACCGTCCTTCCTGGACGGTCCGGCGATCCTCGGCAGGACCTACGTCGTGCCGGAGCACAAGTGGAAGGACATCGCCGACCCGGCTGTCGCCGTGGTGAAGGACCCGGTCGGCACCGGCCCGTACCTGCTGGACGAGTTCAAGCCGCAGGCGTTCACGTTCAAGGCGAACCCGACTCAAGAACGGCGAACCGGTGTCGCTGACGCTGAGCACCGTCGCCGGCTGGACCGACTACATCACCGCCACCGAGGTCGCCGGAGGCTTCACCGGACGGATATCGCCACGTACGCGTCGAGCGGCACCGTCCACTTCGACTGGTTCGTCACGAACGAGATCCAGGCCACCGCCGGACGACGGCACGGTCGACGCTTCTTTAGGTTTCCGTTGAAAGCGAACGCGCTGGATGGTGGCACCCGAACCAGGCAACGGTGGGTGGCCTGGCGGGCCAGGGAAAGACTAAGTGAAGTAGCCTTGCGAAAGGGGCGGCAAAGGAGGGAATCGTGGCGAGGAGCCCGGTCTGGGCAGCAAGCCGGCCGAGGACGCGAGGCGTGGTCCTGGACGTGATCAGAGCGGCGCGCTCGATCAGCCGGGTGGAGCTCGCGACAGCGACCGGTCTCACCGGCGCGACGATCTCCGAGGTGGTGCGCGAGCTGCTGGGCGACGGGCTGGTCGTCGAGGCCGGTCGTGGTGCGCCGACGGGCGGCAAGCCGCGCACGATGGTGCAGCTCAACCCGCCGGCCCGCTACGGCGTGGGGGTGCAGCTCGAGCGGAACGCCTGCGTCATCGTGGTCGTCGACCTGGCCGGACGACCGGTGGCGCGGACCTCGTTCCACGGCGTGTCGTCGATGCCGCCGGAGCAGGCGCTGCCGCTGGTGGCGTCGCGGGTGGACGCCCTGCTGACGACGGCCGGCGTCGACCGCGAGAAAGTGCTCGGGGTCGGCCTGGTCACCTACGGTCCGCAGGATCGGAGCACGGGTGTGCTGTTGACACCACAGCCCACCGAGGAGTGGTACGACTACCCGGTCGCGCCACGCCTCGCGGAGAGCCTGGGCCTGCCAGTGCTGCTCGACAACGACGCCGCGGCGGCCGCGATCGGCGAGTACTGGATGGGTGCGGTGGGCCCGCACAGCACCTACGGCTGCTTCTACATGGCCACCGGAATCGGCGGCGGGGTGGTCGTCGCCGGTGAGGTGTACCGGGGCAGTTCGTCGAACAGCGCGGAGATCGGGCACATCTCGATCGACGTCAACGGTGACGAATGCCCGTGCGGCAACGTCGGGTGCCTGGAGAACTACGCCGGTCCGTCGGCCCTGGTCCGGCAGGCGTTGGAGATGCCGGACCTCGCCCGACGGCTGGCGCTCGACCCAGCGGCCGACGACTTCCTGACCGAGTTCGCGCGGATCGCGGCGGCCGCGAACGCAGGCGACCCCGAGGCCCTTGCACTCGTCGAGCGGTCGGCGCGCTACCTCGGTCACGCCGCGGTCACCGTGGCGGTCCTGTTCGACCTGGACACGATCGTCCTGGCCGGACAGAGCTTCGCGGTGGCGGGCTCGATCTACCAGGCGGTGATCCAGCAGGAACTGGACCGCCGGTTGTTCGCCCGCAAGGCGCACCCGGTTCGCGTGGTGCCCTCGGTCAACGGGTCGGACGCGGCGGCGATCGGTGGGGCGATCCTCGTCCTGCAGAGCGAGCTGATACTCGGCCACGGCCGCTCCGAGGACGGAACGCGGCCGGTGCCCGCCGGCGCGGTCGAGACACCGTGACCGATCGCGCTCAGCTTTCGTACGATGCGGCGGAGAGCTGTCCCGGTGTCGAGGCACGACGTGCAGGTGGAGCAGGCGCGCAGGACGCTGGGACTCCCGCGCGACCGGCGGTGTCCCGCCACACCGGGCTGACCGGCGGGCGATCCACCTGGATCACAACGCCACCACACCGGTCGACCCACGCGTCGTCGAGGTGACGCTGCCGCACGGCAACGGGTCGTTGGGCCACCGGCCGGCGGTGGACCGCGCAGTCGGTGGCGTCGGTCCTGTCCGCCTCGCGCTATACCGGCTGGCAGGTGCGGAACCGCCAAAGCGTCGACCACGACCACCACACCGGGGAGAGCGCCGCCGCCGCGTCACGCGCTGGAACCCGACCGACCGCTGGGTGCTGTCTCGACAACGCACCCACACCCAGCTCGTCAGCGAAGCGGACTTCGTCGCCGTCCAACGGACGCGTGCGGGTCGCCCGAACCAGGTCACCAGGATCGGCCACACCCTGGACGTGCCCGCCGCCGCCGGCCCCCAGCCGAGTCATCGCGCAGCTCCGCGCCCGACATGCGGCGCTGGAAGCAGATGCTTCTACCGCCTGAACTCGCGCGGCACAACCAATTGCACATCACCGACGCACGACCCTAGGGAATCCTGTTGGTCACCCGCTCATCGCGCTCGAACCGGGCGATCGAGCGGTAGTCGCCGAACGAGGGAATCGGCTCCCAGTTGGCGTGGACCGGCACGTCGTTGTACTCCACGGTTTCCCGGAAATTCTCCGCCTTGTTCTTGACGACCCGCTTCACGTATCCGTCTTCACGGTAGTCCACGGTCTCACTGGACGACGAATCCGAAAGCCGTAGGCCCGGCTCGTCGCTCGGATAGTTCCACATGTTGGCGCGAACCAGGAAAAGACTTTCATCGGTCTTCTTCATGAATGTGTACTCGGTCGACTTCCGGCCAGCGTCGTCCTGAAAGGTGACCACGACGACGCCGGTCTTCCACACCGGGGTGACCAGGGTCGGGGACTTCGCTCCCGGCCTGGGCGGCATGATCGCCGTGTACTCCTCGCCCGCACCGTCCTTGACCCGCGCCTCGGCCTCGGTCAGCGGTTCCCCTGGGGTGCCGTCCGCGTAGTTCCACTTGAAGCAGTAGTTGACCATGTCTCCGTGCCCGGGTTCCGGATTAGTAAGTACGACCGTTCTCGTCCCTGATGATGATACCCAGGCGCTTCGCTTCCGCAAGAACGGCAGGCGGAACGCCATTCTGCTGCACCGGGACCTCTAAAATCATGTCACCGCTCATCGGCTTCCCGATCGCCTCGTCACCGAGATCACGGCGATTGGTCGGCGTGTCGGCGACAACGGTGCCGGGGCCGTACGTGTTGGCCAGTTCCCGCAAATAGCCTTTGGCCGTGCTCTCCTGCACGTCCGCCAGTTGCGTGTACTTCCGGCTGACGATTTCCTCGTCGGGCACGTAGGAGTCGACGCGCGGGTACTGGCCCTTGTCCGACCGCGGCTCGACGTGAACCTCGTTCGCGCCGCCCTGCTCCTCGTAGTAAGGCTCGCGCCGACGGTTGAACTCGTTGCCTTCCTCGAGTTGCCGCTGCAGCCACTCGGGCCTACCCGGCCGCTCATCGGCGCCCGGTTGGCCGGGCTGCCCAGGCTGGTTCGGCTGCCCGTTGCCCGACGTGCCGCCTGGTCGACCTGCCTGCGCGATGCCCTCCGTGGCCTGTTGGGCGGTGGAGATGCTGGACGACGCGTCGACGTCGCCGGACCGTTGGGATGGCTGCCTGGTCGGGCCGTCGCCACCGTTGCCGTCCCCCGGTCGCCGTGGTCGTGGAGTCATGTAGGCCCTATCCGTCCAACAGCAGGGAAAGGTTGCTGATGCTCTGCACCAGCGAACTCGTGTAGTTGAGGATCCGCCCGGCCCACTTGACGACCGCAGCGACGATCTGTGCCGCGATCACGGGGATGGTCACCACGAACAGCGCCTCGACGGCCCACACGATCACCCTGGCCACCAGGTCGGCGATCAGGTCGCGGACGATCTCGCGGGTCATCTCGACCAGGCCGCCCGCACCCTCGGTGGCCGCGGCCATGCCGGCCGAGACCGCGGCCAACCCGCCGATCGCGTTCACGTTGTTGACCATCAGGGAGCGGTAGGCGTCGGCGGAGCCACCGCTCCACTCGGAGAGGTCGTTGCTCAGGTGCCTGCCGAGGTCCTCGGACATGGCGTACAGCTCGGTGGCCATGTTGGTCCAGGTCGCGGCGTGCGCGCGGACCACGTCGGGCATACCGGTCAGCTCGTCGAGCGCTTCGCGCAACGGTTCGAAGTACTCCAAGGCCCAGCCGAGCCCGTTCGACAGCAATGCGCTGAACGGGTCCACCACCGCGGCGCCCGCCTCCAGCGCCAACCCGGCGCCCGCGAGCGCTCCGCTGACCCAGTCCTCGCTCTTGATGGCGTCGACCAGGTCTTCGATCCCGTCTGCGACGCCGGCCCCGGTCCACGGGTCGCGGGTCGACTCCACCGGGGCGACGAGGGAACCATCGCTCATGGCAGCCCCACCACCCCGATTTGGTTGAACCGGTCGGCTTCGCCGTTGTCCACGGTGTCGTAGGCGTCCGCGCTCAGCTCCAGTTCCCTGGTGGCGATGTCGAGGCTCTCAGCGACGTAGGCGATCAGTTCGTCCTGCTTGCGGTGCCTGCCCTCCAGCACCCCGGAGATCCACCCGCACAACAGCCCGTACGCCTGGCTGTCCTGCGCGATGTGGGAGCTCGCCGCCTGCACGGCGTCGAAGCGCTGTCGAACCGCCTGCACGTTCTGCGCGTGAGTCCGCAACTGCTGGATGTCGACGTTGAATCCCATGCGTCACCGCCGAAAGTCGGAGGACGGGTCGTACACGCTGTCCTCGATGTCGTCACCGTCATCGTCCCGGCTGCGGCGCGCCTGTGGTCGGGCGGTGTCCTCGACGGGGGCGCGCCGGAAGTGGCGGTCGACGCTCTGCGCGATCGCCCGCGCCGCCACCGACTCCACGCCGACGGTGTCCTCGATGACCTCCTTGGACCGGTCGGCCAGCGTGTTCCTCGCCTCGCCGAGCGTCGCCATGATCGCCCGCGCGACGACGTCCGGTGACACCCGGCTGATCCGGTCGGTCAGCTGCAGCCCGACGAGCGTGCCGGTCGAGTCGACCGACACCTCGGCCAGCCCATTCGGATCCCTGGCGGTCACCCGCAGATCCTGGAGCCGCTGACTCATGGCCTGGGTGTCCTGGGCCATCTTGTCGATCCGACCCTGCCACGCAGCCAGGTGCTCACGGGCCCCGTCCGGGTCGAGAATTGTCCCGTCCATGGGCCTGCACTCTAGGTGACAGACCGTGTTCTCCGGCACGATTGGATGAGACTGGTAGCCCGACTCCGACGAACGTCCCCCGGATGCCGGATGCCGGATGAGCGTCGCCGGGGTGGCACTCCACCCATTGACGGCATCCCGCTCGGGATCGTGACCACGGTCAAGTCCTGGGGCGTGGTGTGACGCGGGCGGTCACCGGTGATCCGGTTATCGGTCAGGTGGTGGATGCGGCGGGTGTGGTGTCCTCCTGTCCGGTGGGATCAGTGTCGGTGGTGCTGGTCGTGCGGGAGCGGGCGAGGCCGTCCAGGCCGAGGTGTCTTCTTTTAGTCGACACTGAAGCTACGATAGTGGTTGGCCATCTGTAAGTTGCCGCCGGAGTCCGTTGCAAGGTCCGCCTCCGACATGACACCTCGAAGCCGGTCCCCACGTTGTCGACGCCGTCGAACGACTGCGACGTCGAGGACTTCGCACGGAGCCTTCGCCGATACGCGCATGCCACGCGGTCTTGGACGTCACCGCAGCGTCAAGGTCATCGCTCCGCGCGGGCGATGACTTCCAGGTGGACCGGGAAGTCATCGCCCGCATCAATTACTCCTCAACCGGCGCTTCAGCTCCGTAGACGGCTGAAGCGCTGGTTGGCGCTACCGCTGTAGGTGTACTGGGAGATCCGCGCGCCGTCGGCGGTCGACTTCTCCCACACGTCCATGGCCAGACCGGACTGCCGGTTGACGAGGCTGATCACGTCGCCGCCGTGGTCGACCACGCGCCATTGCTGGCTCGTGGCGTTGGTGTCGGGCTGCTGGGTGATGTCGGCCCCGTTGCTGTTGCCGGAGACCTGGAGGACCAGGCCGCTGTGCCGGGCCTTGACGCGGACGTGGCCGTCGCCGGTGTCGATGAACTCGAACTGCTGGTTGGTCCGAGCGTTGGGCGCCCACTGGACGAGCCGGGCCCCGGCCGCGGTGGACGCTCCGCTGATGTCGGCCGCTTTGCCGCTGTGCTGCGCGACCAGGCTGTAGGCGGACGAAGTCGAACGCAGCGAAGAGGCGAGACCGATGCCTTGGTCACGCAGTGCCCCGGCGACGACTTCCGCGATGCGGGCCGCGCCGGCCGCCTCGAAGTGGGTGTGGTCGTTGCAGAAGAACGCGCCGACCGCGCCCTGGCTGTAGTCGCCGTTGTTCGGGCACAGGCGCAGCGAGTTGTACAGCGCGATGCTGCGCTGGTGCAGGTCGATGACCGGGACCTGGTCGACCTGCGCCTGGGCGATGGTCTCGTTCACGAACCCGCGGGTGGCCACCGCGGTCGAACCGGAGCAGCGGATCGCCGACACGGGCGTGACGTAGACGGGCTTCACACCGCGTGCCTTGGCCTCGCGGGACATGGTGGACAACAGCTCGCGGTAGCGCGCGGTGCCCACGTGGCGCGGGCAGTTCGAGTCGCCGTCGTTGATGCCGAACTGGATGATCAGCCAGTCGCCGGACTGCATGCCGTTGGTGGAGAGCATGTTCGCCCAGCGCGAGGCGTAGGTGCGCGGGCTGACGACGCACTCGCCGGCGGAGTCCTTGGTGCTCATGACGTTCGTCTCGTAGAGCCAGGTCTGGATGCTCCGACCGCCCATGGCGTTGTTGACGACCGTGACGTCGTCGTTGAACAGCCGGTCGAATTCCCGGCCCCAGCCGACCGGGCACGTGCTGCTGCCGTTGGCCATGGTCGAGTCACCGGCCAGCCACACCTTGAACGGCGCGAGGGCCGCTCCCGCCCCCGAGTCGGCCTGCGGTGCGGCGCAGAGCGCGGGTGCCGGCGCGGCGTGCGCCGGAACCACCACGGCCGCCATGGCGGCGAAGACGGCCGCCGCGACGGCCAGGCACCGGTTCCGTAGAGATGTTCTCATCGGTCCTCCATGTCGTTATCGGCAGAAGTGCGACGTCAGCGGACCTGCGTCGACCGGATGACGCCCAGCCGGACGGCCTCGTTCAGCACCAGGTTCGACATCGCGGTGGCGCCGTACTCGGAGAAGTGCGTGTTGTCGCCCTTCTCGCGGGTAAGGAACAACTGCTCGGACGGCGTGACGCCGAGTTGCTGGACCAGGTTGGCGGACAACGTGGTCAGGTCGATCAGCGGAGTGCTCTGCGCCCGCGCGACGGCCTTCATCTCGTTCGGCAGGTCGGTGCCCACTCCGTTGACGTGCCAGGCGGTTGCGGTGAGGCGCCCGGACGAGTCGAACAGCCGGCGGACCGGCGGCGTCACCAGCACGGGCGTGCCGCCCGCCGCGTGCACGTCGCGGACCATGCGGGTGAGGTTGTCGCGGAACGCGGTGGCCGAGGTCTGCTTGTCGTTGTGGCCGACCTGGATCATGACCGTGTCGCCCGCGCGGGTCTGCGACCGCACAGCGGGGAACAGCGTCGAGTTGGACAGCACCGAGCCGGAGCTCTCGCCGGAGTCGGCGTAGTTCGCCACCGACAGGCCCTCGCGCAGGCGGGCGGGCAGGGTCTGGCCCCAGCCGGTGTAGGGGGCGAAGCTCTGGTCGCACACGGTGGAGTCGCCGACCAGGAACAACGCCGGTGGCCTGACCGGCCTGACCGTGACCGCCACGACCGACGGCGAGCGCCCGTCGAACACGAGGTCCAGCCCCGGCGTGCCGGTGCCGTCCTGACCCGTCGGCTGACCTTCCGGGTTGCGGACGTTGACGGTGACGACCCGCTCGGCGAACTGGCCCGCGACGGTGTCGACTGCGGCGAGCACCCGGCGTCGGGCCTCGGTGGTGATGCCGGTGGAGGCCGCGCGGGACGAGCTGCCCAGCCGCACGGTCACGTCGTAGTGGCCCGGCGCCACGTCGTAGCGGCAGGTGATCGGCCCGGTTCCGGTGCAACCGGCCGGCACGGGGTCGCCGGGGACGGCGCCGAGCCGGACGAGCAGCCACCGCTGGTTGGCGCCGCCGTTGACGTCGTACTGGGAGACGCGCGCGCCGTCGGCGGTGGACCTCTCCCACACGTCCAACGCCTTGCCGCTGTTGCGGTTGACGATCCCGACGTGGCCGCTGTCGGTGTCGACCAGGCTGAACTGCTGGTTGGTGGCGTTCTTGTCGGTCCACTGCACGACGTTCGCGCCGTTGGCCGTGGAGGCGGAGGCGATGTCCACGACCTTGCCGCTGTGGCGGGACTTCAGCCGGTAGTACCCGCCGCCGGAGTCGACGAACTGGAACTGTTGCGCGGCCGAGTCCGTTCTGGTCGACTGCACCACCGCGCCACCATCGGCCGTGGACTGCACCTGCATGGCCTTGCCGCTGTGCCCGGCGACCACGACGTACGTGGCGGTCGTGTCGACGGTGGCTGCTTGAGCCGAGGGTGCGATCGGCGCGAGCGCGGCGACCGCGCCCATGACGAGAACCAGTGCCGATCGCATGACCGCACCGCATGACGGCAATGTCATATGCGTGCCTTTCGCGGAGAGGGCTTTCCCGGCGAAAGAGTTGCGGTGAATTCGGCCTGTCGTCAACGGTGGCATCTCGTATGGGAGCGGTAGTCGAATACGTTCGACTACCGCTCCCATACGAGATGGACCGGTAGTCGAAAACACTGCCCCGGTCAGTGGTCGCCGCGTCCGGATACGACGTCGATGACCGCCGTGACCGGTCCCGCGTCGGTCCTACCGGTGATCTTGTCGGTGGCGGTGGTGAGCAGGTGGATGGGAGAGGACAGCCTCGGAGCGGTTGTCAACCACGTCGTTCGCGGCCGGGAAACCCGCTGGATGGCGTCCGCCTGCGGCGACGCATCGCGGACCGCCTTGATCCCGGAGGCTGAGGTAACACCTGCATGTGACCGTGGCCCGGCGCTCAATCGGTACCGGGACAAAGCAGGTTTCATCGGGGCGCTTCAGCTAGATCTCGTTGACCTCAACGCTTCGGGGACCGCCTCTCCGCCTCGCGATGGCGATCGGCCGCCTCGATGACAGCGAAGTTCGACCGGCGCAGGTCCTCCTCACCGCGTTCCTCGACCACGCGCGCTGCCCGGATCTCAAACACCCCGGGGGACGACGCGTACTCCGCGTCGGCACTCTCGCTGGGCCTCGTCGGCGGCGGTGAGGGCGGCTGAGATCTGGGTGGAGCAGCACCGAGCGGCGCTTGCCGATGTGGCGGGCAGGGTCCCGGGCCTGGTTGTGGTCGAGCACTGTCGTGGAGTGGCAGCGCAACAGCCCCGTCCGGTGGTGTATGGCTTCTGAAGAGAAACCGACCCTGTCCGAACGGGGCTATCGCACTGTCTGTCAAGCTCGGTCTTTGTGAATGCCGTTCAGTTGGCGGTACATTGTGTCTTGCGCTTGATCGTTCGGCAGCCGGGTGCCGTGTTCTGGGACAGCGGGTCGCCGGTGCGGCGGCTGACCGCGCTCACAGATCAGCCAGTTCCCACCTGTTCGATCACCCAGCGGGAGGTCGTGCTGATGGATGGCGCGTAGACGACCTCTTCCCCGATGAATCCCCGCGCGTGCAGGTACTTGCCGCTCAGTTCGTGCAGGATGTACTTCGGACTGCCGGATGAGGTGTTGTAGAGCTGATATGAACCACCGTTGCACGCAAACGTGTAGACATCCGCACCGTTTCCGTCGAGGCAGTGGTTTGATACCGGATTCCTCCAGACGCGGTCGACGATCGTCCACACCTGCTTCGCACTGCGGTCACAGTTGCCGAGGACGAGGTTTCCCTTGCCCGCCGTGATGTTCACCTGAAGGCAGGAGTTGGTGCTGTTGGCGTTGCGCACTTGGTAGTACACCGCCTGCGCCGTCTGCCCCGCCTGCGCCGAGGTCGCGACACCGACCAGCAACGTCGAGCCGAATGCGATCGCCGCTCCGGCACTGGTGAGTCGCCTGAGGTTCGCCTTGAGTTTCATGATCAACCCCTTCGAGTCCTGACTGTTGGCGGGTCGCTCTTGGTGTCCCGCCGAGTGGGCCGTCGGATCTGGATGGAGGATGCGGGTCCGGTCGTGTGAACTTCTTGCAGGTTTTCTGCACTGCGCTGCTCAGGGCGTTATGCCTGTAGCTCAGGGGCAACCGGGCCAGGGTGCGGTGGTGCGTGGTGGTGCGTGGTTGGTGCAGAGGTCTGCGGGTGTCCGGTGGACCTGGGCACCCCCAGGCAACGGCGCGTGCTGGCCGCGTTGGCGGTCGACGCCGGGCAGGTGGTGCCGGTGGGATCGGCTGCTACGACGAGCGCTGGTCGCGGGGGACGGTCCGGCCATCGTGCACCGGTCGCGCGGCTACGCCCTGACCACCGACATGACCGAGCCGCTGACCGACCTGCGCCGGATCCGCGAGTTGTGAGCCCCTGGAAACGCGGAAGTCGATGACGAGCACCCGACTCGGATGCTGCCCGACGCACCGGACCTGTGACTCAGCGAGCCACTGACCGGCGTGGACGGTGCGTGGGCCGAAGCCGAGCGTGACCGATTGTCACAGGAGCCGATGACTGTCGAACACAACCTGGCGAATGCCCGGCTGCGCCCCGGGACGGGTGGTCGGTTGTGGCTGGGCTGTCGATGTGGAGCGCCCAGCAGCCGTTGGACGAGCGGGTGGCGGGACAGTACCTGCTCGCACTGCACCAGGCTGGACGGTCCGCCGGCGCCTTCGAGCACTACCAACAGGTCCGCACCCGGTTGATCGAGGAGTTGGCCACCGAACCCGGGATCGTCGCACCCTCCGCCGTTGCCCGTGTCTCGATCGCCGGGTGCTACTCGTCCAGCCACGTGCGCACCGTGGCGGGCTGCTGCTCGTAGACGCGGCGGGCCGGCGCTGCGGGGTGAACCCGTGCCGGCGCAGCCACAACCCGACGCCCTGCTCGGTCATGTCGACCCCAGCGGCCAGCCGGATCAGCTCGACCACCGCCTGGCGGGTCCACAGCGGGCCGCCGATCAGCAGCTCCTCCGGGGTGTAGTCGGCCATCGCCGCGAACAGCGTGCCCCGATCCTCCGGACCGATTCGGCCAAGCCGGGACGCCCCTTGCCAGTCGCCAGGCCGTCGCGACCGTCCCGCAGGTAGGCACGCCACCAGGTGCCCACCGACCGTTCCGAGACCCCGAACACCTCCGCGGCCTGCCGATAACCCTCGACCCGACCGGACTCCAACGCCGCCACCACCCGCAACCGCAGCACCTCACGCTCCGCAGGCGACAACCGATGCGCACCCTCGACCTCGACCACGAGCGATCAACCTCCAGCAAGGCGATCACTTTCGACTCAATAGCTCCGAGACGAGTACCGCGCGATCGGCCCAGTCCGGCCGCGGGCGGGAATCGGCCCGGCGCAGCACTGCGACTTTCGTGCCGCGGCAGCGGTCTTCGGCGTTCTCGGGCCAAGAACCGGCCGAGCAGAACCAATCAGGCGGCCAGGACCGCCAGCAGGGTCGGCAGTCCGGTCATCGCCGTGTCCTTTCTCGGGAAGTTGTCATGGGGGCATGGTGCAGGGCCGTTCGTGTGAACCGCCGGCAAGGTTCCTGTGCGGTGATGGTCAGGCCGCTATTTCTGGTGACCAGAGGGAAGCGTCGGAGGGGTGGTGTGCCGGTGGAGTTGCGCCTGCTGGGCGAGGTGACCGCAGAGGTTGACGGGCAGCCGGTGGACCTGGGCACACCCCGACAGCGGTGCGTGCTGGCGGCCCTGGCCGTCGACGCCGGGCGGGTGGTGCCGGTGGACCGGCTGGTCGAGCGGGTCTGGGGCGTGGACGCGGCGCCGCGAGCGCGGGCGACGCTACACGGCTACATCTCGCGGCTGCGCAGGGTGCTGGCTGGCGCGGACGGGGCGGCCATCGTGCGCCGTTCGGGCGGTTATGCGTTAGTGGCCGCGGTGGTGGAGCCGGTGGTGGACCTGCACCGGTTCCGCGACCTGCGCCTCCGCGCCTGCGACGAGTCCGGACAGGCCGCTCGGTTGTTGACCGAGGCGCTGGCGCTGTGGCGGGGCGAGGCGCTGACCGGCTTGCAAGGGCAGTGGGCGTGGGCCGAACGCGACCGACTAGGACAGGAGCGGCTGGCCGCCGAGCAGGACCTCGTCGACGCCCGGCTGCGCGTCGGGACCGGCGGTGACTTGGTGGCAGAGCTGTCCGCGCGGAGCGCGCAGCACCCGTTGGACGAGCGGGTACAGGGACAGTACGTGGTGGCGCTGCACCAGCTCGGACGCACCGCGGACGCGTTGGAGCACTACCGCCAGGTCCGCGAGAGGCTGGTCGAGGAGCTGGGCACGGAGCCGGGCTCCACGCTCCGAGAACTGCACCAGCGAATCCTGACCGCGGATTCCGCCCTTACACCCACGCCCACGACGGCCGTGCCCGCGCCGCCTCGCCAGCTGCCGATGCCACCCACGCCGTTCGTCGGCCGCCAGGACGCACTGGACACCTTGGGCGCCGCGCTGGATGTCTCCGCCACGGTGGCCGTCTCGGTCATCGGCGGTGCCGGCGGGGTGGGCAAGACCTGGTTGGCCCTGCGGTGGGCGCACTGGAACCTGCACCGGTTCCCCGAGGGGCAACTGTTCGTCGACCTGCAAGGGTTCAGCCCCACCGGACGGCCGACCGAGCCGGGGGACGCGCTGCGCGGCTTCCTCGACGCCCTCGGCGTCGCCCCCACCAGTCTCCCGCCGGACCTCGACGCGCGGGCCGCGCTGTACCGCAGTCTGGTCGCCGGGCGCCGGATGCTGGTCTTGCTGGACAACGCTGCCACGATCGACCAGGTCCTACCGCTGCTGCCCGGCAGCGCGACCTGCACGGTCCTCGTCACCGGCCGCACCGCGCTGCCGTCCCTGATCGATCGCTACGGTGCCCGGCACCTGCCATTGGACGTCCTCAGCCGTTGTGAGGCGCGTGCCCTGCTGGCCAGTCGCCTCGGCGCGGAACGGGTCGACGTCGACCCTGAGGTGACCGACGAGCTGGTCGAGCTGTGCGGACGGCACCCGCTGGCACTGGCGATCACCGCCCGGCACGCGGCCACCCACTCGACGATTCCGCTCGCCGAGTTCGCCGCCGAACTCCGAGACTCGGGGCTGGACATGCTCGACCACGACACCGACCCGGCCTCCAGTCTGCCAACCGTGCTCTCGTGGTCGCTGCGCCACCTCACCGATCGCCAACGGCGGCTGTTCGCGCTGCTCGGAACGGCACCCGCCCAGGACGTCGACCTGCCTGCCGCCGCCTCGCTCGTCGGCCTCGGCCGGGCGGAGGCACGCAAGGAGTTGCGCGTGCTGGAGGACAACTCACTGGTCGACCGACGTCCACAAGGCCGTTACGCGATGCATGACTTGGTCCGGGCCTACGCAGCCACTACCGCCCACGACCACCTCACCGAGACTGAACGGCGAGCGGCGCTGGAACGGGTGGTGGACTTCTACCTACACACCTCCCACACCGCCGACCGCCTCCTGAACCCCCACCGCGAACTGGTCCGGCTCGATCCGCCCACCGCGGGCGTGTGTCCGCACCCGTTGGCCGGCGTTCCGGCGGCGACAGCGTGGTTTGAGGCCGAACACACCGCCGTGCTGGCCGCCCAGCGCGTCGCGGCAAGCAACGCGTGGCACTCCACCGTGTGGCACCTGGCGTGGACCCTGAACACCTTCCAGACCCGACAGGGACGCCTCCGCGACAACCTCGCGGCGTGGTCGGCCGCATTGGACGCCGCCTCACACCTGCCCGATCCCACCTTCCGCATCCACGCCCACCGGCGGCTCGGCCACGCGCACACCGTTCTGGGCCGTCGTGAGGAAGGTCTCGAGCAGCTGCGCCGAGCCCTTGCCCTGGCGGAGCAGAACCACGATGCCACCCAACAAGCCCACACGCACCGTGCACTCGCCGGAGCCTGGGAACGGCTGGGCGAACACGAGCGGGCCTTGAACCACGCGAACCGCACGCTCGGCTTCTACCGCCTCCTGGGCCAACCGGCATGGGAGGCCGCCGCGCTCAACGCGGTGGGGTGGTACACGGCCCGGCTGGGCGACTACGACACCGCCCGCACCCATTGTGAGGACGCGCTCGCACTGCAGCGGTGTCACCGGGATCGCTACGGCGAGGCGAGCACCTTGGACAGCCTGGGGTACATCGCCCACCACAGCGGGGACCACGGGCAGGCTGTCCACTATTACCAGCAGGCCCTCGTCCGGTTCCGCGACCTCGAGAACACCTACCACGCGGCCGAGATCCTCGACCGGCTCGGGCGGTCCAACACCGCGCTCGGCCGGTACGAGCATGCCGTGGCAGCCTGGCGGGAGGCGTGGGAGTTGTACGTGCGGCAGGGGCGCATCGGCGACGGCGAACGCGTCCAGCGACAACTCGACGGCTTGCCAAAGGGGGGCGGGTGACGGAACGCCTGCCGTCGTTGAGCTTGTGGGACTCTGTCGCCCGATTGAGGCCGTGCTGATCACGGGCGGCTTCGCGTCGCACTCGTCGGCCAGAGCCGGGCTGCACCTCGACACGCCGCCGACCGGTTCTCGGCGGCCTGCTCAACGAGTACGAACCCACAGCAGCCTAACCACAGGTCGAAAGTACGACCGACTTTTGGCCCCCACAAGCTGTCGGGTGTTCACCCGACACCGCCGGGGCCGTCGTCCTCGTACCTTGTGATCAGCTGCCGCACAGATACCTGCTCCGGCAACGGAAACCTGGCGGAGTGGACGGCAAGCAAGGTCGGTCTCGGCCCGGTTCAAGGAGTGCGAATGGGCAAGTTCAAATCCCGCTGGTTCGTTTCGGCGGTTTCCATGGCGATGTTGGGCGCGGGGTTGGCCACGCTGACCGCCGCGCCCGCCAACGCGGCGGTCAGCTGCACCCACGCGATTACGATCAGCAGCGACCCCTCCGGCTCATATGCGACCGTTCCCGGTGTCAGCTACGGTGTTCCCTGGGGCCCAGGTGACTGCCACCTGTCCGAGGGCAGCTCCGGCGCAGGTGTCAAGGCCATGCAGCGCGGGTTGAACTCCTGCTACGGCGCTGGTCTCACCGCCGATGGGCAATTCGGACCGAAGACGCGGAGCGCGCTGATCACCGTGCAGAAGGCCATCGGTGTCAGCGCGGACGGGATCTTCGGGCCGAACACTCGTGGGACCATGAGGTGGATGGCCTTCACCAACGACGTCCTGTTGGGTTGCCGCTACTTCAGGTACGCGTAATACCGGGTCAGGCAGCGTCCACCCAGCCATCGACGGGGTGGACGCTGCCTGACCGGTGGCTTTCGTCAGTTCTCGTAGAAGTAGCCGGTCACGCCGACCACGAGGTCGAGGGTGCCGTCGCCGCCGCTGTGGAACCGTGCCCACGAGTGCGGGGTGACGGCGAGGTTGGTGACCCGTGACGAGCACCGCGCCCGTGCTGCAGCCCACGGGTTCCACGTCCACGCCAGGTAGCTGATAGGGCGCGCGTTGCGCACGGTCGCGCGCGTCCAGTTTGGACATGGCGCGCTGCACGTGGGCGCGAACGGTGAAGGGGCTGAGGTACATCCGATCGGCGATCTCCACATTGGACAGGCCGGTCGCGACGAGAGCGACCATCTAGCGTTCGAGCGGCGTGAGTGCGGCGAGCTGTTCGGGATGGCGTGGTGGGGTGTCGACCGGTGTGGCGAGGAAACGGGCCACCAGGGAGCGGGTCGCCGCCGGGGACAGGAGGGTGTCGCCGTTGGCGAATCGTGCGCACGGCGTCGAGCAGGCCTTGCGCCTCGATCCCCTTGCCGATGAAGCCGCTGGCTCCGGCACGCAGGGCTTGTGCGATGTACTCGTCGGTCTCGTAGGTGGTGAGGATCAGGACGCGGGTAGCACGCAGATCCGGATCAGCGCAGATCTCCGCGGTGGCGGCGAGGCCGTCGGTGCCGGGCATCCGGATGTCCGTGATCACCACGTCCGGGCGCAACTTGCGGGTGAGGGCCACCGCCTCCCTGCCGTCGCCCACCTCTCCGACCACGGCGATGTCGTCGGCGCTGTCGAGGAGGGTGCGAAAAGCGCCGCGCAGCAACGCCTGATCGTCGGCGAGGATTGTCACTCTCCGAGTTCCGGTCAGCGGCGGTGGTGACGGTTGTCATCGGAGGGTCGGCGCGCATGGGCCGAGGGTGTACGACTGGGCCCGGTGCCGATCCGGGCCGGACCGGCTGGCGGGCCAGGCGCGGGTCCCGCATGTCGTCGACGCCGCCAGCCACGTCCGGGCCTGGTCTTGCTTCCGCGGCCGACGACGACACCAAGCTCGTCTCAGCCCCTACAAACGCCGCGGCTACCCACGCGACTGACTGCCGTTGCATTGCAGTACTGGGCGTTCCTGGCGGAGCGCTACGTCCTCCTGCCTGTTCCGATCCGGCACACGCTGCCGGAACTGCTGCGAAGCGAACCGGTGTGAGCCCTGCTCCAGGAGTTGCGTGAGGACGCGAATGCCACCAGGTACGCGCAGGCGAAGATCCCCAGGGCGCCGAGTCGGCCGTAGGTCAGGCTGCCGTGCGCGACGTTCTCACCGCGACGTGCCGGACAGCGCCTGGGCTCGCTGACCGCCCGCCTCCGTCGCCGGCCGATGGCCGCGGATCCTGCGGACCAGACCGAGGAGGACCGAACGCAGCGCCTCGGCCCGACGGCTGGACGGGACGAACATCTGCTGCTTGAGCCGCGCGGTGCGCTGGTGCTTGGTGATGAACGGACGCAGCCCGGCCTCCCAGGCGTCCAGAGCAGCGGCGAGGTCGTCGGGGTGTTCCAGCAGGGCCGCGCCCAGTGCGGCGCCGCCGCGAAGCGAGGACGTGGCACCCATGCCCGAGTAGAGGTTCATGCACCACGCCGCATCCCCCACCAGCACGACCCGCCCCGTGCTCCACCGCGGCATCCGCACCTGGTGCACCGAGTCGAACAGGTGGTCAGGGGCCTTTTCCAGGGAGTCCAGGACGTGCCGCACCACGGGATCGTCCATTCCGGAGAAGACCGAGCGCAGCCGCTGGACCCGCGACCCGCTGAACTGCTCCTGGATGTCTGCCGTCCGGTACGTCAGCAGCGCGGTGGGCGCGTGGTCGGCGAGCCCGAACACCCACACCGCCCGCTTCGCGCGCGCGATGATGATGCTGTCACTCGCCTCGTACGAGGGCACCTGTTCCTTCAGCTGGAAGGCGCAGATCATCGCGTTCCACGTGGTCAGGTAGTCCTCGTGCGGACCGAACACGATCCGGCGCACGCTCGAGCGCATCCCGTCCGCGCCGACGACCAGGTCGAAGCTCTCGCGGTACCGCGCACCGGTGCCGGCCTTCTCGAGCAGGACCTGCACTTCGGCAGGACCCTCGGTGATCGCGACCGGGGTGGTCGCGAACCGCACCTCGACCGCGTCCTCGGTCCCGTCGCCGGTGATGCTCTGCCACAGCGCGGCCTCGATGTCGCCGCGCAGCACCGCTGCCGGCTCCCCGGGCTGGTCCAGGAATCCCAAAGCCGGCCTGCGCCTGCCCCGACGATCCACCGACCACGAGTTCCCGCCCGCCCTCTGCTCCGGGTTCCGGGTGTGCAGGTGGTCGGCGATCCCCAGATCGACCGCGGCCTGCCGACCCTCCGGGAACAACCCGACGAAGTAGCCCCCGGTCCGCCGCTCCGGTGCCCGTTCGACGATCACCGGCGTCCACCCGGCCCGGCTCAGCCCGATCGCCGCGGACATCCCTGCGATCCCGAGCCCCACCACCAGTGCTCTCTTCCGCATGGTCGTCACCGCGCCGTGCCGGACAGGGCGGCCGGAGCCGACGATGCGGTGTACTCCGCCGTCATCCGACGGTGGACGACCTTGCGGATCAGTTCGAGGACAACCGAAACCAGCACCTCTGCCGGGCGGCTGGACGGGACGAACCGCTGTTGCTTGACCCGTGCGGAGCGCCGCTGCCTGGTGATGTAGGGGCGCAGGCCGGTCTCCCAGGCGTCCAGAGCGGCGGCGAGGTCGCCGGGGTGCTCCCGCAGGGCCACGCCCAGTGCGGCGCCGCCGCGCAGCGAGGACGAGGAGCCCATCGCCGAGTAGGTGTTCATGCACCAGGCCGCGTCCCCCACCAGCACGACCCGCGCCGTGCTCCACCGGGGCATCTTCACCTGGTGGATCGAGTCGAACACGTGGTCAGGTGCCTCCTCCAGGGAGTCCAGGACGTGGCGCACCACGGGATCGTCGTCCATCCCGGAGAAGGCCGCGCGCACCTGCTCGATCGACGGCCCGGCGAACCGGTCCGGGGTGTCCTCGGTGCGGTAGGTCAGCCATGCGCAGGGCGCGTGGTCGGCGAGTCCGAACACCCACATCGCGCGCTTGGGGCGCGAGACGATGATGCTGTCGCTCGCCTCGTAGGAGGGAACCTGCTCCTTCATCTGGAACGCGCAGATCATCGCCTTCCAGTTCGTCAGGTAGTCCTCGTCCGGACCGAACACCATCCTGCGCACGCTCGAGCGCATCCCGTCCGCGCCGACCACGAGATCGAAGTCCTCGCGGTACTGCTTCCCGGTGCCGGCGTCCTCGAGCAGGACCCGCACCCCGCCGGCGCCTTCGGTGATCTCGACCGGAGTGGTCGTGAACCGCACCTCGACCGCGTCCTCGGTCCCGTCGCCGGTGATGCCCTGCCACAACGCGGCCTCGATGTCGCCGCGCAGCACCGCTGCCAGCCCGCTGGGCGCGTCCAGCAAGCCCAGAGCCGGCTTCCGCCTGCCCCGGCGATCCACCGACCACGAGTTCCCGCCCGGTCGCCATTCCGGGTTGCGGGTGTGCAGGTGGTCGGCGATCCCCAGGTCGGCCGCGGCCTCCACGCCCTCCGGGAACATGAAGATGAAGTAGCCCCCCGTCCGACGCTCGGCTGCTCGTTCGACGATCACGGGTGTCCAACCCGCCCGGCGCAGCCCGATGGCCGCGGACATCCCCGCGATCCCGAGCCCCACCACTAGTGCCCTCTTCTGCATGGCTTTCCCCTCGCCGATCACGTTCTGATGGATGGACGGCTCAATCCGGCACGACGACGGCGCGGGTGCGGCCGGTGTGCGCCCACGCCTCACCGACCCGGCTCAGCGGGAACGCGGTGTAGGGCAGCTGCAGGGACCCGTCGGCGAAGCGGGCCATGATCTCGGGCGCCTCGGCGAACATCTCCTCGGCGGACCGCGATCCGACGCCGCTCCCGGTGATCCGGATTCGCCTGCTGCGCAGCAGGTCCGCGGGCAGCGACGCCTTCGAGCCCGCGAGCGAGCCGATCTGCACGTAGGCCGTGTTCGCCTCGGTGTCCTCGCCGCTGCGACCCAGCGCGGTGAAGGCGGCCTCGGCGACGGGTCCCCACAGATAGTCCAGCACGAGACCGGGCGACGTCTCGGACACCGCGTCGGCCAGGGCGTTCTCCATGCCTTCGGGTCCGTTGTGGGCCAGCGACACGGTCGTCGCTCCCCCGCAGCGCAGCCGCTCCAGCACCTCCGGATCGCGCCCGGCGGCGATGACCCGCTCCGCTCCGAGCGCCAACGCCCCCTGCACGGCAAGGCTGCCCGACATCCCCGTGGCACCCAGCACCAGCACGGTGCCCAACGTCCCCATTTCCTTGCGTCGCGCGGTGAGGACCATCCAGCCCGACAGGCCGGGGTTCATACCTGCGGCGATCACGAGTGGATCCGCTCCCTCCGGAACCTCCGCCTGGAAGGGAGCGACCAGCCACTCGGCCATCGTTCCGAAGGGCGGACGCGCGTATCCGGTGTAGACCAGGCGCCCGTCGCCGGTGCGAGCGACCGCGTCGATGCCCGGCACCATCGGATACGTCATCTGCCCGCGGCTGTAGTGCCGCCCGGTGGCCAGCCCGCGAACGATGTTGTGCAGGCCGGCACCGACGAGGTGCAGTGGCTCGTGACCGGGTGGGACCGTCGGCTCGGGGAAGACACCGCAGACGGGTGACGTGTCAGGGGTGGTGACGATCGCAGCACGCATCAGGTCTCCTTAACTAAGTTCAACGCTGTAGCCCAGCGTGCCTGAACAGTGTTAAGTTGTCAAACATGACCAAGGGCCTCACTCGGGAGCGGATCATCACGGCGGCGCTTGAGCTGCTCGACGACCAGGGCATGGACGCCCTCACCGTTCGCGCGCTCGCCTCCCGGTTGGACGTCCGGGCCCCCGCCCTCTACTGGCACGTGCGCAACAAGCAGGAACTGCTCGACGAGATGGCCACCGAGGTCATGCGCCGAGTGAGCAGCGCGTTCGCCGCGATCCCGCCCGGCGACGGCTGGCGCGACGACCTCACCGCCTACGCCCGCGTCCTGCGCTCGGAGTACCTGCTCCACCGCGACGGGGCCCGCATTTTCAGCGGCACCCGGATCACCGACCCGGACGTGGTCCGCATGAAGGAGCCGTTGTTCGAACGCTGGACCGCGGCCGGGTGGAAGCCCGTCGACGCCGACGACGCCGTCGACGTGGTCACCGCGTTCGTCGTCGGCTTCGTCATCGAGGAGCAGGAGCGGCGCCAGTCCACCGCGACCGATCCGACGCGCTACTCGACCACCGAGCGCGACGCCTGGCTCGGCGAAGGCGCGTCACTGGTGAAGGAGGCCGGGCGCCTCCACGACGACGGCGACCAGCGGTTCGAACGGCATCTCGGCATCGTCCTCAACGGGCTCGCCGCCCGACCGGATGCGTGAGTCCTCCGCGCCTGCGCGTCAGCACGGTTGCAATCGCCGCTCGCGGAAGCATCGCTATCAGCAACGCACTGGCGCCCGCGATTGCGGCGCGAAGCCCACCTGTATGCGCTCGTGGTGATCGAGCACGCCAACAGCCGCATCCGCGTCCTGGGCGCCACCGCGCACCCGACCGCCTCATGGATCACCCAAACCGCCAGGAACCTCGGGGTGGACCTCGAAGACGACTCCCGCGCACCGTCACGCACACGAGCCACCGGCCCCGCACCACCCCCGAGAACACCACCGGCAACACCGACGCCCGAGGCACCGCCGAACCGTTTCGGGTCGTCCTCCGCCACGAGGACGCGCGTGCTCACTGTCTGTCCACTCAGACGGTCGCCAACGCCGCGGTGGGCCCGAGCCTGCTCGCCCGCACGGCCGGGTAGAGGACGGCGCGAACCACTGTCCGCCCAGCCACAACCGCACACCGGGCGTCCGCGCTTCCAGTCGCTGCGCGGCCAGCGAGCCGAGCACGACCAACGGACGTCGTTGTGTCGCAACGGTAAACCACGCTCCATTGTGGATTGAACCGCCGAGTGTGGCGAGCAGCCCCTCCCCTGCGGCCAAGACCGCGATGCTGCCGGTGCATGAAGGAGCCGTTGTTCGAACGCTGGGCCGAGTCAGGCTGGTCGCCCGCCGACCCGGACGACGCCATCGACCTGGTCACGGCGTTCGTCGTCGGCTTCGTCATCGAGGAACAGGAGCAGCACCAGGCCGCCAGGGCCGATCCATCGCGCTACTCGATCAACCAGCGCGACGCCCGGCTTGACGAAGGCACGTCACGTGTCAAGCAGGCCGGGCATCTCCAGGACGAGGGCGCCCAGCGGTTCGAACGGCACCTCGGCATGGTCCTCGACGGGATCGCCGCCCGGCCGGACGCGTGACTCACCGGCGCCTGCGCACCAGCACCGTCGCGAGCACCGCGGCCGCGACGAGCGCCGCGCCACCCATCAGGATGTAGAGCTGCACCCCGGCCAGGGAGTTCGCGGCGACCCCCGCGACGAGCGAGTCGGTGGCTGTCGCGTTGAGCACCATCACGCCGACGACGTTGAGCACGACCGACCCGACGCAGAGCACGACCGCCACCAGGCTGCCGATCGCACCGTGGTTCTCGGGCGGCGTCATGACGGTCGCGAGGTTGAAGCTGGAGGCGATGCCCGCGCCCGCGGCCACACCGAGCAGGGTGGCGCAGACCAGCCCGACCGGGAGCACCGAGACGCCCACGAGCATCCCGAACGTGGCCAACAGGCCCACCGCGATACCGGCGAACAGCGTGCGCGCCGGACCGATCCGGGACGCGAGAACACCTGACACCGGACCACCGATCATGATCCCGACCGCGGACAGCACGAACAACGCGAGCACCACGTCGCCGCCGCCGAGGCCGTAGCCGAGGCCGAGCTCGGGCGGCACTTCCGCGACAAGGCTCTTCAGCTGCAACATGCTCTGCACCGCACCGGCCATGAGCGCCACCGCTCCCAGCGTCAACGCCAGCAACCCGCTGTGCCCACGCAGGTCGACGATCGGCTCGGGGACCCGCAGCACATGCCGCACACCGGCGGCCAGCGCGATGACGCCGCCGACCAGCGCGGCCAGCAGACCTGGGTTCGCCCAGCCCACGTCCGGGGCCATGCTGACGCTACCGAGCACCGCGACCAGACCGGAACCGAGCAGCAGCGCCCCGGCGAGGTCGACCGACCCTCCGGAGCGGATCGGCGGCTCCGGGATGAACAGCCGCACGGTGACCGCGCAGACCATCGCAAGAGCGGCGGCGACGACGAAGACGCTCCGGTAGCCGAACGCGTCGATCGCCGGGTTCAGCAGGAACATCGCGGGGATCCCCAGTACCGACGCGCCTGTGGTCACGACGCCGACGGCGGCCATCCCGACCCGCGGGGTGCAGACCTGCCGGGTGATCGCCACCGTGAGCAGGACCGCTCCCATGGCCGCCCCCTGCAGGAACCGCCCGAGCACGAAGACGACGACGTTCGGCGCGACCAGGCAGACCAGCGATCCCACAAGTGTGACGAGCATGGTGACGACGAGGATTCGGCGCTTGCCGTGGATGTCGCCGTTGCGCCCGAGCAACGGCGCCCACATCGCGCCCGCCAGCATCGCGCTCGAGTTGAGCCACGCGGCCTGGTCGGTCTGGAAGTGCCGCATCATGTCCGGCAACGCCAGCAGCGGAGCGACGATGACCACGTCGGCCAACAGGTTCGCCCCGACGAGGATCACCAACCAACCGACCAGTCGACCGCTCCACCTGTCCTCCGCGACACCCGACGGGCGCACTAACGACGTGACTTGGCCCATGAGTTCTCTCCAGGTAGTGGCAGCCGGGAACACCCGACCGCCTCGAGGGTTTCTTTCTCCTGTTCCAGGGAGCGCTCGGTCTGCAGCGCCACTACCGCTCGCCCGCGACGGGGCGGCGGACGCGCACGCCGGCGGCGCCTCGGCGCACGTCGGAGTACACGTCCTCGAACGCGTCCAGGGCCGCGTCGTGTGCCGCGGCCACCTTCCGGCCGGACGCGCCCATCCGCATACAGGTCGCCGGATCGTCGAGCAGGGCGGTGAGCGCCGCGGCGAGGCCGACCACGTCTCCGGGGCGGTGCAGCAGGCCGTTCTGGACGAGGTGCGGGAGTGCGACCGCGTCGGCGGCCCCGAAGACGTGGGCCGGGTCCCGCCAGGCCCACCGCGAGACCCGGTCGGCGAGCACGTCCGGCACCTGGGCGTGCCGCAGCATGTTCTCCGGCATGAAGTGGTCGTGGCGACGGTCGGGTACCTGGCCGCGGACGGCCGCGAGCAGACCGCGCCCGACCTGGAAGTGCGACTGCACGTGCACGACGTCCGGGCGCAGCACCCGCTGCTCCCCCGCGTCCGCCGGGCCGGGCAGACAGGCGGAACCGTCCCTGGCCAGGGACGCGGTAGGAGCGCAGCCGGCGCACCGCCGGCACGGCGTCCCGCTGGACCGGCGACGGGGCCGCACCGGTGTCGGACAGCGCCAGGACGTGCACATCGTGCCCCCGCCGGGCGAGGCCGGCGGCCAGTCGCGTGGTGAACCGGGCGGCACCGTTGATGTCGGGCGGGCAGGTGTCGGCGCCGATCAGGACGCGCAGCGGACAGGTCGTGGTCGTTCCCATGGGCACGGACACTCCTGGGATGGTCGGGGCGAGGTTCCCCACCACGATCTCGATCCTGGGTGAATCGTGATCACGATGCGGTTCGGAATTCGGTATGAGGCGCTGCGGTCAGTGCGCCGTGGGTGTTCCGCCGAGCGCCGTGCCTCGGACGAGGAGCGCCCCGATGATCGTGAACAACGACAGCGTGGCCGCCACCAGGAACGAAGCGTGCACGCCGCCCGCCGTCGACTCCACCAGCGGGACGCCCTCGGCGGCCAGCGCCGACGACCGCACCGACAGCACACTGACCAGCAGCGCCACCCCGGCAGCCCCGGCCAGCTGCTGCGCGGTGCTGAAGATCGCGCTGCCGTAGGAGTACAACTCCGGCGACACCGCTCCCAGGCCCGCGGTGAACAGCGGCGTGAACACGAACGCCAGCCCCACCGACAGCAACAGGTGGAACCCGACCACCTGCAGCAGCGAGCTCTCGGCCGTGAACATCGTGGCGGCCCACAGCGCCGCGCTGGCGGCTGCTGTGCCGGGCACCAGCAGCGCCCGCGCGCCGAACCGGTCGTACAGCCGCCCGACCACCGGCCCCAGCAGCCCCATCAGCAGCCCGCCCGGCAGGAGCAGCAAGCCCGTGGTGAGCGGCTCCAGCACCAGCACGGTCTGCAGGTAGATCGGCAGCAGCACGGCCGTGCCCAGCAGCGTTCCCATCGTGAGCATCATCATCACGCTGGCGACGGTGAACGTCCGGGAGCGGAACGTGCGTAGATCCAGCAGGGCGCGGTCGGTCCGCTGCAGCACCAGCTGCCGGGCGACGAACGCCACCAGACCCGCGACGCCGACGGCGAATGCGCCCCACACCACGACAGACGACGTGCCACTGGAGTGGCCGACGCTGCTCAGCCCGTAGACGAGGCCACCGAAGCCGAGCGCGGACAGCACGACGGACACCACGTCGATCGGCGCCGACGTGGTCTCCCCGACGTTCGTGATCAGCCGCAAGCCCAGCACCAGCGCGGCGAGCGCGATCGGCAGCACCAGCCAGAACATGTGGCGCCAGCCGAACAGGTCCAGCACGATGCCCGACACCGTGGGCCCGAGCGCGGGTGCGACGGAGATGACGATCGAGATGTTGCCCATCAGGGCGCCCCGGCGACCCAGGGGCACGAGCGTCAACACCGTGGTCATCAGCAGCGGCATCATGATCGCCGTGCCGCCGGCCTGCACGACGCGGCCGGCCAGCAGCACACCGAACCCCGGCGCGACCGCGGCGAGCAGCGTGCCCGCGCTGAACAGCAGCATGGCTGTGGCGAACAGGGTGCGCGTGGGCACCCTCCGGATCAGGAACCCGGTGACCGGGATGACCACGGACATCGTGAGCAGGAAGCCCGCGGTGAGCCACTGCCCGACGCTCGCCTCGACCTGCAGGTCGGTCATGAGCACCGGCAGCGCGACACCCATGAGCGTCTCGTTGAGGAAGACGACGAACGTGGAGACCAGCAGCACAGCGATCACGATGCGGTTGCGGGAACCGAGCTGTCCCGAGGCGTCGGGACCACCTTCGACGACAGCCGTCATGCCCGCTCCTTAACTAAGTTCACTTACGGCTCAGCCTGGCTGAACATCGTTAAGGTGTCAAGGTCGATGACTGACGTCGCCCCGCGCTCACCCCTTCAAGTAGTGGGTCACCATCGCAACCAGCTCGCCCTCGAACGTCTCGACGGGGACGGTCCGCGGAGCGGCCATGAACTTGTGCGTGTTCAACTCCACGGTGAACAGGATGGGATGATCTCCGCGGCGACGTCGGGGGTCGCCCGCGCGGACGTCTGGTTGCCCGACGATGACGTCACGGACCTGAGCCGTGCACAACTTCCCGTGCCGGTGGAGCGTGTCGAGCAGCTCCTGGGAGACCGGCGCCTCCTCGATCATCACCCGGAGCACCGCCACCCGCGACCGCTCCGGCGAACCGTTCGTCGGACACACCGGACCCGTCTACACCGCCGCGTTCAGTCCGGACGGCACCCTGCTCGCCACCGGCAGCGGCGACGGGTTGGTGCGCCTTTGGGACGTAGCCACCCGCAAGCAAATCAGCGGCCCTCACCTGCGCCACCAGCAGGCCGTCCGCTCTGTCGTCTTCAGCCCCGATGGCCGCACCCTCGCTAGCGGGGGCGAGGACAGCGCCGTGCGGCTGTGGGACATCAGCTACGCGGCCGACGTGCAACGGACCCTGTGCCATGCGGTGGGTCGCTCGCTGACACCCCTGACGAGCGGGCGGGTTACGCCCCGGCCTGCCCTACCCGAAGGTATGCGACTGGTCTAGGGCTGCTCCAACCGGGCGTATCTCCGGACTTCCTGTCATCGCGGCGAAGACACCTCGTCCCCTCGGAGTCCAGCCCCAGCTCCGACGTCGAGAGCCGCGCCATGACCGTGTCCACCTTGTCGTGTCCCGCCACGCTCGCCGAGTGGATCGCCGCCACCACCCCCGCCAGGCATCCCGGCGATGGATACCGCCCCTGTCGGGAGTCTCCGGTTCCTGTTCTACGGTCGCGCCTCCACTCACGAACACCAGGACCCACGCCACTCACGGGCATGGCAACTGGACATCGCCCGCCGGTTCACCCGAGAGCATGGCGTGATCGTGGGCGAGTACTTCGAAGTCGGATGTTCGCGGCAGGTGCCGTGGCACCTGCCGCCCCGGGCCGCGGCGATGCTGCGCTACATCGCGGCCAATGCGGACCGGATCGACGCGCTGGTGGTCGGCGAGTACGGGCGCGCGTTCCTCGACGGCGCCCAGGTTCGAGAACTGGGTTATTCCGTCATCCCGGCCTCATACGCGGTGATGGCCGCCTGTACCCGGTTCTGCACGCCCAGCCCGCGCAGGATCGCGGACAGGTGCGCCTTCACCGTGCCCTCCGCCAGGTGCAGGTGCACCGCGATCTCCTGGTTCGACAGGCCCTGCCCGACCAGCGCCAGCACGTCCCGCTCGCGCGGTGTCAGCGCCTCCACCTTGCGCTTCGCCGCCGCCGGTCGCGTCAATCCCGACCGCAGGCCGGCGAGGACACGGCGGGCGACCCGCGGTGACAGGTACGCGGCACCGTCGGCGACCGCCCGTACCGCGATCAGCAGTTCCCGCGGGTCCGCTGCCTTGAGCAGGAAGCCGCTCGCGCCGTCCTCCAAGGCCCGTGCCACGTACTCGTCCTCGTCGAACGTCGTCAGCATCACCACCGGGGCGACGTCGCGCAGCTCGCGGACCGCGGCGAGGCCGTCGAGGCGCGGCATTCGGATGTCCATCAGCACGACGTCCGGCTGGTGCGCGTGCGTCAGCTCTACCGCCGCGCGCCCGTCGGCCGCCTCCGCTACCACGGTGATCTCCGGATCCGTCGCCAACACCGCCGCCAGCCCCGCCCTGATCATGGCCTCGTCGTCGGCCAGCAGCACCCTGATCACGGCAGTGGCACCCGTGCGACCAGTGTGAACAGCCCGTCCTCGGCCGTCACCGCCAGTTCGCCACCCAGCAGCCGCAGCCGCTCCGCCAACCCTGCGAGGCCGCTGCCCCTGCCTACCCGACCCGTCAACGGATTCCCGACCTCCAGCGTCACCAGCCGCTCCGCGACCGTCATCGTCACCGTCACCGGCTCGCCCGGCGCGTGGCGGGCCGCGTTCGTCAGCGCCTCCCGCGTGACCCGGCGCACGGCCTGCTCCACCAGGTCCGGCAGGTCGGCGAGCCCGTCGACTGTCACGGACATGCCCGCGTCCCGCGCGTTCGCCACCAGGACCGCGACCGGCGGCACGTCGTCCCGTTCCCGCAGCATCGCGATCGACTGCCGCAGCCGGTCTGTCGCCGCCACCGCCGACGCCCGCACCGCACCCGCCGTGCGGGCGTCCTCGACGGCCAGACTCGGTGACAGCTCGAGTGCACCCGCGCGCAGCGCGATCAGCGCGAGGTCGTGGCCGAGCGAGTCGTGCAGCTCCGCCGCGAGCCTGCCCCGCTCCTGCAGCCGCGCCCGCTCGGCGACGTGCTCCTGCTCGCGCTCCAGCTGCCGCACCCGTTCCTGCTCAGCAGCGATCAGCAGCGCCTGCTGTCGCCGGTACCGCCCGGCGAGCCGTGGCAGCACGATCGTGATCACCAGGATGATCAACACCGACGTCACCTCGGGGCGGTCCAGGAGAGCCACGGCCGCCGTTCCCGCGATCGCGACCCCGGTGAGGACCTGCCAGCCGAAGCGGGTGTCGACGTGCCTGCCGTGCAGGTACGCGAGCACCGCCAGCACCACCCACGCGCACACCTGCCACACCGGCAGGCCGCCCTCCATGTTCAGCCCGCCGACCAGGCCGAGGACGGCGAGGACCCCGAGACTCACCGGACCGACACTAGCCGCACGACACGTGCCGCGAGCACCGCGAGCCCGGCCAGCGCGGCCGCGGCGAGCGTGACCGTGAGCGGCAGCGCGAAGTACCCGAGCTGCGCCCACAGCACCGTCCGGCCCGAGCTGATGAACGACACGACCTGCGGGTAGAACACGAACAGCACTGCGGGCAGCGCCACGACCACCAGCCGCGCGACCGTCAGCCACGGGCGCCGCCCGTGCCTGCGTTGCGCCCAGCGCCGTGCCCGCACCACCCCGAGCACGCCGAGCGCGACGGCCAGAAGCCCGATCGCGGCGAGCACCCAGTCGACGAGTTGCCGTGAGCTGCCGGGCTCCGCCGGTGTCTCACCGCGGCTCAGCGCGATCAGCCCGTCGAGGATCGTGCCGGTGTCGTCGACGAGCGCGGCACCGTTGGTCATCACGGCGTAGCCGTAGCCGGACTCGGGGTCGATGGCCTGGATCGCGTTGTAGGTCCACAGGTTGCCGCTGTGCACGAGCATGCCGTTGCCGTCGGGCTGCCAGCCCATGCCGTAGCCGTGCACGTCGGACGGCTGGTGCATGGTGTCGAGCGACTCGGCGGCAAACGGGCCGTAGCCGTTCTGCGCGACGAGCCAGCGGCCCATGTCGTGCGCGGTCGTGATCACCGTGCCCGACCCGCCGACCGCCGGGCCGTCGCCCAGCTCAGGCCGGTCGAGCCAGATGCCGTAGAGCGAGTTGAAGCCGTTCGGCGCGTCGCCGCCGGCCAGGCTGTCGTGCATGCCGAGCGGCTCGAACACGTGCTGGCGCAGGTAATCCTCGTAGGACTGACCGGAAACCACCTCGACCAGTCGGGCGGCGACGTTGTAGTTGACGTTGCTGTAGGCGAACCGCGTGCCCGGCTCGGCGGCGTCGACGGGTGGCAGGAGGTCGACGTACTCGGCGAGCGTCCGTGCCTCGGTCAGCTGTCCGATGTCGACGGAGTCGTCGGAGATGCCGGAGGTCTGGTTCAACAGGCGGCGCACGGTGATGCGCGGCGGGAGCTGAGGGAGGCGATCGTGCACCTCGTCGTCCAGCCCGACGCGGCCGTCCTCCACGAGCGTCATCACCGCGGCGGCGGTGAACGACTTGCTGACCGATGCGACCCGCATCGGCGTGTTCCCGGTGACGGCACCGCCGTTCGCGTCGTGCCCGGCGCCGGTGGCGTGCACGACCTCGTCGCCGTGGGTGACGACGACCGAGACGCCGGGCAACCCGGTCGCGTCGAGCACCTGGTCCAGATAGGTGTCGATCGATATCGGCGTGGGTGCGGGGGAAAGGGCCAACACCAGTCCGGCCACGAGTGTCCTCATGGGCCAGAACGCTATGGATCATCAGGGGAGCGTCGGATCCGCCGATCGACCACGGTCACCCCCACCGATCGTCGGGGGTGACCGTGGCGGATGGTCAACGCGAGGTGTCCGGACGGGTTGAAGCACCGCTCGACCACGTTGCGGGGCTTGTACCACTCGGCATCGAAGACCGGCGGACGGATGGCACGGTTTGCAGCAGCGGCACGACTCCGCCGGTTTCGGGCAGTCGATAGGACACCAGGGCAGGTGGGTGATCCCCAGCAGTTCCGGCAAGCACAGGCTTGGTACAGCGGGATCGCCTGGACTCAGGCGGTGAGGGCAGATCCACGCAACGCTCGTCAGCGCAGCGGCGAGACAAAGCGTGCCCGCAGCCGTGAGGCACTCCTGGCCGCCGCTGCCGACGTCTTTCGCCGCGGCTGGCACGAGGCTCGCATCGAGGACATCGCGAAGGCCGCCAGTGTCAGCACTGCCACGGCCTAGTCAGCACTGCCACGGCCTACAACCACTTCCCGGGCGGCAAGCAGGAACTCATCGGCCGGGTCCACGCGCCCTTCATCGACCCGCTGGCCGAAGCAGCCGAAGCCGACGTCGACGCGGGCCGCGACCCCGTCGAGGCGATCGAAGACCACATCCGAGCCGCCGTCACGGTGATGCGCCGCGAACTCCCGCTCACCATCGCCTTGACGGCCGCCGTCACCGAGCGGGTGGTCAAGGTCGGCCGGCCGACGGTGCCAGACCCGGCGTCCGCATCCCGCGAATGAACACAACCATGGAGCGCTGGATCCGGACCTGCCGACGTCAACTGCTCGACCGCACCCTGGTCTGGAACGAACGGCACGTTCCAGCAGCACACCCACCGGCGAGTCCACCGGTCAGGACGAACCGGACCCCGGCGACGTCATCGCCGCCCGGGCCCCGATCGCACGGGCGGCTCCGCGGGCACGATGTTGTGCCACCGGTTGAACACGTTGTCCGGGTCGTATTCGGCCTTAACGTGCCCCAGGCGCGCGTAGTTCGCCGCGCCGAACCCGGCCACGACGCGTTCCCTGCCCTCGTCGCCGATGAAGTTGAGGTACACCGCGCCCGTGCTCCACGGCTGGAGGGCGTCGCGCAGGTCGCGCGCCCACCGCCGAGCCCGCTCGTCGTCGGCCGGGTCCTCCCACATGCCGAACGGGTGCACCACCCAAGGCATGTCGCGGTGCCGCATCGGCCACTCGGTCTCCCTTGCCACGGCGCCGCCCCACGGCACCAGTACGTGCTGCGAGGGCGACGGGCACAGCATGTGGTGGGCGCCCGCGCAGAACCGCCGCACCGCCTCGTCGGGCAGCTCCGCCAGGTATTCGGCGGACCAGTAGTTCCGGTACCCCGGCGGATCGTCCAGCATGCACTGCAGTTCGGTGTACGGGATGTCGGACAGCACGGTCGACGCCGGTCCGATGTCGGTCAGGGGCGCGACCAGTTCGCGCAGTCCGGCCACCGGCCCGGCGTAGGTGACCAGGACGCCGCAACACAACCGACCGACCATGCCGGGCGGCACGAACTCCGCCGGCGGCCCGGTCATGTAGAGCACCCCTCCGCCCACCTCGTCCGGCGCGCCGGCCACGAGGTCGCGGAACCGGGTGGTGGCGGCCTCGCCCTGGTCGTACGGCCAGAGCAGCAGCGCAAAGGAGAACTCCGGAAGGGGATGGAGCCGGAACGTGAACGACGTGGCCACGCCGAAGTTGCCTCCGCCGCCGTGCAGCGCCCAGAATAGCTCCGGGTGGTCGGTCTCGCTCGCGGTGACCGTGCGGCCGTCGGCCAGCACCAGGTCGACCGACAGCAGGTTGTCGCACGCCAAACCGAACTTGCGTTCCAGCCAGCCCGAGCCGCCGCCCAGGGTCAGCCCCGCCACGCCCGTGGTGGACACCCGGCCGCCGGTCGTGGCCATGCCGTACGCCTGCGTCGCCCGGTCCACCGCCGCCCACGTCGCACCGCCGCCCACCACCGCGGTCCGAGCGTCCGGCGCCACGGTGACCGAGTCCATGCCACGCATGTCGATCACCACGCCGTCCTGCACGAGGCTCGCGCCGGCCACGCTGTGCCCGCCGCTGCGCACCGCCACCGGCAACCCGGAGCGCCGGACGAACCCCAAGGCCTGTTTCACGTCCTCGGTCGTCACGCACCGCGCAATGGCCGCGGGCGAGATCTCGATGGCGCTGTTGAACACAGCCCGCGCAGCCTCGAAACCGTCGTCGTCACGCGTGAGGACGGTGCCGCCGATCGCACCGCGCAGGGCAGAGAAGTCCGTCATGGTCCAACCTCCACAAGTCGGAGCGGGACCCCCAGGCGTGTCCAGAGTGGACCCTGCGCGGTCCCTTCGGCTCGGGTAGGAAGTCCCGTTCGCACAATGCGTCCGAGTGCTCGCGCCGGGTGTTCGGCTCGTGTCTCAACCCGCGGACTCACCTCACCAGGCCCGGCCGTCGAGCAGGACGTCCAGGCCGGACCCGGACAGGTGGAGCACCTCGTAACGTTCGTGGCTGACCCCTTCGGTACGACGGCGTCCTCACACAGGACAAACCTCAACGACCCCCAGTGTCGCAATGAGGATTGGCTCGCTCACGACCTCGTGCAAGGTTGGATGGCCAGCCTGAGATGATCTTGGTACGGGTCGTGTTGCGGTGCTGTCATCGCGTCGGATCACCGGTTCGTCGTCGCAGCTCAGCTCGCTCGTGCGGCGTTGGTCGACCGGCGCGGCGCCAGACAATACGATCATGACGCATCTGCGATCCCGGCAGGATCGGATTGCCGGTCGGCCGGTGCCGCCAGCACAACGCCGATCGACGGGCGAAACGGTCGTTGGTCAACGGCGTCGGATGCGAGAGGTTTCCAGGTTCGGCGGGCTACGCGGGGTCGGGCTTGTGATGGCGGCCGACAGACGGGATAGCGAGTGCCTGGTCGACCGATGCGGCAAGCTCGAGGTCCCGGTCGACCGTGGTCAACCGCGCAATCCGTCTGATCGGATGTCCTGGCGGGATCGCGACGGACAGTCTCAACCCACACCCGATCGCCTGTTCGCGGGCCTGCAGCAACGTGACCAGGCCCAGCGACCCGAAGAACGTGACCTGCGCCAGGTCCAGCACCAGCACCTCGACCGGCGCGGCCACCCGGGCACCGGCGGCCGGTGTGGCGGCGCGTGACGCGGCTGCCACGGCGAACCCCCCGCCGATCGCCGAACGGACGGACTCGATCGTGAGGTGGTCGACATCGCCCCGCACCCACACCACCACCGCCCGCCTGGCCGGCAGCGTCTCGACCCGCGTCCACACGTTCATCCCGGAGTCCACTCCCGTCACCCCCACCACACGAGCGAAGAATCCACGACGAGCGCCAGCCCGGCCGCGCCGACGGTTCAACCAGCTCCGATCGACGACAGCTCGATGGATTCCACGCGCTGGGTTGTCGGAGCCACATCGGTGTGCCGGATCCGCCCCTGTGACCCGTGGTCGGTGTCGGCCGCCGTACTCCGCTCGATTGCACCGCCGGTGGTCCCGCTCATCCGGCGAACGGAGCGGATTCCCCGCTCACACCAGTGTCGGCCAGTTCGTTGCGGATGACCTTCAGTTGGCCGCGCAGCCTGGTCACGGCGTGGTGGACCGACGAGCGCACTTCGGTCGGATCGGGCATGGCAGGTCGATCCCCCAGGTGCGACCCTGGTTTCTCAAGGTCGTGATTCACCCTCGGTCGATACCCCGGCACGCAGCCGTCCAAACGATCCGCGCCAGCAGCTGCGTGGCCATCGCCACGTCGGCCGGATCGGGAACGGAGTCAGCCACGACGCCCACGTCCCGTCCCCGCGGAGCCGGCGGCGGGCCGCGACACCGCTCCCCCGGCCTCCGCCGCCCTGTCGGGCGCACCGCCGCCGGAATCCTCGACGTGAACCCCCACGGCGCGGGCGGCGTCCACAAGCCGACGCGGATCGGGCAAAGCCCGGTCCAGGTTCTCCTGGCCGCAGATCACCAGTGCCGACAACTCCGGCACCGCCCGCACCAGAACCAGCTCGCGTTCACCGAAAGAGCACCAGCGCCGGACCGCGACCGGAATGTGCAGGAACCGCCGGACGTTCAACCGGTACTCGCCGCCACGAACGCCGCGCACCACGATGGTCCCGGCGTGCACGGCGATGTCGATCCGCGTTCCCGCTTCCCAGCCGAGAACGTCGAACACCATGCCGCACGTCAACCGGCCCTTGTGATCCAGCACCGTCGTGCAATAGCGGCGCAGGTGCCGCAGACGAATCGGCGGGAGCTTCCCCGGATCGGGCGCGGGCGTGCGCCGCAGATCCAATTCCCGCCGACCCTCGGGATCGGCCGGCGGTGTGCCCGCGCCGCCTCGGGAAGGCCTCGGCTGCGTCGTCGGCGGGCTGCCGCCGGGTACGAGCGGCGCGATGATCCAGTCACTCATCGTGACCACCCCACACGGGATGACCCGAGCCCGGGAACGACTCGAACCTCGACCGCATGCTGCGATCAGGTGCCTGAACTGCGATGATGCGTGGCGGGAAGATTCCCACGTTTGAATGAGCCTTCTCCAACCTCATCCAGCGTTGAGGTGAAGTGTGAGGACGGCTCTGGTCAGGTCGGTGACACGGGTGGTGGAGCAGCGGAGTCTGCGCAGCAGCCGCCAGGCCTTCAGGATCGAGACGGCTCGTTCGCCCGGGGCGCGGATGCGGGCATGCGAGCGGTTGACCGCCTGCTGACCGGGCGAGAGGTTGTGCCACTTACCGCGATACGGCACGCGGACCGGGCCGCCCGCACCCCGGTATGCCTTGTCCGCCCAGCATGGGATCCCCGCTCCGGCCAGGGCGTCGACGATGCCGTGCGCGCGGGCCGCGGTCAGGTCGTGGACCGAGCCGGGCCGTGCGGATGAGGTCCAGAGCAGTCGCCCGGCGGGGTCGGCAAGGACTTGGACGTTCATGCCGTGGCGTTTGTGCTACCCGAGCAGTACGGCCGGTCGGCGGCGATGCGGTCGATGGGTACCAGGGTGCCGTCGAGGACGGCGTAGGCCTTGCGCATGGCGGTTTTCAGCGCGTCGGCCAGGTCCGGTTCCAGTGCTGCCAGGAGTTGGACGGCCTCGTGGATGTAGCGGCAGACGGTGGCCAGGCCGACGCCGAACCCCGC